>CAWEJA010000009.1:0-507971 GCA_963809295.1 Terriglobia bacterium | reverse complement strand
ATGCTGGCAGTCATCGCTGCCACCGGCGATATCGTCGGCGGCTTCCTGATCACCGACCGCATGCTCAAGATGTTCCACAGCAGCCACCAACCAAGCCATGAACACTCTGCCCGTGACCCAGCCCATCATCGAAATCACCTACCTGGTTGCCAGCATCTTTTTCATTCTCTCGTTGAAATGGATGAGCTCGCCGAGTACGGCGCGGCACGGTGTGCGAGCAGGCGAAATCGGCATGCTGCTGGCTATCGTCGGGACCTTGTAGCACGGCATGGTGGACCTATAAGTGGATTGCAGTCGCGCTGGTGCTTGGGACCGGCATCGGGATCCCCCTCGGCCTGGTGCGGATGACTGCGGTTCCTCAGCGGACGGCCCTCAGCCACGCTTTCGGCGCTTTCTGCGTAACGCTGGTGGGCACCGCCGAATTCTATCTGCGCAGTCCTGACATTTCCCGCTTTACCATGGCGGTTCTTTCCGTCGAGGTCATCCTCGGCGGCTTGACATTCACTGGCAGCCTGATGGCGGCCGGAAAACTCCAGGAGTTCCTGCCCCAGCGCCCGCTCACCTATAAAGGTCAAAACTTCGTCAATCTGCTCCTGCTCGTGGTCGCCGTGGCAGGGGCTGGCTACCTCGTGCTGCATCCCGGCACGAGACAATTGTTCCCGGTGATGGTGGGGGTCTCTCTTCTGTTGGGAGTCCTCATGATCATTCCGATCGGGGGCGCGGATATGCCAACGGTGATCTCGCTGCTCAATTCTTACGCGGGACTCTCCGCAGCGGCGATGGGGTTCGTTCTCGACAGCAAGCTCCTGATCATCGCCGGCGCGCTCGACGGCTCTTCCGGTTTCATCCTGTCCGTCATCATGTCCAAGGCCATGAACCGTTCATTCGGCAACGTACTTTTCGGAGCCTTCGGCCAGGTTCAAGCTAAGACGGTAGCCGGACAGGAAGCCAAGACGGCGCGCAGCGCGACCGCGGAAGAAGCAGCCGCAATACTGGCCGCCGCCAATAAGGTTGTCATCATTCCGGGATATGGCATGGCCGTCGCCCAGGCCCAGCACAAAGTGCGTGAACTCTATGATGCTCTCAGCAAGCGCGGAGTGGATGTGCGGTTCGCGATCCATCCCGTCGCAGGCCGCATGCCGGGGCACATGAACGTGCTGCTTGCCGAGGCCGACATTCCCTACGACAGATTGGTCGAAATGGACGACATCAATGGCGAATTCGCCCAGACCGATGTTGCGCTGGTTATTGGCGCCAACGACGTCACCAATCCCGCGGCCCGCACAGATTCCTCCAGCCCCATCTACGGCATGCCGATTCTCGACGTGGACAAGGCGCGCACGGTCATGGTCATCAAACGCAGCATGAGCCCGGGCTTCGCCGGTATCGACAATCCCCTCTATTATCTCGACAAGACGCTAATGCTGTTTGGAGACGCCAAATCGTTTGTCAACGACATTGTTCACGAGTTGGCTGGCGGGGGAAACAATTGACAGGGGGAAGAATATTCGAGATACGGACAGAAGATTCCCGCTACAAGAAGTCGCATTTGAAAGTGATTTTATCCGCAACCGTCAGAGCGCTAATCGATTTTTTGTTTGGCGCGCCAGCAATCGGAGTTAGTGGCGATTGGGAAAAAGCGGCAATCCGTTGCAAGGATGATCCCAAGTTTGACGGAGCCTGGCAGGTTGGTCGCAATTCGGAGCCAATTGGCGGTACTTGAGTATTGACGGTGCTAGGTGTACATTTCCGGCCTGCCCGCTTAAAGCGGGCCCAAGGAGGTCGGTATGGGATTTCTCGCATGGATTGTGGTTGGACTCATCGCAGGCTGGCTTGCTGGGCAGGTCATGAAGGGTGGTGGCTACGGCGTGGTCGTTGACATCATTCTGGGCATTCTCGGCGGCGTTTTGGGCGGCTGGGTCTTTGGGCTCTTGGGAATCTGGCCGGGCGGCGGCATGATCGGCTCTATTGTTGTGGCCTTTGTCGGCGCGGTGATTTTGGTCTGGATTACCCGTTTACTGAAGAAGGCCTGACCGTTGAAGCTACAACCCGGTCAATGGGTGTAGTCGCGATGTCACGACAGCGATCGACGTCCCGCTATCTACAGGCCATATTAGGGGACAGGATCGAGCCTGACCACTTCCGTATTTGGCATGGCTTGATAAAGGACATAGCTTGTCCCTTTCTCCTGGAACGCCTCTACTCGCTTGATCTGATCCCCTTGGTGCACCTCAACCGAATGCCAGCCCGACGGCACTTTCGTCTTCAAGGTCAAGGGGAGATCGTAGCTCGCATCAGTGAGATCATCACGCAAGACTAGGGAAATCTCGTTGCCCTCCCGGTAAGAGCGAACGTCGCTGTGCATGCGCTCTCGCATGTACTTGGCCACGTCCTGAAACGTAGCCACCCATAATTTGTCCTCTTTGGACTTGATGTATCCGAAGTACTCCTTAAGATCCGCCCCCGTTTTCGGTTTCCAGCCAATACCATCGACTCCATGGAACACCAGCACCAGCCAGATGTTGTCCTGAGACGCAGTGACGTCTACCCATGATTTCATCATGCTCACCGACGTTTCTGTCAGCGCGCCACGCTGCCAACGAACATATTCCTTGTTCGAGGAAACTGGGTCTTTATCGCTGAATCTGTCAATGTCTTCGACAAACCCATCCGGCATTCGATTGCGCGCCAGTTGGTAACGTTCCAGTGCGAACCGTACGGCTCTCTCATTTTCGGTGCCATAGGGGCACTCGATTGAGAACGTGTGCTTGAACCCCAAGTGATCGAGGATTTCCTGTCGGCTCTTCTCAAGTTCGTACACCAAGTTGGCATCATCAAGAACTGCCAGGCGGGGATGGGTAACTGTGTGACTGGCGAACTCGTAGTGCCGGTTCGCCAGGGTGGCTATGTCCGGCCAGGTTAGCTGGCTGGAATTCGTATGATTGTGCGCAAGCTTGGGTTTGAAGGCGCCACTGCGTACCTTCGCATACGCCTCATCGATGATCCTGTAGGCCTTCTGTGTGTTTTCAACGCTGTTTCCCTCGTCATAGGTCTCACCAGCTTGAGCGTGGTAGTCAAGCGTCCCTTCGTAGTCGAGAAAGCCGACAGCTGATGCGCGTTCAAAGAAGTTGTCTCTGTTGGTAGGTATGGCAGCCGTCTCTTGAATGATCTCCTTCGTAGGCCGACCAATAAACGTTCCATGGTAGCGCGAGCCAGGAATGTCTCCCGTGATGATGAAAAAGGTAGCCGGAAAGTTGAAACTGTCCATGATGGGCACAGCTACACGGAACTGGTTGATGCTTCCATCATCGTAGGTCAGGGAGACAGCCGCGGTTTTGCCGTACTGCCATTTGGTGATCTCAGTTGTGCCAGCCTGGCAGAAGGCTACGCGAACGGAAACGATTACTAGTCCGATGATTGCGAGGTGATAAATTTTGCAAGTCACTCAGCCCGCCCTTGTTTCGGGATCAGAATAGTCTGAATTGAGTCCGCCGGCCAAGCGAGTCGGGGGGGAACCACCGGGATGGGGGTGAATGACGGCCAACTCTGACCTAACGCGATGAGGTAAGGGTTGCCGACTATCGTGCGCAGGTGGAGTATATTTCATAAAATTCGGGCTTCGCCAATCGTTGAACGCGAGTGGCGGTCTGCCCTTTCACACGTTTTAAATGGTTGAGATGAGGAGGACTACTGAGATGCAGGACATGGAGCGCCGCTCGTTTCTTAGCGCTGCAATCGCTGCCCTTCCGCTGGCGTTAATGGGACAGTCCATCCAGACTTCAACAACGTCCAAGCCTGCTCGTGTAGCCCGTGGCGAGGACCGACTCGGCGAACACCACACCATCGGGGTCAGCGCAACCGCTTTCAAGGTGTTAACACGAGATACCAGCGGCTGCCTCTTTGTTATGGAGCACGCCAGTAGCAAAAAGGGTGGCCCGCCGCGCCATTTGCACCACAATGAGGATGAATGGTTCTACGTCATCGAAGGTGAGTACATCGCCGAAATCGGCTCCGAGCGTTTCCACCTGAAACCCGGCGATTCCATTCTCGGACCGCGCCAGACACCTCACGCTTGGGCCTTTGTCGGCGACACTCAAGGCAGAATGCTGATTGCTTTCGCGCCTGCCAACAAGATGGAGGCGTTCTTCCGGGACAATGAGAAGCGTCGTAAGGACGGTGAGTACCTCAATGATGCGCAGGTTTACCACGCCTACGGCCTGGAATTACTTGGCCCACCACTATCGCTGGGATGAAGTTGGCTGGTTTCGATTCCTCTGGGTTGTGTGATGCGAGCGGATAGACGCACGTAGAGTCATGAGGAATCTGAAGGTTTCATTTGGAGCCTGCGGCCTTCTGTGGGTGGATGACGGGCAAACCGGAAGTTGACTGAAGCAAAGCCGACTTCTCGGGACTGATCCCACTTTATCTTTGTAGGGGGGTTCAATGTGATTCAGGACCAAGGGGCTTTGTCCCGAGTGGCCTGAGTAGAACGCAGCACTCTGTGTTCGCGCGCGCGAGATCATCCATCAGCGGCAACCCAGCCCGGGCTATTATTCTGAAATGTGACTGCAATGCCGAACACACACACCAAGACCCCGCTTCGGACGGGCTTCCTCCGATCCTTTATTCGATGGCTTGTCATCGGCGTGGTGCTTCTTTGGTCGCTTGCCGCGCTGATCCTTGTGGCCGCCCGGTGGATCGACCCACCGACAACCGCGGTGCACATCCAGCGCCGCTTGCAGGCCTGGATTCACCACACGCCGTATCGCGAACGCTACAAATTCATTCCGCTCAGCCAAATCTCGCCCGATCTCCAGCACGCTGTAATCGCCGCAGAGGACGCGCACTTCTACCAGCACCATGGATTCGATTGGCACGAGATCCAAATCGCTGCCGAAGACGATTTGGAAGGCGATCGCACTCGCGGAGCTTCCACCATTACGCAGCAACTCGTAAAAAACCTATTCTTCGGAACGGGCCGCTCTATCCTCCGCAAGGGCGCAGAGGCCACACTGGTACCGGTGGCCGAATTCGTCCTCGGCAAACAGCGCATTCTGGAGATATACCTCAACGTGGTCGAATGGGGCCCTGGTATTTATGGTGCAGAGTCGGCGTGTCGTTACTACGACGAAACCGCAGCCCGGAATATCGGCCGGCAACAGGCGGCACGGCTCGCTGCAATTCTGCCGGCTCCCCTGAAGCGACGACCCGAGCGCATGAATAACTACAGCGCGATTATCCTTGAGCGGATGGGCCAAATGGGTTGGTAATCGCGTACTTGGGACACTTTTGCCGATTAGAGTTGGAACCGACTAGGTACGTTTCTCTTGCAGAGCCCAGTTAGCGCCTTTGTTGGGACAACTGCGGTTGGCACAAAGTCTGAGAATGTTTCCTTTGTTGAAAATCTCGGTTTTGCTACAAGCTAGGTGTTGGTATCGCCCGGTGTCCGGTGCAGGGCTTCCGACTCCCCGAGGAGTGCGGCTAAACTCGCGGAGAGACTCTGGATTCAGCATCATAACCTCGTTTTTCGATCATCAGGGTCGTTGGATTCTATTTGTTGGACATGATGAGGCTTCGCAAAGCGGAAAGCTGGTCAATTGGGAACAAATTAGGGGTAAGAGTGCTAATTCTTACGATCCTGGGGTCTAGGAATCGATCTTCCTAGTTCTGCAGGGGGCTCAGTGAATTTCGGGTTCCGGGATGGGAGCGGTACCTTCCAGAAAATCGAAATCGCATCCTTCGTCAGCCTGCTTGATGTGCTGCATGTATAGCCTTCCGTATCCGCGGTGATAAATCCCCTCTTTCGGTTTCCAGGCAGCGCGACGCCGGCCAAGCTCGTCATCATTCACCCGCATATTCAACTGGCGTTCCGGCACATCGAGTTCAACGATGTCTCCGTCCTTCAGCAGCGCCAGTGGCCCGCCGACAAACGATTCGGGTGAAACATGAAGGACACAGGCGCCGTAACTGGTGCCACTCATTCTTGCGTCGGAAATTCGCACCATGTCGCGGATTCCAGCTCTTAATAACTTTTGCGGGATCGGAAGATTGCCCCATTCGGGCATGCCTGGCGCTCCCTTGGGGCCGGCGTTACGCAGGACCAGAACGCTGCTTGCGTCCACATCCAGAGCGGGATCATCGATCCGCGCGTTCATCTCGTCGTAGCTGTCGAAAACGATGGCGCGTCCAGTGTGTTTCAGGAGCCTCGGCTCGGCCGCCGAGGACTTGATGACTGCGCCGGTAGGCGCGAGATTTCCGTGCAGAATGGCCAGCCCTCCAGATTCGAGAACCGGGTTATCCAACGTGCGAATCACATCCGTGTTGTAGATTTCCGCGCCCGCAACGTTCTCTCCAAGCGTTTTTCCCGTGATAGTCCGGCAGCTCAAGTCCAACTGGGGCGCAAACGCGTTCAGCAACGCCGTCAACCCGCCCGCGTAGTAGAAATCTTCCATCAAATATTTGCCGCTAGGACGTAAATTGGCCAACAGCGGCGTCTTCCGGGACAACTGATCAAATCGATCCAGCGTGATCTTGATCCCCGCGCGCCCAGCCAGTGCCAACAGATGAATGACGGCATTGGTCGAGCCCCCCAGCGCAAACACGGACGCAACCGCGTTGTTGAAGGAAGCGTCGCTTAAAATATCCCGCGGTTTTAGATCTTCCCAAACCATCTCCACGATGCGCCGGCCAGATCGGTTGGCCATCTTGACATGATTGGAATCCACGGCCGGGATCGAGCTCGCACCGGGGAGTGAGAAGCCCAGCACCTCGGTCAAACTGGTCATGGTGGATGCGGTGCCCATGGTCATGCAAGTTCCTGCCGAGCGTGCGATACCATCCTCAATCTGCGTCCATGCCTGCAAATCGATGTTGCCCGCCCGGCGCTCGTTCCAGTATTTGGTGACATCTGACCCGCTGCCCAGGATCTGGCCACGCCAGTTGCCGCGCAGCATCGGCCCTGCCGGAACGTAGATCGCGGGTATATTCATGCTGATGGCGCCCATCAAGAGGGCGGGCGTTGTTTTGTCGCAGCCTCCCAGCAACACGCAGCCATCGGCGGGATAGGAGCGCAGCAGTTCCTCTGTCTCCATGGCCAGCAGGTTCCGGTACATCATGGTGGTGGGTTTTTGAAAAGTTTCGCCGAGGGTAATTGCGGGCATCTCCACCGGGAAGCCGCCAGCCTGCCAAACGCCGCGCTTCACGTCATTGGCGCGCTCCCGGAGATGGCTGTGACACGGATTGATGTCGCTCCAGGTGTTGATAATAGCGATGACGGGCTTGCCGGCATAGTCAGCCTGGACACAACCCATCGAGGCGGCCCGTGAACGGTGACCGAATGAACGCAGATCATCCGGGCCGTACCAGCGATAACTCCGTAGCGACTTGGAATCTTTTTGCGGCATAGAATCCTTGAAAGAGGACACGGGTTTTGTTTTTTAAACTGCAGACGCAGGTAACGTCGACGCCGATTGTGGTGTAATTGTCAGCCGCGCGAAAACATTTCTATTTTAAAGGGGCGCTGTCGGATTTCTATGAAGAACACCATCCTGGTGCTGGCCGATCCCACTGAGCCTCAGCTCATCGCGCTCGAGAACTTGCGGGCAGACGCAAACATAATAACCGGAAACTCTATCGAAACGTTTGGAGCGGGGGCAAAGGATGCTACTGTCATCCTCCATTGGTCGGGCTCTTTGGCCCTGCTCAAAGCGGTCTTCGGAATGTGTCCGAACGTGCGCTGGGTGCATAGCCGCGCTGCGGGTCTCGACAAAACGCTATTCCCCGAGCTTATCGAGAGCCCTGCCCCACTCACGAATGGCTCAGGTGTGTTCAGCCCGGCCTTGGCCGAGTTCGTGCTCGGTGCAATCTTGTATTTTGCCAAGGACTTCCGCCGCATGATCCGCAATCAGATGGCTGGCGTGTGGGAAGCTTTTGACGTGACGCCCATCTCGGGCCAAACAGTTGGAATCGTAGGATACGGCGATATCGGCCGCGCGGTCGCCACGAGCGTGCGGCTGCTGGGGATGGCGGTTCTCGCCGTTAAACGGCATGTTGAGTCTTCGCACGGGGCGGACCCGCTGGTTGAGCAGATGTACAGTCCCGATCGCCGCATTGAGATGATCCGCCGCTGCGATTACGTAGTCGCAGCCGCACCCCTGACTTCAGAGACGCGTGGAATGATCGCTGAGCCGGAGTTCGCAGCCATGAAGCCTACAGCCGTGGTGATCAATGTCGGACGCGGCCCCGTGATCCGGCAGGAGGCGCTGGTAAGTGCGCTTTCGCAGGAGCGTATCAAAGGCGCCGCCCTGGATGTTTTCGATCACGAACCCTTACCCAAGGGCCATCCCTTCTACAAGCTGGAAAATGTATTGATGTCCCCGCATTGTGCCGACCATACACCCGATTGGCTGGATCGAGCCATGCAATTCTTCGTCGCGCAATTCGAACGATTCCAGAAGGGTGAGCCACTGATGAACGTCGTTGATAAGAGGCTCGGCTATTAACACATAGCGTTCTCTCGATTTGTGCTGAGTCGCGTGGATCGTCCGAACGCATTGATCCGCCGCACCAAGCCGATCAGTAACGATAAGTCCTAGTGCTGTATCTGGAGCGCCCCCGAGCGAAGAGCTGGGAGTTGAGACGCTGTGTAGGGGCGCTTCAGATACAGCGACTTGAAGGAAGCCGCCCCGGGGGACTATGGGATTTGTATCCCGATGAGCCGGTCGTTGTTGTTTGCGAGATGGGGCTTGCTATCGGTGCGCTTCCGTTTCAGTTGCTGGTGGCAGAGAGAATGGTCGTGGGGCGGCACGTCAGAGAGTCTGGAGCACGCCACCATACAGCATTCTGAGGAGTGGGAGACAGAGAACCAGTATGTGCGCCGAAGCACGAGCAAGATTCGAGGCCGGAGATGTTGATTCAAGCGGCGCACCGGCTGAGATGAGGCGGAGATCGGAGGAGAAGTTGCGCGGCGGAGAGGCGCTCGACAACCAGCATGGTTCCGCCGCAGAGCGGACAGTTCCATGTTGAGTGAGCGGGGAGCGTGGTCAGCGAAGCGGCACATACTGCCGGCTGATCGGATGGCTGGAGCAATCGCAAACAAAGCGGAAGGAGTTCTGCTCGCCGCCGGTTGGCGAGGAAGCCGAAGTTGCGGATGCGCATAAAACCGCACGGCAGCAGGTGCAGCAGGAAGCGGCGCAGGAACTCATCGACAGTCAGAGTCATGATCCTCTTCTTGTTGCCGTGAGCGGAGTCGCGCCAGCGAAAGGTTACGTTGCCCTCGGAGAGAGCAACCAACCTGCTGTTGGAAATGGCGACGCGATGGGTGTAGGCACCGAGATATCGCAGCACATGTTCCGGTCCTCCGAAAGGCCGCTTCGCGTATACCACCCAGTCGTGACGGAACAGTACCCGCAGCCACGAGGCGAAGGCACGCGGTTCCGTAAGCGGTAAGAGATGTCCGTGGAACTGGAGTGTGCCTGTCTGAAAGGCGGTCTTGAGTCCGGAGACAAACTTGCCGCGGAAGACGCGGCCGAGCACTTTGACGGGAAGGAAGAAGGAGCGGCGCGATGAGATCCAGCGGGAGTGGTCCGGAGCGAGACCGCCGGCTGCCAGCACGCAGTGGACATGGGGATGATGTTGCAGTCGCTGGTCCCAGGTATGGAGCACGCTGAAGAAACCGATCTCGGCTCCCAGGTGGCGTGGATGGCGGGCGATCTCCAGCAGAGTTGCAGCACTGGCGTGAAACAGCAGGTTATAGATTAGTCGTTTATTCTGCAGTGCCAGCGGCGCGAGTTCCCGCGGCAGAGTGAAGACGACATGGACGTAGCGGGCGGGCAGCAACTCTCGTTCCCGTGCCTGGAGCCAGCGCAGGCGGGCGTTGCCCTGACACTTGGGGCAGTGCCGGTTTCTGCACGAGTTGTAAGAGATGGCAGTATGTCCGCAGCCCGAGCACTGATCGCGATGTCCACCCAACGCGGCGGTGCGACAACGCGTGATGGCCAGCAACACCTTTTCGTGTTGGCCGTTGATCCACTTGCGACTGCGCTCAACGAAGGACTGCCCGGCGCAGCGAACGATGTCGGCCACCTCCAGAGGAGGCCGATTCATGCGCTCTGTGTCGGCTTTCCTTCTCCTCGGATCGTGATCGCATCCAGCGGACTGCCGGTGGCGCTGAGATGCCGCCGGGAGAGGTGCAGATAGATCGTCGTTTCCTCGAGGTCACGATGTCCCAGCAGCATCTGGATGGTACGCAGGTCGGCACCGGCTTCGAGCAGATGCGTAGCAAAGCAGTGGCGCAGAGTGTGGGGATGGATGCGCTTGTGCTCAAGACCGGCGCGTTCGGCGGCCTGCTGACAGGCATGCCAGAGAACCTTGGTGGAGACCGGATGACTCGCTGTATGCCATCGGTTGCCGGGGAACAGCCAATCGGTGGGCTTGCGCTTCAGACCGCGCCAGTAGACGCGCAATGCCTCGAGCAGCTTCGGGCTAAGCATCACATCGCGGTCCTTGCGCCCCTTGCCTCCCCGGATATGAATGACCATGCGTTGGCTGTCGATGTCGCTGATCTTGAGGTGGGCCACTTCTGCGCGACGCGCGCCCGTGGCATACAGCGTCATCAGCAGGATGCGATGAAAGGGAAACTCCGCCGCGTCGATCAGACGTGCGACTTCTTCCTGGCTGAGCACCTGCGGTAAATGCGGGACCTTCTTCGGGTACGGCGTCTCGGCAACACTCCAGCCTCGCTTCAACACCTGGACATAGAAGAAACGAAGGGCTGCCAACCGCTGCGTCACAGTGTTTGGGGCCAACTTCCACCGCGTGAACAACGCGGCCTGATACTGGCGAATATGCTCGGGGCCAAGCTGATCGGGTGAACGATGGAAGTGCCGACTGAAATGCTCGACGGTGTGAATGTAAGCGTGGATGGTGGACTCGGCGTAGTTGCGGCGCCGTAGTTCCTCAAGCATGATCTGGCGTAGATGGGTCACAGAGAGTTCCTCCTCTGCGACAACAAACTAGCTCAGATCACCTCGACCGTCGGCTCAGCAACACGCGAATGCGTCCGCCGCAAAACGGCTTAGTTCAAGTCGGCTTAGAGGAAGTGATCTCAGCACTTTGTATTGTCTTTTATTGTTGGCTCGGCTCGGTTACCTTACCCGATCCCAAGATAGCGCTCCTGCGTACCTGGTCTGGGCAGCCATCTCCAAGCCAGCCGACTGCTTGTTATACTCGCGCATTCCGAAAGAGGAAAACATGGGCAGATTCTGGAAGGTGTTGTGCGCTGTACTGATCGGTGCGGCTGCGGCCCGAGCTCAGCAATACGACGTAATCATCCGGGGAGGGACGCTGTACGACGGCACCGGTGCCGCCCCCATCATGGTTGACGTTGCGATTCGGGGCGACCGTATCGCGCGTGTGGGGAAACTTGACGGTGCGCATGCAACCCTGGAAGTCAACGCGAAAGGCTTGGCGGTTGCACCCGGTTTCATCAACATGATGAGCGGGGAGGAGACTTTGTTTGCGGACGGCCGTTCGCAGAGCGATATCCGTCAGGGCGTCACACTTGAAGTTTTCGGAGAAGGCGAGTCCATGGGACCCCTGACTCCTGAGATGCAGAAATACTTTCAGGCACGACAGTCGGACATCCGCTATCCGATTACGTGGACAATGCTGGCGCAGGGTTTGGATACACTCGCGCATCACGGTGTCTCTTGCAATGTAGCTTCGTTCATCGGTGCGGCGACCATTCGCGAAAATGTTCTTGGATTTGCGGACCGGGCGCCAACGGCAAGCGAACTTGTCCAAATGCAGAGTTTGGCACGCCAGGCGATGCAGGAGGGCGCTCTAGGCGTCGCCTCCGCTCTAATTTATGCACCTGGCGTTTACGCAAAGACAGACGAGCTCATCGCCCTGGCGCAAGCCGTCAGTCCATATGGCGGTATCTATATTTCACACATGCGAAGTGAAGGAAACCAGCTGATCGAGGCGATTGACGAGCTAATCACGATCGCACGGACCGCACACCTGCCCGCCGAAATCTACCACCTCAAAGAAGCAGGGCGAGAGAATTGGGGCAAGTTGGATGAAGTGATCAAGAACGTCGAGGCGGCGCGGGCACAGGGTTTGCACATCACCGCTGACATGTATACCTACACCGCCGGCGCAACTGGCCTCGACGCGTCCATGCCGCCCTGGGTACAGGAAGGCGGCTATGAGGCGTGGGCCCGACGGATGAAGGATCCTGCAGTGCGCAAACGTGTTGTCGACGAGATGCGCAACCCTTCAGATAAGTGGGAAAACCTGCTGCTCTCCACCGGGTCACCCGATCGTGTCTTGCTGGTGGGCTTCAAGAATGATGCGCTCAAGCCACTAACCGGAAAGACCCTTGCCGAGGTCTCCAAGCTTCGTGGAGAGTCACCCGAGGAGACCGCCATCGACCTGGTCATCGAAGATGGCAGCCGGGTCGGAACCATCTACTTCCTGATGAATGAAGATAATGTACGGCGGCAGCTCGCGCTGCCATGGGTCAGCTTCGGCGCAGATGAAGACTCGCAGGCACCCGAAGGCATTTTCCTGAAATCGAACCCACATCCACGGGCCTATGGCAATTTCGCGCGCTTTCTCGGTCATTATGTTCGCGACCAAAAGGTCGTTCCGCTGGAGGAAGCCGTCCGGCGCCTCAGTTCCCTTCCTGCGCACAACCTGAGCCTCGATCATCGAGGCTTGCTGAAAGATGGTTACTTTGCCGATGTCGTCGTCTTCAATCCTGCAACCATTCAGGATCATGCGACATTTGAGAAACCCCATCAGTATTCAACTGGTGTGAAAGACGTGTTCGTCAACGGGGTGCAGGTTTTGAAGGATGGCGAGCATACTGGCGCAAGACCGGGCAGAGTTGTTTTCGGGCCCGGGAGGGCCGTACGCTAAGAGAACGGCAATCTCGTAATGCCAGATTGTGATTCCCATTCCTGCAGCTTTGGGATGGCCCTCGTCGAACGGCCATACGGCACTCCCGAGAGCTTTCTACTGCTCTGCGCCGCTGCCCAGGCTCATGCCCCGATCCTGCGGCAACGGAAGGCGTCCGTCGGCGCCGCTGGTGAGCGCAATGAAGTCCGAGTCTTTCATGAGCGAAGCGAAGACCGCATCGACGCGGGCCTCCATCATCTCTTTCGAGCGCACCGCCTGATACCGCTCATAGGCGAAGAAATGGCGCTTGAGCATGGCGAGGGCTTTGTCGCGCTGGCCGAGCTGGGCGTAAATCGCCGCCAGATTGTAGGACGCCGGCAGCATATCCTCGTGTTCGCGGGCGATCTTTAGAGCTTCCTCGCCGTGTCCATTGGCCGCCATGAAGCCGGCCGCGAACACCAGGTTATAACCATCGTTGGGCTCGAGTTTGAGCGCTTTGCCAACGTAATAGTCGGTTTTTGTCGCATTGCCCTCTGAGTTCCAATACACCGCCAGGTTCCGGTAGGCGAGGGCGATGGGAAAGGCCTCAACCGAGCGCTCCATCAGCGCCAGGCCATCTTTGAACTGGCCTTCATGAATGGTCATCTTACCCAGGCCATGCAGAGCGACGGCGCGAGCCAGTGGATCGGCCGGCATCGCCAGAATTTGATTAAACGTCTGCCGCGCCTTGGCCCAGTCGCCGGTGTGATGACGATAGAGTTCACCTAAAAACCGCAGCGGTGTCGGATCGGCCGGGTCCATGCTGTGCGCCTTGGCATACAGCTTTTCGGCTGCGGCATATTTGGCGGCATTCTCCGCCGTCAATCCGCGCAGCATGGTGCGCTCGATACTGACGCTTTTTTCCGCATTGAAGATAGGGGAAGCGAAGTCCGGAGAGTTCAGGATGTCTCCCACATCGTTCACGCCCAACTTCTTTAATTCCTTCGCTGCGTCTTTCGCCCGTTTGGGGAAAAGGCATTTCTGGTCAAGCACTGCGCGGTAAAGAGGAATCGCGCCTGCACTGTCACCCGACTTGGCGTGTTCCTTGGCCTGTTTTAATTGCTGTTCCAGAGAATTGTCGCGACGCTTCATTTCTCCATCAACGATTTTCTCTACTTTTTCCGCGCGCAGGAAACCATCCTGGTTTTCAATTTTAGCCACCGTATCTCCGTCGGGAGTGGCCAGAACGGCGACGGGCAACTTGTCCGCGCCCACCAGCTTTTGTCCGAGCGGAGTAGCCGCGTCGGCAATTTCCATGGAGACGCATTGCGCCGCATAAAGCGACAACACCCGCGAGGTGCGCATGCTCGATTTCTGCACCTCTTCCACCGACGACGGGAACCAGTAGAGCACCAGGCCCGAAGTCACCGCCGGCAACTCGGGCATGCGCACCCGCCACGGAACGTTGTAAACCTGCGGGGCCGACATACCCATGCCAGTTCCCATCGAGCTCATTCCTCCCATTCCACCGCCACCGCCGCCGCCGCAGGTGGCCCAGAGTTGAGGGGCAAAGTTGACCGCGATGAGCAGGATAGCTGTGAACCGAAGCAGGAATGGTTTCATGCGGTTATAGTAGCCCCAACTTAGTAGGGGTTAGCCAGCGAGACAAACTTTTGACAATTCCGCCCTCGAGGGTGCCCCTTGATTAAGAGCATGGGCTCCGTCAATGACAAGAGTATCCCCGGCAGTGCCGGGCTCGATTTTGTTGTCGCCCGCCTGTAGCCAGACCGAGGTCAACATGCGACGAATCTTAAATGCAAAGTCTCCAGGCAACCTCTTTGTTCGGCCCCACTAAACTCTGAGCAAACAAGACGTTCTCGCCTGTCCTTAGTGACGCCACGCGTGAGCCCTTCTTTTAGCATCCAATACTCCAGATTTCCTAGTTTCTTGAACCTCCCGGGACTGGTTCGATGCAAGCAAGCGATGTCATGCTGCTACTGATACTGATCTACTCTGCTCAGGGCTACGTCCAAGCCCCGGAATCGACATCGCAGTCTGTTCCTCTCCGATCCATTCATTACGACGTTGTTAGAGATCCGGTTGCGAACGGAGGCTACGTCGGAGACGAGGCCTGCCGCTCCTGTCACCAGGACAAGGTTGAGGCGTATTACAGGACTGCCCACCATTTGACGTCTCGAACTGCGGACAAGGAGTCAGTGGTTGGAACGTTCAGCGATGGGGCCAATGTTCTGAGGACATCAAATCCAAATCTATTTTTCCATATGGACGCAAACCAAGGGGGCTTTTTTCAGACAGCGGTATGGGGGACGCCGCCAAATACCTGGTCGCGCACAGAACGGTTCGATCTCGTGATCGGGTCTGGAGGAAAGGGGCAGAGCTATGTTTTTTGGAATGAGGATGAGCTTTTTCAACTGCCGGTGGGTTATTCGACGGTTCTGGGCCAGTGGATAAATGGCCCCGGATACCGCGATGGCACCGCAAATTTCACCAGGCCAATTATTCCCCGCTGCCTCGAATGTCACGCCGCGTACTTTAAGGCGCTCGAACCTCTTCCGTCCGGCAACCGGTATGACAAAACTAATTTTGTCTTGGGTATCTCCTGTGAAAGATGCCACGGTCCGGGGCGGGAGCACGTTACGCGGTATAGCTCCAAGATTCCCGCCGGTTCGGACCCAGCCATCGTAAATCCGGCAAAATTGTCCCAAGAGAGGCAGTTCGAGGTGTGCTCACAATGTCACGGCGGACAGGGAGTGCGGGAATTCGCCCCAGCCTTCTCGTTTGTTCCCGGACAACCACTGGAGAACTACATAGATTTGGGACCAGTTGACTCGGGCTACATCGACGTTCACGGCAAACAGGTGGTTCTGTTGAAAAAGAGCCGTTGCTTCCAGGCCTCTTCAAACATGTCCTGTGCAACCTGCCATGACGTCCATGAGACTGAGCGCAGCCTGGCCACGTTCTCACAGCGCTGCTTGGCATGCCATAGGATCGAAACGTGTGGAGTGTACCCAAAGTTGGGACGCGAAATTGCCAGCAATTGCATTGACTGTCATATGCCGAATCAGGAGTCGAAGGTCGTCTTTCTGGATGTCCAAGGGAAGAAATTAAATCCCCGATTCCGTACTCATTGGATCAAGGTTTATCCTCCAAGCCGTGCCCCACAGCCACAGTAATACGGGGTGATCTTCCATTCTCATCCGTCCTGAAGCACGATCTCCATCCAACACCGACGTCAAGCTAAGTGTGCCGGTGCCAAATCTCCGAAACCTGCTGCGACTCTGACTTGCGATAGGTGTCGTAAAATCGCGACTTCACGAACGACCCCTTAGGCCAATCTGCTGGGCCTGGATTGTCGGTGTAAACGCCTGATTTCAACACTTATCAGGTCCGTTATAATCACGCCGATGGCCAGCGACGCCTTTCTCTCGTGGGCGAACCGGACCGTGCTTCGCCCGGGCCGCGAAGAGCCCTACCTGTCGATCCAGGACATCGTCGTTTTCGTCCGCGATCTGGAAGTGAGTAAGCGGTTCTACCTGGAACAATTGGGCTTCGAACTCATCACAGAACAACGCCTTCCCACCGGCGAACGCTGGATCGAAGTGGCGCCTCCCGACGGTAGCGCGAATCTCGCGCTGGTTGAGCCCAAGCCCGACGCGCCGGAATACAAACTGATTGGCGGCTACCGCTGGGTCCTGTTCATGACCGAAGATGTCCACGCCAAGTACAAAGAATGGAGCGAACGCGGTGTTCGTTTCATATCTGCTCCGGAGACGCCGGGGTGGGGCGGCACCTATACGCGTTTCGAAGATCCGGACGGGAATGCGTTTGGACTGGAAGGCTTCGATGAGGTGAGGCGAAGCCTGGAGTTGCGCCGGCAGGCGCACGCCGAGAAACTCGAATCCGAACGCCGCACCGCCCAGGAACTGGAAATAGCGCGGCAGGTGCAGGCGCGGTTGTTTCCGCAGATTCAGCCGGAGTTGAAAACGGTGGAGTACGCGGGTATCTGCCTGCAGGCGCGCCAGGTGGGAGGGGACTATTTCGATTTCCTGAATCTCGGGCCGCAGCGGCTGGGGTTGATCATCGGCGATGTTTCCGGCAAGGGGATCGCCGCCGCTCTGCTGATGGCGAATTTGCAGGCCAGCCTGCGGAGCCAGTCGGCGCTGGCCTTCGATCAGCCCGAGGCGTTGCTCCGGTCGGTGAACCGCCTGTTCTATGACAACACCGGCGACAGTGCCTATGCCTCGCTTTTGTTTGCCGAGTACGACGAGGCGACGCGGCGACTGCGCTACGTCAATTGCGGACATTTGTCAGGTCTCCTGGTAAGAAGCGACGGCAAGGTGGATCGGCTCGAGTCCACCAGCACGCTGCTCGGGCTGTTCAGAGAGTGGAATTGCTCGATGCGGGAGCAGGAGCTTTTTCCCGGGGACGTGCTTGCGCTTTACACCGATGGCATCACCGAAGCCAGTAACGAGCGAGGAGAGGAATTTGGCGAGCGGTGCCTGATTGAATCGCTTCAGCAACATCGGGACCTGCCGTGCCAGGCTTTGTTGACCGCAATCGTGGATGGTGTTCGGCGATTCAGTTTTCAGGAACAACACGACGACATCACGGCGATCGTCGCGAAGTTCAAGGCTACCAGCTGACGTGTCGTCGGGTGGATTGCTGTTTTCCGACTCTTATCTTCACCAGATCGGCAGCGTGGTCATTGGCATAGACCGGGAGTGTACGGGAATGGCGTTTCCTGACCTCCAAGACACCGTTCGTCACCAACGCCGTTTTGCCTTCGTACACAGCGAAGCATCGCCATTTCACTCATTGACCGGGTCGTTGGTGTAAACGCCTTCCATGAGAAGGCCGGTCGGAGTCAAGGGGATTCGATTTGGTATTTGTTGGTCACGCTGTTTCTTCCCAGTCGAGTCGCCACTGTCGCCACCCTTCCATCCGCACTCTTCGATGAGCGCTTGGGTTCGCTCGGTGCAAGTTGGGTGTTCTCGTTTCAGCCGGTGCTGCCACCTGATTATCGACCTCGGTTCCATCTCCAAGATGAAAGCTGGGCCAGGCGTTTAACGCAGTCACCGGAACTCGGCTTTGGGCTTTGGTCGTTCCATCCCCGTGATGCTTCTACGCGGCTGCCTGCGCGATAAGTTGCTTGCTATTGCGCAACGGTTCGTACACTTCTCCGCTTACCCACAGTCGATGCAACAGCACGGCTAACTTTCGGGCCACGGCAACGATAGCTCGTTTCTTTCCATTCTTCCCTCCACGTTCGGCCAGTTTCAGCCCCCAGCGCCGCAGATCGCTGTCCGCTCCAAACGGTCCCAGAATGTGGTGCGCTCCCTGCACCAGCAGCGTTCGCAAATAGGGATCGCCTTCCTTGCTAATGTGCATCTGCGGTTCGCTCTGCCCCGAGTTTCTCCGTCCTGGCTGCAGTCCCAGATAGCAGCCCACGTCACGACTCTTGCGAAAACGATGCGCATCTTCCAGCGTCAACAAGAAAGTCAGCGCGATTAGCGTGCCCACACCCTTGACCTGTTTCAGCAGCGCCACTTGCGGATAGCTCTGCTGCGCCAGCTTCTCGATGCGCTCGTTGTACTCCTGGATCTGTTCACTCAGTGACTCGATGCCCGCCAGCAACGGCTCCAGCGCGGTTTGCAGTTCCGGGCTCAGGGCCTTCGCTTTTTCCGGATTCATGTTGCGCACGCTGCACCCGCGCAGCCGCTCCCCGTAGCTCTTGGCCAGTCCGCGTACCGTGTTGACCAGCGCCGTCCGCGCTCGCACCAGTCCAGCTCGCGCCCGGATCACCGTCAGATCCGCCTGCGCTTTCGCACTGCGATGCTTCACCGGACACAGCAACTGCGGATCGATCCGGGCCAGCCGAGCCAACGTCTGTGCATCCAGCCGATCGTCTTTCTTTCGGCTCTCCCCGATCAGCCGCACATTGCGGGCATGCGCCACGATCACTTCGTGTCCCAACTCGCTCAACAATCGACTGACCCAGGGCGAATGCATCCCCGTTTCCAGAGCGATGCGGCAGCGCGGCATGCCTCCGAACACTTCCTTCATCGCCTTCGGAGTCGTGCCCAGTTTCTGCTCCAGCACAATCGCGCCTGCTTCATCCAGCACGCAATACCAACTCCATCGATCGCCCAGGTCCAATCCGATCGTCAGCTTCGGTTGAGAAAAATCCCTGCTCTGCTTTGCGGCTACGGTGCTAACCTTCTTCATTGCCGGTCTCCTTTTTATCTGTGCCTCGAGCACGTCGATAACTTGGGAGCGTACAGCATCCCGTCCGGAGACCGGCCTTCTCATCCCATCTGTCGGGAGGTCCGCAAAGCGCGACCCTCGCACAGTATCAGTACTTTCCAGGCATGCAGCTGTCATTTTCCAACGGCGTGTTTCCGTATAGCTTCAGCCTCTCAGGAACACTTGCTCCCGGGTTGCTGCTTAACGGCGCCACCGGGGAAATCACTGGAACCGCGCTCACCGTCGGTGTGTTCGTCAGCACGTTAACCATCCAGGACTCGTTTTCTCCCCCCGAGGTCGTGACCGAGCCGGTGACGATCACGGTAGTGCCACCACCCCTGACCATTGCGAATTCGCTCCCCAATCGACTGCTCCAGAATCGTCCCTTCAGTGGCAGGGTGATTGCGACTGGCGGATTGCCTCCCTATCATTTTTCGGTGGTGTCGGGATCGATGCCGCCCGGGATCAGCTCGATCGATCCGAACAGTGGCCAGACCAGCGGCACTCCCACGACGCTGGGAGATTATTCGGTGACGGTGAGCGTGAGCGATTCAGCCAATCCGCGGCAGAGTGTCACCGGCAGCTTTAACATGACGGTAGCGCAAGCGATAGGACGCAACGATACCATCGCCACCGCCACCCCGGTCGGCAATGAAGGCGCAACGGCCTCGATTAGTCCTTATATCGACCCTCCCGGAACCGCCCCGCTGCCAGCCGACAACGACTATTACAAGCTGGTCTCCCTAGCCGGCCCAGGAAGCATCGTGCATATTCAAACCATGGCCGCGGGCGCAGGCTCAGGCGTGCTGGACACGGTGATTGAGATACTTGACGGCAACGGCACCCGCTACACCACCTGCCGCCAGCCGGGAGACACCACCAGCAACTTCAATTCGTCCTGCCTCAATGACGACATCGGCGGCCCGTCGCCCTCTCTCAATTCGGCGCTCGACTTCCAGGTGCCCGGAGCACCCAACACCGCGATCACATTCTATGTTCACGTCCTCGACTGGCGAGGCGACGCGCGACCGGACATGGTCTACTTTCTGGGGGTCTCGGGTGTGGTTTCACCGATGAGTATTACGTCGCCTCCGCTCATTCCGGCTGCGCGCACCCACAACTACTCACAGCAAATGACGGCGGCCAACGGCATTGGAATGGTTACCTGGTCGAAGACGGTGGGGAATCTTCCGCCCGGGATTACTCTCGGGACGAATGGGTCGTTGACCGGCATTGCCACTGCGAACGGAACCTACTCTTTTGCGCTACAGGCAACTGACTCAGCCACTCCACCACAGACGGCAACGGTTCAGGAATCCGTTCAGGTAGTTGACCCGGTGAAGATCACCAGTTCGCCCAATCTTCCCGACGCCTGTCTGAATCAGCCTTACACTTTCACCCCGACCAAGACTGGCGGCCTGGCGCCGTTTAACTGGGGCATTACCGGCTTCTGGATCGGAATCTATCCAGATCCTTCGACCGGCGTGTTCAGCGGCAGTTCCCCGGTGACGGGAACCTATTCCGTCCTTTTCGGCGTCAACGACGCTACCAATACCGGCGATGGGCAGACGATAACCCTCACCATCAATCAGTGTCCCTGACCTTCGCGGGTACCCCGCTGACACTCCTGTTCTCCTTCTTTCGGGTATCTTCTCTTGTCTTGCATGATCGGGGCGCTTCGCCTTTGACTGAATGGCGCGATGTGAAACAATCAGAGTTGCCCAGGCGAGCCCACTCAGTACCGCCGCGCGACTACTGGCGCTGAGCAGGACACTCAGGAGATTTGCAGCCAGGCTAGTTTCGAAGTGAGTCATGACGATTTATCTCCTCGCTTCTCCTGGGCCACCCTGCGAACCAACTTCTCTAGTTCGTCGCTGTCAATCAGGTTGCCATCGATCATTCCTGTTAGGAGTTGCTCGACCGACCCCGCACACAAGCGATCGATGACCTGCTTGACGGCCCGGACCGCCACGCTCTGGCGCGGCTGCGTACTGCGATATACGTAGGTTCGCCCCTCGACGACGTGACTCAGGTAACCCTTGTGCTCCAACCGGCGGAGAACCGTTCGAACCGTGGAATCCTTCATCGGGCGAGACCGGGCAAAGTGCTCGCGGACCTGTTCGGCACTGCAACGACCATGGGACCAGACAAAATCCATGACCACATGTTCCAGTTCACTGAGGGGCTTGCCACGCTTGTGAGTAATGTTAAACATTGTAGCGTTACACTATGTAACACATAATCAGCCCGTGACACAACTATTTCTTGCGTTCGGAAATCGTTGTTTTTCGGGGGGCGGGAGCAAACGTGGTTGCCCAGAACCGCCGCATAGACGTGGTAATTCTAGGAAAATTTGCGCCCCCAGGCTAAAACCAGCGAGAGGATGCCTCTCACTCCATCAGCGAGGAGGAGGTTCGTTGGGCAGGGCCTCCTTGATCTTTTGCATCAGAGACGCCACGGAAAAAGGCTTGGGCAAATAGAACCAACCCGGCTGCCTCAGCCCTCTCTTTGTGATCACATTCTCCGGATACCCGGAAACGAAGATGGACTTGACCCCGATGTCCAGAGTCGAGAGTTCCAGTGCCAGATCGCATCCGTTCCGGTCTGGCAATACGACGTCGGTGAGCAACAACTGCACCGCTCCAGCCTGTTCACGGAAGACCTGAACAGCCTCGCTTGCATTTGCCGCTTTTAGCACACGGTAACCTGCGCAAGACAAGACCTCGTATGCAACTTCACGAACGAAGGCCTCGTCTTCCACCAAGAGAATGGTTCGCGCCAGCTGATTAGATGCCGGGTCAGTTCGATGCAACTCTCTCACCTCTGCGAACTGAAAAGCATTTCGGATTCCATCTTCGACTCAGCGGTGCATCGAAATAACCTCTTGATTGGAGGAGGGTTAGGTGCGGACCAGCACCTTCGAGAACGCACGGCAGTCAGATAATGAAGAAGTGAGAGGTCGTTTCGGGACGAAGCCCGGTCAATTTCGGGAGAGACTTCGTTAGATTAACGGAGTCGCGTTAGTAAGGTCTGGTAGGGATCGAGTACGACCTTCCGTGTACCTGCCGGAGCCGGCAAACGAAAACTTGTTTCGGGCCCATCGGCAAATATCTGTCCCAGCAGCACGGTTTTCCCGCCTCCCACGGCGTAGATCGGGACGAGAGTCACTAGATCCTTGGGCGCGTCATCTTGCCCAATGGTCCCCGTCACGACCGACCCGCCCGGCTTCTGGGTGTACTTCACACTGCGCAATTCAAGACGCGGGAGAGCGGTACCATTCACCCATCCTTCGTAGAACCAGTCCAGTGATTGCTTGCCCTCGAACCAGAGGGAGGGCGGCAACTCCTCTTCAAACACCTGGAGCAGTTCGTGGGTAGTGATGGACTTTTCCTGAAAGCGTTGCCTGGCCTGATTGAGAGCGCGCAAAAAAGGTGCATCCGCTTTGGCCTCTGAAATACCTCCGGAACGCCCACTATTCTTGCGTGTTGCGTCCCGCATCATGTACCGCAACATGTGGAACAACCAAGTGCCCCGGCCGTAGCTGATGGCCTCATAGCCGGAAGGAAAATGCGAACACGTGAGCCGTGTGCCGAACGTGACCGGGCCCGCATCTGCCAACGGCGAACCTTCCTTGTTTTTCTCCAGTAGATTGTCGCGGTATGTTTCCATGACCGCATGAAACTTGGGGGCAGACTCGGACTCGAGCATCATCAGGGCGCTATAGTTCGCCAGGCCCTCGAAGATCCACTGATCACGATAGTCCCTCCACGAAATCAGATCGCCCCACCACTGATGAGCGGTTTCATGGGCAATCACGCTATCGCTGAGGATTCGGGTCACCGGGCTCATGTGTAGCTGGTTTTTTTCCTCAGGAGTAAGGAAGGAAAAACTTGACAGGAAGATCAACGACGGCCAGCCCTGGCTGACACTGCCGGGCATCTGTGTCAGAGCCAGGTCTGCATATGGGTATGGCCCGAAGTGGTTAGCGTAGAACTCCACCGCATGGGCGGACGAGTCCGCAACCGCTTGCGCGTTCCGCGCCGGGGAAGGCGGAGGCGCGGTGACCGTCAATGTTGCAGTAGGACGCCTGATTTGGAAAGGACTGAGAGGCTGTGGTATCGCAGTTTCCATCGTGCCTTTTGGAAAAGTACGCTCCACGCCGGTCGTGGCATAGGCTTCGACTTGCACCGCTCCGGCATGCGCCACGACACGTGAGTACTTGCCGAGATTGAATCCGGCCACCGGCATAGGGCGATCAGACACCCAATGGCTAGTTTCTTCCCCTGACGAACTTTCCGAAGCTGCCCCTTCCACTCGTTTGCCTGTGGCAACCAGCGTCCAGCCGACCGGGTAGCGAAATCGCAAATCGAATCCCGCCATGTCCATCCCACGGTTCGGATACCAAGTCCCGCGGGCTCCGACATATAACAGCCCTGATCCCGCTTCGGAGAGCACCTCGCCTCTGTAAACGAAGTGCAGTTCGATCTTTTGGCCTGTGCGCAGAGGCTGGGGAAAAATGACAGCGACCAGGTCGTTGCCCCGACGCGCCAGTTGAGTACCCTCGAGCGCCTGGTTGTGAATAAACTCCACCGGTTGCCCATCCGCCTCAACCTGCTTGATCTGCAGAAATCGGGATAATTCGAACAGTACCGCTCTCTGGCCACCCTCTCTCACTTCAAGCTGCAAAGATGCGTCGGCCTCAAGCTTGGTGGGCGGCTCCACTTTCGCCTGGATCCTGTACTGCGAAACCTTGACTGTCTCAGGTTTGGCTCCTTCGCTTAGGACACCCGTTCCAGCAGCCGCGCGCCCCGCTGGCTGGTCGACCGAGAACGAGGTCCAGACGTCGTAGTGGGTATCACCATCGACCGTCTTCAATTGGCCTGCCCACACTTGCTCCGGAGTCATCGAGTCGAAATACAGGTCGAATATGCCCAACTTTGAGCCCTGGACTCGCGCATGCAACATGCGGTCGGGGTCCGCGGGATCATCAGCTTTCAGGGCAGCAGTTTCTCGTCCGGATACTGGTAAAAAATTGCTGAAGCTGAGAAGCAACCGCAAGGCATCGGTTTCCGCCAGGTTGCGAGCGGCTCCGTCCCACTGCGTGACAAATTCCTGGGCATGATCGGCAGGCCGGAGCGAAGGTTTTAACTCGGCAAAAGTGTCGTCATTGAAGCGAAAATACGCGGTGAGAAATCTTTCTTCCAGAATTGCGGCTCCAGTGAAAAGGGTCATGGAGGCCCGCTCCGCCTGATCCCGCGGAGCCAGCAGGACTTCACCCTCGCCCTCAAAAAATGCGCCAGTAATGCGTCCGGCCACGTCTTCGGTGAAGGCGATGGTGCCATCGTCGAAGGTGATATGAAATGCGGCGCGATCCAGCGTTACCTCGCGAATGTTGTACACCCGTGACTTGTCCAGCCCCACGTTCCGTAACTCCAGGTACAGGGCCTCGGCAGAGTGTTCGCGCGGCTTGGAAGTGACTGCTGCCGTGCCGGAGACGGTCACAGAAGGGTTTTGTGCCAAAGACAGAGGCATTGCAAACAATGCCAGAGCCAACGAGAACAGTGCCAGAGACTTAGTGGGAATATTCCTGATTACCATGGTGACGTGGGCTGACTTCGCTCCTATTGCTAGAATGCGCCCTAGTGCGGGCACCTGTCATCTTCCTATTATCGTCGGGCCTACTCCTGGGTGCAGCCTGCGCTCCCGCCGAGGTCATTCGCCTAAAAAATGGACGCACTATCTATGCCGACCAGGTGCGGGAAAACGGCGCCCATCTCGAGTACGAAGTAGGAGAGGATTCTTACGCGATTCCGAAATCAGTTGTCCTCCGCATCGAAGCAGGAGGCATTCGCCCGGAACGCACGTCGTCTGCGGGCAGCCAGGATTCTCATGAAGTACCGTCGTTCACCCCTCCCGACAACCTGAAGGGTGAGCCGGAACTAAGCGACAAACTCATCCATGATGGCCAGGTGGACACCGCGGCGCTCGCGGCCCTGGAGCAACAAGGCAATGCGCGTGCAACCGCCGCAGGATACTTCATCGCCGGAAAGCACGAGATGGAGCATGAGAACTTTAGCAAGGCTCGAACCTTCTTTGAGACCGCACTGCGTTTCGAGAGCCAAAATCCTACCATCCTGAACTATTACGTCGCACTGCTGCTCCGGACCGGGAATGCGGTTGAGGCATTGCCCTATGCGGAGCGGGCGGTGCGGGCGGCCCCCGATTCTCCCGACACGCTAGCCATCCTGGGTTACGCCCAGTATGCCTCCGACCGGAATCGCGATGCCATTAACAGCTGGAAACGATCTCTGGCAATTCGTCCCGACGCCCAGGTACAAAAATATTTGGAGAAGGCGGAGCAGGACGCAAAGGCCGAATCAGACTTCACCCAAAAAGAAACTAGTCACTTTACCTTGAAATACGAGGGCGCACAGACGCCGGAATCCTTGCGCCGCGATCTGGTCTCGACCCTGGAGTCACACTACGATGATCTGGTGCGCGATCTCGGCGTGGCGCCGCGGGGCAGCATTGCGGTCATTCTCTACACCGATCAGGCTTTTTTCGACGTTACCCAGTCGCCCTCCTGGGCGGGCGCGGTCAATGACGGCAAGCTGCGCATCCCGGTGAACGGGATGAATTCCGTTACTCCCGAGCTGTCGCGCGTCCTCAAACACGAATTGGCGCACTCATTCATCAACCAACTCTCGGGTGGACGCTGCCCGCAGTGGTTGAATGAGGGCATCGCGCAGGCTTTGGAGCCAAAGTCGTTGTCATCGCGTGGGCGCCGCCTGGCGGAACTCTTTAAGGCACAGCAAGAGATTCCGCTCAATACTCTCGAAGGCAGTTTCATGCGGTTCTCGCCCATGGAAGCGCTGCTGGCCTATGACGAATCGCTAGCGGCGGTGCAATTCATCGGAGACACCTACGGCATAAGCGACCTGCAGCGTATCCTACAAAGACTGGGCGAAGGCAACTCCACCGAAGCCGCTCTGCGCGCCACCATCCACGATGACTATGGACAGTTGCAGGGCGAAGTGAGGAAGTATCTGATCGGGAAGTACGGGGATTAGCGTCATTCGGCCGCAAACTCCCAGCGAGTGACAGCTACTCGATCTGAACCAGCCCACTGGTCGCCGTTACCGCTGGCGCGGAAAACTGAGGAGCACGCCAGGAGTCGAAGACCGACACCTGGTGGACGCACGAAACGGTGCAATTGGGAGCGCAGGTTTTTTCCGACAGAAACTCGCGGCGGATGTCAGCGGTGGTGTACTTCTCAAGTGGAATCGCGGGATAGCCTCGCTGTTGGGAACAGTAGTGCACCAAGCCATCTTCGCAAATGTATAGATAGCGGGCGCCAGCGCGGCAGCGCCACTGGTTGGGACGGCCCTGCGCAATGTTGTCCTGAAAACCGTTGATGCGAGTGAAGCTGCTCTTCTCCATCGACTTCATCTCGTGATAGATCCGTCGCTCTTCCTTGTTCAGCGGCTGCAGCTGGCCGGTCCCGTCGTGAATAATTCCAATCGTCGAGGTGAAACCCAGCCCCAGAGCACGCCGTCCAATGGTCAGAGCATCCTGCGGATTGCGGACGCCGCCGCCCACCACCGAATTGATGTTCACATGGAAGTCCGCATACTCGGCGAGCAGCTCCAACTTTTTGTCCAGCACTTTCAGGCTTTTCTTCGAGACGTCATCCGGGGTGACGTTATCGATCGAAATCTGCAACCATTCCAGCCCGGCCCGGTTCAGGCGTTCAATGCGCTCCGCGACCAGAAGATAACCATTCGTGATCAACCCTGCGATCATGCCGCGTTTGCGAATGCGGGCGATGATCTGGTCGAGTTCGGGATGAAGCAGAGGCTCGCCGCCGCTGATCGTGATAACCGCGGTCCCCAGCGCAGCCAGCTTGTCCACGCGCTGAAACATGGTTTCGGTGGGAACGGGCTTGGAAAAATCATCGAATTCGTTGCAGTACTCGCAGGCCAGATTGCAGCGCCGGATCGGGATAATGTGCGCCAGCAAAGGATGGTCGGTCGAAGCGAACGCGCGCGCAATCATCCTCGCTCCCCGGAGGTTGCGGTGGAGAGCCTTCAGACGGCGGCGCACCGTCGTTCGTATGGAAGTGCCTTGTGTTGAAGACATAGTGATAAATACTGAACTAATTAGAACATAGCCATCGCCCAAGTGCATCGTTTGCACAGCGTTCGGTGCGATTTGCGGTGCGAACGGAGAATGGCGGCGGTAGTTAGGCTCGCGTTTTCTAGGTGACCAACTCGTGCCCCGCGGCTTGCAATGTCTGCCGCGCGGTCAAGGCATGTTCTTCCTTTACCAATACGTAATCCGTGTCAAAGGTCGAAATCGTAAAGATGGGCACGCCGTGCTCCGCTAGAGGATCGATAAAAGATGCCAGAACCCCCGTTAGCGAGAAGGGGAACGGACCTTCGAGCTTGAAACAAGTCCACGGCCCTTCACATTTCGCGCTAGCGGGGGCCTGGCCGGCGGGGCAGACGATGGAGAGCTCGTCAGCGGTTCGCGTTGCCGATATGAGGTGAGCGGGTGAAGTTAATTCCGGCATGGGAGCATCCGGTGGGAGGCGACAGATGGCGAAGCTGCCCGGGAGTTGGCGGAATTTCAGGTGCATGGGCTTTCGCAGTTTAAAAGCGCCGCCGAGCTTCGCTCGGCCTAGACGGGTCGGAGACCCGTCCCTACATGGTCGTTGCCGTTCCCTGATCCTAGCTGGCGCCAACGGCCCTCTTGACTGCCGCCTTGGCCAGCAAGCGGGTGGAATCGAGCGTTGGGAGCGAGGAGGAATCCGGCGTGACCAGTAGAGGAATCTCAGTGCATCCGAGGACCACTGCGTCGCAGCCCTGATCTGCCAAGGTCCGGATCACTCCCTGCAAGTAGCCGAGAGAACGCGAGGTAAACTGCGCGTTCACCAGCTCGTCAAAAATAATCTGGTTGATCCTCTCCCGTTCCGTCGGTCCCGGAACACGATGATCGAGATTTGCGGCCTTCAACTTTTCCGGATACACGGGCCCTTCCATTAAATATCGAGTGCCTAGCACACCCAGCCGCTTGAAGCGACTTCGGCGAGCCTCATTCGCGACTTCTTGTGCAATGTGCAGCCACGGGCGCGGTGAGCGATGCTCGACCAGATCGAATGCCTGGTGAATCGTGTTGTCGGGGCAAATGAGGAAGTCGGCCCCCGCTTTCGCGAGCTTCTCAGCCGACGAAAGCATCAGCTCGGCCACTCCGGGCCAGTCGTTGGCGTAAATGCAGCTCATGTACCGCGCCAGAGGATGGGTATGCATCGAGACCTC
The DNA here is from genome assembly GCA_963809295.1 of Terriglobia bacterium. Taxonomy (GTDB): domain Bacteria; phylum Acidobacteriota; class Terriglobia; order Terriglobales; family Acidobacteriaceae; genus JAIQFF01. Next base: position 479,508 of record CAWEJA010000009.1, on the reverse strand, counting down.
GGGATGATCGTGCGGCCCGAGTGTCTTCGCGCCTTCCAGGGCGATGGTGCGGTAACACAACGCGGCCCCCTCCGCGCTGCAGGCGACGATGCCGACATGTTGAATCATAGCTACTCTGGCTCACTGCTGCCCGGCGAGTTTCTCGACCTGTTCAAGCATCTTGTCCAAAGCGTCGCGGGAATAATACTTTCCGCCCATCACGACACCAAAAATCTTGCGCGTGTTGTGAATGTCCTGCAAGGGATTCGCATCCAGCAAGACCAGGTCCGCGGCGTGTCCTGTCCCTGCAACTCCATATTTGTCTAGCTTGCCGAGGAACAGGGCCGGATCAAAGGTAGCCGCTTGCAAGGCTTGCAATGGCGTGAATCCGCTCTTCACCAGCCACTCCAGTTCATCGTGCAAACTGAACCCGGGAAACACGTAGGGATCCGGTCCATCGGTGCCAGCCATAAACTGCACACCCGCGTCATGCATCTCCTTCACCAATTCCAGCGCACGAACAGCTTCGACTTTCAAGTCTGCCAGTTCCTCGGGTGAAGTGTTCTTCAGGAGCGCGGCAGGCTTCCACTGCTCACGCACCGAAGCTGGAACGTACTTGAGGCGCGGGTCATTCTCGAGATTCGGATCGTCAATCCGGCTGCCAGCCTGCGTCCATACCAGAGTTGGTACCTGCCAGGTACCGCTATGCGCGATTTGCATGAACAAGGTATGCGCCTTGCTCTGATCGTATGTGGCCATCACCTGCCTGCCGAGCTTCTCATAGCCCGCATAATCGTGATTCGCCAACGCGGTGAGTTCCTGCGCGCGCAGGTCCTCCTCCCGGGAAGAACAGGCGAGCAGGATTCCGCTCAAGTGTTCGATGCTTCTCTGCTCTGCGGTCACTGCTTCGCGAACGCTAACCGAATAAGGGACGTGGCCCACGAAGGAAATTTTCTGTTTTGCCGCCTCGTCGGCGATTGCAAAATATGAATCACGCGGAACATTGGAGAGTATCTTGACGAAATCTTCGCCACGGCCTTTGATCGTGTCCACCGCGCGGCGCGCGTCCTCGGGCGTATTTACCGCAATCGTCTGCTGGTCACTCTTTCCCCCCGCCAGAAACGGGCCTCCCGGAAACAAATGCGGGGCCAGCAACTCCCCACTCTCGATTCGGCTTCGCCGGCTCTGGAGTACATCGGGATCTCCGCCCATGTCACGAACGGCAGTCACCCCGTTGGCAATGTACAGGGGATAAATTACCTTTTCATCCCACGCCGGGGATACGAAGGCGCTGTGAACATGCATGTCCCACAACCCGGCGATCATATATTTTCCATTGGCGTTAATGACCCGGAGGTTTCTCCGCTCGGGAACAAAGCCTACCTTCCCCACTCCGGTGATACGGTCCTTGGTGATGACGACAGTCACTCCCTCCTCGATTCCACCGTCGCGTGTATTCACCACGTTGACGTTGGTGAAGATGAGCATCTCGGGCTGATCTTTCGGCTTAGCCTCAGCGCTGAGCAGGGCTGCCAGACACAAAGAGGCGGCTAAACATGCCTTCATCCCCAAGCTCCAAAAGAAGATCCGTCACGAAAGGCTAAGTGTGGGCGGCCGCCGCGTCAAACAAATTCAGGAATGTCAGTTTCTTTTCCGCGGGCAGGAAAGATGCTTCGAACGAATTTCGGGCCAGCTCTCGCAGATGTTCATCAGTAAAACCAAACAACTGCTGCGCGAGTTGATACTCCCGCGCCAGGGAGGTACGAAACATTGCAGGGTCGTCAGTGTTGAGAGTAATCATGACCCCCTGATCGAAATACTGGCGCATGGGATGGGCACTCAACGACGGGCAAGCCCCGGTGCGCAGGTTGCTGGTGAGACAAATCTCCAGCGGAACCTGGCGCGTGGCCAACTCCTCTACCAGCTCCGGATCCTGCGCCGCGGTCAGTCCATGCCCAATCCGTTCCGCCCGGAGATTGAGCGCACCCCAGATCGATTCCGGCCCGGCATTTTCTCCGCCGTGGGCGGTAAGCCGCAAACCGTGGTCGGCGGCAAATGCGTAGGCCTCGCGGAACAATTCCGGCGGTCCTTTTTGCTCATCGCCGCCGATGCCGATACCCACCACATCGCGTTCTCGAAAACGCACCGCAGTGCCGAAGACTTCGCGGGCGGCCCCGGGCCCAAACTGGCGCACTGCGTCGAAGATCCACAACAGGGAAACGCCAAAATCGCGCTCACCGTTCCGGCGTCCACGGTCCAGGCCTTCGAAGATGGCATCGAAGTCCTGCTTGCGCCACAGGCAAACTCCCACCGACACATACACTTCAGCGTGAAGCACGTTTTCGGCTTTGAGCCTCTCCATCATCCGATAGGTGATGAGTTCGTAGTCGTCGGGGGTCTGGAGATCTTCGGTCACGGCCTTGAAGGCCATCAGGAAACCATTGAAATCCTCATAGCGGTAAAGCTGTTCTATCTCAGCCAGCGTGCTGGATTTTCTGTGCCGCTTTCTCAGCTCAACCAGGGTTGTGGGATCGATCGAACCTTCCAGATGCAGATGCAACTCGGCTTTGGGAAGGGTAACGAGGAATGAGCTGGGACGATCCATATGACTTCAGATTGTAGATGGAAGGTGGCAGATTTGCAGGCGAAATAAGATTTGAAATCTCATTCCACCTTGGCGCGGGCAAACTCGCTGTGGTGTCGGCTGTAGAAAACATAAATGAGCATGCCAAGACCCAGCCAGATGAAGAAGCGCAGCCAGGTAATCACCGTCAAACCAGTCATCAGTCCACCACACAACGCCACCGAGATCAGCGGAAACCATGGCACAAAGGGCACACGAAAGGCGCGCCGCCGATCGGGCTGGCGGCGGCGCAGAAGGATGACGCCCATTGATACCAGGACGAAGGCGAACAGCGTGCCGATATTGGAAAGATCGGCCGCGTCCCCGATATCCACGAGCCCTGCGGGAATTCCCACCGCAAAACACGCGATCCACGTGGACCAATGGGGAGTCTTGAACTTGGGATGAACCGCGGAAAACAATTTTGGCAAAAGCCCGTCACGCGACATTGCGTACCAGATACGCGCCTGCCCGTATTGAAAAACCAGCAGTGATGAAATCATGCCGGTGAGCGCACCCACCACGATCACCGAACGGAAGAACGGGTGCGCGCCCAACTGCTTCAATGCATAGGCAACAGGCGCTTCGGCGGCCTCGCCGGAAACGAAAGTCGTGTATTTCATCATGCCCAGCAGCACAACGGCAACGCCGACGTAGAGGATGGTGCAGATGATGAGTGAAGCGATGATCCCGAAAGGCAGATCCCGTTGCGGGGTTTTACATTCCTCCGCTGCAGTGGATACGGAGTCGAAACCAATGTAGGTGAAGAAGACGATGGCACCGCCCGTCACGATTCCGGCAAACCCGGAGGGAGCGAACGGCGTCCAGTTAGCGGGATTGATGAGCATGCCACCCACAACCAGAAACGTGAGAATCGCCCCGATTTTCACCAGCACCATGACATTGTTGGCCCCGGCCGATTCCTTCACCCCGCGGACCAGAAGCAACGTCAGGATAAACACGATCAGAAAGCCGGGCAGATTGAAATAGGCGCCCGTCCACTTCCCCGACGCCCACACCGGACTAGCCCAATGGTCGGGCAGGTTGACGCCGAACGCCGCAAGTTGAGCCTTGGCGTACCCGCTGAAACCGACAGCCACGGCAACATTACTTACGACATATTCGAGGATCAAATCCCAACCTATGATCCAGGCGAAAATCTCGCCCAGAGTAGCGTAGGAATAGGTGTAGGCGCTACCCGCGATCGGGATCATCGACGCCAGTTCGGCGTAGCACAAACCAGCAAAGCTGCAGGCCACCGCAACCAACAGAAACGAGATGGCGATCGAAGGGCCTGCGGGCGGGCGCCCGTGCATCAGCGCGCCTGCCGTGCTTCCCGTTCTCAGGAAATTTCCGATCAGGTCCAACACCTGCGCGTGCAGGATGGACGGAGCCTCAAAATGCTCTCCCGCCGCCGCAGTACCGGTGAGGACAAATATCCCCGAGCCAATGATGGCGCCGATACCCAGGGCCGTGAGCGACCACGGCCCGAGCGTCTTCTTGAGGCGATGCCCCGGCTCGTCCGCTTCCGCGATCAGTTTGTCAATGGACTTGCAGCAGAGAAGCTGGTTGTCTGATGTCCGCGCGGTTGGTGGTTGGGCCAAAGGGGCTCTTGTCTCCTAACTTCGCGTAACTAGCAATTGGCACTTGGCATTTAGCCAGTGAACATCCTTCCGATCGAACGCTCCCAGCTATTTGCCAGGTGCCGAATGCGATGTGCTGCTCTTACCGCTTCGCCGTGCCGCGTACCATCTTTTTCACTTTGCGTTTCGCCGAACCACGAGCGTATTCACGGGGTTTCAGCGGATTTTCCGCCTTTTTCTTCTTGCGCACGGCGCGCTTGGCTTTTTTGCGTTCTTCTTTGCTCAACTTGCTTGTGTTTGCCATGAGTGCTGTATGTTTCTCCTCAGAAAATAAGCTGTTAGCTTTGGCCCCTAGCTCTTAACCAAGCTAAAGGGCTAAGAGCTAACGCCTTCCAGCTGCGCATACTTCTCCACCAGCTTCTTCAAACCGAAGCGAGGGAATTGTACCGTAATCTTGGCATCTTCACCCTCTCCTTCGCGCTGGTAGACGGTGCCTTCGCCATATTTTGGGTGGCGGACCTTCTGTCCGGGGCGGAAACCCTTCTTGCCTTTAGGCTCCTCAACCGGCGGTTTCGGAAGACTGAATTTCTTGCCCCGTGAGGCGAAGAACTCTGCGATGTTGTCGATCGAGTTGTAGGATTTGCCGGAATAAGACGCTGCCGGCCGCTGCTTCTGGCGGTCGACCCAAGTTGCACTCTGGTCTTCGTCTTCGTAGGCATAATGGGCAGAGCCAAGCTCCTGCTCGTGTGGCTGCGGGCGACTCGCCCGCGCACTCCCGACCGCAAGCGAGTCCCCTGCAGTGGTCCGAGCCCTTCTACGGGACCCGCCCAGTTCTTCCATCAACCCCGCCGGCACTTCCTCAAGAAACCGTGACGGGATGCTGGCCTCGGGCAGGTCGGTGCCGTAGCGACGCCGATAGACCGCCCGGGTCAGAATCAGGGTGTCCATGGCGCGCGTCATGCCAACGTAGCAAAGCCGCCGCTCTTCTTCGACATCATCGGGCTGCAGGAAGGTTCGCGAGTGCGGAAAAAGGCCCTCTTCCAGGCCACCTAGAAACACCAGCGGGAATTCCAGCCCCTTGGCCGCATGCAGGGTCATCAGCGTGATCTGTGCTGCCTCGTCGTAAGCATCGGCATCGCTCACCAGCGCCGCGTGGTCGAGGAACTGGTCGAGCGTTTCGCCCCGGTCGCGGGAATCCATGGCCGCGTTGACCAGTTCGCGCAGGTTCTCTATGCGGGAGTAGGCCTCGGGTGTGTCCTCCTGTTCGAGCAGCTTTATGTAACCGGTTCGGTCAATGAGGAACTTCAAAATGTCGGACGTGCTGGCAGCGGTCACAGCCTCGGCATTTGTAGCGCCGGCATCCTGCCGGCTGTCGGGGAGGCGTCCCGCCTCCACTTCATCTTTGGCTCAGCGCCTTCAATCTCCAGAGACACCTGAGTTTCGGGTTCATCCTCGACCAGAGATCCGAAGTCGAATGAAAAGTTGTCCGGACTGAAGTCAGTGTCGTCCTCAGCCGGGACTACCAGCTCCGCAACGTCTGTTTCGCGCGGGCGAGCCGTCCGCGGCCACACAGCCTCAGCCTCTGCCTCGGCTCTTGCTGTCTCTTCCAGCCGTTCGACGTAGGTTCCGCCGAGGATCGCGCGACCGTCCTCGATAATGCTGGTAAACCCCTTAAGCGCGGCCAGGGCCCGCTGCGGTAGTAGCTGGCGCTTGATTGCCTCCGCAATCGCACCCCACAAGGACAGCCCGGTCTCCAGCGCGACCCGTTCCACAGTCTCGATGCTGGTCTTGCCAATCCCGCGTACAGGCGTGTTGACTACGCGCAGCAGCGAGATGGAGTCATCGGGGTTGTGGATGACTTTGAGGTACGAAATCATGTCCTTGATCTCAGCTCGCTCGTAGAACGAAAACCCGCCCACCACGTGATACTTCAGCCCGTAGCGGCGCATAGCCTCTTCATAGAGCCGAGACTGCGAATTGGTGCGGTAGAGCACGGCGGCGCGGGCGTTCTCACCCTGATCGATGGCTTCGCGCAGGTATTTCGCAATATAGTCGGCGGCGAAGAGGGCTTCGTTTTCACCGTCCGGAGCCTCGTAGTAGCCGATCTTCGTGCCGCCCTGGCGCGACGTCCAGAGGTTCTTGCCCTTGCGCTTGAGGTTGTTCGCAACCACCGCTGACGCAGCCTGAAGAATATTCTGCGTGGAACGGTAGTTCTGCTCCAGGCGAATGATCTTCGCTTCGGGGAAATCTTTTTCAAATTCCAATATGTTGCGGATGTCCGCTCCACGCCACGAGTATATGGACTGGTCTTCATCGCCCACGGCGCAGATATTGTGATGGCTCCCCGCCAGCAGCAGCATGAGTTCGTACTGCGGCCGGTTAGTGTCCTGATATTCGTCAATCATCACGTACCGGAAGCGTCGGTTGTAGTAGTCGCGAACCGCGGGCACGGCTTTCAGCAGGCGCACAGTCTCAAGCAGCAAGTCGTCGAAATCGAGGGCGTTGGCCTTGCGCAGCTCCTTGCGATATTCCTCGTAGATGTGAGCTACGCGCTCCGTCTTGGGGTCGCCCGACTGCAGATAAATCTCCTGCGGATCGAGCATATGGTTCTTGGCCCACGAAATATGCGACAGAATCGAGCGCGGCGTGGTCTGCTTGTCGTCAATGCCAAGCCGCCGCATGACCGACTTGACCAGTTGCTGCTGGTCGGCCTCGTCATAGATCACAAAGCTCTTGGTCAGCCCGATGGGAGGGACACCTGGCACTGACGAAGGGATGCGCAGTTGCTCGATATCCCGCCGCAGCACTCGAACGCAGAAAGAATGGAAGGTCGAGATCACCGGCTTGGCGACAGAAAGACCTCCTACCAACTTGTCCACGCGCTCCACCATCTCTTGCGCAGCTTTGTTGGTAAACGTCATCGCCAGGATGGAGTCCGCCATGACGCCGCGATTTTCGATCAGATAAGCGATGCGGTAGGTGATAACCCGGGTCTTGCCGCTGCCCGCGCCGGCGAGGATTAGCACCGGCCCGTCCGTGGTTTCGACGGCTTCGCGCTGCTGCGGGTTGAGTTTGTCGAGGAAAGACAATTGCGGAGCGGCTCCGAGGTTCACTGTTTGAATTTTACAGGGGATCGACGATTCGCGAGGGAGATGGCCGGCTACCCCACTTTCGCCGCAGCCCGCGCATTCTCGCACTCGCCGCACGGGCATACATCCCGCAGAAACTGCCAGGAATAGATTCCCAGTTCGTGGCCGTCATTCCAGTGAAACTTGATGGCGTATTTCCCCACCGCGTCCGCTGACAAAGGCTTGGCTGCCTCTTTGAACATGGGCAGGGCGCCCAGCGCGAGCTTGGCCGGCTCGCCTGGCTTGCGGCCAGCCTTGCCACGCTCATCGTCACACAGAGCGCAGGGGCAGGCATCACGCAGAAACGGGAACGGGTAGTGAGACCTATGACCGTCCTTCCACTCGATGTCCACGCCCGAGCCAGTGGTCAAGTTCACTTTCACCGATTTCGGATCAGGCGCCGTCACCTTTTCAGTATAAGGCCAATGTGGGGCGGACACTCCTTGTCCGCCGCCTTTGACTTTGATCTTCGGGGGTTGATCTTGCTTTTTCGGGCCGAACGATTTTCAGGATGAATGATTTCAGGATGAATGGCGAGTAGCAGCAAAAAATAGACCCCCAAAGTCAAAGGCGGCGGACAGGAGTGTCCGCCCCACACTGGCAAAAGGCCGGAAATTCAGATAAAATAACCTTTTGCACATCAAGTTCTGAACCCATCTGGAGCAGTCCATGGCACATGTTTGTGATATCTGCGGCAAGGGGCCGCAATTCGGGAACAATATCAGTCACGCGCACAACGTGACCAAACGGCGTTGGAACGTCAACCTGCGCCCGGTCCACGCCAAGGTTGGCGCAGCGACCAAGCGTATTCGCGTCTGCACGTCCTGCCTGCGCAGCGGCAAAGTCGTTAAAGCATAGCCCTCGAGTTCCCATTACACTAAGTCAAAGGCGGCGGACAGAGTGTCCACCCCAAACATCTACGCGCCTGCCGAAGTAACGCCAAGCTGTGTTTGGGTTCCTACTGGCGCTTCTGTGCGGCTGTGATCAGTGGCCGCAGCGCCTGCACTGATACGCCGAGGGTGCCTCCGGAGAAGCCGTCGATGTAGGCCTCGTTGATGCCGATAACCTCGCCTTGTGAGTTGAACACGGGGCCGCCGCTGCCGCCGTGGGCGGTGGGCGCGTCGTAAATCAGCTTGTCGCCAACCACGTCTCCCAAATGTCCGCAAGTTGCGGACGGCCGGATCAGCGAGAGCGCCGCCAGCTCGTTAGCAGCGCCGATATCATCACGGCGGTAAGCCAGCCGGTCATACACCGCCGGAGGCGATTTTGCTACCATCCCCAAGACTCCCATCGGATAGCCGACTACAGCAACTAGCTCCCCGGGGTCCGATCGGTTCTCCGCCAGCGGCAGCGGCCTCAGCCGGCTTATGGCTTCCGAATTCTCCACCCGCAGTACCGCCAGGTCGCCATGCGCCGAAAACACCAGCGGTGTGATGTCTACTGGTAGAGGAAATCCCGGGAAGAATGCCACAAGTTTTTCCAGTTCCGGCTTTGCGCCCTTGCGGATCAGAGCATCCGCCTCGGAATCTCCATACCAGGGTTGGGCAACGTGACGGTTCGTAGCCAGCAGTCCTTCCGCCACAACGAATCCGGTTCCAGAGATGCGAGCCCGCAAAGCTGGCCGTTTCCCCGGCATTGCGACCCGGTAGACACCAAAGATGTAACAGATCGAATTGCGATACCGGTTCAGGACCAGAGCCGGCATGGCCTGTTCCTGCTTTAGTTCGTCGACGTCGCGGGTAAGCTGGCGCAGTTCGTTCTGCTGGACTTCGCTCTGCTGAAGCGCTTCCCGCTGACGCTCCTCTTGCTGACTCTCACGCTTCCGATCATTGTCGGTTGCAGGGTTGCTGGGTAGTGGGAGAGAAAGAGGCGGTGGCGGCGCGTAGTAGTGCGCCATAAATCCCGTGCCAACCAGCAAGAACAGCCCCAGCACAATTTCTACCAGCCGTGCCCACGTCTTGCAGACCGGTTCTTCTTCGGATGGATTGTGGTTTTCGGCCATGAGGAAAACGTCCGCCGGCGGAGATAAATGGGGGAGGGAAATCCGTGTCCGCCGCGCAGACCTCACCTACTATCTTGCGGCCTGCGGGCAGGGTCTCCTAGGGTACGGAAGGTGATGTACGGGTGGACTTAAGGCTCTTTAATTCCCAGGAGTTCGGCCATCTCCTCATAGAGAAAGCCTTCGCCGGGACGATAGGGCTGAACCCATTCGCCGTCGATGACGAATTGAGGAATAGCCCGCTTGCCGGTGCGGGCGACGACTTCCTCAGCCGCTCCCGGCGTGTTCTCGATATCCACTTCCGTGAAGGGAACGTTGTTCCGCTGCAAGAAGCGTTTTGCGACCCGGCAGTCGGGGCACCAGAGAGAGGAATAAACCAGTATCTTCATGTGTTTAAAGTATTTCTCTGCGTCCTTTGCGCGATTTCCTCAGTGAACTCTGCGGTCAAAAGCCTTTTAACCGCAAAGGACGCAGAGAAATTCCGCAAAGTGCGCGGAGAAAACAAAGCCGCCAGCAAACGCTGACGGCTGATAGCTGACGGCTGACAGCTAATTCTCGTACAGAAGCACACCCTCGGCCTTCTCCGAATCCACCGGACGGTAATACAGCTTCTCACCGTCGAGGAAGACTTCGATGAACGCCGGGCGGGTGGTGATCGTGCCCTGGATCAGCGCCTCTGACAGCGGATCTTCGATGTACTTCTGCAAAGCTCGCCGCAGGGGGCGCGCGCCATAGCTGCGATCGCCCAGAGTCTGGTTCAGAATCCACTTCTTGGCCTCGTCGGTCACGGTGACCGTAATCGACTTCTGCGCCAGGTTCTGGTTGAGCTGCGTAACCATGAGCTCCAGAATCTGGATCAGATCCTGCTCGCCAAGCGCGGTGAACAGAATGATCTCGTCCAGGCGGTTGAGGAATTCCGGATTGAAGGTGCGTTTGACCTCACCCTTCACCAGTTCCTCCACCTTACCCGAAATCATGTCCTCGTTCGACGACTGGAAGCCCAGGCCCTCGCGCTTCTGCAGATGGCGGGCACCGATGTTCGAGGTCATGATGATGATCGTGTTCTTGAAATCCACCGTGTTGCCCAAGCCATCAGTAAGCTGGCCGTCTTCAAAAACCTGCAACAGGATGTTGAACACATCAGGGTGCGCTTTTTCCACTTCGTCCAGCAGGACGACTGAGTATGGAGCGCGCTTCACCCGCTCGGTCAACTGGCCACCTTCTTCGTAGCCCACATATCCCGGAGGCGAACCGATCAGCTTCGAGACCGAGTGCTTTTCCATGAACTCGGACATATCGAAGCGGACCAGGGATTTTTCACTGCCGAACATGAACTGAGCCAGGGTGCGCGCAACTTCGGTCTTGCCGACGCCGGTGGGGCCAAGGAAAAGGAACGAGCCAATGGGCCGGTTTGGGCTCTTCAGGCCGGCGCGGCTGCGGCGGATGGCTCGGGCCAAAGCGATGATCGCTTTGTCCTGCGAAATGATCCGCTTGTGCAGCTCTTCTTCGATGCGCAGCAGCTTCTGCGATTCTTCTTCTTTGATGGAGGTGATGGGGACGCCGGTCCAGCGCGATACCACGTCCTCGATGTCCTCCCGACCGACAACGCCGGTGGAGGATTCATCGAGGTGGTATTTTTCGCGAAGGGCGCGCAGGTTCTCGCGCTCCTTGCGTTCCTCGTCCGAGTAGAAGCGCGCCTTCTCGAACTCGTGGTTCGCGATGGCATTCTCCATACGGTGGACGATGAACTTGATGCGCTTCTGGACTTCGGTGATTTCCTCGGGTAACGAAGTCTGGCGCAGCTTTACCCGCGCTCCAGCCTCGTCAATCAGGTCAATTGCCTTGTCCGGCAGGAAGCGGTCCGGAATGTAGCGGTTCGAATGCGATACCGCGAAGCTGATGGACTCGTCGGTATAAGTGACGGCGTGGAACTTCTCGTACCGGTCCTTAATCCCGAACAGGATTTTGGTGGCGTTGACTTCATCCGGCGGCGGAACCTTTACAGCCTGGAAGCGCCGCTCCAGCGAGCGGTCCTTCTCGATGGATTTGCGATACTCGCCCGGTGTAGTGGCGCCGATGCATTGGATTTCGCCGCGCGACAGGGCAGGTTTAAGAATGTTGGCTGCGTCGAGCGAACCTTCCGCCGAGCCTGCGCCCACCAGGGTGTGCAGCTCGTCAATGAAGATGATGGAATTCTGCGACTCCATCAGTTCCTTCATGATGGTCTTCAACCGCTCTTCGAACTGGCCGCGATACTTGGTACCGGCGACGATCAGGGAAAGATCAAGTCCCAGAATGCGCTTGTCAGCCAGAAATGATGGGACTTCGCCGTCCGCGATGCGCTGTGCCAGGCCTTCTACGATGGCGGTCTTGCCTACGCCCGGCTCCCCAATCAGCACGGGATTGTTCTTGGTGCGGCGGCAGAGAATCTGAATTACGCGCTCCAGCTCGCCTTCACGTCCCACCAGGGGATCGAGCTGGTTGTCCATGGCGGCCTGAGTCAGATCGCGGGAAAATTCACTGAGTAATGAAGACTCGCGCTGGCGTTGCGGCTGCGATTTCTCCTGGCTGCTGCGTGCCAGTTCCTCACGGATCGTAGAAAGACGCAAACCACGCTCGTGCAGAATTTCGGCGGCGAAGCACTTTTCTTCTCTTAGTAAACCCAGGAGCAAATGTTCGGTGCCGATGTGCTTGTGCGAAAGTCGTTCCGCTTCTTCCGCGGCGTATGCCAGAACTCTTTTGCATTCGTTGCTGAGCGGGAGGTCAACCGAAGTCGAGACCTTCTCCCGGATCGTGGTATGTCCTTCGATCTGCTTGCGGATGGACTCGACCGAAGCATGCGAACGCAGAAACCGGTTAGTCAGGGCTTTGTCTTCGCGCAGAAGTCCTAGCAGCAGATGTTCGGTTTCGATATAAGGCGACCCGAACTGGCTGGCTTCGTAGCGCGCAAAAAAGATAACGCGCCTCGCTTTTTCCGTATAACGTTCAAACATAAAGCCCTACCCCCTTGGCTCCCCCAGGACCCCGTATCAATCTGCTTGCGGCCGCGCCCCTGGGAAACCACTGGCCCCAAGATCATTATGCAATCAAGTTACCACCACGTCTATGGCCCGTAAGCGCCGTTTGCGAACCTTGGTTTCATTACCTGGTTCCATTACTAAAGAAACCTAAGTTTAACCTCACCGCAAACATTTGCAGTGGGTTACAGACCCGTAAAGCCACTTCTCCATTTCGGCACGTTTGCCGGAAGTTTGTCAATTCCCGTCACCTGTTTAGCCAGAAAGCGTCTCGGGCGCAACTTCTTCTATGCGTCCTCGTTGCAATCGCAGCACCCGGTGGCAGCGACGCGCGAAGGCAAAATTGTGGGTGGCAATGAGGGAGGTCAGCTGGTAGTCGCGATGTAACCGGGAAATCAATTCAAAAACCGAGTCCGCCGTTCGACCATCGAGGTCTCCGGTAGGCTCGTCCGCCAGCAAAAGCTTTGGCTGAGTGATGAGCGCCCGGGCCAGAGCGACACGCTGTTGTTCGCCACCGGAAAGTTCACCCGCGCGGTGATGCGAGCGTTGCTCCAGACCCACCTCATGCAGCCATCGCGAAGCTTCTCCCTCCGCTTTCTGCTGGGAAATACCCCGCAGCAGAAGCGGCATGGCCACGTTTTCCAGTGCCGTAAATTCCGGCAGCAGGTAGTGGAACTGCCAAACGAAACCGAGTTCATGATTACGGAACCCGGCCGCGTCATCTTCTGATAGCGAACTCAATCGCAAGTGGGCGCAGTATACGTCACCCGCAGAAGCCCGATCAAGAGCGCCCAGGATATGTAACAAGGTACTCTTGCCCGAACCCGACTCACCTACGATCGCCAGCAACTCTCCCCTGGCTACCTGGAATGACAAGTTTTCAAAGAGCACCAGATCCGACTCACCGGAACGGAAAACCTTCTTGAGGCCTTCCACGCGAAGAATCATTTCCCGCTCTGTTAGATGCAAAACACCGACTCCTCGGCTCAGGCTTGGCGATACAGCTTCTAGATTCTAGCTATCGACAAACCCGATCCCTGGGGAGGCCGCTTGGAATAACAATTCCTTCGGGTCTGCAATCCCCATTAAAACATGAACACCGAGCCGGATACCGTTACTCCCTTATGAGACCTTCATCGGCAAACTGTATGCCCAAACTACAGTAAATACGATATGACCTTGGTCACAACCGGCAATCGAATGGAATCCCGAGCTTCAGCAGATCAGGAAGATGCCCTGGGGTCATTCATAGCGTAACGCTTCTGCGGGGAGAATCCGCGCCGCTGACCAGGATGGATACAGCGTCGCGATCAGGGAAATCCCGATAGCCACCAACGCAACCAGGGCACCATCGATCGCGCGGGGAGCAAACGGCACGTAGTCAATGGAGTAGACTTCGGGCGCAAGCGACAGCAGGTGGTAGTGTCCGCCAGCCCACGAAAGCGCGTAGCCGAGTACTAGCCCGACAGCGGTGCCGACCAGGCCGATGAGCAATCCTTGCGTGATAAACAGACGGCGTATCTGAGATTTGCGCGTGCCCATGGACATAAGGACGGCGATGTCGCGCGTCTTCTCCATAACCATCATGGTCAGCGAGATGAGAATATTCAGCGCCGCCACGAAAACGATTAGGCCGATGGTAATAAATGTCACCAATCTTTCCAGCCGAAGGGCGCGAAATAGAGCCTTGTTCTGCTCCATCCAGTTGGTGGCCATAAAGCCTTTACCTGCAGCCTGCTCCAGTTCTTGCGAAATCTGGCCTGCCTGGTAAATGTCATCTACCTTGAACTCAAGCACCGTAATCTGATCTCCCAGACCCTCCAGTTGTTGGGTGTCTGAGAGGCGAGTAAAGGCCCAGGAACTGTCGTAGTCGAAAAACCCGGAGTTGAAAATCCCAACCACGCGGAAACGGATGTACTTTGGCACCAAACCAAACGGTGTAAGTTCCCCCTGCGGACTGGTAACCATGACAATCGAGTTAAGCGTAGCTCCCAGATCCTCGGCAATGTCTTTGCCGAGAACAATGGGCGGCATCGAAGCAACACGCTCCTGAACTGAATTCATGACGTCGGGATCTGATGAGGCTGCGTGGGGGCGGGTCTCTGACCCGCCCGGGCCGGGTCGAACACCCGGCTGGACGCCTGTGCCCTCATCCAAGGCATCCATCGAACCTATTTTCACCGTATCCAGCAGATCGCTGACCTTGCGCTCGTAAGCGGGAATCATCCCTTTCAGCACAGCTCCGCGAGCCCGCGGGCCGCGCGAAATCAATACCTGCTCGTAAATCGCGGGGGCTGTCGCAACTACGTGAGGCTGCTTTGACAAGCGATCCATCAGCGGACGCCAGTCCTTAATCCCATCGCTCTCGATGCGCAAGAGATTGATGTGCGAGGTCGAGCCCAGCAGGCGATTCTGCAGGTCCTGGCGGAATCCGTTATTGATGGCAAGGGCGACAACCAGCGAGGCCACTCCAGCCGCGACTCCGGCGATCGAGATTCCTGTGATGACGCCAATCACAGCCTGCCGTCGTTTGGCGCGAAGGTAGCGAGTGGCGATAAAGAATTCGAAGCGCATGAGGGAAGCTATCAGCTTTCAGCCGTCAGCTCTCGGCCAAAATTCGATTATAGCGGCGAGAGACGGTCGTAGAGACGTTGCTTGCAACGTCTCCCGTTCACGACCTAAAACAATCGCGGCACTATGGCTGGTGCTTTGCGTCTGTACTGCCGGTATTCCTCGCCGAACCGCCGTTCGAGTTCCTTGTCTTCCCAGCGGATCATGATTGCACCGGTGACAACTGCGAATGAAGCCAGCCCGTAGCAAACCGCCAGTCCCGTGCCAACGCTCCAGGCCAACATCTCGCACAGATGTCCCAGGTAAACCGGATGGCGAATGTGCGCCCTGATACCCGACGTAACCAGCCGCTGCTCGCGATGCCCGGGTATGACTTCCGGAAAGCCTCCGAGTTGTGCTCGGCTAAAGCCTGCTACAGAACGCTTGTAGATCCATAATCCCGCAGCGAAGAGCGCCGCCGCCGGCACCCAGGTCCATACGGCCTTGTAGAGCAAGACGTTTCGCCACGGCGCGGTGATCGCGCCGAGCGCTGTCCACATCCCGATCCAGAGGGGTATCAGCAGGCGATACGGAGAACGCGGCCGCGAGCGCCAGTACACCGCACGCGGATGGATGGCCAGCCAAAACGATGGGATGGTGGCGTAGATGACACAGGCAAGCCATCCGATCCGGTGGAGAAGCATCCGTACACCCTCTGCGCTTAAGTTTAGAACGTTCAGCCGTCAGTCCTCCGTCGCCAGCCTTCAGAAGTATCCTGTCAACCTGACGACTGATGAACGATGACCGACGACTGACGACTACCCCGTTTTGTGGCACATTAGAACACGATGGCAGAATCCGTCGAACCCAAGCTCCCCGGCCGTATTGCCTTCACCTATCCGGACTTCACCATTTACCAGGCAGCGCGATTTTTTATCGTGGCCGCGCTGGAGATGCAATCGGTGGCGGTGGGATGGCAGGTCTACGAGATCACCAGGCGACCGCTGGATCTTGGTCTGATCGGCCTCGCCCAATTCTTGCCGGGCGTGCTTCTGTTCCTGGTTTCCGGACATGTGGCGGACCGCTTCGACCGGCGCAAGCTGGTCACGTTGTGCTACTGCGGGTTCGCTCTGAGCTCAGGCCTGCTCTGGATCATCGCCTGGCGGGCCAGCCGATCGGTCCATCTAATTTATGCGGTGGTCGTGTTGGTTGGTGTAGTACGCGCATTCAATGCCCCGGTAAGCCGGGCACTTCTGCCTCAACTGGTTCCGGGGGAACATTTTCCCAATGCCGTAGCGTGGAACGCCAGCATCTTCCAGGCTGCGACCATCCTGGGCCCGTCCATCGGAGGGTTCCTGTACGCATTTTCGCGCGGTCCATCGGTGGTGTATGTGACGGCAACGGTCACCGCGGTAGCAGCCGTACTTTCCACTCTGCGGATCACATTGCAGACTCAGGCGCGGTCGCGCGAGCCCGTTACCTGGACAACCGTTCTGGCCGGTTTCCGTTATATCTGGGACCATAAGCTGGTCCTGGGTTCAATCTCGCTGGATATGTTTGCCGTTCTGTTGGGTGGAGCGGTTGCTCTGCTTCCCGTCTACGCCAGCGAGATTCTCAAGACCGGGCCGTGGGGCCTGGGGCTGCTGCGCAGCGCTCCGGGCGTGGGAGCGGCTGCCATGGCAATTCTGGTGGCGCATCGCCCGCTGCGGCGCCGCGCCGGTTTGACTATGTTATGGTGCGTGGCCGGGTTTGGAGTATGCACGATTATTTTCGGACTCTCGCGCAGCCTGGTACTGTCCCTGGTGTCATTGCTGTTGCTCGGCGCCACGGACATGATCAGCGTCATCGTCAGGTCCATCCTGGTGCAACTGTCAACGCCGGATGAAATGCGCGGGCGTGTCAACGCAGTGGACATGATCTTTATAGGAGTTTCCAACGAGCTGGGACAATTTGAATCAGGCCTGACAGCGCACTGGTTCGGAACGGTGCCGGCGGTAGTCCTGGGTGGAGTCGGGACCCTGGTAGTAATTGGCTTGTGGGCTTGGATCTTCCCGGAGTTGCGGAAGGCCGATCAGATCACCGGGTAGATAACGAGCCCCGTGGGGGCAGCCGCCCTCGGCTGTCCGGCGGAGCGAAGCTTCGCAATTTTTTTGGCACCTGGCAAAGACCTGTCGAGCGGCGCTCGACCAGACAGCCGAGGGCGGCTGTCCCCACGTGTTACTTACTTACGAATCACCGTCTTCGCCGAACTCATGTTGTCAAAGCGGTCGTAAACTCTCACCACGACCACGTGTTCGGCGGACATCTTTTTCGCCTCCGGCGGGCGCGCTGGATTTCCTGGAAGTACCGCCACCCGAAAGTCATAGCTCGCGGTCTTTGAATCCGCGAGCTGGCCAACGGGCTCCACATATTGCCAATCGCCGGCGTCGACAGAATATTCCGCGCGCTTGATGTTGGAAAACCCATCGGCAGCGTGGAAGGTCACATGAATCTGCTCGCCTTCGGCAGATGCTTTGAGGTCGTCGATTCGCGGGGGCGTGGTATCCACCTCGAATCGCGCGCTGTCTCTTATCGAGGTAAGCGCCTGGCCGGGAGAATGCGATGGCGCGTCCGAAGCCACGACTTCGATAGTGTATCCACCGTCCGGCAGCAGGGATGCGTCAAAAGAGTAGAACTTGTCAGTCAGATTATCTTTCAGCAGCAGCCAGCGGGTTTCGCCGTCGCCGCGATAATAAACCGAGTAGACCATCTGATCGTCGTTGTCGTCGCGCACTGTCCATTTCACTCCGATGGAGTCACGGTCGCGCGTACCAGGGGGCGGTGCGTCAAAACGGATGCCGCTTCCCGCTGTTGCACTCGCGTCGGGAATGCTGACCGGCTTGGGTAGCGGTTGATAGCGCACTCCTACCTGCACCGAAACCTCGTCGAAATCCGGGGCAACGTTCTTGGGAAGGTAGTTCAGCAATATACTGTCTACACTCGGAGCAGCGGAGCCGGCGTGCAGTACCGCTTTC
Organism: Terriglobia bacterium; assembly: GCA_963809295.1. Taxonomy (GTDB): domain Bacteria; phylum Acidobacteriota; class Terriglobia; order Terriglobales; family Acidobacteriaceae; genus JAIQFF01. The sequence goes on along the minus strand of CAWEJA010000009.1, from coordinate 461,615 downwards.
CATTGAACGAAACGCGCCGGCGGCACGTTCAATACGGGATCTTTCTGCAGGTCAACCGGCTTCCACGGACTCCAGTTGCGGTCAGGATTGTCCACGTTGCCGCTGCGCGCCAGGAGCTCGACATTGCCCGTGCCACGGAATTCAGCCCGACCCCATCGAGAGAAGACCTTGGCGTCAAATACATCGCTCTCGTAGCTGCCTTCGGATTCCGGAGACCCGCCCAGCAAGAACACCTTTCCCAGATTGCTGGTGGAGGCATAAAGTCCTCCGCCCGGTGCTTCCGCGAAAGCTGTGATCTGCGAGGCGCTAGCCTTCAGCAGATCGACGAACTGATCTTCTCCCGTGATGGCGAAAATATGGCCACGGTTCCCCGTTCCTACGAGCAAGCGTCCTGCCCGGTCGAAAGCAAGGGCATAGACCAGATCCTGAGCCGAATTCCAGATGCGACTGGGGGAACCGTCAGGCGCAATGCGATAGATTTCCGAGCCCCCGGTAGCGCCAGCCCCGGGAAACGGGATGCCGCCGGAGAGGCCGGTAAGGGCAGGCGCCACATTCAAGATCGTCATGCCGGATTGCCCCGGGCCTGAGGCAGGTGGCGGCGCGGGAGCAGGAGCAGGAGATGGGAAGATGGGCGGCGTGCCCGGCCGCTTCTCTCCGCCCGCCGCAGCGTAGATGTTTCCCCCTTTATCAATCGCCAGCGCCGTAATTTCCTTCTTGGGCGCACTGTAGAGCACAAAGCCCTCGCCATCGGGCTTGATCTGGTACACCAGTCCGCTGCCATCCGAGCCGGCGATCAGATTACCTTTCGCATCCACCGCCAACGCGCGAATATGCGCTTCGTCGCTCTTGAAAAAGACCGAGTGTTCGCCCTTGGAAGTGACTCTGAAGATTTCGCCGTGGTCGCCGGTGGCCACGTACAGATTGCCGGCATTGTCAAAAACCAGGTCCCAGATGTACTTCGTGCCGGGATCAAAAAAAACCGACGCGGAAAATTCGCTGGCTGATTTGGCTTTGTCCCCTTCAGCTTTCGTCTTGTTAGAGACCTTGCTCACCGAAATATTGGCTACCCGTTCAATGCGATAAACCTTGCCATCCGGATTGGTGGCGGCGTAGAGGACGCCGTTCTTGTCCACGGCCAGAGCCTGCACTTGCAATTCCTGGGGCTCAAAAATGGTAGTGGACTGGCCCTGTGGTGTGATGCGATAGACACGAGCGGGCGCGCCCGTAGCGGCGTAAAGATTTCCGCTCTGATCCGCCGCAATCGACCAGATGTAGGTGGACGGCGTGGTGGAAAGCGCCTTGACAGCGGGGGCGAGCTCGAGACCACCCACGCTGCGAATGGCCACTCCCGCAGCCGTCCCCTTGCTCAGGTCGTCAAACTTGGATTGTTCCCAGGTGCGAGTGCCTTCACTAAAAGCAAAATGAGCCGCAGTGAGTATGAAAACATAGATGAGAAAAGATCGTTCATGTAGACAGATTGCCAATTTCACACCTCGTAGCCAGTCTTTTGGCGGGGAATTCAGATTATCACGGTGTGGGGCGGACACTCTTGTCCGCCGCTGTTGAAGTTGGTTTTGATTTGGGGAGCAGTTCCGCTTCTTTGGGAGCCAATCAGTAAACGAATCCTGCAAAAACAATCAAATGCGGCGGACAGGAGTGTCCGCCCCACAATTACTTGACTGTGATGGTTAGTACCTGCGCACCTGCCACCACGTAATCCAGAGGACCAGTGGCAGCTTCGTTCACTGAGGACTCGTTCTGTACCACCATTTCCTGGGTACCACGCATGCCGTCCATCACGTTCATGATGGAGAGCGGCAGCGTCGGCATAACCTTGTCGGCAACCGTGGCTTCGGGATCAGCTTCAAGGAGTGACACGAAGACGCGGTTGTTGACGTGCTGTTTGTTCAACATCGCTATGGTGGAAGCCAGGTCCAGTTTGCGGCCCAGGGCGGGCATGGCATGGCGAACCCGGTCGAGAGTTTCGCCATCGCTGACCAGAATGCGCAGCGGACCCTTCGAAGTCGATGTCGGAATGTGAATGGGAATCTGTTGCAGAATCAACTCCCCGCGGTAGGGACGCAGTAGAGTTTCGATCGTGATCTCGTCTCCGGGGCGGGCTTCGGTCACATCGGTGCGGGCGCCTTCCAGCCGGGCCCAACGGCGTTCACGGACCAGATCGAAATCAAGCTGCACACCGCGTATGCTAGGCACATTGTACGGATTGTCGTAGATACGGCTGAAGCGATCACCCAGAGAGAGCGCTGCCATCACCGCAGCAGGCTGCCCGCCATCCGAAGGGGCAAACATGTTCTGCACCGCCACGTCCGAATATCCGAGCACGCTGATGCGGCCATTCATTCGGTATGTCGTGTCTTCCCCGTACTCATTCACACCGTGCAGAGCGTTGAATACTGTTGCCATCATGGCCAGCGGACTCAGGTTCGCGTTGTTAAGCACTTCGTAGTGAAACTGTTTGTTCCCCGCTCCACTGTGAATGTTCAACGTAACCGGAATCATGTCCGGTTCCTTGCCAAACTCTCCCAGGATGCCGGTATGACGGTCCTGCACGAACGCGCCCACGGGCTCGGTGGCGTTTACGATTTTGAAGGCGTTCAGCGGAGAAGGCAGGGTCGCTAAAACCTCCGCTTTTGTCATGGGCAGATCCACCATGCCGAACTGAAGCAGCGGATGCCCGCAGGCCAGCAAATGTTGCGCGTCCATGTAGGTGACAGTACAGGTCGCGGCTATGTCCATGTCGCCGCGCACCAGGATCGCGCTGATCGCGGAGCCCGGTTCAAGAACTGCAGGTTGTTTGACATCACTGACCGAGCCCACTCCCAGCACCGGAACAATCCCGGCCTTGGCGAACTGCGGGGCGAAGCGCTGCATGGCTTCCTGCGAGAAGCCACTAAACACCAGAGGAGTCTCAATTGGCTTCAGGTAGTTGGCGTAGCCATTGCTGGAGGTATCTGAGGGAACTTCGCCCAGGCCAGGACCCGACGTCTTGCCGGGAGCATTAACCCCTGCTTTGGCGTTTACCGTACTATCCCCCGGACTGCGATCCATCGCATTGATCTCGAGCATCTCCGCGATGGGAGTCACGCCGGCAATCGGTTCCTTGGAAAACTCTCCGATGCGAAAGGCCAAAGCTCCAGCCAGTTTGCCGTCCAGGTACACCGGGCTGCCACTCATACCCGCGACCACGCCGGTGTACTCCGCTTTTTCGCCCGACAGGCGCACCAGGATGATGTCTCCCTTGGGGCCGTTCGCGTTCTTCAGAATGCCCAGAACTTCTACTCCCATGGATTCGGGCTTGGTTCCCTGAAACACGGTGTAGGAGACACCACGCATGCCAGCGTGAATATCGCTGACCGGAATGGTCTCAACCGGCTTGGGAACCTGGGCGTGAATTACCGAAGACAGGGACAGGAAGAACGCTATGCAGGAAAGCGCACGTCTCATGAATTTTGACCTGAGGCTTATACAACTGGGCCTCGAAAAGCTAACCAGACTGCTCCTTCGCTCTTGGATGTGATGTGCCGGGTGGGAGAGGAACAACACCAAAGCCAAGGCCGGGCAAACATCCCAATCGCGAAGCCGTGCGTCTATACTAGCACAAGGGTTTATCGAGGAATTCCATGCTTCCGATTCGCTGGATTAGAAATTTGCGGCCGTCGTGCCGACAAGCTCTTACTATCCCATTGATGATATTGGCTTTGGTGTTCCTAACCGTTGGGACGCCTCGGGTCCTTGCTCAAGATCAGTCCCAGCCGGCGAGCAACGGGCAGAAGCAGGAAGCGCCGCCCGAAGCAGGCGGGCCCCAGACCGACGTAGGCCCATACGCCATCCCGAAGAAGAAGGAAGAGCCGCCCCCCCCTCCGCCTCCGGCAAAGCCAAAAAAAGTCGAGGGTATGCCGGACTATTCCATCAAGGTGGACGTGCCGTTGGTGAACGTGGATGTTATGGTCTCCACCAAAGACGGGCAGTTCATCCCCGGCCTGAAAAAAGACAACTTCCGAGTGATGGAAGATGGAGTTCAGCAGTCGGTCGCTAACTTTGAGATTTCCCAAGCGCCGATTACCGCCGTGCTGCTAGTCGAATTTGCTTCCACCAACTACTACTTCATGGTGGAAGCGCTGAATGCCAGCTACACTTTCGCAAACACACTCAAGAAAAATGACTGGGTGGCGGTGATTTCCTACGACATGAAACCGCACATCCTGGCGGATTTCACCCAGGATAAGCAAGAGGTTTACGGCGCTCTCAACCAGTTGCGGATGCCCGGGTTCGCCGAAACCAACCTGTTTGATGCCCTGTATGACACGCTTGACCGCGTGGACCAGATCGAAGGACGCAAGTACGTCATCCTGGTTACCACGGGCGTGGACACATTCAGCAAGCTCAACCTTGACCAAATCACCAAGAAAATCAAGGCCACGCACGACGTAACCATTTTTCCCATCAGCGTCGGCTGGGCCGTGCGCAATTACTGCGAAGCCCATCGCTGCGGCTACACCCACGGCATGGGCATTCCCGTGGGCGAGATGGATTACCTGCAGGGCGACAATGAGATGAACACTTTTGCGCGCTTGACCGGAGGCCGCGCTTACTTTCCACGATTCCAGCAGGACCTTCCTGGGATCTTTCACGATATCACCGGTGACATTCGCAACCAGTACAACCTGTCCTACCACCCCACCAACCCAAAACTGGATGGCACCTACCGCAAACTAAAAGTCGAGGTGATTGCTCCCGATGGCGGCCCCCTTAAGGTGAAAGACCAGAAGGGCAAAGATGTGAAGTACCAGGTCGTGGCGCGGGAGGGTTACACGGCGAAGCATACGGTGGAATAAATCCAGTTGTCAGTCGCCAGTGATCAGTTGTCACTAAACCCAGAAATCTGGCTAGTGAACGTGCGCAAGTTTGTCCAGCAGGAAGAGCAGTCCCACACCCAGAAACACTACGAACGCCATCTTGCCTCCGGGCTCGCGGTTGACCTCCGGCATAAGGTCCGACGCCGCCACGTAGATCGTTACTCCTGCTGAAAGCGGCAATCCGAAACTCACCTGGTGACGGAAAACCGCCATGGTTAGGACCCCTGCAAGCGTCGATGCGCCCAGCAGGACGGACGCGCCCCAGGCGATGCCACGGCTGCGCCCACTGGCCAGCATGACCGACGCGATGGTGAACCCTTCGGGGATCTTGTGCAGAAAAATGGCCAGGAAAATGATCCACCCCAACCAGCGAGAAACGATGAAGCCGGACGCGATCGCGATGCCGTCAAAAAAAGTATGAATGATCAGCCCCATGAGCACTGAATATCCCCTGTGCCCATGGACGAATGCGTCCTTGTGAGTTTCTTCGCCAAAGTGAAAGTGGGGCGTAACTGTGTGCTCGAACAAATGGACGATGAGATATCCGGCCAGAACAAGTAAGGGAGCGTTTTTGCCGCTCAGCTCCAGGCTTGCCGGGAAAATTTCGACAATCGCAGTCGCCAGCATGAACCCCGCGCCCAAGGCCACGAAGTACTTAAGGTAAGAGCGGTCCCAATGTTTTTGGACAATGATGGCGCCGCCAAACACATTGGCTGCCGCTGCTGTCAGACCTAACAGAATGCTGAGGAGAATGGGATGCATGCGCGGGAGGATAATACCAGTTCCCAGTTCTCCGTTCTCAGTTAGGCTGCCGGCCTGATGGCGCCGATCAAACCATTCAGTATTTTCCCTAACTCCGCGGCCTTGTCGAGGAGGTGCTTCCCGTGTTCAGGAGTGAAATACGCCAGGTTCTGGGCGACCATCAGTTGAGTTTCGACCTCGACCAGTGACCCTCGGGCTCTGGCCAGGAAAAAATGAAACTCGTTCGGCGAGAAACGCGCCTGGCCTTCAGCGATGTTGGTGGGAATCGCAACCGCCGTCCTTCGCAACTGGCCGGCAAGCGCGTAGGTCTCATCCCGTGGAAATGTCTTGGTGGTTCGGTAAACATCCATCACAAGGTCCATTGATTTCTGCCATGCAATCAGATCCCGGTAAGACTGTCCCATAAGGTCCTCCTGGGGACAATCTTGGCAACATCTGCTCGAGAAAGCTGTGACGGATGAACACTGCGAACTTGAATCTGAGAACCGGAAACTGGTTTTATTAGTTTCTAGTTTTCAGTTCCCGGTTCCCAGTTTCAAGATGGTGGAACCTTACCCGCTGTGCCGGATATGCATCACATCGCCATCCTGCACGATGTAGTCTTTGCCTTCGAGGCGCAGCGTGCCTTTGGCGCGGGCATTGGCTTCAGAGCCGGCTTCGAGCAACTGGTCCCAGCGGATGGTTTCAGCACGGATGAAGTGCTTCTCCAGATCGGAGTGGATGGCGCCGGCGGCTTCGACCGCGCGGGTGCGAACGGGAATCGTCCAGGCCCGGCATTCGTCTTCGCCCGCGGTGAAGAATGAAATCAAACCCAACAGAGCATAGGTAGTGCGAATCAGACGGACCAGACCGCTCTCTCTGAGGCCATAGCTGGAGAGGAACTCAGCCGCATCGCCGTCACTCATTTCTGCAAGCTCGGCTTCTACCTTGCCGCAGATGGCGGACGCACCCGCATTGGGGCGCGACGCGACTTCGGTCAGGTTGTACTTGCCGATTGCGTTTTCAAGGTCATTTCCTAGTTCGGTGCTTTCACCTACATTGAGGACGTAGAGAATCGGCTTTTCACTCAGGAACATGAAGCCCCGCAGCCGCTTCTTGTCTTCGGGAGCCATTTCCATTTCTCGCAGCGGTCGCTCGGTTCCCAGGTGCGCGTTGGCTCTCTTCAGCAGGTCGAATTCCTTTTCGAGCTCGGGTGTCCGCATCTTCTTCAGGTCTTTTTCCAGGCGCTCCAACCGCTTTTCGATCTGTCCGAGATCGCTAACCATGAGGTCGAAGTCCACGTTTTTGATGTCGCGTAGCGGATCCACCGGCCCCACGTGTGGGATGGAGGGATCTTCAAACGCGCGGACTACGTGCGCCAGAGCATCCACATTGCGAAGGTGCCCGACGTAGGCACTCTCTTTCAGGGCTTCCTGTCCGATTGCACCTACGTCCACATATTCGACAGACGCGTGCGTGAGCTTCTTTGGGTTGTAGAGCGCAGCCAGGCGGTCGAGGCGATCGTCGGGCACTTTGGCCACGCCGATGTGAGCCTCCCGCGGGTTGGCATACGCCTGGTCGGAGAGATGCGCCTTGGTGAGAATCCGAAAGAGAGATGTCTTGCCTACCTGGGGCAGGCCGATAATGCCAGTTTTCATAGCGACAGAGAAAGAGACAGCAAGATGATAACAGCCAGTTCAGGCCAGTGACCGCGCGGTCAGATAAGCCACCACCAGACCCAGCAGCAGGACTCCGCTTTCCACTCGCGTGGACCAGCGATGTAAAGCATCAAACTGCAGACGCGCTGGGTTTTCGGTAGGTGCTGAGTCGATCTCTCCAATTGAGGCCCCGAGTGTATCCATACGCGGAATAATGCCGAACTGCGAGATCAGCGTAAGGGTCAGCATCAGGCAGACAAGAACGTTGCGCGCGGCGAAACCATGCGCCGTGCCTTCGCCTAGTCGGCTGTAAAGCAGCGAACTGCCCAGAAACACTAGCCCGGAGATAATGCCCATCCAATGCAGAATTCCCAGCGAACGTCCCACCACCGATCCCGCCAAGTGCCGCGTCGGCAGCACTGAGAACGCCGTCTGCGCCACCACGGGGAAAAATATCAGCGCACCAATCCAGACGATGAGAGAAAGCAGCATGAGGAAACGAAGAAATGACATAACGGATGATTATTATGAACGCCGGAAGGATTGAAAGCCAGGACGCAAAGACTGGGAACCGAGAACTTGGAACCGAAAACTGATTTTTATTTGTCTCAACTTTTGCTAGCAAGCTTGGAACCAACCCTAGGCCTAAACTGGCACGCGCACGCTTTCCACGATTTCCTGCATCAACTGTTCCGCCTGCTCGGACTTCTTCAGAGAGGAAGCGTACCGCCCATTCACCGCCACGCGGTGGGCAAATACCGCCACCACCAGCGGTTTGAAATCTTCCGGGACACAGAAATTCCGCCCATCCAGGAAAGCCATCGCCTGCCCGGCGCGGTACAGCATCTGGGAACCGCGGGGTGAGACGCCCAGAGAAAATTGCTCTGAATCGCGCGTCTCGCGGACAATGGCAAGCACATAACTGACCAGGGATTCATCCACCCTCACCTGGGTGACCGCTTGCTGCATTTCCAGAACATCGGCGCCCGTCAGCACGGGCTCCATAAGCTCCAACTGTGCCGTCCCTGCTTCCGAGCGCAGAATCTCGCGTTCGGACTCGCCATCCGGGTATCCCATCCGCAGCCTCATGAGGAAGCGATCGAGTTGCGACTCAGGCAAGGGATATGTGCCATGGTGCTCCACCGGATTTTGTGTGGCAATCACCAGAAACGGTTGCGGCAGAGAATAGGAATGCGAGTCCACCGTGACCTGGCCCTCGTTCATGGCTTCGAGCAGGGCTGATTGCGTCTTCGGAGTAGTGCGGTTGATTTCGTCGGCCAGCAGCACGTTGGTAAAAATCGGCCCACGCTTGAACTCAAACTGCTGCTCGATGGCAGAGTAGATCGAGATACCCAGGACATCTGAGGGCAACATGTCGCTGGTGAACTGCACACGCTGAAAGCCACAGTCGATGGCACGTGCCAGCGCTTGGCCGAGAGTAGTTTTGCCCACCCCGGGAACACCTTCGATCAGCAAATGCCCACGAGCCAGAACCGACACCAGAGCAAGACGGACAATGTCGTCCTTCCCGCGAATTACTTTGCGAAGTGCGGTTTCCAGTTGCGTCGCGCGGTGGGACGCGGCAATGGCGGCTTCGGGCGACATTACAGAAATTCTACTATGCATGCGCGTGTGTGGAGGGGAGGGCAGGGAGTTACGAACGTCACAAGGCCGGCGTCGGGCGTCAGACCTCGGACGTCAGCCTTTCGTCTAGCTTCTAAAGTCTAGGGTCTGACGGCCGAAGTCTGAGGTCCGACACCCGATTTACTGCATAAACTCCGCCGGCCTGCCGGTCAAGCGCTCAATGCGCTTGGCGATCGGCGGGTGGGTGGAGAACAAGTTGCCGAAGCTCATGCCCAGCAGCGGCTGGACGATGAACAGGTGTGCCGTTGATGGCGTACCCATCATGGGCACGCGGCGCGAATAGGCGTCGAGCTTGGCTAGGGCGCTTGCCAGGGCGTAAGGGTTGCCAGTAAAGTGAGCGCCAGTTTCATCGGCGGCGTATTCCCGCGAGCGCGAAACCGCCATCTGGATCAGCATGGCAGCAATAGGAGCGAGAATCAACATCAGCAGACCGCCGCCACGGCGATCATCCCGATCACCCAAACCTCCGAAATAAGCGCCGTAGCGCAGCCAGGTGATCGCTCCGGCAATCGTGGCCGCCACCGAACTGATCAGAATGTCGCGGTTGTTCACGTGCCCGAGTTCATGCGCCAGCACGCCTTCAAGCTCCTCGTCATTCAGCAGATTCAGGATGCCTTCCGTGACCGCGACCGAAGCATGCTTCGGATTACGCCCGGTGGCAAAAGCGTTGGGCGAGTCGGTTGGGATCACATAAATTTTCGGCATCGGCAGGCCGATCTTCTGGGTCATCCGCTCGACCACGCTGTAGACACGCGGCAGCTGCTCGCGCGTGACGGGTTGAGCACGATAAGTTCTTAGCGCGATTTTGTCCGAAAAGAAATACGCGACGAAGTTAGTCACCGCAGCGATGCCCAACGCGAGCAGCATCCCATTCTGACCACCCAATGCGCGGCCAACTACCATGAGCAATATCGTCAACGCAGTCAAAAGAAATGCGGTTTTGAATGTATTTCCCATAACCAAATTACCCACTCTATTAGATGGTCTGCCCAGTAAAGGGATGCATGGTGGTGAACCCTGTGGGGGCGGACACTCCTGTCCGCCGCCTTTGAAGTCGGTTTTAATCTTGATTGCGTTGCGTTGCAAGGCTTTGGAAATGTCTTCCGGGCGTGTAAATCCACGTCAAAAGCGGCGGACAAGAGTGTCCGCCCCACATAGTCGCAGCTACTTCACGGCTGCGCGCTTGAGGGCTCGCTCCAGAGTTTGATCCAGCGCCGCACGGGCTCGTTCATACTCCTGCTGCGAAATACCGCCTTGTTTGTGCTCCACTTCCAGCTGGAACAACTCATCCTTCAGCGCCTCCAGGAGCAGTCCGGAACGATCCGAAACCGGCGGTCTGGCAGGCGGGTCAGACAACTGAAGCTCCGGAGTCCCGAAATCTGGCACGGACGCGGTCCTGGAGCGACCTGAGATGTAGACGGCACCTGCGGCCAACACTACCGCGAAGCCGCCGAGAATGTACCAGCGATATTTCTCCAGGGGATCGGGAGCGTCAATCGGCGGGCCCAGTCCACCGCCCGGACGTGCGTCCCGTCCAGTCGTAGCAGCTGTCCCGCTGTCGGCGGGGGTGGGGGCTCCCTGGCTGTCGTCCCCGGCCTCACCGAGAGCGCCTGTGCCCGAAATCTTGAAAGCCAACGGCTGTCCCACTTGGGTGTTCGAGGCAACCTGGACCACCGCATCGGATTGGCGCGGATCCTTCATGGCCTTGAAGTCCGTGCCTGGCGCGGCGGCGAACTGCATCGTCTTGGGCACCATTACGACAAAGTGCTGCGCACCATAGAGTTGCTTGGGATCGATGCTTACCTCGCCGCTGTAAGGGAGATGGAAAACAACCTGAAACTGGGTTTCACCCGGCCGCAGCGGAAACACGAATCCGTAACAGTTCTTCTCCTTCTCGGGCACAGGTGAAGAATTGATGGGCTGGCCGCCCGCAGTCATCGCCATGGCCTGATCGATTTGGGCGCCCTCGGGCAGAAAGAACTCGAAGTGCTCGTCGCCCATCTGGGTACGCGGCGGGTTGGAGGTGTTATCGACCGCGAACAGCCGTATTCCCTGCAACTCATTGCCCTGGGCCTGAAAGCGCATCACGTCAGCAGTAACGCTGACGCCATCGGTTTTCTTGGATACATCGTAAACCACCACTTCGACCGTGCTTACCCCTGGCGGCGCCATGCGGTGGTAGGTCACACCCTGGTGAATGGCGCGAATCAGATGTGGGCCAGCGTCCGGGAGCTTGAAGCTGAAGTGGCCACTGGAGTCTGCCTTGGTGCGAGCGGCTTCTTCCATCCCCTGCGCCAGTTTGATGAGAACAACGTCATCCCCGGCAGCGGGCTTCCCATTGGTTCCGTTCTTGAGCGTGCCGGTGAGAGTTTGTGCGGAAGCGACGGTGCATAACAAAAACACGAGACAGGCTGCACCAATTTTTGGGGAGAGCTTCAAACTCTCGCTCCTTTTTTACTCGGTAGTGCGGAGGCAGCCGCCTGTTCCAGTCCTGCCATCTCCGCCAAAATGCCGGCCGCTTCTCCTTCGAGGGAAGACTTCAGTGACTGATAGTCCTGATCGGGAAGCTTGCCTGCTTGATGTTCAAAATTCAGGTCACGCAGGTTTTCGTACACCGCTTCCTTGCGCTCCTGCAAATATGCGAGCCGGGTCTTGTCCGGACCCATGTGCAGTCTTCCGGGTAGATAAAAGACATAGAACAGCGTGCCGAGCGTCACCATGGCGCAGGCGAGAAATGCAACCGTCATATTTCGGTGTCCTTCCTGGCTTGGTCACGAAAACGCTCCAGCTCCAGGCCGCTTACGGGTAAGACTGCGCCCGGAGCCGCCAGCGCCGGTCTTTTTCTCCACGCTAGCACGATAAATATCGTGGTCAGTAAGCCGAGGACAAGAGCCAAGAACGGCATGATCCACGCCACACGGTTAAAGCCGGTCGTAGTCGGTGCAGCCATCACCGTGGGACCGTACTTCTGGACAAAATCCTGCAGGGTCAAATCGTCGTTCTCTCCGCGATCCAGTCCCGCGATGAGTTCGCCACGCATGCGGTCTGAGTAGGTGCAGCCCACGTGGTTGCATTCCAGCAGGATCTGGTTGCAGCCGCAGACGCACATCAACCGGTGACCCAGACTATTGAAGCGCGCTGACTCGTCACCCGCGCCAAGGAAGGCAAACACCGTCAGGCAGAGTACTGCTACCTGCAGACTCCGTCGGAAGATCGGATTTGCTTTCAGCGTCCTCTTCGTCATTTTTGGGTCCGCTCGGCAGAAGTACGACGGCGGATTCAGACCACCGAAAGAACACCGGAGCATCAATCTCCCGCCCCTGCCGGAGCGGCCTCGATCCTCGCCGGGGCTGTGACCCGCGCCGGCGCCGCATTCGGAATCAGCCCCAGCAAGGTCCCGCCAATCATGATCAGGACTCCCACCCAGATCCACATTACCAGCGGATTGAGGTGAGCCTTAATAATTGGCCGCCCCGTAGTCTCATTGAGCCCTTCATAGGTCAGGTACAGGTCTTCTTTGACCGTCGAGCGAATTCTGGGAAGGGTTTGGGGCTGCTGGCTGGCCTTATAAAAGCGCCGCTCGGGATACATGGTGGTAATCTGCTCGCCCCCTTTGAAGACATTGATGATGGCCCATTCGTTGCTGTAGTTGGGATTGTCGTCCTGGGTATAAGACTGGCAGACCAGGGTGTAAGGGCCAATGGTCATCTTGTCGCCATAGCCCATTTCCTTCTCTCTATCCTGATTGAAGGGAGTGCCGAGAATTCCTATGATCACCACGGCTACACCGAAGTGCACGATATACCCGCCATAGCGGCGAGTGTTGCGATGAAACAGGTGCACCATCGAGGCCAGCAGGTTTTGACCGGTGTGACGCGAGATCACGCGGCCGCCGCGGATGAACTCCGAAGTCACGGTCAGAGCTACCAGCGCGGCCAGCATCGCCGCCATCAAGGCATAGAAGTACGAAATGTCCGTCCAAGGGCGCACTCCCAAGACGATCATCAGAATCCCGACCGCAAGTGCGCCTAGCGCCGGCCACATGAAATTGCGCTTCAAGCTTTCAAGCGAAGTCTTGCGCCACGCCAGCAGCGGGCCTACAGCGGTGAGTAACAGCAGCAGAAGCGCAACCGGGATCGCTACCTTGTTGTAGAACGGCGGACCCACCGTAACCTTGTTGCCCTGCACATACTCAGAGATCAGCGGGAACCATGTGCCCCAGAGCACAGTGAAGCAGGCCAGCAGCAACAGCAGGTTATTGAACAGGAAACTCGACTCACGCGAAATCAGGGATTCGAGCTTATGCTCGCTGCGCAGATGCGACTTGTTCTTGAAAAAGAAAAATGTAAACGTGAAGAAGGTGATCATCAGAAACCACTTGAACCAGTCGCCGATCGAAGACTGCGCGAAGGCATGCACCGAGCTGATGATTCCGCTGCGGGTCAGGAACGTTCCCAGAATCGCCAGCCAGAAGGTGGCAAAGATCAGCCACATATTCCACATTTTCAGCATGCCGCGCTTTTCCTGCATCATCACGGAATGCAGGAACGCGGTGCCAGTCAGCCAGGGCATGAGCGAGGCGTTCTCCACCGGATCCCATCCCCAGTAGCCTCCCCATCCCAGAACTGAATACGCCCAGTGCGCGCCGAGGAAAACGCCGCAGGTCAGGAAGGCCCACGTCACCATGGTCCAGCGGCGGGTAATACGGATCCACTTCTCGCCGGGATAGCGCATGATCAGCGCTCCCAGAGCAAAGGCAAAGGGCACGGTGAAGCCCACATATCCCAGGTACAGCATGGGTGGGTGGATCACCATCTCTGGATATTGCAGCAGTGGGTTCAGGCCGGCACCGTCCGCGGGCAGCGTGCCCGTCATGAGGGCAAAAGGATGGGCCGCGAAATTCAGCAGCAGCAAAAAGAATATCTGTACCGCTGCAATGATCGCCGAAGCGTAAGCAAAGAGCCGGGTGTCGGTCTTGTGCCGTAGCCGTAGTACCAACCCGTAAGCCGCCAACAACAGCGACCAGAACAGCAGCGAGCCTTCCTGCCCCGACCACAAGGTTGCGAACTTGTAGGGCGCCGGCAGATCGCGATTGCTGTGGTGATAGATGTAAGCGATCGAGAAATCGTCCTGGAAGGCGGAAGTGACCAAAACGACGGCAGCCAGAAACACCAGGGCAAAGGTGGCAATACCTGCCCGACGTGCTGTTTCGCCCAGCCTTTCCGATCCCGGACCTGGCCGAGCCAATGCCAGCGCGCCCGCGAGGAACGAGTATGCGCTCAACGCCAACGCAAGCAGAAGCGCAAAGCTGCCAATTTGGGACATGGGGGACTCGAAGAAGGTATTTTTTCAGAAAGAGAGGGCTGAGGCAACCAGTGAATCACGCGAAGGTACAAATCAGAAGGGCAGGGTAACGCATTCACGTTACCCTGCCGGTTCTCGGATCGGAACCAGATAGCACAGAAATTCCCTCAGCGACGCATCCGCAAGCGGTGCCGGCGCAGGCAATTCACGCTGCCGGGCTCGAAACTTAAGCGCGCTGCTGGTGGTCGTGCCGGTTGAGAATCTCCCGCTCCGCTACCAGCCAATCCTCATCCTCGTGACCCGGTGTGTATCCCCGTTCTTCATACAGTTGATACGCGCGAACGCGGATTTCGTCCTCGAGGTCCACGGTGGACGTGTTCCTTTTGACTTCAAAAGGTTGCGGTGCAGGCATGGTTGCAACTTGCTTGCGACTTGTGCGGCCGTTGCCAGGGGTTTTTGCGCGAGCCATAAACGAATACTCCTTACAGATACCAAGGTTCAGCAATGAACCGAATTGATGAACGAGCCACATGCAACGTGGACGCCACGTAAGATAGAGCCCGATAGAAATTGTGGCAGATGAACACCCTAATCATAAACCGGAAGGCTGTGGATGTGGGAGGGGGTGGGCGCAAAAAATCTTCTACGACAAAACTCTTTTTTGCACCAGCAGACTGTGAGCATTCCATAGAATTCATAGGCTCGTCGGTTCAAGATTGTGGAGGCATATTGCACGCGATAAGGGTCAGTAGCTTTGTCCTATTTTTTCTTACAGTGTGCATATCCTCTGGTGCCTGCGCCGGTACGGCAACGGTGGATTGCCCGGAAGGCGAGACCAAGGACTCCTCCGCCTGTCAGACCCTAAAGATCGAGCCCCGGCGGGAATCAATCGTCGTGACCGGAACATTCGAGCCCGCTCCGCTTGAAGGTATCGACCGGTCGGTTTCCGTCATTGACCTTTCGGATGCCCCCGAGTTGTACACACATTGGGTGGAATATTTGCAATTGGATCCGTCCATCGACCTGCGACAACGCGCCCCGGACGGGGTGCAGGGTGATCTTTCGATTCGTGGGTCCACGTTCGGACAAACCCTCGTGTTACTCAACGGGTTGCGTATGAACGATACCCAGACCGGCCATCACAACCTGGACCTGCCACCACCCGCGAGTTCGATCGGCAGAATCGAAATCTTGCGGGGTGCCGGCTCTACTTTTTATGGGTCGGACGCCATGGCGGGGGCGGTCAATTTCATTACCAGGCCGCCTGAGTACTCTGAGTTTCGTGTGGGGGCTGCGGTAGGCAATTTTGGAACCAACCAGCAGACAGCCTCCGCAGCTTTATTAAGTGGCAGGTGGAATGAGCGGCTCAGCGCAGCGCGAGATTTTTCCAGCGGCTTCATGCCCGACCGTGATTACAGGAGTCTTACGATTTTCTCCGACAGCGGCGTCCAAACCAGGTTAGGCGGGACGCTGATCATGCTCGGATACGGCGA
Source organism: Terriglobia bacterium (assembly GCA_963809295.1). Taxonomy (GTDB): domain Bacteria; phylum Acidobacteriota; class Terriglobia; order Terriglobales; family Acidobacteriaceae; genus JAIQFF01. The sequence goes on along the minus strand of CAWEJA010000009.1, from coordinate 445,898 downwards.
TAAGCCGTTCGGGGCGAACCAGTTCTACGGAGATTTCGATTCCTGGGAGCGCACCAAATCATGGTTCGCGGGCTTAAAGCAGGATTTAGGTACGCGGACGGAGTTTGACCTGGGCTATCGCCGGCACAGCGATGAGTTCATTCTGTTCCGCGAGAACCCCTCAGTTTTCGAAAACAATCATATCGACGAGAGTTGGCAGGCTGCACTCCGCCGGAAACAGCCGCTGGGACAGAACGCCACACTATCTTTTGGTGGCGAAGGATTCCACGAATCTATTGACAGCAACAACCTGGGCCAGCACGCGCGGAGCCGCGGAGCAGTCTACGTTGACTATGACATGCGGGTGTTGGGCCGGTTTTCGTTTTCGGCGGGAGCGCGCGAGGAAATTTACGCCTCGGACAATGAGTTCAGCCCGAACGTTTCCGGTGGTGTGTGGCTCAAGGCAGGGCTAAAGCTGAAGGGCAGCGCCAGCCGGGCCTTCCGCCTGCCCACCTATACCGATCTTTATTACCATGACCCTGCCAATGTCGGGAACCCGAATTTGAAGCCGGAAACAGCATGGAGTTACGAGGGTGGATTGGTCTGGGACCGAGGAGGCCGCTACAAAGCCGAGGTAACAGTTTTCGAGCGGCGGGAACAGAATGACATCGACTACATGCGGAGTTCACCCACAGACATTTTCCAGGCGACCAATATTCAGCGGTTGAACTTCACCGGCGTGGAAACATCGTTCGAGATGCGGTTGCCGCGCGGGCAGCGGGTGACGATCGCTTACACAGAGCTTCACGGCGCGCAACGGGCGCTCAACGGGCTGGAATCGAAGTACGTGTTCAACTATCCGGTACAGGATGCCGTTCTCGCCTGGCAGGGAAGGTTGCCGTGGGATCTTATCGCCCGGAGCAGCCTGAGAGTAACCGACCGGTTTGCTCGCGATCCCTACGCGGTTTGGGATGCGGCCCTGGCGCGCGAGTTCAGCCACGTGGCAGCGCACCTGGGATTCTTCAATCTGACCGACACACAGTATGAGGAGATTCAGGGTGTGGCGGCGCCCGGGCGTAGCGTGGTGTTCGGCCTGGAGCTTTTCGTGCGCGGGAAGGGACACTGAGGTTGATCAATAGAAGTCATGGGAACTGGTCTCGGCCCGAGTGATTGATAGTGGCATGACTCGCCGCGCCTTCACCGAAATAACGTTGTCCTGATTTTGCAAAATCCCTTCCACCATCAGGAACTGTTCGGAAGTCACCAGCAGGCGGTTTTCCTGAAACAGGTCGGGCATGATGATGGCATTGGCCACTCCCGTCTCATCCTCCAGACTAAGAAAGACGAATCCTTTGGCGGTGCCAGGGCGCTGGCGCGCAATAACGCACCCTCCGATGCGGAGATATTTACCATTGGGAATGCCGGCGAGATCACTGGCCTTGTGGACTCCGATCGCATCCATGCGGGCACGATGATAGGCCATGGGATGCGGGCCCACGGTCATGCCAGTGCCGCGGAAGTCGGCCACGAGGCGCTCCTCCGGGTCCATGGGGCGAAGCGGGGAAATGGAATCAGGCTCGGAAAGTTCATCCAGCAGCGGCCCGGAATGACGCACCGAGCGCTCGATTTGCCAGAGAGCGTCGCGGCGGTGAAGTTTCGCGTTTTCAGTTTCAGGTTTCCGGTAACCGGTACTGGGAACCGGGAACTGAAAACTGGAAACTGAATTTAGAGCACCAATTTCCGCCAGCGTATTCAGCTCATCCTTACGCAGCTCAAGAACGCGATGAACCAGATCGTGAATTGAAGTGAATGGCGCAGCATTGCGCTGGTAAACGATTGCGCGCGCGGCCTCTTCCCGAAGCCCGCGAACATAACGAAGTCCAAGCCGTAGCGCCGGAAAATTTCCCAGCGGCAGGTTCTTACGCCCCTCCGGGGCTTGATCGTCCGTCATAGCCGTCCCACGGCTTACGCCGTGGGCTGCATTCTTTTGCCGCTCCGCGGCTGGGGTCTTTTGCTGCTCCGCAGTTGGATCGTCGTCATCTTCCCGGCCAGCGGCCAACGACGAACGCCCAACGATTTCCCTGACGACTGACGACCGACGACTGACGACCGTACAATTCCACTCCGACTTCATCACATCAATGGGAAATATCTTCAGCCCGTGCCGCTGGGCGTCCTTCACAATTGTGGCCGGACGATAAAAGCCCATGGGCTGGTTGTTAAGCAGAGCTGCCGTGAAAGCCGCCAGGTAGTGGCACTTCAGATAGGCGCTGGCATAGGCGATCAGCGCGAAGCTGGCCGCGTGGGACTCGGGAAATCCGTATAGCGCGAAAGAAGTGATCGAAAGCACGATCTGTTCCTGCGCTTCGCGTGAAATGCCGTTACGTTGCATACCGGCACGAAGTTTGGCCTCTATTTCCTTCATGCGTTTTTCCGAACGTTTGAAACCCATCGCGCGGCGTAGATCTTCCGCCTCGCCGCCGCTGAATCCAGCGACCACCATGGCCATGCGCAGCAACTGCTCCTGAAAAAGCGGCACGCCCAAAGTCCGCGCCAGCACTGGCTCAAGCGAAGGATGCGGATAAGTGACTTGTTCGCGCCCCTGGCGGCGCTGCAAAAATGGATTCACCATCTGCCCCACAATCGGCCCGGGGCGAATGATGGCCACCTGCACCACGATGTCGTAGAAACGCCGTGGCCGCAGGCGCGGCAGGCACGACATCTGGGCGCGGCTTTCCACCTGGAACATGCCGATGGTGTCGGCTTTCTGCAGAGTCGAGTAAACCGTGGGATCGTCAGCCGGCAGGTGGGCAAGATCCACCTCTTCGCCGTAGTGATTGCGAATCAACCCGAGAGAATCTTCCAGCACCGCCATCATACCCAGGCCGAGCAGGTCAACTTTGATGATGCCAAGATCGGCGCAGTCTTCTTTATCCCACTGCACCACCACGCGGCCCGGCATGGATGCCGGTTCGAGCGGCACCACAGAATCAAGCTGGCCCTGGCAGATCACCATGCCGCCGGAGTGCTGGCCCAGATGGCGCGGCAAATCCTGCACCGCTTCGCACAGTTCAAAATATTTGCGCAGGCGAGGGTGGTTTAAATCCAACCCGGCATCGTGGAAGCGGTGATCGAGCCTGTCATGGGAGTCGCGATACTCCCAGGTGGAAACTGCGGACGAAACTTTGTCCAAAGTCTCCGGATCGAAACCCAGGGCCTTGCCCATTTCCCGCCCCGCCATGCGGTTGCGATAGGTAATGACGTTGGCGGTCATGGCCGCGCCGCGCTCGCCGTAGCGTTTGTACAAATATTGAATGACACGCTCGCGCTGGTCGCCGCTGGGCAGGTCGAGATCGATGTCAGGCCACTCGCCGCGCTCTTCCGACAGAAACCGCTCGAAAAGCAGCTCCATGCTGATGGGATCCACGGCGGTGATGCCAAGGGAATAGCAGACAGCGCTGTTGGCGGCAGAACCTCGTCCCTGCACCAGGATGTTCTGCTCACGGCAGAATCGAACCAGGTCCCAGACAATAAGAAAGTAGCCGGGCAGCTTGAGCTTTTCGATCAGCATCAACTCCCGCTCAATCTGGAGCTGGGCACGGATTTTGAGGCCGGCATCGGCCCGGCCATAGCGCTGCTGAAATCCTTCCCGGGTGCGCTCGCGCAGGAAAGACATCATGGTTTCGCCGTCCGGCACGGGATACTTGGGAAACTCATATCCCAGAGCTTCGAGCGTGAATTCGAGCCGGGATGACAGTTCCACCGTATTGGCCAGGGCCTCAGGCAGGTCGGCGAATAGTTGCTGCATTTGCCGTGGCGATTTCACATGCCGCTCGGAGTTGCGCGCCAGCAGACGCCCGGCAGTGGCCAGCGTGGCATGGTGGCGAATGGCGGTGAAAACGTCGCAAAGTTCCCGCTCTCGCGGTGTCGCATAGCAGACCCCGTTGGTGGCCAGCAGGGGAAGATTTAGCGAGCGGGCAATTTCGATGGCGGCGCGATTGCGCGCTTCCTGCTGGCGATGAAAATGACGCTGCAGTTCCACATAGACGTTGCCGGGACCAAAAATACTGGTCAGGCATTCGATCGCGTACCGCGCTTCTTCCATGCCACCCTGGGCCAGCGCGGCAGCAAGTGGGCCACCATCGCCGCCGGTAAGGCAGATCAGTCCGCCAGCGTGCTCCTGCAACTCTTCTTTGCGGACTGCACCTTCACCTTTCTTCGAACGCAACTTCATCCTGGTGATCAGGCGGCAGAGGTTCTGATAGCCGGGGCGTGAAGAAACGAGCAGCGGAAGCCTGACCTCACCACGGAGGCACAGAGGCACAGAGGAATGCGAAACAGAAGGCTTAATTGGTGAAAATTCAGACGTGACTTCCGCCCCCAGATGCGCCTTGATCCCCGCTTTCTTTGCCGCCATATAAAAACGTGGCGCGCCGTAGACCCCGTCGCGGTCAAGCAGCGCCATGGCGGGCATGTTGAGGTGGGCGCATGTGGCGATCAGGTCTTCGGGCAGGGCCGTACCTTCGAGAAAGCTGAAAGCCGAGCGGGAATGGAGTTCGATGAACATCATCCCTGGCTGGAGGGAGGATAGTTTCGCTATTTGTTCGCCTAATAGTTTGGCGGGGCGGGAGCAGATTGTCAAGGGAGGTTAACCAGGAACTGACAACTGGAAACTGACAACTGCCTTTATTTATTTCCACCAGGAAGAACAACAGTTGCCGCAGACCAAGGGCGGCGGCGTTTTCCCTCCGCGTGGCCGGCGGGACGTTCGTCACTACAGCCGCCGGCCTTGTCCTGAGCGAAGTCGAAGGGACGGCAGCGCTACGCCGGCACCTTCGTCCGCTTGCTGGTCTGTTTCACGGTGACGGGATCGAGGAAGGTCATCATGGCCCGCAACTCCTCGCCGACCTTCTCGATTTTCTGCTGCTGTTCTTTCTCGCGGGTGGCGTCGAACCACTCGCGGCCAGTCTCGTTCTCCGCAATCCACTTCTTGGCGAAGGACCCGTCCTTGATCTCGCGCAGCATCTGGCGCATGGTCTCCCGCGTCTGCTCGGTGACGATGCGCGGGCCCCCGGTGTAATCGCCGTATTCGGCGGTGTCGCTGACTGAGTAGCGCATGTAGTTGAGGCCGCCGCGATAGATCAGGTCCACGATGAGCTTTAGTTCGTGCAGGCATTCGAAGTACGCGATCTCGGGCTGGTAGCCAGCTTCGACCAGGGTCTCGAATCCCGCCTTCACCAAAGCGCTCACGCCGCCACACAGCACAGTTTGCTCGCCGAACAGGTCGGTTTCGGTCTCTTCCGAGAACGTGGTCTCGATTACGCCGGCGCGGGTTGCGCCGATGGCCTTGCCGTAGGAGAGTGCCAGTTGCTTGGCGTTTCCGCTGGCGTCCTGATGAATGGCCAGTAGGGCGGGCGTGCCGCCGCCTTCGACAAACACTTCACGCACGCGATGTCCCGGCGCCTTGGGAGCGATCATCGTAACGTCGACGTTGGCGGGAGGCTTGATCGTTCCAAAGCGGATGTTGAAGCCGTGGGCGAACATCAGCGTCTTGCCGGCGGAAAGATGCGGCGCAACGTCTTTCTTGTAGACTTCCGGCTGCACCGTGTCCGGCACCAGGATCATGATGACATCGGCCCAGGCGGCAACTTCCGCGACGGTCCCAACGGTCAGCCCGCTGGCTTTGGCTTTGGCGCGCGATTCGCTGCTGACGGGCAATCCGACGCGCACATCCACTCCGCTGTCCTTCAGATTGAGGGCGTGGGCGTGGCCCTGGGAGCCGTAGCCGACAATGCCTACCTTCTTTCCCCGGATGAGTGCAATGTCGGCAGAATTTTCGTGATACATCTTCGGCATGATGTTTCCCTTTCGATAGAAGTGCGATTGGTTACGCAGATCTTGATTACGCAGATCTGGATTAAATGGAACTCAGTTACGCAGAGCGTGGTCAAACAGAACTGGTTAAACAGAGCTTGGTTAAAACGAACTACTTAGACAGAGTACGACACGCCTTCGTCAGTCGCGGCAATCTGCGCGTCCGCAGTCTTGGCCGGATTCACCGTAGTCGAAGCCGTTCCCCGCCGCATGGCGACGATGCCGGTGCGAACCATCTCCACCACGCCGTAGGGGCGAAGCACTTCCAGCAGCCCGTCGATCTTGTCTTCGCCGCCGGTGATTTCGATGGTCAGCGACTCGGGCGCGACATCCACCACGCGGGCGCGGAACACGCTGGCCAGTTCCAGCACGTGCGAGCGGGCTTCGTGAGTAGCGGCCACCTTGATCATGGCCAGGTCGCGCGCGATCGCGGGCTCGTTGGTGATGTTTTGCACCAGCAGCACGTTCACCAGGTTGTAAAGGTTGGCTTCGATACGGCGGGCCTGGTCCGGATTCGTGTCCACGGTGATGGTCATGCGCGACACTTCCGGCTTTTCCGTGCGGCCGACAGTCAGCGAATCGATGTTGAAGGCGCGGCGGCGGAACAGCGATGCCACCCGGGTCAGCACGCCCGGCTTATTTTCGACGTACACCACAAATATGTTCAGCATTGTTTACCTTATTCGTCCGCCGCGGTTTCGACGATGGGACTAGGCCGCCGGATCATGTCGTTAAGGGACGCGCCGGCCGCAACCATCGGATATACGGTGTCTTCCTGCTCGACTTTGAAATCAAGCAACACCGGTCCGTCATGATCGCGCGCCATTCGCACCGCGGGCAACACCTGCGAGCGTTCGGTTACCGTGATGTTGCGAATTCCATAGGCTTCCGCCAATTTGCCGAAATTGGGATTCAACAGCGGCGTGGCTTCATAGTTGCGCTCGTAGAAAAATTCCTGCCACTGGCGAACCATGCCCAGAAATCCGTTGTTGATGATCGCAATGTGAATCTTCAGTTTTTCCTGCACGATGGTGGCAAGTTCCGACATGGTCATCTGGAAGCCGCCGTCGCCGACGATCACCCAAACTTCGGCCTCCGGGCACGCCACCTTGGCTCCAATCGCTGCCGGCAATGCGAAGCCCATGGTCCCCAAACCACCCGAAGTGATCAGCGAGCGCGGCTTCTCGTGCTTGTAGTACTGCGCTTCCCACATCTGGTGCTGGCCGACGTCGGTCACGACCACGGCGTTGCCGTTGCGAGTCTCGCGCCACAGGTCGTTGATGACATGCGCCGCGTAAAGATGCCCGTTGTCGGGAAGTTTCTGAATGTCGCGCACCGCCGAGTCGCCCTTCAGGCGGTCAATGGAATCCAGCCAATCGCTGTGATCCACAGACTTCACTCGGGGCAACAGTTCTTGCAGCACTTCGCGCAGGTCTCCGACCAGCGCGACGTCCACCTTGACGTTCTTGTTGATTTCGGCGGGATCGATCTCGATATGGATCTTCTTGGCATCCTGGGCGTAGGTCTTCAGGTTGCCGGTAACCCGGTCGTCGAAGCGCATGCCCAGCGCAATCAGCAAGTCGGCTTCCTGGATGGTGTGGTTCACCCAGGCTTCGCCGTGCATGCCCATCATGCCGAGATTCAGCGGGTGCGAAGCGGGGAATGCTCCCAACCCGAGCAGCGTGAGGGCCACCGGAATGCCAGCCTTCTCCGCCAACGTCAGCACTTCCTTCATCGCGCCGGAGACAATAATGCCGTGGCCAGCGAGGATCACGGGGCGCTTGGCACTGTGGATCAACTCCAACGCCTGCTGGTACTCGCTCTCCTCCGGAGAAAGGTCGGGACGATACCCTGGCAGTTGTGGCTTGGCCGCCTCCCAATCGAATTCGCACGAAGACTGCTGCGCGTCTTTGGTGATGTCGACCAGAACCGGGCCGGGACGGCCGGAACGCGCCACGTAGAATGCCTCGCGCAAGGTCCGCGCCAGTTGGTCGGCGTGGGTGACGAGATAGTTGTGCTTGGTAATGGGGAGCGTGATGCCTGTGATATCGGTTTCCTGGAAAGCATCGGAGCCGATCAGTTTGCTACCGACCTGCCCGGTGATGCAAACGATGGGAGAGGAATCCAGCATCGCCGTGGCAATACCCGTGACCATGTTGGTAGCACCCGGGCCCGAAGTCGCGACCGCCACTCCAACCTCTCCGCTGGCGCGTGCATATCCATCGGCCATGTGAGTGGCGCCTTGCTCGTGACGCACCAGGATGTGATGGATATCGCTGTGCTTCAGGGCGTCATAAGCCGGCAGAATTGCACCGCCTGGATAGCCGAAGACGTGCTTTACGCCCTCGCGTTCCAGGCACTCCCAAAGAATTTGTGCTCCCGTTCTTGTCATGAACCCAATCCTTATTCCGAAATCATGTCAGCAACGGTATTGCGGAGCTTGCTCCGCCAGGGGTAGCTGTCCCGCGCCGTCACAGTCCGACCGGTCGGTCGGTTCCACATAGTTGTATCATACTCCCCATAAATAGTCTTCCTGCTCGCCTTCGCGCTCATGGGCATGCGCGGCATGGGCCCTCTCTTTGGTACCCGCCGCATCAGCCACTGGTTGTACATCCCCATGGCTAACGGGAGCCATCCATGTACCTGCGGTTTTTCCAGCGCTGTCCGAGAGCGTCGAAGTCCGGCTGGGCACATCGCGAACCAGCTCCAGCAGGTTCCCGTCCTCGACCGTCTTAATTTTATCGGCCAAAGCCACAAACCGGCGGTAGATGTCGTCCAGCTGGGCGCGGTCAAAGGTGAAGCCCAGCTTCTCGTAACGCACCCGCAAAGCGTTGCGCCCCGAGTGTTTACCCAGGACCAGTTCGTTGCGTGGGGCCCCCACCGATTGAGGCGCAATGATCTCATAGGTGGAAGGATCCTTGATCATTCCATCCTGGTGAATCCCTGCCTCGTGCGCGAATGCGTTCCTGCCGACGATGGCCTTGTGCGGCTGCACGTAGACGCCGGTGATCTCGGACAAGAGCTGGCTGGACGGAAACAGCTGCTCGGCAACCACCGCCGTTTCATAAGGATAGTGTTCCGCCCGCACTCGCATCACCATCACCAGCTCTTCCAACGACGTGTTCCCAGCCCGTTCGCCGATGCCGTTGACGGTGCACTCGACCTGCCGTGCGCCAGCCTTGATCGCTGCCAGCGAGTTTGCCACAGATAGTCCCAAGTCATCGTGGCAGTGAACCGAAATGGTCACGCCGTCGATTCCCCGCACTCGCCGCCGCAGGGTCTGAATTAACTCCGCAAACTCGTGCGGCACGCTGTAGCCGACGGTGTCCGGGATGTTGACCGTGGTAGCGCCCGCCTCAATCACTGCCTCCAGCACTTCACACAGAAAGTTGATGTCGGTCCGGCTGGCATCCTCGGCGGAGAACTGGACGTCCTTACAGAACGACCGGGCCAGCTTGACGCCGTCGCGGGCCTGTTCCAGACACTGCCGGCGTGAGATCTTGAGCTTGTGTTGCAGGTGGATGTCGGAGGTGGCAAGAAAGGTATGAATCCGCGCCCGGGCGGCACCTTCGAGGGCGCGAGCGGCTCGTTCAATGTCGCCGGGACAACTTCTGGCCAGCGCGGCAATCACGGGGCGGCGGATCTCTCGCGCCAGCGCCCGCACCGCGTCAAAGTCCCCTTCCGAGGCGATGGGAAACCCACCCTCAATGATATCCACCCCCAAACGGTCGAGCTGGTACCCCATGCGTACCTTCTCTTTGACGTTCATACTGCAGCCCGGAGATTGCTCCCCGTCGCGCAGGGTAGTGTCGAATATGGTTGTATGTTCTGGTGTCACGTGATCTGGTTCCGGCAAGTCGTCCTCCCCGGCCTGATTCGCAGGCCCGAACCCACAATTTTGAAGAAAGTAAAAAGGCCATCATCCGATGCGGTGGATGATGGCCTCTGGTTAATCTCTGGTATCTCTGAAATTCATCCGCCGCTATTTTGAGGTGCAAGCACCAGGCCAGGAATGGCCACGCTAAGGGCGAGAAGAAGCAGTCGCACCTCCTGTGCAGCACGACTCACGGCGATAGCGGTCCCAGTCATTTTCGGTGAAATCTACTCTTAAAAGTATGCAATAGAGACTATCGGCTGTACCCGGCCGGTGTCAATCCAAATTGCCGATTTGGTCCATCGCTTTTTTCGATTCAAAACATTTCCGTTTTCAGCCTGGGGAGCCCACTCCACGGCTGCCACAGCGTCTCCGGTTCCGGCTTGAGAATTATTCTTCTCGAAGCAGGATTGCCGGGTCGATGTGCAGGGCGCGTCTCACGGGACCGGCGACCGAAAGTGATCCCGTAATCAGCAAAGTCAATACAACGGCAGCAAGCACGAATGGATCCTGGGCCGACGCCTGGTACACGATCGCCGAAAGCACCCGACTCGCCGCGACACCGAGCAGTATCCCAACCACAGACCCGCTGGCCAGCAGGATCAGCATGCGCCCGAGCGCGGCCGAGAGAATCTGCTTCGCCTGCGCACCAAGAGCGACGCGAATGCTCAGTTCGCGCAGGCGCTTGCTGACGGTATAAGAGGCAAGGCCGAAGGTCCCGGTGATCGAGAGCAGCAATCCAAAAGCGCCAAACAGGCCGAGGGCGACTGTAGCCACCTGGGATACGAAGAACGTCAGTCCGAGCTGGCTGTGCCAAACGCTCGATTCCCGGACGGGAACAGCGGGGTCAAGATCACGGATTACTTGGCGGATGGTAGCTGCTATATCGTTCGTAGCCAGGTCGGAAGAATCCGGCTGGGTGCGGGCTATGAACGAGGTGTGAGTCGTCGTTTTCTGCGTGATGGGAAAGAACGCTGCCGCTGCCTGATCTTCAGTAAGTGAAAAGTACTTGCCATCTGCCACGACGCCCACGATCTGGATCGACTGGCCTGAGCTGTTTTTGAAATAGCGGCCCACGGCGTCGTTGGAATGGAAGAGGCGCCGGGCGAACTCCCGATTCACAACGGCAACGGGCGGAGTCCGCGCAGTGTCAGCAAAGCTTACATCCCGTCCTGCGAGCAGGGATGTTTCAGCGGCGGTAAAGTACCCGGGTGAGACATCGTATTCGAAGGCGCCAAACGCCCGCTTTGAGGGCCTGAAATCGGTGGTTTCTTGAGAGAAGACGTCAGGAGTGTTTGTATCCAGAGAGAGGGGCGTGGTTTGCCCGTAGGCCACTGCGGTCACTCCCGGCAGATGCGAGACCCTTTCGAGCAGTTGGCGTTGGAAATGTTCGGCGGATTCCGAGGAATAGCCTGCCTGGCTGAGCTCGAATTTCGTCAGCACCGCATGCTTGGGATTGAACCCCATGTCCATGGTCAGCCCTTTTCTCAGGCCACGTAGCGAGACAAAGGCCGCCGTGACGGTGACGCAGCAAAGCGCGATCTGTGCCGCCAGCAGGACATCGCGCAGCGCCCAGCGGCGTCCAGTGGTGGATTGACTTCCGCCGCTCTTAATCGCCTCATTTGGATCGGTCTTAAATATTTGCCGCAGTGGCATCACACCGAACACCGCGCCGGCGAGCACCGAGATTAGCAACCCCATCAGGATCAACGATGGCTGCGGCTGTACCGCGAAGAACCTCATTGGGTATTCGGTGGGTGGGCGCCAGTTTGCCAGACCGGTGAGGGCGATCCACGCTAAACCGCAGGCGCATGCACCCCCAAGAATCGAAATCAAGACGGCCTCAACAAGAATCTGGCGGATGACGCGCCAGCGGCTCGACCCAATGGCCATGCGGATGGCAATCTCGCGGGTGCGGTCTGCCGTACGCGCTGCGAACAGGCCGCCAAGGTTTGCGCAGGCAGCGAGCAGCACAATCCCGGCCAGTAACAGCACCCCAGCCAGAAAACCGCGCGCCGGCGCGCCGAAAAAGTCGCCCATGAGGCCAGGACGGGTCAGCTTGAGCGATAGCTTTTCTTCATCTTTCGGATACTGCCGGGCAATACGGGCGGCAATCGTGTCCAGTTCAGCCTGTACCTGGGGCATGGTAACGCCGTCTTTGATGCGCACGCTCGAATAGACATGCGGATCGCTCCGCGACTCAAGCCAATCGACCCCGTCCAGCAATGCTTCATTCGCCATGGGAACGAAAATGTCCAGCATCCCAAATTTTTCAGTCCCGTAGAAGCCTTCCGGGGTAACACCGACGATCGTGTACGGATGCTTGTTAAGGCGGATGGTCTTTCCCACGATGTTGGGTTCTGCACCAAAATCACTTCGCCAGACCGGCCAGGAAAGCACCGCAGCCTGGGAGGCTCCGGGATGATCGTCATCGGCGCGCTCGAGCAGGCGACCGAGGAACGGCTTGATGCCGACGACTTCGAAGTATTGCCCGCTCACTTCGGCCCCCCAGACTGGCCGGGTGGCGCCGTTGGCTTCCATGCCAAAATTCTGGATCATCTGAGCGGCAACCGCAGAAAACACCGTACTGCCATCGCGGACGTCGCGCACTTCCGGATAGGAAAAAATCGGATAGGGCTGGTCTTTATGCGCGAGCGTCATCACCTGCTCCGCATGCGGCACATCAATGGGCCGCAGTACCAATGCCTGAAGTACGCCGAAGACTATGACGTTGGCGGCGATCCCGAGCGCCAGAGTAAGGACCGCGGTGAGGGCAAAGCCGGGAGAGCGGAGCATCTGGCGTAGAGCGAATCGCAGGTCCTGCAGCAGGGTGGTCATAGTCGGCCTCCCGGGCGACGATCTGGCACCATGGCAAGAAGGGCAATTCGAGAGCCAAAGCGCCGCGGATCCAACTTCATGATAAGGAAGCAGCTTGCAGGATCTCGCAGGTGTACGGGAACCGAATTGAGTGTCCGGTTTCAGCGGAGGGTGTCCGTGAATGGACAGAGACCAGGTTACTGGTGTAGACGCCTGATCATGACAGTACTTCAGAGGCGGAAGTCGTTCGGACAGAAACGAATGGTTTCAGGCACGATGAGAGCTATTTAGAAGTGATATCTGGCGGAGGAGGAAGATTTCGATGTTTTAGCCACTCCAGGCTGATGTTCTGGCTTCCGTTGTTCTTCGGCAAGTTATCCAGATCAGGCATGAAGATTTGCAGTCCAGCTTCTGGGGTCATGCGGGTGTAGCCGTTCACCAACTGGTTTTGATAGTTGTTAAGATCCAGATCGAACCAGGAGTCATTCGAGAGATCCACCATGATGAGATCCACGTGATGCATGGTCAGTTTCCCGAAGTCGATAGTGCCGTTGTTTAGCCGCAGAAAGTTTCTCCATTGTTCGACGCGGGTCACGGTGTCTTCGGCATTTCCGTAAACTTCTTCGATGTCAGGAGTGACGACACGCACTTTGGTCAATTGTCCATGAATATGGGGCGGCGGAAGCAGTTTGAGGGTGTCGAAAAAGATTTCGTTGCCGGAAATTTCAACACCCGGGATGCCCTTGGGCTGGATGAGGTCTGAGATGCTGACGTGCAGCCCACCGAGAAGCCCCTTCAACGGAATCTTTAGAACGTTGAGTTTAGTGACATGTAGTTGAATCCGGTTGTCGGAGGCCGCTGCGACGCTGCCGAGCAATTCCACCGGCAGAGGAATGAGCTTGTGCACAGTTCCCTTGAGCTTGATCTGGTCGCCGTCGGCAAGAAGGGTGATGTTGGTTAGCGGTGAGCCTGCCACCCCTCCCGTATTAAGGAAGTTTCCGATATCTCCTATATTGGCGCGAATTACGCCGGTTTTGACGTCGAGAAGAAAAGACTCGGGATCATCAAACGTTGGATTCACGTCCCGGCGGGTGCGCACCATATTCCCGCGCAGCCAGCGAACGTAAATGCGAAAGTCTGGTCCTTTCCGCAACATGAGGTTATGTGCATACACGGCTGTGGGGGCGGAGTCAGCGGTGCCGGGAGTTGTGGCTCCTGGCGACGGTGTATCTGGGGATGTGGCCACGGCTGCGAGACGATTGGCCGGTGTTGATGAACTGAGATGCCAAACCAGCAATGCCAGGAAGAACGTAGGAACGATTGTGAGAACCGCGAGGCGAGCACGCATATAGATCCATTCTATGGGAACAGGGGTTTGTCGAAGAATCTCTCGACCACCGCAGGCTTGCCTGTCGCTCGCCAATACTGGCCGCTCACTTCGGAACAGGATGATTTTGCGGATGGCAGGTCCATGGAAAGCTGAGGAACCGGAATATCTCTAAGGAGTTGCTGACGACGCTCATTGGCAGGTTCGTGAGTGTAATCGCCTGTGGGTGTTGAAAAAGTCACGATGATTTGAAGGCCAAGAATCAGCAGGAGCATGTTAGAAGGAAGAGATCCTGCCCATGCTCTGGTGGATTCTCATCGTCGGAGGCCTGCTGATCATGATGGGGCAACACGACCGCTCCGAAGCGCTGTTCTACTACTTCCGTCTGGAAGATCAGGTTCCTGATACCCACCTGCTGCGGCTCATCGAAAAGCACATCAGCTTTGCCTTTGTGCGGGAGAAGCTGAAAGCGAGTTACAGCGATACCGGCCGTCCTTCCATTGATCCCGAACTTCTGCTGCGCATTCTGCTGATCGGTTATTTGTACGGGATCACCAGTGAGCGCAAGCTGGTGGAGGAACTGCGCATGCACCTGGCGTGGCGCTGGTTCACCGGTCTGGGATTCGATCAGGAGATCCCGCATCACTCCACGTTCTCGAAAAACCGGCATGGACGGTTTCAGGAATCGAAGCTGTTCGAGGAGTTGTTCGAGCAGATCGTGCGGCAGTGTGTGGAAGTGGGACTGGTGCAAGGGACGCATTTATCAGTGGACGGCAGCTTCATCGAAGCGAATGCAGCTAAAGAGAGCCGGATTCCACGCGAGCAGTTAGCGGAAGCGGCCCAAGTTCATCACACCGTGCGGCAGTATCTGCGGGAAGTGGAAAAGCGGAATCCGGTGGAGGAACCGGTGCATGAACAGGACCAGGTTTCGACCACCGATCCCGATTCTACCTACGCCACCAAGGGCGGCACACCGGCGCGGCTGGGATACTACGACAACTATCTGGTGGACAATCACAGTTGTGTGATCGTGGGAGTGCAAGCCACGGCGGCGCGCATGAGTCAGGAAACCGTGGCCGCGCAAGACATGCTCGCCCGCTTCACTCAATGGCGAGGACGAGAGCCGGAATCGGTGGCGGCCGATACGACCTACGGGAACAGCGAGTTCTTGCAATGGCTAGCCGATCGCAGCATCACTCCCTACATGCGCACCCGTGACAGTATCCACCGAAAGAGGAGCCCATTCTTTGGCCCCGAGCGTTTCACGTACGAACCGGAAAACAATCGCTATATCTGTCCTGCTGGCCAGTTCCTCAACTACGGTGGCCGAGTTTATCGCAATCGAGCCCTCAACTACATCGGGACACGAAAAAAGTGTGGTCCGTGCTCGCTCCGGCCACAATGCACTAGTGCTGCCTTCCGGGGTCTTATCATCCACCAGAACGAACCAGCCCGACAACGTGCGCGGGAGTTGGTCAACACGCCAGAGTTCGCCAAAGCACAGCGGCAAAGAAAGAAGGTGGAAGCCTTGTTCGCGGAACTGAAGAATCAGATCGGATTGCGGCGCTTGCGTCTGCGGAGACTCAGGTTCGTGCGCGAGCAGTTCTTCCTAGCAGCGGTAGCTCAGAACATCAAGCGACTGGTGCGCTTCCTCAGTCAGCCGATAACACACGTTCTGCCTGCTACCACTTAGTCGAACGGAGACAAGAAAACAGGCGACGGCATGCTCGCAGATGAAAGGCGTTCCGTTGAGGGACTTTTTTCAACAGCCACGCCTGGTTACAACAGTTAACTAGCGAATACCCCGCGATCCGATTGGCAGAACTGTGTGACTCCTCACGCGCAGATGTGACCTCCATCACAGCTCGTCCAAGGCAGGCTCAGTAGGATTAAGTTCAAGTCCATGACTCTGCACTCCAAAATCACCGCTGTACTAGCAATCATACTTTTGGCGCTGACGCCTGCGGCTCTGGCTTCATGTTTGCTACACGGACCAGCGATTGGGCAGCATGCAGGGGATTGCCAGATGATCAGCAAGCATCTCGGCTTGGCGAGCATTCAGAACGCTCTCCCTAACGCCGCGTGCTGTGAGCTGTCCTCTAGCAAATCGGCGCCCTTGACGGTGGCACCAGTTCCGAGCGGCCCTGTGGACGGAGTGACTCCAACGTCCAGCACCTCAACCAGTGATGTTTTGTCGATCACGGTCGAGGTAGCCCGGATAATTCCCCGTGTCCGACCGCATGGCCCAGCCCTCCAAGCAATTCTTTGCGTTTTTCTGATCTAAGTTTCATTCTCCAACAACTTCCCATCGCGGGAAAGAGGATAGTTAATCTGCGTCATTGGACCAGCAGGACTGTCGTCCGGTCTTTCGCCGCTTCACATTGATGCGGATTACAAATGGAGCGAAGCTCCACTGGAGAAATTATGAAAACCGCACGCACCAATTCATCACTAGCTTTGATCATCGCTCTGACATTGGCCTCCTTCACGTCCGTTTATCCAGCGACCGCACAGAACAATCCGACCATCAGCAAGAAGGAGCTGAAGGTATTGTTGAAGACCGCAAAAGAGCCTGCCGAGCACCAGAAGATCGCTGCCTACTATCGGCAAGAGGCTGCTCGCATGACGCAAAGTGCGAAAGAGCATGAAGAACTGGCGGCAATCTACAAACAGGCCCCGCCAAATCCAGCCATGGAGTCGAAGCATGGTAGTTCGGTCGAAGGTGCGAGTCATTGCAACCGTTGGGCCGAACTGGATGCCGAACAGGCTAAGGAAGCGGAAGCCCTAGCCGTTCTGCATGAAGGTATGGCTAAAGAAGCAGAAAAGAAGTAACAGCAATGTGTAATGGTGACACTAATTCCACGCTGTCAAGTACGGATGAGACAATGGGCCGTTTTTCCTGGCAGGCAACCGCTCGGGGAAGGCGGCCCTGATTGCGACAACTATGTGAGGATTGTGCCTAGCGCGGACCGGTTGCAGTAGAATGAGTTGCTACTTGAGGCTGTATATGGTGCTGCGCTTCCTCTCGCTGGCGTGTCTGATTTCCGTCCCCCTCCTTTCGCTGAGCCAAGAATCAGGCAAAGCAAAGCCACTCGTCCCAGTTACGAAGCCGCCAGAGGCGGTCTCCAAAGCGGGCATCATTTACGTGGTAGGCGACGTACACAAGCCCATGGGCGTGATTATGAAGGATACCGGTCCCATCACGGTGCTGAAGGCACTGGCGACCGCGGAAGGGGCGAACCCGACCGCTAGCCTGCACAATGCCAAGATCCTCCGAAAGGGCAAATATGGCCGCACCGAGGTTCCTGTAGACATTAAGAAGATCCTGCAGGCAAAAGCTCCGGACGTGATGCTGCAAGCTGATGACATCCTGTTCGTTCCCTGCGATACCGGCAATAGTGCGGGCAAACAGCAAGGGGAGCACTTCTACGACGTTCCCCCATCTAGTCCCCTACAAGGTCCTAGTCGATGGAGAATCCGGTAAGCGCAAGAAGACGAGGGTAAACCAAGCACGACCCTAAGTTCACATATCGAGTTTCGCCGAAAACCTGCTGGTAGGCTCCGAAGGGACTGTCTTCAAATACTCGCAAATTAAAGAGGGAATAATGTGATCGTTCATGGCTCTAGCTCGGCAACGGCCTCGCCCGCTTGGATTCTCCGCGAACTATCTCTGGTTGCTGTCCGCCAGTCGCTGCCTTTGACTTTCATCGAACCCCCGACCTAACATACGGCAACCCGATATAGTGTGACCTAGAGTTTCGGTGGCCCTCGTGATCGGCCAGACCATCTCGCACTACCGCATTGTCGAGAAGCTCGGTGGGGGTGGGATGGGTGTGGTCTACAAAGCTGAAGACACCAAACTCAACCGCCTCGTCGCCCTGAAATTTCTGCCTGACGACGTGGTCAACGATCCCCAGGCTCTCAGCCGTTTCCGCCGCGAAGCGCGCTCGGCCTCGGCTTTGAACCACCCCAATATCTGCACCATCTTTGAAGTGGACGAATACCAGGGCAAGCCCTTCATTGCCATGGAGCTGCTGACCGGCGTGACCCTCGCCCACCGGATCGCGGGCCAGCCGCTTCCCGCCGAACAGATCGCTCAGCTTGGTATGGAACTTGCCGATGCCCTCGACGCCGCCCATTCCGAAGGCATCATTCACCGCGACATCAAGCCAGCCAATACTTTTATCACCCGGCGGGGACAGGCCAAGCTTCTGGACTTCGGCCTGGCCAAGCAGTTTGGTCCTGCAGCAGGGGAGGGGGAGGCTGCGCCTACTGCCACCCTGGAGAAGGCGCTCACCAACCCCGGTCAGGCGATGGGCACCGTCGCATACATGTCGCCGGAGCAGGCGCGTGGCGAACCGCTTGACGCTCGCACCGATATCTTCTCTCTCGGTTCGATGCTCTATGAAATGGCTACCGGCAAGCCGCCGTTTCAGGGGAATACGTCGGCGGTAATCTTCGATGCCATCCTTCACAAGGTGCCGGACCCTCCACAGCAACTCAATCCTGCCTCGCCCCCGGAGCTGCAAAGGATCATATTCACGGCGCTGGAAAAGGAACGCGATAAGCGTTACCAGTCTGCTCAGGAACTGGCGGACGATCTCAAGAGGTTGTTACGGCAATTGGTTTCAGGTCCCGCAGCCACGTTGCCGGCTTCGCAGATCGTGCGCAAACCCGCCTTCGTTGTCCCGGCCGTTCTCGTCCTCATAATGGCAGCGGGTGCGGTGATCTGGGCCGTGCGCCACAATGCCAAAGTCCGTTGGGCCCGCGAAGAGGCAATCCCGGAAATTTCCCGGCTCATTGGGAAGGAGCAGTTGCTGCCTGCCTTTCGCCTCGCCGAGCAAGCCAAGCGTTACATTCCAGGCGATCCTTTTTTCGCACAGATAGAGCGGGATTATTTGGCCGACGTCTCCATCCGGACGACGCCGCCGGGGACCGATGTGTATGTGAAGGACTACGCAGACCGCAGCGACGATTGGCAACTGCTGGGGACTTCGCCCCTTGAGGGCACTCACGTCCCCTTCGGATATTTTCGTTGGAGGATCTCAAAGAAAGGTTACACAACGGTCGAAGGCGCGGCGGCCGCATACCGTACCGCTGTCATCAATTTCACACTCGACCCGGAAGGGACACTTCCTGTAGAGATGGTGCGGGTGAGCGGCGGCCCTATTCAGTGGGGAAACGCACCCACGGTGGACTTGCCGCCCTACCTGCTGGATAAGTACGAAGTGACCAATCGCGAGTTCAAGAAATTTGTCGACAGCGGAGGCTACAAGAAACCGGAGTACTGGAAGGAACCTTTCGTGAAGAACGGCCACGCTCTCACATGGGACCAAGCGGTGCACGAATTTCGCGATCGTACAGGCCGTCCCGGTCCGGCCACATGGGAGCTAGGGGAGTATCCGAAAGGCCAGGATGATTTTCCCGTAAGCGGTGTGAGCTGGTACGAAGCTGCGGCCTATGCCGAATTCGTGGGCAAAAGCCTACCCACCGTCTACCAATGGTACAACGCCGCCGGGCCCAGCATTTTTGCTGACAACGTCCGCTTGAGCAATTTCTCTGGCAACGGCACGGTCAGCGTTGGCAGCCTCGGAGGAATCAGCCCATACGGCGCGTACGACATGGCCGGCAATGTCAAGGAATGGTGCTGGAACCAGTCAGGCGACCGCCGCTACATCCTCGGGGGAGGATATAACGAAGCTGTTTACATGTTTGTGGATGAAGACGCGCAATCTCCCTTTGGCCGACTTCCTACCTACGGAATCCGGCTGATGAAAAATATCGGCGGTCCACCGTCCGAGGCGCTCACTCGCCCCATCGAGAAGCTGACTCGGGATTTCAACAAAGAGGAACCGGTTTCCGACCAGGTCTTCAATATCTACCAGGCGTTCTACGCCTACGACAAGACTGACCTGCAGCCGCACGTCGAATCGGTGGACGACAAATCGGAGTATTGGAAACGGGAGCGGATCACCTATAACGCCGCCTACGGAAACGAACGAATTCTGGCCAACCTTTTCCTGCCGAAAAATGCCACACCGCCCTATCAAACCATCGTCTATTTTCCTCATGCCGGCGCCTATGACGAGCGGTCCAGCGAGAATGTAGAGATGGTTTTTCTGGATTTCATTATCCGTAGCGGACGGGCTTTACTGCTTCCGGTCTACAAGGGTACTTACGAGCGGCACGTCGAGTACACGCCGGGCAGTAATGTTTGGCGGGATCTGACCATTCAGCGCACCAAAGATTTTTTCCGTTCGATCGATTATCTGGAGTCGCGAACCGATATCGACCACGACCGGCTGGGCTTTTACGGTGTCAGCTCGGGAGCTTCAACCGCGCCACGACTGCTGGCGCTGGAGAAGCGCATCAAAGTCGCTGTGGCCATTGGAGGGGGATTGTATCCCAGCAGCCTACCTCCCGAAGCCGACTCTCTTAACTTCGTTTCACGCGTGACCATTCCCTTCCTGATGATCAACGGCAAGTACGATTTCGACACTCCTCTCAACACCTGCCAGATACCGATGTTCCGTCTGCTGGGAACTCCACTCAAGGACAAACGCCACGCCTTGTTCGACGTAGGTCACCTTCCAGCCCGCAACGACATCATCAAAGAGACGCTTGACTGGTACGACCACTACCTGGGACCGGTGAAGTCTCCGTCCTGAAAACCCGACCAGAGTCGAAGACGATGCCGGTTTGTCTGGATTAGGCTGATCTGAGAAAAGCGGTCCGAGCCGCAAATCGACCCGAAACTAAGTAACCGTACTAGGTAGGTCCTTCCGTAATCTCCTACTCGGCATGGGCCAGTAGCATACTCAGGTGTGTGAACGCCCTCCCCCAACTCAACCCTACCGGTCGCGCTCCAAGATGCAATTTGGCCGCCGTCACGCCTGCCGTGCTTCGATTTGAAGACGGCCGCCGAACTCAAGCACAGCTGGAAGTCATCTCGCTCACGGGCGGCATGCTCTGCGTACCCGGACCCGTGCAGCCGGATTCCCACGTGAAGCTGATGTTCGTCACGCCGACCGGGCCTGTGCTTGGCACCGCAGAAATGCTGCGGCCGGTCTCGGTGAGCAAACAGCCTTTCCGGTTCGTTTCGCTCGAGCACGATGATCGGCGTCGCCTTCAGGCTTCCCTCCAGTCATCGTTCGGTCAAGCCAAACACGAGCAAGAGTGGATAGACAAATACCGGGCCACCCTGGACCATCGCCAACCACAGAAAAGACGACTCGTCAGTACGCCCCTGGCGACCTTTACTCTCGCCATGCTCTCTTTGGGCAGTGCCATCTACCTCTTCGGTATCTTCAACCTTCATCTGAAATAGCTCGGCCGCCTCGACGTGTGGAAGGGCCGTTCCGGAATTCAGCTTCCCCACCGTCAGGCTGGGGATTTTTGCAGCGCGTAGTCTCATCGGGACTTGGGCTGGATGACAGTGGCGCTAGTCCTTGCTGGGTTTTTTCGGAGTCAAATCGCAGGCCTGCTTCACCCGGGCGAGATCCAGACCAGCAGGAGAAAATTCTGCGATTTCCGGTCCGTTGCGGCCGCGGATTTCCACCTTGAAGATATGAGCCCCGATCAATTCGCGAGTGGTGCCTTTGTCCATGGAGAGGGAGCGGTTGCGAATCCAGTTCCAGCCGTGATAGCTGTGCGCGTCGTCGACGCGTACCATGACTTCCATCTGGGGTTGTCCCCAAAAGCCGGGACGGTTGGGTGGGCCTAACCGGATGCCGGGATTAAAATCGGCGTCGCTGTACTTGCCATTGCTGCACATGAATTGGATTCGTGGCTTGTAGTCCGGGTCTTCTGCCAGGTAGTTATCCGAGAGAAGCTCAAAGCGGACCTTCTTGGTACCGGTCATCTTGTCTTCGGAATGAAACTCCATCCACTTTCCGCCAGCACTGACGCCGTCACTCTCACCCTGATAAGGGCTAAAAGGGCCGCTCTGCGCGTTGACCGAAGGCACCGCAAGGCAAACCAGCACCAAGAATGAACAAATGGTCTTGGCATGGGTCAAACGGTTCTGACTATGAAAAAAACGCGACGTTTTCAAGCTCTCCTCCAAACCGGAAACGATTGCTACTTACATTGAACCCTCGAGAGCGAACAAAAGTTGCCTGACTGCGTTCCGCCTCGGATCGCAAACCGCACGGCAGTGACCCAGCGACAAAGGTGGGAGGAAGACGTCTCCCCGGGAAGGCCCGCCCCTGGCCGAAAACCACCACCCCGGTGGAATTGGGCCACAGAAAGCTGGTGGTCGCTGGCGATCCGAGATATTCCCACTCAGCCTGACATATTGAAAACAGTGAGGGTTAATGATTGCCGATTGTTTTGCCCATAATTGGCACTCGAACTGCATCTTTAGTATCGGTTGTTTCCGCGAGTAGCGCGGGCTTCTGTGAAAACTCTTGCACAGGGACGAGAATTTCATTCGATAGGAGCCTTGCGAATGCGCAGGCTACGCAGTTGAAAGTCCGCTACCGGCTCGCAGGGGAGGACAGGTTATGAACAGATTTGTTCTTGTTAAATCCCTCATCGCGTTAGCTGCTTTCGGTTTTGCGCTCACGCCAGATTCAGCATTCGGTCAGCACGGTCACGGCGGTGGAGGCGGAGGCTCCCACGGAGGTGGCGGAGGCGGCGGGTTTCACGGTGGTGGTGGTGGCGGCAGTTTCCATGGAGGTGGCGCTTCCCACAGCGGGGGCGGATCTTACCGCGGAGGAGGAGGAGGACCTCGGGGAGGCAGTTCCTACGGCGGCACGCGGGCTTTTGGCGGAGGATCTGTTGGCGGGAGAAGCTACAACCGAGGCGGCTTCGGCGGTGGATCAGCGGCTGGTCATTACGGAGAGAACAGGGGATCGTACGGCGGGTTCAGTTCGTCGCGCGGAATGGCCGGTCGAAATCGCGGGTTCGAATCCAGCCACAATTTCGGCTCGTTCGGAAATCGCTCGTCGAATTCTCGTCCCGCGATCAGTGATGGGCGGTGGCATTCGTTCGGCAACGCCGGCAGTTCCGGGCGTTCCAGCATGGGACGCAACTCCGGAAACACTACTGGCTCCGGCTTTTCCGCTCATAACGAGGGAAGGTCCGAGAGTGGCTGGCGCTCTTTTGGCCCGTCAAGGGGCGCTTCACCGACGGCGGCCTTCGGCACCGGACGCAGTTCGCCCTCAGGGCCAATTCGCGGTGGCGCGGGTTTCAGCGGTTCACACTTTGGCGGATCAAGCTTCGGCAATTCGTCCTTCGCGGGATCGCGTGTCGGTCACTCTACGGTCGGATCCTTTGGGAGCACACGATTCGGATCGAGCTCCCTATTTAGAGGCTCGCGTTACGGTTCCTTCAGCGGCTTCCGCGGATTTGGCAACCGCGGTTTTAGCGGCGGCCTGGGTTGGCGCGGCAACCGCTTTGCAGGGTTCGGCTGGCATGGCTACGGTCGTGGGAGAGGCTTTTGGCCCGGCTACGGCTACGGATGGAACACGGGCTTTTGGGGGACGGGCTTTGGCTGGGGTTGGGGAGGTTGGGGCTTTGGCTTGGGATGGCCTTATTGGGGTGGCTACTGGGGATCGGGCTGGGCGTACGGATGGAATCCCTGGTGGTATGACCCTTATTGGTATGCGCCGTCGTACATCTACCAGTCTTACCCTGACACCGGATACGGCAATCGGCCACCGTACGATCCGGACGCTTCGTATGACTATGACTACGACTCGTCGGCAAGTTATTCGATCACGCCACGCGTGAACACCGGTGCCTTGCGCTTCAATCTCGAAGATGGCGTGGACCCGGGCGACAATGGTTCGGACCAGAACCGCCAGCCGGCACGGCCTGAAGCTTTGCCAAACGGCACGGCGCCAGCGGCCCCCGAGCAGACGCAATCGGTCTCCTACCAGTCACAAACCTGAGGTGTGGGTTGTCGCGTGAAGGACAGGATGCACGGCAGAAGAGATGATGTCGCTAGTGTGAAGCAAAGGATTGAACCGCAGCATTCTCATCCTCAAAGACCTCGAACAGATTCAGCACGCCGATCAGCTTCAGAGTTTGCACCACGAACTTGGACGGGGTGACCAGTTTCACGCCGCCTCCGCGTTGTTTCGCCGAGGCCATGGCTTTGACCAAGATTCCGATTCCGCTGGAATCGATCATGGGCACTTCCGCGAAGTTGACGACCATGCGCGTGTCTCCGGCAGCCAGTGCATCTTCCATGGCCTGGCGAAAGCTGTCGACCCCAATGCCCAGCCGTAAAGCACCGCGAATCTGAATGATCTGAACTTCCGAAAGCCTGCGTACGCTGATCTCCATCTTGCTCCTCTGGGGCTAATCTGAAACCGAAACCGCCGGCCAACGCGAAACATTGACAGCCGGGGGTCGATTTGTTAGATTGCCCGCTCAAGTTACGGGAGCCGCCGCGAATTTGCAAGTGCGTGGCTGCCTAGCCTTCCCCCGCACAGCCTCGTTGTCTTGCGATCGGCAACCGGCGACCAGAAACAACAAATGCCCAAGTCGACATCCGTCGAGTTGCAGGCCCGGTTCCTGAGTGCCCTGCTTCAGGAGCGCGAAGTTCAGCCTCGCGCGTTCCTGCTGGCCCAACAAATCACCGAAATGCTTCCCGGTGCGGCCGCAATAGTCTATTTGCTCGAACAACATGAAGGAACAACCCAGTGGTCTCCTAAGGCCGTAGCCGGGGACATCCACCTGGACGAAGCAGCCATTCCGCTTGACTCAGGTACCCTGGGTCTTCTCGCCAAGCACAGCCAGCCCTTGCTGCTGTCCGGAACAACTCTTGTCCGTGAAGACTATGCTCACTTGCATGCCCGCCGCACGCTTCTATCCCTAGCCTATGTTCCAATGATCGTCAACGAGACGTTAATCGGGGCTCTGGAAGCCGCCACCTTCGATGAAGCACTTGATGAAGCGGAGCTGGCCGGTCTCGCCGAGCTAGTCGACTACGCCGCGCCCGCGTTTTCGAGCGCTACCCATTACGAAGCTGAGCGTAATTCCCATCTGGAGTCCATTTCCCGTCTGACCCAGCTTTATGACGTTGAGAAGGTCTTCAACTCAACCCTGGAAATGGATGAGCTGAATCCCATCATCACCGCGAAGGTGCGGGAAATTCTCGAAGCTCAGGCCGTAAATCTCTGGTTGGTGAAGGACGAGCATGAACTGCTGCTGATGGATCGTGCCGGGGAAGACCCAACCCGGGAGGTCGGCAC
The DNA here is from genome assembly GCA_963809295.1 of Terriglobia bacterium. GTDB lineage: Bacteria > Acidobacteriota > Terriglobia > Terriglobales > Acidobacteriaceae > JAIQFF01. The sequence goes on along the minus strand of CAWEJA010000009.1, from coordinate 420,823 downwards.
GACGGAAACAAGCGGAGAAGGGTACGTGGCCGACGCTTCCGATTCAGGCGAGCCTTTGCTCATCGATGACCCGAATGACCAACGCCTGCAGCGGCGAAATGCGGGTCACGATGGCGCCATCTTCTCGGTCATCATCGCTCCCCTCGTAGCCAAGGAATTTCAGGTTGGCCTGATCGAAGCCATTAACAAGCGGGACGGAACTCCGTTCTCCGACGATGATCTTTTCCTGCTCAACTCCATCGCTGAAACTGCCGCGTCGGCCTTGAACAATGCCGGGTTGCTGCAGGCAGAGCGCAAAGTCCAGATCCTGGAAGCCCTGGTCAAGGTAAGTGCTGAGATCACCTCGACCCTCGATCTGGACCGGGTGCTGGACGCGATAGTCACTGGGCCGGGAGCGGTAATTCCGTATGAACGAGCGACGATCGCTTTGGAGGAAAGGGGCCGACTGAAGATTCGGGCCATCACCGGAATGCCTCGGATCAACCCGCAGGATCCCAATGTGGTTCGCCTGCAGGACATTCTGGAATGGGCATCACTATCGAATGAGGAGGTCTCCTTCTCGCAGCACGGGCAAGAATTTGAAGATCCGCGCCAGGAAACGCAAGCCAAGTTCGGCAAGTATTTCGCGGAATCCGGCATGCGCGGCTTTTACGCCGTGCCGCTCGCTGACGACGATGGCCGCGTCGGCATACTGTCACTCGAGAGCAGCGATCCTGATTTCCTGGGCCCAGCCCACCTGGAAATGATCAAGATCCTGTCAGCGCAAGCGACGGTTGCGCTTCGCAATGCCTCGCTCTACCGGGAAGTGCCTTTCATTGACCTGCTGAAGCCAGTACTGGACCGGAAACGCAAATTTCTGGCGCTGGAGAAACGGCGGCGGGCGGCGCTGGTCGTGGGCGCAGTCACGGCGCTGCTGTTCCTTCTGGTCTTTCCACTTCCGCTCCGTGTAGTGGGCGATGCTACGGTCAGCGCGGCGCAAAGCGTTTTGATACAGCCGGAGGTGGAAGGCACAGTGCAGCGGGTTCAGGTTCGCGAAGGCGATGCGGTGACTGCGGGCACAACCCTGGCCACTCTTTCCGACTGGCAGTACCGCGCCCAACTGGCGGCGGCTCAAGCCAAGTACGAAACTGCGGTGTCGCAGATGAATCGGGCTTTGAATAGCAATGATGGAGGCGAAGCCGGCATTCAGCGGATTCAGGCGGACTATTGGGCCTCCGAGCTTGGTCGCGCCCGCGAGCGCCTGGACCGCACACAACTGCGCTCGCCTATCAACGGTGTGATCGCAACCCCGCACGTGGAAGATTTTGTGGGGAGGAAGCTTTTGCCCGGCGACACCTTTGCCGAAGTTGTCGACACTTCGCGCGCGATCGTGGATGTGGCCATTGACGCCGATGACGTCCTGCTCCTCCACCCCGGAGAGAAGGCCTCTGTAAAGTTGGAAGGGTTTCCTACGAGGACCTTCCACGGCGTGGTGACTGTGGTCAGCCCGCGAAGTCAGGTGCAAGGCGCGGACCGTTTTTTCTTCGCGCGGGTTCTCGTCCCGAACGCCGACGCGGCGATTCGTGACGGCATGCAGGGCCGCGGCAAAGTCTTGACGGGATGGAGTCCTGCAGGAAAAGTACTCTTCCGCCGCCCCGCAATATGGATCTGGTCAAAGCTGTGGTCGTGGTTTGGATGGTAGTTGTAGCGCCGGCGTCCCGCCGGCTGTCCGGCGGGCATCTTGCCCGCCGATTAGCCAGAGGCACACCGTTGAACGGACAGGCCGGTAAACCGGAGGCTTTATGAAACGGGTTCTCGCGTTCGCTCTACTGGTGATGGTTGCGCTGGCCCTGAGCAGTTGCAGCGATTCAAGCGACACGTCCAAAGTGGCTGCGGCTCCGCCGGTGGCGCGACCCACTGTCTCGGCTTCATCCGCCCCGGATGACGGCACGTTCGTATCCTCAGGCCCGATCGTCGTTGAGAACCAGGTCGACGTAGCTGCCCTGCGTGAAGGCGTCATCGTCTCCATTCTGGCCGAGCCCAACACTCATGTACGCAAAGGAAAGCTTCTCGCCCGCCTCGACGACCGCCAGATTTCCGCCGACCTCGACGCCGCCTCCGCCAAGACCCGCTCCATCCAGGCGAATCTCAAAAACTGGGAGGCTGAGACCAAAGTCCTCGAATCCGATCTCACCCGGGCTCAAAAGCTTTGGGAAGCCGGCGTCTTTACCAAGGAAACCTTGGAGCACGCCCAGTACAAAGTCGAGGCGGACAAGTTCGAAATCAGCCGCGAAACCGAAATGCTCACTAACGCCCAAGCGACCGAGCGATCACTGGGCCTGGAAAAGGAAAAGACGCGGATCACAGCGCCGTTTGACGGTATCGTCGCCCGCCGTTATGTCCGCGTGGGACAAAAGGTTGGGATCAGCGACCGCCTCTTCTGGGTTACCGCAGTATCGCCATTGGAGGTAAAGTTCACCCTGCCGGAACGCTTCGTGGGCAAACTCAAGAATGGGCAAGTGGTGAGCGTTGATTTGGCCGATGGCTCATCGGCGGTTCATCACACCGCCGCCGTTACCCAGATCAGCCCGGTGGTCGATCCCTCAAGCGGAACTATCGAAGTGGTGGCCCGGCTACAGGGTCCAGCGCCGGACCTGAGGCCGGGAATGCTCGCCAATATCCGCATCAATCCGAAATGAACATCCTCGAAGCTCTTGAAGTAGCGCTGCCCGATCTTCCGACTACGACGGCGCAGCGCCGCTTTCCCAAGCTCGACCCACGTGTCATCTCCAGAGAACATCTGGAGCAGGGCATTCGCGTCGTGCTCGCGAAAATGCCTGGAAGCGACGTCTACCTTCGATTCACGCCGGAGCACTGGCAACTTTTGCAACTATTCAATGGCGAGCGATCTTACAAGGAGATTGCAGACCTGATTCTCAGCCAGGCCAACATCGCATTCACCGAAGAGGATGTGAGAGAGTTCGCCGCTGGCCTGGAAGGGCAAGGCGATCTCTTCTACAAGACGCCGCTGGAGAAAAACGTCACCCTCCGGCAAAAGACAAGCGCCGAGCGCAAGAAACGTGGGCGATTTTACGTCGCGGACATAACCGACTTTGCACTGTACGTCTGGCCTCATGCAGACGACTATCTGACCACTCTCAAGCCTTACCTCGAATTCGTTTACACCACCTGGTTCACTCTCCTGACTATCTTCATGTTCGGGGTTATGGCATGGATGTGGACCGACAAGTTCGGCGAGATCTGGAGCGACAGTTTTGCTTTCTACAACTTCACGGCGAAGAGCAGCTGGGACCTGGTGGAATTCTGGTTCCTGTTTGGAGCCATGGCGTTCTTTCACGAGACCGCTCACGGTCTGACCTGCAAGCACTTCGGCGCCCGCGTAGAAAGCATGCAATTCATGCTGATGTTCTTTGCGCCAACTTTCATGTGCGATTGCACTCAGGTCTGGATTGTAGGCGACAGGAAGGCGCGGATTTCCACCACCATTGCGGGAATTTGGGTCGATCTTATGCTGTGCGTGGTCGCGACCACTATCTGGTGGGGCACGGCTACCGGGATGTTCATCCACGATTTTGCTTACAAAGTCATCATGGTGACCGGTATCGGCGTGACCATCCTGAACCTCAACCCGCTGATCAAGCTGGACGGCTACTATCTCCTGGCCGAGCTGATCGACGAAACCGATCTGAAAGAAAAGTCCACAGCCTTCGTCTCCAGTTGGACCCGCAAGCATATTTTTCGGTTGCCGGTTGAGGTCGAATATGTCCCACGCTCCCGGCGACCCTGGTATGTCGTCTATTGCGTGCTTTCGGGTGCATACAGTTATCTGCTGATCGCAGTTGTGGTGGTCTTCGCTTACCACATCCTGCGCGCATACACGCCTGAGTGGGCCTGGCTGCCGACGCTTTGGCTCGGCTATCGGCTTTTTAAATCACGGATTGTCATGCTGGAGCGGTTTATGAAAACGGTTTATCTGGACAAGAAGGAACGAATCATCGCCTGGTTTACTCCAGCCCGTGCGGCATTGCTCGGCGTAGCCGGCCTGGCCTTGTTGTTCGCCCCGCTATGGCCGGATTTCGTCGACGGCCGCTTTGCCCTGGAGCCGGTGCGCAGAGCTTTAATCCACACCGAAGTTCCTGGAACCGTAGCCGAGATACTTGCGGATGAAGGGCAGCCGGTCGCCGCCGGTGGAGCATTGTTGCGGCTTCGCAGCCTGGAACTGGAGTCGGCAGCCGCGCAGGCCGGCGCCGATATGCACAATGCCTCCGCCCGGGCGACGCAGGCCAGCATGAGTTACACGAATTTCGGGCCAGCAGAGCGCGAACGTCAGCAGTCCACAGAGCGCCACCGCAGCTTCACTGAAGAGATAAAGCATCTGGAAGTAACAAGTCCCATAAAAGGCACTGTCACTACGCCGCGGCTGCACGATCTGCTGGGCGCTTACCTAAAATCCGGAACCAACGTCGCCGAAGTAGCCGACCTGTCGACCATGACAGCGCGCATTTACGTTCCAGAGTTTAGTATGCGCGACGTTCACCCGGGAGCTTCAGTTCGGCTTCATGCCGCGTCACAGTTCACCGGATGGTCTGGGATCCTGGCATCGTTGGCGCCCGCATCGTCCTCGATCGAGGACGGTCTGGTAGAGAAAGCTCAATTGGAAGGCATTCGGGTTCCGAAGTTTTACATCGGCAACGTAGAGTTGCAAAACCAGGGCGATTTAAGAGAAGGAATGAGCGGCAATGCCAAGATTTTAGTCGGCCGTCGCAGCATAGCCGAGTTTGCCTGGCGTTTTGCCCGGGACCTGGTAGGCAGGCGTATGTGGTGACGGCCGTAATTGGAAAAGGGGCTGCAGTGTTCTGCAGCCCCTTACTATCTTCAAGAGACCGGAAACTGATCTCGTTTTACAGGGATCGTACCCGATGCGACACCTTCGCCGCGACCTTGTGAGATACCTTCGGCGCAACCTTGTGTGAGACTTTCGGCGCGACCTTGTGGGATACCTTCGGTGCAACTTTGTGCGAGACCTTCGGAGCGACCTTGTGGGATACCTTCGGCGCAACGGCTGGACTGATTGCCGGCGCAAAACTGGAAGTCTGGGGCGTGGCCAGAATGGCGCTCTTAACCGCTGACCGCTGGCTGATCAAGGATTTCTTCTGTACCGACATGACGTCCTCCGTCGAAGTTGAATTTTAATGTCTCAACCGCGGGTCTGATTGACTCACCCTGTCCGGTCTGTTTTTGTTATAAGCAAGAGCTGTGCCAAAGCAACGCGGTGGTTTGGTTTGCGAGAGAGTCAATGGACTCAATGAGATACGTCTAGATGCTCTGTGGAAATATCGGAACGAAACGAGGGCCGTCTCGCAGAGGGTTAAAAATTAACCCTCATTAGGCTAATAATTAACCCTGAAGCCCATATTTCCGGCACAGGTATTTCATCTTCTGCGCGTTGATCTGGAGCAGAGCGGCGGCTGCCACCTTCTTGCCCCCGGTCCGGCGCAAAGCCGCCTGCAGATATGCCAGCTCGATCCGGGCCATTTCTTCGTCAAAGGAAATTCCGTCTTCCGGAATGAGCAGGGCCTCCTGCTTGGCCGTGCTGCTGTAAAGGATTTGCTGTGGCAAGTGTTTGGCGGTGATCACCGCGCCTGATCCCATGATAACCAGCCGCTGCACCAGGTTTTCCAGCTCGCGGACGTTTCCCGGCCAGTGATATTCCTCAAGAATTTCCAAAGCATCGGCATCCAGCCGCTTGAGGGGCAGACTGTTGGCGGCGCAATACATGCGCAGGAAATGATCCAGCAGGATGGCGACATCGCCCGGCCGTTCGCGCAGCGGAGGCAACACGATCGGAACTACGTTGAGCCGGTAATAAAGATCTTCCCGAAAGCGGCCCGCCCGTACCGCCTGCTCCAGGTCTTCGTTGGTAGCGGTAATGAGCCTGAAATCGATCTTCTTGGTAGTCCGGCTGCCGATACGCTGGACGACATGCTGCTCCAGAACCCGCAGCAACTTGCTTTGCAAAGTCAGTCCCAGCGTTCCAATCTCATCCAGAAATAGCGTTCCCCCGTGTGCCGCCTCGATATGGCCGGCGCGCGATTCATGCGCATCCGTGAAGGCGCCCTTTTCATGGCCAAACAGCTCGGCCTCGATCAGGCTCTCCGGAAGCGCCGCGCAGTTCACACTGACAAAAGGCTTGTCCTTCCGCGACCCGCTGGCGACAATGGCTTGCGCCACCAGTTCCTTCCCGGTTCCGCTCTCTCCTCGAACCAGCACATTCACGTTGCTCTCGGCCACGCGGCTGATCCCGTCATAAACCAGCCGCATTGCATCGCTGCCGCCGATCAACTGGCAAAAGGAATTCCGGCCACGAGCCTCTTCGCGCAGACGGTGGTTCTCGATTTCCGCGGATCGTTCCTCCAGGGCACGGCGCAGTACGCTCTGCACGTCCTCAAAGTCGACCGGCGCGACGAAGCAGCGGCTGATGCCCGCTTGTTCGAACTGATTGCGGGAGGCTTTGTTGTGTGACCGGGTGAATCCGAGCAGAACCAGATGTTCGTCGCGTTCGCGCAGTCGGCGTACTAACCGGAGCGTCTCCTGATCAGATGCGTAGGTCGTTTCGAGATCGAGAATAAGAGCTTCCAGCGAGACTTCATCGAGCAGGGGCAGTATCTGTTCGCCCGAGCCCAGGAGTGTAGTGTGGAAGGCAGAAGCCAATACTTCCTGCGCCGCCAGCTGCACCGATTCATCGGTGGTCACGACCGCTATGCGCGGGGCCGCGCCAGTGGGTATAGTATCCATCGCCACAGAAACGCCTCGAGGGCGGGTGAATTATAGGTCAATTTTTCACCCACAGTGGGGAAAAGTTTCGACTTAGGTCAGTCTCTTTCGAGGACCATAATTCCCGGCTGGGGAGGCAGAAATGCTGGCTTCAAGCAAGGTTATCGGCTTTGTCCCCACCAAGGACGCCCAGAAGGCGCGCGGTTTTTACGAAGACAAATTGGGATTTCAGTTCGTCAGCGACGATCCGTTTGCCCTGGTCATGAGAGCGGGCGAAACCATGATCCGAATCGCCAAGGCGCAGGATTTCACCCCGGCTCCGTACACCGTCCTGGGCTGGGAAGTGCGCGACATTGAAGCCGTGGTCCGCTGGCTGCAGGGGCGAGGCGTGGTGTTCGAGAAATATCCGTTCGTCCAGGACCAGGAGCGGGGAATCTGGACAGCACCCGGTGGCAACAAGGTGGCTTGGTTCAAGGATCCGGACGGGAACGTGCTCTCGGTTAGCCAGCATGAGTAAGAAACGCCGAACTAGTCACCACTGAACACGTGGGGACAGCCGCCCCCGGCTGTCCGGCGGAGCGCAGCTCCGCGGTTCCACAAATTCTGGCCGATGATCTTTACTCGACGAAGGAAAACACTGGCGAGCCTTGCTCGCCTGAACAGCCGCGGGCGGCTGTCCCCACGTGGCTTGTGGCGAAATGAAAATAGGGAGATGAGCGGGGACCGCCCACCTCCCTGGGGAGAAACGCATCTGCATAGCTTGGCTAATCACAGACCGCTGTCGCCGTCGTTGGCCTCGGCCGAGTGCAACACCCGGAAGGTGTTGCCGCCGTTCGACCAGACCAGCACCAGCGCATCCTGTCCTTTGGGCACGCTGCCGAGCGCCTTCTGGACGTCAGCGGCGCTCTGTACTGGCTTGCGATCCACTTCGACGATCACGTCGCCGGACTGCAATCCGGCGTTGTCCGCCGGGCTGCCGGGCTGCACCTGCTGAATCACCGCTCCATGCAGCTCGCGCGGCGCCTGCAGTTGGTCGCGCATTTCCGGACTGATGTCAGCCAGGCCAATTCCCCAGCGCGGTTTGCCGTGGCCAGCGTCAGCCGCTTCTTTTTCTGACTTGTCACGGCTTCCCATTGCTTCGAGGGTCACCGGGATTTCCACGCTCTTGCCATCGCGCATGACCTGAAGATGGATCGTAGTACCCGGGCTCTTCTGTCCAACTTCCACCTGCAATGCGCCCGCGTCGCTCACTTCGCGTCCATCAAGCTGGGTGATCACGTCACCCACCTTCAGGCCTGCCTTGGCTCCCGGCGAGTCAGGCTCGATCTGCGACACCACCGCGCCAACCGCGTTGGTCATGTGAAAAAACTTCGAGTTCTCTGGAGTTACGTCGGAAATTCCGATTCCCATGTAGCCGTGCGTGACCTTGCCGAACTGAATCAGCTTTTCGACTGTGGGGCGCACGATCTGCGTGGGAATGGCGAATCCCATACCCGAGAAAGAACCCGACGGAGAGATCAGGAAGGTGTTGATCCCGACCACCTCGCCGCGCGCATTCACCAGCGGGCCGCCGGAGTTTCCCTGGTTAATGGCCGCGTCCGTCTGAATGAATTGTCCCGGCTTGCGGGCGTCATCGGAGGACGGATTGGGACGGTTCAGCGCGCTGACAATGCCGCGAGTCACCGTAAACCGGAATCCGAACGGGTTGCCGAATGCCAGGACGGTCTGGCCCTGGTGCAGCTTTGTGGAATCTCCCCAAGGCGCGTTGGGCAAATCATGACCTTCGACTTTGATTACCGCCAGATCGGTCAGCGGATCGGTGCCCACCACCTTGGCCGGCAGAATTCTGCGATCGCTCATGGTGACGCGAACGTCGGTCGCACCATCCACCACGTGGTTGTTCGTCACGATGTACCCGTCCGGCGAGATGATCACGCCGCTGCCCAGCCCGTGCTCAACCCGCTGCTGCTGACGCGGCCGCATCTGCTGTCCGAAGAACCGGCCGAAGGGACCGGATTGCGGCCCTGATTCCTGGTCGCCGAATTGCCGATCAAAAAACTGCTGCATGTCCTCGGCGTCTCCTCCAGCCATGTTGACTTTCGCGCGCGACGTCACCGTCACATTCACGATGGCGGGGGTGACGCGCGCAGCCAGAGTTTCCATGGCCTGGTCAAGAGAAAGCAGCGCGCCAACGCTATTGTTGTCGAGGGGTGTCGTGGTTGGGCTCGCCATGGCTGCTGCGGCTCTTGCCGGCATTGCCTTCATGACGTCGTAAGTTACGATTGAGCCCACCAGCGCGATCGCCATAACCGGCACGATCAGATGGCGGCTGAGTTTGCCTTTCAAATTGTTTATCCAGCTTTTCATTTCTTCCTTCTCCTCTTTTTGATTCTGCAAGTTATGCAACTAATTATTTAGTTGATGATCAGAAAAAAACTCATATCGACTTCACAACAATTCCCGACTCGATTCCACCCTGTGTCGGACCAATCACGGTCACCTGCCACACACAGAGATCCCAGACGACCGCACCCGTAGCGTCATACCGCCCGGTTTGCATGATGAGAATAAGAGTCTGAGGCGCAATGGCATCCTCCTGCGGCATACTGGTGCGGATCAACATCGGTGGGTTCACCCGGCGCTGTGTCCCCTTGGCTGGGATGACGGCCGACTTGCTCGATTTCGTCTTCGTCTTTAACGTTGCCACCAAGGACCCCGAAGGCTTGGCCTTCGCCTTCACCACAAAGTTCGCAGGCGCGATCTGCGCACCCATGCGTGAGATTGAGTCTGCCTCGCTGTTGGATACCGCCGCGACGGCCGACACCGCCGGGGAATCCGACGAGCCGTTCTCGAACGAAACCAGCCGGGGAGCATCCGAAAACACCATCAGGCAGGCCAGCGATAGCCCCGTTAACAAAACCGGGGCTGGCCTCCAGACCCGCGTGGCACCCGGCCGCTTTTCATCGAGGATCTGCGCGACTCGAAGCGATATATGCCGCACGCGGCCAACCGCCGCCTGCGCCAGCGCGAACCCGCGGCGTAGCAGGCTCTTCTCGGCCAATATTTCCGTTAACGACACCAGGCATTCCGCGTACGCTCGTGGACTTGCGGTCTTGGCCAGTACAAGGTCGTCGCAGGCCATCTCGCGCTCCAGCGCCAGCTTCTTCTCAATCCACCACACTGCGGGATGAAAGAACAACAGCGCACCCAGGACTTTCTGAATAAGGTTGGTCCAGTCATCCCAGCGCCGTAAATGGGCCAGCTCATGCAGCAGGATCGTGTTCAGTTCGGCCGGAGAGAGCTCGTGCATAGCCCACGAAGGAATGACCACCAGGGGCTTTATGAAGCCGATGGCTGTCGGTACTCGCAGGTGATCTGACACGCAGATCATCACTCGGCGCGGTGAATTGAACTCTTCTAAAGTCTTTCGCAGCAAGGGATCGAGAACGGCAGTATCAATCGGCACGCAGCTTTTCCGCAGCTGCCGCAAGCGCCAGAATCCGACCCCGATTCGGAGCAGGCCCGCCATCGCTATCAGCAACCAGCCAGCAAACATGTAGAGCGCCCACGAAGCCGGCATGGTGATCTCGGACCGTTTCGCCATTTCGGTGCCGCCCGGAACGAAATGGCCGAGCAGCGGGAGCGCCGCAATTCCCACCAATGCTGAGAACCAGACAGCGAACCGCGTGCCCGAGTTCTGCCGCCTTAGCACCCGCAGCAGAATCCATGCCAACAGCGCGATTCCAATTCCTTCTGCGGTGCAGTTCAACATCCGCGCGGCGGAAATCTGGGCGACGGATTGCAGATTGAGAGGCCCCAGAGAGAAGCTTTGAAAATCGACGGATTGGAGAAGAGCCGCAGCGATCATTTCTCCTCTCCTATAACTTCTCCTGTAACTTCCTTCGCTTCCAGGAGTTGCCGCAACCGCTTCAGGTCCTTGGCTTCGATACCCCGGTCCTCGAGAATATTCAGGACCAGCAGTTCGTGGGAGTCTTTGAAGAACCGGGTTACCAGATGCCGGATTTCGGACCGCGTGGCTTCTTTGCGCTCTACCAGCGGCATGTAAACGTGGGCCCGGCCATCCTTGACATGCTTCACGTAGCCCTTGTTTTCCAGAATCCGAATTGTGGTCAGGACGGAGTTATAGGCCAGCGCCGGCTTCTCCGGCAGTCCATCGAGAACCTGCTGGACGGTAGCCGAGCCCTTCAGCCACAGCACGTCCATTAGTCTCAACTCTGCTTCGGTCAGAGTTTCGGACTTCCTTGGGGGCACGAGCCAAATCTCCTTGTGCTTATTAGACGCAGGGACACGTCCCAACGTCAACTAATTATTTAGTTGCCAGGACGAATTAGTTGGTTGCTCCGTCTCCCCTCTCGAAAACCGCGACCACCGGAATGGCCGCAGTCGTTTGCGGGAAGAGGCCGGGCCCACACCGCCAAAGTGTCTATTTTGAACATGTTCATTTTTGTATTGACAAGTCATTCGCAGTACCTCATTCTGTATTTGAACATGTTCAATTCTTCAAATTGATAGGAGACTCATCATGTTTATCGTCGGTTGCTACATAACCTATTTAGCCATTTGTCTCACCGTAACCGTCTGGGTCGCCCGAACCCTACACAAGAATGGGAGGGTCTTTCTGGTTGACGCCTTTCACGGAAATACTGAACTTGCCGATTCCGTGAATCATCTGCTCGTAGTGGGTTTCTATCTGATCAATGTCGGATACGTCGCGCTCGTTCTTCGGGCTACAGAGACTCTTAATACCCTGCGTGGGGCTATCGAACTGGTTAGCGACAAGATCGGCCTTGTGCTACTGGTTCTTGGATTCATGCACTTCTTCAACCTGTTCGTGTTTTCCCGCATTCGCAAGCGCTCTCGTGCCGCCGCAAACTCCGGCTTAGCGGTTTCTGGCAATCTACCTCAGGGCTCACGATCATGAAAAACCCTTTGGTCGCGACCGGGAAGAAATCCGACGAAACTCGCGCCCGCATGCTTGAAGCCGCGCTAAAACTGTTCCGCGAACGCGGCTTCGAGAGCACGACTATGCGAGACATCGCAAAAGAAGCCGGGGCCGCTTTGGGGGCGGCCTACTACTACTTTGATTCCAAAGACGCGCTGGTGACAGCTTTCTATGAACGTGCCCAAATGGACCTCGCCCCGTTGGTGGAGGATGCCCTATCCAAAACGAAACGCCTGGAAGAGCGCCTGCATGCCCTGCTGAGCGTAAAGCTCGATTACTTTGGCCCGAATCGCACCCTGCTGGGGGCTCTTTCCACTCACATTGACCCGCAGCATCCTTTGTCGCCATTCAGCCGGGAAGGCCGTACCATTCGCGACCACGACATTGACCTGTTTGCTCGTGCCGTCGCGGGATCAAAGGTCCGCGTGCCGGATGATCTGAAGATGCACCTACCTCGCCTGTTGTGGCTCTACCAAATGGGCCTGCTTCTGTTCTGGGTTTACGATCGCTCGCCCGCGCAACAGAGGACTGCGCAACTTCTCGACAAGAGCCTCTCGATTGTGGTCAACCTGATCAAGCTTTCCACTTTTCCCCTGCTGCGACCGGTGCGCAAGCTGGCAACCGACCTGCTGGAGGTCATCTATGGTGATGAGGAATCGCCTCTTTTGGAAGTGGCTCCGTGAGCCCGGCCCTGCGAATCGTTCTTGCGGGCGGTAGCGGACAGATAGGAGGGCTCCTTGCTCGCCATTTCCACCATCAAGGCCACCGTGTTGTGGTTCTTGCCCGGAGCGAGCAACGCGCGCCCTGGCAGGTCATTCGATGGGATGGAAAGACTCTGGGAGACTGGACCTCCAGTCTGGAACACGCGGACGTGGTCATCAACCTCGCTGGCCGCAGTGTGAACTGCCGCTATACGCCAGGAAACCGCAGGGCGATCAAAGACTCCAGGATTCAGCCGACTCTATTGCTCGGTCAGGCAATGACCGGGTTGGTACACCCGCCACGTCTTTGGATGAACGCGAGCACCGCCACCATATATCGCCACGCGCTGGATCGCCCGATGGACGAGCGGACCGGCGAGATTGGCGGCAACGAACACGACACTCCCAGTACCTGGCGTTTCAGTATCGACGTGGCCACCGGCTGGGAAGAAGCTTTCTTCCGTGCAGTGACGTCGCAGACCCGCAAGATCGCTTTGCGGAGCGCCATGGTGATGACTCCCGATCGAGGCGGCGTATTTGGCGAGCTGCTTCAGCTTGTGCGTCTCGGCTTGGGAGGTACGGCGGGCTCCGGACAACAGTTTGTTTCCTGGGTCCACGGGCAGGATTTCTTGCGCAGCATCGAGTTTCTCATTGCCCACGAAGAATTCGAGGGGCCGGTCAATATCGCGGCGCCCAATCCGCTACCCAATCGAGAGTTCATGGGAGCTCTGCGACGAGCCTGGGGAACGCCAATAGGGCTACCCGCTCCGCGGTGGATGTTGGAACTGGGTGCACTGTTTCTGCGCACGGAGACAGAACTAATCTTGAAGAGCCGTCGCGTGGTTCCGGGCCGTCTGCTGCAGGTTGGCTTCGGGTTCCAATTCCCGAGTTGGCCTGCGGCCGCAGAAGACCTGGTAAATCGCTGGCGGAGCAACAATTAGGTCCACAATCAAGCGATGGATTGTAAAATTTGTTATCAAGCCAGACCTCTTGTAGCAAGTAGCTATGCATCTAGTTATTTAAGGTTCAATTAAGGCGTCCTCGGCTGGGGCTGCGTATGAATATGCGTAGAAATATCGTGAGAGTTCCGGCAGGCCTGGTCATCTCTGTAACTCTTCTTGCGCTGACCGCCGCAGCTCAAGAAAAGCAGGAAAAGAAGGACTTTACCTACGCGGTCGGACCCGGAGCCGTTATCTCGATCACCAACAACTACGGTCCGATTACCGTCAAGCCTTCCGGGAGCAGTCAGGTGGTGGTCGAGACAGTGTCTCATTCCGACACGGTCAGCCTGGTGAACGAGCAGCACGGCGACCGCATCGAGATTCGCTCGGTATCCAGCCGCCAGGGAATCAATCTGGTGGATTACACGCTACTGGTACCAGCCGCCGCCTTCGTTAGCCTACGATCATCGGACGGCACCTTGCGGGCGCAGGGGTTGCGCGGCGATGTGGTTCTAGAAGCAGCGTCCGGCTCGGTGGAAGTGACGGACATCAGTGATGCCCACCTGCATGTGAAAACTCTGAGCGGCCCAATCAATCTAACTGACATTCGTAACAGCCATCTGGACATCCATTCAGTGAGTGGGGACGTCGACCTTCACAACGTCACTGGACCATCGGTTGAGGTAAATTCGGGCTCTGGAAGAATCACCTATGACGGTGACCCGGGCCGACTCGGAGACTACTTGCTCTCCAGTCACACTGGGAATCTCGAAGTCTCGATCCCCGCCAGCGCCTGGGTCGACATCAAGGCACGCTCCATAAAAAATCAGGCAGACCCGGAATTTCCCACCGTCAGCAACGTACCCACGACGGGCCAGATCAATCTGATGGGGAAGTCTGGCAAAATTGGATCCCGCTTTGAACTGCGCTCCTTCAGCGGCAAAATCCACCTCAAGCGCCCCTAGGATGCGCGGGCCATGTGGGGACAGCCGCCCTCGGCTGTCCGGCAGAGCAATGCTCCGCGGTTCGTTCTGAAGCTGCGGCCTGTGTTCGAGGTTACCGCGGTGCCCGACCTTCGGTGAGGTCGCAGTCAAAGCTGCTTTGGTTGTGTTCGTTTCGCTTCCAGTGTAAATTTTAGGAATCTGTTGACGGTGTAGCCGTAATGCAGTCGATCTCGAAAAAGATAGCGTTGCTGTGCCTGCTACTGACCTTCTGTTCAGCAGCAGCTCTGGTTGCGCATCACCACTCGGGCGCCACCGACGCTTTGAAATGTACCGTTTGCGTCACTGCGCATTCGGCTTCTCCTAAACCTGTTGCCACCCTTCCTAACCGGGCCTTCGTTCGCGTTTTTACCGTCCGGCTGGAGCCAGTTTCCGCCAAGCAGCGCCTGGTCGCGTTTGCCCTCAGCGTCCGTCCACCTCCTGCAGTCTAGAAATTTGAAACCATAAAGTTCGAACCGACCGGGCGTGCCGTGCGCACACTCCGTTCCCAATTTCTTGGACTTCTTTGGAGGAATCATGCTGGCTTTCTACAAGAAGCCGCTATTTGCGGCTTTCCTATTCATTTTTTCTATCTCTCTGCTCCCCGGCGCGAGGGCGCAATCGGGAGGAAGCTCGACCTCACTCACGGGTACGGTGACTGATCCAACGGGTGCGGCGGTCGCCAACGCGACCGTCGAAGTTCGCAACCCGGTCAGCGGCTTTAGCCGGACGGGCACGACGGATAGCGGGGGGAGATTCAGCATCCCCAACATCCCTTTCAACCCTTATCACGTCACCGTCAATGGGCCGGGCTTCACTCCGCACACACAGGATGTTGATGTACGCTCGGTCGTTCCCGTAAACCTCAACATAACGCTGCAAATAAAGGGTTCGTCGGAAACCGTGACTGTCGAAGGTGCAGGAGAAGATTTGCTGGAAAATACTTCGACCTTTCACACCGACGTCGACCGCGGCCTGTTCGAAAAAATGCCTCTGGAAAGCAGGTCATCATCGGTGAGTTCACTGGTAACCCTGGCCTCCCCGGGAATCGCTGCCGATTCCAACGGCCTCTTCCACGGACTCGGCGACCACGCGGAGAACTCGTTCTCCGTCGACGGCCAGCCGATCACGGACCAGCAAAGCAAAGTCTTCTCCAATCAGATTCCTCTCGATTCGATTGAGTCGATGGAAGTCATTTCCGGGGCGCCGCCAGCTGAATTCGGCGAGAAAACGAGCGTCGTGATCAATGTCACCACGCGCTCAGGCCAGGGCATGACCACGCCCAAGGGAAGCATCACGGCGTCGTATGGAAGCTTCGGCACGGCAGATCTGGGGATCAACTTCGGCTACGGCGGCCAGAAGTGGGGAAACTTCATCTCCGCCAGCGGACTGAACAGCGGCCGCTTTCTCGACCCGCCCGAGTTCGCCGTCATCCACGACAAGGGCAACGAAGAGAACGTGTTTGACCGGGTGGACCATCAACTCTCGCAAGCGGATTCGATCCACGTGAACCTGGGCTTTACCCGTTCCTGGTTTCAGACCCCGAATGCCTTCGACAACCTGAACGGCGTCGACCAAAACGGCAATCCCGTCGGTTCGACCGACCAGCGCTCGCAGATCAAGACCTTCAACATCGCACCTTCATGGACCCGCGCAGTGAATCCCAACGCGGTATTCACGCTGGGCGGTTTTGTGCGGCGGGACCAGTACCACTACTATCCCAGCGATAATCCTTTTGCCGACCTCGGTCCCATTCAGCAAGAGACCGTGGCCCAGCACAGGACGCTTACCAATGCCGGCCTGCGCTCGGATCTCTCTTACGTGAAGGGCATCCACAACGTGAAAGTAGGAGCCACTTATCAACAGACCTTACTGGATGAGAACACGCACTTTGGGATCGTCGACCCATTCCTGAACGCACCCTGCCTGGACGCGAGTGGCGTGCCAGTCTCTGGCTTCAACGATCCTTCCGACTGCGTCGGCCCGAACCAGCCCAATGTGGCCTCCAACCCGAATGCGACCGCACCATTCCTGCCACTCCTGGGATGCTACGACCTGACCCGGCCAACTCCATCGGCGGCGGACGGCTGCGCCGGCGCGACCAGCACCTTGTTCCCATTTCTTGGACACACCGACGTTAAACAACTCGCTTTGTTTGCCCAGGACACGATCACGAAGGGATCATGGTCGCTCAATCTCGGGCTGCGTGGTGATTTATATAACGGCCTGACCACACATCGGGAAGCCGAACCCCGCCTGGGTATTGCTTACAACGTAAAGAAGACCAACACCGTGCTTCGGATTTCGTACGCCCGCGTGCTGGAAACTCCTTTCAACGAAAACCTGGTGCTGGCCAACAACGGCTGCAATTCTCTGGTCCTGTCTTCGCTGCTTGGCTGTGCAGCGTCGGGCCAGGTTACTCCATTCAGCCCGGGCTGGCGCAACGAGTTCCACGCAGGCCTGCAACAGGCTTTCGGAAAGTATGTGGTTTTCTCTGGCGAATATATTTGGAAGTACACCCACAACGCCTACGACTTCAGCGTGCTGGGAAGCACTCCTATCACCTTTCCGATCGAGTGGCACAACTCCAAGATTCCAGGATTTGCGGGACGTGTCAGCGTGCCTGACTTCCACGGATTCTCGGCCCTCATGGTCTTCTCCAGCGTTGCCGCCCGCTTCTTTACTCCGCAGATTGGCGGAGCCGGCGCGGTTCCTTCGGGAACGGTGGGCAATGCCTTCACCGCGTTCCGCATCGACCACGACGAGAGATTCAACCAGACCACACACGTCCAATACCAACCCTGGCAAGCGCGGTCCGTGGCTCGGTTTCAACTGGCGCTATGACAGCGGTCTGGTCGCCGGCGAGGTGCCGGTTGCGGACACATCAGGTACGGTTGATCTTTCCGGTTTGACTGGCGACCAGCAACTTCAGGCCGGACTTTTCTGCGGGAGCGCTGCGTCCGACTTTGACCACGCCGCTGGGAACTTGCACTGCCGGCTACGGTTCAAATCTGATTAGCCTGCCCGCGCCCGGGAAGGAGAACGACGACACGAATCCTCCTCGGGTCGCACCGCGCAATCTTTTTGATCTCGCGGTTGGCGACGACAATCTCTTCCACGGGGAACGCTACAAGTGGAGCCTGCAGCTCACCGCTATCAACGTGACCAACAAGGTTGCGCTCTACAACTTCCTCTCAACCTTCAGCGGAACTCACTATGTGACGCCGCGGGCCCTTACTGCGGAGCTGGGTTTCCATTTCTGAAGATGACTTGAGTGACAATCGGGGCGGCCGGGTGAAATCGGCCGCCTCAGTCTTTGTCAAGCCAACAACACACGGCATTTATAATGCCTTGAATGTCTATCCGGCTTGGGAACCCCGTTCGTTCGCTTTGCCTGGTTGCCGCCTTGCTGATGATTTCGGCGGCTAGACGCTCTTGCCGCTGCCTCCTGGAGCGGCATGCTTCGTGACACTGCGGGAAAGCCGATTGGCGAAGCCACTGTAAGACTGCACTCGAAGTCGGGGAACCGCGACTATACGGCCACAACCTCGGCAAACGGTAATTTCGCATTTCCGGGAATAGCGGCGACCGACTACGAACTCTCCGTTGAGGCTGCAGGGAATACCTGGCACGCAGCGCAGTCGCTCCCTATCAAAGACGGCGAGACGCTCACCACTAGCCTGCAAGCCTTGTCTCAACCACAAGAACTACGTCTTCTGCCCGCCAGTGAAGGCACCTCTCCCCAGGCCAGCGGCGGTGAGCGCCTTTCCAGCGGGGAGGTTTCCAGCCTGCCTCTGAATGCGCGCGACTTCAGCAAGTTGCTGCTGCTGGCGGCGGGCACCATGACCGACGCCAACGGCGCCGCTAACTTCACCCAGCAATTCGCGGTCAATGGGCAGCGTGGCTCCGCCACCGTATTCGCTCTCGATGGATTCGACACTACCGATCCGGAAATGGGTGGCGCCACCTTTTCCAACTTCAACGTTGATGCAATCCAGGAAGTGCAGGCCAACTCGGGGGTGATGCCGCCGGAGTTCGGGCACGGTGCGGCCAGTTTCACCAACGTCGTCACCAAGTCCGGCGTGAACCAGATTCACGGCAGCTTCTTTGAGTTTGCCCGCAACGCGGCTTTCGATGCACGGAATTACTTTGACCACAAGAGCGTCGCCGACGAGCGCCGCATTCCTCCCTTTGTCCGCAACGAATTCGGCTTTACCAACGGCGGCCCGATCGTGCTTCCCCATCTCTATAACGGGCGCGACCGCACGTTCTATTTCGGCCAGTACCAGGGCTTCCGCCAGGTGCTGGGGACGACCCAAGTGTTCCCCGTGCCCACCGCGGCGGAGCGCCAGGGGATCGACACGCTCACTTTTCCCGGCGACACGTTGACAGTTCCGGTGAACCCGGCAATCGTCCCGGTTCTGGACCACTATCCTCTGCCCAACGATCCCTCAGGGGCATACGGCGACCGCACTTACGCGGCGTCCTCGAAGATTTATACGCGGACCGACCAATTCTCGGTCCGGGTCGATCATCGGCTCTCGGACAAGGCAACGCTGTTAACGCGCTTCAGCTTGAACCAGGTCACTGGCCCGCTGACCAATCCCGACCAGACCGCGATTGACCCCAGCTTCGGAGTCCGGTTTTTCGATCACCAGCGCAACGCGGGTGTGAGATATTCGCGGACCATTTCTCCTCACCTGATTTCCGACACTTCGTTCGGCTACATTCGCAGCACGCCATTTTTCCCCACCGTCAATCACACCCAGCCGGCAATTACCTACGGTGACGGACTCTTTCAAGGATTCAATTCGGCGGGCGGCTCGATCTTCGGATCGTTTAGCAACCTCTACCAGTTCAAGCAGGATATGAGCTACGTGCACTCTTCCCACGCGTTCAAATGGGGTACGGAAATCCGCTTCAACCGCGATGCCACCATCTTCGGCACCAATCCCAACGGGCTTTATAGTTTTGGCGGAGGAACCGCGTACTCTCCCGTTCTGATTAGCTCGGCCAGCGGCACGCACGACATCCACCCCGGAGATCCACTGCCCGATTCGCTCACTGGCTTGCTCACCGCCACGCCCTATTCCTACGGCGTAATCGCCGCCGCGAGCGTAACACCCGCCGGCGACCGCTTCGACGAAGCCGCGGTCCGCCGCGAGGCTTACAACTTCTACTTTAAGGACACATGGAAAGCCACCTCGCGTTTCACCCTTAACTACGGGCTCCGTTACGAAGTGAACAGCCGCATTCATGAAGCCCACAGTCGCACTTCGCTTCCGAAATTTGTCGACGCCGATGGTAAGGATGTTCCCTACTGGGATCACAACGCAAAGCAGATTTTCCTCTTCAATCCCCAGCCTCCGTACGACCAGGACTGGGGCGGCTGGGGGCCGCGGCTGTCTGCTGACTATGCGTTGACCAGCCACACCGTGATCCACGCTGGTGGCTCGATCACAACCATTGTCCCCAATCTGTGGCAGGACAATTTCGTTACCGGCGCGCTGCCTCTCGCAACCAGCCTTTATGCCAGCGCCTTGCCCAACGTTCCCTTGCCGTTCCAGAATACGGTTGTACCGGTTAATCTCCCACCCCCATATACGACTGCGGGCAAGCCTCTGTTCCCTGGTGGAGATGCTGACCATGTTGCCCCGAACACGGAAGTAGATCTGCAACGTTATCAGGACGATCTGAAAGCGCTCACTCCGGGAAACCAGGTCCAGTTGCTGTCGATGACCGGCTTTGCCAGGAATTTCCGCAACGGTTACATCGAGAGCTACACCGCGGGCGTGGACCACGATTTTCGAGACGTGAAGTTCAGCGTGGCCTACGTGGCGACGGCGGGTGTTCATCTGGCCAGCGTTTATTCCCCCAACAGCTATGGCGGCGCCGATCCCGCCTTCGCCCCGTTTACTCAGTTCGACTCCACCGGAAAAGCCATCGGCGGCTTTGGTCCGGAGAGCGTGATGTCAAGCCGGTCGCACTCCACATATCACTCCCTGCAAACCGGCCTCAGCAAGAATTCGGCGCGGGCGGGATTGGGCTTTCAGGCCAGCTATACGTACTCCAAGTCGCTGGACGACACCAGCGCGGTTCTCGGCGGGTTCATCTCAGGGGCGGGCGTGGTGCTTCAGACTTTTCCCCAGAATCCCTGGAACCCTGGCGCGGAGAAGGGCCCATCCACCTTCGATGCCACCCACTCTTTCACCTTGAGTCTGATCCAGGTGCTTCCACTGGATCGCGTGAGTTTTCTCCGTCCGCTGGGAAGAACACTCACCCGAGGCTGGCAATTTTTGAACATCACGACGCTCACCAGCGGGCCGCCCTTTAGTGTCTATTCCGGGGTTCAGCAAACCGGCGTTGGTGCGGGCGGAACAGACCGCCCTGACCAAGTGCAGCAACCCCATTTCTCCACCAGCCGCCCGGTGCGCGAGGACTATTTCGGGCTGGGTACCAATAACGCTTCATTTTTCAGTATTCCAATCAATGTTCCAGGCGGGACCGGGCCCAACCACGGCCGCTTCGGCACGCTGGGGCGCGACACTTTCCGCGGCCCCGGTTTTCAGCAGTATGACGTGGCCTTGATTAAGGACACTCCATTTGGCCATCGCGGAAATGCGGAGCTCGGCACAGTGGAGTTTCGTGCCGAGTTCTTTAACGTCTTCAATCTGGTGAACTTCGGTTTGCCGTCCAATATCCTGCGGGGAAGCGGATTCGGGGTCATCAGCAAAACCGCTGGACCTTCGCGCCAGATCCAATTCTCACTCAAGCTAATTTATTGAGACGTGCTTGGGTAGAGCAGGCCTTCAGGCCTGCATCAAACTCGCCCTCAAGACCGCCGCGATGGAGCCGGGCCCGGAGGAAGAATCTCAACGTCTCCCGGACGATCGCTCTGAAGAGTCACGTACAAAACAGCCGCAGTCCAGGTAGGAAACAGATCGAAACCAGGAGTCATCTCCGCCACCAGCGTCGGCAGGAAAGCCCAATGCCATCCCAGCATCCGGATAAGAATCACCGCCATGGCCGCGTCGAGAAGCGTGTCCGCCGGCGATAATCCTCCGGCAGCAAAGAGTGGCAAGGCGAAAATTTGAACCGCATCCCCAGCCATGGCAACCAGCAGGGCCAGCCGGTGTTCGGGAGATTTGATTGCATTGAGCAAATTAGAGATCCGCATAGAAACCTATAGGTATAGGATACAACTCCCGGAGCCAATGTTCACGCACGGTTTGCCCTGCGTTCTTGACGTGAGCTTTGCAGCTAAGACCTTGTTGATCGTGTCGACTAGTATTTCCTGACTATTGCTTGAGTCAGTACTGGTCATTTAGAGTGATGCGCCTATATGCGATGGGAAGATGCCAAGCGCCGCCTTAAATTAAGCCCGATCGCGCGCAAGCGCCTGGGTGCGGCCGCGATCGTGCTGGTGGTTGCGTATATCGCCTTCGGATGCACCATCTGGTGGGCCATGAACCAGCCCCCGGAAACCTTCGGGCGGGTAATGAAGAGGCTGCCAGGGCCAGTCCCCTTCCTGCTTTTCCCGTTCGAAACCGCCTGGCTCCATGCCCGCGCTGGAAAACTGCAGGTTGGCGACGCAGCCCCGGACTTCACCCTTGTTAAGGTCGACAAGTCCGACCGAGTTCAGCTTTCGGTCCTGAACAAACAGCAACCGGTTGTGCTGGTCTTCGGAAGCTACACTTGACCGCCATTCCGGCGGGAGGTTCCCGCTCTCAACAAACTCTACGAGCAATACCAGAATCGTGTGGCTTTTCTGGTTGTCTACATCACCGAAGCCCATCCCAGTGACATCTGGCAAATGCAGAGCAACATAAAGGACCAGGTAGTCTTCGCCAATCCGAAGAATGAAGAAGAGCGCGCCTACATCGCCGGCGCCTGTGTGCGAAAGCTCGGTATAAAGATTCCCAGTGTTCTCGATGAGTTTGGCAACGGGACGGAGCGCGCCTACACAGGCTGGCCCGACCGCCTTTATCTGATCGATGCGAACGGCCGCATCGCCTACAAAAGCGAGCCGGGCCCGTTTGGTTTTGAGCCCGATAAGTTGGGCGCGGCCCTGGCCCGCACCGTCGGAACAACGAAGGCGAGTAACTGACAAGTCGAAGCCACGGATCTGCAGGGATTTTCACGGATAACTTTGTTTTGCTTATTCGTGTGAATCCGTGCAATCCGTGGCTGATTTTCGAGCAACTACTCGTTAGCTGCGCGATCTCGTCGCAGGGCTTCTGTTTCTTTCTCTTCGTCCGTTTGCGTGTTGCCACCCGGCTTCTTGACCACATCCTTCACTTTGCCCCAGGCATTCTGGACTTTCCCTTCTACTTGTTTCGCCGCGCCTTCGGCCTGTTCCTTCGTATCGCCGGTCCATTCGCCAACCTGGCGCTGCACCCGGCCCGCGATGTCTTTCACTTTTCCTTCCACTCTGTCCTTGTCCATTATGATTCCTCCAAACCAGGATTGAACTCGCTTCAACCATAGTGGGCGGAACTGAACCGGGATATCGGAAGGAAGCTGTATCCGGTATGGGAACGGCATGTAGGAGGTTTTCCCGCCCCCTGGACCGCAAGCGCCAGTCAGCTACTTCCCTGGCCCAGCCTGGCGCTTGCTGGCGCCACTGCAGACAAAGCTGGCTGCATCGTTGGGATTGCCCTTGCCGTCATAGCCGGCCTCTTGAGGATAGGGACAAAGCGGCCGCGTCATCTTCACGCCCTGTGCAGGATCAAGATCGCTCTCGTATTTCGTGGCAATAATTTTCTCCGGGGACACGCCGCTTTCGACCCACCGCTCCACGGCGGTGAAAATATCGTGATCCGCATCGCCTTGCGGACCACTCGAAATTTGCCCGAAAGAATTCGGCCCCGGCCCCATGAAGCAATGTTGCAAGCCCGGCGCCATGAAAAGCCGCACAAAGTCTTTGGTCTCGCCCCCCATCTGGGCGACTACACTCTCGTAGTAGTCAATCGAATTGACCGGCGAGATCGCGGCATCGCTCCAGCCGTGATACATGATCAGCTTGCCACCACGTTTCCGAAAACGGCTTAAGTCCGGATCGGTCGCGTTGAGAATGCCAGCCATCTTCTTGTCCGCAAGTTTAGTGTCATCGTCCAACCTGAACTGTCGGAAGTTCCAGTTGGCGTCCTGGAAGACCATATCGCGGAAGAAATGCGTTCCGAAAGCAAATTGCAGACTCTGCATGGGTGCCGGCCCGGTGATCCACAAACCCCAGCCGCCGGGGCCAAGTTCTCCTCCAGGCACATAGCCCGGAAAAATCCGTTTTCCGGTCGAAGTCTGTGGACCTGCGTAGACTTTTTTTAGTGCTGCGATCTGAGGTTCCGTCAGGCAACTGTCAGATTCGGGTCCCGTGCACTTCAACTCGGCCGGATCAAAATGACACTGCACCGGCTCGCTGATAATCCCATCAGCCAAACCGTCTCGGGCATCACAGGAAGCCACCGCAGCAGCGCTTATCGCCGGCAGTTTGGCGGACGATATGTAGCTCGCTGGATCCGCCAGGGTCGCCAGGTTGTTCCACGCACCTCCGCTGACCAGATGGGTCCAGAAGTTGGCGGGTGCCCCGGCGACAATTCCGTCATAGTCATCGGGAAAGCGTTGCGCTTCCATCAGGGCTTCGCGGCCACCATCGGAGCAGCTTGAAAAATACGAGTGTCGAGGTGCTTTACCGTAAAAAGCCGCGATCACGGCTTTCGCCTTCTCCGACATCTCATGAATGCCGCGGTAACCGAAATCAACGATCTTCTCGGGATGTCCCGGAGCCCATGTAGCGTCAGTGGCGTCGCCCTTGTGACCGGTATCGGTGCCAGCGGTAGCGTATCCTCTGCCCACAGCAGAGGCCAGCCCATGATAATCAATTGCCCCGGCAAAGCCGCCGTTCCCCTGCCCCTGAAACTTTCCATTCCATCCCGAGGCTGGCATCCACACTTCCACTTTGATATCTGAATCCTTGGATGGGCTTATATCGGCCACCACGCGGCAAAAAGCCGGAACAGTCTTGTACCCGGGAGAGCCTGGAGCCTCCGGCGCCCCAGCCGGGGGAGTAAACGCTCCCGCCGCCACCAGCCTCGCTGAGGCAATCGTTGTGTTCTTGAGTTGGAGAGTAGCGAGGTCCTCGCATGCCTTCTGCGCCGCCGCAGGCAGACAGCAACTGACCACCAGAAAGACAAATTTCGCGAGCAGCAGACGCATTTGTAACTCCTGAGGCCTAAACAAGTAGCGCCGGCATCCTGCCGGACGCTACTTTGCCAGACTTAAGGCGCTACCCGAACCATCACCACCGAGTGGGGCGCAACCGATGCTGAGAATTTTCCCTTGAATTGTCCCAGGTCCTTCGCTCGCCAAAGGTCGCGGACGTTCCCGCTCAAATGGCCTGGATAGCCAACATCTTCCCAAGAAACCGCAATCTCTCTTTCGCTGGTATCGCGATTGAGCAGGACCACGGTGCGGCTTCCGTCCTGCATCTGTTTGGCCCAGACTTCCAGATCTCCGTCTTTGTGCACGCGACGCCCTTGCCTCCCCATCGGGTCCTGATTCACCGCAATCACTTCCTTGTTGGTCAGAATGTCGTGAATCTCCGGCTTCATGTCGCGCAGATCATTGCCGGCCAGGAGAGGAGCGGCGAGTAGCGCCCACAGGCTGAAATGAGCGCGGTATTCATCCGTAGTCATGCCGCCGTTGCCGACCTCCAGCATGTCAGGATCGTTCCAGTGGCCCGCCCCAGCGTAACTCTGCAGCCCATCCTGCAGGTCGAGGATGTCAACCACACCCAGGTGGTGCTTGTCTTTGCCCTGCCATATGTCGCTGATATCACCCGTGGTGCGCCAAAGGTTGCCGCCTACTTTCTCGCCCCAGAGCCATGGTTTGGCCGTGCCCCACTCGCAGATGCTCAGCACAATCGGCCGGCCCGTCGCGTTGAGCGCGTTGCGGATCAGGGCATAAGCTGCCTGGGCATCCTGCGTGGTGGTGTTGCACCAGTCGTACTTCAGATAGTCGACACCCCACGCGGCGTATTGCAGCGCGTCCTGATATTCATGCCCCAGGCTGCCGGGGCGCTTCGCACAAGTCATGCTGCCGGCATCGGAATAGATCCCAAGCTTCAGTCCAAGGGAATGAACGTAGTCCGCCAGCGCCTTGATCCCGGCGGGAAAGAGTTTGGCATCGGCTACGATGTTGCCACTCTTATCTCGCTCCACTTGCCAGCAATCGTCGATCACAACGTACTGATAGCCGGCATCCTTCATGCCCGACTTAACCATTCCGTCGGCCATTCCCCGGATCATGTCCTCGCTCACCTTGCATCCGAACTTGTTCCAGCTATTCCACCCCATGGGAGGAGTTCTCGCCAAATCCTTGTCCTGCGCCGTCAGCAGGGAGGGAGCGATCATTGCCGCCAACATAGCCACCAAAATACTTGTTCTGATAGACATGCGTACTTCCTCCCTTACTTTTCCTCGGAATGAATTGGCCCCCTCAACTTGCACTCTTACGCGGCGCCTTGGCGCCATTCTTCCTGGAGCCAGGGGCGCTCGCACCCGCTGCAAGGCCCGGACCGCAACCCGCCGTAGATTGCCGTATTACCAGCTTGGGTTCTATCAATATCTTCTTCGGTCGCAGCTTGCGCTTGGAAGCGATCCGCTCAAGCAATAGGTCGGCAGCTCGCTTTCCTATCTCGAACGTCCCCTGATCGACAGTAGTCAGCGGCACTGCGAGAAAATCTGAATAGTGAACATTGCCTGCCCCAGCGACGGCAATATCGGCCGGTACGCGAAGCCCAGCCTCGGCAATCGCACGCATTGCGCCGATCGCAACCGGGTCGTTATAGCAGAAGACACCATCTGGCCGCGGTTCTGCTCGCAACAATTTTCGCATCGCCGCGTGTCCGGTTTCGTCCTGATAACCGGCGTCCACGACGTAGCCCGCGGGAACCACCAGTCCGCGTTTGGCCAGCGCGCGGCGGTAGCCCTCCATTCGCCCCTTCGCGATGCCGATGTCCGGGCCGCGCAGATGCGCGATTCGACGGCAACCCCGTTCGATCAGGTGAGTCGTGGCCAACTGCCCGATCGCCTGGTTGTCTACCCCCACGTAACTGGCCTGCACCCCGGCAATGGGGCGGTCAATCAGGATGAAGGGAGTATTGCGCTTCTGGATGTTTTCGAAGGCTCCGGCTCCGGACTGCGCCGACGCTAAAATCAATCCGTCCACCTGCCGCGCCAGCAATGACTCGGCTTCGCTCCTTTCCAACTGGGGATTTTCTTCGAAATACGAAATGATGACGTGATAGCCATGCGGCCGCACCGTCTCAGCGATCGCTTTGGCAATCTCGGCGAAAAAGGGGTGAGTAAAATCCGGCAGCAGCAATCCGATGGTGAAGGTGCGCCGGGTCACCAGGCTACGAGCGATCCAGTTGGCCTGATAGTTGAGTTTTTTCGCCCTGCGCAGGACTCTCTGCCGGGTCGCGACGCTGATCTTTCCCTTGTTGCGCAGAACTTTGGACACCGTCACTACGGAAACGTCCAGACCCCGGGCGATGTCCTGCATGGTAACGGCCATGGTCGGGAAGGATACCACTTACCCAATATTTGGCGGAAACAAGATTGGCGGAAAGGAGTACACGAGGAAGAAACCTTCAGTAGGCGTGACCCAACTTGAAATTTAGATTTCCTGAACGAAAGACGCTAACCTGCGAAGAGCCTGCCCTCAGCAAAGCCGAACGGTTCTCACCTGGAGTGGACACGCACGGTGCCTGTCCGTCATAGCGGCGCAAATCGTACCGACCGTTAACGTATACGCTCCGCCCTCATTCCACGCGCGTCTCCCGTGGCATGTAGCAACCACCCCGTAACTATTGAGATCGCTCACTGTTCGGTTTCGACCCGCTGACGGCGAAGAATAGGATGTACAAGTAGCAGACCGCGGCTATGATCAGAGCGTAGTGGATTCCTTGTCCCCAGCTAGTCTCTCCCTGGGTCAAAGCCGGATAGTACGAGTGATTGATGAGATCGCCGACTTTACCGACGATCCAAGGAATCACTGCGCCACCCACGATGGCCATGTTTAGGATCCCCGAGCCATCTCCGGTTAGCGGACCCAGTTCCGCAATTCCCATGGTGAAAATGCATGGGAACATGATTGAGTTGAACAGCCCGACCGACAGAATGGACCACATGGCTAGATGCCCAGTTGTGAGTACAGACGTGACTACTAGCAGCGCGGCAATGACAGCGGCAAGAGCCAACAATCTTCCCGGCTTAATTTTCTGCAGCAAGGCCGATCCGATGAATCGACCCACCATGGCGCCCAGCCAGTACACCGAGATATAGCGGGCCGCTGCTGCCAAGGCCGCGTGATAACGAGCGCCTGCATCCGGAACGACCGATGCTGACACAAAATGGCCGATGTTGTCCAAGGCTAGATAATTTGCAATAGAACTGCCGATTGCGACTTCGCCACCAACATAAACGAAGATACCTATCGCGCCGAGAACAAGATTCGGATGCATCCACACCGAGTCGCTGATCTTCTGCCCAAGAGGGTATTCGGCCGACTCAATCTTCGGCAGTTTGAAGACGCTGATTCCAATGGCTAGCAGAACTAGCGCAGTGGCAAAGAAATAGACGTACAGCTTAACGACAGCATCTGCCTCTTGGGACGTGCTCTGAGCCACCGCGGTTGCTGTCGTTCCGAGAATCAGGTGAGCGCCGACCCAGGGGAAAACTGCTGTGCCTAGGGA
Source organism: Terriglobia bacterium (assembly GCA_963809295.1). Lineage (GTDB taxonomy): Bacteria > Acidobacteriota > Terriglobia > Terriglobales > Acidobacteriaceae > JAIQFF01. The sequence continues at coordinate 392,711 of CAWEJA010000009.1, read as the reverse complement.
ATTAAAGGCCTGCGTCAGGTTCAAACGGCTTGAGGCGGTCCGTGACGGCCCAAGCACAGCGACATAGGGATTCGCTGCGACCTGGAGAATTGTGATCCCCGTCGCCAGAATGATCAAGGCAGTTAGGAAGAACGGAAACGACGGGATTTTTGCCGCCGGGTAGAAGGCAAGGCAAGAAACAACCATCGTGAGCAGGCCAACGATGATGGCCTTCTTGTATCCGATCCAGTCGATAATCCTGGCGGAAGGAACAGAGAAAACGAAATACGCAGAGAAGAAAGCGGTCTGAATTAGCATGCTGGCTGCGAGACGCAGCTTGAACACATGCTGTGCGTAGGGAATCAGCACGTCATTCAATGATGTCAGCGAGCCCCACATGAAAAACAATGTGGTCACCACCGCCAGCGCAACTCTGTTGCTGGAAGCTGGCGGCTCCACCGTACTGGTTCGACTTGGAACGTTTGCGATCGCCATAGCTCCAGTTCTCGTCAGTGGCCGGCAAATCGCCCAGCGCCACTGGATCGGCCAGCATCATATCATCGCGACACAACGACGGAATCGGTAATTCGAAGGGGGTTATCGATTACCTGAAATGCATCACCACTTTCGCAGTGGTGATCGCTTGCCCCACGTGACGCTGCGTATGGTCGGCAACATGAACCAGCAGACCCGCAACGGTTGTCGGCAACCCTTGCTTGCCCACGTTCCTCGCCTCTCCGAGTTCCTTCACGTCGATTGCCCGAATCCGTGCCGCACTTCTCTGGATGGCTCCTTCCAACTCCGTGAACAAATCATCCCGGCTTCCCCCTGCATCCAATTCTGACTTCAATGAGGCTAACTGCTCATCGGTCAGTGATCGTCCCTCGGCGTAGGTTAAGAGCCGGTCAAGACTGCGTACGATGTGGCGCAAGTGAAACGCCACCGGCGACAACCCAGACGGACGGGCGTTGATCTGCTCATCGGTCAGACCGCCGCACCAGCGCTTCAGATCCTCTTCCGCCAATTCCAGCGCGTGCAAGACCGCCCGCTGTACAGCCGGAATTTCTTGCAACGTGCCGCGTAACCACGGCTCGGGTAATTTTTCCAAAGCCATCTCTCCCCCTAAGTGAACGCCGCATACCCCGTCCTTGTCTTTCCGATCTTCTTTCTTTGGACAGACAGAGCGAGGCTTTTCGGAGCTACAATGTAGACGATTCAGCCGTCCGCAGTAAGTCGGACCCGTAGCTCAACTGGATAGAGCACTGCGCTTCGAACGCAGGGGTTGGGAGTTCAAGTCTCTCCGGGTCCACCACTGTTCGCTGTCGATTTCCACGAGCCGAAGTTAATCATCTTTCAACTTTCGTAAGAAGGAATTCCAAACCCAACATGCCGCGCTTTGACGTCACCATCGCCGGAGAACTGAACCTCGACCTCATCCTCTACGGTCTTCCTGATGAACTTCCTCCCGAGCGCGAACTGCTAGCCGACCGCATGATGCTTACTCTGGGCAGCTCTTCCGCAATCGTTGCCCACAATCTGGCGGCGCTGGGAAGCCGCGTAGGTTTCCAATCGCTCATTGGCGACGACTCTCTGGGGCAGATCGCGCTGGATCGACTGCGCGAATGCGGCGTGGACGTCTCATGTGTACGCCGGGTGCACGGCTCGACCACAACCGGCCTTACCGTCATCCTCCAACGACCCGCCTGGCGTAACATATTGACCTACGCCGGAACCATCGCAGAGTTTTCCCTGAAAGATATTGACTTCGCTTCTCTTTTGGATTCCCGCCATTTTCACATGTCGTCGCTCTATCTGCAGCGCGCCTTGCTGCCCGACGTGCCTGAACTATTTCGCCGGGTAAAAGCCGCTGGCCTCACCATTTCGCTTGATACCAACGATGACCCGGAAGACCGCTGGGACGGCGGCCTGAGGAACTTGCTGAAGTATGTCGACGTATTCCTTCCCAACACGCGCGAAGCTACCAGGATCACGGGAACCAGCGACATGGAAACCGCCGTCAAGCAGCTGGCCGAAATGGTTCCGCTCGTTGTGGCAAAGCTCGGCAACGAGGGAGCGCTGGCGCAACGAGGCGCAGAGCGCTTCGTCAGTCCGGCATTAAGAATCACAGCAGTCGATCCGGTGGGCGCAGGCGACAGCTTTGACGCCGGCTTCCTGCACGAATATTTGCGGGGATCCGATCTCACAACCTGCCTGGCCAGTGGCAACCGCGCCGGTGCTCTATCCGTCACTCGCCCGGGGGGAACAGAAGCATTCCGCGACAAGGAATATCGCGAGCGTTTCCTGCCGCCGACTCGCACTGACCAGAAAGTCTAACACGGCGTCACTTCCAGCAACAGATGATCCTTGAACTCTGCCTTGAATTTGGGAGCCGCGTCCGCCGTGGCATTCACTGTTCCCAGGTCTTTGCCTTCAGCGTAGTCCGCTACGTGATAGCTGCCCGGCTCCAGTCCCCGCAGCTCAAGCTCTCCCTTCCACGGCGATGACGAAGGAGCGAAGAATGCGTAATACATCTTTCCATCTTTTTCGATCGCGTAGCCTTCCGGCGTGTCGTACCCGTAGACGTACAGATTGCGGAACGTTCCCTTCGACAGCATCTTCTGGTTGTAGATGCCGATCCACTTCTTCCAGTGCTCTTCTTTGCTCTGGGTAAGCATAACCGGCTTGAATTTCGGACCGGGATCAGGCCACACGAACTTCGTACCCACAACGCCGCCGGCCCCGATGGTCGAAGCGAAATCCTCGCCGTGTTCGCGCCAGTTGTTGCCGATGCGGTCCATGGCGGTAAGCTCCACGTGATCTCCGTACACCGCCGACTCCGGCCCCAGCAGCGCCTTGTACATTTTGATGCGGCGCCGCACCTGCACCGCGCCCACCGGGTCGGCGGTCACTGCCTGATCGATAAACGGCAGCCATGCCAGCGACGGCGGCGTGCCGCACGGACAACTCTGGGTCACGCTCTCCGGCTTGAGTGCCCGACTGGTCTGGAAAATCGTCTTGTACACCTCGCCCATGGCGTTGACCGAATCCTGCGGAGACTTGTGGTGATGCGCCGGGTTGTAGCACATGGGCACGCTGTAAATATTGTCCAGCTTCGACCCATCGAATCCCCAATCGCCAATAAATTTCTCCGTAAGTTTTTTGTAGTACGCCTGCACCTCAGGCACGGCCGGACACAGCGTCGCCAAATCGCGAGTCATGCGCGCATGTTTCCCGTCCTTGTCGAGAATGAGCCACTCCGGGTGCTCCTGCACAACCTTCGACAAACCATACTTGTGCGACTCCATACTTGCTCTGGCCGTCTTCCACCCCCAAGCGGCAGCCACCAGAGCTGCACCAGGATTCCCTGCTTGTGAAAGTCGTCCGTCATTTTCTTGATGGAATCGCCGGGAAACGTATCCGGCGCGCGGATTCCAGTCGCCGTAGGTGTCGAACCAGCGATCGTCGAGTGTAGCCCACTTGATGCCCAGTTCTTTCAGCTTCGGAACCGTGCCCAGCATCTGCGCCGGAGTAACGTTGAATTCGTAACCCCAACCGCACCAGCTCACGTTGTAAGCTTCGCCCGAAGGCTTGGGAATCTCCCATCCTTCTTTCTGCAGCACGCTCGACCAGGTGTGCAGCGGCTCGTAAAAATCGCCGGCGTAGACCGAAACAAAACTGCGCGGCGTGGAATAAGTCTCACCCGGCTTGAGCACGGTGTCGGCGGCGATGTCCACGCCAGCGTTCACACCATCTGCTCCGACCTTGACCGGCAGAGAGAGCGTCAGCGGCAGGGTTTCCACGTGACCGACTCGCCTCGCCCGACCGTCGCCGTCCAGAACGCAACCACCGGAATTCCGCCGCCGTAGCCGCCTTTGACTGTGCGCCCATCAGGTTCGGCTGCGAGAAAGTTCGCGTCAGCTTGACCACGTCATCTTTTCCCCAGTCGTAGCTCGACCCGTGAAAGCTCCACATGTCATAGGGCTGCGCTTTCTTGTCTGCCAGACTGCCGCTGAACCGGTGCTGCTGCTCGACTACGCGATCAATACGGAAATCCTCCGCGCCGCTATTCTTGTACTCCGCGCTCGAGAGCAGCACATTTGGAAAGTCGTCGTAGACCTCGACCCGCAGAGTGCGCTGAATGCTGGCCGATCCGTCCACCGGGCGGGCAGGAATTTCCACGAGTTTGCCCCGGCCTAATTTGCCGACGCTGTCCTGCACCTTCGCCTGCCCGAAGTCCAGCGCGAACTGCATGTCCTTGCCATCCCGCATCAGAGAATCGCTTCCGCCCGTGCGCGGTTCGTCCAGAGTGAGCTTCTGATCACCCCTGAGCAGCGAGGCTTGTATGTACCCAGAAGGCAAAATCTGGAACTCGGCTGATCTGGTGGTGAGGACGATCGGCCCGCCCGGTTTCACATCCACTTTGATTTGGGAGGGCTGCGCCGGTACCGGCTCAGTCTTCGCGGGTGGACGTGTGCAACTTGCCAGTAACACGCAAACTGTCGCGAGGAATATCTCACCTGCTCGGATCGCAGTGGAAGCAACCATCCTGGATTTCATTGCACCCCTCCCTTAGTTCCGCTCTTGAACTGGCGGAATACCCGCTCCGCGTTCAGGTGATAAATCTTTTCCAGCACCGGATCGGGCAACTCCAGGCCGTAAATCTCCCAGCGCCCCTGCGCCGGATAACCCCAGTAGTCGAACGATTCGTCCCCGGTTTCCAGCCAGCGAAATTGATTGCGGTACATGGCTTCATCCATGCCGTTGTCGGTGCCAAACATGACCCGGTCCTGGTATTTAAGAAAAAGCTCACGGGTGCGCCGCGGTTGCCGTCCCAACTCCGCTTCCCGCGCCCCAAATTCCACCATTACGTTGGGATGTTGGTCGAGCATGCGCGAAACCCAGTCGAGATTCTCCGGCCAGCCCATATGCAGGGAGACAAAAAGTGTTTCCGGGTGCCGGGCAAAAACCCGGTTGCGCGCCTCAAACAACTGCTCCAGCGAGGGAAACTTCGGACCGTAAAAACTCCAGTCCGGATGCTCGGTCAACTCCTCATAGCGTTCATTGCGCGCGTCGGTAGGATGGAAGAAGGCTTCCGGATCGCCGGTGTGGATGAAGACGGGAATGCCCAAACGTCCGCATTCGTGCCAGACCGGATCCAACCGCGGATCGTCGATTGCGATCAGCTTCCCCGACTTGTCCCGCACGCCCAGGCCAAGGTCCTTTAGAAACTTAAGTCCGCGAGCGCCCCTGGCGACGGAATCGTCCACCAAACGTACCATCTCGTCGCCGAAATTAGGATCGTCGATCTTGCTGTAGTCCAGCTGAGCAAAGACTATGAACCGCCCCGGATAGGGCTTCACCATCTCGTCGATCACGTGCTGCAACTTGTCGCCCCACATGCCGGTCAGGATCACCACGGTTTTCACGTTGGTGTGATCCATCACTTCGACGACCCGTTCGGGCGCCATATGCTCATCAATCCCGGCAGCATCGTTGATGTGGTTGTGCACATCGATGACGTAGAACTTGGCCTTGGAAACCTGTGTGGCGGGGACGTGAAGCATGGAAGCAGGATGAAAATCCCGCAATAAGAGCGTCTTCTTCTGCTCGGCGTCCGCCGCCGACTTATAGCCGATCTGGCCGGCGTCCGCCGGCGCGCTCGCAGTCTGAGCCCAGGCGGTCGAGACGCCAAGAAAAAGCACCGTCACTAGTTTCATCTGCAGGCTCATGTCGCCCTCCGTCAGATCATTGCGACCGCGTTCGCGGCCCTCTTAAAATGAAAGCAAAAGCAAGTAATCGTAACTATACAACAGAGTTTGACCAGGATTGCCGCCTATTCCCAAAAAGACGGCCTTGCTTCGATTCTCGCTCCCGATTCCGTTCACGGGCGTCGGCCCGAGTTGGCTCTGTGCAAATTCCCCGCCAACCGTTACTCTGTCCTTAGCATCTTGATACCTGCAGACTTACGTAGAGGTGAGAAATGAAATCGCGAAAAGAAAAGGTGATTCTTAATCTGTTGCTCGGCACCGGCATTTATCTGCTCGAGTCCATGCGAGGTCGTATGGCGGGCACTGTCGAAGACCTGCGGGCCAAAGCGCAGGATACTTACGAAACTGCTACCGACCGAGTCAGCCGCGCCGCCGATGTGATTCGCGGCGAGGACGGCGGTAGTACGCTGGGCGCCGCCGGCGCCGCCCTTCTGGGCCTGGGGCTCGGCGTGGGAATCGGTTTGCTTTTGGCTCCCGCCAGTGGAGAAGAAACCCGCAATATCATCGTCGAAAAGGCTCGCGACATTCGCGACCGGGTTTCGTCGCGCGTAGGCGCCACCGGCACATTCGGAATGTAGGTTGCGCGCGTCGGTAAGTTTGGCACGGGATCCCTCGCCTGCGCACGTGTGATCCGGCATCGGCGATGTCGGGATAGACAATCTGGGTGTGCGCCTGCACACAAGGAATAGGCTCGAGAAGGGTACGACTTTCAGTCGTGCAATATGTAGCCGGAGCACCCTCGTGTAAGCTACTGCTGGTCGCAGTTTGCTCCCCCTGGCTCCATTCAGGTCGCTAGAGCTTGCGCTTGTAGCGAATGGGCCAGACGACGGTCCAGGTCTTGCCGCCGTCTTTTGATCCTTCCCAGCTCCAGTCGAACTCATCGTGGGTTATGTTCTTGAAGACCATGCGTTGCAGAGCCTTGGTGCCATCGCCTCGAATGGCTTCGCGCGAGAAGATCATCTGCCCGCCCATGGATTCACCAACAAAATCAAGATAGCCACCTTCGTTATCCACCCACGTCTGCTTCCATTTCCTCGCGCGCACGTCAAAGATGGAGACGCTCTTGCCTCGAAGATGCATGGCGTCGCCGCCAGAAAAATTTTCCTCGACGATGCAGCCATCCAGAACGCGCCGGACGCTATTCGTCCCGTGCGCAGTCTCGCCGGCATTGTTACCCGGCCAGGTGAGGTCCCATTCGCCCACCCAGAAATCGAGAAACTTCTGCTCGGGTTCGGAACATGGCTTGGGTTGTGCCGCAGGCGTGTTCTGCCGCGCACAGGCGGCGCAAGTACAAATAAGAACCAAGATGATCGTCGCGACCGAACAAATCTTTGTCTGTACCATGGTTCCTCCACAGACTTTCCTTGCCATCAGACGGGTCCCGGCGGGAAACGGTAGCAAGACAACACTGCACATCACAGCGCTGCGATTGGGACCTCGTTAAAGCAATGTGATACACCTTTATCCTTGAGCCTTTGTCCCTGAATCCCGTGTCTATCAACCTGGTCTCTCTGAACCCGCAACAAGCCATCTTTCTCTTTGTCGCCGGCATCCTGGGGGGAGCTTTGAACGCGGTCGCGGGCGGCGGCAGCTTTGTGGCTTTTCCAGCCCTGCTGTTGACCGGCGTTCCGCCGATTCCCGCTAACGCCACCAACACGCTCGCTCTTTGGACAGGGGTGACGGCCAGCGGAGGCGCGTACCGCAACCGGCTCGATGTGCCCTGGCGCGTGATGCTGCCCCTGCTCGTCACCAGCCTGGTCGGGGGAATCGTCGGCGCATTTCTGCTGCTCAAAACCCCGGCACACACTTTTATGCGCGTGCTGCCCTGGCTGATGCTGGGTGCAACGCTGCTGTTCGTGTTGGGTAAACGCCTGGCCGGCAGGCGCGCCTCAAGCGTGGGACATAACGCAACCACGGCCGCCATCGTGGGAGCCTCGATTTTCGAACTGGTAGTCGCGGTCTACGGTGGTTACTTCGGCGGCGGCGTGGGGATCGTGAACCTCGCCATGCTGGCCGCCGTCGGCATGACCGACATTCACGCCATGAATGCTCTGAAGAGCATTCTGGGGATGGCTATCAACGGCATCGCTGTGCTGGTATTCATCGCCAGGGGCGCGATTTACTGGCCACAGGGAATAGTCATGATCGTGGGTGCGCTGGTGGGCGGATATTTCGGGGCGCATTATGCGCAGAAGCTGCCCCAGGCCTGGGTACGCAACTTCGTAATACTGGTTGGGGCGGGGATGACAATCTACTTCTTCGTAAGGGCTTACTGAGCTGTGCACGGACGGGGCTTCGCCCCGTCCGGAATCGCCTCTGACTACTGCAAGGGCTCTGACGTGTGCTCGTGCACGATCATCCACTTGCCGGCCTGCTTTTCGAAGATCACCGTCCAGCGCAGCGTAGCCAGTTCGTGTTTGCCGGCTGTCGTGACCGCGTCTTCCTTGACGGTCGCGGTTGCCCAGGTGAGGTTGCCGTCGGTGTGGATCTGCGCGTCGTCGTTCACGGTGAGTTTCAGGCTCTTGTAACCCTTCAGCAGCTCGGTCACACCCTTCTGGTACTCCGCCCAATTGCTGTACCTCAGGGGCGCGATGTCGAAGAACGTGTACTCGCCCTGATCGTAATATTGGGCCATATTGGCGGGATTTCCGGTACTCCAGCCCTCCATAAGCTTTTGCAGGTAGGCCTTGTCCGGGGCACCAGACGCGGCGGGCCTCTTCTTCGACTTGGACGCGGCAAAGCTGGAAAGGCTGAGTGCGAGAATACAGACCATGATGGTCAAGAGGCGCTTGTGCATTGATCTTCCTCCAGTTCGGCGACAGATTGTCGCACAAAGACCCAAAGAGCGGCAAACCACAAAGTTGCTTGCTCACCGGTTTGACGCTTTTCCACAGCGCACGCTAAAATGGATGGGTTTGCCTGTAGTCGCGGCTCCGTTCTGGAGTCGTCCCGCATTGGTTGCCCAAAGCGTCGACGCGGAAAGCAGCAAGCACAGCATCAGGTTTCCCGGAATCGCGCCAGGCCGCGACGGGCATAGGATTGGACGGAGGCATAAGTATGTACGCGGTCATCCGCGCCGGTGGAAAGCAGTACCGGGTGGCGCCCGGCGACGTGATTCGACTAGAAAATCAGGGCGACGGCACTGACGGGAAAATTGAGTTCAACGACATACTGGCAGTTTCAGGCGAGCCCGGCCAGATCGCTCGCCCCCAATCGGAAGCACTCGTGACCGGAGAAGTCGTGGAGCAGGGCCGCGGCGCCAAGATTCTGGTCTTCCATTACAAGCGCAAGAAGCAGTACAAGAAGCTCCGGGGACATCGCCAGGGATACACGGCCGTGCGCATCACGGAAATCGCTTTTGACGGACAAAAATTCACCGCGCCCGAGCTTCCCAAGAAAGAAGCCAAACCGAAGAAAGCCAGGCCCGCTGAAACAGAAGAAGCTCCCAAAGCCGAGGCTAAGGCGGCCAAGAGCCCGGCGAAGAAAGCAGCAGCCAAGAAGGCAGCGCCAAAGAAAGCCGCGCCAAAAAAGAAAAAGTAGCACCGGCGTCCCGCCTGCAGTGCGGCGGGCATCTCGCCCACCGCACTGCAGGCTGAGAGCTGGCAGCAAAACTAGAAACCGGAAAACTTAAAACATGGCACACAAAAAAGGCTTAGGCAGTTCACGAAACGGACGCGACTCAAACGCGCAGCGTTTAGGCTTCAAGGCATTCGGCGGACAAGTGGTTCCGGGCGGCACCATCATCGTGCGCCAGCGTGGGACGCGGGTAAAGCCCGGCCTCAACGTCGGCCGCGGCAAAGATGACACCCTCTTCGCCAAAATCAGCGGCCGCATCAAGTTCCTCGACAAGGGCTCGATGGGCAAGTTCGTCATGGTCGAACCGCTGGAAGCGAAGTAACAGTACACATCGCGCGGACCGAGGTCCCGCCACATAGCCTCGCCTTCGGGCCGGGGCTTTTTTGTTTAAGCTGTCAGCTCTCAGCTTTCAGCCGGATACCCATTCTCCGCAGACGACGATTCGCTGACGACTAACGACCGACGATTGAAGACTGATGTTTATTGACGAAGCTAAAATCCGCGTTAAAGCCGGTGACGGCGGCAACGGCTGCATGGCCTTCCGCAGGGAGAAGTTCGTCCCGCGCGGCGGCCCCTCAGGCGGTGACGGTGGCAAGGGCGGCGATGTCATCATGGAGTCCAGCGAACGCCACAATACGCTGGTGCACTTCCGCTTTAATCCGGAATACAAAGCCCAGCGCGGACGCCACGGAGAAGGTTCCAACAAGACCGGCCGCGAGGGCGTCGATGTCCTCCTGAAAGTTCCCGTGGGCACGATCTTGTACGACGACGAAACCGGAGAAAAGATCCACGACTTTTCCCGTCCCGACGATCGCATCGTCATTGCCTGCGGCGGGCGCGGTGGCCGGGGAAATGCCAGGTTCGCGACCTCCACGCACCAGGCACCGCGCGAGCACGAGGATGGGCGCCCCGGCGAAGATCGAGTCTTCCGTCTCGAATTGAAACTGCTGGCCGATGTCGGACTGGTCGGCTATCCCAATGTGGGCAAGTCCACATTGATTTCACGCATCTCGGCAGCCCGCCCTAAGATCGCGGATTATCCCTTCACCACCTTGCAGCCCAACCTGGGCGTCGCCGTCGCTGGCCAACCGCCTAACGAAAAGAGTTTCGTAGTCGCCGATATCCCTGGGCTGATCGAAGGCGCGCATGCCGGAGCAGGGCTGGGTACTCAGTTCCTGCGCCACATCGAGCGCACCCGCCTGCTGGTGCACCTGGTAGATGTGTCCGATGCCAGCGGCCGTCCCGATCCAGCGAAAGACGTTGAAGTGATCAGTGAGGAACTGGCCAGCTTCGGAGCCCACCTGGACGAGAAACCAGTGATCATAGTGGCGTCCAAGATCGACGTCGCCAACAAAGAAAAGCTGGCCAAGCTCAAGCGCTATTGCAAGAAGAAGGACCTGGAGCTATACCCCATCTCAGCGGTAACCGGAAAAGGGATCGACGACCTCAAATATGCAATCGCGGAGAAAGTGGAAGAAATTCGCAACAATCAGCTGGTCACTACTGAGAACTGACAACTAGTCACTGGCAGCTGGGTTTAAATACAAGTCTTCCACTGCCGCATGCACTCTGTCCGAAAGCTCTCCCATATTCCTGAGAGTATATTCCGCCGTTGAAATGGGTTGGCCCACGCGCATTTCGAGCTGGCGGCATTTGATGTGGTAAGTGTTCATCGGCAGCAATTCGTAGGTTCCCACCAAGGCCACCGGCACAATATCCACTTGCGCCTTGATTGCCAGAAAAAACGCTCCCGGCAAAAAAGGTTTGACCTGACCATCAGGTGTGCGCCCACCCTCGGGGAAAATTACCAGCGGTATGCCACCTTTCAGGCTCTTCAGGGCCGAGCGAATACTGCCGATCGATGCTGCCGGATTCTGCTGGTCAACGCAAATCTGCCCTGACCGTCGCAGGTGCCATCCTACGATCGGGTAGGCCAGCAGCTCTTTCTTGAAGGCAATGCGAAACTGGAACGGCAAATAAACGTAGAGTACCGGGATATCCAGCGCCGAGGCGTGATTCACGGCATAGACGTGCGGCTTCGAGGTGTCGATCCGATCCAGCCCAATCACCTTCGTAGGCGAATGGATAATCTTCATGATGAGCTGCGACCAGATACGGGCAAAGCTGTGGAGAATGCGCCCCTTTTCGCCCAGCAGAGAAACAGGAATGGAAATGATTCCGAGGACGACGGTAATAAGCCAGATAAGCGGATCGAAGATGAAGTAAGAACGTAGGCGGCTAAGCCACCCGTAGTGTTTGGGAACTGCCGCTCTTGCGGATGAAGCCGGACGCAAATTGGCCGCTTCTTCAGCCCGTTCAGCCGTGTTATCAATTTCGGTAATCGGTGTCTTCACTGACGGCACTGCTTATTGGATGCGCACTCCAAGCAATCGCATCGCCTCTCCTACAATGTATATCGAGCCGGTAATAACCACCACGGTGTCGGGCTTCGCCGAGCCTTGCGCCATGGCAATCGCAGCCGCCATATCCGCGGCTTCTTCGACCGGGGTCGACGTCCTCGATGCCGCGTCGCGAATCTCCTCCGCGCTAGCCGAACGCGGATTGTTGGCGTGGGTTGCAATCACTCGCTCCGCCAGTGGGAACAGAATCTCCGCCATTTCGCCAATCGCCTTGTCCCGCATCGCCCCGAAAATAAAGGTGAGCGGACGCTCTCCGTAGGCCGCCGAGAGAGTCGAACGCAGAGCCCATGCTCCAGCCGGATTGTGCGCCACATCGAAAACGTACTCGGGCGCACCAGCGGCGGCTGGCACTACCTGGAATCGCCCCGGCCAGCGCGTTTCCCGGATGCCGCGCTCAATCGAAGCCGCCGTAACCGGGAAACCCTGCCGTCCGACCTCTTCCGCCGCCGCAATCGCCAGCGCCACATTTCGCAGTTGATGGCGCCCAAGCAACGGGGTCTCGACCAGAATTTCCTCGCCCATCACCTGCAGCGGATACCGCGAAACCGCAGTCCCGGGCTGTTCGAGGGCGTCCCTCTGTGTACCGCCTACCAGGTACTGGGCACTGGCAGGGCTCACCGGCGGGACATACGGCACCGCGCTCACCGCTCGCGCTCCCAAGTCCATGATGGTGCGACCGATCACGTCGTTGGCCTGCGGTTGCTGCGGCAGAGTGATTACAACGCTACCGGACCGAATGATTCCCACTTTTTCGCTCGCGATCTCAGCTACTGTGTCACCCAAAAACTTCTGGTGATCCAGGGAGATATCCGTAATGACGCTGACGCGTGGCTCGATGACGTTGGTGGCATCCAATCGTCCGCCCATACCAACTTCGAGGATCGCGATCTCGACCTTCCGCCTCGCGAAGTACTCGAACGCCATGGCAGTCAGCATCTCGAAAAAGCTGGGGTGCCAGGGCAGATCGCCTTCCCCGACCAGCCTTTCCGCGGTGCGATCGACAAGGTCATGCAGCAAGGCAAAATCATCATCGCTGATCTGCCTAAGGACGGCCTGCTTGTCGCCAATCTGAATGCGCTCGTTAATTCGCGCCAGGTGCGGAGACGTATAAAGGCCAGTACGCACGCCCGAAGCTCGCAGAATCGAAGCCAGGGTGGCCGCAGTCGAACCCTTGCCGTTCGTTCCCGCAATCAGCACGCCGGGAAAACGCCGTTCGGGGTTGTCCAGAGCACCCAGCAGCACTCGCATGTAGGTCAAATCAAACTTGTGCGAAGGCATCTGGGCCAGTTCGTGGCCCAGCGCATACATGCGCGCAATGGCGGTTTCGTAGGATGACATACGGTCGTCGGTCTTCAGTCGTCGGTCCTCAGCCAAATCCTAGGGTAGCAGTTTCGCCTTCAAGCTTTCGAGGCTGTGCCATTGAAACGCTGGCTGGTAGGGTCAAACAGAGGATGCCTGCAGCTCGACGGAAGAAACTGACAACCGAGAATCGGCAACTGACCACTGGTTTTAAGCCGAAGTCTGACGACCGACGACCGACAACTGACTATCCATAAACTCCAGCGCCCGAGCAATATACGACTTCAGCTGCTTGCGGTGTACCACGGCATCCAGCATGCCATGCTCGAGCAGAAATTCGCTCCGCTGGAAGCCCTGCGGAAGCTTCTGCCGTATGGTCTGCTCAATCACACGAGGTCCCGCAAATCCGATCAGGGCGCCGGGTTCAGCGATGTTCAGGTCGCCAAGCATAGCAAAAGAGGCAGTCACCCCTCCGGTCGTGGGGTCGGTCAGCACGGAGATGAATGGAACCTTGGCTTCATCCAGTCGCGCCAGGGCGGCAGAAATCTTAGCCAATTGCATCAGGCTGATCACACCTTCCATCATGCGTGCCCCGCCCGAGGCGGAAACGATCACGATGGGTGCCCTGGTCTCGGTTGCCTGCTCAATGGCGCGCGTTATGCCCTCGCCCACCACTGCTCCCATGCTCCCGCCGATAAATCCGTACTCCATCGCGCTTACGATAACGGTACGGCCATTTAACTTGCCTCGGGCGTTGATCAACGCGTCCTTGAGGCCAGTATCCGCCTGCGCCTGCTTCAGGCGGGCCGAATAGGACTTCAGATCCACAAATTTCAACGGATCGGTGGAAACCAGGTTCGAGTCTGAAACTTCATACTCGTTATCATCGAGCAGCTGGGCCAGGCGGCTGCGGGCGTCAATGCGGAAATGCCGGTCGCACTTGGGACAGACATTGAGGTTTTCTTCCAGGTCCTTCTTCCAGATAATCTGCCGGCAGGTGTCACACTTCACCCACAACCCCTCGGTGCGCACCTTGCGCTCTCCCGAAGTATCCAGCTCACCGGCTTGTCGTTTGAACCAGGCCATAAGTCAGTCCTTGGTCGTTGGTCGTTGGCCAAAATCCTCGTTGGTCACCCCAGTGCTTGCGGCGAGAGGCCAACGACCAAAGACCAACGGCCAACGACGATTCAGTACTCAATCCCCCTCTGCGCCATCACGCCCTTTTCATAGGCGTGCTTGATCTGGCGCATTTCGGTCACCGTATCGGCAAGCTCGACAATTGTCGGATGGGCGTTCCGTCCGGTCAAGATAATGTGCACCATTTCAGGTTTGCTTTTAAGAGTCTCCGCCACCTTCGCCGGATCGAGCATCCCGTAACTTATGGCGTAATTAATCTCATCCAGGATGACCAAATCCCAGGTGCCGGAACGGATTGCCTGCTCTGCCTCCGCCCAGGCTGCTTCCACCATGCGGATATCTTCGGGATCGGGCTTCTCGGCTCCCACTTTCACGAAGCCACGTCCCATCTGCTTCATGACGAACTTATCGCCAAATGCCTGGACGGCATCCAGCTCGCCGTAGTGCCACGAGCCCTTCAGAAACTGAAGCATCAGGACCCGCATACCCTGACCCACCGCTCGTAAAGCTGTGCCCATGGCAGCGGTAGTCTTACCCTTGCCCGGGCCCGTATTTACGATAATCAGACCACGGCGGATGTCCTGCATACCGGCGAATCCTTGATTGTACCCGTTCCGCCAGATGTAGGCGCGAGCATCCACGCTCATGCGTCCCAATCCACTGATATTAAAGGGAATGCTGACGAGGTTAGCTTGGGAAAAATGCGCACGGGCGTCTCCGCCCGTGCTCACAACGGTTTCGTGACTTGCGGATGGAAAGACGAATGCCAGGCTAAGGCATTTCGATGACGGAGCGCAGATCTACCTTCGCTTCAGGGGCAGACGCATGATTCTCGTCGCCGATCAGCCGTATCGCAACTCGGAGAGCATCAACTTCTTTTTTGACTTTGGCCACTTCTTGTTCCTTACTCTTAAGCACTTCGAACGGATTCTTCATCGTTATGAGTCCTTTACGGGGGAGGGCCGAAATGTCCAGCGCTGTTCTGCTGTGCCCCCAACTCTAAGCGCCTGACCAGCGGGAGGGAACATCACGAAGGTACACGCCTGAATTCCTATTTGTTTTCAGTGTCCCACGTGATAGGGGTGACCTTTTTGAATGGTGAAGGCTCGGTAGAGTTGCTCCAGAAGCACAACGCGGGCTAGTTCGTGGGGCAGGGTCAGTTTACCCAATGACAGCACCAGAGTGGCCGCTTCTCGTGCCTGGTCAGAAAATCCGTCCGCGGGACCCACTCCGAACAACAGCGGCAAGGGATTCCGGTCCTGAAAGTCACCCAGAAATTTTGCCAGTTCCTCGGAAGAAAACTGCTTCCCCCGCTGGTCGAGCAGTACCAGCACATGCCTTGCGGGACGCGCGTCTCGCGCACACAGTTTCAAAAGAGCAGCTTCGTCTTTGAGCGTGATCCCTTCGGCATCGGAGTAGCGGGACAGACGTTTCAGATATTCATCTGTCAGCGACTGAATGGCCGGTTCCTTCGTCTTACCGATCCACGCAACTTTGACTTTCACAGGTGGGATTTAACCACAGAAGGCAAGAGGAATTAAGCCCGCCTTTTTTTCAAAGCCCGAGCCGGGGCACGCTTTTGGTCACCCACAAGTTCGGCGGGCTCGACTCGCCGCGCCGATTTCCATAGTCGTTCCAGGTCGTAAAATTTCCGCGCTTTTTCCGAGAAAACATGGACCACAAAATCCACATAATCCAGCAGAACCCACTCCGCTTGCTTGTATCCCTCAATTTGATTGGGCCGCAAGCCGGCCTTCTTCAAACGAATTTCCACTTCGTCGGCAATCGCCTGCACCTGCCGCGGATTGGTCCCGCTGCACACAACGAAGTAGTCGGTGAATGCGCCCGATCCTTGTTCCAGCTCCAGTATGGTGATTTCTTCTGCCTTTTTCTCCAGGCAGGCTCGTATGGCTTCAGAGATCTGTATTTTCGATTCGTTCTTCTTCATTGTTTGTCGTTGGTCGCTGGTCCTTGGTCGTTGGCCAACCTTCATTGTAGCTTAGGGCCAACGACCAAGAACCAAGGACTAACGACCGAGATACAACCCTTCTTTCCGGATGTACTCCTCCACCGCAGAATCTACAAACTTGCGCAAAGGCTTCTTCGCCACCACCGCGTCCCGTATCGCCGTGGCCGAAACCGGCTGATGCACGTTCTCCAGCAGGTGCACCGTCGCTCCATTCAACACCAGATCGCCCTTGGCTGGCTGCTTGGCGAAGGGTTGGCTCACGGCGCGAGACGGACGAAGTCTTTCCGGCAGAGCGTTGGCGACATCGGCGAGAGAATATCCCGGGCGACTGGCCACGATAAATTCGCATTCGCGCAGCAGAGCCTCAGGCTCATGCCATTGGGCGATGTCTGCGAAGGCGTCAATGCCAATCAGGAAAAACAGCCGGTCAATCTTCTTCAGCGATTCTTTCAGGCGGCGCACCGTGTCAATGCTGTAATTCGCAGCCGAGTCTGTTGGCCGTGACTTGCCGCCCGCCGCACTGCCGGAAACCACTCCGGGAGCCTCCAGCAGCGAAGGCACGAACGCTTTTTCACCCATCGTGGCCACCACTACCATGGCGTAGCGATGGAAAAAAGGCGCCAGCGGCTGCTTCTGTTTGTGAGGCGGAACATTCGCCGGCACAAAGTAGATGCGGCTGAGCTCGTAACGTTCTTTCGCCGCCCGCGCCAGCCCCAGGTGCCCGTGATGAATCGGATCGAAGCTTCCGCCAAACAACCCAATGTTCATAAATGTGGGCGCGAGCGTCCCTTCGACTTTGCTCAGGGCAGGCCCGCTCATGCTCCCGCGTGCCAGACTTAACGGATATAGGCTTCTCAGCTCTCAGCTTACTGATCTTGCTGATAGCTGGCGGCTGAAAGCTGAATTTCTGCCCCCTCCAAAGGGTTGCCTCGACACCATAATTCTTTCGTCACTTGGCGACTGGCCAGCCCCTACTTGCACTCCCGTAACTCGCGCTATCCCATTGTGGGAATTAGATTCTCCTTATGCGAAAGAAACTCCCCCTTCTTCGCAAGCGCTACATTCCTCCGGCTCGGGCTCCTATCCTCCGATACGGCGTCGCCGTTCTCAGCATTATTCTTGCCCTCATCCCGGCCCTGCTGGTTTCCGACGTGGTGGAGAGCCGTCTGGTGGTCTTTGCCGTCGCGGTCATGGTCAGCGCCTGGTACGGTGGCTGGAAGCCAGGTCTGGTGGCTACGTCTTTCGCCTTGACCGTAAGCGCTTACTTCTCCCTGGCCGGGGCGCGCCATCCCTCGGATTACCGCAAAGCCATCATACATCTCACTCTGTTCGTGTTCGTCGCCGGGCTGATCTGCTTCTTCAACGCGGCGCTACGCTCCGCCCAGGAAGGTCTGCGCCGTTCCGAGATCAATTTCCGCTCCCTGGTCACTCATGCTCCCTACGGGGTCTGCCGCTGCGACTCGAACGGCATCCTGCTTGATGTGAACCCCGCCCTGGTCGCCATGTTGGGCTACGAAACGGGAGCAGAGCTGATCGACCAGAATCTGGCCAACCTGTATTCCGATTCCCAACAGTGGTTCAGCCTGGCCGACTACCTGCGCAGCCTGCAAAAATTCCACGGAGTGACCGCCGACTGGATACGCAAGGACCGCACTTCCATCAATGTGCGGCTCTCCGGACGTGCCTTTCGCGACAATCGCAGCACCATCTTCTTTGAGCTCTTTGCCGAAGATGTTACCGAACGACGCGCGCTCGAACAGCAACTTCGCCAGGCCCAGAAGATGGAGGCCGTAGGCCGCCTCGCCGGCGGCATTGCCCATGACTTCAACAACCTGCTCATGGTGATCTCGGGATATTCCGAATTCCTGCTGGAACGCATCGGCCCGGACCCCGCACTTCGAGGGCCCGCTCAGGAAATCGCCAACGCTGCGGTGCGGGCCACCTCTCTCACCCGGCAATTGCTCGCTTTCAGCCGCAAGCAGATGCTCGCCCCCAAGGTGGTGGATCTCAATGGCGTGGTCACGGAAAATTTGAAAATGCTGACCCGGCTGATCGGCGAAGACATCGACCTGGTCATGGTTCCCGGCCCAGGCATCGGCGCCATCAAAGCCGATCCCGGTCAGATCGAACAGGTCGTCATGAACCTGGCCGTGAATGCTCGTGACGCCATGCCCCAGGGCGGAAAGCTCACCATAGAGACCGCCAACGTCACCCTCGACGCTAACTACGCTCGCTTTCATTCGCCGGTGAAGCCCGGCGATTACGTGATGCTCGCCATCAGTGACACCGGGATGGGTATGGACACCGAAACCCAGACCCACATCTTCGAACCGTTCTACACAACCAAGGGACTCAAAGGCACCGGCCTGGGCCTCTCGACCGTCTACGGGATCATCAAACAGAGCGAGGGCTACATCTGGGTCTACAGCGAGCCCGGAAAAGGCACAACTTTCAAAATCTACCTGCCGCGGGTAGACGCAGCAGTGACGCAACTGGAAGCCCCGCAACCGCTCGCGTCTAGCGAACAATCCGGGCCAGGACATGAAACCATCCTGCTGGTGGAGGACGAAGAAAATCTGCGACAGCTGGCCCGGCAGTCCCTGGAGCACCAGGGCTACAACGTAATCGACGCCGCTGACGGCATCGCCGCCATCCGCCTTTCCCAGGCACACAAGGACCCCATTCACCTGCTGTTGACGGACGTCATCATGCCGGGAATGAACGGGCGTGAACTCGCCAATCAGGTTTCGTCAAGCCGTCCCGAGATCGAAAGTGCTTTACATGTCGGGCTACACCGAAAACCACATTGGCCACAACGGCACGCTGGACCAGGGCATCACCCTGCTCCAGAAGCCCTTTACCCTCCCCGCACTGCAGGCAAAAGTACGGGAGGTGCTCGATACCCCACCCCCAAAGGAGATTCAAATGTCTGCTCGTTTAGCTCAAACTGCCCCACTGGCTCGTACCCGGAGCAAAATATCTTCCCCGTTCCGCGCCACTCGTTTCGATCTTCGCTTGCCACTGAAGTACAGGCGGGTCGGAGAGAGTGGCTGGCGCGACGGCACCACCGAAAACATCAGCCGCTCGGGAATGCTCTTCCAGGCGGAAGAATCAATCGCCCCCAACGCGCAACTTGAGATTAATCTCGTGTTGCCCCCTGAAATCGCGGGCTTGGCTGCGGCCGAGGTAGTCTGCCGGGGCGAGGTCGTCCGCACTATTGATCCGCAGTCGGGAACGGTAAGTCCG
This sequence comes from Terriglobia bacterium, assembly GCA_963809295.1. Lineage (GTDB taxonomy): Bacteria > Acidobacteriota > Terriglobia > Terriglobales > Acidobacteriaceae > JAIQFF01. Next base: position 373,317 of record CAWEJA010000009.1, on the reverse strand, counting down.
ACGCTGGCCGCGAAGATCCTGCAATACCACTTCGAGCACGGCTCGCGCCTGTCCGAGGCGTGATCCGCTGCTGAAGCCGAGAACGGGGCTGGGCTGACGTGATCAGCAAGATCCACGTAGGCCCAGACGTCCCGTCTGGGCGAGCGAGCGAAACTCGCCTGAAGTAGAAACCGGATACCGGCAGAAGCCCAGTGGTTCGCTGATAGTTGGTGTAGTGGCGATGCCACGCAACAATCCTCAAAAACTCGCGTCTACAATAGACAGATATGCGAATGCGAGTGGCGGTGGCCCTGTTGCTGTTGGCTCTTTCGTCGCTGTGTGGGTGTAGCCGAGGAAGGAACGCCGTCGTCGTTCTGGACGATCAATGGGCTGTCAAACAGGCAGAGGCTGATTGTAAGTCCCGGCAACGGGAGGGAGTGCCTCCGTGTACCAGCGATCCAGTCGTCATGATCAGCGAGTTTGAGGCACAAACCGCTCGCGCCTTTAAGCGCGAGAATCCATCGCAACTGAATTCAATGCATACGTGGTGGTTGTTTCTGGAACTCATGCGGAGCAACATGCAGAACCAGCTGCGATATACCGTGTCTTACACCCAAGACCCGCACAGATCCGGTTCAACAAGCGGCTAAGGTCAGCCGGATTCGATAGTGCGAGAATTCTGCAATTTCGTTCGACAAGGCGGAAACATCGAATAGTAATGATAGATATAACCAGGCGAGTAAAGACTATCCTCATCCGGCACTCTCAAGGAATAGAACCCATACTCTCGCTGGCGGCGGGACTCGATCTACACAGCCCCAGCCGACCCTCGAAGAATCCCTCGACGCTGGACAAAATCTCCACCCTGCTCTTTGATTCGTAAATGGCTTTGCGCAGCGCCGCCCCGCCCGCCACTCCGTGCGTGAACCATGAGGCAAACTGCTTCATCTTGCCTTCGGCTCCTGGCATTTCTTCCTCGATCAGCATCTGGAAGTAGGTGCGGATCATCTGGTAGCGGTCGCCTTCACTGGGCTCGTCGTAGGCACGGTCCACGTGGGGACAGCCGCCCTCGGCTGTCCGGGTGAGCGTGAGCTCGCCAGAGTTGCCGAGCTCACGCTCGGCCGGGCAGGTGGGGACACCTGCTCCTACGTAGTCTATGCCATTGCAATATTGCTCGATCTGCCGGAAGATCCACGGATTCGACGGCGCCGTGCGCCCGATCATCACGGCGTCACATCCAGTCTGCGTCACCATGGCGCAGGCGTCTTCCGGCGTGTGGATATCGCCATTCCCGATCACCGGAATCTTCACAGCCTGCTTAACCGCTGCGATCCAGTCCCAGCGCGCCTGCCCGCTGTAGCCTTGCTCGCGGGTGCGGGCGTGCAGCGCCACTGCGCAAAGGCCACAGTCTTCCGCCATCTTGGCCAGTTCGACGCAGACCACGTTCTCGTCGTTCCAACCAGCCCGGAACTTCACCGTAAACGGAATCTTTACCGACGAGCGAACCGCCTCAAAAATCTTCCCAATCGCCGGTAAATCCTTAAGCAGCCCCGAACCACCATTGCACTTAACAACCTTCTTGGCCGGACACCCGAGATTCAGGTCCACCAGATCGAACCCAAGGTCTTCGACAATCCGCGCGGCGTCCGCCATCACCCTGGGATCGCTGCCAAAAAGCTGAGCGGAAATGGGATGCTCGTCCTCGTAAAAATGAAGGTAAAGCTTGGCCTTCCTGTCCTTGGCCCGCAGAATGCCGTCGGCCGACGTGAACTCGGTCATGATCAAGCCGCACCCGCCAAGGTTGCGAATGAACCGCCGGAAGACTGTATCGGTGACGCCCGCCATAGGAGCCAGCACGGTGGCCGGAGCAATGCGCACGCCCCCAATCATCACTGATGAGGGAACAGGCATGGTATGTGTGGCGCGGGCGCCCTCGCCCGCGTCCGGCCCGGAGGTATCCCAGTACTTGCGCACAGCTCTATTCTACCTGTCCCTCAAAAACAAAGCCCCCGCCGCAGCGAGGGCTTGAAAATCAGTAAAATCCCGTGGCCGAGCCTTTTACTTCTTTGCCGGCTCCGCTTTCGCATACTTCCGGCGGAATCGCTCCACACGGCCTGCCGTATCCAACAGCTTCTGTTTGCCCGTAAAGAACGGATGACAAGCCGAGCAGATTTCCACGTGGATATCGCCCTTATGGGTCGAACGGGTGACAAAACTGCTGCCGCAGGCGCACATGACGCGTATTTCGTTGTAAGCGGGATGAATAGCTGCCTTCATAGGGTCTCCAAACTTTATTCGAGACATTAGATTCTAAAGGATAGCGGCGGGATTCAGCAACCCAAGGTGTGGAGCGGACACTGTTGTCCGCCGCCTTTGATTTTGACCTTAAAGCCGTTGAAACGGAACCGACAAGCGAGATCCCAAACAAGAACAACGTCAACAGCGGCGGACAGGAGTGTCCGCCCCACCCAAAAACAAAGAACGGCAGGACCGACCTCCTGCCGTTCTTGGCTCTCTACTTAAATTTGGCCCTTACTTCCCGCGGTTAACGGCTTTCTTGAGTTCGGCTCCGGATGAGAACTTGGCGACTTTCCGGGCAGCGATCTTGATAGTGGCGCCCGTCTGCGGGTTGCGCCCATTGCGGGCTTTTCTCTGCGAGACAGAGAATGTGCCAAAACCAATCAACGCGACCCGATCCCCTTTCTTCAGAGCAGAAGTAATGCTGTCGACGGTGGTGTCGATAGCCGTTGCTGCCTGGGTCTTGCTGATATGGCAACTGGCTGCGATTCGGTCAATGAGATCAGCTTTGTTCATCTTCTCTCCTGGCAGGTTTCATTGGTCCCCCAGCGTACACAGAGGAGGAAAACATCAGTGCTCACTGAGTGGGAAACCCGGCGGCCCTATTTAGCTACCGTCTGCAGCGAATGTCAACTGTGGAAATCCGCGCCGGATGCCGCTTTTGAGTCGCCCTGCCCTTCCAGGCCGCTGTGAGCAAGAAAAGACCAAGAAAGAACGCCACTCTCCCGCCAGGGACGCCTCGAAAGTGGCTCTTCGGACTGAAAAATCGTTACACGCGAAACCTGATAGTCCATCTCGGACAGCGGGAGTGCCTACGCAGAGTTCACGCCGACGGCGGCTATAGAAGATCTATTTCCTCAGATCTCCACAGCTCGATCCGCAACTTCACAGGATGTACACAGACAAACCGTCTTTGCCACTTGCGCAAGATGTACTCGCGAGTGCAAAGTTTAAGGCAAGGAAAAAACCCAGGTCATGAAGGTTTCGGTCGAAGTCTGCTCTCTGTGTGAAGGTACTGGCTGGAAATCAGTTTCCATCGGCTCCGAGCGCCGGGTCACGCGATGCGATTGCCGCCTGCAGGCCCGCGCTCAGGCCCTGCTGGCCGCGGCCCGCATCCCCAAACGCTACGAACACTGCGAGCTCTCAAATTTCGAGTCCGACGGCCCGCACCAGCAGCTGGCTTCGTCCCGCCTTGCTGCCGGCAGATTTGTCGAGGAATACCCGGTTGATAGCACCGGGCTCCTGCTCATCGGCAGCATTGGCGTCGGCAAGACCCATCTGGCTGTCGGCATCATTAAGGAACTGATCCTGAGTAAGGGAATTGCCTGCCTGTTCTACGACTATCGCGAACTTCTGAAACAAATCCAGAACTCGTACAACGATTCCGTGAAGGCCACCGAACTGGAAGTCCTGCGCCCGGTATTCGAAACCGAGGTGCTGGTGCTCGACGAACTGGGCGCCGTCAAACCCACGGAGTGGGTTTGGGACACGGTAAGCCTGATCCTGAACACCCGCTACAACGACAATCGCACCACCATCATTACAACAAACTTCGATGATCGCCCCGCCGGAGCCGTCGCCGGACCACGCGGCGCCGCCCGCGAAGAAACTCTCGGCGACCGCATTGGGGAACGCATGCGCTCCCGCCTGCACGAAATGTGCCGCACCATCAAAATGGAAGGCGAAGACTTCCGGCAAACATTCCGCAGCGCCAGCTTCCGCTAGATCGGTCACCGAGAACTGAGAACGAACATCTGAGAACTGCTTTCTCAAACAAGAAATGATCCATTCCGGACTTTCTCATCGCCCCGTGTCCTCTGAGTCAATTCCAACTAAAATGACCCAGTGCTAGCCGAGCGCCTCGAGTTCGATCCCGACCGCGACGCCGAAGCCTTCGCCTACGCCCCCGCTGCCCCCGCCGTCTTCCTCCTCCGCGGAGACGACCCTCAAGCCGAGCCCTACGTCAGCAAGACCGCCAACCTGCGCCGCCGGCTGCATCGCCTGCTCGGCCCGCCAGAACACAGCCGCCGGCTCAACCTCCGCGATCGCGTGCGCTGGATTGAATTCACCTCCACCGGATCCGATTTCGAGTCTGGATTTCTTTTGTACCGCGCGCTTCGCTCCGCCTTTCCGAAGACTTACAGCGACCGCCTCCGCCTGCGCTTCGCCCCGCTGCTCAAGTTGCACATGGAAAATGAGTACCCGCGCGCCTCGATCACCACCCGCCTCGGCCGCCTCGGCGGAAAATCTCTGTACTACGGTCCGTTCGGGTCCCGCACCACGGCAGAAAAGTTCGCCAACGATTCCCTGGATTTCTTCAAAATGCGCCGCTGCGTCGACGATCTTCATCCCGACCCCGCTTTCCCAGGCTGCATCTACTCGGAAATGAAAATGTGCCTCGCGCCGTGCTTCAAAGGTTGCACTGACGACGCGTATCACTCCGAAGTCGCCAGGGTCCAAACCTACTTCGACAGCGGGGGAGACTCGTTGGTCCGGGAAATAACCCAGCAACGCGATCAGGCTTCCACCAATCTTGAATTTGAAAAAGCTGCAACCATGCACGCCACGGCAGAAAAGCTGAAACCTGTACTCAGCCAGCTTCCTGAGATCGTCCGCCGGATTGATCAACTCACCGCCATCATGGTGCAGCGATCGGCCATCCCCGAATCGGTTACATTCTTCTCCATCGACACCGGCCTGATAACTGGCCCCCTGTCATTCTCCATCCAAGCGACAGAACACACCAAATCGCAGTCCATGGAATCCCGTGTGCAGGCAACGCTCGCCACCCTTCCACCCGCACACTCGAAAAGTGCGCTGGAAACAATGGAACATCTCGCCTTGCTAAAACGCTGGTTCTACCGCAGCACCCGCGAAGGAGAAATCTTCCTGGCTGACATCAAGGGTGGCCTGCCGTTACGCCGGTTGGTACGAGGAATCGCTCGCGTCTACCGCGGTGAGAAGCCCGATGAGGGATCTAAAATGTAGGCCGAGCGTCCGCGCTCGTGCTGGCGGTGAGCGAAACGTCCGTCGCCAATCGGTTTCTAAGGATGCAAATATGAAAATCGACCAAGACCCTTCCTTACGCCAACACCTGGTTGACCTGCTCAAGGGCGGCAACGCCCACGCCAGGTTTGACGAAGTCATCTCAGGAATTCCGGCCAGATTACGCGGGCAAAAACCGCCAAGTCTTCCCCACTCCCCATGGATGCTGCTTGAGCACATGCGTATCGCCCAATGGGACATCCTGGAATTCAGCCGTAATAAGAACCACGTCTCTCCCGACTGGCCCGACGGCTATTGGCCGCGCGCCGAAGCCCCTCCCAGTTCTTCCGCGTGGAACACAAGCATCAAGCATTTCCGCAAAGACCTGAAAGCCATGCAGAGCCTGGTCGCCAACCCGAAAACTGATCTACACGCTCGCATCCCGTGGGGAGAAGGCCAGACCATCCTGCGCGAAGCCCTGCTGGTAGCCGATCACAACGCATATCACCTGGCCCAACTCGTGGATGTACGCCGTCTGTTGGGAGCATGGCCGGAAAAATGAGAGCGGGATAGCATTCATAATCCTGTCATCCCGACCGGAGCGAAGCGAAGCAAGCGAAGTGGGGGCCGCTTGGTGAGCAGCTCCCAGCTAATTTGAAATCTAGCCAGCCTTGGGGAAGGCTTCGTTCTTCTCTGTGCTTCCGTGTCTCCGTGGTAAAACCTGCCCAGACCGTTTCCGGAACACCGCCCTGACCCCATCCCTCCATCTTTCATCAATTCCCACCACCGCCCACTCAATCTCCGGTGAGACGTAGTGCAGCAGGATGTCGGTCGCAGGATGCAGATGCAATGCTGGCGCCACAAGAAATAACAAGGGGGGTTCCAAGATCAACTCCCTCCCTGGAAAATATCCGAAGCGCTGGAACTCGCCCCGTGCATGGTGCCACGCCACCCGCGACCAGTAGTCCAGGCCTTGCAACGGCAAGTGGATATCCTCATCGGCTTTCAGTTCCACCACCGCCAATCTTCCCTCGCGCGTAGCCGTCAACACGTCAATCATGGCGCGATCCGACGCCGAGAATGTGGGCACCTGCGAATACAGGAAACCGGAGTCCAGCCGCTCGTCCACTGCTCCGACGTGCCGCACGACTAAAGACTCCAACCAGCGCTCCGGATGCAGCCGCCACAAAGGATGGTCCCGCGGCCCCTCTGCATGGCGCACTTCTCCTACGCTGCTCACGATCTGCCGAAACGCATCCGCGTTCTCTTCCCCCAGGACTCTCTCGGCGGCGCCCACTCCAAACACAATCTCCGGCACACTTCGGAGCGAACCCGGCTGGTGTGCCAGACGTGCCCGCGCAAATTCCAGACCATGGCAGCGAAACGCCATCTCCGCCGCCGACAGCGCTGTAATCTCCGCCTCAGCCATCAACTCCTGCACCTGCTTGATTGCCTCCGCGAAGCGTACTCTGACCACGTCCTCGTCCGCCCAGTGCACCAGCCTGGTCCGCACGTTGCCGCGATCGGAAACGTCCATCTCCGTTATCACATCTTCACGATTTTCCAATTCATACAGCTGCCACTTAGCCGCTTCGGGGTGCAAATGCGCCATGCGCTCGCGGGTCAAGGTGGACGTGCCCGCCGGCAAAAATAGTTTCAGACCTTCGACCACCATTTTCCCGGCCTGTGCCTCGCGGCAAACATCAAGCCACAGGATGCCAAACGTCAAAGCGGCGTCGATCGAGGGCTGCGTCTCTTGCGGGTTGACCCCCAGCACAGCGAAGCCAGACTGCCCCCGCCGCAAAAGCCCTCGGGCATAAATCGGACCAAACGAATGCTCCAGATCGACCGCCGTGCTGAGCCGTGACGCATCGTACGCGGAAAACCGTCGTTCCAACGTTCCCTGTAGAGTCCGCTGGTAGGCCACTCGCGCGGCACGCTTCGCGGTTGGAGTCCGCCGGTCGCGTTGCCGGCAAATCTCCAGCTTGCTGGGCCGGGTTTGCCCTAATCGCTGCACCGCCAACCGCAACACTTCATTCTTGACTTCGACGTCAAGCACTCGCCGAACCAGATTTCGTTCCTCCGACCAAAAATGGAGCAAACACTTGTTGCGCTCGCCCGAAATCGAATACTTCGCCTGTGCCAGGTCAAACAAAACCGCACCGTCATCCAGCACGACCGCATCCCGAGCTCCAGCCAGAAAGTCTTCCACGGTCCGCATGAGAGCATCGGGTGTCATAGATGAGAATGCTCTCATTTTCGGAACAATCCGTCTGTGACGGATGACCATCACCACGTTTACGGTTGGAAATGGCCGCTCCACACCCCAAGCTACGTGGGGACCGCCGCCCTCGGCTGTCCAGTCGAGCGAAGCTCGACAGTGTTGCCAGCACAGAATCGCGGAGCTTTGCTCCGCCGGACAGCCGAGGGCGGCTGTCCCCAACGGTCCGATCCGGCCTTCACGAGCTAACCCCTCAGCTCGCATCCGCTCGTGTGGGATAATGACCTATCCCCGGGAGTCTTTCCCGGCCCAAGGACATCTAATTATCGTGGATAAGAATCGGTTCTTCTTCCAGCATTACGGCCTTACTGAACACGACCTTGAGCGCTACCTGGCAGCAGCCCTCTCAGCCGGGGGAGAATACGCTGACCTGTACTTCGAATATCTATCGTCCACGTCGCTGATGGTCGACGAGTCCATGGTGAAGTCCGCCTCCCAGGGAATCTCGGCGGGATGCGGCGTGCGCGTGGTCGTTGGGGAGCGTACCGGATACGCCTACACCGACGATCTTTCGTCCGAGCGTATTCTGCACGCGGCCCGCACTGCGGCCCTGATTGCCTCCGGCCCAGCCAAAACGCCGTCGGTAGGATTTCAGGAAAAGCCCGCCCGCAGCCTTTACCCGGTAACCCTGCCCTCAGTTGACGCCGAAATCACCGCCAAAGTCGAACTGGTGATGCGCGCCGATCAATCGGCCCGATCGTATGACCCGCGCATCCAGGAAGTCCGCGCCAGCTATGCGGACGAGTTGCGCAACATCCTGGTAGTCGGCTCTGACGGCACCTTCGCCGAAGACTCGCAGCCCCTGGCCCGCATGAACGTTTCCTGCATCGCCAAGACCGAGGGCAACTCCGCACGTGGCAGCTCGGGCGGCGGCGGACGCGTCGCCCTAGACTTTTTCTTCGGTGAAAAAACTCCCGAATATTTTGCGAAGGAAGCCGCTCGCCAAGCCATCCTGCAGCTCGACGCCCGTGAAGCCCCGGCAGGAGAAATGGAAGTCGTGCTAGGTCCAGGCTGGCCGGGCGTTCTTCTGCACGAAGCTGTAGGCCACGGCCTCGAAGCTGATTTCAATCGCAAGCAGACATCAGCTTTTGCCGGCCTCATTGGTAAGCGCGTAGCCAGCGAAAAGTGCACAGTAGTAGACAACGGCACCATGCCCTGGCGCCGCGGCTCGCTCAACGTAGACGACGAAGGTCAGCCCACACAGAACACGGTCCTCATCGAAAACGGCATCCTCAAGGGATACCTGAGCGACAAGCTCTCCTCCCGCCTGATGGGTATGGCCGACACCGGCAACGGCCGTCGCGAGAGCTACGAGCACATTCCCATGCCGCGCATGACCAACACCTACATGCTGGCTGGCCAGGACGATCCCGAAGACATCATTCGCTCCGTCAAGCACGGCGTGTACGCAGTGAATTTTGGCGGCGGCCAGGTGGATATCACCAGCGGAAAATTCGTCTTCTCCGCCTCCGAGGCCTATCTCATCGAAGACGGCCACGTCACCGCCCCCATCAAGGGCGCCACCTTGATCGGCAACGGCCCCGACGTTTTAACCCGCGTCTCCATGGTAGGCAACGATCTGAAGCTCGACGAAGGCGTCGGCACCTGCGGCAAAGATGGACAAGCCGTCCCGGTTGGAGTCGGCATTCCAACTCTGAAAGTTGACCGCCTCACCGTCGGAGGCACGGCAAAGAAAGATCCCGGCGGCTTCATGCAGTAACTGAAATCACCCATGCCTCAAACTGAACTGACAACTGAGAACAAAGAACTGAAAACTGATCTTCCCGATCTCGCCCAAGACATCGTCCGCCGCGCTATAGCCGGCGGCGCCACCGCCGCCGAATGCGTAGTGCGCGAAGGCGATGAATTTTCGACTCTGGTCCGCCTTGGCCAGGTAGAGACGCTGAAAGAAGCTGGCTCCCGATCCATCGGCGTGCGCGTGTTCCATGGACAGCGTTCCGCCAGCACCTATTCCAGCGACTTCTCCCGCGAAGCTCTCGACCGCATGTTGAAGTCGGCGCTGGAACTGGCCAAGATTACTTCTGAAGATCCTTTCAGCAGCATTCCAGAAGCTTCCCAGCTCGGCTCTCTCGCCGGCGATCTTGATCTGTACTCCGCCGACGTCTACTCCCTTCCTGGCGAAGAGCGCATTAACTACGCTCGCCGCGCTGAGAAAGCGGCGCTCGATTACGATCCCCGGATCAAGAATTCCGAAGGCGGTTCTTTCGACGCTGCCACCGGCCACAAAGTTCTGGCCAACTCACACGGCTTCGTCGGCGAGTACCGCCGGTCTTACTGTTCGGTAGCTGCAGTCCCAATCGCGCAAGCGGAAACCGGCGGCATGCAACGCGACTACTGGTTCTCAGTCGCCCGCAATCTGGGCCGCCTGGATTCTCCGGAAGAGGTCGGAAAGATCGCCGCACAGCGTACTTTGAGGCGGCTGGGCGGACGAAAGGTAAAGACGGCGCGGGTTCCAGTCGTCCTCGACCCCATGGTCGCCAATTCCATCCTGGGCCACATCTTCGAAGGCATCAACGGCGACTCGGTCTACCGTGGCGCTTCATTCTTGGCGGGCAAGCTCGGCCAGAAAGTTGCCGGCGATCACGTGACGGTTATTGACGACGGCACCATGGTGGGAGGCTTTGGCACAGCGCCCTTCGACGGCGAAGGGATCCCCACTCGGCGCACGGTCGTGATCGAAAACGGCGCACTGAAGTCGTACCTGCTAAATACCTACACCGCGAAGAAGCTCGGTCTCCAGACGACGGCCAACGCGTCGCGCGGACTTGCTGGAACTCCAGGAATCGGCCCCGGAAATTACTTCCTGCAGCCGGGAGCGAAAACTCCGAAAGAAATTATTGCTGCCATTCCCGAGGGCCTCTATGTCACCGAGTTTCTCGGCCACGGCGCGAACCTGGTCACCGGCGACTATTCTCGCGGTGCCTCTGGTCTGTGGATCTCCGGCGGCGAGTTGGCCTATCCAGTCGAAGAAATCACGGTGGCGGGAAACCTGAAGGAACTTTTCTTCAACATCTCCGAGATCGGAAATGACCTCGAGTTCCGAGGCGCCATGGCCTGTCCAACCATCCGCATCGACGGGCTGGTGGTCGGCGGGGAATAGCTCAAGCTCGTGTGGGGCGGGCGCCCCCGCCCGCCGCCTTTGACGTTGTTTTTGTCTTTGCCCTTGAATTAGCTCCTCAAGTCACCAATCTAAAATCACCAATCTGAAATCCAAGCTACAATCTCCCCATGGGAAGCCTGCTCCAGCCGTCCCCGGCAATCGAAGAGCGCAGCTCCAATTTGCGTCCCATTCTGCTGGGCGTGGCGCTGGTAGTCGTGGTGGTCGGAATCGCTGCTTTCCTCCTGCGCACTGATTCCAAGATCGCCACACCTCCTCATCCCTACGCTGCCAACCTCAAGTTCTCCGACATGAAGATGAGCGCAGCGGAGAACTTTATCGGCTCAACGGTCACCTATCTGGACGGCACCGTCAGCAACTCCGGGGACAAGACAGTGGGTCATGCCATCGTCCACGTCGCCTTCAAAGACTCGCTAGGCCAGGTCGCCCAGGTCGAGGACGTCCCTCTGCATGTCCTTCAGACGACCGGCCCATATGCAGAAGCAGTGGACCTGAATATCTCACCACTGCCCCCAGGCCAGAGCCAGAAGTTCCGGCTCACCTTCGAACACGTCACCGCCGACTGGAACCACGAGTATCCGGAGTTGCGGGTGACCGACGTTTCAATAAAGTAAAAGGCCGTCTGAAATCCCAGCAGGCCTGTCATCCCGACCGGAGCGCAGCGAGCGCAGTGGAGGGACCTGCTTTCTCCTTGTTGCTGGCGAGTGAAAATCTATTTTTGCAGAGAGGGCTTTTGACTCGTCGCATCGGCCAATCCTCTACAATGTCCCCATGCCCACCCTCAAAACCCGGCTTACTGAAACCGTAAAGGCGGGGGGCTGCGCCTCCAAATTGAGCCCCGCGGTGCTCGACAAGGTCCTGGGAAAGCTCCCGCGCCAGCATGACCCAAACGTTCTGGTCGGCTTCGATCACGCCGACGACGCCGGCGTCTACAAAATCAACCCCAGCACTGCGCTGGTGCAGACGGTAGATTTCTTCACCCCGATCGTGGACGACCCCTACACCTTCGGCCAAATCGCCGCCACCAATGCCTTGAGCGACGTCTACGCCATGGGCGGCCGCCCCATCACCGCGCTGGCTCACGTTTGTTTCCCCGCCAATGGGGACCTGGAAGTCCTTGAGCAGATTCTCGCCGGCGGCCTCTCTAAAATGATGGAAGCCAGTTGCACAGTGGTCGGCGGCCACAGCATTCGTGACGAAGAAACCAAGTTCGGCTATTCCGTCACCGGCCTCATCGACCCCAGCCGCATCTTCACCAACGGCGGCGCCCAGCCCGGCGACCGCCTGCTGTTTACCAAGTCCCTGGGCACCGGTGTAATCTCCACTGCAATCAAGAAGGGGACAGCCAAACAGTCATGGATCGAAGCCGCCACCCGCTCGATGACCACACTAAACAAAGCCGCCGCCGAGGTCATCGCATCGTTCACCACGGACCACGTAGGGGCAGGTGTCCCACCTGCCCAGGCCGAGCAAGCCTCGGCAGTGCTTGAACGCCCCATCCACTCCCTAACCGATGTCACCGGCTTCGGCCTCATCGGCCACGCCCGCGAGATGGCCCTGGCATCGAAAGTCTCCCTGCGCTTCCGCATCAGCCAAATTCCGCTGCTGGAAGGCGCCCTCGACAGCCTCCGCGCCGGCAACATCCCCGGTGGCCTGGTAAACAATCGCGATTTTGCCGAATGCGTAGTCGGCTACGAAGAGGGCATTCCCGAAGAGCTCCGAACCATCCTCTTCGATCCCCAAACCGCAGGCGGTCTGCTCATCGCCGTCGCGCCAGAACACTCACCTGACCTGATCAGGAGTCTCAAAGCGGCAGGCGTGCCGGCAGTAGAAATTGGAGAGATTCTACCGATGAGCAAGCCACTCATTGCAGTTGCGGCCTAACCGCATCGGGAGGTGTTGTGTGAACATTGTAAAACTTGTGCACGAAGTCCTTTCTCGTGAGCAGCGCTCGCTTCCTAACGGAACCGGTTGGAATATTCGAAACTACGAGGAGAAATGGATACAGTACCTTGTGTTCCGTCGACTATTACGTGAAAAGGGATTCCGGGTCGAAGCTGAGCACTACGGGAGTGGAGCGTTTGTGGATCTTCTAGCTAAGGGGGATAAGACCACCACCGTTGCACTGGAGATAAAAGGACCTAGCACGGTCAAGACCGTAGGAGACCAGAAGAAGCTAAACGACAAGATCCGGCGCGACGCAAGAAAGCTTCGGAAAATCCGTTCCCTACCGACCCATTCGAGATGGGTCTTGGCACTGGCTTATGGGACGGAGGACCAAGTCCGACAATGGCTGGTAAAGACTCAAGGGCTTCGTCGGCAGCTTTCGGGTCGCAAGCAGGTCGTCACAGACAGCAACTTGGAACGCATCCGTTTGGATAGAGGGAAGGTACTAGGGCTGGCATTTTTCAATGTTGGCTAGCGGGAAATGTGCATAGCCATCCGTCGCCCCTGTGATCCGACCTCGTTTTCTCACAAAAAATAAGGGCGGCAGAAGCCGCCCTGATGTCTTGTGCTGAGGTCTGACGCCCGAGGTCCGAAGTCCGCCCTACGCTGGCGCCGGCCTTTCCCCGCCCTTGGCCCTTCCGGGCTGCAAGTCGGGCTTGATCACCTGCTGCACTCCGTCATCCGCTTTGGGCGGAGGAACGATCTTCGGCAGCTCTTGCCCGTCAATGATCATTTTGATCTGCGCCGCATCCAGCACTTCTCGCTCGATCAGCGCATGCGCAATCCGCTCCAGCACATCGCGGTTCGACGACAGGATCTCTTTGGCAGCCGATAGCCGTTGCCCACCAGCTTCTGCACCTCCGCATCGATCTTGACCGCCGTAGCCTCGCTGTAATCGCGGTGCTGTGCAATCTCGCGGCCCAGGAAAATCTGCTCTTCCTTCTTGCCGAAGGTCAGCGGACCCAGGTCGCTCATGCCCCACTCGCAAACCATCTTGCGCGCCATTTCGGTGGCGCGCTCAATGTCGTTCCCGGCTCCGGTGCTCATGGAGTTCAGGAATATCTCCTCGGCGATGCGCCCGCCCATCAGGATGGCAATCGACGTCTCGAGATAATTCTTGTAGTAGTTGTGCCGGTCGTCGATCGGCAGCTGCATGGTGACGCCCAGAGCCATTCCGCGGGGAATGATCGTCACCTTGTGCAAAGGATCGGAATGCGGCAGCATCGCCGCCACCAGCGCATGCCCGGCTTCGTGATAGGCCGTATTCTTCTTTTCTTCATCGGACAGGAGCATCGACTTGCGCTCCACGCCCATCAGCACCTTGTCCTTGGCCAGTTCGAAGTCATACATCAGCACAGCTTTGCGGTTCTGCCGCGCCGCTGCCAATGCCGCCTCGTTCACCATGTTCGCCAGATCAGCGCCCGAGAAGCCCGGTGTGCCGCGAGCCAGCACAGAAAGATCCACATCGTCCGCAAGAGGAATCTTGCGGGTATGAACCCGGAGAATCTCTTCGCGTCCACGCACATCCGGACGGCTCACCACCACCCGCCGGTCAAATCTCCCCGGCCGCAACAGCGCCGGATCAAGTACATCTGGCCGGTTGGTCGCGGCCATCAGAATCACGCCTTCGTTGGACTCAAATCCGTCCATCTCTACCAGCAACTGGTTCAGCGTCTGCTCGCGCTCGTCGTGACCGCCGCCCAGGCCGGCTCCACGATGCCGTCCCACAGCGTCAATCTCATCAATAAAGATGATGCAAGGCGCGTTCTTCTTCCCTTGTTCAAACAGATCCCGAACCCGGCTGGCACCAACACCGACAAACATTTCAACGAAATCCGAACCAGAAATTGAGAAAAATGGAACGTTGGCTTCACCCGCCACAGCTCGCGCCAGCAAGGTCTTGCCCGTTCCCGGAGGTCCGACGAGCAGCACGCCTTTCGGAATCCGTCCACCCAGTTTCTGGAACTTCTGCGCCTCGCGCAGGAACTCGATAATCTCTTTGAGCTCTTCCTTGGCCTCATCCACACCCGCCACGTCCTTGAACGTGACTTTCTTCTGCTGCATGGAGAGCAGCCGGGCCCGGCTCTTGCCGAAAGACAAAGCCTTGTTCCCGCCGGTCTGCATCTGCCGGATCATGAAGAACCAAAGTGCCGCAAGCAGGATCAGAGGCGCCCACGTTCCCAGCAACTGGAGCGGCCAACTGCCGCTGCTCATGTCGCGGATGTTCATGGTGACGCCCTTATCCCGCAGCATCTTGTAAATGTCGGGATAGTTCACCGGAGCGGTGGTATGGAAAGGAGAATTGTCGTTGCGGTACTTGCCCCGCACTTCCATTCCGGTGATGGTGACTTCTTTCACATTTCCCTGGTCGATGTCAGCCAGGAACTGCGAAAAATTGACTTCCTTGTCTTTCTGTCCCGCGCTCCCGGCCTTCATCACCTGCCACAGCAGGAACGCCGAAAGCACGATCACTAACCAGAACACCACCGTTTTGACTGTAGAATTCACCTAAGACTCCTGAGAAAGAAAAACCACGCCCAGAATGCAGCCGGAATTACGGTTGTCGCCCTTAAATTAGATGCCCGGCCGCAGGATTTCGATCTGACAAGTTCCCAAACCCGTATTCTAACCGTTCTGAGGAAAAAAAGATCGCCGTTCTGCCAGTGACTTAAGTCATAGGGTCACTTCAACTTGCGGCGCCAATATATGGCAGGTTTCGATTGGTTTGCTCCGGCGAGCCCAGCCCGTAGCCCACCAGAAAAGCCTCGTCCACCAAAAAACCGAAATAATCCGGCTGCAATTGCACCCTTCGGGCCGACTGCCGGTCCAGCAATGTCGCCAGCTTTACTGAGGCTGCCCCCCGGGCTTTGAGATCGCTCATCAGAAATTCGGTGGTAATTCCGGAATGTACCAGGCCCTCCACCACCAGGACATGCTGCCCGCGAATGTCCGACTGGTGGCTGAAGAAAATCTCCAGCACCCCGCCCGAGCCATCCACCTTGTCCTCATGGTATCTGGGCTTGATGAACTGGCAGATTACCGGAACTTCCAGAGCGCGCGCCAGGTCCGCCATGAAGATGAATCCATTCTCCAGCAGCGCCAGCAGGTGTATGGACCGACCACGATAGTCGTCCGAAATCTGGCGCCCCATTTCTCGGACCCGCTTCTGTATCTGTTCCGCGGGGATCACTGTGCGCGGTAGCTCTTGTTTCACGGTCTGATTCATGCTTTGGCGTACTCCTGAATGGCGTACTCGTGAACGACCACGGCCTCCTTCGCGCCCTCCCGCGGACGCAAGCGTGCCGGCGCCGGGAAGCCGCGCATCCACACAAGTTCCTGACCGCTCACCACCACCGGCCAAAGTTTGCGGTCCTTGGCCGCCAGCTTTCGTTCCTGCAGCAACTCTTTGACCTTTTTCGGAGACTTGCTGTGCGCCGGCCAGAATCGATCACCCGCACGCCAGTTCCGCACGGTCAACTCTTTCTGCAGCAACTCCGGATCAAATGTGTGTTCGGGATTATACCCCGGCACTGTGTCCGCTGAAACGATTGCCGCTTCAAACCAGGCCCCAGCCTCTGGGACCTGAACCACACCCGGTACGGCCAAACCGTACTCGTAATCGGAAATCGCCCCACTTACGCTCCCCGGCTCGAACTGCAGTCCGCTCCTTTCTTTACCTTTCGTCTTGGAGACTACCCACCTTTCCGGCAACATCGCTGACGAAGCGGTCGTTAGTCCAAGAATCTCCTCCACGTGCCGGAACTCCAGCCGCAGACCCAGTGACTCCGCCGCTGCCCGGAGCACTCGCCGCTGTAAAGCCAAAGGCAGCTCTTCCAATCCGGTCAGCGTCTTAGTGCGGGCCTCCCACACGCCGGGCAAGGTGCCTTCGACTTCTTTTTGCCAATACTCCTCCTCCGCTCGCGCAATCTCCGCTGTCTCTGCCAGCGCTTCTTTCACCTTGGGATTGAGCGTGCGCACCAGGCGCGGCAAAATCCCGTGACGCATTCGATTACGGGCATGACGCAGGTCCCGGTTGCTCGAATCTTCACGCCAGTCCTGCCCGATTTCTTTGAGGTATGCTTCCAGATGCGCTCTTGCAGTACGAAGCAGCGGCCGAATAACTGAGAACCGCGAACTGTTAACTGATAACTGGGAGTCAATTAACTCGGATTGTTTTACGTTGGCCTGATCTAACTGGGGATAAGTAAGCCCAGGATAGATCCCGGCCAGCCCCCGCGTCCCAGCCCCGCGTACTAGTCTGAGCAGAACCGTCTCTGCCTGGTCATCCAGAGTATGACCGGTAGCAACGCAGTTCAGCCGCTCTTTCGCCATCAGCCGTCGAAAGTATTGGTAACGAAGTTGCCGGGCTGCAGCCTCCGTGCTCAGGTGTTGGACTTCGGCGTGTTTGGCCACATCCTCACGCTCGCAGTGCAGTTCCAGTTCGTGCCGCCGGGCCAATTGCGCGACGAAGCGCTCGTCCGTATCCGATTCCGCCCCACGGAGTTTGTGGTTGAAGTGAACTACCGAGAGCACCACACCGATTTCCTGACGCAGTTCGATCAGCAGCCGCAGAAGTGCAACCGAATCCGCCCCGCCTGAGACTGCGACGCCAGCCCGGTCGCCGGCCCGCAGCAATCCCAGCCGCCGAATGTACTCAAGAACGTTCTCGGCTAATCTGCCCACGCCCCAATGTTACATCCGGAGGAAATGAAACTGCCCGATTTCACCACCTCCGTGGGGACAGCCGCCCTCGGCTGTCCCGTCGAGCGAAGCTCGACGACTCTCAGCCCAGATAGTCCTTCCATTTCTCGCTCTCAGCTGTCCGTTGAATGCACCGGTTTCTGCGCTCAAGCAGTCTCCGCATGTGACGCTCGAGCAAGAGTCGCTCCACGACCCTCCCAGCAGCCCTAGTGGCGCTTCAAATTCCACAACATCTTTCATCAAAGTATTGCTCTCGCTGGCTTCGAAGTAGTGATCATGGCAAAAGCGACGGAATATCCCACGTATCATCGCATCCTGGAAATAGCTTGGGGATTCGAGCGCTGTGATGCGGCTGGTGTGGGTAATTCTGAGGCCGAAGTGCCGTCCGCTCCACGTCACCTCCTGACCTAACCCGATCAAACCCGCGGTAACCCCGGCAATGGCTCGCTCCCCCGTCCAGTTGGTGGAGGCCATATGCAGATCCACACTTCGCGACAGATCGAAACAACGTGCAATCGGCGCCGAGATGGCCGTTGTCAATTGAATCCGGACCATGTCTTCATCCCATCATTCGATTCACATTCACATAAGAAATTGCTCCCTCGAGCGTTGCGTAGGTTCCTGAGGTGTTTAGTTCTTCCGCAATCCGCTGCGTCAGTCCGAGCGTCGCCCGCATCGCACCTGAACCAACGCTAACCCGTGCTACACCGATTTTTTCCAGCTCCGGAACTGCCGGAGCTCCGGGCCCGACCAGAATATTGACCGGACACTGCAAGTCCTTCACCAGCCGCTCAATGGTTTTCGTATCCTGCAGTCCCGGCACAAAGACGCAGTCCGCGCCCGCGTCCCGATAAGCCGCGAGCCGCCGGAGCGCCGCATCGTAACGCGTTTCGGGCGTTTCAAGCTGCAAGAGATAGACATCGGTCCGGGCGTTCAGAACTATCATTTCCCGCACTGCCTCTTGCACTGCTTTCACTCTTTGCAGCTGCAGCGCAAGCTCCAGAAGGGGCTGCCTGGGATCACCCGTCGCATCCTCCAGATTCATCCCCACCGCACCGGCCTCGGCAACCTCCCGAGCGGTCCGGGCGGCGTCTTCGGGGCGATCCCCATAGCCCGCTTCCACGTCCGCCGTCACCGGGATCTTGACCGCCGTCGCTATGCGCCTTACCGCTCCCAGCATTTCCTCGCGTGAGATGCGCTGACCGTCGGGATATCCCAGTGTGAATGCAATCCCGGCGCTGGTGGTGGCGATGGCGCCAAAGCCAGCTTCCTCAAACACCCGCGCACTGGCCACATCCCACGCATTCGGCAGGACAAGAATTCGCTCGCCCGAATGCATGGCGCGAAACGCAGCAGCCATTGCCTTTTGTTTGTCCCTTTCCATAAGCGACCGGCCTCCGCTCTGCATTTTATCCAGCTGTTGCTAGAATAAGAAACGGCAGTCAATGCAGCACTTTACCGAACAATTCGATGTGGTCGTGGTCGGCGCCGGACACGCCGGATGCGAAGCCGCCATGGCTGCGGCCCGCATGGGCCTGAAGACCGCACTCTTTACCCTCAACGTCGATCTCATCGCCCAGATGTCCTGCAACCCGGCCATCGGCGGCATTGCCAAGGGACACCTGGTTCGCGAGGTGGACGCCCTCGGCGGCATCATGGGCGAAATCACCGACGCGGTCGGCATCCAGTTCCGCCTGCTCAACACTTCGCGCGGCCCAGCCGTGTGGTCTCCCCGCGCCCAGTGCGACAAGCAGGCTTACCGCCTGAAAATGCGCGAGATCCTGGAATCGCAGGCCAATCTGAAAATCAAGCAGGCGGAAGTGGCGGAGGTGATTGTTGAACCGTCGTTGGCCGTTGGTCGTTCGTCGTTGGCAAATTCCCTTGACGGCTGTCATTCCGAGGAGCGAAGCGACGAGGACCCTGCTTTTGCCAACGACCGAAGACCAACGGCCAACGACGGCAAGCGAGCCCTCGGCATTCGCCTGCGCGACGGCCGCACTGTCGGCGCCCAGGCAGTCATCATCACCACCGGCACGTTCCTGAACGGCCTGATCCACTGCGGCGAACAGCAGTATCCCGCCGGACGCTCGGGCGAACCCGCTGCAGTCCTGCTCGGCGAATCCCTCAAGCAGCTTGGTCTGCGCGGCTGCCGCCTGAAGACCGGGACTCCGCCGCGTCTCGACGGCCGTACCATCGACTGGTCCCGCTTCGAACTACAGCCCGGCGACGCCGATCCCACGCCCTTTAGCTTTCGCACTCGCCGAGTGGCGCACCACGCTTCGCAGGTTCCTTGCTATATCGCCTGGACTACGCCCGAGACCCAGCGCATCATCCGTGAAAATGTCCATCGTTCCCCGATGTACAGCGGGCAGATCCATTCCATCGGCCCGCGCTACTGCCCGTCGATCGAAGACAAAATCGTCAAGTTTCCCGACAAGATCACCCACCAGCTTTTTCTCGAGCCTGAGGGCCTGAACACACACGAGATCTACGTCAACGGGATGAGCACCTCATTGCCGGTAGAGGTCCAGCTTGAGATTCTGAAGTCAATCCCCGGCCTCGAAAACGCCGATATGCTGAGGCCGGGTTACGCGATCGAATACGATTCAATTGATCCCACGGAACTCGAACGCACTCTCGAAACCAAGAAGATCGCCAGCCTCTTCCTCGCCGGCCAGATCAACGGCACCAGCGGCTACGAGGAGGCTGCCTGTCAGGGCCTCATGGCCGGGATCAACGCTGCCCTGAAACTAAAAGACGCCACTCCGCTCATCCTCGATCGGACCGAGGCCTACACCGCCATCCTCATTGATGATCTGATCTCCAAGGGCACCAACGAGCCTTATCGCATGTTCACCTCGCGTGCCGAGTTCCGCCTCCACCTCCGTATCGACAACGCCGACCGCCGCCTCACACCACACGGCCGCCGGGTAGGGTTGATCTCCGATGCAGCATGGGCCGATTTCCAGGCCAAGCAAAGGCGATACCAATCCATGAAGCAGTTCCTGGAGCGAACCAGGCTAACCACGGCGATGTTTGAAAAAATAGAAGGCCACGTGGGAACAGCCGAGCAAAGCTCGGCAGCAACTGAGAACCGGCAACTGACAACTGACAACTGTCTTTCCGCTGTAGGACAAAGCCTGGCTCAACTCCTGAAGCGGCCGGAAGTTAAGATCGAAGACCTGCTCCCAGTCCTCCGCGAATCAGCTCCCGACTTTTTCGCGAAGGAAGAAGCCCACGTAAATTCGCGCGAATCCGTGGCTGGCATTTCTTCCTCTACCCGCAACGACCTCAAGTCCATCGAGACCGAAATCAAGTACGAAGGCTATCTCCTGCAACAGCAACGCGCCATCGAGCGTTTGAAAAAAGCCGAACAGCACACCATCCCACAATGGTTCGACTATGGCTCGGTCAGCGGCCTCTCCCGCGAGATGCAGGAAATTCTGATCAAAATCCGCCCGCGCACGCTGGGCCACGCCTCGCGCATTCCCGGCGTCACCCCCGCCGCGGTCTCCCTGGTGCACGTCTTTATCGAGATTCAGTCAAAACGCCGCGAGCAAGCGGCCGCCATGTAACCCTGGCAGCGATCCTCGAAATGCAGATTGTAGGATTTAAAGGTCCCGGAGGGACCTTTGACAGTAGCCCGCCACTTCAGTGGCGGGTGGGCTTCGACGAGAAGAGCGCGTGCCGTAGGCACGCCTGAAACAAACCTGCAACGCCGCATGTGACAATTCAGCCGTCCCTAACGGGAGAGTGTGTCCGCCGTCTCCTCTGTGATTAAATCTAGGCATCATGGTTTCCTTCACCCAAATCGAAAGCCCGCTCGGACCGCTCTTGCTTGCCGCCGACGAGACCGGCGTACGTCACATAGAGTTTGTAAATGGAAGGCGGACCGCGCGACTCGATCCGACATGGCATGAAGATCCGCGGTGCGTGCAAGAACCCGTACGGCAACTCCGCGCCTACTTCGCCGGAGAATTGGAGACCTTCGATCTCCCACTAGCGCCCGCAGGCACGACGTTCCAGCTGTCGGTATGGCGCAGACTGTGCGAAATCCCTTATGGAGAAACCATCTCCTACGGCGAACTCGCCCGCCGCCTCGGCAACCCGAATGCCTCCCGCGCCGTCGGCTTGGCCAACGGCGCGAATCCGATTCCCATCGTGATCCCCTGTCACCGCGTAATCGGCAGCAACGGGAAACTTACTGGCTATGGCGGCGGCCTCCCGATCAAAGAAAAACTGCTGGCGTTGGAACGCCGCCAACTACGACTGCTGTAGCCTTTCTTCGTGGACCTTGGCGTTCTTGGTGGTTCAAGCTTTTCGCGTGTGGCTCTACGCCGCTTCAGTTACCATAGAAAGAGGAAGAAGCTCGCATCTAAACAGAATATGACTAACCATTGCCTCGTTCTTGCCCTACCTTTCCTGCTAGTCGCTTCCCTGACCTCAGCTCAGACCGTCGACCCCGCGCTAAGGCCGCCCAAAGGCGCGCAGGTCGCGCTGGTCGTCTTCGAAGACCTGCAGTGTCCCGACTGCCGCCGCGCCGCTCCCCTAGTTGAGGAAGCCGCCAGAACTTACAAGATCCCGGTCGTCCGCCACGACTTCCCGCTACCCATGCACAACTGGTCATACGATGCCGCCCTCATCGCCCGCTATTTCGATACCCGTTCCAAACAACTGGGCAACGACTTCCGCGATTACATCTTTCAGCACCAGCCCGAGATCACGCCCCCGACACTGCGCGCCTTCGCGGAAAAGTTCGCTACCGACCACAAAGTGGACTTGCCCTTTGCCGTGGATCCCCAAGGCAAGCTGGCCGAGGGAATTAATCAGGACAAAAACCTGGGACAGCGCGTCGGCATCAATCACACCCCAACGATTTACGTGGTCAGCAACAAGACCCAGGGCAAACCCTTCGTAGAAGTGGTCGACCGCACCCAGCTTTTTCAATTGATTGACGCGATGAAAAATGAATAAAGAAGAACCAACAAAACGAAGAGGGAGTAAGAAAGATTCTAATCCGTGTAGATCCGCGTAAATCCGTGGCAAAGAATTTCTATCCCACCTGCCAAACCGTATCCAAGACAGTCCCATCCACCCACTTCACGACGGCGACAGGATTGTCCCCCAGCTTGGGCCGCGCCGGCTTCCCGCCGCAAATCCGTTCCACTTCCGCCTTGATCTCCTGAATCGGCCTGAGCGGCAGTGACGATCCCTTCACCGCATCCATCAAATCCTGGCGCCGAGGATTGACCGCAATCCCGCGCTCGGTGACTACAACGTCAATCAACTCCCCTGGCCCGGTCAGCGTCGTCACTTCATCCACAATCACCGGAATGCGATCACGAAATGAAGGCACTGCCAGAATCGTACATCCGGCATCCAGACAATTTTGCCAGCCGCCAATCCCGTGTAAAAGCCGCCCATCGGAGTGCGTCACCACATTGCCATTGAAGTTCACATCCACTTCGGTCGCGCCCAAGACCACCGCGTCGACCATCGAGGCGAACGATCCCTTGCCGTGGTAGTTATACGAAGTAAACGGCGACGTCGCCACGTGCCGCGGATCGCTGGCAATCGACTTTACCGCATCCAGGTCAAATGTTTGCCCGTCGAGAATGTAGTCAGTCAATCCTTCCTGCAACATTTCCACCAGATACTTGGTTGACCCGCCGCGCACAAAGCGCGCTTTCACACCATCTTCTTTCATCATGCGCCGCAGAGAATCCACAAACGCCAGCGCGATCCCGCCCGCCCCCGCCTGAAACGAAAACCCGGTGCGCATGATGCCCGCATCGCGCAAAAATCGCGCCACGTATTCTGCCACCCGCAACCGGTCCGGTGACCGCGTAATCTGCGTCGTCCCCGAAACAATCTTCGCCGGGTCGCCAATCGACTCCACCTCAACCACCCAGTCCACGTTGTTGCCCTGAATCTGCCAAGGAATGCAGGGGAACGGCACCAGGTTGTCGGTGACGACAATCACCTGATCGGCGTACATCGAGTCAGCCAAAGCAAACCCCAGCGACCCACATGCCGACTTCCCATGAGAGCCATCAGCATCGCCAAAGGCATCGGCTGTCGGTGCCGCAATCACCGCAATGTCAATGCGAACTTCGCCGTCTTGAATCGCCTGCCAGCGCCCGCCGTGCGACCGCAACACGCCCATTCCACGCATCTTGCCCTGGGTGCAGTAATCCCCCAGCGGCCCGTTCATCGACCCTTCAATGTGATGAATTACGCCCGCCTGCATCAGGTCGATGGCACCTTTTTGTGAGGGAAAAGACGCGCTGGGAAACCACAACAAATCCTTGACGCCGATACGTGCGGCCGCTTCCAGCATCATCAGCGCCACACGATCCCCGTCGCGCAAGTGATGATGGTTCGACAACACCATGCCATCGCGCAACCCGCACTTGCGCAATGCCGTCTCCAGGTCCGGTACGCGTTTATCGCCACCGTCCGGATAATCTTTGCTGGACCGCACCGGAGGCGCCGCCTTCCGCCCCCGTGGCTGATACTTGCCCACACCCAGATAAGGAATGGCCGGCTTGCCGTTCACCATCCCCGGCACCATCCTTCCCGCCGCGTTCTGCACCAAGTCCACGCGCTCAGTCATCGCTTGCCTTGCACTTGTCGAATTGATTCAACAGCCCTGGGGTCACGATCCATCCGCGGCTTCATGGGGCACATTATCACAAGACGGGAGACAAGCTGCACGCTCCTTCTTTTCCGCGGCGGTGATAAACTAGTCCGGCAAAAAACAAACAATCAGGAGAACCGAAAATATGGGAGACGCCAAAGTTCTATCTAACCAGAAGACAATTCTAGCCAACCAGGCCACCATCGTAAGAAATCAGAAGGCAATTCTGTCCAACCAGAAAACCATTGTGAAAAATCAGAAAACCCTTCTCGCCAACCAGGGCACAATCAAAAAGAACCAATCCGCCCTCAATGAAATCCTGAACAATCAAAAAGAAATCCTGGCCGCCGTGAAGAAGTAGTGCTCGCCACGAGCCGCCGCGGATTCCATTGGTATCCTCAACCGGCTGTCATCCTGAGGCCGCGGAGTCATCCGCGGAGCGGAGGATTCCCAACGAAGGACCTGTGCATTTGGCCGGCGCCAGGAACGCTGCCAACGAATTCACAGGTCCTTCGGCCCGCAAAAAGGCGCGGACCTCAGGATGACAACAATGTGTTTCGAGCCTTGGTTGCTGAGATGGAAAGGACGGGGCAGCCTTCATTCGTGGTGAGAAAAACAAAGCGTGGCCCAGCCCCTAGGAATTGTAGTTCGCCACAACTCGCACCACTTTCCCGCTCGCCGACAGTTCCATGAATTCCGCCGTGCGCGTTCCTTGTTGGTTTGTGTAGTAGAGCACGATGCTGTTCATGCCCCAGAGCACGTCCTCAAGACGAAACTGCAGTTCCGGATAGGCTTCCAGACCTTGCTGAAAGTAGGCTCTCAAGTTTGGCTTCCCTGCCACCTTGCCATCCGGCGTCCCCAAAAGACGGGCGGCCACGGGCGAGATCAACTCGATTGCATCCTCGTAGTGCGTCATGATCAAGTCCAGATCATGAGCGTTCCAGGCCGCAACCCAATGATTGGCCAGACTCCAGGCTTCGTCTCTCGTCACTGCCGTTTTCTCCACTTGAGGGGCGGGTGGCCCATTCTAGTCGCGCTCTTTGCTCTTTGCGACTAGAGTGGGGTCTTTGACCCTCGAAACTCTCCCTGAGCAGACTCTAGCCCTGAGGCTGCACCTCCCCCGCCCGACGTGAGCCTATCGTATGTTACTTGCCCTTCAGGCCGTCGCGCCAAGCCATTACTTCGAGTTCGACCCGGACTGCGTCCTGGACGGCAATTACGGGGCGTGCCTCCATTTCAAATGCCGGGAGCATCGAGCAAAACTTGTGAACCAACAGCGGATCGTCGCAGTCCACCAGCAAATGCCCACCCCAGTCGCCCACCCGCACTACGAAGAACTCGATCTTAAAATTAGCTGGCGCCTTCCACTGCCCAAACACCTCAAGGATTCGCTTCTGGGCGTTCTCGTACTCCGCAGGGGAACCTTGCGGCCGTTCGTTCCAGCTGATCACGTATTTCATCTCATCTCCTTTTTATGGCAAATGGTCTGAGCGATCAGAACCGCTAGAGTATAAGGCAGGGGATTGAAGGGTGCCCCATTTCTCGCGCCCTTTGCGAGAAGTGGGGCCCGTCCACCACGTCCGACCTGAACGTCTGGATGGGTCATAGGTCACAGACCGCAGATCCACCTCTGTCCTACGATGTCCGCCGTGCCCCGGAATCTCAAGCGATACTATGGCGCCGGAGACCTGCACTTCATCACCTGCAGTTGTTATCACCTCCAGCCGTGGCTGGGCTCGGCCCGCCGGCGCGATCTGTTTCTTACCATTCTGGAAGAAGTTCGCCAGCGCTATGCTTTCGTGGTTCTGGGTTACGTGGTCATGCCCGAGCACTTTCATTTGCTGGTTTGCGAACCGCAGCGCGGCACCCCTTCCACCGTGATGCAGGCATTGAAGCTCGGTTTCGCACGCCGCGTGCTGGGCATCGCGCGTCGCCGCCGCAACCAACCCGCTCTGTGGACGACAACAGAACCAGCTCACGTATGGCAGCGTCGTTTCTACGACTTCAACGTATGGACGGAGCGTAAACGCATCGAGAAGCTGCGTTACATGCATCGTAACCCGGTAAAGCGCGGACTCGTCCTCGAACCCGAGCAGTGGCGCTGGAGCAGCTTTCGTTCCTATGCTTATGGAGAAGCGGGAGCGGTGAAGGTCAACGGCTGGGAGATACTCAAGATTAAGGTGCGCGCCGTAGGCGGACCATAGACCGGATGCGCTATCCGCGCCCCACTTCTCGCAAAGAGCGCGAGAAATGGGGCACCCATCGTATTTCAATCTGATGTGGTTGGACCAGCCGGAGATGTGGGCCTCCCGCCCGGATTCAGAGAAGAAAAATTAGAGCTCTTGGGGGGGTATTTGGGGTGCCCCATTTCTCGCGTCTTTTGCGAGAAGTGGGGCTCGCCCATCTCCACAACTCCGGACCTGCGCCAGAAAAGATTTTGGTCTCCGAGTGCCCCAGGATTGAAAATGAGTAACCGCTTCTAGAGCCCAGGAAACCCGGGAACGTCCCGTCTGTCCCCGAGTTTCCCCAATGTTATGTTGTTGGACCAGCCGGAGAGTGGGCCAACCGCCAGGATTCACAGAAGAAAAACTAGAGCTCTTGGGGTGCCCCATTTCTCGCGTCTCTTGCGAGAAGTGGGGCCCGTCCATCTCCACGACTCTAGACCTGCGCGAGAAAGGATTTTGCTCTCCGAGTACCCCAAGATTGAAAATGAGTACTTTCATCGGAGATGTGGGCCACCCGCCCCCGGTTCTAGAACAACAACTCAGCATAGTTGGGGAAAAATCTGTACGTTTCGCGGTAGGCTTGAACGTAATCGTCCGGCAGTTCGAAGTGTGTCGGACTCCAGCCATCGGGACACGGCATCGCCTTATCGAGATAGATCCGCTCTTTACGGGTGAGGCGAGGAACAACAATTTGGTGAGGTTGGGCATTCTCTTGGAATCTTAGGTACGGAAGCCGCTCAAGATAAGCGTGCTGAAGCAACTGCTTCTCTTCCTCGGCGCCAATCATGCCACCTACAGTCAGCATATTGTGCCCATCCGCATAGGAAAAACAGAAGAGCGGGAAATAGCTAACGTCTCTCGACGATAGACCAGAGTTAATAGCCCTTAGTATTATTTCTTGATTTAGACGAGTGAGCTTAGATTCTGCAAAGTCCGGCAGCGAGTTTCGAGTTCCTAGGTATTGCCCAGCCTCAGTGCGAAAATAGTCTCGCCACGTCTTCGGAGTGCCCCCTTTTACCGGAGCTTCGGCGTCTACGGTAACCAAGAGAATCGATCGCCGCGATAGCTTCGCGGCAGCCAGCCAAATGTCTTCTAGGTGATTGCTGCTCAGGTTTGCGTCGTAATCTAGCCAAAGGATGTGATGTTTGTCGGGCGAAAGATCTGGAATTACGTCACTTATTGCTCCCATTTTAACCTCAACCGAACGAAACGGCCTATTGAAACTAACGCGCTTCCTGATCTTCTCGTCATACTCGACACTTAGCATTCGGTTAATGCCAAGGAGCTTGTGAAAAACGACAAAATCAAAAAAATAGACTGAGCCAAAACCAGTGTACTGATACCCGCTCACCTGAAATCCTATGGCTGAAAGTGCTTGGAACGTTTCTACGAGCATCCGACGCTCCACTTGCTTCGCGGGTCGCAGATCATAGGGAACTTTGAGGTAACTCTCTGTCGGCGGTTTCATTGTGGACACTCCGTCTTCAGAAAGTGTTCGAAGGTGTGCTTGCCGACTTGGTTTGCACTCCATCTTGGCTGACGGAGGACATGCTTGATGCGCTCGACATCGCTGATTGCGGCGTTGTATGCAATTCTTACGTCGGTTCTAGGGGCGAGTGGCTTGCGCTCGACCTTGAACGGGGTAGGCCGTTGTGAAGCAAGTTGTCGCAGATCGGCTTGCACAACTTTGCCGGCGATCTCACGCTCCTCGGGTTCCTCGGCCTCGAAGTCAGAGCGATACATAATGTTGAGAAACGAGATAATCGGGCGGGCAAGGAGCGTCATCTCTCGCTTAACGTCCTGGAAGACTGGCGATTCTTGGTTCAATCCGCGCTTCGTTGTGGTCCACGGCAACGCTAATGGATCTCGTGATCTAAAAATCGCTATGCCCACAAAGCCCTTGTACTTGCTATGAAAAGAGGGCAAGCCCAATCCCCAACCAGTCAACTCAGTCTTATCCGCAGTGACGACGACGCGGCCGTTGCACAGCACGTACCAACCCGCTCGCTCATGGGTCCATAGGGGTCGTCTCGCTGCCAAGCCACAAACGATCCGTATCTTTACCGCTCCTTTCGTGAAGTCTGACTGCCCGGGCCTGATTTCCTCAGACATGCCGATTGGTATTTCCTCGGGCTCGACGACTTTATGATTCAACGTTTCGATACAAGTAGACAATTGTCCGCTAATAGGTCGCAGGCGGCGAAGTTCAAACCAGCTTTTAAGGCCGCTATTACTCCGCTTCCAGCACCCACGAAGGGGTCGACATACAGTCCACCAGGTTTCCCACTTATCTCCATGATTCGGCTGAAAAGCAGTTCCGGCAACTCGTTTGCGATTCGATTCTTATGACTAGCGTGCCGAACCGGGCTTAGATCGTCCCAGAAATCGCTGAGGTTTATCCCTTTCGCTTCGATGATAGCTCGGTAGCCTCCGTAGTCCTTGACGAGTTTCTTACAGTGCCGGCACTTTGTCGGTTGCAATTTTGGCCGTTTAAAAACGGCTGGCTCACCTTTGGTACATCAGAAGCGCGTAGTGAGCGGGGTAGAGACGATCACCGCGAACAAAGCCATTCTTCATTGAAATGGCCACCCAGTGGCGAAACTCAAGTCGGGCGGTCTTTTCCAACAGGGCACCCACCTGAATCGCCCATCGGGGTAGATGGTAAATATACAATGTGCCACCTGGTTTCAGCACACGCACGCTTGCGCGTAGAACCTTGAATAGCCACGAGCGATAGATATGTTCGGGTTTTCTGTCGAGCGATTTCTTCCCGGCAGCGTACTCTTTGCCCAGATTAAAGGGGGGATCGAGGAATACGATCGAGGCAGACCCGGCTTTCAGCGAACGCAGAAAATCTACCGCGTCTCCAGAGA
This sequence comes from Terriglobia bacterium, assembly GCA_963809295.1. Lineage (GTDB taxonomy): Bacteria > Acidobacteriota > Terriglobia > Terriglobales > Acidobacteriaceae > JAIQFF01. The sequence goes on along the minus strand of CAWEJA010000009.1, from coordinate 344,249 downwards.
CAATTTCACCGCGCACGTTTCCTTTCGAGAACTCTTTGACGGAATGCATGGTTCGACTAGGCTTCGTTCTCATCTATTTCTGTCGCAACTCTCGCCGGGGCCAGGACCAGCCCGTACGCGCCAATGAGACCTCATCTGCTTGACGCTTGGGGAAACTCAACCGCCTGAAAAAAAGGCCCGGCTCTATGCCGGGCCTTTTTACTACAGATTCAACTCTCGTCCACTCATTTCTTTTGCCTGTTCCGATTCCGGAACAGTGTTAGCTACACCCGCTCGTACTCCCGCAGCTCCCGCACCGGTAGCAGCTTCCATTGCGCGTCATGATGGAGCCGCAGAAGCTGCAGGTGGGGGCGTCGCCGAGGTCAATGAGTCCGGCGAGAGCGTCGGCGGCGTGGACGGGGCCCGTCCTTGGCCTTTGGTCGTTGCTCGTTGGCCCGGCAGTCGAGCCGGTCACATCGTCTGCGCCTGACGGCTGAGGTCCGGCGCCCGGCGTCCGCAGTCTGAGGTTTTCGAACAGCATGCCCTGCTGGCCGGTGAGGAAGCGCAACTGCAGCCAGCGGAAGATGTAGTCCATGATCGACTTGGCGAAGCCGATGTCGGGATTGTTGGTCCAGCCGCTGGGTTCGAAGCGGGTATGGGCAAACTTTTCGCAGAACAGTTTCAGCGGCACGCCGTGTTGCAGCGCGATGGAGACGGCCAGAGCGAAGCTGTCCATCAGGCCGCTGACCGTGGAGCCTTCCTTGGCCATGGTGATGAAGAGCTCGCCCGGTTCACCATCGGGATAAAGCCCGACGGTGATGTAGCCCTCGTGTCCGCCCACGTTGAATTTGTGAGTGATCGACGCGCGCTCCTCCTGCAGCTTGTGGCGGACGGCGCGCGGCGGAGCGTTGAGATTGTCTTCCTCGACGTGCTGGGCAGCGGCCGCGGCGGCCGCATCGCCCTTCTTGCTCAGCGCAGTTGCGGTGCCGGACGCGCTCAGCGGTTGCGACTTTTTGCATCCATCACGGTAGACGGCCACAGCCTTCAACCCCAGTTTCCATGCCTGGAGATAAGACTCCATGATGTCTTCGACCGAAGCATTCTCCGGCAGGTTCACCGTCTTGGATATCGCGCCGGAAATAAAAGGTTGCGCCGCCGCCATCATTTTCAGATGGCCCATGTAATGAATCGATCGCGTCCCCTTGGCCGGCTTGAACGAGCAGTCAAAGACAGCAAGATGCTCGTCCTTGATATCGGGCGCGCCTTCGATGGTGCCGGTGGCGTCAATGTAAGAAACAATCTTGTCAGCTTCGTCGTGATCGTACCCCAGCTTAAACAAAGCGGTAGGCACAGTATTATTCACGATCTTGATCATGCCGCCGCCCACCAGCTTCTTGTACTTGACCAGCGCGAGGTCCGGCTCAATCCCGGTCGTATCGCAGTCCATCATGAAACCAATTGTTCCTGTTGGAGCTAGAACCGTTACTTGGGAGTTGCGGTAGCCATGTTTTTCGCCGCTGGCCAGGGCTTCGTCCCAGCAGTCTTTTGAGGCTTCGTAGAGCGGAGTCGGGACATTGGTTTTGTTGATGTTATTTACTGACGCCCGGTGCATGCGGATTACGTCGAGGAATGGTTCGCGGTTGATGTACCAGCCGGGGCAGCCTCCTCCGGGCATGACGTTTGCGCCCAGATTGGTTTCGGCCAGACCCTTTTGGGTCGGCTCTGTGGCTGGCACTAAGGCTGGGCACGATTCGGCGATGCGGGAGGATTGCAGGTAGGCTTCGCCGCACATGATTGCTGTTACGCAGGCGGCGTAGTCGCGTCCGGCGTCGGAGTCGTAGGGGAGGCCGGCGGCCATCAGCAGGGCTCCCAGGTTGGCGTAGCCCAGGCCTAGCGGGCGGTAATCGTGCGAGTTCTTACTGATCATTTCCGTCGGGTAGCCGGCGTTGTCGACCAGAATTTCCTGCGCGGTAATCAGCACATCCACCGCGTGGCGATAGGCTTCCACGTCAAAGGTGCCGTTGGGAGCGAACTTCAATAGGTTCAGGCTGGCCAGGTTGCAGGCTGAATCGTCGAGGAACATGTACTCCGAGCATGGATTGCTGGCGTTGATGCGGGCCGTGTTTTTCGAGGTGTGCCAGCGATTGACCGTGGTGTCGTACTGCATGCCGGGATCGCCGCAGCGCCAGGTGGCGTCGGAGATCCGGTAGAGCAGATCTTTGGCCTTGAAGTTCTGCATGGGGCGTCCGTCGCGGACGGCGCGGGTGGTGAAGCCGTTATCGCGCATGACGGAGTACATGAAGTCATCGGTGACGCGGACGGAGTTGTTGGCGTTCTGGAAGAAGATGGACGAATACGCATCGGAGTCGGGAGACGATCCGTCGTATCCGGATGCGATCAGGGCGTGCGCCTTGGCTTCTTCTTTCGACTTGCACTCGATGAAGTCGACGATATCGGGATGGTCGATGTTGAGGATGACCATCTTGGCGGCGCGACGAGTTTTGCCGCCCGACTTGATGACGCCAGCGAAGGCGTCAAAGCCCTTCATGAAGCTGAGCGGACCGCTGGCGGTGCCGCCACCACTGAGGCCTTCGGTGGACGAACGAAGCGAAGACAGATTCGTACCGGTGCCCGATCCCCACTTGAAGAGCATGCCTTCGGTCTTCGCCAGGGTCAGGATGGAATCGAGAGAGTCTTTGACCGAGTTGATAAAGCAGGCGGAGCACTGTGGCGTGCTGTAGCCCGTCACGCCGAATTCGACGCGCGCGCTGGCCGGGTTCCAGTGCCAGTTCTGGGCGTCGGAATTGGGCTCGATGCGATCGCAGCCCACGTTGAACCACACCGGCGAATTGAAGGCAGCGTACTGGCGCAGCAGGATGTGTGACAGTTCGTCGTGGAAGGTGGCGCCGTCCTCCGGCGTCTTGAAATAGCCCTGCGACAAACCCCAGTCGCGGATGGTCTCGGCCACGCGAGTCACCAGGGCGCGGACTCCGCTCTCGCGCTCGGGCGTCCCCAGAGTTCCGTGCAGATATTTGCTGGCCACGATGTTGGTGGCAGTCACCGACCAGTCTTTCGGGGCTTCGACGTCTTTTTGTTCGAAGATCGGATTGCCTTTGGCGTCGGTGATCAGGGCCGTGCGCTTTTCCCATTCGATTTCGTCATAGGGGGAAACGCCGGGCTTGGTAAAAAAACGGCGGAAGGAGAGGCCAGGGGCCTTCTTGCTGGGCGTGGCGGCAGTTACCGCAATCGCATTGGGGACGGCGGTAGTCTCAGGGGCAGGGGCTCCTTTTTCTTTTACCTCAGCCATTTCTGTGTCTTCTTTCCTTTTGGATTCTTTGCTCGATCCGTGCTTCGATTTCGAACTTTCAGTATCGCTCAGATCAAATTCGTTTCAAAAACCAGTTACCAGTTCTTAGTTCTCTGTTCCCGGTTTGGTCTCTTCCGAAATTCCGGAGGTAGTTTCCGCCAACCATGTCTGCAGGGCAGTATGCGCGGCGCGACGTTGAGCGGCGTCCTCGATCACCGCATAGCGGGCAAAGCAGGGGCTGTTAGCCAAGCGTTTGCGTTCCGGGCCTCGGGGCAAAAACAGACGGCCCAGAGCCATTCCTAGGTCTTCGGCTTCGGAGATCCGACGGAGCGCAAGCATTCGTTTGCCGCCCGCCTCCCTGGGAACAACTTCATCTGCCAAGGCAAACAGGCCGGGCTTGCTTGACAGCTGCACCAGGCTAAAGCTGTCTACACACCGGAACCACGACGACCATTGCAGGCGGCGATGGTCGAAGGCAGTTTCAACGCGATGACGCGCGAACGACTCGCTGACCAGGCGCTCCAAACCTTCCATGACAGGGCCTCAATTCCCGGCCTCGAGGAAAGGGATTGCTAGCCCTCTGATCGAGGCGTTTTCCACAGCCTTACTTGTCAACTGTCGTCGCTCCCCCGGGAGGAGTTCAACAGACCGCACTATGCATAAGAACGAGGGAGCGGTCACCGCACAAGCAAACCCGCCCAAAGAACGGGTACCAACCCTCTGCCAAGACCACACCGGGTCACCTCAACCTCGGCGCCAGTCCTGTGTTTTCTTGCACTTGCCGTGCTTCGCTACGCCTTTGTTGTGAAGGCGCTAAAAGCATCCATGGGATGCAAACAGTACGCCCGTATGTTGGGGCTGTCAAGAGGGTATCCCCATATATTGTATCTCGATCTTAACAAGTGGGATGCCCACCCCTGTTCCAACTTTTCCACAACGCAGAGTTCCTCGAGTATTGAAACGACAACCAGAAGGAATCCGGGTGGCCCGACGGGAAGTCGCGCCACCCGGATTTACCATGATTCCGATTTTCCTGAGCCCCCTCACGCCTGCATTACCGCCCTGGCCGGAGAGCGACGCTTCAGATCCGACATCGAGAAGCCGCGCCTGGTTAGCATGGGCCACTTCTCGACGGTGGAATCCATGGCAACATAGACATCCTCGAAAATTTCGCGCGGCGCAATTCTTTGTGTGCCGTCGGAGGATTCAACCAGATAATCGCCTCTTTGACCCCGATGTTCACGCCCGAGCCCGTCCCGGAACTCTAGTGGGCCGGTGAGTTGTTTGGCGCGAATCAGAAATCGTGTCCGATAAATCTGCCATTCGCTTTCTGCTTTCATCACTTTGTTCACCCTTGGGGGAGGGAATATTTCGGGCGTCTGCTTCCCCATCTGCAGCGCAGTTTTTTTTGGCTGGAGTTTTTTGTTGAAGGTGAAAAGAATCTACGCGTGATGAGGGACGGGGTCAATTCCGAATTTTGGTGCAACTGTGCAATTTCGCAGAGAGCATTTCGCGTCACCGGTTGAAACGAGAAAAACGTTAAGACATGCTGCTCTCGCGACGATCCGGAGCGGACGCTCGTGCAAAACTAGAATGCAAGAAGAGTCTGTGGGGCGGAATTTCCACAAGTGCGCACAGGTGGATCATAAGTTTCTTGCTCGGCAGACTGGTAAGTAGCCCGAAGCACGAGCGGGCCTGCCCTGAGCAAAGTCGAAGGGACGCTCACCTCCACTTTTGGTAGAGTGACTCGCATGGCCAATGATCGGGAAAAGGAAGCAGCGGCTCGCGCCGGTGTGAAGTTTGTTCGCGATGGCGATATCGTCGGGCTGGGCACGGGCTCAACCGCGGCGTACGCGGTTCGCTTTCTCGGGGAACGGGTGCAGGCTGGATTGAAGATCCGCGGCATACCGACTTCGATTCACACCCAGGAACTGGCCGCCAGCTTGGGGATTCCCCTGACCACACTGGATGAGTTTCAGTTTATCGATGTCACCATCGACGGCGCGGATGAAGTGGATCCTGCCCTGCGGTTGATCAAGGGCGGAGGCGGAGCGTTGTTACGGGAAAAGATCGTGGCTTCAGCAACCAGGAAATTTGTAATCATCGCCGATTCCAGCAAGCAGGTCCCGATGCTGGGCAAATTTCCGGTGCCGGTGGAGATTATCAAGTTCGCGGAGGCCTTGGTAGCAAAGAAGATCACCGCACTGGGAGCCGCGGTCACAGTTCGAGGAGCGTCGTCGGGCAAGCCCTTTCTCACCGACGAAGGCAATCACATTCTTGACTGCAGCTTTGGACAGATTCCCGATCCGCCGGCGCTGGCGCGCGAACTGGAAAGTATGCCCGGCGTGGTGGAGCATGGATTATTTATAGGAATGGCATCCGTAGCGTTGATTGGAAAAGGCGATGGTGTGATCGAGATGCGAGGGTCCAGGCCTTAACGACCCCCTTGTAGGAAATCAGTTGCCAGTGATCAGTTCTCGGTTCTCGGTTCTCGGTTCTCGGTTCTCGGTTCTCGGTTCTCAGTAAGGCACTACCCGGCAATCTCCCGCAGCGCTACGAGCAAGCGTGTGACTTCCTCGGCGGTGTTGTAATGGGCCAGGCCGATGCGCAGGAAGCCGCCGTCTTTTTCTACGTCGAGACGTTCGGTGAGATTCAAGACGTAGTAATTGCCGTCCCAAGTGAAAAAGCCGCGGTCGCCGAGGCTGGTTGCAAGTTGGAGCGGAGTGTGATTTGCGCTGCGCACGGCGAAGGTGGGACAGCGGCGGTCAAAGCTCGCGGTATCGGCGATGCCGTAGAGTTTGAGTCCTGGAATTTCCAGCAATCCACGGAGCAGTATTTCGGCCAATCGGCGCTCGTGCTGCTGAATGGCGCGATACGCCGCCAGCAGCGCGGCTCGGCGCGTGGTAGCTGACGAGTCCACGTGGCGACCCAAATCGGCGAGATACTCCACGCAAGCCGCTATTCCGGCAATGCATTCATGATTCAGCGTGCCCCACTCCCAGCAATTGGGAATAGCGTTGGTGTTGGCACGCACTTTGTAGGGTTGCAAGCGCTGCAGGTGTTCACGCTTGCCGTAGAGGACGCCCATGTGCGGTCCAAAAAACTTGTAGGTGGAGCACACGAGGAAATCACAATCCAGGGCGCGGACGTCAATCGGCCCGTGGGGAGCGTAGTGAACCGCGTCAATGTAGGCCAAGGCTCCCTTCTTGTGAGCCAAGCGGATGATTTCCTTTACATCGTTGATCGTTCCGACTGCGTTGGAGGCGTAGCCGACTGCCACGACTCTGGTTCGGCTGGTTATTTTTTGCGCCAAATCGGCAACGTTGAGGGTGCAGTCGTCTTGGTTGATTTCTGCGAAGCGGATGGTTACGCCGCGCTCTTCGAGCGCCCGCCAGGGCGAGACGTTGGCGTCGTGGTCGAGATGAGTAAGCAGGATTTCGTCGCCTGGACCGAGGTCGCGGCCAATGGCGCGGCTGATGGCGAAGGTCAACGTGGTCATGTTGGGGCCGAAGGCTACTTCATCTTTGTCGCAGCCGAGAAAATCTGCCATGGCGGCCCGGGCTTCGGCAATGCCAGCATCGGTCCGCCGACTGGTGGCGTAGGCGCCGCAGGTATTGGCGTTCGAGTGCGCCAGATAGTCGGCGATTGCGTCGATCACACGCTGCGGTACCTGAGTACCGCCGGGACCATCAAGAAAGACCGCGGGTTGACCATTTACGGTTTGTACCAATGAAGGGAATTGAGCACGGACCCAGGTGAGATCGAGGACGGTGGTTTCGGCTTGTGCAGTTGGCATGGGTTCCTGAGATTTCGTGGATTTGTCGTCGAGTGATAAGGAGACATTGCTCGCAACGTCTCTACAACCAAAAAGTCGTCAGCCCATCATGGTTGTGTGCTCGGGCTGGATTTTGTAGATCACGCGGGTTTCGGACGGCTGGCGGTAGGGGTACTTGTCCACGCCGAGGTACTTCTTGGCCATCTTGTCGATGTGATCGTCGGCGCCCTGTTCGGTAATTTCCACGACGCGGCCACGGATCTCGAGATAACGGTAGGGATTCTCCGGATCGATGATAGCCAAAGCGACACGCGGGTCGCGTCGGACGTTGCGATCTTTCTGCCGGCCTTTGGCAGAATTGAACAGCACAAAGTCGCCTTCCAAATCGCACCACACGGGGGTCACTTGCGGGCGGCCGTCAGGCATAAGAGTGCCAAGGCTGGCGAAGGCGCGTTTGCCAAACAGATCGCGGTATTTCTCGGGGATGGCTGAAGACATGAGTCCCTCCTGGGAATGAGCTGGAACTTTTCCGTCTGGGAGATTATAGACGGTTCCAGCCGGTTGGAAATGGCCAGCCGCGGCCATCGTTTACAATGTTTTGCTTTGTTGCCATACCCAATTCACAATGAGCCTGTTTATGCGGAATTCCTACTCCCGAATGCTGGCAGTGCTGTTTTCTGCGGTGACAGGGGTCGTGTTCGTCGCCGGTGGTGTGGCCCAAAACGCTCACGCGCAGGAGGTTCCTCCAAAGGCCCCGCCCACAGTGGTCTTCATGACCGACTTTGGCCTGGTGGACGATTCGGTAGCGTTGTGCAAGGGCGTGATGTATTCAATCGCGCCCGAATTGCGGATTGTAGATCTTACCCATGAGGTTACGCCGTTTTCCATACTGGATGGTGCGCGATTTCTCCACGGAGCAACGCCGTATTTTCCCGCGGGAACGGTGTTCGTAGTGGTTATCGATCCCGGAGTAGGGAGCACACGCAAAGCCATCGTGGCGAAGTCGAAGCGCGGCCAATATTTTGTGCTGCCCGACAATGGCCTGATAACGCTGGTGCAGGACCGTGATGGAATCGAAGCGGCGCGAGAGATCACCAATCGCGACTTAATGCTCGGCGCAGCGTTGTCGTCAACTTTCCACGGCCGCGACATCTTTTCGCCGGTTGGGGCACATCTGGCTCACGGCGAGGATTGGACTCGGGTAGGGCCTGAGCTCGCAGTGAACCAGTTGATACGACTGGATCTGACGCCTTCGCGGCTCGATGAACGCGGCCTCAGTGGCGAAGCGCTAGCCACTGATGGACCGTTCGGCAACCTGGTGACCAACATCAGCGGTGAGGATTTTCTCAAGCTTGACTACGGCCACGGTCAGAATGTTCACATCACAGTCGGCAAGACGGAGATGAATATTCCCTTCGTCCGAACCTTCAGCGACGTCGCCTTGAAGAAGCCGCTGCTTTACATCGACTCGCGGGGCTACGTGGGTCTGGCTGTGAACCAGGGAAGCTTCGCCGCAACCTATGCCATCAAGCTGCCGGTCCCAATTTTCATTTCGCGTCGTGCCAGATAAGCAAGCTAAGTTGGCCCCGAAGGAAGACCGAATCCTGAGAGAGGTTTCGGACATCTCTAACCGCATCCGAGTTCGTGCAACCCCCGAGGGGACGTAAATCCTTTCCCAGGAGTGCCTATGAGCAGACAGTGGCTATTTTCGTCCGGTCGTCATGCTAAAACACTGATCGCGACGGCCGTGCTGTTGCTCATGCCGTGTTTTGTTCTGGCGCAGAGTTATCGTGGCTCGATTCGCGGTCACGTGGTAGATCCCAGCGGCAGCGTGATGGCGCGAGCGAAGGTCACAGCCAAGAGCAGTGCCACGGGTTTCATCCGTGAAACAGTCACCGGTAATGACGGTGGTTACGTCCTGGCGGAATTGCCCGCGGGCAGATACGTAGTAATGGCGCAAGCTCCGAACCTTAACCCGGTGGCGCAGAATGTAACCGTGAATGTCGGCCTCGATACCACCGCGGACTTCGACCTGACACAAGTGGAGAGACGGCAGGAGCAAGTTACGGTCACGGAGGGAAGTCCGCTCGTTGACAGTACTCGCGACGTGCTGGGCGAGGTTGTGGACCAGCAGTTGGTGACTGATCTGCCGCTGAATGGGCGTGATTTCGGGAAGCTCGTGGCCCTGGTGCCAGGCGCGACGGTGGAACCCTCCGGCGTTGCCGCTATCCAAAGCGGATTTGGGCAGTTCTCGATCAATGGCAGTCGCGACCGGTCGAACAACTACACCCTGGACGGCACCGACAACAACGATCCTTTCTTCAACAATTCGGCCTTCAACCAGACCGGCATCGGCGGGGCGCCGGCTTCGGTACTGCCGATTGATGCGATCCAGGAATTCAACCTGCAATCTCAATTCGGCGCCGAATACGGGCGCAACAGCGGCTCAGTGGTCAACATCATTACCCGGTCGGGAACGAATCACCTTCACGGCTCAGCCTTCGAATTCCTGCGTAACGACGCGATGGATGCGCGGAATTTTTTTAACCGCGAACCTGCCCCCAAGAGCGCTTTCCGCAACAACCAGTTCGGCGCGTCATTGGGCGGACCGATTATCGAAGACAAGACTTTCTTCTTCGGTGCATATGAAGGGCAGCGCGAGCGCGTTACTTCCGACTTTAGCTTGCTGGTGCCCACGCAAACCCAGATAAGCCAGGCTCAACAACTGATTGTGGGCAACGGTGCGATTCCCAGCCAGGCTCTCACCAACATGCTTGCCCTGTTTCCCGCGTCTACTACAGGAACTACGCCCGGCAGCGTGGAAGACAAGAACGATGTCGACAGCTTCATCGCAAAGGTCGACCACCAGTTCAGTTCGAACGAGTCGATTACAGGACGATACGCGTTCGCTCGCAGCCAGCAGGTTTTTCCACTCGGAGGATTGGGCTTTGGTGCGGGCTCGCGTCTGCCGCAGTTTGCCCAGACCTCACCCACGCGCGTACAGCTGGTGTCAGCGAGCCTGCTTTCCACTCTCGGCTACGGCAAAATTAACGAAATCCGCTTCGGATACAGCCGGTACCGCACGTCGTTCAGTTCGCTCGATGCCAGCTTCGATCCAGCGAGCCTGGGGACGTCAACGTCGACGTTCGATCCTGGCACCGGCAAGCTCGGATTGCCGGAGATCGATTTCGGTGGAGTTTTCGAAAACCTCGGCGCCAGTGGCTTCAGCATCCCACGCGGACGCACCAGTCAGAGCTTTCAGATCCTCGACAATTTCACCTGGAACAAGGGACGCCACACCATCAAATTTGGCGGCGAGTACCGGAGAGCTGCAATTGATAGTTTCAATGACAATCTGGAGCGCGGACTGTTCTCCTTCGGTACGGCCGACCCCACGGCTCTCACGCTGTGCCCCGCTGCCGCAGGATGCGACGATCCGGGTGTTCTGACCCTGGTCAGCTTTTACCAGGGAGACACCTTCCCTCTGGCAAACACCGGCAACACGCGGCGCAACACCTTTAATAACGGCATGAGTTTCTTCGTGCAGGATGACTTCCGGCTTCGGCCCAGCTTTACTCTCAATGTCGGTCTGCGTTGGGAATACTTTGGTCCACTCGGCGAAAGCCACAACCTTCTCTCCAACCTGGGAAGCGATGGCAACCTCGCCCTGGTGGGTACAGATGGCTTGGACGGCGCTTACAAGCGTGATCTGAATAATCTGGGGCCACGAGTTGGTTTTGCCTGGAGCGCTCTGCCCAAAACTGTCGTCCGCGGAGGGTACGGTGTCTACTACGATTACGTTCCGCAGGATCTTCTAATTGCGAACTTCACAAATTCCGCCGGACTTGCCACCAATCCGATCGGCCCACAGGCAGTCGTGTCTCTCAGCAACAACTACGATTCCACGGCTTTCGACGGCAGCAACTTCGGTGCGCCCATCTTCACCACGCCGACGCCTCCGTTTCCTCCGTCGGGCGCGGATATTTTCTTCACTCCTCGCGACCTGGCCACACCCTATGTGCAGAACTGGAATTTGAATGTCCAGCAGACCCTGGCGGACAGCGTTGCATTCCAGTTGGGCTATGTTGGAAGCAAGGGAACGAAACTGGTCCGTCTGAGAGACGCGAACCAGCCCGATGTGAATGGCGACCGCCCGAATCCGAACTATGGGTTCATGGACGAATTTGCCACCATCAGCGCATCCACGTACCACGCCCTGCAGGCCACCTTGCGAACTAGGGACTGGTACGGCCTTTCCGGATTCACCGGCTATACCTGGTCCAAGTCGCTGGACGATGCTTCCGACGGAATTGACTTTAACTTTGCTACGGTCGCGCTACCGCAGGATTCCAATAACCTGCGCGCCGAGCATGGACCTTCAAACTTCGATACCCGCCACCGCTTCACCGCGGCCTTCACCTACGATCTGCCCGATTTTCGCGGTCCAAAGCGCTTAACCCAGGGGTGGCAGCTCAATACCATCGTCACCGCACAGAGTGGGCGGCCGGTTCCGATCGTAAATTCCGACGACACCAGCGGCGCGAACTTCGATGTCTTCCCCACACCCTCCAATTTCCATCAGCGGCCCAACGTAGTGGCTGGCGTCAATCCGATCAACTCCAGCTGGGGGTCGGCACCGGACACTGTCGGCTATCTGAACGCCGATGCGTTCGCGGATCCTCCGTTTGGGACGTTTGGCAATCTCGGGCGTAACGAAATCTACGGCCCGCATTTCTGGAACGTAGATTTTGCGGTCAGCAAGAACACCCAGCTTTTCGAGCGAATGAATCTGCAGTTGCGGGCGGAATTCTTCAACATCTTCAATCATCCCAATTTCGCGCTGCCGAATTTCTTCGTGGTTCCGGGGTTCGGGCCGGCTGGCCTGATCACACAAACGCCGGACCAGGCACAGACCAACCCCGGCCTCGGTGGCGGCGGCCCTCGTGTAATTCAGTTGGCGGCGAAGTTTTCGTTCTAATGAGGCCGTCCGGGTGGGCGCCATAAGCGCTAACTTATTACTTCCGGCTTGCCCGCAAGCCACCAACTTTTGCCGTGCTTAGTGGTCTCGCATCCTTCTCGCGCGGAGCTCGAACGCTCGTGTTCCCGTCGCTCCTTTGGATCCTGTGACGTCTCCTTTGCCAAACAGCACGTTTTTTCTCGACCACAGATTGAACGAGGCGACCCCTCCTGTCCTAGCTGAGAGCAGCGAATCCCCAGCGCGGTCACGCAGCATCAAGCTCCGTGATGCTCCTGCTCACTTGCTGGGAGGAACTGCCTCCATCAGCAGCGCAAGAGTCTTCTTGAAGCTCTTCACGCCCTCATCCGCACCTTTGAAGTGCCCTAGCCGCACAACAACGAGGTCGTGAGACGGAATAATCATCGTCTTCTGCCCGCCGGCACCCGACATGAAGTAAGCGCTCCTCGGCACCGGGTAGGAGCCGTCGCCGTTGATCCAGAAGAAACCGCCGTACACCGGGTTCTGGTCGGCCATCCAGGCTGGCGCTAGCGTGCTGACGAACTTCACAAAGCCCTCAGGAAGAATTCGCTCTCCGTTCCAGACGCCGTTCTGAAGATAGAGATTGCCCAGCCGCGCCCAATCCCGGGCTGAGGCGAACTCATAGCCTTGGCTCAGGAAATTGCCGAACGGGTCGGTCTCCAGGACCATGGTGCGCATGCCGAGCTTGTCAAACAGCGCGCGCCGCGGAAATGAAAGGTATTCCTCGCCGCGCTTCTCCACGGCCAGCCGGATCAGGTAGTTCGTCAAGACCGGGTCGGTGTTGCGATACCGCCCGACCTTTCCCGGGAGCCATTGCAGCGGCCGGGTGGCCGCATAGTGGAACGAGTCCACCCCGCCGGTGTACAGGTACAAGTGGTCCGGATACGTGCCGGTAGGATCGTAATCGGGATTCTCAAGCGCCTTGATGCGGAGCCCACTCGACATATGCAACAAGTCGGCGATTCGGATCTCCGACCGCAGGTCCTTCCCCTCGTGCCACTCCGGGATAGGCGCAGGCTGCCATAGCTGGTACGCACCCTTCTGGATCAGCACACCCATCAGGGTGGCGGTCACGCTCTTGCCCATGGACCAACTCTCGAGCGGCGTCTGCGCCGTGATCCCCGGTGCGTATCGCTCGGCGATGAGCCGTCCCTTCCAGGTCACCACTAAAGCGGCAGTCTTCCCCTCCGGCGGATCGAAGGCCGCATCCACCGCCTCTTTCACCTTCGCCATGTCGAGTTCGGACGGAGGCGGATCATCTGGCAGCACGTCGCCCGTCGGCCATGCTTGCTTCGAGGCATCGGGCAAGCTGCTCTTGAGCGTCACGGGCTTGAAGCTGACCCATTCCTTGCCTACGGGGAGTGTCACGCACCCCTGATCCCCGAGGTAAACAGCGGTGCGGGTCACCCCACCGGGCACTGCGACGTGCACCTGCTTGTGCTCGCGGTCCACGACCGGCTTGCCGAGCTTTGCGCGCATCTCGTACGGAGCAGTGAAGTAACCGACGTTTTCCGCGGCGAAGTCGGGATCGAGCCCGGTGATGAATACTGCGGAACACATGACTTTGGCGAAGCCGGCCGCGTGGTGCAACCGCGGATCGCCGGGTGGAGCGACGTACGGTGTATCCAGCTCAAGCGCCTTCGCGCGCGCGATTAGTGCCGCTGGACTCGGGGGCGGGTCCGGCGCAGATAGCGCCGATTTAGCGGCTACGGTCGTGAAATGCTTTGTCTGGGCACCAGTGACTACGAATGCCAACAAGAATGCCGTTACCAATGCTCGCATGAGATACGTTCTCCTGGTTTCAGGCGCTCGTTCGCAGAAAGGCGCGAGAGGGCGGCGCGCTGGCCACAATAAACGGGACGGTTGTATGGATGAGAGCCGCGCCCACAAGTTGCAGATTTTGCCGTGTAAATCCAATGTCGGGCGAGGTCGTTGCGATAAACACTTTTCTCCTGGCTGTTTACCATCGCACCTAGCGCAAGTAAGGAAGCGTTCGTGACAAGCAATCGAGTCGAGTTCGAATTAACACCCGGATGGTCGGCTACTCGGAAGTTACCGCCCAGAATTCGGTCGGGGAGGATCAACTTCTAACCCGTCCGCTTAAGTTAGTGCTTATCTGGGCGAGTGCCCCCCCCGGCAACCGTCTAAACCACGTCTTTCGCAATTTCTGGCAGAACCGCGCGCAGCAGAGCCACAAAATCGCCTTTCACCCGCTCGCCAGTCTCCAGGACCTCCTCGTGGTTGATGGTCTGGTCGAGAATCCCGGCTGCCATATTGGTGACGCAGGAGATCGCCAGAACTTTCACTCCCATGTGGCGGGCAACAATCACTTCGGGAACCGTGGACATGCCGACCAGGTCTGAGCCAATCGTGCGTAAGTAGCGAATCTCAGCTGGAGTTTCATAATTTGGTCCCAGCAGTGCAGCGTATACACCCTGATAAAGCGTCTTCCCTAACTTCGCCGCCGCTTGCAGCGCGATCTCGCGATAAGGCTTCCAGTACGCCTGCGTCATGTCGGGGAAGCGCGGGCCAAAGCGATCGTCGTTTGGACCGACCAATGGGTTGTGGCCCTGCAAGTTGATGTGGTCGGTGATGAGAACCAGCGCCCCCTGCTTATATTCCAGGTTGATGCCGCCGGCCGCGTTGGTAAGGACGACGGCGTGAACGTCCATCTGATCAAGTACTCGCATGGGGAAGGCGACTTCACGGGCAGAATAGCCTTCATACAGGTGAACGCGTCCCTGCATGGCCACGACTGGAATGCCGCCCGCCGTGCCAATCACCATCTGCCCGGCGTGTCCGACGGCGGTTGAGCGCGGGAAAAATGGAATGTTGGTATAGGGAATGCGGGTTGCATCGGCTAGTTCATCGGCGAAGCCGCCAAGGCCGGAGCCCAGCACCAGTCCGATCTTCGGACGAAGCGGGGTTTGCGAGAGCAGGAATTTTGCGGCAGATTGGGCGTTGGCGAAATCGTTTGGTTCAGCCATGATCGTTTCCCGCGAAGCGTTTAAGAGCAGTTCTCAGTTCCTGGTTGATAGTTCTCAGTACTTCTTTTCAAATTCGGTGAAAGCTTGGTCGAGTTTTCGTTGGGCTTGGGAACGGTCCTTGGTACTTAGAAAGCTGTGCTCGAGGCTTTGCCGGGCCATGCGCTTCAGGTCGGAATAATTCAAGTTATAGGTATCCGCGGCACGAAGATATTCATGCGTCATGTCTGAGCGCGACACGCCCTGATCGTCGGTGGCCAGGGCGACAGGC
Organism: Terriglobia bacterium; assembly: GCA_963809295.1. Classification (GTDB taxonomy): domain Bacteria; phylum Acidobacteriota; class Terriglobia; order Terriglobales; family Acidobacteriaceae; genus JAIQFF01. The sequence continues at coordinate 328,937 of CAWEJA010000009.1, read as the reverse complement.
ACACCGTAACGCATATAGACCGGCAGGGGATGTTGCGGTCCACGCACCCCGAGAATCACGTCGTTCGAGGTCAGGCAGATTTCCACCAGCACCTTGCGCTGAGCCATCTCGCGCAGCAGGCCAACCGCGTCGCGCTCGTTCATTACGCTCACGCCGTGTCCGATGCGTTCCGCGTGTCCTTGCTCGATGGATTGGCGGATGTGGAAGGCTAGCCCTTCGGGTGGAACCAGGCCCATGGCGAGTTCGCCGGCATGGAGGCTGATGTGCACTTTGGGATAGATGCTATGCAGGTAGTCGAGCATCTTCATGTGCAGATCGAAGTCGTGCATGGGCACGTACCAGTCTTCCGGCATCACCAGGTTCAGCCCAACGAAGCGCGAGTCGGCTTGTGCCAGTTCGAAACCCAGCAGGATTTGCGCAAAGACTTGTTCTTTGGGAAGACCGCGCAGGACCTGATATAGATAGCGGACTTCGACCGCACAGCCGGGGTCGGGATGGGGCGAGTCGCAACGCAGGGTTTGACGCATGCTGGCTTCGTTGCGATCAAGTTGCTTCCGGGTGGAGTCGCTTGCCCCTTTGAGGCCTGCGGCGAGGAGTTTCCCCCGTAGCTTGGCGAAGTCGTCGTCCCAACCTACCTCTGCCCCTAGATCCGCGGATTGCACACCGTCGGCGGTGTGCATGAGTTCGAGGTATTGCAGATGATCGGCGGCGGCCCGTGACATAGCTTCGGCGAGGCCATCGCCGATGTGGTTGAACAGCGCCATCTGAAACTTGTCGAAGGTGGCGAAGAAATGATCGTGGCCGGGCTCCTCGCCGGTCCAGTTGCGCATGGACCAGGCGTCGATGATGGAGTTGTAGAGCACGTGATCCTGGTAAGCACAGGTAATAGGCGGCTTGCTGGCGTAGTGGTCACAGGCATCGTCGCAGGGGGGAGCAATCAGAACGGAAGTAGTGCGATCCACGCAAAAATTGTCGCGGGCAGCAAAATTGATGAGATTCTCGGCGTAGATCGCTCCGAGAAGGTGATTGTGCAGGTCGCCGCCTTTCGGCATGTCACGCAGAAACGCCAGCAGAAGCGAAGGTTGCTGGCGAATGGAGTCGAGGTGGCGGGAGGTTCGCTGTTCGGAGTCGGGGAGTCTTTGTCCTGCGCTCGCCACAGACAACAGCGTCACTACCAAAACAACCATCCCAGCTGCTCGCCTCACGCCATCCTCCCGTTTGGGAGGCATTTTACCCGATGCCAGTTCACCTGCTCCTGCCTCTTTGCCTGGCGCAGCTTGCAGCTAAGAGCTTTTAACCGCAAAGTGCGCTGAGATACCGCAAAGCACGCAGAGAAAGACTGATGCTGATGTGCTTTGGAAATCCGCTACCAGCAAGGGGTTTGCTGGATTTTCACAGTTGCAGAATTAGTCCCACGCGGTATTGCGGCGGCGAAAAGCGGCGCAAACCGTGTTTTGATGAGCTGTTGCCAGCGTTTTCTTGCGAATCTGCACAAAACATGCGGCACCCGGTTGTGGATGGCCTGCACTCGATTGATTTTGCAGCGGATAGAAGAGCTGCTTTTTTATTGACTCTAAAAATGAAAGGAGTAAAAACAAATTCGTTCTTTGACAGCTTCTGAAGTTTTCCCGGTTGGTGCGGCGTCCGGGGCTCAAGCGAAGTCACCTTCTGCATTGCAAAATGACGGAGGGAGGGCAAGCAAGGGTCTATAGCAAAGCGCTGGTCGAGGCGAACAAGAAGATATGTCGGAGCAAAATAGAGTCCCGAGGCGTCAAGCAGGTTTGTCCGGTTGGCGGTGAGCCCGGAGCCCGAGCATGATCGCACGGAGCGGCCCGCAAGGGAAGCTACGAGAGCAGGTCGGCGAGGGTCTAACGCGAGCTACTGGCCGAGATGAATGGGTTTGACATCACCTCGGGATTCTTAATTTTTGGGTCACTTTTCAAGTAGGTATCGTGCCCTTCCCACGACGAAGCTGCCGAGCTTCGCTCGGCCGGACGGGTCGGAGACCCGTCCCCACACAGTCAGTGATCCTATATGGTCCGAGGTTCTTCCCTTTATATTTTCAACTTGCTTATGGGCCCTGCGTGACTTGGAGTTTTTCTGAGGTGGCCAGGCGAGCGCGGTAGATGGTGTTTGTAGCCTCTACTTCTGCGACTGCGTCAACGCTGAGGTCATAGGTTCCGAAGGGCAGGTTTTCTCCGAACGGAATTTCTAACTCGTCCGTGTCCTTCTTCAAGGTGAAATGCTGGTAGCCGACTGCGGTGGCGCGGCCAGTCGGGTCGACAGCAAGAGCGATAAAGGTGAAATCAAAATCCTGTTCCGTCTGGTTGGATACTTTGATTGCGCCTTCCAGCCTTCTCCCTGTGATCCTTGGCTTCTTGCTCCATTCCACAAGAAGGGCTGAAACCACGTCGAAGGTAAATTCTTTCTTGCGCTCCCGGGCTGGCTTGCCGCTGTCGGTTATGGTGACGACGAAGTGGAAACTGTCGACCTCGGTGGGCGCTCCGCTAAGGGTCCCGTCGGGGGAGAGATCGATCCCAGGGGGTTGCGCACCCGCCGTTATTTCCCATTTAAGGGGAAGAATGCCGCCTTGCGCTTCCAGCTTGAAATGATAGGGCTGGCGCAAAAACCCCTTGGGAAGAGCCGTGGTCTGGAGAACGATGGGCTCGCCGAGGGCGCCACCTTGCTGTCCTAGGGACTTGGATGAACCCAGCAGAACGAGCGCCAGGAGAGCCGATTTTGCGAATTTCAGATTCATGTAGCCTTAGATGGCATGGCGTTTAAAACTCTAGCATTGGATCGAGGGTTATGGGTGCCCGGAAGGACAGGGGAGGAGCAAGAAAGCATGCCCCGGATAGAACAGCGGGCCTCAGCGGCTTTAAAGCCTCCCTCGTTTTTGGTTGGCACGACGGAAATCGTGCCCTTCCCGCGCCTTACTTGCGTCCCGACTACTTCCCGAGGAAGTCTTCCACTGCCTTTTCGAACATTCCTCTTTGATCGACGAAAGTCATATGGCCGGACTCCGGCAGGATGAGCAGCTTTGAACCTGCGATCTTTTCCTGCATCACTTTCGACATCGAGGTATCGCACTCATCGTGATCGCCCACGAGGATCAGCGTTGGTACTCTGATTTGCGGCAAGCGGTCGGTGTATTCAACCGACTTTAGATTCCCGTCAATGACAAATTCTCCGTGCGATCCCCACATTTCGCGATAGAGGTCCCAGGACATTTTGCCGTTGTCGATGGGTCATAGTTTGGATCGGGGTGATTGCGATAGACGTAGGGAAAATATCCCTCGCCCCAGGCGGCAATCATGTACTCGCTGGTGTAGCGGTTCTTCTCACAGTCCTTACCGTGTCCGTACAAGCCATCTGATTCCATACGGTTGATGCGGTCCCGCACTTCGGCGGGCATTTTTTCTTTCATGCGCACAAAAACTTCGTTGATGGTCTTGGTGCTGGAGAATGTACTGGCCAGGATCAGCCGGGAAAGATTTTTCTGATATTTGAAGGCGTAGGCCTGAGCCAGCACCCCACCGTAGGAGTGTCCTAGCAGGCTGATTTGGCCGAGGGACAGCGACTGGCGCACCGCCTCGACATCCTCCACCATATTTTCGACGGTGTAAGCGGAGACGTCTTCGAGGGTTTGGGAACGGCCGGAGCCGCGTTCGTCGATAAAGACGAGCTGGTAGTGGCGGGCGAGCGGGGTGAGATAAGGCAGAAAATAATCGTGGGATGCGCCTGGGCCGCCGTGCACGATGACGAGGGGCTTGCCGCGTCCGAAAATCTTGTAGTAGATCATGACACCGTTGGCGTCCACGTAGCCTTCGCGTATGGCGTATACGTTGCTGGCGGGGGATTTGGTGGTCTGCGCGAGGCTAGTGGAGGCGGGCAGGAGAATCAGGAAGAGGGCAGACAGTGCGCGGAAATATTTCATGGGCGCCCATCCTATCGCTGTATTGAGTCTGGGGCAATGATTCGAGGCCTTGGCGCTGCCGCACGAGCGGGACGCTCGCGCCCACATTTTGGACTGGTACTCGACGGCTGCTGCATCGTCACGGTAAGCTAAATTGTTTGGGTCTTGGGGGTGGATTCAATGCAGGATGCTGTGGCGAAGCTCTGGCCGGAAATCGAGTGGATTGAAGACAGGAAGCTGCGCGGCCAGGTTGCCCAGACGTGGGTGAAGGCGTTGGAGCGCAGCCCGCTGAAGCCGGACGACCTGAACCGAATCCCTTTTACGCTGCTGGTGCCAAACTGTCCGATCACTTTCATGGAGCATAAGCGCTGTGTGGTGCACATTGCGCGCCAGAGCGCTGAGGCCATGCAGCAATTCATGGGACGTGCTCTGCCCATCGACAAGGACACCGTGATTGCAGGAGCGATTCTGGCCGATGTGGGGAAACTACTGGAGTACGAACTGGGTGAGGATGGCAAGAGCCGGCAGAGCGAGCGTGGAGAAGCCCTGCGACATCCCTTTACGGGCGTGGCGCTGGCGCTGGAGTGCGGCGTTCCCGACGCGGTGTGTCACATTATCGCGGCTCATGCGGCGGAAGGTGACCTGGTGAAGCGCACCACCGAGGCCTACATCGTGCACCACGCCGACTTCATGGCGTTCCTACCCTTCAAGAATCCGAAGAACATTAAGGTGAAATAGGAGAGTTTGTGCCCGCTACGTTAGCGTCTAAAGAAGCTGCTGCCGCCAAAGAGACCATTACGGCCAAGATGTCACGCTGGGCCGCGGGGGTGACCTATCAACAGCTTTCGCAAGAGGCCGTGTATCAGGCCAAGCGCTTCCTGCTTGACTCTGTCGGCTGTGCGCTGGGCGGCTACCAGCAGCACGACGTGAAGATCGCACTGAAGGTCCTGGACGAGATTGCCGGGCGCGGCCAGGCCACGGTGATTGGCACGGGTAAGCGCGTGGACGCGGTCTCCGCCTCGCTGGCCAATGCATTGATGATTCGGTGCATGGATTACAACGATATTTACTGGAAGCAGGATCCGTCACATCCGTCGGATATTTTTCCTGCTGCGCTGGCCTGCTGCGAGCGAGCCAAGAGCGATGGGCGGGAATTGATTGTTGGGTTGGTGCTGGGGCACGAGTTCGAGATGCGCTTTTGTGAAGCTGCATTTCCCGGCATCCGTGAGCGCGGCTGGCATCATGCCACGCTGACGGCGTTTGTTTCACCGATTGTGGCGGGGCGGGCTCTGCATCTGGGGTGGGAGCAGATCCAGCATGCGATTGGCATTTCCGCCAGCCGCCAGGCGACTTTGGGCGCGGTGACCGCCGGAAAGCTGACCATGATGAAGAACACGGTGGATCCGATGGCGACGCAGAGCGGAGTGCTGGCGGCGCTGATGGCGGAAAAGGGATATACCGGACCGGAGCACGTGGTGGACGGTAAGGAAGGCCTGACGCACTGCTTCGGTCCTTCATGGAAATTGAATCTGCTGACTGACGGGCTGGGAGAATCTTGGCGGATCACGCAGTGCGGGATGAAGGCATTTCCCACCGAGGCGCTCACGCACACGCCAATTTCGGCGGTGCTGGATATCGTGAAGTCGAATGACCTCAAGCCTGAGCAGGTGGAGAAGGTGCAGATCCGTTCCCTGGCGCGGGCGGCCGACATTCTTTCTGATCCCAGCAAATATGATCCGCAGTCGAAGGAGACGGCGGATCACTCGCTACCCTATGTGATCGCAGCGGCGCTGGCGGAGCGGCAGGTGACGCCGGTGCAGTTTGAGATGAAGAAGATCATGGATCCGACGATTCGGGCGCAGTTGCGGAAAGTGGAGGTGGTTGCCGATCCGGAGATCGAGAAAGTGTTTCCAGCGCTGCAGCGGGTGATTGTAAATCTTACGACCACCGACGGTCAGACGTTTACGAAGCAATTGGACTACCCCAAGGGCGATCCGCGGAATCCTTTGACTGATGCTGAGGTGGAGGAGAAGTTTGCGGCGCTGGCGGAAGGAGTGCTTTCGGATGTGGCGCAGAAGAAGTTGAAGAATGCGATCTGGAACTTGGAGAAGGCTGGATCGGTGAGCAAATTGATGGCGTTGATGAAAGCGGATGTGCGGGGGAAGAAGTCGAAGGGGCGGAAAGGCGCTGAAGGGCTGGCCGGTGGAGACTGAGATCCTTCGACTTCACACGCGGTTTCGCGAGCGAAACCGTGTGCTCCGCTCAGGATGACAACTCTTGAGGGCGAAGGACGACAGAGGTTAAGGACGGCATAAGCTAGAGACGAACAGAGGCCGAAAGACGGGTGCAGTATGGGTCAGACCATCGTTGAGAAAATTGCGCAGACACATCTTGCCGAGGGGCCGAAGCGGCCCTTGCGGACTGGGGACTTCGTTGCAATCAGGCCGCATCGCGTGATGACGCATGACAATACCTCGGCGGTGATGAAGAAGTTTCAGACCATCGGGGCGAAGAAGATTCACAATCCCAAGCAGCTGGTTTTTGCGCTGGATCACGACATTCAGAACAAGGAAGATTCGAACCTGCACAAGTACCAGGCCATCGAAGGGTTCGCCAAATATCACGGTGTGGATTTTTATCCGGCGGGTTCCGGCATTGGGCACCAGATCATGGTGGAACGTGGATATGTAGTGCCCGGATCTTTTGTGGTTGCGTCCGATTCGCACTCCAACATGTACGGCGCGCTGGGCGCGGTAGGGACGCCCATTGTGCGCACTGACGCCGCGGCGGCATGGGCGACTGGCGACTTCTGGTGGCAGATTCCGCGATCGGTGCAAGTTGTACTGGAAGGTACGTTGCCGGCGGGAGCCACCGGGAAAGACGTCATCATCACCCTGTGCGGACTCTACAACCACGATGAAGTGCTGAACTCGGCGGTCGAGTTCAGCGGACCCGGCGTCGCCAGTCTTTCCATGGATGCGCGGTTTTCCATCTCTAACATGTCGACCGAATGGGGGCCGCTGGTGGGCTGGTTTCCGGTGGACACGGTTACGCTCAAGTATCTTGCCGGAGTGCAGGAGCGGTTGGCGGCGCAGGGCGTCGTGCGCTTCTCCGATGAGGATCTGTTGAAGTGGACGGCGAAGCCTCCGCTGCCTGATCCGGATGCGGTTTACGCGGCGCGCATCGTGCTAGATCTGGCGCAGGTGACGCCGCATGTTTCCGGGCCGGACACGGTACAAATCATGTCGTCTCTGGCGGAGATGGAGAAGCAGAAAGTTGCCATTCAGAAGGCATATCTGCTGTCCTGCGTGAATTCGCGGATCGAGGATTTGGCAGCCGCAGCCGGCGTGTTGCAAGGCAAGAAAGTCGCGGAGGGCGTGAAGCTGTATCTGGGTGCGGCCAGCAAATGGGTACAGGACGAGGCGGAGAGGCGCGGCATCTGGAAGATACTGCTCGACGCGGGCGCACATCCTTTGCCCGCCGGATGCGGGCCCTGTATTGGCTTGGGAGTGGGACTGCTGGAACCGGGCGAGGTGGGGATCTCCGCCACCAACCGCAATTTCAAGGGACGTATGGGATCGCGCGATGCGAAGTGCTACCTGGCTAGCCCTGAAGTCGTGGCCGCTTCCGCGTTGGCGGGGTATATTCGCGGGCCGTTCAAGACGGCAGACCGCACACCGGCGCGGGCTTACCAGGAATTTCCGGTCAGTGCTGCAGCCGAGAAAGTCGAGATTCTTCCCGGCTTTCCCGAGCGGGTGCGGGGGCGGCTGGTGTTTTTGCCTGCGGACAACGTGAACACCGATGCCATTTATGGAAAGGACTACACTTACCGCGACGACGTCACGCTGGAGACGATGGCTAAAGTATCGATGGAAAACTACGATCCCCAGTTTTCCGCACGGACGCACCAGGGCGACGTGATCGTGAGCGGCTTCAATTTTGGGACCGGGTCGAGCCGGGAGCAGGCAGTCACTTGTCTGAAGGCCAAAGGGATTCCGCTGGTGATTGCAGCGAGTTTCTCGCAGACCTATCTGCGCAACGCTTATAACAACGGGTTCTTGTGCATTCAGGTGCCGGAACTGGTGAAGGGGCTGCGCGCGCAGTTTGTGACAGAAATCGCGATGAAAGAGAAAACCATCATCCCCGGCGGCGAGATCGATATTGATTTCACTTCAGGCGTGATCGTTTGGGCTGGGGAGATATTCACGTTTCCACCCTTGGGGAGCGTGCCGCAATCGCTGGTGATTGCGCAGGGTGTGGAGAATCTGGTGGCGAAGCGGTTGGGACTGGGGTAGAGAGCGAAGAGCAAAGACAAATGCAGAGGTCCTTCGCTTCGCTCAGGATGACAGGATTTTAGAGGACTGATTCAGGAGAATCGCATAGATGGCGAAACACACCGTTGTAACCATGCCTGGGGATGGGATTGGCAATCAGGTTCTGCCTGAGGCTTTGCGGGTTTTGAAGGCGGTTGGATTTGACGCGGAATACGTTCATGCCGATATCGGCTGGGAAATCTGGTGCAAGGAAGGCAATGCGTTGCCGGAACGCACTCTTGAGCTGCTGACGAAACATAAGCTTGGATTGTTTGGAGCCATCACTTCCAAGCCAAATAAAGAAGCGCAGGCGGAGTTGAAGCCTGAGCTGCGGGGCAAGGGGCTGGTTTATTACAGCCCGATTGTGACCATGCGGCAGAAGTTCAATCTCGATATCTGCATGCGTCCGTGTATCGGGTTCACCGGCAACCCGCTGAACTTTATTCGCAAGAGAGTTGCTGGAGGATTTGAAGAGCCCAGGATCGACACAACCGTTTTCCGGCAGGGGACCGAAGGCATGTATGTGGGTGTGGAGTGGACCAACCCGCCAGAAAATGTGCGCGCCACGCTGAATACGCATCCCCGATTCAAGGCCTTCAATAGCGTGCCTGGCCCGGATCTGGCGGTGAGCGTTCGCATCATCACGAGGGCGGCTGCGCGACGCATTGTCACTGCTGCTTTCGAATACGCCAAGAAGCGCGAGTTCAAGGGTGTGACTATCTGCGAGAAGCCCAACGTGGTACGCGAGACTTCCGGGATGATGGAAGAGACGGCCAAGGAAGTGGCCAGGAACTATCCGGGGATTGCGCTCTGGTCTACCAACATTGACGCGCAGTTGATGTGGCTGAACAAGAATCCGGAAGAATACAACGTAATCGTTGCTTCGAATTTGTTTGGCGATATTTTGTCGGACGCGTTTGCCGGGCTGGTTGGCGGACTGGGCTTTGCCGCTTCGGGCAATATCGGGGATGATGTTGCTGTGTTTGAACCTACGCACGGATCGGCACCGAAGTACGCGGAGCTTGATCCTCCTATAGTGAACCCGATCGCCATGATTCTTTCGGCGGCGATGATGTTGGATCATATCGGCGAGGGGGCGAAGGCGGAACGGATTCGCAAGGCCATTGCTGAAGTAGTGCAAGAGGGCAAAGTGCGCACTTATGACATGATGCGGATTCCTGGCGGAGCGAAGGCGATTGCGCAGGGGGCGGCGAGTACGGTGAAGATGGGGGATGCGATTCTGGAGAAGTTGAAGTAGGGGCGACAAAGATGTTCGCCTCGCGCTTATTGTTCGAGCCGCGGAGCGGCTCGAACGGCGCGGTGGCTCACCTGGATCCTTCGCGCGCAAATCCGGCGCGCTCAGGATGACAAGCGCGTTGACTGCGGATACGCCTATGACGGGCTCTGCGGAAGAAAAGTCGGCAAAAGCGGGAGAGGCGGGGCACTTTGGCAAGGATGTGCGCTCGGACGTGCATGTTGCCATTGAACCGCGAGACGGTGGCGGACTCGACATCACGATGGAGTCGCGGGTTGCTCCCTACTACGGCGACTCCATACTGGCGCAGACGCGGCAAGTTCTGGACGTGCTTGGCATCAAGCATGCCCGCGTCGCTATCCACGATGAAGGCGCGCTCCCATTCGTAATTTCGGCGCGCATTGAGGCCGCGGCCAAGCGGGCGGGACTCGGCTTGGGGCGCAAAGCCTCGCCGGAGCAAATCACTTTGCCGGAACCGTCTCCGCGAGACCGGTTGCGGCGGTCGCGGCTGTATCTTCCGGGATCGGAGCCTAAATATTTCATCAATGCTGCGCTGCATGGGCCGGACGCCGTCATTCTCGATCTCGAGGATTCGGTGCATCCGGCGGAAAAGGATGCGGCACGCATTCTGGTGCGCAACGCGTTACGGGCAGTCGACTTCGGCAGGTGTGAGCGCATGGTGCGCATCAACCAGTTGCCACTAGGATTAGAAGACCTGGCAGAGATTGTTCCAGAGTCTCCGGACCTGGTGCTGCTCCCCAAGGTGGAACGGCCTGAACATGTCGCGGAAACCGATCGCATGATTGGCGAGTTGAGAAACCGCTACGGCATTACGCGTCCGATCTGGCTGATGCCCATTCTTGAATCCGCGCTGGGGATTGAGAACGCGTCCGCGATCGTCGCTACGAGTAAGAATGTGGTTGCCTTGACGATTGGACTTGAGGACTACACGGCGGACATAGGCGTAGCCAAGACAGCGGAGGGTCGTGAATCTCTTTACGCGCGCATGCGTTTGGTGAATGCCGCGAAGGCGCTGGGAGTGCAGGCCATCGACTCCGTTTTTGGCGACGTGGGTGACATGGGCAGCCTGCGAAGCTGGGCGGAAAGTTCCCGAGCCTTGGGATTTGAGGGCATGGGCTGCATTCATCCCGCGCAGATTCCTGTGATTCACGAAGCCTTCGCGCCTTCAGCGGGCGAGATCGAAAAAGCTTCAAAGATCGTTGCGGCCTTCGAGGAGGCGCAGCAACGCGGGCTGGGCGTGGTGAGTTTAGGATCGAAGATGATTGATCCGCCCGTGGTAGAGAGAGCGCAGAAGCTGATGGAGAGAGCGAAGAGGATGGGCAAGGTCTAGATTTTCCTGCCGAGTTAGCTCAGGTAATAAATAGTGCTTCAGGAGTGAACTTCCAGGGGATGCATTTGTCTGTTGCATCCCCTGGCAATCAAAGGCGGCGGACAATGACCTGCGTTCAGGCAAGTCAAAACGAGGGCTTGTGGAACGGACGGAGGGATAATTTGATTGGCGGGAAAGATAGTTGAAGTTGGTTGCTTCGCCTGCGAGTGGATAAACTTGATGCATGAATGTTCGTCCCGACGAGCTTCCACATCGCGAGTTCTATCGCATGCTCATTGCTGCCGTGGCTCCGCGCCCGATCGCGTGGGTTTCCACCCTCAATGACGGCCGCCTGAATCTGGCGCCCTTTTCATTTTTCAACGTGGTGTCGGCGAAGCCTCCCCTGCTTGGCTTTTCTCCCTCGTTACGACAGGTTGACGGCCGGCCCGCGCCCAAAGACACACTGCGCAACATCCGCGAGACCGGCGAATTTGTGGTGAACGTCGTGACCTTCGCGGTTGCCGAAGCCATGAACCTTACCAGTGGAGACTACGAGAGTTCGATCAATGAGTTCGAAGTCGCGAAATTACAAACCCGACCGTCCCAAATAGTGCGGCCGCCGCAGGTGGCGGAAGCGCCGGTCAGCTTTGAATGCAAAGTGGAGCGGATCATCGACTTTGGGAGCGAGCCGCCGAGCGGGAGCCTGGTAATCGGCGAGATCGTTTGCATGCATCTCGAGGATGAGGTTCTGAAAGAAGGACGGCTCGACGGCGACGCCCTTGATCTGATTGGACGGATGGGCGGAACGCAGTATTCACGGACCACGCAGCGATTTGAAATGAAGCGGCCGGAGGTGCAACGGGCGTGAGCGTGTGGGGCGGACACTCCTGTCCGCCGCCTTTGAGTCTACCGATGGACCGCACCAAGCTTAAAATTCAACGTCAACAGTGGCGGACAAGAGTGTCCGCCCCACACGCCATTTCTTACGACGCTAGCGCATAACGGCGGTCCGCTTGGCCTAATAGAGCCATCATCTCATCGAGGCCTGCAATTTCGAAGGCGGACATTGAGCTGGCGTGCTCCAGTTTCTCGCGTACGAAGCGGGACGGATTGAACAGCTTGAAGCGGATATCACGGTCGTAGGCCCAGCGCTGCAAGAACACCAGCATGCCGATCACACCGCCGCCGATGGCTTTCACTTCCGTTAGATCCACCACTACGATACGGGCAGTGGCCTGGGACGTAACCGCGTCGCGCAGCTTGAAAGCGGCGTCATCACGGACAAATCTGCCTTCGCACTCAACCACAGCCATGTCTCCTACGTTATCAGTATGTATGTTTGACATGATTTCCTCCGTCTGATGTGTGCGATTCGATAAGAGCACGAAGCGTGCCATCAAACTGCGATCCTGTATTTTGTGCATGATAAGCGGACACTACGTTTGCAGCTGGGAATTTCCGGCGAGGCGGCGAGAAGATCTGCGCTACAGAGAATGCTGTAGCCAGGAGCCGACAATCGCTCTCATGTTGCGAGTTTCTTACCGGATGGAATCGCGCAGCTGAATCAGGGCACTGTCGGCAGCATTCAGCCGGATCAAGCCGAAGCGCGGGTAGTCGAGGTCGAGGAAGGTAAAAACGGTGAGCGCGATTACTATGGCGTACAGCATCATGTGGAGCCAGCTGCGGCGTTTTCGCTTCGCCATGTCGTAGCCGGCGAGCAAACCGCTCAGCAGGGCGACAACAATCGACAAGCCAAAGATCAGCGGCGGCAGGTGAGTATGCAGGGCAATGGTACGTGAAGTGGTGACATCGATCATGTCATTGAGCGCGGGCAGAAGAAGCCTGGCCACATGCTGGCTGGGGTCGCTGAGGCCGGCGGCGACTGCCTTGGTCCAGATCTGTTGCTGCAGTTGCGCGGCACGCGCGAGCTCATGGTCAGCTGCGTCCAGGTTAGGAAGCTTTTCGTAGACCAGAAGGCGGGTATCGAGGTATTCGCGAAACAGGCCACGTGACTGCTGTTGCAGCAAGTCCAGTGGAGTCGTAGCGTTGGCTTCGCGAACGATCAGCTCACGGCGACGATCAAGATGCGAGATTCCGTTGGCAAAGGTAAATCCCAGGAGCAACCCGAGCAGCGCAAAGACTGCGGCTCCGATCGTGCCCGTGCCCTCATGTGCATATTCGTTTCTTTGCGAAAGATAATGGCCGATACGAAAGCCGGCTTCAAGGCATAGCAGCATGCCAACAAACAGACCGATCGACACTACAACCGCCAGCTCTGCCGGATTCATTGCCTCGCTCGCCCGCGTTCCAGGGGACCAACAGTTTATCGGAAGTATTGGCTGGAGACATATCGGACCGGGAGCGCTGGCGTCTCCGGTGGTTTCGTGACGATCCAAAAGTTGCGCGGGCGAGGGCGCCCGCGCCACACATTCTAACTCTCCTACATGCTCACGTCTTTGATGTGCGTGGCGATATACCACTTGTTGCCGAACGGGTCAGTTACGCCGCCGCTGCGGTCACCGTAGGGTTGGTCTACCGGTTCGGAAATTGACGTCGCCCCTGCGCTGAGAGCGCGCTTGTACAGGGCATCGCAGTCTTCCACGTACAGATAGAACATGGTGGGCATGGGCTGGTAGGGCCCTTGGGCTTCCCCCATTTCCATGTACGCATTGCCTATTTTTACCGTGGTGTGATGGATCACTCCGTCCGGTGCCGTATATCGGCCGAGTTCCTGGGCTCCGAAGGCTCGCTTCACAAAGTTGATCACTGGTTCGGCGCGCAACGGATGCAGATAGGGTTGCAGCGTGGGCGCGCCTTCCCACCGGTAGCTGTCTCCCTTGTACGTCGCGATATACCAGAAGTTCCCGGCCGCATCCTTCACACTTCCGGAACGTTCGCCGTAAGACTGATCGGTTGGCTCCTGAATGGAAGTGGCTCCCGCTTTCAGGGCGCGAACGTAAGTTGCATCGCAATCGGGAACGTAGATGTGGAATGCGCTGGGCATGGGCGCACCGCGCCACTTCATTCCCGCGCCGCCACCCCCCACCATCAGCATGGAATCGCCGATCCGCACTTCGCAGTGCAGGCCGCCTTCCGAGCCGGGGCCGCTGCGGAACAGTTCCTCGGCATCGAACGTCTTCTTCATGAAATCGATCAAGGCATCTGCGTCTTGCGCCACGAGGTAGGTTGTGAGCGTTGTGTACCCTTTGGGAATTGGATCGACGGCCGGCTTCTTCTTCGGATGCGGCGTCGACATTTCGGTAAAGCGCCTCTGGATTTCCTCATGCGACAGCGTGTGCTGGGGCGTGGCGACGGTCCAGGCGTATCCGAAGGGATCGCTCAGTTGCCCGGAGCGGTCGCCGTAGAACTGGTCTTCAACCGGACGCACGATCTTTGCCCCCGCAGCCACCGCCTGCTCGAAGACTGCGTCCACGTCGTCGACATAGAGATGCATCCTCACCGGCGATCCACCCAGCGTCTCGGGGCTCACGGCCCCGTAGTCGGGGTATTCGTCGGCCAGCATGATGGTGAAGCCGCCAAACGCAATCTGGGCGTGACCAATTTTTCCACTGGGTTCTACCAGCCGGAAACTCTCGATGGCGCCAAATGCTTTCTTGTAGAACTCGATGGCGTGCGCGGTGTCTTTGAGGGTCATGTACGGTGCGGCGGCTTGACGAACGGCAGTGACGGGTTCAGCAACAGATGCCACGGATGATTTCCTTTCCAGATCGGACTTGAGACGAGTCTTGAAGTCCGCCCGCGGAAGCTGGCGCAGCTGGGCGGCGATGTGCAGTAACGGCAGCAGTTCCGGGTCCGCGGATTGAACGGCCACAACCGGTGTTGCCAGAAGCTGGGTTACGGCCTGGTCGAGTTGGTCGATCAGTTTGCGATTGGGCAGATTGCGGTTAAGCAGAGAGCGCTTAGGCATTGGCGCCCTCCATCCGGTCGCGCAGATTCTGCAGGGCACGGAACTGCAGCTGCTTCACTGCGCCCTCGCTGCGGCCGAGTTCAGTTGCGATCTCACGGATACTCTTCTCCTCTGCGAAACGCATCCCGATCACCCGCCGCTGATCTGGCGGAAGCTGTTCCACCAGACGAAAGAGTCGCGCCTGCTGATCAATTTCCTCAAGGTTGGGCTGGGTGCCTGGATCGGGGAGGTCATCCTGACCGGAAACTTCTCTGCCGGAATGCTTTGAGCGATCCGCAATCATATTGGCAGCAATCCGCAGCAACCAGCCGGCGAAGGGCACGCCGCGCCATTCGAAACTCTGAATACCTGCCAGCGCCTTGTGGAAGACGTCAGATGTCAGATCCTGAGCCACATCGCGATCGCCTACACGACGCGCGATGTAGGCATACACCCGGGCGAAATTGAGCTCGTAGAGCTCGGCAAACCGGCTCGGATCTTTCTTTGCAGCTTCCACCAGCAGGCGGTCGTCTCCCGGCAAACCGGACGCTTCCTCCCGGGAGCCCTTCGCTGGTCGCCTGACGGCCATCGTGCCTCTAACTATATAAACTTCCGAAGGACGAAAAGGTTACGGCGAGATTATTTCGAGAGGTGATCTGTGGTGGTGGAGGATTTCAAGGTTTCACGCTGACAGAAGCATGGGCCTCAACTACTGCAAGGTGCTCTTTTGCCTCGCTTCAGGCGCTTCAAGCGCTACCCGTCTACTCAGCAGCTTTCAGCACGCGCCGAGCGCGCCAAACACGAGGATTTGGATAGTCCGGTTAGTGGCTGGCACCCGACCGCCTGCGTGTTAGAATTTGGTCACGAATTCGTTCCCGCGAGGCCCAGGTTTGATTGAACTCGCACCCTCAATTCTAGCGTCGGATTTCGCCCATTTGGCGGATCAGGTGCGCGATGCTACCGCGGGTGGTGGCACGGTCATCCATGTAGATGTGATGGACGGTCATTTCGTCCCCAATCTGACGGTTGGACCGCCGCTGGTGAAGTCATTACGAAAGGTCACGGAGTTGCCGCTCGACTGTCATCTAATGATCGAGAATCCAGACCAGTTCATTCCTGAGTTTGCGGCGGCTGGAGCCAATTGGATTTCGGTTCATCAGGAGGCGTGTGTACATCTGGATCGCACGTTGCATCTGATCAAGAGTCACGATTGCCTTGCCGGTGTCGTGATCAACCCCGCCACACCGGTCGATACCCTAAGCGAAGTGCTTGATATCGCGGACTATATACTGGTGATGTCGGTAAACCCAGGCTTCGGAGCCCAGCAGTTCATTCCCGGGGCGGTGCACAAGATCCGCCGCCTGGCCGATCTCAGGGCGCAACGCGGGCTTGGCTATCGTATTGAAGTAGATGGTGGTATTGATCTTACGACCGTAGCCGAGGTGGTCCGGGCGGGAGCTGAAATTCTGGTAGCAGGCAACGCGATCTTCGGTAAAGGCGATCCAAAGACTAATGCTGAGAAGCTGTTGAAGACTGCGGTGGAGGCTACACTGCAGAAAGTGTAGGAGTCGTCGGTCGTCAGTCTTCAGTCGTCAGGAAATCCAGAAACATCCCGGCTGAAGACCGACGACTGACGACTGACGACTGTTTCCCGAGGTTTCTATGTCACGTCGTATTCCGGTCATTGTTCTGCTGGGCGCGCTTTCTTTTACCCTCGCCTGCACCAACAAGAAGGTCAACAATCCGCTGGCCAACGTCGGTTCCAAGCAACCGGACAAAGTTTTGTTCGACCGGGCGATGGATGCGATGAAACACAACCGTTTTGACGTGGCACGGATCACGCTGCAAACCCTGATTAACACCTATCCGGATTCGGAGTTCATCGCCCGCGCGAAACTGGCGGTAGCCGACTCCTGGTATGCCGAGGGCGGAGGCACATCTCTCGCGCAGGCCGAAATCGAGTACAAGGACTTTGAAACTTTCTTCCCCAACATGCCGGAAGCGGCCGAAGCCCAGCTGAAAATTGCCAATATCCATTACCAGCAGATGGAAAAGCCGGATCGCGACTACACCCACGCCATGCGGGCGGAAGAGGAATACCGCCAGCTGATCCTGCAATATCCGGACAACAAGAAGGTCGTGGAGGAAGGCAAGCAACGTCTGCTCGAAGTACAGGAAGTCATCGCAGAACGCGAATTCCGGGTGGGGCGTTTCTATTTCCTGCGGCAATCGTACCCGGCCTCCATCGCCCGGTTGCGGTCCCTGCTGGATAAATATCCCCTTTACAGCAAGGCGGATGAATCTCTGTACTTGTTAGGACAAGCCTATGAAGGCGAGATCGCCATGGTGCGGTCGCGACCGGGCAACGAGACCGCCAAGGCGCGCATGATCGAGGAATTTACTCGGGATGCTACCGCCGCCTATTCCAAGATATTGACGCGATATCCATTGATGGAGCGGACCGCGGATGCCAAGGCGCGGCTGGAGGCCCTGCACCAACCTGTGCCCAGACCGACCAAGGCAGCGATCGCCCAGAACAAAGCCGAAGAAGACAGCCGCCGGGAAAGCAGCACAGTCTCAAAGCTGGTGCGAAATTTTCAGAAGCATCCGGATGTGGCCCAGGCGTCGCGTGTGGGAGAGCCCACGCTCGCGGATCCGCAGGTGGTGAGCGCCACATCGGTACTGCAGGATGCCACCCGGGCGATGATGGGCAGTGCGGCCCCGGGTGATAAGAATGCGGTGTCGATCGAAGCGGGGGGCAAGGGACCGCTGGCTCCAGACCAGCCCGCGCCGCGTTCAGACCAGCCCGCGCCCGAGAATCCTGCCGGCTCGGCCGCTGCCGGCGTAGAAGTTATCGGTACGACTCCCGGCGTGACAGGCACCGATGGCGCTGCTGCGGCTGCCCCGACCCCTGCAGCTCCCGCCGAGGATGCAAATGAACTGAAGCCAAACGTTGCGGCCGATCCGAATGAGCTGAAGCCCAATGTTGACAACGTCCAGACGGCGCCTGCCCCAACCCAGGTCAACGAGATTCAGCCCGGAGCAGACGGTCAGGCTACCGCTACCGATGGCAAGACTGCCTCCGCGGCGTCCGCCACCGCCGACGATAAGGACATCGATGCCGCGATGTCCTCCAGCAAGCACAAGAAAAAGAAGGGTCTGCGCAAGGTTGTCCCATTCTGAGACTGGGTCGGCGCTGGCTGGGTTGGAAGTAGTGGGTGGAAAGCCGTTTTGCGCAAGCGAAGGGCCGTTTTCACCCACTCGTCACTGACCACTGGTAACGTGTTTACTGTATTCTTCTCATTGACTTACGGTCTAGTACCAATTACTTTCAGGCTGTCTCCCCCTCACCAAAGGATATTCCTTGGCGCGAAGAATACTGCTTGCCGACGACAGCGTGACTGCCCAGAATATGGGGCGGCGCATTCTCACGGATGCTGGTTACGAAGTCGTTACTGTCAATAACGGCTCGGCGGCCCTCAAGAAAATTGCGGAAAGCAAGCCGGACCTGATCGTGCTCGACGTGTACATGCCGGGCTACGGCGGCTTGGAAGTGTGCCAGCGGGTCAAGGAAAATCCGGAGACAAAGCAGATTCCGGTCCTGTTGACCGTGGGCAAGCTGGAACCGTTCAAAGCAGAAGAAGCGCGGCGCGTCGGTGCCGATGCGTTCATCATCAAGCCGTTCGAAGCCACTGAACTTCTCACCGTACTCACCAAGCTCGAAGACAAAGTAGTCGCTCAGCCTCAGCCTCAAAAATCAGGCCGCTTCGCCAAAGCGTTGGCGGCGGTGCAACAGTCCGATACGGGAGACCGGTTCGGCGACAAGGAAACAGGCTGGAAAAATCGCCTCACCATTCCCGTCCCACATGTCAAACCCAAGGCGGGAGAAGAAGCTCCGGAAACCACCGCCACGTCGCGTGACTTCGAACCTCGTGGTTCTGAGCAAGGCGGTTCCGAACAAGCCGAAGCGTTCAAGCCGGTGGAAGCGGCGCAGGGGTTTGAACGTCCCATTCCTGCGGGTCTGCCTGCAGACATTACCCCGGAAGAAATCGCCGCGATTACAGCGGCAGCGGCATCCTTCGGTAGCAAGACAGAACAGCCGCTCACGATCCCCGGAGCTGGCGTGCAGGACGTGGCGGCCAGCCAGGAACTAGTAGCTCCGGCCCCGGCTCCTGAAGAAACTCAGCCAGTTCAGGCGTCCGCGCCCGTCGAGGCGGTGTCTGAACCTGTTGCCAGCATTGAAGCGGCGAAGGCAGAAGATCATCAGGTTCAGGATCGTCAGGTCCATGACGGTCAGGCTCAGGAAACTCCGATCCAGAAAACTCAGACCCTAGAGGCTCAGACCCAGGATACTCAGACCCTGGAGACTCAGCCCCAGGAGAGTCAGATACCGGCAAGCCAGACAGAACAACAGCCCGCCAGCACTGAATTGCCCACAGCGGCGGCGAATTCTGAAGCAAGTTCTGAGGGGCAGATTTCCCAGCCGGTACCTCCCGTGGCCGGCGATGCAGAAGTGATGGCCGCCATCGCTTCTCTGGCCCCAACCGTTGGCCACAGCGGTTCCAACGGAACGGGGCAGGAAGTTCCTGCCGCAGCCTACAGTGCCGCGATCTCTTCCGAGGTAGTAAGCGGCCCGCGCTGGATTGCGGAAGCAGTTGAAGTTGGGTTGGACGAGTCGAAACTTGCGCTGGACCAGGAGATGGATCAGGTTCATGCGGCCCGTGCCTCGGCTGAAGCTGCCAGTCTCTCCGCCGCGACTGCGGTGGCGAGTTCAAGTGCGGTTGCAGTGGCGGAGCCGGTGGGACCGGCCATCTCTGCTGAAGCGAGCGTCGTCGAATCCAAACCCATCGAGCCCACGGCTGTCGAGGCTTCGACCGCTCATGACCAGGTACCAGTCGTGGCAGAAACATCTGCCTTTGCGGCCGCCGCGTCGGCAGGCGGAAGTGCCGAACACACGGCACCTATTGAAGCCGTATCTGCCACTTCCGCAGTTCCGGAAAACAACGCAACCGCCCAGGTGGACAGTACTTCTCAACGCGAAGCGGAGCTGGCCGCGGCCTGGCAGAACTGGAAGCAGATTCGCGAATCGTTTGTCGGTTCGCAAGCGCCTGAAGTGGCAGCGGAAGCTCCCGCTGAATTGACTTCCAACCCTGAGGAAACGACAGCACCGGTTCAGTCCGCACCCGCGGAGGCGGCTGCGGAACCGGTGGAGGCGGAAGAAGCCGCCAGTGATGCCCCCGAAGAATCCACAGCCATCGCCAGCATCGTCGACAACATGCTGGCCGAATTGCGGCCCAAGCTGGTGGAAGAAATTGCCAAGAAGATGAGTTCGGAAAAGAAAGACAAAGACAAAAAAAAGAAGAAGTAAATTCCGCCCCTCTCGTCGTTTGACGGGGTTAGAACGTAGCGGAACAGGATATGCGCTCGTCGATATTAGTTAACCCTCAATTAACCAGGCAGTGAAATCGGTTCGAGCATCGATTGCGGCGCGAACGTCCGCTTTACCCCCTCTGTTGCACGGCTGACTTGACAACAAATAAAACCGGAGTAAAGTGACTTGAGTTCCGCGATACTTCCCCGAAAGTATTCGAATAATCATAAGGGTTTCGTTACCAGCAAACGAAGATGGGACAGGCGTGGCCAGTTCCCGACGTCTAAGAGAAGGGCAATTCGTTCCCTCCAGGTTGATCGTATATGGGGGTAAGGAGCCCTGGGGATGTCATTCCGGATTGAAAGGTCGAAAGCGGCTTCGAAGCAACCAGGAAGTAGCCTGCCTCGTTCCAGGATAGTTCTCGTCCCCATACTAGTTCTCGTGTTTGCCTGCAGTGTTGCGGCGGCGCAAGTGGTGACGCCAACCCCCGGCCCCTCGAATCCCGAGATAGACAGTGGAGAAATCAGGACGCTGTCCGTTGAAACCACCGCTGACCAGGTGCATCTGCGCAACGCCCAGAACGGTCTTACGACCCCACCGCAGAGCCCTGCTAAAGACGACACCTGCCTGCTCCCACCACTAAACCAGGCGCGTCCGTCAATTTCAGCAGTGCAGTTACAGACCCCAGCAGCAGCCAGGAAGGAATATCAGAAAGCCTGCTCGGCCCTGAAGGACAAGAAAATTGCAGATGCGGAGAAGCATTTGCGCAAGGCAGTACGGGAGTATCCGAAGTATGCTGCAGCGTGGGTTACCTTGGGCCAGGTGCTGGCGGCGCAGCAGCGGACTGACGAAGCCCGCGGCGCTTGTCTCCAGGGCTCGACCGTGGATTCCAGCTACGTACCAGCGTACCTTTGTCTCGCAGACGTCGCTGCGCGTGCGCGCGCCTGGGATGAGGTCTTGAAGCTGAGCGGACGTGCGCTCGAGCTTGACCCAGCTCACGATGCCGTGGCTTATGAGTACCACGCCGCTGCCAACTTGAATCTCCATAACCTGGCCGAGGCGGAAAAAAACGGATTGCGAGCGGTGGAGATTGACAAGGACCACCATGAGCCTCGCGTGCACTTCGTGCTGGCCCAAATTTATGAGGCGAAGGGCGACCCGGCCAATGAGATTGTGCAGCTCCGGGAGTACCTGAAGTATGCTGACAGTCCCGACGACATTGCGCTGGTGAAACAATTTCTGTCGAGGCTAGAACCGCAGTCGGGCAAGAGCGCGCCCCTCGATTATCTGCCGCTGGCCAGCTCAAGGCGAATCTGGGAACCGGGGGACATTGACGAAGTCGTTCCACCCGTACGAACCGACACCACCTGTCCGTTGCCGCAGATTTTGAAAGAGACAAGCAAACGCACAGAGGACTTGATTGACGACTTGCAGCGCTTCAGCGCGAGTGAGCGTATCGAGCAGATTGATATCGGCAAGAATGGAAAGAGGCGGAATTCTGCCGCAGAAGTGGTGAACTACGTTGCGCAGATCGAACAGAACTCCGGCTACCCGAGGGTCGAAGAGTATCGTTCCCGAACCAATGGAATTCCGCAGGCGGCGGTGGTTGACACCGGCTCGGCAGCATTTGCGCTGATTTTTCACCCCGCTCAACTAGGAAACTTCGACTTCCGTTGTGAAGGATTGAGCGAGCTGCAAGCATCGCCTTCATGGCAGCTGCACTTCGAGGAGAGAACGGACCCCAGCAAGGCGTTCCAAGCGCTACGGATTGGCGGTGCCCTCTATCTGCCCAGGTTAAAGGGCCGGGCATGGATCGCCACCGACAGCTACGCTGTTTTGCGAATGGAGACAGATTTGGTGTCTCCCATTCCGCAGATCGACCTGCAAATGGAGCACTTGGTCATCGTCTATGCCCCCGTTGAATTTCAGAAGGGCCACGTTCGGTTGTGGTTGCCCGCGAGTGCTTCCCTATACCTTACTTATCGTGGACACGGTTACGAGCGGGTACACAACTTTAGCCAGTTCCAGCTCTTCTCCGTTGACGCGGCCCAAGCAATCAAGGAGCCCATCGAGATCAAGAATGAAAATCCACAGTGACGCAGGCATTCCCCGTGCCGGCACGCTCTCAGCGCTCAATTGTTCCGGGACCGCTCACACCCTGCGAAGAAGAAGTTAATCCTGCCGTCGCTACCCGTAGTTTGACGGGATGAGCAATTGACGAAACAGTATGCACCCTCCCGTTGCGGTATGCGCAGATCCTATTTCAGAACGCTAAGTGTGACTTCCACTTTGAACACCTTCCCGCTCAACGGGTCGGTGGCAAAAGTACTTTCTACTGTTTGCCCATCGCGCAAGAGCAGGCTCAGATCTGATCGAAATTGCCGTATTACGGGCTCGGGAAATTGTCCGGATGGCAGTTGCGAGGAGTTTTTCTCCACGGGAACCGGCACGTCCCCCTCTACCCACGACCGATCAAGACTCAGCTTGAGTTCGAAGCTGCCGTCTTGTGTGTGTGCCGCCTGGCAGTCGATGTTGCTGCCGACATCGACGTATTGCATCCCATTCTCTTTCCCCGTGTAAACAGGCACGCGGCTGCCCATCCGCAACTTGGCTGACGGCGGTCTGCCATCCGCAACGACGACAAGAGTGTACGGCAGGCTTTTAATTTTCTTGTCACCTTCAAATTCCACAAAAATGACCGCGACCTTGACCGGCGTCATCTTCGCCACCCGTACGCCAGCCGAAGACTCGTCTTCCGTTCTTGTTTTCTCCTGCGCCATGACACATGGCGCTAGCGCCAGCAGCGCCATCACCAGGAACATTGTCTTTACTGTTCTTCTCATCTTTCCTCCTGCAGAGTGGGCCTCTCTGGCTGTAAATAGATTTCAACATCTCCTCTTCTTGCTTACTTCCACTTCTCCCATCGCAGCGGCGTCAGCTGAAGGCGGGCAATCTCAACTGGCGGGATCTGTGATAGCTCAACGTTCTCATCAACCGCTGGGCTCACAAACGCTTGCGCAATCTCGTCTTGCCGCCTCAGGCGCGCGACAAACTGTGCAAACGATTTCCCCTCGTCTGGGGGAACCAGCACCTCGGGCTCGCGACTTGCCGCTCGCAGGGCCGCGGATCGGTTCCTCAAACGTTGTTGTGCGCGACCCCGCGCATCCAACTTTTTCGTCGACTCACGTCCGGACTCGGCGAATTCCAATGTCTGCTGAGTACGAATCGTCGGGGTTTTCATACTCCCCGCCTCGAGAGATCGTTGTGGCTGTCTCGTCCACGGATACGCTATCGCAAGGAGGGCCATCGCCAGCACCGCACCGGCTAAAGCCCACACGGGGCTCCACCGCGATCCCGGCGGGACCTCCTTTGTGATTTGCACCCGGACGCCCGTGATGAAGCCAGCCCGAGGCAGCTCGTTTACCTTGGTCCGTAAGGCGTCATCGATCGCCGCAAACAACCGCTGTTCACGCAGCAGTTTCGCGCGGCACTCCGAGCACACCTCAAGATGGTCAGCCAGGCTGCCTTCGAGCTTGCCGCCAGAGGCGGCCCCTTCAATGAGGGCGGCTTTATATCTCTTACATGTCATCGCAATTTCTCCGCAAGCCGTTTCCGGGCGGAATGCAGGCGCGACTTCACCGTGCCCACAGGAAGCTGAAGCAGTTCTGCCACTTCTTCGAGCGAATGGCCGTCCATCGCCGACAACAGAAGAACCAATCGGGACTTTTCCGGCAACGTATCCATGGCCTCGTCCAGGCGTCGCCCGAATTCACTCGACGCCGCCAGGTCCTCGGCCGTAGGTCGCGGCACGGCAACCGCCCAGACCGTTTCACGTTGCTCGCGCCGCCGCGATGAGCGTGCCTGGTCCAATGCAAGGCGAAAACTAATCCTAACCAGCCAGGCCCGAAACCGGGACTGATCGCGGAGACGTTCGAAGCGCCGGTAGGCCTGTAGCATGGCCTCTTGCGCCACATCTTCGGCATCGGAGGAGTTGCGCAAGACACTCTGCGCTACCCGGAAAGCCAATGTCCCACACTCCGCCAAACGCTCTTCGAACTCCCGTTTCAGAGCGGTCTTGTCCAGTTCGAGCGCCAACTCGGTATCCACCGTCCGACCGGGTCGGATCAGGGCCAGTTCCTGCATCCGTTGTCTCCGTATAATTGCAAGACGCCACCGTACGGCGCCTGGTTCACTTAGAAAGGTGCGATTCTTACGTTCGGGCCGCGTTTCGGAGGACGCCACAGCTCAGCCCTTACTACACCGCTGAGCCAAAGGCTGGATGTTCTCGCGGCCCCGGTCGTTTGACCCCTGTTTTCTCGGGACTGTAGTATCAAAGTTACCAGCAATCAGCCTTCAGCACTCAGCATTCAGCCCCTGATCAATTGTGATGGGATCAGACAAAACGGGGAAGCACTACTACCCGTTGCGGGCAGAATGCTGACGGCTGAGGGCTGACTGCCGGTCAGAAACCCATGCCACACGATCTACCCAAATCATACGAGCCGGGCGCGATTGAAACGCGCTGGGCTGACTATTGGATCAAAGAGAAGCTCTTTTCGGCGCCTACGCCGCCTGCGGGCGAGAAGCGGCCGGTGTTCACGTTGCTGCTTCCTCCTCCCAACGTTACCGGGCGCCTGCACATGGGCCACATGCTCAACCAGACGCAGATGGACATTATCGTGCGCTGGCACCGCATGCGCGGGTTCCTGACCCTTTGGCTTCCCGGCACTGACCACGCGGGCATCGCTACCCAGATGATGGTCGAGCGCCAGCTCGCGAGCGAAGGCAAGAATCGCCGCGACATGGGCCGCGAGGCATTTATCGAGCGCGTTTGGGAATGGAAGCGGCACTACGGTGGCGCGATTCTCGACCAGATGAAGCGGCTCGGGGCGTCGGTCGACTGGGACCGCGAGTATTTCACCATGGACGAAAATCTCTCGCACGCGGTGCGCGAGGTTTTTGTCCGGCTCTATGAAGAGGGGTTGATTTATCGCGGCAAGTACATCGTCAACTGGTGTCCGCGCTGCGGGACAGCGATCTCTGATCTCGAGGTCAAGCACGAAG
Organism: Terriglobia bacterium; assembly: GCA_963809295.1. Lineage (GTDB taxonomy): Bacteria > Acidobacteriota > Terriglobia > Terriglobales > Acidobacteriaceae > JAIQFF01. The sequence continues at coordinate 303,781 of CAWEJA010000009.1, read as the reverse complement.
AGGTCCAGGGAAAGTTGTTCGAGCTTCGCTATCCGGTTGTCGGCACAAACGAGTTCATCACCGTCGCCACGACTCGCCCGGAGACCATGCTCGGCGACACCGCAGTCGCGGTGAACGAAACGGACGAGCGCTACAAGCACCTTCACGGGAAGAAAGTGCTGCTGCCGCTGATGAATCGGGAAATCCCCATCATCACTGATGAACTGGCCAACCCCGAGTTCGGAACCGGCGCGGTGAAGGTCACTCCGGCGCATGATCCCAACGACTTCCAGGCCGGACTGCGGCACAACCTGCCCCAGATCGACGTCATGGACGAGCACGCGCACATGAACGAGAACGCCGGCTCTTACGCAGGATTGAGCCGTTTTGCCGCGCGCGAACGCGTCCTCGAAGATCTGCGCAAACAAGATTTCCTGGTAGGGGAGAAGGACTACACCATCGCGATTGGCAAGTGCGACCGCTGCGGAACCGTGGTTGAGCCGCGGCTTTCCACCCAGTGGTTCATCAAGATCAAACCCCTGGCCGAGCGGGCAACGGAGGTCGTGGAGAACGGCGAGATCACGATTGTCCCGGAGAACTATAAGACGATCTACTTGAACTGGATGCACAACATTCACGACTGGTGCATTTCGCGGCAGTTGTGGTGGGGGCATCGTATTCCGGCATGGCATTGCAAGTGTGGGGAAATCATTGTCGCTCGTGAAGTGCCGGGAAAATGCTCCAAGTGTGGTGATTCGGAATTGAAGCAGGACACGGATGTTCTCGACACGTGGTTTTCTTCCGGCCTGCTGCCATTCACGACTCTTGGCTGGCCGGAAAAGACCCGCGATCAGGAAGTGTTCTATCCGACTACCCTGTTGATCACCGCGTACGAGATCCTGTTTTTCTGGGTAGCACGCATGATCATGTTCGGCTGCCACTTCATGCAGGGTCACCAGCAGGACCCGGTGCTGAAACAGGCCAGTGGCTGGGCAGAAAAGAAAGACGACAGCGTACCCTTCCGCCAGGTTTATATCCACGCCCTGGTGCGCGACGCCGATCGTCAGAAGATGTCGAAGACCAAAGGGAACGTAATCGACCCCCTCGATATTATTCAGCGCTTCGGTACGGATGCGACGCGCTTCACCCTGGCGGCTATGGCGGCTCCGGGCACAGACATTGCGTTTAGCGAAAGCCGTACCGATGGGTATCGCGCGTTCGCTAACAAGATATGGAATGCGGCGCGCTTCATGTTCATGAATGTGGATCGGGTCGAGCCAGATCTTCGGCCAGGCAGCGGTTCTGTTCGATCCGATCTACTGGAAGATGTCTGGATTCGCTCGCGCTTCAACCGCGTTACCAAGGACGTGAATGAGGCGCTTGAGACCTATCGGTTCCATGAGGCGGCGAACCGCATTTACGATTTTTTCTGGGGCGATTTCTGCGACTGGTACATTGAGCTGGTCAAGGGGCGACTGAATGCAGAAGGCCCGGCAGGCAAGGAGTCCGCAAGCATTGCTTGTCGCAATTTGATGAACCTGTTTGAAGCTTCGCTACGACTTTTGCATCCGGTCATGCCATTCATCACGGAGGAAATCTGGCAGGCAATCTACGATGCCAACCCGCCGTTGAAGTCGGTGGCAATAGCTGCCTATCCGCAGGCGGATGAAAAGCAGTTTAATCTTGCGGCTGAGACGAACATGGCGATTCTGCAGGATCTGATCGTTGCGGTACGCAATCTGCGGGCCGAGTTGAAAGTGGAGCAAAAGCAGAAAGTACCAATCCAGGTTTTCACTCAGGAAGGCGAAATCAGGTCGTTGTTTGAGGAAAACCGCGGCGCAATTGAACGCTTGGCCAATGTCGAAAGTATGACATTTGTGGAAGATTCGTTGGCCAAGTTGTCGGGCGCGCGCTCTACGGCCCGATTCGACGTGCACGTTGTCTACGAAAAGAAGATTGACGTTAGCGCGGAGCGGGAGCGCCTGAAGAAAGAACTGGAACAGATCCAAAAAGAAATTGGCAACGGCCAGCGCCAGTTGAGCAACGAGCAGTTTCTGGCCAAGGCGCCTGCGAAAGTGGTTGAAGGCATGCGGGCACGGGCGCAGGAATTGTCCGTGTTGCGGGAGAAGGCTCAGAGTAAGCTGGATGAGTTGACGACAACGACATAAACCGCCGAGCCTGGCTCGGCTGGGCAGGTGAGACACCTGCCCCTACGCAACCATGGACTGGAATACTCGCCGCATTTCCGCCATTGTCGAGAACGCGCTGCTCGAGGATCGGGCGACCAGCGATGCCACCAGCTACGCCTGCATCGACCCAAGCCAGCGTGCCGCCGGGACCATCGTGGCGAAACAAGACTGCATTCTGGCCGGGGTGCGCTGCGTGCCGCGGATTCTCGATGTTTACGCCGCACTGGACGGGGCAGTGACGTCACACTACGAAGTCACCAGCCATCCGGAAATTTTCGATGGCGTGCGCCTGCATGACCGTCAGACGATCGCGGTGATCCGCCACAATGCGCGCGTGATTCTTTCCTGTGAGCGCGTGATCCTGAACTTCCTGCAGCGCCTCAGCGGAATCGCCACCCTGACCCGCATGTTCGTGGACGCGGTTTCCGGGACCAAGGCGCGCATCCTTGACACCCGCAAGACCGTGCCTGGCCTGCGCGTACTCGATAAATACGCGGTGCGTTGCGGCGGCGGGCAGAATCATCGCCTTGATCTCTCCGACGGCGTGCTAATCAAGAACAATCACATCGCGCTGGCGGGTGGCATCGCGCCCGTGCTGGAACGCGCCCATCGCAACCGGCGTGGTTCACAGCCGATCGAAGTCGAAGTGCGAACTTTGGGGGAGCTGGAAGAAGCGCTTAAGCACGGGGCGGAAGCGATCCTGCTGGACAATATGTCGGTCGAGCAGGTGAGGGAGGCAGTGGCGCGTTGTGCGCATGGGGAACGGCACATTCCTGTGGAGTGTTCCGGAGGAATAAGCCTCGAAAATGTGCGGGCCTACGCTCAGACCGGAGTGGATTTCATTTCCGTTGGCGCCCTGACTCATTCGGCTGTGGCGGTGGATATGAGCTTGCGAGTGACACCGGCTTGAACAAGCTGTCAGCTCAGCATTGGGTTTTCATGGAGGGCGGGCGTCCTCGCCCGTCACGCAATGGCACGACGGGCGGACGTCCGCCCCCCTTCTGATTTGTTCTTTCTGCTTTTCTCCCGCATAATTCCCGCATCAAGAAAGCATCCATAAACCGGGATTCCATTAGGGGTTCGCGGGCGGGGGCGCCCGCGCCACACGGGCTTGCGCCGCAGAAAACGGATCTGCGCTTGGGGCGTATCGTGCGGCTGCTGGTGGACAATGCCACCGTCGTCGTAAGCGGCACCAAGATTGCCGACGAAATCGGCACGAGCCGTTCCGACGTCTGGCGGCTGGTGCAGCAACTACGCACGCTTGGAGTTGAGATTGTGGGGCATCCCGCGACTGGCTACCGGCTCCAAGCTGTTCCCGACTTGCTCCTGCCTGACATGCTTACACCTTTCCTCAAGGGCACCATTTTCGGCCAGGAAATTCACCACTATTACAAAATTGGCTCTACGAACAGCGAAGCCATGGAGAAAGCCAGCGCCGGCGCCCCCGAAGGAAGCGTCTTTGTGGCCGAGGAACAAACCGCGGGACGGGGCCGGGGTGCGAACCAGTGGGATTCGGCGCCCTCAGCGGGCATCTACTGCTCGGTGGTGCTGCGCCCCGCCGTGCTGCCATCGGAGGCACTGATTCTGTCGTTGGCGGCCGGCTTGGCGGTACACGCCGCAGTCCAGCAGGTTGATTCCAGGGTATCGCCCGATCTCAAGTGGCCCAATGATCTTTTGATCGAAGGCAAGAAATTCTGCGGCATTCTCACGGAGATGAACGCGGAAGTCACTCGCATCCGCTATGTTGTCGTGGGGGTCGGGATCAACGTGAACCAGGCACGGTTTCCAGAGGATTTGCAGCCGATCGCCACATCCTTACGTCTGGCCAGCGGCACGGAATGGTCGCGCGTGGAGCTGTGTGCGGCTTTGCTAAAATCGCTTGACCGCGAATATCGTGACCTGCTTCAAAAGCCGAACGCACACGAGTCGATTTTGAAGCGATTCCAGGAGCGGTCGTCGTCGGCACGAGGCCGGCAGGTGCAAGTGGAAGAGAATGATGGTTTGGAAGGCGTGACCGAAGGTCTTGATCCGCGCGGGTTTCTCCAGGTACGAACAGCGCAGGGTGTACGAACGGTGCTGAGCGGAACGGTAAGGTTGAAGTAGTGAAGACGGGCAATCGCAATGCTTCTTGTGCTTGATGTCGGCAACACCAACACGGTGCTCGGAGTCTTTGCCATGGCCGCGAAAGGCGATGGCGCTGGCTCGCCTCACTATGGGAGCATCGTGGCAAGCTGGCGCGTGGCGACGATCGCTACGCAGACTGTGGATGAATACGGTGTGCTCTTCCGCAACCTGTTTGCCATGGAGAAGATTGAAGTCAAGGGCATTGGCGGGATCGTTATCTCCTCGGTGGTGCCGCCGCTTGATTCCACCCTGCGCCAGGTATGTGAACGTTACTTCAATACCAAACCACTGTTCATCGAACCCGGCGTCAAGACTGGCATGCCGGTGCTTTACGACAATCCTGCCGAAGTCGGTGCGGATCGCATCGTGAATTCAGTCGCCGCCTTCGAGAAATTCGGCGGCCCGTGCGTAGTCGTCGATTTCGGTACGGCGACGACATTCGATTGCGTATCAGCCAAGGGAGAGTACCAGGGCGGCGTGATCTGTCCGGGCATCGGAATTTCGGCCGACGCACTATTTGAAAAAACGGCGCGCCTGCCGCGTGTTGACATCCGCAAGCCCGCCCGCGTCATTGGCAGCACGACGGTGGGCAGCTTGCAGTCTGGCCTTTATTACGGCTACCTCGGGCTGGTGGACGGAATCCTGGAACGCCTGCTGGGAGAAATGGGAAAGGAAGCCACAGTCGTGGCCACCGGAGGACTGGCAGGGCTCATCGGGACGGGATCGAAATACATCAAGCATGTAGACGATCTGCTCACCTTGGACGGACTGCGCCTCATCTGGGAGCGCAATGCTGTGAAGACCAACCGGGAAGCCTCATCCACTAGTTCTTCTCTGGCTCCGCCTGTGTCCGCTGCGAAGGCCGGGCCCGGCCGCAAGCCCCAGTCGCGGTGAGTGGTTCGTGGAAAACTACTTCAACTACTTCACCGAAATCGAAGAGCAATTTCAACGGCGACGGGGCGGCATTTTGCTGCTGTCAACCTTGGATTGGGCACTGATTGAAACCTGGAAGGACGCGGGTATTCCGCTCGAAGCCGTTCTGCGCGGCATTGATGGTGCTTTTGAGCGCTACGAGAAGCGCACATCGAAACGCAAGGTCAACAGTCTCGCGTATTGCGCCCAGGAAGTGCTGGCTGCAGCGGAAGAAATGAAGGAGGCTGCTGTCGGCGCGTCCACCGGCGAAAGGCCGAAGCCATCAGGATTTCAAACCGGCGAGATCGTCGTCTTTCTTCGGCGCAACGCTGACCAGATCAGCGCCGCGAAGCTGCCGGAGCGGCCTGGCGTTTCCGCGATGGCGTTGGCACGCGAAACGGCAATCACGCTGCGTACGCTTGCTTCTGAGATGGAAGGTGCGAAAGCTGTGCCTCCGCTGGAGGATCTGGAACGCCGGCTCACCGTGTTGGAGGAGAAGTTATTCGCGGTGCTTCTGGCTGGAACTCCCGATGAAGAGATTGTCGCGGTGCGCAGTGAGGCTGATCGCGAACTGGCTCCCTACAGGCGCAAAATGCCATCGGCACAGATCGACCAACTGCAAAAGCAGTTCATCCACAAGAGGTTGCTGGAAAAGTACGGGTTGCCACGATTGAGTTTGTTCTATATGTGAAGGCCATGTGGGGCGGACACTCTGCTAATCCAAATCTGAAGTGTCTGTAGAATCAAACCTTGCAACTCACGATTGAAAAACTGGTCTATGGCGGCGACGGTCTGGCTCGCTTGCCCGCGGATGAACATGGCCGAGGCAAAGCTGCCTTCTTGCCTTTCGTTCTGGAGGGCGAGAACGTCGAAGCTGTCGTCCTCGAACAGAAACCTGGCTTTGCCCGTGCCCGAGCTGAGGAGATTCTCTCGGCCTCGCCACGACGCATTGAGCCACGATGCCCCTACTTTCAGCGATGCGGCGGTTGCCACTACCAGCACACCAGCTACGAACATCAGCTTGAGATCAAGGCTGCAATTCTGAAGGAGAATTTGCGCCGCATCGCCAAGCTGGAGCTCGACACCGAACTACACATCCATCCTTCCTCTCCGTGGAACTACCGCAATCGCACCCGGCTGAGGATCCGTACCGTTCCCGAATTCGCCCTGGGCTATTACAAATTTAATTCCCACGAACTCCTGGGGGTGGAGGAGTGTCCCATCAGCTCGCCGCTGATCAACCGGGCGATTGCTGCTATGTGTCAACTGGGAAGGGGCGGCAAGGTTCCCAACGGAATCAATGAGATTGAGTTCTTCACCAATGCGGATGACGCGCAACTCTTGGCGGAGGTTTACTGCCCGGCAGATATCGCGGACGCGGTGGACCAATTCGCCACGGACTTCCAGAGCGCGCTGCCAGAGACCTGTGGCGTCGTGTTTCTTGAGGCTCGCGCCGGCACAAATGAAGGTCGCGGCGATCCACAACGGCTCGCCGTCAGTGGCGTTGACAACCTTACTTACACGACAAGACTTGCTTCCTACCGGGTTAGCGCGGGAGCATTTTTTCAGGTCAATCGTCATTTGATCGACGAACTGGTGGACATTGTGACTGGTGAGATTACCGACGCTACTGGAACCGCGCTTGATCTCTATGCCGGCGTAGGGCTTTTCTCTTCAGTGTTAAGTTCAGTCCCAAATCGGGAATTTGAACGCGTGATTGCGGTTGAGTCGTCACCGACTTCTCATGCCGATCTGCTATACAATTCGCCAGCTAACGTGAAAGCAGTTCGCGCCACCACGGAGCAATATCTGGAAAATGCAGCGGGCAAATTGCGCCCGCAGCTTGTAGTTGTGGATCCGCCGCGTAGTGGCCTGGGCGAAAAGGTAATTCAGGGACTGGCGAAGTTGAGAGCGCCTCGCGTGATTTACGTTTCGTGCGATCCCGCTACACTCTCACGCGATCTGGCTCGCTTGCTCCATTTGGGGTACCGCGTGAAAAAGGCGCACCTGCTGGATCTGTTTCCTCAGACTTACCATCTGGAGAGTGTTTTCCAGCTAGTCCGCTAGCTGGGGCCACGTGGGAACAGCCGCCCCTTCGACTTCGCTCAGGGCAGGCTCTCGGCGGCCCGGCGGAGGAACGCTCCGCTACTCATTTTCAGCAAGTAATGTCGAGCCTCGCTCGACCGAACAGCCAGGGGCGGCTGTTCCCACGCGGGTAGTGGTGGGCACATCTTGAATCTGCAGGTTAACTCGAGTCCTGTGCCACCACACCGATCGGGCGGGCGACAGCCGCTGCTCTGGGCGTCCCTGGCCTTCGCCGCTGGAATTTCTACGGGCGTCTACGCCTGGCGGCCACCGCTTTGGTGGGTGGCAGCATTCATCGTCTTTGCAGCATCAGCAGCGTATTTGTCCTGGCGACGGTGGCGCTCCGCTTTTATTCTGGGGTTGGGAACTCTGTTTGTGCTGGGAGCACTTATCGTTCAAGTGTCCAGCCCAGATGGCTCCGGCGATTCTCAGTTACTTCAATTCGCCGATGCTTCGGAAGTCGTCGTTACGGCTCACGTCAACAAAGAAGGAGCCCCTCAAGAGGATGGCTCTGGCGACCTTCGCCAGCGCCTGGATCTCGAAACCGAACAACTCGCAAGAGGCAATGAAAAGCTTAACGTCCGCTCCGGCCTGCGCGTCAGCGTTTACGACCAGCAACCGAAGCGCGAACAAGGACAAGGGGCAAACCTCGCGAGCGTACATCTATTCCACTACGGCGAGCGTTTGCGCTTTCCCGCCAAACTCTCAGCCCCACGCAACTTCCGCAATCCCGGGGCGTTTGACTACCGGGCTTACCTGATGGAAAACGGTATCGTCGCACTGGCTTCAACAAAATCGGCAAGCGTCGAGGTTCTTCCCGGATTTGTCGGCAGCCGGATTGAACTCTGGCGATCACGAGTCCATCGCAGCATCATTGAAGAAGTTCACGCGCTGTGGCCGCCGCGCGAGGCTGCACTCATGGACGCCATGGTGATCGGGGAGGACGCTTTCATCAACCGCTCGACCCGCATGGACTTCCAACGCTCGGGCACTTACCACGTGCTGGTGGTCTCCGGAATGAATGTGAGTATTCTCGCCCTGGCAACGTTCTGGTTCCTGCGGCGGTTGCGCATGAGTGACCTGATAGCGGCAACGAGCACGGTCTCGCTCATGGTGGCGTATGCCTTTCTGACCGCGCTCGGTGCTCCCGTCTGGCGCGCCACACTGATGCTGGCCCTCTATCTTGGGGCCCGGTTACTCTATCGCGAGAAATCGATGCTGAATGCGATCGGGGCCGCAGCCCTAGGCCTCATGGTCGTCAATCCACGAGTGCCGTTCAGCGCCAGCTTCCAATTGACTTTCCTGTGCGTGTGGCTGGTAGCGGCGGTGGGAATCCCCGTTCTGGAGCGCACTACGCTGCCCTTCGCACGAGGCACGCGGCATGTGGACTCAACATCCTACGACTACGTTCTGCCGGCGCAAGTAGTGCAATTCCGCCTGGACCTGCGAATGATTGCGGGACGCCTGCAGCGGTTCCTGGGCCATCGCCTTCCACTGCCGGCGCTTGCGGTTTCCTCACGCGTGCTGCTTGGCTCCGGTGAACTGCTGATGATTTCGGTGATCATGCAGATTGGCCTCGCGCTACCGATGGCGTACTACTTTCATCGCGCGACGGTCGTGGGATTGCCTGCCAACATGCTAGTGGTGCCGTTGATGGAGCTTCTGATGCCTGCCGCCATAGCCGCGATGGCGCTCGGATATATTTCATCCGTTTTGGCGAAGATTCCTGTGTTGATTGCTGGTGCGGCGCTCCAGGGAATTGCCGGCACGGTGCGCTGGTTGGGCGGATTGCGCGTGGCCGATCTCCGGTTGCCCACGCCGGGGATTGCAGTCATCTTATTGACCGCGCTGTCCATAGTGTTGGCGATGCTATTGGTCCGCCGGCGTCCCTGGCTCGCGGTAGCTGGATTGGCCACCCTGGGGGCTAGCGCATTCTGGATCTCCGCCGTCCCACCTCATCCGCAGATTCGTCCCGCTGTGCTGGAGATGACCGCGATTGATGTCGGCCAGGGTGACTCGATTCTGCTGGTCTCACCCAATGGCCGCACTTTGCTGGTGGATGCTGGCGGTCTGCCTTTCTGGGTGCATTCGGATTTGGAGATCGGCGAAGACGTCGTCTCACCCTATCTGTGGTCAAGGTCCATCAGTCGCCTGGACGCGGTGGCGATCACGCACGCTCATGCCGACCACATGGGTGGTGCGGCGGCGATTCTAGCCAATTTCCGCCCGCGCGAGTTGTGGCTTGGCGATCTGTCGGCCCCGGAGATGGCGCCGTTACTCCGTCAAGCTGCTGAACTGGGGGTGCGCGTGGTGCATCATAAGGCAGGCGACAGCTTTGACTTTGGCGGAACAGCCGTTCGCGTTCTTGCACCGGAGGTTGGGAATGCGGGAGGGCGTCGCAACGACGAATCGCTAGTCATGAAATTTGTCTATGGAAGAACTTCCACTCTGCTGGAGGGCGATGCGGAACGAAAATCAGAACAACGATTCACCGAAGAGCAGCCAGACGCGGATTTGCTCAAAGTGGCCCATCATGGCAGCACGACTTCCACGATTCCGCAGTTGCTGGCTGCGGTGCATCCTCGTTTTGCGTTGATTTCTGTGGGTGCGCGCAATACCTACGGCCATCCCCGGAGAGAAGTCCTTGCCCGGCTGGCGGAAGCCCACGTTCTAACTTACCGGACCGATCTCGATGGCGCGGTAACGTTTTATCTGGACGGCAAGACTGTCAGCCCTGTTCTTCCTTAATCTAGTCTTGCTGAATCTAGTCTTCCTGCATTCCGCTGATATCGATCTCGGCGGTCTCATCGCTGCCTGGGGCTCGGCGGTACTCTTCGATCACGCGGAGGGCCTCTGCGGCGTCCTCTTCGCGTACCAGGATGATCGTGCCGCCAACACCGGGAAGAATGTCCTGCTGCGCATCCAGGGATGTGATGTCGGAATCGATGCCGGAAGATTCAAGCAAGCCGTGCACGACCAGTGCTTCAGATTCCTGTTCGGTGTCGAACACTCGCACCAGTTTTTCATTGGGATTGGGGCGCGCGGGGCTGTCGTTCATAAATTCCTCCGATCAGACGGCGGACGGATGCCAAGCCCGCTTCGTTCTTCCAGCATGGCCAATTGATTATACGATTGTAACTCCGGTTCATGAGATAGCCGAAACCTGCACCTTTGGAGGTTGCTTTCGCTGCCGAATGACCACAGAATAAGGCAGTGGGTGGCAGGCGCAACGTCTCGCGTGCACGAAACATCTAAACGCTACAGGAAGCTGCGGCGAGCGCTTGGGACGGGGCCAGGAAGAGTCTGGGGGCACGATGGGCACACAGCAGCGGAGTGAACTCTCCGCAACTCTGAGCGAAAGCGAGTTGGAAGCCAGAAATATTCGACGGCTGCAGCTGATGATCAGCATGGTCATGTCAGTCATCAGTCAGGACCAGAACCTTACCGTGGAAGAAGCGGCGGAACTGGCAGCCGGCGCCAAACGGGCGGCGCTGGCCATGTTTCCGGACAAAGAGCTAGCCTACGACATTCTCTATAAACCTCGGTTGCAGCGCCTGATGAACGAGCGTTTCCGGCTACAGTAAGAATCTGCAGACCGTTCTTCTCGCATTGACCCTTTCCTGATCTCCGTTCTAGACTCGCCTTGGCTTTGTTTGGGCGCGAGCGTCCTCGCTCGTGCAATGGGCCGGCACGAGCGTGAACGCTCGCGCCCACATCGACCACGGAGTCCCCAATGAAGCGCATTGCCCTGATAATCCTTGCCGCCTCTCTGTTTGGCGTTCTGACGCTCGCTGACGAAGGCCATCATCACGAAGATCTGACCGCTTCACAACTGGGGACTGTACATTCCCCGGTTTCGTGCGCTGCGGCGGTGCAGAAACCATTTGAACGCGGCGTCGCGCTGCTGCATTCGTTCTGGTACGAGGAAGCGGAAAAGGAATTCGCCCAGATAGCGAATGATGATCCCTCCTGCGCCATGGCTCATTGGGGGGTGGCGATGAGTCTGTGGCACCAACTCTGGGATCATCCGAACGCCGCTACCATCAAGCGGGGCCTGACGGAGCTGAAGAAGGCGCAATCACTGCATCCCGCCACGGACCGTGAGCGCGGTTACGTCGCCGCGCTTCGCGAGTACTACGGGAAGAAGGGCGATCATGACCGACGCGCGCAGGCCTACTCCCAGGCAATGGAAGGCGTATATCAACGCTATCCAGACGATCGCGAAGCGGCAGCATTTTATGCGCTCTCGCTGCTGGCATCGGAACCGGACGGCGACACCACCTTTGCGAACCGCAAGAAGGCGGCTGCCGTGCTGGAAAAGCTTTTCGCGGAAGACCCCAACCATCCCGGAGTGGCGCACTATCTGATTCACAGCTACGACAAGCCGCAGCTTGCCGAGCTGGGTCTGCCTGCGGCCCGCAGCTATGCCAAGATTGCTCCCGCCGCTCCACATGCGCTGCACATGCCATCGCACATCTTCGCCCGCCTGGGGCTCTGGCAGGATGACATTGACTCTAACTTGGCATCTATCGCCGCTACGCGCAAGACTGCGGCGATGCATATGGGCGGCGAGGGTCACCAGTTTCATGCGATGGACTTCCTGGTCTACGCCTATTTGCAGAGCGGACGCGAAGCCGACGCCCAACGCGTCATCGTGGAAGTAAAAACCTTGCCCGCCATGAAGAGCATGTACGGAGAGGGCTACGATCCTCAGGCATATGCTCTGTCGAAATTTCCCGCGCTGTACGCATTGGAGCTTCACCACTGGCCGGAGGCCGCGGCCCTGACGCCCGCGGCAAACGCTGATTCCACCGACAAGGCAATCACCTATTGGGCGCGGGCGATTGGTGCGGCTCGCGGCGGCAATGTGCCCGAAGCGCGAAAGAACATTGCGGAACTCGAGACGATTCGTCAGGAGATGCTGAAGAAAAAGAAAGCCACCTACGCTCAGTACGTGGAGAATGCACAAAAGGAAAGTGCAGCCTGGGTGGCGCACGCCGAGGGAAAAGACGAAGAGGCTATCAAGACATTACGTGCGCTTGCCGAAGGGGAAGAATCCACGGGCGATGAACCTGAGGACATTCCCGCACGCGAGTTGCTCGCCGACCTGCTGTTGGAGGCGAAACATCCTGAGCAGGCCCTTACGGAATACGAGACTGACCTGAAATTCAATCCCAATCGTTTCAACGGACTTTATGGAGCGGCCACCGCGGCTGAGATGGCAGGCAAGAACGAAAAGGCGACGACATATTACGCGCAATTAGTAAAGAATTGCGCTGGATCGAATTCCGACCGCCCTGAACTAGGCAAAGCGAAGGCGCTGCTGGCGCAGAAGTAGCATGTGGGCGCGAGCGTCCCGCTCGTGCGGGCAGCGTCCGTGCAACTTCAGCACGAGCCAGACGCTTGCGCCCACATTTACCATTTCATCATCAGTTTGGTGAGCAATGCCGCGGTGATCGCTATTGCCCCAATCGCCGCATTGTATTCGCGGTGTTTCCAATACAAATCCCAAGAGAACGACCCGCTACGTTTGCCGAATCGGCTCACGCGCGGGAGCAGACTGGGCACTTCGCGGGCATACTCATCAAACTGCGGGAAGCGCTCTCGCAAGAATACTTCCTCGGCACGAATCACCGGCAGGTAAATCACGAAGAAGAGAAAAACGATTCCGGCCACGATCCACCAGCTGCGCGCTGCCAGGGCAAATCCGATCGCCAGGATCAGCGAACCGAGATAGAGCGGATTGCGGGTGTAAGCGTACGGTCCGCCGGTCGCAAGCTGCTCGTTCTTGTGAAGGTAGCCCGAAGCCAGCGCTCGAATGACGAGCCCCGGAACAACCAACCCAGCGCCCAGGAGAATTGATTCCACGGTCGGCTTTGCCAGCCACAAGTAGAGCACGGCGAAGGCGAATCCAAGCGGAACTCGAACCCTGCGAGCAATGGCGGACCAGCTAGCCATGGCGCTCCTTCAGCAGTTGACGAGACGCGGTAACCACTTGCTCGGGGCTGATATCAAGCAAACCGCTATCGAACTCGGCCACATGCTTGTAGCTCGTGATGCTGGAAGGACTGCGGAGCACAATGTTGCGCGTGCCGAAAGGGCCGTTGCGCGCGGGATTCGTGGGGCCGAAGATTCCAACCACGGGAACGCCCAGGGCGGCGCTCAAATGCATGGGCCCGGTGTCGCCGCCGATGAACAAACGCGCCTGGCGCGTCAGGGCAATCAGTCGGGTAAGCGAACCTGTAAATATTTCGGCAACGCCACCGCTGGCTGCCTCCACGGCGCGCGCGAGGTCTTCTTCGCCAGAGCCGAAGTTGATCAATGACTTCAAACCATCTTCCGCCAATTGTCTAGCTACGTGCCCGTAGCGTTCGGCCGGCCATTGCTTCGCGCCCCACCCGGCGCCCGGGCTGAGCAGTGCGAATTCCTCGACGCCACGCTCTTTCAACCAGAGACCGCACTCTCGTTCGGCATCGATGTCGTGAGGAAACTCGACCGCAGGCACGGTTAGTCGACGCCCCACAACGGCATCCGCGAGCGACACGTTCTGCTCCACAACGTGGTCACCAGCGGCAATTACCTGACGCGTGTAGAACATGCTGGCCAGATTTTCACGAGGTTGGGCGAATCCGTAAGTAACAGGTGTGCCAGACCACCGCGCCAGCAAAGATGAACGCATCGCACCTTGAAGGTCAATTGCTATGTTGTACCGCTCAGACCGCAGATCGCTCAAAGCCGCGCCGATTCGTTCCCAAGTTTGAAGGGAAAAAGGCGCTGCACGCCACTGCTTTGTGCTCACAGTGTGAATCCGATCAACCAGCGGGCGTTGGGGCGACCGCGGGCCGGAACGCGGCGTAGGCAATGTACAAAGCAATTCCGCCCAGCGCTCTTCGATGAGCCAGCCCAACTTGGCTTCGGGGAATGCTGATCGCAGTGCGGTGACTGCCGGAAGACCGTGGATGACGTCGCCCATGGCTCCGAGCCGAACGATCAATATGCGGTCAGCCGGCGTTGGCCGACTCCTCGGCACCGAATTCTCGGGCGTCGCTGTCGCCGCCGGTGGGATGTTCACGAACGCGACCGCCCCAGCCGCGAGCGAATCATCTCGGTAGTGGAATGGTCCTTGGGATCGCCCACGATTTCCACCCGCCCTTTACATGCAAGTACTTCATCGCGCTCCGGAACAGTTTCGGCGGTATAATCCGTGCCTTTTGCGTGAACGTTGGGGCGAATTTCGCGGATGAGTGCTCGCACATCGAGTTCCGTGAAGATTACCACCGCGTCTACGTCAGCCAGGGCCCCCAGAACCTCGGCGCGTTCGGCCTCCGGCACCAGCGGACGGCCCTCGCCCTTCAGAGCACGGACCGACGCATCCGAGTTGACCGCTACGATCAATCGACCGCCCAATTGCTTAGCAGCGCGCAGGTAGCGCACGTGCCCGACGTGCAGTAGGTCAAAGGCGCCGTTGGTCAGCGTAACGGAATCGCCCGCCTGGCGCCACTCCGCTACCCGCTGCCGTAGCTGCTCGCGATTGAGGATCTTGTTTACGATCGTTTTTCCCAACAATCTATTTTCCCCAATCAGGTATCCAGGAATTGGTTACCTGCAATCAGTGGGAACGTAATGCCGGCGGAGCCTGATCGAGAGCATCGAGCAATTCCTGTTGGGACACGGTTGCGGTCCCGCGCTTCATGACCACGATCCCTCCCGCGTAGTTCGCCAGGTAGGCCGCGTCTTCCGGGTTGGCCCCGGCAGCCACAGCTGCAGTGAACGCGGCGATCACGGTGTCACCCGCGCCGGTCACATCGGCGACCTGGTCAGAGCCAAAGATTGGGATATCCGCAGGCTTGTGGCGTCCGGTGAAGACGACCATGCCGTCGCGCCCACGCGTCACCACTAGCGACCGCAGTTTCATCCCCTCCATGATCTGTTCAGCAGCAGCGCAAAGCGCCCGCCAATCGTGGCCGATGCGCACACCCAGAGCGTCTTCGACTTCAGGTTCGTTCGGCGTCGCAGCGGTCACGCCGGAATATTGCAGCATACGGTAGCGCGAGTCGAGTACAACAGGCACGCCACGTAGTCCGCTCTTTGCACGCACGGCGTTCAGAATGCCCGGAGTGGCGGCGCCGTAACCGTAATCTGAAACCAGCAATGCGTCGGAGGCCCGGGAATATTCCCGCGCCGCCAGCACCAACTCGCGTTTCAGGTGGAGGTTGGGTTCGGCGTCAGGTTCGCGGTCGACGCGTACTACTTGCTGCCGTCCGGAGTGCGCCGAACCCGCCAGAATGCGGGTCTTGGTCACGGTCTGATAACTCTTGTCCTTCAACACACCACTCACGGGAACGTGTTTATGGCGGAAGGCTTTGAGCAGCAATCGTCCTGGCTCGTCGTCACCCACGACGCCAACAGGAAGCACATTGACGCCCAGGTCAGCGAGATTATGGATCGCGTTCGCGCCACATCCGGGCACCACGGTGCGCTCGCGATGTTTGAGAATCAACACCGGCGCTTCACGCGAAACGCGGGAGATCTCGCCGAAAATGAATTCGTCGGCCACCAGGTCGCCAAGCACGGTGACTGTGACCTTAGGAAACGATTCGACAATCTTTCTCAGCCGTTCGCTCAACCGCGCCGTTTCTTTAGGATGCTTGCTCATCGCCGGTTTGAGTTGCGCTTTCGCCTGTTCCGCCGAGGGCGGGACGCCCTCGGGACAGCCGGCAAGATGCCGGTGTTACGAGAAGCGGCGCTACTCGACCACTGATTTTCTCATGTCAAGCGTGTTCGCTCTGCAATCCGGGCCAGCATGGTATCCACAGCGTTAGCTGCGTCGGTCAATTCCATTTTTACTGGGACCACCGCCAGCGGATCCAGGGCGGAAAGAAAACCGCCCAGATTCACCGCATCTTTCTCGGTTGTAACAAAGCCGTCAGCTTCGCTGCGTTGCCGCAGGTTCATAAGGTCACGAATGTCCTGCTCGTGGTATGCGTGATGGTCACGATAGAACGCCTCCGCCACGGGCTCGATGCCTGCAGTCCGCAGTTGCAGGACAAAATTCTTGGGCCGAGCAATGCCACAAAAGGCCACCGGTCTTGCAGGAACGTTGGTAGGCACGATGCCACGACGGACGCGCCAAACCAGCTTTCCATCCAGAGGGAGGGAATCCTGCGATGCGCCGCTGGTGAGCACGACCGCATCGGCCCGGCGAAGGGAGGACAGCGGCTCACGAAGCCGTCCCGCGGGAAGGAGGCGATCGCGAATGTCTTCGGGAGTGATCAGCACGATATCGAAGTCCCGCGCGAGCGACCGGTGTTGAAAGCCGTCGTCGAGCAGGTGGAGCTGAGGTCCAAACTTCTCTTCGGCGAAGACGCCGGCCTGGTAGCGCTCTTCGGTGACAATCACGGGTACGGCCAGTCGTCGCGCCATGAGCACGGGCTCATCTCCAAAATCGCGGCCCGAGCCAGCGGGATCGACCAAGGCTATGCCCCGTGTCTGACGACCGTAACCGCGCGAAAGGATGTCGAACCTAATTTCTCTTGCCTTCAGCAGCTCGCCAAGCAGCAGAACAAACGGAGTCTTACCTGATCCTCCTACAGACAAGTTGCCAACGCTCACCACCGGACCTCGCAGCTTACGCGCGCGGGCGATGCCGCGGTCATAAAGGGCGTTCCGCGTGCGAACGCCGACTCCGAAGAGAGAGCTGAGCGGATTCATTCTGTCGTCTGAGTCATCACGAACTGTGTGGGGACGGGCCTTCGAACCGTCCGGGCCGCGGCGAAGCCACGGCTGGCGTTGCATGTTTTCACTACGCTCGCTCAGCCGCGGCTTCGCTACGGCTAGGGCGGGTCAGAGACCCGCCCCTACACAGCCTGGGGCGATTCCACAAGCCTTTCCAGCGCTTTCACCGTTCTCTCCGTTGCTCCCATTTGCGATCGCAGGGTTTCGGCGCCCCGGCGGCCCAGTGCAACACGCTCAGCGTCGTTGGAAAGCAGGTCCATCAGAACCAGCGGAAACTCTGCGGGTCCGACCACGCGTACCGCGTTCTGACTCTGAAACAGGCCAACGATATCTCTAAAATTCTCGGTGTGGTTGCCCACGATGATGGGCACGCCGTGCTGGGCCGGCTCAATGATGTTATGTCCGCCACGAGGGACCAAGCTTCCACCAACAAACGCTACGTCGGCCAGCGCATAAAGGGAAGCGAGTTCGCCGATAGTGTCGACCAGAAACACTCCTCCGGCTACGGAATCACCGCCCCACAAAGAGCGTCGCCAGAATCGGATACCCATCCGCCCGAGTAGCTGCACAACTTCGTTGAACCGCTCGGGATGGCGCGGCGCCAGGATCATTACAGCCCGCGGATGGCTAGCCAGGACATTCTGGAAAGCCAGCAACAGCAGCCCTTCTTCCTCGTCTACTGTACTGCCGCAGACGATCACAGGCCCGGCTCCCGACTGCTGGAACGCTGTCCGCAGGCTGGCGACGATTGCGGGAGGCGGCGGCACTGCCACATCAAATTTCAGATTCCCACTTACCTCGACGCGCTCCGCGGGTGCGCCGATGTCACGCAGCCGCCGGGCGTCTTCCTCGGTCTGCGCCAGAAATAGATCGATGTTGCGCAGAACCGCCGCCAGAATGCCGATGCGCCGCACACGCCGGTATCCCGGCCATGATCGATCGGAAATGCGGGCGTTCACCACGGCGACGCGCGCGCCGCTCTTATGTGCCAGGCGCAGAAAGTTTGGCCAGAACTCGGTTTCGGCGATCACGACCAGTTGCGGCTTCAGCGTCGTCAAATAAGGCCGGATCGCAAAGCCAAAGTCCAAAGGGAAGTAAAAGACGCTCTCTTCTCCAAAGCGCTTTTTGGCCAGCTTCTGGCCCGTAGCCGTAGTCGTTGAAACCACCACTCGATGACGCGGGAAACGGCGGCGTAGGTTTGACACCAGTTCTCCGACAGCGAGCACTTCGCCTACCGAAACTGCGTGAACCCAGATTGCACGCCCAGCCTCGCCCTGCAGTCGCGATGGGACTTTGCCCAGCCGTTCGGCGAGCCCGTCACGGTATTTTCCATGGCGCCGCTTGCCAAACATCCAGTAAGGCAGGCTGATCAACAAGCCTGCTGCCAGCAGCGCGCTATAAAGCAAGTACATGAAGGAAAAGACATTCTAACCGCAAGATGCACCAGGACAGGTGGGGCAAGGCACCGCTAGCCTCGCCTCACGCATCCTATAATCAGTCATGGCTCGCTTGGGGTTGAGGACGGTTTGGATTCAGCTGGTGGCGATTGCCGCCATCGCTATGTTTCCTTTGCTGGCCTTTTCAGCGAAGCAGTTTGCCATGCCTGCCGCGCTGCCGGCCAAGAATTACCCGGCGCACGACCAGCATCCCCTGGAAGTGGTCACTGTGGCGGTGGACCCTTATGATCTGGCGGACAAGGCAAACATCTTCTCGGTGCATTACAGCGAGATCGGCTTCCTTCCCCTGTTCGTGGTCATCACCAACGATGGCAATCAGCCTGTCGAATTAGCCGGGATGAAGGCGCAACTGGTTACGGCGAACCGGGCCAAGCTCTCTCCCGCAGTGGATGAGGATATTGCCCGGCGGCTCACGCGTCCTTCTGCCAACACGAATCGCTATCCGGTTCCTTTTCCCACCAAAAAAGTAAAGGGCGGCCTTAGCAAGGAAGCAATTGAGGAGATTCAAAACGCCCAGTTCGTGGCCAAGGCGGTCGAACCGCACAGCACGCAGGTAGGCTTTCTCTTCTTTGATGTTTCCGGAATCTCTGTGCCGCTGGCGGGCGCGCACTTTTATCTCACCGGGGTGCGCGATGCTAAGGGGAACGAATTGATGTACTTTGAAGTCCCACTGGAAAAATACCTCAGCGCGCCGCCGAAATCGAACTGAGCTGGGGATTGCTGCCTGCCCTTATAATCATTGGATATGGCTACCACGCCAGACATCTCCGTATCTGCCCGTGCGAAGTACGAGCCGGTAATCGGGTTGGAAGTGCACGTCCAACTGCTGACTGCGACCAAAATCTTCTGCTCGTGCTCCACTCGCTTCGGAGACGCCCCCAACACGAATGTTTGTCCGGTCTGCCTGGGCCTGCCGGGGGCTTTGCCGGTATTGAACCGCAAAGCGGTGGAGTTTGCGACCCTCGCGGCTATGGCGCTGAACTGCCGCATCAACGAAACTTCCATCTTTGCCCGGAAGAACTATTTTTACCCCGATCTGCCCAAGGGTTACCAGATTTCGCAGTATGACAAGCCCCTGGCCGAACATGGCGCTATCGATATCAAAATCAACGGTGTGGCTAAGAAGATCGGCATCACCCGCGTGCACCTGGAAGAAGATGCGGGCAAGAGCCTGCACGAGGGCTTCGCAAACTCTTCGGAAACCACAGCGGTCGATCTGAACCGGAGCGGCGTGCCGCTGATTGAAATCGTCAGCGAGCCGGACATTACCTCGCCCGATGAGGCCTACGAATACTTGACGCGATTGAAAGAGATCATCCTCTACACCGGGGTCAGCGATTGCAACATGGAGGAAGGCTCGTTGCGCTGCGATGGCAACATCAGCGTGCGCCCGCGCGGACAGAAAGAGTTTGGCACTAAAACGGAAGTGAAGAACGTCAACTCGTTCCGCTTTATCCGCGAAGCACTGGAGTACGAGATCGAGCGCCAGATCGGCGTGATCGAATCTGGCGGAAAGATAACGCAGGAAACTCGCCTTTACAACTCCAACGAAGGCAAGACTTACGGAATGCGCTCCAAGGAGCAGGCTCACGACTACCGGTATTTTCCGGAGCCGGATCTGCTTCCGCTGGTGGTTGATGCGAAATGGCAGGCTGAAATCCGCAACACCTTGCCCGAACTTCCCGAAGCCCGACGAAAACGCATGGTGGCGGACTATGGCATCACGGAACAGGATGCTCATGTGCTCACCGTTACCAAGACTCTGGCGGACCAGTTCGAAGCCGCAGCCAAAGCGGCCAAGAGCGCCAAGCGTGTGGCCAATTTGGTGCAGAGCGAATTGATGGGCCGCCTGAAGGCTAAAGGCCTGGAAATCGAGCAGTCGCCAATCTCGATGAAAGGCGTAGCCGCGTCTGCTGACCTGGTGGAGAGCGGCGCCATCTCCGGCAAGATGCTGAAAGATCTGTACGACCTCGCCTTCGAACGCGGAAAGGATTTTTCCATAGTCTATGAAGAAGAAGGGCGGCCGCAGCAATCCAGCGATACATTAGCTCTGGAAAGGATCATCGACGAAATAATTTCTGCCAATCCCAAGCAGGTTGAGCAATACCGTGCGGGGAAGAAGACCGTGGCGGGTTTCTTTGTCGGCCAGGTGATGAAGGCCTCGAAGGGGCAGGCCAATCCGCAGCTGGTGAATGAGCTGCTGGCCAAGAAGCTGGACGGTTGAGTGTCTGTGTGGGACCGGGTCTTCGACCGGTCAGGCGGCCCAAGGGGGCCGCAGCTTTATGCAGCCGAAGTATGATTACCGCCGGCGCCTCCCACACATTCAAAAGGACAATCGGCCAATATTCATTACCTCCACGACAGACCACCGCTGGGAACTTCCCTCCGGTGCCAGAACTATTGTCCTTGAATGCTGTCTGAAGGAAAACGGTAAGGAGTTCCAGCTACACACTGCCGTTGTCATGCCTGACCATGCCCATCTTTTGTTGAGCCCGTTAAGAGATGCGGAGGGTTGGAACTTCAGTCTGCCCCAGATCATGCATTCGATCAAAGGTGCTTCGGCCAGAAGGACTAATGTTCTGCTCGGTCGCTCTGGACCTGTTTGGCAAGAAGATTCTTTCGCCATGTTTTGCGATCGAACGACAGTCTTGCTGAGAAGAAGGATTACATCTGCCGGAATCCGGTTAGGGCGGGCTTGGTCAAGGCTGAGGATGAATATCCCTGGTTCTGGAGAGGTGCGATTCCGATACTTTAGCCGCAAGAGCACTGCGGCCTTTCAGGCCGCCTGACCGGGTCGGAGACCCGGTCCCACACAGCCATACACCCACACAGGCAGTAATGCCGCGTAACCACGCGGTCAGTACCTTCCGTCACGTGAGTTTTCAGGCGCTGTCTCGGTAACATGTCAGAAGCGGGAGACGGCGGAATGACGAAATGGAAGATTGATCGCATTATCAGCGTGGCCACGCTGGTGACCTCGCTGCTCGCTCTTTCCCTGGTACTGAAGAAGCCAGCACCTGTGGCGGCGCCGCAGCCGGCCGCAGCCGCCGCAGCCAATGCCCAGTCCTTCCAAGAAAAGGTTCAGCAGCTGGATCAGCCTAAGGAAGAGGGCCAGCCTCCGGCCGAAGTCCGCCTCAGTTCCAACGAAGTGAGTGCAGCCCTAGCGCAGGCCGCGGGGCAAATCCCAATGGCGGCGGCGACGCAGGCTCTGTCTGGCCTCTCTTCTCAGATTGCCTCCCCTGACGCAGCGGTGGCGCCCGGGCAGCCAGAGGTCAAAGACTACCAGGTGAGCTTCGACGGCGATGTCGCGCACGGACAGTTTCTTACTCAGATTGCCGGCAAAGACGTGTGGGTAACTCTCTCTGGCCATCTCGGATCCAAAGATGGCTATGCCACTTTCGATCCCACCGAGTTCAAAGTGGGGGATTTGAATGTTCCGGTGTCGCTGGTCAACGACGCTTTACAGAAGAAGCTCAACGAGCAGCGCGATCGGCTGAAGCTGCCAGACAACGTAGGCGGCATGAAGGTTGAGAATGGCGAACTGGTCATGACCCAGAAATAGAATTCTGACCAAATGAATGGCCCGGCCGAACCGCGACCGGGCCGTTAACTGAATCTACTTCAGCGAAACTTCCCGCAAAAGCATGACGCTGACTATTTCCCGCATATCGGCGCGCTTCTCGCCGATTTGCAGAGCATTTTGTTTAGACCCAAGAACCTTGTCCCGAATGGTCTCCATTTTGGCAGTCAAGCCATCCAGGGCGGCGAAGTTCTTGTACTCGACCCCGATCGATATGTCCCAGTCCTGGGGATCGTGTTTGGTGGTATTGAGAAATACCTTGTAGTCCAGAATCGCTCCTTCTTTCTTCATTTCGTCGTAGATCGATTTGCTGTTAGCGCGCAGACTGGTCAGGTAAGAATCCATCTGGGTGGGCTTCACGCGAATCAGGCTCACCTGCCAGATCGGGCCCTCGGTGTAGTGCTCCTGTGCGAATGCTTGCAACGCGAACAACAGGACTAACCCCAAGGCCGAAGCAGTGTATTTTTTCATTGGAAGCCCTCCTTTGGGCTTGAGTGCGGGGCCATGATACGCCGTTCGAGTCAGGCGTCAAAGCACGTGGACAAGCAACCCAAGACAACTATCAATTGTGCTTGATGAATTCGGATGGCTTCTGGCCTGTCAAATCGTTGTACAGAGTGATCAGCCACTGCTCAGTAGTGATGAAGTCGCCGCTCCATTTCTGCCATGGGGCGAGGACATTCTCCTGCTTTAGCTGGTCCAGCGTTTTGCCCGCCTTAATACCTTTATCGACCACGGCCATCGTTTCTTTGAGCATAGTGACGTAGCGGCGTACGTCATCCAAGGTTGAGACTGGACCATGTCCGGGAATGACCTTCACATCGGCAGGAAGCTGAGCCGAAACCTGCTCCATGGCGGCGATCATGCCCTCGACGCTGCCGCCGCTTCGCAGGTCAACGAAAGGAAAGCCGTAGGTGACGAAGTCGTCGCCCATGTGCACTACGTTTGACTGGGTAAAGAAAATCACGCTATCACCGTCGGTGTGGCCATGCGGGTAGTGCAAAGCACGGATGTCCTCACCGTTCAAGTGCACGCTGACGTCGTGATCGAAGGTAATGATCGGTAAGGCTGCCTTCGGCGCGGGCTTGATGTCCATCTTCGCGCTGCCGTAGTTTCCCATCGTGCCGCCCGTGATCAAGCGCTTGCGCACATTGTCCTGGGCGATAACGGTGGAAGTCGAGCTGAAGGGTTCGTTGCCGCCAGTATGATCAAAGTGCCAGTGGGTGTTGATGACGAAGCGCACCGGCTTGTCGGTAATGCCCTTTAGCGCGGCCCGGATCTTGTCCGCCAGCGGAGCAAACTCATCGTCAACGATTACGATTCCGTCCACACCAACGGAAGCGCCGATGTTGCCTCCCGCTCCCTGCAGCATGTACACGTTGCCGGAAACTTTGATGACCTTCATCTCCACTTTGGTGAGATCTTCATCCTGAGCGGCGGCCACAAAGGAAAGCAAAACTAGTGCGACGACAAACATCCAGGTTTGGCGCATCGATTAGCTCCTCTGGAAAGAGTCCGAGCCGGGAGATTGTAAACGGACAGAAAGGTTTTCACCACAGAGACGCTTCGAGAAGCACGGATAAAATACGTTAAGATCACCCCGTGTTGCCATCAGGTCTAAAGCTCTTAGATGGCCATATGTCACTGGCCCGGCGCTCCCTCGAACAGTGGCCATAGGCGGTCGCCGATCACGCGGTATAGGACGAACGCCTTGCCTGCATCGGAAATCCGTTGAAAGAGCAGTTCGCCACGTCCGTCGCCATCCGCATCCACTGCATCGATGAGTTCCAGGCGCGGAAGAACGTCCAGATGCTGCGTGTCCGTGATGTTGGCAAATGCCTTGTGCAATTCTCCGTAAATATCGTCGCGAGCCACGATGGTGACGATGTATTGCAGATCGCCGGAAACGAGATTGGGGCGGGCCGGCATGCGGGCTTTCGTGGCCAACACCAGAATCGGTTCGTTGCTATTGGAGAGATCGAACACGTGAAGCTGTACATCTTCAAAGCTGGGCTGCAGCAACTTGGCGCGCGTTGCCGCCTTGGAAGGGTTGGGCGCCACTGGCGCTCCGACTGATGCGGCCGCTAGTTGAGCGGCTCGAGCCCGCACCTCATCGGCGGCCAGCGCCAGAACCTTCTTGCGTAGTTTTTCTTCCTCGTCGGGTTTGAGGTTGTAGGCATAGGGGCGTGGATCGGGCCCGGCGGCGTCCGATATGGCCGGAATGCTCTTGACCGCGCTGGCGGTTGCAAGAGTCGATGGCGCGTGTGCACTACCCTTGTCAGGCAGCGACTTGGGAGTAGGGGTGGACATAGACATGGACGCGCTTTGCTTCTTTCGCTCAGCCAGCGACGGCGCGCCGCGCTTCAGGACCGGACGGTCCGGATCTTCCTCCATAACCGGGGGCGCCGGCGGCGGGACAGCCGGAGTTGCTGCGGCGGTGGGAGGCGCCGGAGCGGAGGCTGTGGGAGCAGGCTTGGATTCGGCGGGCGGTGAGGACGGCGCGGGCTCAGGCGCCTTCGCCGCACTCGCGCGTCTCAATACCGGCGGCCCTTCAACTGGCTCAGGTGCTGGCTTCGACCTCGCTTCCTTCTTCTTGGCTGCCACAGCTGCCGCAGCCGCCAGATCGGCTGTCGATTGCCAGGTTCCTTGTCCAATCCATGTGTTGTTCCCTTGCAAGGCGCCTGAGACCGTAAACAATCCTTCGGAAATACCGGTCTGCACCGCCTCGTAGACCGTACCGCTTTCCAGAGCCATGGGCACGGGTGCGGCTTTGTACGCGCTGGCATCGTAAAATTCACCGTCGTACAAAATGGTGATGGGGATCAGGTGAGCTTTGCCATTGGGTGACAATTGCAGCAAGCCCATGGCGCGCGGCCCTTTAGGCTTACCTTTCGGCTTAGACTGCGCCGGAACGAACCGGGCGAGCATCAAAGCAAAGGCGGCCAGGGTGAAGATGACGGCCCACCGTGCGGTGCGATATAAATTTGTGCCACGAGGAGATACAGCCATGGATATCAATGATAAAGCCCCGGAGTTCACTTTGCCCGACCAGAATGGAGAACAGGTGTCTTTGAAGGACTTTCGCGGGAAGTGGGTGGTGCTCTATTTCTACCCTCGCGCCGATACTCCCGGCTGCACCATTGAGGCCTGCGAGTTCCGCGATTCCCACAAGAAGACTGAGAAAATCGGAGCCGTCGTTCTCGGTATCTCCCCTGATACGCCCACGGCGCAGAAGAAATTCGAGGAAAAATTCGACCTGCCATTCACCCTGCTGGGCGACGCCGACAAGAAAGTCTGCAACCTGTATGGCGTGTTCAAGGAAAAGAACATGTACGGGAAAAAAGTGATGGGCGTAGTGCGCACGACGTTCATCATTGGGCCGGATGGCAGGATCAAGCACATCTTCAACAAGGTGAAGCCAGAAGGCCACGCCGAGGAAGTACTGGCGTACTTGAAGACCGCCGCCAAGGGCGCAGCCTAGCAACCACGCCACCACGAACCGCGTAGGGGCAGGTGCCCTCACCTGCCCAGCCGGGCGAAGCCCGACTGTCTATTCCTGCACAAGCACAAACCCCGGCGAGCTTCGCTCGCCCGGACAGCCGAGGGCGGCTGTCCCCACGTGGCCCGTTGCGGTCGTCCTATTTCACTGACGCTGCCGCCGTCGTGGTAAACGTCAAAGCAGCTTCGGCAGGTATCACGGCCTCTTCTTTGCCCGTGGCCACGGCTACGCCGGTTCCCGCTCCGGCACCGACGCCAGCTCCGATTGCCGCGCCTTTGCCACCTCCAGCCAGCGCGCCAATCAGCGCTCCGGCTGCCGCGCCGCCGCCAATTTTTGTGGCGTTGCTTTTGGTATGACCCTTGCCCTTGGCGGAATGCGAGCGAGTGGAAATCGGGACCATCTTTCCATTGACCTGGACCGACGTCAGTCGCAGGGAGAGTTCTCCCGGCGCGTGTAACCGTCCACTCGACTTGGCGGATGTTACCTTGCCTCGGGCGGACGCGCCAGCCTTGGCCAAAGTCTTGCCGTTGACCACCAGATTGTGCGACAGCGTAGCGTCAAACCTGTCGCCGACTTTGGCTGTGCCGGAACTGATCTCCGACCCGAGGCGTACGGTTATCGGAGTACCCGCAGGAATGGTCTGCGCCATCGCGACCAGTGCCAGCAGCGTGAGTACAGAAAAGGCCTTGAGCGATTTTCCAAGCATAAGTTCCTCCATCAGGACCAACCCGTGGCAATATTATGCGGGAGGAATCAGCATCGCAAAGAACATAAATTTGCCGGCGCTGGTTCCGTTACCCCGCGATTTCTACTCGCGCGATCCCCGGTTGGTGAGCCGCGATCTACTGGGCAAGATTCTGGTGCGGCGCCTGCGTGGCAAACGCCTGACCGGCAGGATCATAGCCGGCAGGATCGTGGAGGTGGAGGCCTATCTCGGCGTGGACGATCCGGCAGCGCATTCCGCCAGCGGCCGGACACTCCGCAACGCCGTGCTATTCGGCCCTCCCGGCCATTCCTACGTCTACTTCATCTATGGCAATCATTTCTGCTTCAACGTGTCGTGTCTTCCAGATGGAGAAGCTGGAGGAGTTCTGTTCCGCGCGCTTGAGCCCATGGCTGGAATCGAAGACATGGCAGAAGCGCGAGGCGTGCCTTTAAGTCGAGAGGACGGAAGCGGCGACCTGCGAAGGCTGACCAGTGGGCCAGGGAGGCTGGCGGAAGCCTTCGGCATCACGCGGGAACGCGACAACGAGAAAGATTTGACCAGTAGACGTTCGGATCTCTTTATCGCGGACGATGGCTTCTGCCCCCAGCGCGTAGAAGTTACGCGGCGTATCGGCATCACCAAGGCGGCCGCCCGCCCGCTGCGTTACATCATTGGCGGAAACAAATTCGTTTCGAAGCCGTGACCACGAACTCCGTGGGGACAGCCGCCCTCGGCTGTCCGGCGGCGCGAAGCGCCGCGGGTGTTCTCGGCGCAAAACTGTCGTGCTTTGCTCGACTGGACAGCCGAGGGCGGCTGTCCCCACATGGTCTAATCAGGCCCCAACACAACATTGTCGATCAGCCGCGTCTTGCCCAAGAAGGCAGCGACGGCCACCAGGGCTCCGCGGGAGACAACGTCAACCGGATCGAGCGTATCGGGATCGACGATTTCAAAGTAGTCCAGTCGCACAGTTGGTTCTTCCACAAAGGCTCGCTTGCCCGCCGCGATGAGCTTGTCGGCTTTGTGCTCTCCCTGATCGAAGCTTTTCTGAACTTCCATAAGTGAACGGTGGAGCACGAGCGCGGACCTGCGCTGCTGCAGATCAAGATAGGCATTGCGCGAGCTCATGGCCAGTCCATCCGGCTCGCGCAGGATGGGGCAGGTCACGATCTGCACCGGAATATTCAGATCGCGAACCATGCGCCGGATGATCGCTACCTGAGCCGCGTCTTTCTGGCCAAAGAAGGCAAAATCCGGCTCCACTATGTTGAACAATTTTGAGACCACCGTGGTTACGCCACGAAAATGTCCTGGGCGCGAGCGCCCGCAAAGCTTGTCACTGAGACCTTCGACAGTGACGTAAGTTACCGCACCCCCTAGATACATTTCCTCCACGCCCGGTGCAAACAGAAAATCCACGCCCTCCTTTTCGAGCAACGCCCGATCGCGAGCGAAGTCACGTGGATATTTGTCCAGATCCTCGCCAGGCCCGAATTGGAGCGGGTTTACAAAGAGGGAGGCCGCCACCACGTCACACTGCACTTTGGCCGCGCGGATGAGAGACAGATGTCCATCGTGCAACGCGCCCATCGTGGGCACAAGACCAAGGCGGTTGCCGGCGCTCCGCTGTTTCCAACTGGCGGCGCGCATCGCTTCGATCGTGTCGTAGATTTTCATGGCGCGATGGTGTTCCCTGTGTCAGGCAGGGGGAATCCAATTGATGAGAACGTGCAGGCTCTCGAGGGTTCCGGCGACAAGGGCGCGGTTTTTGCGAATGAGCACGTCGCTCTCCGAATTCCTCACGCCATTCTCCGTGACGGCGACGACGCGACCGTAGGGCCATGCAGAAGGAGGCAGCTTTGCCAGCTCCTGCGTCAGTTCGGCCGGCTTCAACAGGCGTTCCTCATGATTTCCCGCATCGAGCAGGGCCACGCCACCGGCTTGGACAATCAGGTAAGGATTCTGCCAGCCCTTCATGTCGATCATACCGCGATACTTTTCGGGACTGGCCGGCGGAATCGCCTGAATGCGGGCAGCCGCGCTGGCCTCCAAGGCAGCGGGATCGCGGTCCCGAGGAGCGGTGCAGGATGTGAGCAGGACGGCAAATGTCGCCAAGGCAGCAAGACACCGGTGGATCATGCGTTTATGTTATTGCCTCATGGCATGCTTGCGCACGAGCACGGTTTCGAGCGACGTCATGGTTTCTTTTGGCAAATGATAGGACTCTTTATCGGTTGGATAGTGCCGTGCAGCCACATCGTCACGAAACGCCTGGATCGCGCCGGTGATAAGCGCCTTCATGTCGCCGTAGCGATGGACGAACTTCGCCGGGGGACCGAACGTTAAATTCAAAATATCGTGAATCACCAGCACCTGCCCATCGCAGTCCGGCCCGGCGCCGATACCGATGGTCGGCGTCTGAACTTCCGCCGTGATCAGAGCCGCAACTTCACGGGGAATGCCTTCAATCACGATGAAAGCTACTCCTGCCCGGTCGAGAGCCGTCGCGTCACGCATGAGCTGTTCGACACCACTGAGGCTCTTGCCCTGCACTCTGTATCCGCTCATTACGTTCACCGACTGCGGCGTCAGCCCGATGTGTCCAGCCACCGGAATCTCGGCGTCGATGATACGGCGAATCAGATCAGCACGCTTCTCGCCGCCTTCAACCTTCACCACTTCCGCTCCCCCCTCTTTCACAAAGCGGGTAGCGTTGCGGATCGCTTCCGTGGCATCGACCTGATAGGACCCGAAGGGCATGTCCCCAACCAGCAGGGCATGCTTCACGCCACGGCGGGCGGCGCGGGTGTGGTGCAGCATCTCCTCGATCGTAACCGAAAGCGTGTTCTCGTAGCCGAGAACAGCCTGGGCCAGAGAGTCGCCGACCAGAACCATGTCCACCGCCGCCTCGTCGACCAGGCGCGCAGTCGGGTAGTCGTAAGCAGTGAGACAGGTGATGGGTTGGTGGTGAAGCTTCTTTTCGCGGAGAGAGGCGACCGTGATCTTCTGGCGAGGCTCGCCAGCCGCAATCAAACTCATGATTCCTCCAGTGCCCCTCCGACTTGGCGGATAGAGCCTGTCTACATCTTGGATGCTGCCGGAGCTATTGTAGACGCGAACTCACCCATTAGTCGATAGGCGTCTCAGGAGCGATAAGTCCAACGGTAACACCGCGTAACGCGTAGGGGCGGATACCCCCCGGCGAATCTTCCCGAGGTGGCCTGCCCTAAACCAAGGAGTAAGACATAATAAAAGTTGTCTTACTTTATGGTAAGATTAGAATATGTCAACCTACCGCACCGTCGTCAGCTCCAAGGGCCAAGTCGTAATCCCGGCAGAATTGCGCGAGCGCCTGAGCCTGGAAAAAGGCACCCCAGCGACCTGGAGCGAGGAAAACGGCCGCCTGGTGCTGACGCCGATGACCGAGCGCCAACTGGACGAAATCATGGGATTCCTCAAGCCGGCTCCGGGCCAGCCGTCCATGTTCGAGGATTCGTTCCTTGAGCGGGAGCGTGAGCGCAAACGGGAAGAAAAGCGATGACTTCGTCGCCCATGCGCGGACGTTACGCGCCGCTATGTCCTCGACGCCAACGCACTGATCGGCTTCTTTGAGTACCGGCAGCGAGTCGCCGAGAAAGTTCGACAGTTGCTGGGAGAGGCCTTGCGGCAGGATTTGCCACTTCTGATGTCAGCGGTGAACTGGGGCGAGGTCTTTTACATCGCTTGGAGACGCCACGGTGAAGAGAGGGCGCGCGAGGCCGATGCCAGTTTGCAAAGGATGCCCATTGCGGTGATCGCAGTAGACCGGGAACGAGCTTCCCGGGCAGGTGCAATCAAAGAAAAGCACGGCCTGGGCTACGCCGACGCGTTTGCCGCCGAGTTGGCCATGGAACAAGGCGCATGGCTAGTCACGGCCGATCCGGAGTTCGCGAAGGTTGGGAAAGGCCTGTCAGTTTATTCGCTTCCCCGGCACGAAAAATAAGCAAGAAAACCGCCTTTCGCCCCAGACTAATATCCTTGGCGTTTCCGCCATTTGTCACTATAATGGACGACAAATGGCAAACGAACTTAGAGCGGTGCTGCGGGAGTTGGGCGGCGAGCGCGCCCTCGGTCGTGCGCTTGCCAGTGATCGCGATCTGCGGGAGGCGATTCGCGAAGGATTCCCTCACGCGGTGCTCGAAGAGCTGATGCGGGCGTCGGGTCTGACGTTACAGGAACTGGCGGACGCACTTGACCTTTCTTCGCGCAGCCTGCAGCGCCGGCGCCGCGGACGCCTGGCCCGCTTTGAGTCGGACCGGCTGTATCGCATGGCGCGGCTGCTGGCCCTGGCCCGCGAAAGCCTGGGAGACGGCGCCCGCGCCAGCCGCTGGCTCCGGCGCACCAACCACGCTTTGGGCGGGGTGGCGCCTCTCGCGGCCATCGACACCGAACTCGGCGCCCGCCAGGTGGAGAACCTTCTCGGACGCATCTCCTACGGCGGCATTAGTTGACTAGAGTCTTTCGCGTGCTGCGCGCGGCATATGCGCGCACTCCATTCGACGGCGAAGGCGCCTACCGCTATGGAGGACGCTGGTCCAGCCCGGGATCGCGCCTCGCCTATGCCTCCGAATACCAGTCTCTCGCCATGCTGGAGTATTTTGTCCACCTCGATCCCGAGGATGCTCCGGACGACCTGGTCCTGGCTATGGCGGACGTTCCAAACGCGGTGTCGCGGAAACGGGTGCTGGCCTCTGAGTTGCCATCGAGGTGGCGAGAGACTCCCGGCCCGCCTGAACTGGCTCAGATTGGCGATGAGTTTGTGAAGAAAGCCGAAACCTGTCTGCTGCTGGTGCCCTCAGCGCTGGCGGTGAATGAGAATAACTGGCTGATCAATCCGCAACATCCGGAGTTTAAGCAGATTGAGCTGAATCCGGTGGAGCCGCTGCGATACGATTCGCGCATGTTCCGGCCGCGGGCACGTCGGCGGAAGCATTGATCGTTAAGATCTTTGCAGGTGGTTCACGCGCTGGCCGCTTCCTGACTTCCCAGTGGCAAGAAGTATTGCGTCCCCTTGATCGGCGCAGAGACTTTCCGCAGCAGCTCCTGTAAATCCTGGTTACGTTCGACGAAATCGATCTCGGAAGTGTTCACGATCAGCAGGTCCGAAGAAGTGTAATGGAAGAAGAAGTGTTCATAGGCCTTGATCACTTCCTCGAGATAATCCTCGTTGATCGCCTTTTCGCCCGGCGCATTCTTCTTTTTCAGGCGCTTCTTGAGCACCTCGGGCGTGGCTTGCAGGTAGATAACAAGGTCGGGCGTAGGCAGTTGCTCGCGGAAATAGTTGTAATAGCGGTTGTAGGTTTCCAGCTCCTGGTCGTTCAGGTTGAGGCAGGCGAAAACCTTGTCCTTCTCGAAGACGAAGTCCGTGACCACGGTTTTCTGCGAGCGGGAGCCCAGGTCAAGCGCGCGCAATTGCTCGAAGCGGCGAATGAGAAAGGTAAACTGCGCCTGAAAACCAGCCCCGGGTTCGCCTTTGTAAAAAGCGCTGAGGAAAGGATTGTCCTCCGACTCCATGACCTGCTGCGCGTTGAGACGCTCGGCCAGAATTCGCGCCAGCGTGCTTTTACCGACGCGTATGGGGCCTTCCACTGCAATATATCGGGGCAGCTCAAAAAGATTGGCCATGGGTTATAAGAACATGGGTCAGAGAAAATCGGGAATCGTTTGCAGCATATCTTGCTTCGCGTCACCAGGCAATTGAGGAAAAGGTTAACAGCAGTAACTCACGGAACACTTGAGATTTCAGATTCACCATCGCAGATTTAGGATTACAGATTGATGGTTGGACACATCGAAAATCTGCCGTCTTCCATCTGAAATGCCTTTACAATCGGCGTCAGCATGTATGGCTACGTTCTTAGCGCTACGGCCGCCGCTGCCACCGCTGCTGGCTACCAGTCAATGGCGCCGACCGGGCAGTGGTTCGGCCGTACTTTCACGGGATTGAGCCGCCCTTCGAAGCAACTGGCGCTGACTTATGATGACGGGCCCAACGATCCCCATACGCTGCGCTTGCTGGAGGTTCTGGGACGGCACAATGTCCACGCCACATTTTTCCTGATCGGCCGCTTTGTGCGACAACGACCGGACATCGTTCGCGAACTGGCAAAAGCTGGACATGTAATCGGAAACCACACCTTCACCCATCCGTTGCTTATCTTCAAAAGCTCAGGCCAGGTGAGAACGCAGCTTAAAGACTGCGATAGCGCTCTGACTGACGCGGTGGGCGAGCATTCCAATCTCTTCCGGCCGCCGTTTGGTGGCCGCCGACCTGCAGTGTTGCGCATCGCGCGACAGCTGGGCCTCGAACCCATCATGTGGAACGTGACCGGCTACGACTGGAACGCACCCTCGGTGGAGCACATCGAGCGCAAAGTGACCGGCAGAGTTCGAGGCGGCGATGTGATCCTGTTGCACGATGGCGGGCACCGCGCCTTCGGCGTGGATCGCTCGTACACGGTCGAGGCCACCGATCGGCTGATTTCACGCTGCAAGGAGCAGGGATATGAATTCGTCACGATTGCGGATATGAGGAAGACAGCTGTCAGTTCTCAGTCACCAGTTGTCAGCGGAAACGCAGATTAAAGATCTTCAATGTCAACCCCCAACTGGAGTGCTTTTAGAACTCTATCCCACGCCCACGGTTGCGAAGGCCTGCTGCGCCGCTGCGATTGTCTGCTCGACATCTTTTTTCGTGTGGGCCGCGCTTAAGAATGCAGCTTCGAACTGTGAAGGTGGCAGATAGATGCCGCTGTCAAGCATGGCGCGGAAGAAACGGCCGAAGGCTGCGGTATCGCATTTCGAAGCCGAGGTGAAATCGGTGACCGGGCCGGGCGTAAAGAACCAGGTGAACATCGAGCCGACGCGGTTGTAGCAGATCGGGATTCCCGCTTCCTTGGCTGCTGCCGCCACTCCTTCAACCAACTGTCCACTCAGTAATTCGAGACTGGTATAGATCGTGCCTTTGTGGCTACGGAGATAGCGCAGGGTAGCCAGGCCCGCCGCCATGGCCAGGGGATTTCCGGAAAGCGTCCCGGCCTGATAAACCGGACCAAGCGGCGCCACCATGTCCATAATCTCTTTGGGCCCGCCATACGCGCCCACCGGCAATCCTCCGCCAATAATCTTTCCAAATGTGGTCAAATCGGGCAGAATCCCGTAGCGCTCCTGCGCCCCGCCAAAAGCAACGCGGAACCCCGTCATCACTTCGTCGAAAATGAGCAATGCTCCATCGCGAAGAGTAATCTCGCGCAAAGCGTCCAGATATAAAGAAGCGGGAGGAACGCATCCCATGTTGCCCACGACCGGCTCCACAATCACGCAAGCGATTTTGCGCTCGAATTTCTTGAAAGCCTGTTCCAGCGCATCGGTGTCATTGAACGGAAGCGCAAGCGTCAACTGTGTGAATTCTTCTGGCACGCCGGCGGAGCCGGGGATTCCAAGCGTGGCCACGCCTGAACCGGCTTTCACCAACAATGCGTCGGCGTGGCCGTGATAGCAACCCTCGAACTTCACGATATATTTTCGCTTGGTATACGCGCGGGCCAGGCGGATCGCCGACATGGTCGCTTCCGTGCCGGAGCTGACAAAACGGACTTTTTCGACGTGAGGAAAGGCTGAGATTACGATCTCGGCTAGATCAGCTTCCGCTGGCGTGGAAGCTCCAAAACTGGTTCCGTGCTTCGCCGCCGCGCTTACCGCTTCCGGCACGCCAGGCGCGGCGTGCCCCAGAATGAGCGGCCCCCAGGAGCCAACATAGTCGATGTACTTGTTTTCGTCGGCATCCCAAAGATGCGATCCCCGTCCGCGAACAATGAACGGCGGGTCGCCTCCCACCGAGCCAAAAGCGCGCACCGGTGAATTAACGCCGCCGGGAATCATCTGCTCGGCGCGCTTTTGCAGTTTGCGTGAGGCCTCGACTTTGCGCGACATGGAGTTCGCCGTAGGAACCCATCAATATAGCAGCCGAACATGTGGGGCGGACACTGTTGTCCGCCCCACACCAGAGCCTTAACTCCACAGAATTTACCGGAAATTCATGCTTCCGCAAACACTCCTGCAACACACGTTGGCTATCTTTACGGCAGTGACATGCTCTTCTAACCGGGAGAGCCAAGGACAGTCTCGGGGGGCTCCGGGCTGTCTTTTTTTCGTGCCCCGAAGCAGAGCAAAGCTCAGCACCCTTCTACTTCTCCACCTTCACGCCCTTCCAGAACGCCACATACCCCTTAATCTGCTTCGCCGCTGGTTTCGTCTCAGGATAAAACCAGGCCGCGTCATGGTTGCGCTTGCCGCCCACCTCAACGTCGTAATAGCTGGCCGTTCCCTTCCACGGACACACTGTGTGCGTCGCACTTGTCTTGAAATATTCCGCATTAATGCTATCTGGCGGGAAATATTGATTGCCTTCCACTTCCACGCACTGGCTTGATTCCGCCAGGATAGCGCCTTCCCAGATTGCTTTTGCCATAACACCTGTTTAGATTGCAGGACGGGAAGGCGGTCGCAATCTTTGAATAGCTCGTTCAAAGCCCCAAGCCAGTCAATAGACGGCCAGTCATTCAACGGTCATTCCATGGTGGCCGCAGTTGCGGCGCGTGCTGGTATGTTCTCCCCGCGCAGCCGGATGGGACATTCCCGCCCGTGCGGAGCGCTGGCAGGAATTGGGGTTCCTCCACAGGCCGGATTTCTCAGCCGCGCAGGCGCAGCATGATCAACTTTGCCGGCGGCTCGAGTCGGCAGGCGCGGAAGTTATCCATTTGCCTGCGGCGTCTGATCTCTCACTTGATGCTGTTTACACGCACGATCCTTCCCTGGCCACCGATCAGGGTCTCATCGTCCTGAATCCTGGCAAGGCGAACCGTATTCCGGAAGCAAACCATCATGTCGAATTCTGCCGTAGCCTTGGCATTCCCTCGG
This sequence comes from Terriglobia bacterium, assembly GCA_963809295.1. Lineage (GTDB taxonomy): Bacteria > Acidobacteriota > Terriglobia > Terriglobales > Acidobacteriaceae > JAIQFF01. The sequence goes on along the minus strand of CAWEJA010000009.1, from coordinate 268,557 downwards.
CGGGTCAAATTCGTCCGCCGGGAAAATGCGAAGCCGGCGACATGGTTTGGCTTGATTCCGGCACCTTGTTGATCGGTCAGGGCTATCGCACCACCGCCGCCGGAATTGCCCAGGTACGGGCCTTACTCCAGCCCCACGATGTGGAGGTCATAGCCGCGCCCCTGCCCTACGGTCCGGGACCTTCCGCCTGCCTGCACTTGATGTCGCTGATGAGCCTTCTTGACGAGCACACAACCCTGGTGGATCTGCCTTGGCTAGCGGTGGACACAGTGGAACTACTGAAATCGCGGGGCTACGGTCTGATCGAGATTGACTACACGGAACGCGATACGCTGGCCTGCAACGTACTATCGCTGGGGAACAAACGCCTGCTTGCGCTGGAAGAAAACGAAAAGACCAACCAGAAACTTCGCCAGGCGGGATTCGCCGTGCGGACGTTTTCAGGCTCGGAATTGTGCGTCAACGGCGGTGGTGGCCCCACCTGCCTGACCAGGCCGCTATTACGAGCCGCGTGACCACGAACCACGTAGGGGCAGGTGTCCCACCTGCCCGGCGGAGCGCAGATCCGCGGTTTTTTTCAGATGGGACGAACACACCGCGAGCTTCGCTCGCCACCCAGATGGGGACATCTGGGCCTACGTGGTTCTGCCTGGCCCTAACGCCGTTCTTCTGGCCCTGTTAAAATCAGAACGCATGGTTCTCCCCTTCGTCCGCGATCTCTTCACGGACGTAGAAAAGTTGCCCGCCTTCGTGCGTGTGGCCTCCCATCTCAAAGAGGGCGCAGGGCGGATTCGTGTCTCCGGACTAGTTCCCACTGCGAAAGCCTTGCTCCTGGTGTTGCTGCAGAAGGCGGCCGGGCGCCCGCTTATTGCTGTGGTGGCCGACAATCATGCGGCTGAAGAGTTGGTCCCGCTGCTGCAGGCCTTTTGCGAGTTGACGGGCGCTGCGGAGCCAGATTCCGTCGTCAGCCTTCCCAACCACGACGTACTGCCATTCCAGAATCTTTCGCCCCACCCGGAAATTCAGGAAGAGAGAGCAGTCGCGCTGTGGAAGATTGCCACAGGCGCGGCATCGTTTGTGGTTTCGCCAATCGCCGCCACCGCGCTTCGTCTACGCTCGGCCGAGTATTACGCCGATCTGGCGCGGACCATCCGCCGCGGCGAAGTGCTTGACGTTGACTCCTTGCTTCCGCATCTGAACACGGTTGGCTACCACTCCACGGATGTAGTGGAAATGCCGGGTGAATATGCCCTCCGCGGCGGCATTCTCGATGTGTACTCGCCCGAAGATGAGCGCCCGGTGCGTATTGAGTTCTTCGGAGACGAAGTCGAGTCCATACGAAAATTTGATCCCGCCACTCAACGCTCCTCGAACCCTGTGGATGAAGCGTTGCTCCTTCCCCTGACGGAAACTCCCGTCAGCGAAGAGTTACTGGGTGCGGTTCACGCCCGCCTTTCCGGAAAGCGCATCACGGGCAATGAGGAAATCATCGAGCAGGCCGTGCGCGCCGGTGGCGTAACCGTTTTTCCGGGATGGGAGTTTTACGCTCCCGTGGCCGGGGCTGATCACTCTGTTTTCGATCTGCTGCCCCGCGCCCTGGTGCTGACCGACGAGGCGGATTCTCTCCGGTCCGAGTTTGACCACATCTGGTCGCGCATCGAGGAAGCTCATGAAAGCAGCGGCGTCGGCAAACTGGTCCGGCCGCCGGATCTGTATCTCTCGCCGGAAGATTGGTGGAAGAATTTGTCCGGTTTGCCCGGAGCCGATGTCGAGCATCTTGAAATTGCGCGTGGTGACGACTCCGCTCCAGCCATTCCGTTTCATTCCCAGCCGACGCCGCGCTTCCACGGCTCGGTTCCCGCGATGCTGGAGGAGGTAAAAAAACAGATTGCGGACAGCAAACGCGTGCTGATTGCCGTCCCCAATACCGGTGAAGTCGAGCGCCTGGCGGATATCTTCAGCGAGTACGCCGTGTCTTTTCGCCTGGGCAGCCGCACGCGCAGCGGCGAAAGTTACGCCGACGAAACTTCCTATTTCTCCGGCGAACTGCTCACCGCAACATTGGCCAAGGCATACGTGCCCGACGGTGTCATGCTGCCGGAAGCGAACCTGGCCATTTTGGGCGCGCGTGATCTGTTCGACGAGTCCGATTCGGTGGTATCTCGCCCCCAGCGATACAAATCCAAGACTTCCGCTTTTCTTTCCGATTTCCGCGACCTGCAGGTGGGCGATTACGTGGTTCACGTGGAACACGGCATTGGGCAGTATCAAGGATTGAAGGAGATCAACCAGGGCAACGGCAACGCGGAATTCATGTTGCTAGAGTACGCCGAAGGCGCGCGTCTGTATGTGCCGCTCACTCGCCTTGATCTGGTTCAGAAGTACCGGTCGTCTGAAGGGGCAAAACCTGTCCTGAACCATCTGGGCACGGCGGCGTGGGCCAAGACCAAGGCTCGTGTGCGCAAGGCGATGAAAGACATGACGGAAGAGCTGCTCAAGCTCTATGCCGAGCGCAAAACCGCCGAGGGTCATGCCTTCTCGGCTGACAACGAATGGATGCGGGAGTTCGAGGATACCTTCGAGTTCAACGAAACCGAAGATCAGGAAACCGCCATCGGCGACGTAAAGCGCGACATGGAATCCAGGCAGCCCATGGATCGGCTGCTGTGCGGCGACGTGGGCTACGGGAAGACCGAAATCGCCATGCGGGCGGCCTTCAAGGCGATCAGTGACAACAAGCAAGTTGCGGTGCTTGCACCGACAACGGTCCTCGCGTTCCAGCACTACGAAACATTCAAGCAGCGTTTCGCAGCGTTCCCTGTGACCATCGAGATGATCAGCCGCTTCCGCTCGCCCAAGCAACAAAAGGAAATTCTGCAGAAAACGGAAGCCGGGAAGATTGACATCCTGATCGGAACCCACCGCCTGATCTCTAAAGATGTAAAGTTCGCGGACCTCGGCTTGTTGGTGGTGGATGAAGAACAGCGCTTCGGTGTTCGTCACAAAGAACGTCTGAAGCAGATGCGCAAACAGGTAGACGTACTCACCATGTCAGCCACACCCATCCCGCGCACGTTACATATGTCCCTCGTCGGGTTGCGCGACATGAGCGTGATTGAGACTCCACCCAAAGACCGTATCGCAATACAGACTATGGTCGCGAGCTGGGACGAGAAGCTCATCCAGTCCGCCATTGAACAAGAACTGGAACGCGGGGGCCAGGTCTTCTTCGTGCACAACCGTGTGGACAGCATCTGGGAGATTGCCGCCAAACTCCAGTCCCTGGTGCCGCGGGCACGTATCATAGTAGGTCACGGGCAAATGTCGGAGGGCGAACTGGAAAAAGTGATGCTCAAATTCATGCATCACGAAGCCGACATTCTGGTGTCCACCACTATCATCGAAAACGGCCTCGACATCCCGCTGTGCAACACCATCCTCATCAACCGCGCTGACCGCCTGGGGCTCTCCGAGCTTTACCAGTTGCGCGGACGGGTGGGACGTTCGAATCGCCGCGCCTACGCCTACTTGCTGCTGCCGCCGGAAATCGAGCTGACTCCGATCGCGCGCCGGCGCCTGGCCGCGCTGAAAGAATTTTCCGATCTGGGCGCGGGCTTCAAAATCGCCGCCCTCGACCTGGAACTGCGCGGCGCAGGCAACATGCTGGGCGGTGAACAGAGCGGGCATATTGAGGCTATTGGTTTCGAGCTTTACACCCAGATGCTCGATCGCGCCGTCCGCGAGATGAAAGGTGAGGCGGCCCCTGAAGAATCCGAGATCCAACTAAACCTGGGACTCAATATCCGCATCTCAGTGGAATATATTCCTGAAGAGAATCAACGCCTCCGAATGTATAAACGAGTTGCTGGGGTGGAAACGGAGTCGCAGTTGAGCGATGTCCGCGCCGAGCTTCGGGACCGCTATGGTGATCCGCCGCCTCCAGTTCAGAACCTCCTCGAGTATGCTGCACTGAAACTATTGGCGATCCGGGTGGGCGCGACTGCAATCGAGCGCAAGCGCGACCTGGTGAGCATCAAATTTCGACAGAATGCGGAGATTGAGCCAGGAAGACTGGCAAAGTTTGTTTCGTCCCAGCGTGGTGCACAGTTTGCTCCGGATGGCACACTGAAATTTGTTTCAAAGGCTGTGTCGCCACCGGAAGTATTAGCACAGTTGCGAGGCCTGCTGGAGGACTTGTCGCCTTCGGCACAGGTTTTGCCCTCCATTCCGTCGTGAGTCATTGTCGCTCACGGATGACTGTTTCATAGCTTCAATCTGTAGGTTTACGGCGCCGTTCGCATGACATCTGTGTTTTGCCGCAGCGCGCGCTGGTTGTAGTGTGTTGGTCATATTTCGTCTGTCATATTTGCGTACACATCAAAAATCGTGAGGCGCTTACAACATCGAATGATCAAACGAACCCTGACGTTCACGCTCTGTTCTGTTATCTACCTTATCCTGGTTTCGTCCCTTGCCGGAGCTCAGACCGCTGGAGCCCCGTCCCGGCAGGCCGAAGCCGCTTTCAATGCACTTGTGGATCAGTACTTCGATTTCTACTTTCAAGTTAGTCCCACGGCTGCTACCCAGGCGGGCTTCCACCAGTACGACACAAAGCTGGAAGACTTCTCGCATGCCGCAGTGGAAGCTGATATTGCCGGACTGTGGAAATTCCGGAAGCAGTTCAGCGGAATTCGGAGAAGTGAACTGCCCGAGCAATCGGCGGGCGACCTTGATGTTGTGACTTCTGCCATCGATTCGCGTTTGCTCGAACTGCAAACCATTCAGATGTGGAGAAAGGATCCTGACTTCTATCCCTCAAATTTGGCGAACAGCGTCTTCGTCATTATGAGCCGCAATTTCGCACCGCCCGCGGAGCGGCTGCGCTCCGTCATCGAACGCGAGAAACAGATTCCACCAGCACTGGCTGCGGCCCGCCAGAACCTTAGCAATCCGCCCAAGGTGTTTACTGAGGTAGCTCTGCAACAGCTACCCGATACCATCAAGTTTTTTCAACACGATGTTCCAAAAGCGTTTGCTGATGTGAAAGATGCCAAGCTGCTGGAAGAGTTTCAACACGTGAATAACGGCCTGGCTGTGCAAGCGCTGATCAATTACGAGAAGTTCCTTCGGCAGGAATTGCTGCCAGCTTCCCACGGCGATTTCCGCCTCGGCGCGGAGAACTTCAGCAAGAAGCTGCTCTGCGACGAAATGGTGGATACTCCCCTTGATCGCTTGCTTGAGGTCGGGTATGCGGACCTTCGCCGCAACCAGCAACAGCTCAAGAAAGTCGCCGCTGAGATTGATGCCCATCGCACACCGGCGGAAGTACTTGCCGATCTCCGAAAAGATCACCCACCCGCTGGCCAGCTCTTGCAAACCTTCCGCGATACGCTGGGCGGGTTGCGCCAGTTCATCGAGCAAAAAAAGATCATCACGCTGCCCTCATCCATCCCGCCTATCGTGGAGGAGACGCCGCCCTTCCAGCGCGCTTTGACCACGGCTTCCATGGATACCCCCGGCGCTTACGAAACCAAAGCCACAGAGGCGATGTTTAATGTCACCCTGCCCGAACCTGCCTGGAGGCCGGAAAAAGTCGAGCAGTGGATGCAGGCGTTCAGCCGCGGTACCATCGTGAGCACCGCCATCCATGAGGTTTATCCCGGTCACTACACCCAGTTCCTCTGGCTGCAGGCCGCCCCGTCCAAGACTCGCAAGCTGCTCTACAACAACAGCAACGCCGAAGGCTGGGCACACTACACGGAACAGATGATGCTGGACGAGGGCTACGGCGATCATGACCCCAAGCTTCGTCTGGGACAACTAGTGGACGCGCTCCTGCGCGATGCCCGCTTCATCGTCGGGATTGAGATGCACACTGGCAAGATGACGCTGGAGCAAGGGCAGAACTTCTTCATCAATGAGGGCTTCCAGGTCGCTCCCGTTGCCGAAGTCGAGGCCAAGCGTGGCACTTCCGACCCCACATATCTCTATTACACTCTTGGAAAGCTGCAGATCCTGAAGCTGCGGGAGGACTACCAGAAAGTACGAGGCGCGGAATTCAGTCTGCAGGAGTTTCACGACCGTTTCATGCTACAGGGTTCGGTACCCATGAAGATTATCCGCAAAAGCATGCTAGGAAATGACACGCCCGTTCTGTAGTGGTGCTCGATCCCGGAAAAAGGTTTTGAAGCGTTTAAGATTATTAACCGGCTGCCTGTAGGCTATTCTGGTTCGAGCCGGGTCAAAGAGGAAGTCATTCATGACCATGAAAGTCCGCAAAGCTGTTTTTCCCGCCGCCGGCTTGGGCACGCGCTTTCTGCCCGCCACCAAGGCGCAACCCAAAGAGATGTTGCCCCTGGTGGACAAACCCATCATCCAGTACGGCGTGGAGGAAGCCGTCGCGGCCGGCTGTGACCAGATCATCATTGTGACCGGGCGCGGCAAACAGGCGATTGAGGATCACTTCGACGTGAGCTACGAGCTGGAAAAGATGCTCGAGGAGCGCGGCAAGACCGATCTGCTCAAAATCGTGCGCCAGATTTCTGACCTGATCCACATATCCTATGTACGCCAGAAAGAGGCCCTGGGTCTGGGCCACGCGGTACTCACTGCACGCGAACTAGTCTGCAACGAGCCTTTCGCGGTTCTCTTGGCCGATGACGTGATTGACTCCGAGGTCCCGTGTCTGAAACAGATGATGAACGTCTTCGAGAAGACGCAGTGTTCTGTTCTTGCCACCCAAGTAGTCGAAGGGCCGGGCATTTCGGCGTACGGAGTGCTCGACGGCAAGCCGGTACCAGGATCAAATGGCAAGTTATACGAGGTTGTGAGCCTGGTAGAAAAGCCGCGCCCGGAAGAGGCTCCCTCCAACCTGGCGGTCATTGGCCGGTACATTCTCACTCCGACGGTTTTTGAGAAGTTGTCAGATCTCAAAGCGGGCGCAGGAGGCGAACTGCAACTCACCGACGGACTGCGAGCGTTGCTGCAGAAAGAGAAAATCTACGGCTATGTTTTCGATGGGAAACGTCACGACACCGGCGACAAGCTGGGATTTCTGAAAGCCACGGTGGAATTTGCTCTCAAGCGCAGCGACCTCGGTGGGCCATTGCGGGAATATTTGAAGAGCCTGAAGCTCTAATGGCCCTATTCCATTGCTTTACTCATCAACAAGTCGTGATGCCATTCCTGCCTCAGTCCCTGTTGGCGCAGGTAAGTGGAGATCTGCGCCCAGTGACGCAGGCTGTGAGTAAACGCCTGGGCAACCAGTTTTCTCTTGCTGGCGCTTCGATTGATTCGGTCTAATTCCACCAATTGAGACCAGTCTTTGCCTTGAGCTGTGACGAAAAACTCACGATACATTCGCCCTGCCAGTTCGCTGATGGCAAAGATTTCGTCGAGGCTCTCCGCCGGGAGCTTATGGAGTTCGATTGCGGGTTGTCCGGAAACTTTATTCGCAAAGTAAAGTTCCACCGCAAAAATATGCAGCACCAGCGCACGCACGTCGCCGGCAATGTCTAAGGGCAGGTCGAGGGCTTCAGGGTGGCGGCCGAAGAACTGCTTCCAACGCTGGTTCTCCTCCTCGATGTAGTCGAGGAGCTCGCCGAAATGAATGCCATCATTCATCCGCGAAGGCACCTGTGCCTCTTCCGCACGAGCGGGACGCTCGCGCCCACATTTTCTACGCGCCTCAGGAGGCCCCCAGCGTAATCTTCAGCTTCCTGGATTTCTCGTCCACGCTGTTCGCCAGCTTCTCTTTGTGCTCACTCAGTTTTCTGGCCAGCGGCTCGCTGGACAGCGCCAGAATCTCCGCCGCCAGGATTCCCGCATTGGTCGCGCCGGGCTTGCCAATGGCAACGGTCGCCACCGGAATGCCCGCCGGCATCTGCACCGTCGCCAGCAGAGAATCCATCCCCTGCAGCGACGTGGAGGGAATCGGCACACCGATGACTGGAAGCGAGGTGTGCGCAGCAATTACCCCCGCCAGATGAGCGGCGCCGCCGGCTCCGGCGATGATCACGCGAATCCCTCGCCCGGCCGCCTTGCGCGCGTATTCAGCGGTACGCTCAGGCGAACGATGGGCTGAAGTGACGTCGATCTCGTACTCGATGCCGAATTCTTCCAGGGCTTTCGCGGCCTCCCGCATGATGTCGAGGTCGGAGTCACTTCCCATCACAATCGAAACCCGAGGCTTTGCGCTCATGAATGTCCTTGTTTTTCGTGGCTTCAGGAAACCAGAACTAAACACCGGAAACTGGAAACTATTTCTTCAACGCTTTCGAGGCGATGTCTTTGCGGTAATGCGCGCCTTCAAACCCGATCTTCGAGACGGCCGTATAGGCGCGATCAACCGCAGTCTTAAGGTCTGCCGCCCTCGCTGTCACTCCCAGCACTCTCCCGCCCGCCGTGAAGAACGCGCCGTCATGACGAGTCGTGCCCGCGTGAAAAACCTTGACCCCGCCGACCTTGGCTGCATCTTCAAGCCCCATTATCTTCTTCCCCGCTTCGAAAGTGCCGGGATACCCGCCAGAGGAAACAACCACGCACACCGAAGAGTCCTGCGACCATCGGAAATCACCCTCGCTGACCCGGCCTTCGATCGATGCTTCCAGAGCTTCCACCAGATCGCTTTCAAGGCGCATCAGAATCGGCTGTGTCTCCGGATCGCCGAAGCGGCAGTTGAACTCCAGTACCATAGGCCCGCGTGCCGTCATCATCAGCCCGCAATAGAGGATGCCTCGATATTCCGCGCCTTCTGCCTTCATCCCAGCCACCACCGGCCGCGCGACGTGTTGCAATAGCCACTGGGTCATCTGTTCGTCGACGATGTTTGGCGTGGAGTAGGCGCCCATTCCGCCTGTATTCGGACCGGTGTCGCCATCCCCGATGCGCTTGTGATCCTGAGCCGCCACCAGTGGCGCCACTCTTTCTCCGTCACTCAGCACCAGAAACGAAAGCTCTTCACCCGTCAGACACTCTTCCAGAACCACCCGGCGCCCCGCCTCGCCCAGCGTCTTCCCGCTGAACATCTCCGCCGCTGCCGATGCCGCTTCTTCCTTGGTTCTGCAAATCACGACTCCCTTGCCCGCAGCCAAACCGTCCGCTTTGACTACCACCGGGGCATGAAAGTGCGGTAAGGCTTCCAGAACTTCGTCGATGGAGTCGCAAATCGCGAAGTGCGCAGTGGGAATGCGATGCCGCTGCAGGAATTCCTTGGCAAAACTCTTGCTTGACTCCAGTTGCGCCGCCGCTTTGCTGGGACCGAAAACGTGCCAACCTCGCCGCTTGAACTCGTCCACCACCCCCAGGGATAGGGGGAGTTCAGGCCCAACAATAGTGAGATCCGGGCTGACCTGGTTGGCCACCGTCACCAACGAGTCGATACTCTTCACATCCGCGGGCAGGCACTCGGCTTCTTCGGCAATACCGCCGTTGCCGGGCGCGCAAAACACCTGAGAAACGCGCGGAGACTGGCGCAGTTTCCACACCAGGGCGTGCTCGCGTCCGCCACTTCCAATGACAAGGACTTTCATAGCCGGAGACTGACAAGGTTAGGGGGACGCGCAGGCGATGTCAAACGCGGAGGAACATCCTAACCACGGAGGCACAAGCCACAGAAAATCCAAGGAATTCAAAACGGAGGCCACTCATTGCCGCGAGTCGATTGCGGGTGGCAAATCAGGACTGTCCGACATGACCTTAGTTTCTCTCCGTGTCTCTGTGTCTCCGTGGTGGATTTAGATTAACCACGCTTAACCCCCGCCGTATAATGTCCTATCGATGATCACCGTTTCCAAGGAAGACTACCTCAAGGCCATTCTCGAGGCGGAAACAGAAGGCCAGGCTGTGATCTCGGCCACGCTGGCGCACTGGCTTTCGGTTTCGCCGCCCGCCGTTACCATGGCCCTGCGCCGCCTGAAAAAAGATGGCCTAGTCCGGGTTCAAAACACCGGAGAGGTCAGCCTCACCGCAGCCGGACGTAAAATCGCCCGCAGGCTCACCCTGCGCCATCACCTGATTGAACGCATGCTGTCGGAAATGTTTGGCATGGAATGGTACAAGGTGCATGACGAGGCGGAGCGGCTGGAGCATGCTGTATCCACAGACTTCGAAGCCAAACTGCTAGCCAAACTGGGGCGCGGAGGCGCCTGCCCGCACGGCAACCTCAGTGAACTGGAGAGTCCTGGCAGCCGGCGTCGCCGAGGTCTGCTGCTGCTCGCCCACGCCGAGGCGGGCGGCAGTTACCTGGTGAGTGGCATCTACGAACGCGACCGGCGTCTGCTGGAGTTCCTGGAGCATCGCGGCATCCGGCCCGGCGCGCGCGTCCGTGTCTCGGGGCAGAACTACGACCATACCCTGACTCTGGACACCGACGCTGGAACCGTGGCCCTGGGTGCCTCCGCGGCTGAGAAAGTCTGGGTCACAGCAGCGGAGCGCAAGAGCAGATAGTAGCTTTTCTGAAAACAATAAAACAAAACTAATTAACTATAGTTTACTAGCTCGTGTATACTTGTGCTAATGTTGTTGCCGTCTGAACCTCAGGTCATGTCCAGCCCGGACGTAACCGCCGAACAGGGTTGGCGCCACGCCGTTACGCGCCCCAGCCTGCCTGAGATTTACCGCAGTTTGCCGATCCCGGAATCGGCAGGTTTCCTGCGTAAGCTCGTCGCTTTCGCCGGCCCCGGGTACCTGGTGGCTGTGGGCTACATGGATCCCGGCAACTGGGCCACCGATCTGGCGGGCGGCTCGAAGTACAACTACACCCTTCTTTCCGTCATCATGCTCTCCAACCTGATGGCGATTCTGCTGCAAGCATTGGCCATCAAGCTGGGCGTGGTCACAGGGCGCGATCTGGCAGCCGCCTGTCGCGACCACTACAGCCGCCCGGTGTCGTTCATGTTGTGGGTCGGAGCCGAGATCGCCATCGCCGCCTGCGACCTGGCGGAAGTCATCGGCTCGGCCATCGCTTTGAACCTGCTGTTCCACATTCCGCTGCTGTGGGGCGTGTGCCTGACCTCGCTGGACGTTCTCCTGATTCTGTTCTTACAGCAGAAAGGGTTTCGTCTGGTCGAGGCGCTGGTGATTTCCCTGATCGGGGTAATCGGGGTCTGCTTTGGTTTGGAGATTTTATTTTCCCGCCCAAGCATGCTGGGTATCGCCAAGGGATTCCTTATCCCGTCCGCGCAAATCTTTCGTGACCCCGGCATGTTGTATATCGCCATCGGCATCCTGGGGGCCACGGTGATGCCGCACAATCTCTACCTGCACTCGGCACTGGTGCAGACGCGCAATTTCGAGCGCACTGCCAAGGGTAAACGCGAGGCCATTCGCTTCGGGACCATCGATTCCACTATCGCCCTCACCTTCGCCCTGCTGGTAAATGCGGCCATCCTCATCGTTTCCGCTGCCACGTTCTTCCGCAACGGATACAACGACGTGGCGGAAATTAACGACGCTCACAAACTCCTCACTCCGTTGTTGGGAGTTACGGGAGCCAGCACCATGTTCGCCCTGGCCTTGCTCGCGTCTGGCCAAAACTCCACTCTGACGGGGACTCTGGCAGGTCAGGTGGTGATGGAAGGCTTTCTGAACATACGGCTGCGTCCCTGGCTGCGCCGGCTGATTACGCGGGTAGTGGCGATTATTCCGGCGGTGGTTGTCACCGCTTTCTGGGGAACGGGCGGCACCGCCAAACTGCTGGTTCTGAGCCAGGTGATTCTGAGCATGCAGCTGAGTTTCGCTGTCTTCCCCCTGGTCATGTTCACCAGCGACCGCCAGAAGATGGGCGAGTTCACCAACGCTTCCTGGCTAAAGTCCCTTGCCTGGCTTACTGCGGTGGTGATTGCAGTCCTGAACGTCTGGCTGTTAGCCCTGGGCTTCCGCGCGTAAGCCGCCGCTAGGCGCGAGGCTCTGCCGCACCCGCGGCGTAGTAGCCCGGACTCCCCGGTTCCAGCTTCCTGCCTTTTGCGCTGAAAATCCGGAAATGTGCCAGCCCGGCTCTTTGCAGCACGAACTGCAAGGTCGTCCCCATCACGCCCAAACCGTAGGTCACGCTGCGGCGGAAGTTGATGGAAGAGGCTTCTTCGAAATATTTCGTAGGGCACGATACTTCGCCAATGCGGAAGCCGAAGTTCACGCATTGCGCCAACACCTGATTGTCGAAGACGAAGTCGTCCGAATTCTCCAGCAGGGGAAGATCCAGCAAGACCTTGCGGCTGAAGGCGCGATACCCGGTGTGGTATTCCGATAACTTGATCCTCAGAAACAGGTTCTCGAACGCGGTGAGGAACCGGTTCGCCACGTACTTGTAGAACGGCATACCTCCATGCAGCGCCTGCCCGCCGATGATGCGTGAACCCAGCACCACGTCGTAGACATCGTAGGCCACCATGCTGGCCATGGCCGTTACCAGCAACGGCGTGTACTGGTAGTCGGGATGCACCATGATTACTACGTCAGCGCCTGCGGCCAAAGCCTCGCGGTAGCAGGTCTGCTGGTTGCGTCCGTAGCCGTAATTCTGGTCGTGCACAAAGAATTGCAGTCCCAGCCGCTCGGCGATTTCAACCGTGCGGTCGGAACTGTGATCGTCCACCAGAATGCGGATGTCCACCAGTTCAGGCAGCTCCGCCACTGTCGCCGCCAGGGTCTTCTCCGCGTTATACGCAGGCAGCACCACGGCGATGCGCTTTCCGTTGATCATGAATGATCATCATAATCTCATAACCTTGGGGGAGCGGGTCGAAGTGGGCCGGTGTGGGGCGGACACTCTTGTCCGCCGCTTTTGAAGTTGACTGTTGGGGAATTTCCGCTGCTGTCTGGTTACGGAGAAGCTTTGTTTTGAATGCCCAAAATCTAAGTCAAAGGCGGCGGACAAGAGTGTCCGCCCCACACCGGCCTGGCTCAACTGATAAAATATTCGTTCAGGTAAACTCGAAACTCATGGCCGAATCGCGCACCTTATTCGAGAAAGTTTGGGACGAGCACGTGGTGTGTTCGCCGACCGACCGCCTCCCGCTTCTGTATATCGATCTGCACCTGGTCCATGAAGTCACGTCGCCTCAGGCTTTCGACGGCCTGCGCGTGGCCGGACGCGGGGTCCGTCAGCCGAATCGTACGGTCGCGACGGTAGATCACAATATTCCGACCGAGCCTCGCGGCACTCCCATCACAGACCCAATTGCGGCCGTCCAGATCCAGGCACTGCAAAAAAACTGCAAAGAGTTTGGAGTCCCGCTGTTCGACATGGACTCGCCCGACCAGGGTATCGTGCACGTGATCGGCCCTGAGTTGGGCCTCACCCAACCCGGCATGACCATCGTCTGCGGCGACAGCCACACCAGTACGCACGGCGCGTTCGGTGCTTTGGCTTTCGGCATCGGCACATCCGAGGTCGAACACGTCCTGGCCACGCAATGCCTGCCACAGCGCAAACCGAAAACCATGCTGATCGACGTACGGGGTTCGATGGCCGAGGGAGTAACCGCGAAAGATCTTGCCCTCGGCATCATCGGCCAGATCGGGACCGACGGCGCCACCGGCCACGTCATCGAATACGCCGGCGAAGCTGTCCGTGCCCTTTCGGTCGAAGGCCGGATGACGTTGTGCAACATGAGCATTGAGGCCGGTGCCCGCGCCGGTATGGTCGCGCCCGACGAAACCACGTTTGCTTACATCAAGAGCCGCCGCTTCGCCCCGCAAAACGGCGATTGGGAAAAGACGCTGGTGCGCTGGCGCAGCCTGCCTTCCGATCCGGGCGCGCAGTACGACAAAATCGTGGAAATTGACGCCTCGAAACTTTCTCCGTTTGTCACCTGGGGCACGAACCCGGGCATGGTGGTTGCTGTCAGCGGCCGGGTGCCGGAACTCAGCGATCTGAAGACCGAAGCCGACCGTCGTTCCGCCGAGCGCATGCTGGAATACATGGGACTCAAGCCCGGGACTCGGGTGGAAGAAATTGCCATCGACCGGGTTTTTATCGGGTCCTGCACCAACTCCCGCCTGGAAGATTTGCGTGCCGCAGCCAGGGTAGCCCGAGGCCACCACGTGAATCCCAAAGTGCGAGCCATGGTAGTGCCCGGTTCACAAGCGGTGAAGCGCAAGGCGGAGCAGGAAGGCCTCGACCGGATTTTCCAGGAAGCCGGCTTTGAATGGCGCGAGTCGGGCTGCTCCATGTGCCTGGGCATGAACCCGGACATCCTGCAGCCCGGTGAGCGCTGCGCTTCCACCAGCAACCGCAACTTCGAAGGCCGCCAGGGACGAGGTGGACGAACTCATCTGGTCAGTCCCATGATGGCCGCCGCCGCAGCCATTGCCGGCCACTTCACGGATATTCGTAACTGGAAATTTCAATGAAGGTGCATCGCCCATCAACGCGTAGCGTTGGCGTTCCTTCGACTACGCTCTGGACAGGCCCGCCGGCTGTCCAGAGGGCGTCCCGCCTTCCGCGAAGTTTGGAGCACTAATGCAACCGTTTCGTATTCATAAAGGCAAAGTTGCCCCCCTCGATCGCGCCAACGTCGACACTGATCAGATCATCCCGAAGCAGTTCCTCAAAAGAATTGAGCGCACGGGCTTTGGCGAGTTCCTGTTTTACGATTGGCGACGCAGCAAGGATGGTTCGCAAGACCCGTCTTTCTCGCTCAATCAGCCGCGCTACGCGGGGGCCAGCGTTCTCGTGACGGGAAAGAATTTCGGCTGTGGGTCCTCGCGCGAGCACGCCGTCTGGGCCCTGGAGGACTTTGGTTTCCGGGCGGTGATCGCTCCGTCGTTCGCTGATATCTTCGCCAACAACTGTGTGAAGAACGGCGTACTCACGGTCGTGCTGAGCGAGGAGCAAGTCGCGGAAATCATTCGCCGCGCAGCGGCGGTGCCTGACTACCAGCTCGTCGTTGACCTGGAGCAAAGCAAGGTCGAAGACGATCGCGGATTTTCCGCCACCTTCCAGATCGATGACTTCACACGCCACTGCCTGCTCGCAGGTCTTGACGACATCGGACTCACCCTGCAGCACCAGTCAGAGATCGCAGCCTACGAAACCAACCATCCGATAGGGCGATCGGGGTGAGCTGGTGTGGGGCGGACACTCTTGTCCGCCGCCTTTGACCTGGAGCTTTTGACGTTCAATACCACCAGCACTCCGTAATCGGACGGCTACGAGAGTTGACCGCGAAGAAGCAATTTCAACGGCGGCGGACAAGCAAGAGTGTCCGCCCCACACCAGCCCGCCTACACCGGCGGCCCCGCCGGAGCCCCTGACGGTTTCAGCTTTGGCGTATTCTGCTCGGGATTTTGCAGGAACAGAACGATCTCGTGATCAATTTGCTCGATCACGGGGCCGCGCGCAGCGACTTTCTTCGCCGCGCTCTGCACTTCCCTCACGCCCGCCAACGCCACTGCACGCACTTCCGGAGTAGCATCGGGATTCACCGCCAGCACCATCAACCTGTCCGCCAACTCCGTTTGCACCACGCCGGCAAGATCTCGTTCTGCGGGTGTCTTCGCCGCTTCAGAGAATGCAGCAGTCACCATAGCCGATACGACGTTTCCCGGCGACAGGGCCTGCGCGTCCTGGCGTGAAATAACGGCCAGCCTCTGCATTCGCCTGGGATTGAGCAATCCACCCAAGACGATTTCAGCCACGGCTCGCGCCCCATCCTGCGGGCTGAATAGATATCCCGCCGACGAAGTGAAGCGCTCCGGATCAGAATCGTGATTCTCCAGCGGAGCCAGCGCCCGCCAGACTTCCGCCGGAATGCTTAGCTTCGCAGGGCTCAGCGCCTGCAGCGTCAGGCGCAGCGCCTCTTTCTGACTCTCGGCCGGCCAGATACTGACCGGTTCCTGGCCATCGCCCGCCAGCGACAGCGGCACCTGGGCGCTGCCTACCACATTGATTGCAGCTGCCAGCGCGTAGCGATGAAACAGGTAGACCAGCGGCAGCCGCGAGGCCAGCATCGAATTCGGCTCGCCTGGACGCAACATTCTCGGGCCGTAGTGCGTCATCAACGCGTCACGGACGGGCAAAACTTCCTTCAGCCAGGTCACCGGATCGGGCCCGTCGTCATAGGAATTCCAGCGTGGGTCTTCCGTGTTCCCCCAGACAATACCCTTCGCGATCGCGCCCTTCGCGATCGCGTTCAGGCGGGTATGCTCCTGCGCGGCCGTGCTGCCGGGTTTGCCCTGACTGTAGCCCCACTCAATGGCATGACGGTCGTAGCTGCCCGCGCCCTGCATGTAGGCGTCGGAAAGGTCGGCGGTACCGTCCGGGCGGATGCGCACTCGGGGCGCAAAGTAATCCATAACCGAGCCGCGGCCGTAGGTGCTGGCCACAAAATTATGTTCCAGTCCGAGCACATGGCCCATTTCATGGCAGGTGAGCAGAGCCAACCGGTTCAGCATCACCTGCTCCTCGCTGGTTTGTGGGTCGAGGTTGTCGAGCGCTGCGAACGTATCCGGCGCTGGTTCGACGGAACTACGCTCAGCGGAATCACGTCCAGAAGGAGTCGTCGACTCCCAATAATTGTTTACCGTCCTCATACGATGGGAATCCAGCTGCACCACCGAGTGAATAATCTCGCCGGTGCGTGGATCGATATGGCTCTGTCCCACCGACCAGCCCCGGCCGGAGCGGTTTGTCCACTGGATGGTGGGGTAACGAATGTCCATCGGGTCCGTGCCCTCGGGCAAATCCTCGATGCGAAGCGCGTTCTTGAATCCCGCCTGCTCAAACGCCGTGTTCCACCACAACGCCCCGGTACGAGCGGCTGAACGGACGGGCTCGGGAATAGCCCGGTCGAGATAAAAAACAATCGGCTTGACTGGTTCACTGAGCGCCGCGTTTGGATCTTTCTTCTGTAAGCGCCACCGCTGAACCAGATAGCGGGTGAGCGGGCGGTCATAAACCTGGGAAAAATCCTGATAACTCACGGTAATAAATCCCACGCGGAGGTCCTGTTCCAGCGGCTCGTATCCAGAACTCGGCAGAGCCACAAACGAATGGTGCTCACGCACGCTCAACGCGTGTGGATCTGGCTGGTTAATGTCGCTTTCTGAATCTGAGGCGAAGGTGAGCAGCGTTTCCACTTCGGTATTCAGCGGAAAGCTTCCGGTGTGTTCCAGATCAATGACGCTGCGATCCGTGTCTAGCCGCCAGTCCGCCGCCTTGGACGACTGCTCTCGCACCATCACGCCGCCCACGGCGCGAGTCGGCCGTCGCAGTTGCGACAGCAAGTCGAATGCGTCCCGAACCAATAACGTTGAGGCATCGACGACCACGGTTCCGTCTTGTTCAGCCTCCACTGGAAGCGAGGCGACCACTGAAGTCGGAAAGCTGTATTCCACCGAATGCTGCAAATCCGGCCCGCCGTTCGGAGCGCGAAAGCCGGTGTTTTCCTGGATCACCAGTACCCGCATTCCAACCCGTCGGAAGCGGCACACCCACCCCCCGCCGAATGAACTCCGGTCGGCGAATGCTTCCGTAGAACCGACCCCACTGCCCAGCCCGGTGAAATAAAGAAACTCTCGCCCGAGCGCCGCCGGGGATAACTCAAACAGAATGTCGCCTTTTTTCTCGTCCCAATAGTAGGGGAGAAAACCGTTGCGCCTTTGCAATCCAGCGGTGCGGACTGCCAGGCTCTTCTCGTCCGCACCCTTCGCGGAAGTCTGGGCGCCACCGTGAGTACAAACACTGGCAATCAAACCAACCAATACAAGCGACAAGAAAACTCGTTTCATAGGCTTGTCTTATACATCACGCGCATGAGGTGGCTCAAACGAGGAGACAACTACGGAGAGCAATTTAAGGAAGGCCCGCCAAAGTCACAAGCTATAATTATTTGACACAGCTCGGAGGGATGCGTGAGCGGTTGAAACGGGTGGTCTTGAAAACCACTGTACCGGAAACGGTACCGGGGGTTCGAATCCCTCTCCCTCCGCCACTAATGCGTCGCAAGGTAGGTTCCGGTCACATATCCCAGAGTACCGCCTACCAGGATGTCCGAAGCAAAATGCTTTCTGCCGCCCACCCGAGCGAGGCTAACGCCCGTCGCCAACCCGTAGACGCCCCACTTGAGCCAAAGCTTGTGTGGGTACCGGTGAGCAATCACGCTGGCGAACGCGAAGCTGGTTGCGGCATGCCCCGAAGGAAACGACTTACCGCCCTCCCAAAATTCCCCGTGGGGGTCTGGATGGTATGCATATTGGCGGTTGGTGCCCACCTTGAGTGCATAGGTCACTATATTCGCGGCGCCGATAGCTTCGAGAGCCGTGAAGCCGGTGTTTGCCGCATAGGATGAGCGATGCCCCGAGCAACCCACCAGGTACATCAGTCCAGCCGCTCCGAGTTCGATCCCCAGGCCAACATTTGATCCCCGCGACGCCGCCCGCGCAAATGAGACCGACTTAATGTGGCTGTTGACGTAATCGTCGCCGTGTGCGATTAAGAGTCCACTGGCGGCAGCGATAGGCAACTCCCATTTGAGGTTGCTCGGCCGGACGGCATTGCGCGGTGACATGGTAAGGCCATGACCGAACGTGGATGCTGCCTGAGGCAGTTGGCCCGCGATCTGCCGACACCCACCATCGCCCGAGCCCGCCGAGTCTTGTGCTGCCCAAGTCAGTGCTGTACAACACGCGAGCATTAGCAACACCCTGGGGATTGTGCGCAATTTCATATCTGACGTCGAATCGGCGTCGCCTCTCTCGGAAATCGTGAGGTTTTGGCGGTGAGTAGCTCAGTTTGCATCGCCATGTGCCGTGCTCTGTCTCATCGAGCAGACTCTGACACAGCCGTTGTGACAGGGGACATTGACCTCAGTTGATCCAGTTCGGTCAGGACACCTTGCCAGTCACTCTGTTTCTCTTTCGTGGCGATCGGAAGCGCGAGATCGGAATAAAAATCGAGAATGTTTGCGCGCAGCTCTGGTGAGGTGAGATCGAACTTCCGGGCTGACAGCTGGGCCAGCAATGCTGCGTAACCGTCGTCCGTGAGGGAGTATTCCCCTGCCTTGGTCACCTTACCGCTATCAAGATCGCAGTTGGGTAGCACGAGCGAGTCGGTGCGCACCGCTTCGAGAAAAGCCCGGTATTGGTCCACGGTTGTGTTGATGCTCTTGAAATACAGGTCCTCAGTTTGGGCGGTTGGGTTATTGAAAGCCAACCCTTTGAACGGACCAATCCTCGGCATGTATCGCAGGAGTGTTGATAAGATGCGCGTACCGAAGCCCGGCTTCACGTAGTCCTTCCCCCATTCCTTTTCATAACCGGAGCGCGAAAGACGGTACAGGAACTTCCGTCTCGCAAAATTGGGGGTCTCGCGCATCAGCTCTTTCTTATGGGTTTGCAACGCGACCTGGGTCATCTGCGGAATCAGCCGGCTAATGGCGAAGCGATACGAGCCCAGGGCCAGATCTTCATGGGTAAGCACGTCTTTCAACTCCACTCCGTACACCACGGGAAAGACCCGCTCGAGCAGCGACTTGGACACTTGAAATCCGATGAAATCGTGGTACTGCTGCGACGCATAACGATTCTTCGCGACCTGCACCGTGTCGAACCCGAACTCCGTTTTCAGGTGCGCCGTCTTGCCCTGCGCATATCGGACTGACTTGCCAAACTTCGCCCGCAGCTTCGGATATTCGATCGCGACCGCCTGGTTGACCGCCGGGTGGCCGGCAATATCCGAAGCATAGTGTGACAGTGCTCCCAGCGCGAAGGCATACTCATTGACATCCTGGCTTTCGAGGAGCAGCTCGCGAACAAAGTCTCCGCTGCGAACGTAATGCACCAGATTGCTGAATTCTCTATTGCCGAACGGATAGTAGCCGAGATCCTGGATGACGGCGCCTCCGTAAGCGTAGGCGTGCGCCTCCCGAAGCTGGTCTTCCGATAGTCCCGGATATCGCTTGAGCAAAAGGGGCCGGATCGCATCAGTCCAGAGCAGATCTACAATCTCCTCGTGGGTGAGAACGGAATAAGCAGACGAGCCACCGCCGCACATCAGCACAACCAGAAGAAGTGTCACGACGCGGACAGAAAGCAGGCGCCATCTCTCGCCTATGGCGCCCCACGAGATGGCTGGGCGGCGCATGGCTCAAATCCGACCGAGAACCAGAAGAATGACAACCACGAAAAGCACGATTCCCAGCCCACCGGTCGGGGCATATCCCCAATCCCGGCTATGCGGCCACCGTGGCAGGGCGCCAAGAAGTGCCAAAATCAGGATCATGATCAGGATAGTTCCGAGCATGGTTTACTCCTTGTCACTCATTCACAAGAGTGCCGACCGATACTCCGTCTTATCCAACGGCAACGACTTACGGAGCTCGAAGGACAGCTGACCGATACCCATGTGGGTCTCGGTCAGCAGAAATCACCCGCTTCAACAGGATTCCGAACCGGCGACTACTTCTTGTCGTCGTTCGCTTCCGCGATCTTGGCCTGTTGTCCTGCACCTGCGACAGCCTTCATGAATGCATCCGCAATTGCCGGGGTTGAAACCTTGCCCGAAAGGATATTGCGGAACCTCATGTGCTTGCCGTAAATGGCGCGCGTGGAGTCGTCATCCTGCTCGATTACCGCGCCTTCCAATGTCAGGCCGGCGAACACGCCCTTGGAGCGCGAGTAGGTCAGCATTTCAGTGTTCATCTTCCAGTCAGTTCCCGCGGACGCATGACGGCCAACCGGGCCCGCCGCAACTGATCCTTCGCCACTGAGCGCGAACTTGCTGGAAAGCAAATGCTGGAAACCCTGGTCGTTCATGACCAGCATGACCAGGTCAACGCCTTCGACGCCGATCTGCAATCCCCAACTCCCGCCACCAATTGAGACGAACGCGGGTGCACTCCAGCCGTCAGCCGTTCGGCACGAGGCTACGCCACGCCCGTGCTTGCCGCCGAAAATGAAGCCGCCCTTAATCAAGTCTGGCACCACCAGGATGCACTTTGCGTTGCTCAATACTTCTTCCGGAATGCCCTTGTCCGGGGCCCCCATAACCGCGTGCAGAACGTCGACCGACGATTGCAGGCGCTTTTCGGTGTCCTGGCGCGCAGTGCCCGCCGAGGCATACGTACCCACCAGACACATGAAGCCTATTGCGAGTAGTGAAATTGTCTTTTTCATGAATTGTTCCTTTCGGAGCTGAGGAACTAAGAAGAGAAAACTTCAGATGAGCTGACTTAGTTCAGAGGACCTGAAAGAGAGAGAAGTAGTACTCGTCTCCAGCACTATGATCGCCTAGACCCCCAGCAATAGCTGGTCTGAATTGCTCACTCGGGCTTGGGAGGCAAAAAAGGACTAACTCGACCGGCGCCTCTCCGGATTCATAGTTCTTCGGTAACTTGAGCAATCTTGCACAGCAATCGCGGCCTTGATGTGTCATCGTGAGCCAGTCGAAGACTGGGTAGCGAATACCAGGAAATGCAGATCTTCGGCCCTGGACCCCATGCAGCCCTTTCACATCCGCATTCGTGCGTTACTCGCATTCATTACCGATCCGCTAAAGGAGTTCTTCGCGAAACAGACATACCGCAGGGACTTCGGGTCACAAAGGATGTGTCCGTTCTGCGGGCTCATCACTTCACGATCCAAGCCATTTTGTTTGGAATGTGGGAAGTCGTTGAGGCCTCAACCGGGGTAAACCTACAGAACCAGCCCCAATCCGCATGAGCTTCGGGAAGCTTGGCGTATATGGTCAGAATTGGAGAGTTCCGTTCCGAATGTTCCGCCACACTCCTGGCGAAAAAGGCGCATCTTTTTCGTTCGTTGCGAGTTGAGCAGGATTAGCCGGACGACGTTCCAACCCTTCGCGTGACCTGCCCGGGCGGCGGAGATGGGCTGGTGTTTGGGCCCTTAGCTTTTCTTCATGGCGATGAGCCGGCTTTACATTCAGCACAAAGTGAACGGTTGCCAACAGGAAATGAGGCCCGTCAGACTTTGCCACGAGCGCATCGACGGATTTCAATGCATCCTCCGGCAGCTCGACGTTCTCAGCCAGCATGACGATGGGCACCTGGGGCTTGACCTTCTTGATCTCGGCTGCGACGACCCCGCCATCCAAGAGACCCAGTTGGTAGTCGAGGACAACTGCATCAACCGGCCGCGACATAAACAGCCGCAGACCCTCGCAACCCGTGCTCGCGGTCAGGAGCTCGTATCCATTTTGCTCCAGCAAACTCAGTTGGGATGGATCCCGGTGTATGCAGAGTAGAGTGCTGCTTGTACCCATGCTGTGATGTATACAGGCAGGCTCCCCGCCCTACTGTTCAAAAGTGCTCAATGCGGTGCTTTGCCGCAAAGATCTGCACGTACAGGCTTCGGTTTCGTTGATCTTCTTGGTCTGAGCTGAGGCCGTGTGGCGGGAAACCCTAGTCGTGCAGGACTACGTTGAGCAGCGAACTGTGGACTTGCAGTCCACCTTCTACTCCTCCAGCATAGTGGATGAAACCCAATTTCCTGAACCGGTTCATGAAAAAGCTGACTCGCGAACGAGTGGTTCCAACCATCTCGGCCAGG
The DNA here is from genome assembly GCA_963809295.1 of Terriglobia bacterium. GTDB lineage: Bacteria > Acidobacteriota > Terriglobia > Terriglobales > Acidobacteriaceae > JAIQFF01. The sequence goes on along the minus strand of CAWEJA010000009.1, from coordinate 246,054 downwards.
GTTTCCTGACTGATCTTGGGGACCACGGTTTCCGGAATGCCGTCCTTGCCGAAATGAGCCAGCAATAGAAGGACACGGGCCAGTCTCTTCTCACTGGAATTAAACAGTTGGTCGACCAGGTCTTCCTCGTAGCGTATATTCCGCGCCAGCAAATACGCCACAAACAGATCGGAAAACGCATGTTCGCGGTGAAGCGCCGTCATCATCGCTTTCCTGTCTACTCGCAGAAGTTCGCAATCGGTCATTGCGGCCGCCGAACCCATTCGGAGAACCTGGCCTGCTAGCGCACCCTCGCCGAAAAAGTTTCCCTCACTCACGATGCCGATCGTCGCTTCCTTGCCGGTCTGGGATACGACCGTGAGTATCACTTTGCCTTTTTGGATGTAGAAGACAGCGTCCGCCACATCGCCTTGCGTAAATACGGCCTTCTTTTTCGCGACGGCAAGCATCTTCCTGCCCTCACCGATGGTCGCGAGGAAAGTCTTGGGATCGAATTCACGCTTGTTCTTGGCTGCTACCGCCAGCTTCATACAAGCAGATTATAGCTTGGATAAGTCGATAAGAAGAGAAAGTCTATGAAGTCGGCCCCACTTTCAAAAGTGAGCGATTCTGCACAGTATTTCTTGAGGAAATGAGATTGGCTGAGACGATCACTCAGCGATACGGTCGAGCTACTCTTCGGCAGCCGCCAGGCGCCGGTCTCGATGCGGGTCGGTGCGGGGCAGGCCAGTGCTCAGCTCGCACTTCTCTCCCGGCTTGGCGCCACAGGTGGGGCAACGAACCGTCAGGGCGGCCTCTCGCTTGGTTTGCATTTCCATAGAATGCACCATTGCCCGGCCATAAGATGTTCAATTGTGACCAGACCGGGTCGTGTGGGTGCGGCCACTCCTGTCCGCCGCCTTTGAAGTTGATTTTTGGGGGATGGTCGGTGTTTGGTATGGCTACAGAGGGCGCGAATAAATGGTCAAGACGTGAAGACAAAGTCAAAAGCGGCGGACAGGCCTGGCCTGAGCGAAGCCGAAGGGAGTGTCCGCCCCACCCGGGTCTTCTCCAGCCCGACAGATGCTACCTGCCACGAAAAGGTTGCATTTTTGTAGGTGCCCGAGGTAATATGCACATAGGACGCAGCAGTAAGCGTCCAATCTCGTCGCTGTACGCCCTTTCTTCCAAACGGTTCAAAACGTGGCCAATAGTATGCGTGGGGTGACCCTAATCTCGCCTCGCAACAGGTTCGGAGAGACCTTATGGCGTGGTACGCTTATTGCATCACTGAGCAACAGACCCTAGCTAACGGTACGCGTTCTCGTCGTCCTTCCTTGCTGGAAGGGGTTCAAGGAGTGAACGGAGCGGCTGTACTGGCCTATCCCAGCGGAGAATTCAACATAGTTGTCAGCGAATATGCGCGTGATGACGCGCAATTCGGGGAGAAGAACGTCCTGGAGCACGCGCGCGTGGTAAGCGTGTGTTTCCGCAGTGGAACGGTGCTACCGTTCCGCTTTGGCACGATCTTCGATACCGACGAGGCACTGCGTCAGGCAGTGCGCACCAATCGCCGGACTTTTGGTCAAAGCGTTGCCCGGCTGCGCGGCAAGGCTGAGATGCACCTGAAGCTTCGGGTCAAGGACGGCTCGCTGCGCGAAGCCATGGCCGACGTGATCCTGCCGGATACAGTCGGCGGCGATTACCTAATCAAGTTGCGGGAAAAGGCCTCCCAGGACCGCGAGCGCCGAACGAAAGCGCGAGCACTCTCTGTCCAAGTCCATAAGTTGTTCAATCCACTGGAAGAAGAGATTAGCTGCAAGCGGGTCGACTCCAACGGCATGCTGATCGACATCGCCCACCTGATTGACTCCAAATCCGTCGAAAAATATCAGAACAGGTATAACAGCGCCGCCAAACAGTTGAAGAACTGTGAGCTGGCGATCAGCGGACCCTGGCCGCCGTATCACTTCCTGCCGGGCAAGCTGCGGATGGTGGCTGGGAATTCTTAAACCTGGACCTCGGACCTTCGACTCATCATCGAAGGTCCTTTTCATTTTCGCTCCAAAGTCGCGGCTGAGTTTGGGGACAGAGGCCGGGGGTGCAAGCAATTGAAGTAGGGCGCCTTGACGCCCGACGCCGGGGTTTGCAGCGAATGTGCAGGATTCTGCATTTCATCACCGGGCAGACCCGGCCGCAATTTTCTCAGCTGCTTTCTTCCACCTCCAGTTAAGTACATTATTTACAGCGACGTGCGAGCCTATAGCTGGCAGCTGCGAGAGGCCGTCCGCTTTGGCTGCGCAAGTGCTCCTTAACTGGTAACAAAAGAGGCCGCTGACAAGAATGACCTTCACTCGCTGTTTTCGAAATCTCTCTATTTGCCGTTCCGGTTGGCGGAGCGGCTCTCTGCGTCGCCATTCCTGAATCAACCCTCCATCTAGCCTCTTTTACTAGTGGCCCCAGCAATGGGGCCATTTTTTTTGCCCGCCAGGATTGTGGGGTGACGGCGAGGACGCCCGTCCTCCATCAAACTTGGGGTCATCGCGGCTGATGCCTGAGGTCCGATGTCTGACGCCGAACCGCGTCTAACAAGTTATTACCCGCGGAACCGCGAGTTGGTTAAACTTGTCTACCTCTCTTATGAAGACTCTCTTGCGCCGCCTGGCCCTGGGCCTGGTGTTGCCGCTCTGTTGTACTCCCTGGTGTACTTCGATGGTCTGGGGAGCAGATCGTGCCCCGACACGGAACTCCGACAAGAAGGGCGGCGACGATAAGGCCGGCGACGTTCTGCTCACCACCATGCAGCGGGAGCTGAAGCGTGCGACGACGGACCTAGGACACCTGGATCCGGCACCCTACTTTGTCAGCTACTCGGTTTATGACCAGGAGGGGACCGTCGTGGTGGGTGGCCTGGGCAGCCTGCTTAATTCCACCGAATTCCGCCGCCGCACCGGCGAGGTCACCATGCGCGTGGGTAACGCTGCGCTCGACAACACCCACCAGGAAAACCGTTCTTCAGGGATGAATTCCGGGCTGATCCCTTTGCAGGACAACCCCGATGCCGCCGCGCGGGTGCTTTGGCAGCTCACCCATGAGGAATACCGCCAGGCGGCTCAGACCTACCTGAACGTGAAGACGGCGGCGGCCGTCCGCACCAAGGAGGAAGATACCTCCCCCGACTTTGCGGAAGAGAAGCCGCAGACGCATCTGGATTACGCCATGCCGCCGTTCCACCTCGACCGAAAGGATTGGGAGGAACGTGTGCGACGCTACTCCGGCTATTTCCGAAAGTATCCGGAGATTTATTCGTCGGCGGTGATGGTGCTGGGAGAGAAGACCCAGGTGCGCTTCGTTTCGAGTGACGGCGCTCAACTCGCCACTCCAGCCACGATCGTGCGCCTGATAGTTGAGGCTGAAACCCGCGCCGATGACGGAATGGAACTGTTGCGGGTAGAAACCTTTCAGGCAGCCACACCAGACCGTCTCCCTAGTGAAGCAGAGATTGCCGGCAAGATTGAAAAGATGGCTTCCGACCTCAAGGCCTTGCGAGCTGCGCCCCTGGCGGAACCCTTCGACGGTCCCGCATTGCTTTCCGGCAGAGCGGCGGCGGTCTTCTTTCACGAAGTGCTTGGCCATCGCCTGGAAGGTCACCGGCAACGCGGCGAGCAGGAAGGGCAAACCTTCACCAAGAAGGTCAACCAGCAAGTGCTGCCGCAATTCCTCAGCGTGATTGATGATCCCACACAGCGCAGTTTGAACGGACTGGATCTGGGGGGCTGGTATCAGTATGACGACGAGGGCATGCCTGCCGAACGCGTGGAAGTGATCAAGGACGGCATCCTCAAGAACTTCCTGATGTCACGCATGCCGATCAAGGGTTTCGCCGAGTCGAACGGCCACGGCCGGGCGCAAGCCGGGTTGATGGCTACCGGGAGGCAAGGCAATCTGATCGTCAGTTCTTCACACACGGTGAAGGATGCGCAGCTGCGCCAGCAGCTGATCGACGAGGTCAAGAAGCAGGGCAAGCCCTACGGCCTTTATTTCGAGGACATCGAAGGCGGATTCACCCTTACGACGCGCTCGCTCCCGCAGTCTTTCCAGGTATTGCCTGTGCTGGTGTGGAAGGTTTATCCGGATGGCCGTCCGGATGATCTGGTGCGTGGAGTGGATATCGTGGGCACGCCCCTGGCCGCGCTAAACCGGATCGAGGTCACCGGCGAGAAGACGGAAGTTTTCAACGGTGTTTGTGGAGCGGAGTCTGGTAGTGTGCCGGTCTCAGCCGCCGCGCCCGCGATGCTGTTCTCCGAAATGGAGGTTCAGAAGCGGGCGCATTCTCGGAACCGTCCTCCTATTCTGCCTCCACCGGCGTGGGACAAGAGTGCGGCCGTCGGACCTCGGACTTCAGACCTCGGCTTAACAATCGGAAGGCAGCAATGATCCGGTCCGGTTGCAGGCTCGCTGTCCTGATTGCATTGCTGGTCGCAACCGCGGATATGCTTGCGGGCCAAAACCCTGCCTCCGCCGATGATCCGGTATTGCGCGCCATGCTGGCAGAGCTGCAGCGTTCGAAGACCCAACTCAAGCTCGCGGACACTCAACCGCCCTACTACGTCGACTACCGGTTGATGGACGTTGACCAATACGTGGCCGAGGCCGCTTTCGGCGCTTTGCGTACGTCTCTGCGGACGCGCATCCGCATGTTGCGCATTGTGGTGCGAGTGGGAGACTACAAACACGACAGCTACTACGGCCCCGGACAAGGCGTGGTCGATGTCGGCCCCCTGGATGACGATGAAGCCACGCTGCGGCATCAGCTTTGGCTGGGAACCGACCGCGCTTACAAGGCGGCCGCCGAAGCTTTTACGGCGAAGCAAGCGGAACTCAAGAAATACACCGTCGACCATCCCGTGGACGACTTCGCCCCAACGTCTGCAGTTCAATTCACCGGGCCGCTGGTGCGCCTCGATTTCGCTCCTCAACCATGGCTTACAACCCTGGAAGAAGCGTCTGCACTCTACAAGACCGATCCTGCAGTGCAGTTGCTGAACGCTTCCCTGCGGTTTACGGCGACGAACCGGTATTTCGTAACTTCCGAAGGAACGGTGGTGCGCAGCGGCGACAGCTCCTACCAGGTCTATGTAGGCGGCTACACCCAGGCAGCCGATGGCATGCGACTTGATCGCTCGCACGGATATCAGGTGCGCCAGGCGAGAGAATTGCCGACGAAGGAAGAGGTGCTGTCACGCACCCGCAAGTTGCTCGCAACTTTAAAGCAGCTTCGCGAGGCGCCGGTCAGCGACGAGGAATACCGCGGCCCGGTGTTGTTCTCCGCCGACGCCGCTTCCGGCATCATGTCCGAACTGGTGGGACCGAACGTGCTGGGCCGGCGTCCGATGCTGGGTCAAAATGCGCGCACCATCGGAGACTGGGCTAACAACTACAAGAGCCGCGTGCTGCCTGACTTTCTCTCCGTCGTGGACGATCCGACGGTTGACAATGTCGAGGGGCACCGCTTGCTGGGCGGCTACGCGGTGGATGACGAGGGCCTCAAGCCCAGCCGGGTCTCGGTGATCGAGAAAGGGCAACTGGTGAACTATCTTCTGAGCCGCGAGCCTATTCGTGATTTCCCCAACTCCAACGGCCACGGCAGAGCAGCGGTCACGGGGCCGCCCATGCCGAGTCTGGGAAATCTGATTGTCCAGTCTGCCGATCCAATCAGTAGTAAGGAACTCAAGAAAAAGTTAATCGAAGCCTGCAAACAGCGGAGCCTGCCCTACGGTTATTTCGTGGAAACCCTGGGCCCGCGCCTGACTCCGCGTCTGCTGTACCGCATCTCAACCCAGGACGGCCACGAAGAATTGGTGCGTGGCGCGGTCTTTGGCGACCTGGACACGCGGGCTCTGCGCAATAACATTGTGGCCGCCGGCAAAGAGATAGACTCGGAAGATCAGCTCGATCCTATTGCTCAGAGCGTGGTGAGTCCGGCATTGCTGTTCGACGAACTGGAAGTGAAGCGCGCCGATGCAGCCAAGCAGAAGCTGCCGGATTATCCGCCGCCAGAGGGCGCGCAGTGACGATGATGTGAGGTAGTGTGGGGCGGACACTCCCTTCGACTTCGCTCAGGGAAGGGCCTTGATGGCCTCGGACGTCCGGGATTGATGCACATGGACCTGGAAAAGGGCCTCCTGACAGTTCAAGGGCTTGGCATGACGGACCTAGCGGGTTTTTTGTCGCGACAACTGAACAGCACCGTTCTCGATAAGACCGCGCTCACGGGTAACTATGATTTCGCGTTGCACTGGACGCCAGATGAGCGCCAGCTTGCGATGTTCAAGGGGATGCCCAGCGGCCAGCACGAAATTGACAATACATCGGCGCCCGAATCTTCCGGGCCTTCGATCTTCACAGCGCCTCAGGAGCAACTTGGGCTGGAACTGAAATCGCAGACCGGCCCCGCGCAGATTCTCGTCGTCGATCATGCCGAGGCGCCTTCGGAGAATTAGCAGGGTCGTGCGGTTCCCGGCAAAGACTCCATGTTCTAGACTGAGGTAAGCTTTAGATTCGCATGCGAAACCTAAGCTTGCTGTTTTTTCTGGCCCTGGTCCCATGGGTGCTCTTCGCCCAGCAACAGAACGCGCCCGTCAATTCCGACTACCAACGCCCGGAGCGACCGGTATCAGCCTCTCTGCCGCCGGCGTTAACTCAGGAACTGACGGCGATTCGCGATGCCGGTTTGAACGACGACTACGCCTACCAGCAAGTTGAGCACCTCACCGAGAATATCGGGCCGCGTCCCGTCGGGCTCGCCCCAGGCGGAAGCCGCCATAGAGTATGTTGCCGGCGAACTGCGCAAGCTGGGTCTGGAAGTTCGTCTGGAGCCGGTGCAAGCGCGCCACTGGATACGCGGCGCGGAGGCAGCCGAACTGGTGGAGTATCCCGGACAAGCTCCCGGAACCACGCAGAAGATCGTGCTCACTGCGCTAGGCGGAAATCATCCCACGCCGCCGCAAGGAATTACCGCAGAAGTAATCGTGGCCGACAGTTCTGCTGATCTCGAACGCCTGGGGCGGGAAAATGTCGCCGGGAAGATTGTCCTGTTCAATGTTGCCTTCGATAAGCAGAAGGCGGCAGGCGGCTTTGCGGGCGAAGCTTACGATGAAGCCGTGACTTATCGCGCTTTCGGAGCGCAAAAGGCAGTCGCGCTGGGGGCTGTGGCATCGCTGGTAAGGTCAGTGGGCGGGGCCGACTATCGCCTGCCGCACACCGGAGGCAGCAGGATGACCGGCATTCCGGCGGGAGCGGTGAGCAGCGAAGACGCCGACCTCATCGCGCATCTCGCCGCTCAAGGGAAAGTCCGCATGCACCTGATATTGACCTCGCAGACGGCGGAAGAAGTGAACACCTACAACGTGGTGGCCGACCTGAAAGGCTCCGAACACCCCGAACAGATCGTGATCGTTTCCGGGCACCTGGATTCCTGGGATCTGGGGACGGGAGCCATCGACGATGCAGCGGGCGTGGCCGTCGCCATGGAAACCGCACAGTTGGTCCAGCAACTGCATCTGCGTCCCAAGCGCACGCTACGAGTGATCGCCTGGATCGACGAAGAAAACCTGGGTCGCGGCCACGTGGACTACGCCAAGGCGCACGCAGCGGAAATCAGCAATCACGTGGCTGCGCTCGAAAGCGACCTGGGAGCGTCTCATCCCATGGGATTTCGGGCCAAGATTACTCCGGAAGCCGCTGCGCGGCTGCAACCGGTGCAGGACGTTCTTCAGGCCTTCGGGGCCAACCTGATTGAGCTGAGCAGCGACAGTCCCGAAGCCGACATCGAGCCGCTGGCAAAGCAAGGCGTGCCCGTCTTCGGCCTGCTGCAGGATGGCCGCACCTACTTCAATTATCATCACACCGCCGCCGACACCCTGGACAAAATCGTCCCTCGGGAACTGCGGGAGAACGCGACCGCGCTGGCCGTGATGGGTTACGCACTGGCGACGATGCCTGACCCGTTACCCAGGTAAAACACCTCGGCTTGTTGCGAAATCGGTTTGCCTGGCCCGGAGAGTCCATAAGAATCCTCTGGACCAGTTGACGCATCTCAATTTGAGCGCATATCATTTTCGTTCGGCCAAGAATCAGCGCATTATGGACGCGGCCTGCGGGCCGCGAAGTTATTATCACGAGTTGTTATCATCATGGGTCGTAATCATCATGGATAAAAAGAAACTGGAGTACTTCAAGAAGCGACTGGAATCCCGGCAAGTAGAACTTCGGCGCATGGTCACCCGCACGGAGCAGGACGGACGCACCGTGGACGAGGGTTCGGCTCAGGACATCGCGGATCGTGCCGCGAGCTCTTACACCAAGGAGTTCCTATTTCATCAGAGCAACAATGACCGCCAGCTGCTGCAAATGGTTGAGGGGGCGCTGGAGCGGCTCCGTGAGGGTGAGTTTGGAGAGTGCATCTCCTGCGGCAAGGAGATCAACGCCAAACGCCTGGAGGCTGTGCCCTGGACGAGGCATTGCATCGAATGCCAGGAGAAGCTGGAACAGGGAATCCTGGAGGAGACTTCGCGGTAGGTTGGATCACTCCGCCTTGCTTCGAAGCCGCCGGCTCGCCGGCGGCTTTTGCACGTAAGATGCCGTGGTCGTTTTTGGCCTTGTCTGGCCCGTCAATCTGCACTCTCAATCTTTGACGCTGCCAATGTTTGCCGTTAGACTCAGGGCTGTCATCCTGCAAGCCTAGATACAGTAGCCAAGAAGGGAAGTTCGTGCGCGCAGAAACCCGTCATCAACTCAAGCAGGACCGGTTCAGCCGGGCCACGTTCGGCGCCGCTGAAGCCACCGTCCACTGGACCGTAGAACACCAGTCGAAGCTCATCCTTGGAGGCGTGGTTCTGGCATTGTTGCTGGCCGGCGCTTTTGGCGGCTGGTACTACCTGAATCAGCAGGACCAGAAAGCCAGCATTCAGTTGAACCAGGCAGTACGTACTCTGGACACGTCGGTGCGTCCTGCGGGCGCTCCCGCAGAGCCTGACCAGCCCAGCTTTGCCTCGGCCAAGGAGCGTGCCACCCAGGCACATAAACAGTTCCAAAGCATTGTGGACAGCTATCCCCACACCCGGACGGCGGAATTTGCCCGCTATTTCCTGGGCCTTACATCTTCCCAATTAGGCGACAATGCAGCAGCTGAACGAGACCTCAAGGACGTGGCTTCCTCGCACAACGAGGATCTTGCCGCGCTGGCAAAGATGGCTCTCGCCACCGTCTATCGGAATACCAACCGCACCAAGGACGCGATCGATCTTCTACAACGCGCTGATCGCAAAGCCGACTCGAAGTGTAGGCAAAGCCACGGCGCAAATGGAACTGGCCGAAACCTACAAGTCCACCCAACAACCGGCCGAAGCCAAACGCATTTACGAGCAGATGCAAAAAGAAAACCCCGCCAGTGAAATAGCGCAATTTGCGACCCAGAAGCTGCAGGAGTTGAAGTAGCGGACTTCGGGCGTCAGACCTCAGCCACAACGCGATTATCCGCCAAGAGATTGGTTCTGGACTTGTCACATGGTCATGATATTATGACCATGGACATGTGGAGTGGTTATGAAGGCGATTCCAGCCGGACAATTCAAGGCGCGCTGCCTGCGAATCATGGACGAAGTGCGGGCAACCCGCGAGCCCGTGCTAATTACTAAGAAGGGCAGGCCGGTAGCTAAACTAGTGCCGGCGGACAATCAACCGGATGATATTTTCGGTTGTCTGAAGGACGAAATTAAGATTGTGGGCGAGATTGAGTCTCCCGTTACACCACTTGAAGACTGGGACGCTTTGCGTTGATTCTTCTGGACACTCATGTGCTCGTCTGGCTGGTGTCCCAACCGGAGCGTCTTTCAAGGCCGGCCGCGTCTGCGATTCGAAGAGCACGAGCCAGCGATGGATTATCCATTGCCGACGTCACCGTTTGGGAGTTGGCGTCGCTGTTTGCACGCGGAAAGCTACAATCGCATGGGACGGTCGAGAATACAGTAAGAAATCTTCTGATTCGCTCCGCCGTCCAGATCAAACCAATTACCCCGGAGATCGCAGCTCTAGCCACCCAATTCCCCGACGATTACCCGCACGATCCGGTCGACCGTTTGATTGGCGCTACGGCGCGAGCGGAAGGCTTGGCGCTGGTTACACGCGACGAAAGCATCCGCAAAAGCCCGCTGCTCAAAACGATCTGGTAGACCTGCCTATTCGATGCACATTAAGATACGGCGATGCTGATCGCCAGCCTGGGATCCGGCGCACGTGGCTGTGTGCGATCAAGTGGCGCGCGGAGCATGCGGGTTAGATAGAACTGCGGAGCTTCGCTCCGCTGGGCGGACGAGGGCGTCCGCCCCCACGTAGCTCGTGGTGGTTAGCTTGAACAGCGAAATATTGTGGCCGAAGGATTCGGATTTCAGGTCGTGGAACTCTGCGACTTTTTCTTGTAGGTCCCTCGCCAAGCCGACGTCCCATCCTGCTTGAAATATCCAGACTGTCTGATTCGGTTTCAGATTGTAGGTGCTCACCATGTCGTTCCAGCGGCGGGCAAAGACGTCCGCCGTCAAAACGCTCGTCTCTGAACTGGTCGAAATCACGCGATAGCCACCGCAGACGTACTCCTTGAAGTGGGAACCGGCGAACACGCCCGGACCGGCGTCGGGACAGAGATAGAACCTGAGCAAAAAGTTAGTCTGGAAATCGACGAAGATCGCGTCCGCAGGGGAGACGTGTTGCCGGATGGCATTGATCGCCTGTGTCATATTGGCCCGGCGCTGATCTTCACGGCGTATGTAGGGGCGATGTGGCACGCCAAACACCTGGCAGAAAGCAATGATCAGAATGGCGCCGCCCAAGGCATGAGTCAGTCTTTGGCGAGAAAGCTTCGCTATTGGGTAGCTGACGCCGGCGACCGCAAAAGGTACGAGGAAGGCCGAGTGCCGCGTCCCTCCGTACGGATATAGATCCACAATCGCGGCCACGCACGTGATTGCGAATGGCAGTAGCAGAAACACTCCGAGCTCGCGAGGGGACGGGCCTGGCTGGTCTGCCACCTCCGGCCGCTGGATTTTACTCCCCGCTTAACAGAAGCGCAACCGCAGCGACAAACAGCACGCCTGCAATATCGCCAACCGCAAGCTGTCCAAACGTGTATTGAAAAACTCCGAAGGTTCTTGCGAACGCGAACGGAAGCAGGTGGCCGTGTCCTGGATGAAAATAGGAATTGGCTAGCACCGCTTGCATGTGTTGCGCGTCTGCGCTGTCCTTCAGGGTCGACAATGTGAGTTCGGTAAAGAAAGACGAAGAGCCCCAGCACGCCAGCTCTGTCCTGCCATCCAGACTGCCTTGACACGCCGTGAGCAGGCTGGCGCTGAACAGTCGCCATAACGAATAGATTCCCACGGCGCCGGCGAAGAGAATCGCCGAGAAATGAGTGAGCATTGCGAGATAGAGAAAGACGAAAGAATAGCGAGAGCTGCCCGCAGAATTTTCCGCTAGTGCCATTTCGAGAACGTATGCCGAGGCGATCAGAAAGCAGAGAAGGAGCGGGTACTGACGAATCTCGGATGAAAGCTCGACAAAGGGCGGAAGAAAGCTCACTAGAATAAAACCCACCCAGCCGGCCGCGGCGCCCAAAAGCCGCGTCAGCCACTTGAAGAATATCCAGCAGAAGATCGTGCCGGCAATCACCGACGGCAGCCGCAGAACCAGCTCCGATGTTCCCAATCTCCTCCACACGTTCAGGAACAGAATCAGCAGAGGAGGATGCGCCAGATTGAGGCTCGCCCGGTAAGCCTCGACCAGAGTGGGTTTGTTCGAGGCCAGGAAGTGCATGGCCTCGTCGAGATTCAGAAACGTGCCGGAGGCTTTCCACAGCCGGAGTAGAAATGCCAGCAGCAGAATGCATCCCGCGGCGAGGCGGAAATAATGTTTGGAGATCGGGCCGCCTGTTGGGAGATGCGGGACTCTCGGTCATGGCTTATTTCACGTTCCAGCAGGTTGGCATCGACCATGATACGCGGATGGCGCTTCAATGTAGGCGCGAGCGTCACGCTCGTGCGGCAGTTCCACAGGCCCTGAGTGTTTCAAATCAAAATCAAAGGCGGCGGACAGGAGTGTCCGCCCCACATAGCCTAGTAGTGTCTTAATCACTATTTAAGACATTGCCACAGAACCACCCTTCCTTGACACCCCTTTCCACGGCCTTTATTCTTGAATTCTGCTTCCCGGAGAACTTGCTCTTCAGATTGTGCTTCCGCGGTCTTCGCGGGACGGGGTGGGCGGCGCGGGGGGTGCCTGATGTTCATCGAAATCCAAGAACTGGAACAGCATCCCATTGATTTCCAGGAGGAAATTAGCCCCGGTGTGCTCGACCTTGGGTGAGGATCTGCAGCAAGTTGGCATGCTGAACACCGCTGGGCGCGCCCAACTGGTCGAAGAACAGCACGGCAAGCATCAGATAGTAAAGGATATACGTATTGATGGCAGTCTCGACACCCAGGTTCAGTTACCTTGTGCTCGCTGTCTGGAGCCGGTCGTACAGGATGTGAAACACAAGTTCGATCTGCTGTACCGTCCCCTGGGGGCGGACGCAGGGCGAGAAGAGCTTTCCGTCACCGCAGCTGAGGCTGAAGTCAGTTATTATCAGGGTGAAGGGCTGCTTCTGGAGGACGTTTTGCAGGAGCAGGTTTTGCTAGCTCTTCCGTTGAAGGCGATCTGTCGCGATGATTGCCGGGGTCTTTGTCCGCACTGTGGCAAGAACCTGAATGTGGAACAGTGTGACTGCGCCGAACCGGCGGACGATCCGCGATGGCAGGCGCTGAAAGATATTCGCGACAAGTTGAACCACTGAGCTTTAGGAATCAAGATCTTCTAGTATCAAGTTCGAAGAAAACCAGAGGAATCATGCCAAATCCAAAACGGCGACACTCCAAAGCGCGCACCAGCACTCGTCGCGCCCACGACGCACTGAAAAGCCATTCGCTTTCCGAGTGCCCCAACTGTCACGAGCGTAAGATGCCGCACCGTGCCTGTCCCAAGTGCGGTTACTATAAGGGCCGTGAAGTTCTGGACGTCAAAGAAGCCAGCTAGCCTGAACTCTCCATGCCAAGCGTCATAGCCTTGGACGCGATGGGCTCGGACCGGGCGCCGAAACCTGAAATCGAAGGTGCGATTCAGGCCGCACGGCAACACGGCGTCCGCACGCTGCTCGTCGGTAGTGAACCCGAATTGCGGGCCGAGCTCGACCGCCATTCTTTCGCTGCCGGACTTCCGATCGAAATCGTCCACGCCAGTGAAGTCATCACCATGGACGACAAAGCCGTCCAGGCGGTCCGCTCCAAGCGCGATTCTTCGATCCACGTAGGTGTGAGGCTGGTGCGCGAAGGTCGCGCCGCAGGCTTCGTCACCGCGGGCAATACCGGAGCCGCTATGGCCACGGCGAAAATGGTGCTGGGAGGAATCCCTGGCGTCGATCGTCCCGCGCTGGCCGCGGTTTTTCCCACCGCTGTGAGCACCGTGGCCATCCTGCTCGACGTGGGTGCCAACGTGGACTGCAAGCCCGAGAACCTGGAACAGTTCGCGGTTATGGGTGAAATTTACTTTCGCAGCATGTTCGGCACGCGGCGGCCGCGAGTCGGGTTGCTCTCCATTGGTGAAGAAGAAACCAAGGGCAACGAGTTGACGCGTGAAGCCTTCCAGTTGCTGAAGCGGCTGCCGCTGAATTTCATCGGCAACGTGGAAGGGCGCGACATCTACAGCGGCAAAGTGGACGTGATCGTTGCCGACGGTTTTGTGGGAAACGTGGCGCTGAAAACTTCGGAAGGTGTGGCCAACCTGGTCCGCGCCACTCTCAAAGAAACGCTGAAAGCCACAATTACCCGCCAGGTGGGATATCTGCTCTCGCGTAGCGCCTTCCACGATTTCAAAAAGCGGCTGGACCATACAGAATATGGCGGCGCCCCCTTGCTCGGCGTGAGAGGCGTATGTTTCATTACCCACGGATCATCGAACACGAACGCCATCAAGAACGCGCTGCGCGTGGCCGCCGAATTCGCCGAGCGCAATATTAACGAGAAGATTGCGAAGGAAGTGGCAGGGTTGCGGCCTGCAGTGCCAGTAAGCACGTAGCCACAACGAACCACGTAGGCCCAGACGTCCTCGTCCGGGGCGGGCGAGGGCAGCTCGCAGGGGGTTGCCGAGCTTTTGCTCGGCCGGGCAGGTGAGGACACCCGCCCCTGCGAAATACGAAAATCGAAACCATGACAAGAGCTCAAATCGCATTCCTCTTCCCCGGCCAGGGTTCTCAAGCCGTGGGCATGGGCAAGGAACTGGCAGAAAAATATCCCGCCGCCCGGCAAACCTTCGAAGAAGCCGACGCAGCCCTTGGCTACAAGCTGTCGCAGCTATGCTTTGAAGGTCCGGAAGAAAAACTGCGCATGACGGAAATCACGCAGCCCGCCATTCTCACGGCCTCGGTGGCGGCCTGGCGAGTCTTGCAGGAAAGAGGCGTGACTCCCACCTTTGTCGCCGGACACAGCCTGGGCGAATACTCCGCCCACGTAGCCGCCGGCACGCTGAATTTTTCGGATGCCGTTCGCACCGTGCGCAATCGCGGAAAATACATGCAGGAAGCGGTTCCCGTGGGCGTGGGCGCGATGGCTGCGATCCTGGGGATGGAGCTGGAAGAGGTGAGGGCAGTGTGCGCGGATGCCGCCCAAGGCGAAGTTTGCGAGCCTGCCAATATCAATTCATCCGAACAGATCGTGATCTCCGGGCACACGGCGGCGGTCGAGCGCGCCACCAAACTGGCCAGCGAGCGTGGAGCCAAGCGCGCGATCATGCTATCTGTCAGCGCGCCCTTTCACTGCTCGCTGATGAAGCCGGCGCAGGACAGGCTCGCTGCAGATTTGCAGTTGCTCAAATTACGAACGCCGGATGTTGCGGTCGTGTGCAACGTTGATGCGGCAGTTGTCGAAGATGGCGGCTCCGCCCAGGATGCTCTGGTTCGGCAGGTCACTGGTTCCGTGAAATGGGACCAGTCAGTGCGCCTGCTGATCGCGAAAGGAATACAGGTGTTCGTGGAAGTGGGTCCGGGCAAAGTGTTGTCCGGGCTGATCCGTCAGATCGACCGCTCGCGGACTAGCCTTAACGTGGGCGATGAAGCGTCGTTACAGAAAGCGCTGGAACAACTCGCAGCGAAGCAAACCTAGCACGAAACATTAGCGGAAGAGCAGCTCGCAGGGTGGCAGACTCAAGGTGTTGTCGGATTTCTCTACCCAGAGTTGAGCGTGCTCGGCACGATCGTTGACTATGACGTCCACGACGATCCCGCTTCCGCCGCCGCTGCAACCGCTCGCGCCATTCACTTTATATTTGTTGATAGTACCCCACTGTCCGCCCGGTCCCCAATCCTGGGTGAACTGGTTCAGGGGATATCGGGAATACTTCTCGGGATGTTCTTTCCATTGGGGATCGGCAAAATATATGGCGTACGCAGTCTCGTAGTCCTTGTTCTGCAGCGCCGCAAAAAACTTGCCGACCACCCGCTCCTCCGACCAGTAGCGATTCATCCACACCACAATCCCCAGCACAACCAAAACGAATACGGCGGCAAGAATTTTCATCCTGCGTCGGCGCGCCGGGCCGGGATCGTATGGTGCGGCATCCAGAAGAGTCATGGTTCCCTAAGCATAATAGATTGGCGGAGGCAGGTAAAAGTTCCCAGCCTCCTGAACTACAGCGTCCGTTTGAACAGCGGTGTCGCGATGCTCAACGCAACCACCGCGAACAGGGAAAGATAAATCATATCGGGCACGATGGCCGCCAAACCGGCTTCTTTGAGCAGCAGAATCTTGAAGCCGTGTACGGCGAAAGTAAACGGGTCCACTCTGGCGATGCCGCGCAGCCACCAGGGGAATGCCTGGATGGGGTACACCGCGCCGCTGGGGAAAAATAGCAACGTATTCAGGATCCCAAAAATCGCGCGTGGCACCAGCGGATCATCCACCCGGACCACCACCAGGAACATCATGGTGTTCAAGGCCACCGCGGTCAGCACAATCATGACTAGCAATCCCAGCGCCGTGGAGAATGAGAAGAGAGTGCCCACACCGGCCAGCAAGGACCCGACCAGGGTAATAACGATCCCCACCATCACCGCCTTCAGGGCGCTGGCTGCGTTAAGTCCGAAAACAAGTTCAGCCTTGGTGATGGGAGTTACCAGATAGCCTTCATGAACTCCGCGGGCTTTGTCGTCGATGTAAAGCATGCCGCCGCCGATCATCACCGACATGAAGATGGCCAGCGTGATCGAGCCCGGCAGCAGAAATTTCATGTACTCGATATAGGGATAGAGTTCGACGATCTGCAAGACGCTTTGCTGCAGAATCCGGGGTTCGATCACAGGGTTGTTCAGCGAGTTGGTGATCTGTGTGAGTTCTTCCTCCAGCGCCGCGCTCATGAAATTGTCGCTATTGTCGACCACCAGCGCGATCTGCGGCTGCTCGTGTTCGTACACCTTGCGGGAATACTGGGGCGGAATAATGACGGCGCCTTCGATCTTTCCGTTGCGCACGTCTTCCATCGCCTGCTTCGGATCGCTGTAGTAGAACGGTTCAAACGTCCGCATATTGGCGCGGACGGAATCGAATGCTTCGCGGATTCTTAGGGCTTGCGTTCCGCCGTCCTGATCTACCAGGCCCAGGCGGGCATCGCGTATCTTGCCGCCGAACGCATTTCCCAGAACGATGAGTTGCACCAGCGGGAAAATCATCGAAACGAACATCAGCGCCGGAGAGCGGAAGAATTTCCGCATCTCGCGTTCGACGATGGCCAGCATCCGGTTCATTGCTGCATTCCTGGTCTGGGCGGCATCACAAAGCTGTACGCTTTAACAAGTTCGTCACGCAACTGCCGCCCCGTGTAATGGACGAACACATCGTCCAGGGTTGTGTTCTGCACCGAAAGCGATTTCACGACAACCCCGGCACCTACGGCCGTTTCCACAAGTTCGGTAGTGGTGCGTGATCCGTCGCCAGTCAAGATGCGATACATGCCGGCGCCCTCGTGCTGCACCGAAGTGACGCCGCTCAGCGCATGCAAACTTCGCTCCCAGTCGGCGGGCGCATTGTCGAATTGCGCCTCGATAACATTCGAACCGGGCACGCTCGCTTTCAGCGCAGGCGGAGCATCCAGTGCCACCAGCTTGCCGTGGTCCACGATGGCGATACGATCGCACAGTCGGTCCGCCTCGTCCATGTAGTGGGTCGTAATCAGGATCGTGAGCTGCCGGTGCGACTTGATATTCATCAGCATCTCCCAAACCGCGACGCGAGAGACGGGATCAAGGCCCGTGGTGGGCTCATCGAGAAAAAAGATACGCGGACTGTGTACCAGCCCCCTGGCGATTTCCAGCCTACGCCGCATGCCGCCAGAGAGCGTCTTGGTCTGTGCTCCTCGCCATTTTGTCAGATCCACCAGTCCTAGCAGTTCATCGATGGTGGTTTGCCGCTTGTTCGCGGGAACGTCGTAGAGCTTCGCGTAAATACTGAGATTTTCTTCGACGGTCAGGTCGAGATCGCTGGTGAGCGCCTGGGGAATTACCCCGATCGCCCGGCGGACGCCATCCGGGTTCTTCTGTACATCATGTCCCGCAACCCGCGCCGAGCCGGCGGTGATCGGAATGAGAGTGGTCATCATGCGGATCAGCGTCGATTTGCCAGCGCCGTTTGGCCCCAGCAGGCCGAAGATTTCTTCTTCCTTCACGTTAAAGGAAACGTCATCGACTGCGGTGAAGTCGCCATACTTCTTGACGATATGGTCCACTTCGATGGCGTTGCCTGCCGTCGGGGATGCACCGTTCGGTTTGAAGTCAGCAACCATGGTCTGCCGTTAATCTGAAATCACCAGCCTGAGATCTGAGAACGGACATTTGAGATCTGACCTTTCAATCCCTCAATCACTTACGGCTTCTCAGCCGCGTTTGCATTGGCCACCGGCGCTTTTAGTTGATCCGGCGCGATCAGAACCTCCGCCGTCATACCGGGCACATAAGCGCCCTTGGGGTTATCTAGGCGGACCTTAAGCACGATGGTCCTGATGTCGCGTTTGCGACGGCTTACATCGCGCTGGGTAGCGAAGTCGGCCTCGGGAGCTTTGAAAAAAACTTTTCCAGAAGTTATGGTCCCGCCCGGCATGCGAATGCGAAGTGCGTCTCCCAGACCGATATGGTCGGATTCGGTTTCGGGAATCGCCGCCCGTACCCATGTATCACCTAGATCCATGACGGTGACGATGGGCTGCCCCGCGGTCAGCACTTCGCCTTCGCGTGCCGCCCGCACGGACACAGTTCCGCTTACCGGCGCATAAATCTTTGTGTATCCCAGCCGAACTTCGGCTTCCTTGAGTTGAGCCTCAGCATTCGCCAGTTGCGCGCGTGTCGATTGCACGGTGCTGGCCGCTGCATGGGCCTGGTGTGTGTTGGCCAGTGCGGCATTCAGATCGGCCTCTGCCGCGCTCACTTGGTCTTTCAGTGACTGCACGGTCGCCAGCTGGGCTTTCAGATTGCTCTCCGCTTGCACCCGATCCTGATCGGAGGCCACTCCCTGTTTCGCCAGCTCAATCATGCGGCGGCTGTCACTCTCGGTGCGTTGCAATGTAGCCTCGGCTTGCAGCAGTTGGGCACGCGCAGATTGCAATCGCGCCTGCGCATTCACCACGTTGCTCGACGTCGAACCCTGGGTCGCTTCCTTGGTGGCCTGAGTGGCTGAGACTTGCGAACGCAGGCTGTCGATCATGGCCGCCGCTGCCCGAGCCTCCGCCTCCAGTTCCGACGGATCGAGAACCGCGATCAGATCTCCTTGCTTGATTTGCGTTCCTTCGTCCACCAGCAACTTGGCGATCCGGCCCTGCATCTGCGGGCTGACGATAATCTGGTTGGAGTCCACCGTCCCAATCAGCACCAGATCGCTGGAGCGGGGCGTCGAAAGCAGGTAGTAGATCGTCGACACGCCAAGAATTACCGCGAGGACAATCAAGAATTTGTTGCGCGCGTTCACGCTCGAACTCCTTTGGAACCGTTTTCCTGCCGGAACAGCGCCGCCGAAATAAAATCCAACACTGCGATCCGCCGGACCGCAATGAGCTCTGGAGACAATGGATCGGAACCGCTCACCATTCGCATCACGGGCGCGTTAATAAAATAGAAGACAATGACGGCGATGATCGAAAGCAAATATTGCTCCGGGTTGCCCGGTCGAAACTCGCCCGCAGCCTGTCCTTCTTTGATGACCTCGGCAAGCTTGCCCGCGAGCGGGCGAAAGTATTGCTTTACGATGCGCTGAAACTGGGCTGATCCCCCCCGGCCGGCGCGCATCATCTCTCCTTGTACGATGCGGGGATAAAGCGCGTGACTGGCGATGTAATCGAAATGTCCTCCCGCGTAAGCCAGGATCTTCTCGCGAGGGGGCAGGTCGAGCGACAGAATCTTCAGGAGTGTGCTGGACAACCCGCCGAACGCCTGGTTGAGCACCGCACCGTAAAGACTGTCTTTGTCCTTGAAGTAGTAGTAGAGCAGCGCCTTGTTGACTCGCGCTGCCCGCGCGATGGCGTCGGTGCGTGCCCCGGCTACACCTTCCCGGGAGAACTCGTGCACGGCGGCTTCCAGGATGGCGGCACGGCTTTCCTCGGGGCGTCCCCGGGAACCCATGCGCGGTTTGGAGGCAGCAGCTTTCAATGTCCAGTCCTCGCGTTAATTAACCAGTTAGTTAGATTATACGCGGCTCTCCCCGACTGCATAAAATTTATTTTCGCGCCGGTAACGAATACAATCTAAGTCCTTTCACTTCACCGGGGAAAATCATGAAATACCGGAAACTTGGCCGTACAGGTTTTGAAGTCAGCGAGATGGCGCACGGACTATGGGGTATGAGCGGATGGACTGGCTCCGACGACAAGGAGTCTCTCGCGGCGCTGCAACTGGCCACCGACATGGGCTGCAACTTCTTCGATACCGCCTGGGCCTACGGCGATGGCAAGAGCGATGGCTTACTAGGCGAAATCCTGTCGCGAAATACTTCTCCTCCCAATCCGGCCAAGCGACTGTACGCAGCGTCCAAGATCCCGCCGATGAATGGCAAATGGCCGGCGAGGTCCGCGTATAAGTATCAGGATGTCTTTCCTGCGGCCCATGTTTTGAAGCACGCCGACATGATCCGGAAAAAGCTCCGGGCCGATTCCATCGATCTGCTGCAGTTTCACGTCTGGGACGACAGTTGGGTAGACGTAGCGGAATTCCGCGACACGGTCGAGAAGCTCAAACGTGACGGAACCATCCGGTCATTCGGACTCAGCCTTAACCGCTGGGAGCCTGAAAACGGCCTCAAGGCTCTGCGCACCGGCCTGGTAGACGTGGTGCAGGTGATCCATAATATTTTCGATCAGGCGCCCGAGGATAAACTTTTTCCGGTGTGCCACGAATTAAATGTTGGGGTAATCGCGCGTGTCCCTCTCGACGAAGGCAGCCTCGGCGGGAAAATGACCCCAGAAACCAAGTTTCCCAAGGGCGATTGGCGTGCCATGTACTTCGGCCCCAAGAACCTTATCCCCACGCTCGAAAGAGTCGAGAAATTGAAGGCCGTGCTCCCATCATCAATGACTTTGCCGCAAATGGCGCTGCGCTACATCCTCTCGTATCCTGCGGTGAGCACAATTATTGTCGGTATGAGAAAACTGGATCACGTACGGCAAAACATTGCGATGAGTGACGCCGGCCCGCTGGATGCGGCTCTGCTCCGTAAATTGAAGGAACATCGCTGGGATCGCAAACCGCAGCCTTGGGCGGATTGATCGGCCTTGTCATCCTGAGCGGAGTGGCTGCTTCGCATCGCGAAGCAGCTACGGAGTCGAAGGATCTCTATCTTCTATGAGACAACGCAATCGATTCGCAGCAGAAGTCTTACAGATAGGGGTCCTTCGACTACGTATTGCGTTTCGCAAGCGAAACGCAATACTTCGCTCAGGATGACAACCGTTAGGATGACAAATGGTCACAACTGCCCCCAGCGATCGACGGCACCAGCAGCACTTCATCCCCATCCTGAAACACGTATTTGTTCCCGCCCAGAAAGCGGATGTCCTCTTCGTTTACATACACGTTAAGGAAGCGCCGAATCTCACCCGATTCATCCCGCAGATGAGGCTTCAAATCAGGAAACTGCTGGTCGAGCGCCGTAAACAATTCTCCCAGATTGGCTGCGGAGCAGATGACTTTCGCGTTGCCTGCCGTCAACCGTCGCAGCGCCGTGGGAATTTGAACTGTGATCGTCATCTATACCGCCACGGTCTCTGGGACATCCAGTTTTCGAGCGTTCTTTCCCGAAGCGTCGAGTGTTCTCTCCATATACTTCTCAAACTCCGCGAACTTCGGTGCGATGGGTTCTTCGAGTTCGTACTTCCCCGCCAGCGCATCAGTGGTTTTCAAACCATTGCCGGTGATGCACAGCACGGTCGTCTCGTTGGGCGCGATCCGGCCTTGGGCGTAGAGCTTGCGCGCTGTACCCACGGTCACGCCTCCGGCAGTCTCGGTGAACAGTCCCTCCGATTCCGCCAGCAACTGGATGCATTCCACCAGCTCGGGATCGGAAACATCCTCCGACCAGCCACCGCTCTTGGTGATCACCTTGATGGCGTAGTGGCCGTCCGCCGGATTGCCGATTGCGAGCGAACGCGCGATAGTCGAAGGTTTCTGCGGCTCGATGTCGATATTCCCCGCCTTTACCGCGGTTGAAATCGGAGAGCAACCGGTCGCTTGCGCGCCGAAATACTTCACCGGCTTCTCTTCCACCAGTCCGAGCTGCACAAGCTCGTCGAACGCTTTCTTGATTTTTATGATTAGCGACCCGCCGGCCATGGGACACACCACATTGTCCGGGAGCCGCCAGCCGAGTTGCTCGGCGATTTCGAAGCCAACGGTCTTCGATCCTTCCGCGTAATAGGGACGCAGGTTCACGTTGACGAATCCCCAGTGCCGCTCGTCGGCGATCTGCGAGCACAGGCGATTGACCTGGTCATAGCTTCCGGAAATGCGTACCAGCTTCGCGCCAAAAACCTGTGTGCCCAGAATCTTTGCAGGCTCAAGATCGGCCGGGATGAAAATCACAGCCTTGAACCCGTTGCGGGCAGCCTGCGCCGCGACCGAGTTGGCCAGGTTTCCAGTGGAAGAGCAGGAGACGGTGTCGAAGCCAAAATTACGTGCCTGCGACAAAGCCACTGCAACGACGCGGTCCTTAAAGCTAAGGGAGGGCTGACAAACCGCGTCGTTTTTCAAGTAAAGGTGCTGCACGCCCAGCTTTCGAGCCAGACGTGGCGCCTCGAGCAGTGGGGTAAAACCGGCTGGAACCGTGGGCCGATAATCCTGCGGCAGCGGCAGCAAATCCGAATAACGCCACATGCTGGCTGGGCCCTGGGCAATGCGCTCGCGGGTAAAGCTGGAGCGCACGGCATCGTAATCGTAGAAAACTTCGAGAGGAGAGAAACAATCGTCGCAGATGGAACGGGGCTGGTTTCCCCAACTTTTTCCGCATTCCCGACAGCGCAATTCGTATGTCCGTATTGCCGAGGTCATTGAGCCACTCGCTTCGGAGTAGCCTGCGGGACGAGCCGTCAAAAAGCGCCCTAAAACACGAACTCCTCTTTCCCTAAATTGAGGAAAGAGGAACGAGATGCTGGAAATTCTGCACCCCGAATCTCATGTTCCCCCTGTGTAGGGCGAGAGTTGACACCGGGCGACCAGAAAATTAATCCTGATCCGGTTGTCGTGGCTTCTTAGGGCTCGTCCCTCAGCCACTCTGCATGAAATCCAAGGTCTGCTCCGAAGAGCAAACTTAATGAATGGTAGCGGGGAAGGCGGGGTTCGTCAAGAGGATCCCCAATTGGGGCTGTGGTGCGGTATGAATGTTCAGAGAAAATACCCATGAAACTAAAGTTGCCGCCCGGGTCTTTTAAGGCCTACCTGTTCGATTGCGACGGCACGATCGCCGATTCGATGCCCCTTCATTATGTTGCGTGGAGCAGGGTTCTTGCGGAATGGAACTGCGAATTTGGTGAAGATCTCTTCTACGCTTGGGGAGGCATGCCGGTGGCCAAAATCATCGCCACCCTCAATGAAAAGCACGGGCTGAGCATGCCGGTAGAGGCCGTGGCCAGACGGAAAGAAGAGCTCTATTTGGAGATTCTCCCTAAGCTTAAGGCCGTCCCCGAGGTCTTGGAACATATTGAAGCCAACCATGGCCGAATTCCCCTTGCGGTGGTCTCGGGGAGTACGCGCGACTCGGTGACGGCGTCACTGCAGGCGTTGAAGATACTCGACAAGTTCGACACGCTGGTTTGCGCCGGCGACTATCGCCGAGGCAAACCCGATCCGGAAGCATTTCTTATTGCGGCCGCCAGACTTGGAATCGCCCCCGAATCCTGCCTGGTCTTCGAAGATACCGAGATGGGCATCCAGGCCGCGACTGCGGCCCGAATGGCGTCGGTAAAGGTTCCGCCGCCCTGGCAAAGGAATCGTGCTTGACTGACGTGAGCGACCGCGACGCCCCTGCACGAGCGGGACGCTCGCGCCCACATTAGTTCGGTCTATACTTTCTCCCGGACGGATATTCTGAATGTCAGATCAAGTACTGGGTCTCAGCGTCAACCAGATCATGGCGTACACCGCCATCGCCAACGTAGTGCTGGTGGTGGTGCTGGCTGCGGTCAATATCTACTATGCCGGACACGCTAAGCGCCAGGCGGATGCCGCCAGGGAACAGGTGGCGGCCTCCAACAGGCAGTCGGAAATTGCGGCGGAGACGCTCTCTCTGGTGCGCAAGCAGATGGATCAGCAAGTCCGCACTGACCTGGCAGCTGTGACCCTGCAGCTCAAAGTCGCCATCCACGTGATTGAAGACTGGCTCAAGCGGATCGCTCCGGAGAGGCATCCGCAGCTGCCGGATCAGATTGTTATCCTTCCCGCCGATTTTAGCCTGGCCACACAACGCGCTCATTCGATCGATCCTATCGCCGCAGAAAACATGGGAGCCGCCGCGCTGTACGTCACTGAAGCCGAGACCAATCTGAAGATCCTGCGGACGGTGGAGGCGGGTTCCCAGAACGCCAAAGAGGTGCTCGAGAAGGCAGGCAAGAGCCTTAATACAGCCAAATACAAGCTTTCCGTCGCCCGGACGCGGTGGGAGGCAATGGCCGAGCATCAGCCTTGACCCCCAGGATTATGGCGGCGCATAATTATCCGCCTGTGAGGTTACGGCTTTCCAGACGGGAAGCCTGAAGTCCCATCCCCCGACGAAATGCAGCTCTGGTCATGAGTTTCTGGCTGCAAGCCAGAAGCTGGAAGCCAGCCGCTAGCAGCGTTATTCCCATCAGAAACTCAAGGAGCTTTTCACATGACCGACGAGACCAAGCGGATCGGCGACTATCAGATTCTTGATGAACTGGGCAGCGGCGGAATGGGCAGGGTGTGGCGGGTTCGAAACGTCATCACTGACCGCATTGAAGCCATGAAAGTCCTCCTCCCCGATCTCGCCGGACGGCAGGAACTGGCCGCGCGTTTCCAGCGCGAGATCAAGCTCATGGCCAGCCTGAATCATCCCAATATTGCATCGCTTCGAACCGCGTTCACTGCGGACAACCAGCTCTACATGGTGATGGAGTACGTCGAAGGCAAAACCATGGCGGAAAAGCTGGAGCGCGGCGCCATACCGGTGCCAGACGCGCTGAACTATATCGGCCAGGTGTTGAGCGCGGTCAGCTACGCCCACCAGCAGAAGGTGATTCATCGCGACATCAAGCCCGCCAACATGATGCTGACGCCGCAGGGTGTGATCAAGCTGATGGACTTTGGCATCGCGCGCGCCGGTGAGGATCGTAGTCTGACCATGACCGGCACCACCATGGGTTCACTGAGCTACATGTCGCCCGAACAGGTAAAGGGTGAGCCCACGGACGCGCGCTCCGACCTGTATTCCGTCGGCGTGTCACTCTACGAGATGGTGACCGGGCAGCGCCCGTTCGTCGCCACCAGCGACTATTCCATCATGGCCGCGCACGTGAAAGAAGCACCGAAGCCGCCCGTCGAGCTGCATCCGGGCCTGCCTGCAGCGCTGAACGAAATTATTCTGATGTCGATTGCCAAGGATCCGGCGTTGCGTTTCCAGACCGCCGACGCCTTCCGCAATGCCTTGAGCAGCGTGCCGGTAACGGCGACGCCGGTAGTCTCGCAGGCTGCGCTGGACGCGTCCACGGTTACATCGATGCAAACGCCTGTTATGTCGCCGCCTGCTCCCAAGACGGCCACTCCGGTTTCAGCGCCCATGTCTGCGGCTTCTACACCTAAAGTTCAAGTGCCCAGCGCTACGCCAATTCCTATGCCGCCACCCGCCCAAGCGGGCGGTCATCGCGGCTTGTACATGACGTTGGGAGCTCTGATTGTGCTGGCCGTTTTGGTCGTGGCCGGAATTTACGTGCCTCGCAGCAGTTGGACGCACGCAAAGTCGCCGGACGCGGGCACCGCTGCTAGCATGCCGCAGAGTTCCATGGACAACCCGGCAGCGCAAAGTCCGGCACCGTCAAGCCAAAGCCCGGATATGGCCTCACCAAGCGCGGCTCCGGTTGCGCCTCCTGCGGATTCCGCCAGCACGATGAATTCGGCTTCGAGTCCCACTCCGCCCCCAGCACCACCAGCGGCCCCAACCGCCTCTGTGGACAACTCGAATGCGATGCAACCTCAAATGCCGCCCGCGATGGCGAAATCGAATGTAGCTCATCATGCCAAGAAGCTCGCGGCCCAGAGCGGTATGGCAGGCGAAGCCTCAACGTCCACACAGGGTGGTGAAGGAATGGCCTCGTCAGGTGCCGACGCCCAGGCTCAACTTGATGAGATGGAGAAGACGGTTGACCAGCTTTCTAACCGCGCCGCCGCCGTAAACAGCGGTCTGGATCGCCTGCAACAGCAGCAGGCTGCGAGCGGTTATGGCCTCCGAAGCGACATGGTGGAGAGACAGGCAAGTCTGAAATCAAACTTGTACAAAGCGGAAGAGGCCCTTCAACACCGAGATATGGCGAGAGCGAAGAAATACTCAGATCTCGCGGAAGCCGATGCTGCCGTCCTGGAGCGATTCCTGGGACACTGATTGCGAACAGTTGATAGTTTCTAGTTTCTGGTTTCCAGAAGGGATTTCTGGCGACTGGAAACTAGAAACTGGAAACCCGAAACTGACCCCCGCCTACCGGCTGTACTGATTCCTCTTCTTCTCCTCGTGCCGCTCCTGCCCCAGCTTGATCAGCCGCTCGATCAGGTCGGGATAGGCCAATCCCGTAGCCGCCCACAGCTTGGGATACATGCTGATCGCGGTAAATCCCGGCATAGTATTGATCTCGTTCAAGTAGATCTTGCGGTTCTTGGGATCCATCAGGAAATCCACCCGCGCAAGGCCGGAGCAGTCCACCGCCTGGAAGGCGCTGATGGCCAGTTGCTGGATCTTTTTGGTCTCCGCCTTGCTGAGCTTGGCCGGAATGATCAGCTGGGAACCTTCATCGACGTATTTCGCGGTGTAATCGTAAAACTCTTTGCCTGGGACGATCTCTCCCGGCACTGAAGCTTCGGGCTTGTCGTTTCCCAGCACCGAGCATTCGATTTCGCGGGCCTTCTGCTTGGTGCCGCCGACGCCTTGTTCAATCACGATCTTGCGATCGAATTTCGCTGCCTCCTCGATCGCCGGGCCCAGTTCTTTGCGATCATGCGCCTTTGAAATTCCCACTGACGATCCCAGATTGGCCGGCTTCACGAACACCGGATACTTCAGCTTGCTTTCCACCAGCTTCTGAACTTTCTTCGGCTCGGATTCCCAGGCGCTCCGCAGGACCGTCACATGCTTCACGATGGGCAATCCGGAGGCGAGGAAGAGAGACTTCATGACGTCTTTGTCCATGCCCGCGGCTGAACCCAGCACGCCGGCACCGACGTAAGGAATGTCCGCCAGTTCGAGCAGTCCCTGTATGGTTCCGTCCTCGCCGAAAGTTCCGTGCAGCACGGGAAAGATAATGTCCACGTTGATGGCGCGGTCAGACACACGCCGGGTGAGCCCAGCCTCGGTCTGAAACGGGGTCAGGGATCCCGATTGGCGGTGTGGCTCCGGTGGGACGATCACTGCCTCGCCCTTGGCCAAGACGGCCGCACCAGGAGTAGCCTCCGGATCACCGGCCCGCAAATGGGCCTGGGAACCGGACTCGCCAACCCCCTTACCCTGCAATAACCGCTCGGCATCCGCCGCGGTTAGCCAGCGCCCTTCCTTGGTAATTCCGATGGGCACCACTTCAAACTTAGCTTTATCAATGGCATTGAAGACCGACGCGGCCGAGAGCAGCGACACTTCGTGCTCTCCGCTGCGCCCGCCGAAAAGGATACCGACGCGGAGTTTCTTCATGGTTTTGGGGCTTGATTAGACTTCCCCATTCTTGCACAATGTCATACCGTCCGGGTTGACGAGGGCTGCACCCCCGAGCAAGCCTGCCCAGGCCGGGACCAGGAAGTCTTTTTGGTCCTGATTCTTTGTCAAAGGGAAATTTCTGCCATGCGAAAAGCGTCATCCATAGCCGCGTTATTCTGCTTCTTTATTGCACTTCAAGTGAGCGCGCAAGCGCCGCCGGCACCACCGGCTCCAGGGGCTCCATCCCCGACGCAGGGGCGCAAGAAGCGGGTGGCCATCATGGACTTCGACTACGCCACCGTGCATGGCGGCGTGTCCTCAATTTTCGGCCAGGACGTGGACATAGGAAAGGGAATCTCCGACCTGATGGTGACCAACCTGGTGAAGGATGGCAGCTATTCGGTGATCGAGCGGAAGGCTCTGGACAAGATCATGGCCGAGCAGAATTTTTCCAATAGCGACCGCGCCAACCCAACCTCCGCGGCCAAACTGGGGAAACTGTTAGGCGTGGATGCCATCATCGTGGGTAGCATTACCACCTTCGGCAACGAGACCAAAAACGTAGGCCTGGGCGGAGCGGGCAACGCGCTCGGTGGTTTTGGCCTCGGGGGATTCGGCCACAAAAAGTCCAAGGCCATCGTGGCACTCACGGCACGCCTGATCGATGTTGACACCGGCGAAATCATGGCAGTAGCCGAAGGCCGCGGTGAATCCAAGCGTGAAAGCACATCGTTCCTGGGTGGCGGCGGTCATTGGGCGGGATCCGGAGCAGGCAACGTCGATTTCGGCAGCAGCGACTTTCAGAACACGATCATTGGCGAGGCTGTGAAAGCCGCCGTGGACCAGACCAGCACCCAAGTCATTGCCGACAAGGAGAAACTCGTAACGCGCACCATCGTGGTTGAAGGACTGATCGCCGCTGTTGATGGAGGACAGATCATCCTTAACGTTGGATCGAAGGCCGGTGTGAAGGTCGGCGACCAACTTAATGTTGAGCGCGTAAGCCGGGAAATCAAAGATCCATCGTCCGGCAAAGTGATCCGGCGCATTGCAACTACGGTTGGCGTGGTAAAGGTCACCGACGTTGACGATATTTCCGCGGTTGCGACTACCGTTTCAGGAACC
The DNA here is from genome assembly GCA_963809295.1 of Terriglobia bacterium. Classification (GTDB taxonomy): domain Bacteria; phylum Acidobacteriota; class Terriglobia; order Terriglobales; family Acidobacteriaceae; genus JAIQFF01. The sequence continues at coordinate 217,438 of CAWEJA010000009.1, read as the reverse complement.
GGATTCAAGACTGGTGACGCTGTGAAAACAGTCACTCAGTAACGGCATTGGGGCAAGAAGGGACGGGCAGGGGCGGCCCATTCCTTCCTTGGCTCCCAGTGTTTTCATCTGTTCGGTCCTCTTCTTCAAAAAGCCGAGGTCTACGGCTTAATCCGGAGGTTGTATGCGACTGACGAAGTTGTCCTACGCCCTGGTTACGCTCTTCGCCGCGATTCTTCTTGCCGTAACCGCCTTGACCGCCCAGCAGAAAAATCCTCTGACCAACGCCGACGTCATAAAAATGGTTAAGGCGGGGATGGCGGAAAGCACAATTGCGGCTGCCATCGCCGCCAATGACACTCAGTTCGATCTCTCTTCCACCGGCTTGCAGACGCTGAGCCAGGCGGGCGTCAGCAGCAAGGTGATCCGTGCCATGCTGGCGGCGGAGTCGAAGAAGAAAGATGCGGCCGAAGCAGCGCAAAATTCGACGCCTGCACAGGGTTCCTCAACTGCACAGCCTTCAGCGTCAGATACCTCGTCAGGTATGGCACCTCAAGGCATGAGCCCCCAGGGGATGCCGCAGGGAATGTCACCGGATCAGATGCAGCAGATGCAGCAAATGATGAACAACATGCCTCCTGAAATGCGGGAGCGCATGCAAGCCTCGATGGCCCAGCGCAACGCAAAGCGATCCGCAAAGGGAGGAGGATCGGCCGGTTCTGCCAACTCCATCCCATCGCATGGCGGTGTGCCGGTTCCAATGGATAGTGCGCTCTATACGTCATTTATGCGGTTGAAGACCCAGCCGGGCTATCACATGGTCATGACGATGCAGACCAGCGATCCCCAAATGGCGGCGATGGCACAGAGCATATTCAGCCCGCAGGAAATGCTGGTCGTCGGCAATACGCGCCAATACACAATGCACTACAAGATGCCCGCCACAGACGTGCCTGGAACCGTGGATGATTGGGAAATTCGCGCGGTGGTGCAAAACGGCCGCGCGGCGCGGCTCATTACTTCGGCTGCGGTGCCTCGATTGCTGAAGGAAAGCGAGGAAAAGGCAGCTCACGACCTGGCGGAGCTGGACCGCATGGCTGCGACTACGATCGCTCGCGCGGCGGCAGAAGGTCCCATGGGCGCGATCGGCGCAGGAATGACTGCCGCAGGGGTCGCAATGGCGCATGCGGAAGTTCCCAAAATGCTCAAGAAGGAGCGGGACATGTTTTCCTGGCAGTGCCGTGACGTCCCCCAGGGCGGGCCGGGCGCGCAGTCCACGACACAGCTCACCGACTTCCATCCCATCGGCGATCAGAATGTGAACGGCGCAATGGCCGATGGATACGAGTTTTATTCCTACGACAACCAGAAGACCCAGGGCACGGTGCATCTGTTCGTGGCCAAGGACACCGGCTTGCCGCTGCGGATCGAGTTGGTTGATCCCAACGGCGCCGGTGGCGTCCAGATGAACTATGGCCCGCTCACCGGTCCGGCCAATATTGAAACTCCGGCCTGCATGAACGCCAAGTAACCGGACGAGCTTGGCCACCGCTTGGCTTGGTCAGTAAAGAATCGAAGCATGCCCATGAGAAAGCTTGCTGGCGGGTTATTCGTTTTGCTGTGTGCCATGCTCTTTGTCTCGCAAACTCAGGCCCAGCAGACTCAGCCAGGCTTGCCACAGAAGAGTCCTCTTCTCACCAACGCCGAAGTCGTGAAGATGGTGAAGGCTGGCCTTCAGGACAGCACTATCCTGAGCGTGATCGCCGCCAGTGATTCGGATTTTGATGTTTCCGTCGACGGCCTTCTGGCACTGAAGGAAGCGGGCGTCAGTGCCCCGGTGATGGACGCAATGCTGGCCGCGAAGAACAAGAAACGAACTCCTGCGCTGGCGCCCCCTGTAGTCTCCTCTGTCTCGCCATCACCAGGCGCTATGCCTCAATCCGCAATGACGCGGGGCTACGGAAGCACGACGATGACCCCGCAAATGGCGGCGATGATGAGCCAGATGGGTGGCATGGGCGGAATGTCTGGCATGGGCGGAGTGATGTATATTCCGCCTGCCTTGCCCAAGATCAACCTCTTGCTGGGGACCGATAAAAAGCCGATGACCAGCTCCATGGCCCAGATGGCGCAGAGCGCCACCAAGGGTGGACCAGGCGCGGGCTCAGCAGCGGGATCAACCCTGCGCAGCTTCGTCACTGAGGGCCTGAGTTTTGCCGCGATCGCTGGCGGTGGCATGTTTGCCGGCCCGGCCATGGGCATCGCGTCCGGAATGATGGGAGGAATGATGGGCGGTCATCACGGCATGCCCACCACAACATATATCTGGGCGCTACCGGGGCGCACAGCTTCTTACGTGATGCCCAGTACCCAGCCGAAATTTGATCTGGAATTCGGAAACATCGCTGGACTTGATCCGGATCGTTACGAGCCGGTTTTGGTTCATTTGCCTCAGACGAAAGACAACTACCGGCTGGTCGGCGCCACGAAACAGAAGATGAGCTACATGGGTCCCGGGCAAGGGCAATCCATGATTGATGAAGAGCGGACGCCGCTGCAAACCACTCGCGTAGAGCGCGGACACATACAACTCGAGCCAGCGGCGCCGCTTCCTCCGGGAGAGTACGGACTGGTTCTGCGGCCGACCGGGGCTGATAAACCAAAGAAGGGCGTATCGCAGACCGGTGCCGAGCAGGGTGTCTTTTATTCTGTATGGGATTTCTCGGTTGCAGGCCAGACGGCAGACGCCATTCCGAGCAAGAAATAACTGCTACAGGATCTTTTTTCCGAACGCTGACAGCGCCAACTCGACTGCCAAAACCGCTGTCCGGTTATGCTCGTCAATCACGGGATTCACTTCGACGATTTCGAAACTCAGCATGCGGCCGTGGTCGGCGATGATCTCCATAGCGAGATGGGCCTCCCGATAGGTCGCGCCGCCACGAACTGGAGTGCCGACGCCGGGCGCGTCTTCAGGATCTATCCAGTCCATATCCAGCGAGACGTGATAACCGGCCGTGCCGCGTCCGGCCATGCGCAGTGCTTCTTCCATCACGGTGCGCATGCCGCGCTCGTCAATATCCCTCATGGTGAAGACTCCGATTCCCGCCCGCCGGACGTTTTCCTTTTCGATGGCGTCAATGTCGCGCACTCCCACTAGCACGCAGTTCTCCGGTTTCACCTTCGGCGAAAAATTAAAGATGTTCGCGAGGTCGGCTGGCCCCAGGCCCATGGTGGCGGCCAAAGGCATTCCGTGGACGTTGCCGCTGGGCGAGCTTTCCGGAGTATTGATGTCGGTATGCGCGTCAATCCAGATCAATCCGATTTTCTGATTCTGGCGGCGGTAGAATTCCGCAACCCCGGCGACCGTGCCCGCAGCAACCGAGTGGTCCCCGCCCAGCACCATGGGAACCATACCGGCCTCGAGGGTTTTCATCACCAGCTCTGCGGCCTTGGTGCAGGTGGCGGTAATTTCCTTCAGGTACTTGGCCGACGGATCGCCCGCCTTCTTCTGTTCCGCGATGGCGACGGAGACATTTCCAGCATCCTCAACCACATGCCCCAGCTCTTCCAGGCGCGCCTCAAGGCCAGCCACGCGCACTGCCGAGGGTCCCATGTCCACGCCGCGGCGTGACTGTCCCAGATCGAGCGGAACGCCGATCACACGAATCTTCTTGGGAACGATGCTAGAAGAGGAAGCAATGGGAGGCGTCATATGTTTAGTCAGCGTCGCGGCCGACAGTTCTTTTGGATTTCGAGGTCCCCGAGGGACCTCTGATAGTAGCCCGCCACTTCAGTGGCGGGAAGATGAACAAGAAGATGCGCGAGCCATAGGCACGCCTGAAATGGACCAGCGGCGCCCGAGTAAACATTCAGCCGTCCCTACGGGACGGAATTCCTACGTCGGACCCCACCAGGGGTTGAAACGCTGGGCTACTATCAGGCGTCCCTACGGGACGCGCTTTGCCGCAACTCGGATTTCACAATTTTCGCGTCAAAACACTTCCTACGGATACAGCCGATTCAACATCCGCGGAAACGGAATCGTCTCCCGCACATGCTCCAGGCCGCAGATCCAAGCCACAACGCGCTCAATTCCCATGCCAAAGCCGCCGTGCGGGACGCTGCCGAATTTTCGCAGGTCAAGGTACCACTTGAATGCTTCTTCGGGAAGGCCGTGTTCATGAATACGCTTTACCAGCAGATCGTACGAAGCCATGCGCTGCGAGCCGCCGATAATTTCGCCGTAACCTTCGGGTGCCAGCACGTCCACGCACAGAGCCAGCTCCGGACGTTGCGGGTCGGGCTCCATGTAGAACGCCTTCACCTGGGCGGGATAGCGATGCACCATCACTGGCTTGTCGAACTGCGATGAAATGTAGGTCTCGTCGGGCGATCCCAGATCACCACCCCATTCGAACTTGTTTTCCAATGCACCCTTGGCATGAGCTTCCTGCAGCATCTTTGCCGCTTCGTCGTAGCTGATACGAGGAAATGGGGCTTCAATCCTCTCCAGCTTTGTAACGTCGCGCCCGATGGTTTGCAAATCGCCGCGCCGCTTCTCCAGGCAACGCTTCACGATGAAGCTGATCAGGCCCTCAGCCAGATCCATGAGGTCGTCGAGCTCGGCGTAAGCAACTTCCGGCTCGACCATCCAGAACTCGGTAAGGTGTCGACGCGTTTTCGATTTTTCGGCGCGAAAGGTTGGACCGAACGAGTACACCTTGCCCAGCGCCATAGCCGTAGCTTCGATATAAAGCTGTCCGGACTGGGTCAGATAAGCCTGCTCTTCGAAGTAGTCGACCGGAAACAGCGTGCTGGTGCCCTCGCAAGCGGCGGGAGTAAGAATCGGCGGATCGGTCAAGGTGAATCCGCTCTCGTCGAAAAAATCACGCGCAGCTTTTATGATTTCTGCACGAACCCGCAGAATCGCCGCCTGTCGCGGAGTCCGCACCCAAAGATGCCGGTGCTCCATCAGGAATTCCACACCATGTTCTTTTAGCGAAATAGGATACGGGTCACTCTCGGAGACGCGCTGCAACACCTGCACACCCGACACATCGAGCTCATAGCCGCCGTGAGCACGTTTGTCGGCACGGACTTTGCCCTCGACGATCACGCTCGACTCGTGTGTCAGACCCTTGATCGCTTCGAAAACCTCAGGTGGGACGGCGCTCTTGGGTACAACCCCCTGAATCACGCCGGAGCCGTCGCGAAATTGCGGAAAGAGCAGTTTGCCGCTCTCTCGCAGGTTGTAAAGCCAGCCGCGAATAGTGACAGTCTGGCCTTCGTGCTTCCCGATATCCGAGATGGTGCTGACCGGTGGCGACATAAGATCGATTGAGTAATTGGGTAATTTAGTAATTGTGCAATTGAAACCGATAGGCGGTTGGCTGTCCAAATTACTAAACTACTCAATTACCAAATTCCTAAACGCTTCCCCCATTTTCTCCACCGGGTTCACTTTCTCATCAGCTTCAATTTCCAGCAGCACTGGCGGCGTCTGCGGCGCCGAACGCAGCAACTCCATTGCTTCTTTCCAGTCGATGGATCCCGCCCCAGGCCACAGATGCGAGTCCCGATCTCCGGCATTGTCGTGGACGTGAGTCGAGTGGACATAGCCCTTCACGATTGCGAATGCCTCGGCTACGTTGCCCATGATGTGGGCGTGGCCGAAATCGAAACACACGCCCACGTCGTCGAAGTGGCTAGTTTGGATAAACTCCACCAGCTTGTCTGGTGTACACAGTTCGTTCGGGATATTTTCCAGCAAGATGCGCACGCCCAGCGGCTTGGCGAATGCGCGCAGGTGCTCGATCGATGTCATCGCCGCTTCGAACTTGCGGTCGTCAAACGTCTCATTGGTGACACCGACGTGCTGCACCAGAAAGCGGAACGGAATTTGCTCTGCCATCTCGATGGCTCGCTTGATCTCGTCCATTGCCTCGATGCGCTGGGCTCGGTCGGTGGCGGCCACATTCACCGGAGGTGCGCCGCCGCGGCCCGACTCGTAATCTGCATACATGGGCGAGTGAATGGAATGCAACGGAATGCCGCTGGTGTGGAACCAGTCCGCGATTTCACGCACATGCTGTTTGCGATTGGCGTAGTCGATGTGCTGCCGTGCGGCAAAAAGCTCGATGGCCTGCGCCCCGCCTCGCACCAATCCCTCCAGCAAGCCGGGATGCAGCCGCTCTTTCACATAAACGTAAGTAGACATCGCCTTAAGCATGGTTAGTCCTGCTTGCTCCACAAACCACGTGGGGACAGCCGCCCTCGGCTGTCCAGCCGAGCAATGCTCGGCAGTTCTGAGGTTGCGATACTCTGTGCATATGGTCTCGTCTAGCTACCAAGCTTCGCTCGGTCGGACAGCCGATGGCGGCTGTCCCCACGTGGTTCTTGCAAACTAGAACCCAATTGCCCTGCCATTATTACGCTTGTCGCTCGCTCCCAGCCGCTCGCCGGACTTCGGGTCGATCATGATGCACTCCCCATCGCTCCAGTAATCTCCCGCCTCGACCTTGTGGCCCATTTTCTCAAGCGGCTTGGCTGTAGCGGGAGGAAATCCCTGCTCCACGCTGACGACGTCAGGCAGCCACTGATGATGGAATCGTGGAGCGTTTACCGCTTCCTGAAGGTTCATTCCGTAGTCCACCACCCCCATCAGGATATTGGCAACAGTGGTAATAATCCTAGGTCCGCCCGGAGAGCCTAGCACCAGAAACAGCTTGCGGTCCTTCAACACGATGGTCGGAGCCATAGCGGAAAGCGGACGCTTGCCCGGCCCAATCGCATTCGCAGGGCCTTGTATAAGACCGAACATGTTGGGCACCCCCTGCTTGGAGGCAAAATCATCCATTTCGTCATTAAGTAGAAATCCCAAGCCCTCGGCCGTCACTCGCGAGCCAAAGCTGTCGTTCAAGGTAGTTGTCACCGCTACCGCATTCCCTTCCGGGTCGACCACCGAGTAATGCGTCGTGTGATTCGACTCCTCGACGCCACCAGCCTCGGGATGGACCGCGGCGTACTGTTCCAGTTCGCTGAAGACCGCTGGGCGCCGCAAATCCTTGCTGGTGCTGGCATGTACCGGATCAATCGATTCCCGCCACGCCGCACCATAGCGTTTGTCAATCAGCTGGGCCACGGGAATTTTGGAAAAATCCGGATCGCCCAAAAACTCCGCCCGGTCGAAGAACGCCCGCCGGAAAGCTTCCACCGTCAGGTGCACAGCGGGAGTCGATCGGCCTCCCTGCTTGCCCAGGTCGTAGCCTTCGAGAATATTGAGGGCTTCGATCATCGTAGTCCCGCCCGAAGACGGCGGCGGCGCGCTGATGATCTCGTATCCCCGGTAAGTTCCACGCACCGCTTCGCGTTCTTTTACCTCGTAAGCAGCCAGGTCCTCGGCCGTGATCAGCCCCCCACCTTTCTGCATGGCAACCGCCAACTCGCGCGCCATCGCGCCATGATAAAAATCGTCGGGGTTGCTGGCGATGCGTTTCAGAGTGCGTGCCAGGTCAGGTTGCTTCAACACCTCGCCCGCCTTGTAGAAATTCCCATCCCGCTGAAAGATGCGCCGCGACTCGGGAAACTGGCCCAGAGGCTTGTCTTCTTGCAGGTCTCGCGCGTCCTCCGCTGCAAGGGCGAACCCTTCCTCCGCCAGCTTGATCGCTGGCGCCATCACCTGCTCGAGGGACAGTTTCCCATACTTCTTTTCTGCATACACCATGCCAGCGACTGACCCGGGAACTCCGATGGCCTTGTAGCCGACAATGCTGGCGTCCTCAATGACATTGCCCTGAGCGTCGAGGTACATGTTCGCCAATGCGGCCGCTGGGGCCTTCTCGCGATAGTCAACAAAGTGCGTCTTGCCGTCCGTCATGCGGATGAGCATAAAGCCGCCACCACCGAGATTGCCGGCCTGAGGATGTACCACCGCCAGCGCAAATCCGACGGCCACCGCCGCATCCACCGCATTTCCACCCGCCCTCATCATTTGCACCCCGGCGCGCGAAGCCAATTTGTGCACGCTTGCCACCATCGCACGCGGAGCCTGCACCGGAATAACGGCCGTACCAAAGGCTTGTAAACCTGCTGCAGAAGAAATCAAGAGCAGCAGAATGAACAACTTGCAATGAGAGCGCATAGAGGATGGACTGTCAGAGGCTAGCCCAGCGGGCAAGCGAGAGTCAAATCATCGGCCACCCTGATTTCACTACCGCATCTCTTCTGACACTGCTGACGCTTGCCGTCTTTGCTTCGTGACGGGAACTTCGTCAAAACTTCCTGATCAGCGTGGCTTTGCTGTATGCCACCCTAAACCCCAGCCTTTCCGCGTTGCGCTGCGACGTAGTGCCGCCCTGAGTCACAATCACCGCCACTTCGCAGCCGGCCTGCACGGCCACTTGCATCCGCTGCCGCAGCAATGCCGTTTGCAACCCTCGCCCGCGAAATTCGGCGAGGGTTCCCGCACCAAATAGCGCTACCACCTTGTGTTCTGGGATAAGCAATCCCGCGCCGCAAGCCACCGCTTTGCCTTCCATCTCCGCCACAAACGTGAGCGCTCCCTCCATCTGAAATAACGGAGCGACCATTGCTGCGAAATCACCGGGTGCATCGCCGTTTGGAAAGAGACTGCTTCGCAGAATGCCGCAGAAAGTTTCAGCCTCTTCCGCCCGTCCGGCGCGAATCGTGGTGCCTGCCGGTGCTGGCCCCATCACTTCGTCTCCACCCAGCCGCCGATAGAGCACGTTGTTGAGTTCGAACAGGCCATAGCCGCGTTCTTTTACCATTTCCATCAACTTGCTATCGCTCAGCGGACATACATCCACCTGCGCAGGTGCTCCTTGCGATCGGTAAAACTCTTCCAGGCGGTCGAGGTCGGCTGCCGAAACCGGGCCATCAAACCCCAGCCCAACCGCACGGCCAATCAGCGATCCAACCCCTGCGAAAATCATGTGGCCGCCACTGATCGGTTCAGCGGCCGCGTTTATTTCCGGGCGCAACTTCTGGTAGAGCCGGGCGTAGTACACCTGCGGCATCTCTTCCGCAGCCTCCAAACGGCGTGCGAATGCCTGATCGACAAATTCCATGGGAGAAAATCCTTTCTGGTTTTAGGAAGTTACAGCAATCAGAGGGGGGCCGCGCACACTTCCATGCGGCCTTGCCCGTCACGCAACCAGCGGATTTAGAGAACGGCAGTCATAGGCAGAAAAACGTTGACTGCGACAGGATACGATTTTCAGGCTCGAGGTCTCAACTGCTAGATTCATCCCTATACTTGTTCCCGCGCCTCGCCCAACGCCACGTTTACATCCACCTTCTTCTTCCCGCGATAAATGGTCATCCGCACTGTGTCGCCGGCCCGGTGACTGTTCATGACCTGGCTCAGGGCCTGCTGGTCCTGCACCGCCTGGCCGTCAATCGCGACGATCAAATCGCCGCCCACCATGATCGGGATATTGCCCAGGTATGCGCGCTCGCTGCCTCCCCGCAGGCCGGCACGGTCTGCGGCTCCACCAGGCACCACCTGCACGATCAGCAAGCCAGTGTCGGCGGCCAGACCCATCTGGTCGGCCAGTTCCGGGGTAATGGGAATCGTCCGCACTCCCAGCGCCGGACGCCGCACCCGCCCCAGAGTCACCAGATCGTTCAGCACAGCCTTTGCCGTGTTCACAGGAATCGCAAAACCGATTCCCGCGCTCTGCCCGACATTGGAGGCGATCATCGTGTTAATCCCGATCACTTCGCCATGCCAGTTGAGCAACGGCCCGCCTGAATTGCCGGGATTGATTGCCGCGTCGGTCTGTATAGCCTCGTCGATCTGCATACCGTCGGGCTCTTGCACCGGGCGGATCGAACTGATGATGCCCCGCGTCATGGTACCGGCCAGCCCGAACGGATTGCCGATGGCATACACCTTCTGCCCCACCTGCAAGTTTCGCGAGTCGCCCAGCACCATGGGGGTAAACTCCGATCCCTTGATTTGAATCACCGCCAGATCGTGGGAGCGGTCGGTGCCGACCACCGTGGCGCGGTACTTCTTGCGGTTGTGCAGCGTCACCTCCACCTGGCGCGCGTCGGCGATCACGTGGTAGTTGGTTAGCACGTGGCCTTCTTTGTCGATGATGAACCCCGAGCCCTGGCCTTCCTGCGGCACCAGACCATAGAAGAAATCAAAAGTCACGGCGCGCGAGGTAATATTCACTACCGAATCGATGTTCTTGCGATAAACGCTGATGTTGTTCTGCTCTTCGCTGTCGAGAATTTCGCCCGAGGCGGCCTCGGTGATTTCCACTTTGTTGCTGGGGCGGCCAAACCAGTTCGCCGGATGCATCGGGCTGCCGGAACGATAGGTGGTGAAATAATAAAATGCGCCGGCAAAAATCACGGCCAGGATAAGAGGGCGAAACAGCTTCATATTTGAAGGCCTTCCATCAGCGATCCCATTTGATTTTAAATCGTCTCAAGTGGCAAGAACCACGTGGGGACAGCCGCCCTCGGCTGTCCGGCGGAGCAAAGCTCCGCGGTTCTGTGCGATTTGAAGCGATCGAGCAACCTCTAGATTTTCAAATACTGTCGAGCTTCGCTCGACCGGACAGCCGATGGCGGCTGTCCCCACGTGGTTCTTGCCAGGCCTCGGACGGACGGCGGCGCTAACTTTCCGCCTCCTTCTTCAGCTGGTCGTAAATCTCCATTACCTGCCGTCTGGTTTCGTCAAGCGACCCCGAATTGTCGATCACGTAATCGGCAGCCTTGATCTTTTCTTCATCCGGAAGTTGGACCGCCATGCGGCGCGCCACCTCGCGTCGTGCCGTTTCCTCGTCCACCTTCAAACGGCGAGCCCATCGTTCGATCCGCTGCTCCGGGCGGCAGGTTACCACCACCAACCGGTCGAGCATCTCTTCCATACCGGCTTCGAGGATGAGCGCCGCCTCCACCATGGCAACGGCATGCGGATCGCTCTGGCCCACTTGCTCCATCCACTCCTGTTGCCGGTGAATTACCGCCGGATGAACGATTTGATTGAGTTCCTGAACGCGCGTCGGCCTGTTTCCAGCAGCACGCTCGGCTGATGTGCCGAAGGCGCTTTCCGCCAGCCGGGCGCGGTTCACGCTGCCATCCGGGTTCAGAATCCCAACCCCGAAATGACGCACAACCTCCTGATAGACCGTTTCTCCTGGCCGCATAAGCTGGTGAGAAATCTCGTCGGCTTGAATGACGTGCGCACCCAGGGCGGCAAACATCTCGCCCACGACCGACTTGCCAGCGGCAATGCCGCCAGTCAGACCAACCTTCAGCACGTCAGCCGTGCTCCGCGGCCAGTGCGGGCACACGCGATCCCCTCCGCATCTTGGCCGCCTTGACCGTGTTTGCCATCAGCATGGCGATGGTCAGCGGGCCCACGCCACCCGGCACGGGCGTGATCGCTCCCGCGACTTCCGCTGCCCGGGGATGAACGTCCCCAACCAACGTCGAGCCTTTTGCCCGGAAAGTCTCCTGGCGCTTGGCGTTCCCTGAGAACAGCCGCTCGAACTCTGATTGATCAGTCACCTTGTTCATGCCCACGTCAATCAGCGTGGCTCCGGGTTTCACGAAGTCAGGTGTAATCATGCCCGCTCTGCCGATAGCGGCCACCAGAATATCGGCGCGGCGGCAAACGCCGGGAAGGTCTCGAGTCTTGGAGTGGCAGACAGTCACCGTGGCATTCGCATTGATCAGCAACATGGCGACAGGCTTGCCCACAATATCGCTCCGCCCCACCACAACCGCTTCCTGGCCCGCGACCGGAATCTTGCTGCGCTTCAGAATCTCCATGATTCCCGCCGGCGTGCAAGGCACCAGCCCCGGCCGCTGGGTGGAAAGAAAACCAACGTTCACTGGATGAAAGCCGTCCACGTCTTTGGCCGGGTCGACCGCCATCAGGATTTTTTTGGAATCCACCTGCGCTGGGAGGGGGAGCTGCACCAGGATGCCGTCAATTTCATCGCGCCGGTTCAGTTGCAGCACCAGCTCGAGCAACTCCTGGGTCGAAATCGTATCCGGCGGAGTCAGCTTTTCGCTGTAAATACCCACTTCTTCGCAACTCCTTACTTTGCCGCGAACGTAGATTTCGGAGGCCGGATTGTGTCCCACCAGGATGACCGCCAGGCCGGGACGCATTCCGGCTTCGGCCATACTCTTGACCTCGGAAGCAACCTCGGCCCGGATTTCGGCGGCAATCTTGTTGCCGTCCAGAATGATGGCAGCCATGAAATCTCGCCTCCGCTGATGATCAAGCTAGAAACTTATCGTAACGCAGCTCTCAGCTTTCAGCCATCTACTGCCAGTAAAAGCCGAGCGGCTGAACGCTGGTAGCTGACCACTGAGAGCTTTAAGCGTAAAATCCAGTCCCATGATTCCTCAAGACCTACTCGACATCCTGGTCTGTCCTGCCTGCAAGAAACCTCTGGTCCTGAAGGATGAGGGGCAGGCGTTGAAGTGCGGCGAGTGTCGGCGTGCCTACCCGATTCGCGACGGCATCCCCATCCTGCTGGTGGAAGAGGCGATCACCGAGCCCTCCTGAGAGCCATATTGTGTCGTCCCACAACGACACAACGTGTCAGTCCCGAGATGGGGTGAGATGATCTGACATGGCCCGTTCGTGCCACTCCGTCCTGCGAACCAAAAATTGGCTGCTCCGCAACTTGCCGCATCTTAAGGGGTTTAAGAAACCAAACCGCTGCTCCGAACGTATATGGAACAGAGGGCTGGGTGCGGCAGCAAAATTGCATGCAACGTTGCTGGCAGCCAGTGAGTCTAATGAATCAGGCAAGTCAAGGTCGGAGGTGATAACGACCATGAAAGATAGATTCTCCAGTACCGAACTTACGGCTCTACGAAACGATCTGCTGCAAGGAGGCCTGATCGATTCGCGCGAAGCCGCCGAACTCCTGCAAGTCTTCCTCATGGGACGTGGCTACGGAGTATCGCCTCAAGCAGCCATGGACGCCGTGGGCCGGGTTGAGATGTCAGGCTGCTCCATGCCCGTGCTGCAAAAAGAGCTGGAGAACCTGGCGCTGGTCATGTAGTTGTGACATGTAAGCGGTGACCGCGAGTATGTAAGAAATCTACGGGGACCTCAGAACCAAGCCGTTTCCCGCAAGGTGAAAAACAGGATGAGCCGGGCTTACCAGCCCGGCGTTCTTGTTTTAGCTGTCAGCTTTCAGCCGTCAGCCTTCAGTTAACCCAAAATCAGGTTGTGGAAAAGTTCCCGCGCATTGAATGCTTCAGGCGAGGTCTGAAGGGTCCTAACTGAAAGCTGAGAGCTGACAGCTGAAAGCTTACTCGTACCTCAAACTCTCCACCGGATCCAACTTCGCCGCCCGTGTGGCGGGAACCGTCCCAAAAATCACACCTACCAGGGACGAGACCAGAATAGCTACGATCGCAGACAAGCCCGAGATCGGGATGCGGTACTCGGTCAGAAAGCGTACCGAATACGGAATCGCCAGGCCAATGACCACGCCGATGAACCCGCCCACCAGCGAAATCGTTATCGCTTCTGCCAGGAATTGAAATTGGATTTCCCGGTTGGTGGCTCCGAGGGCCTTGCGAATGCCAATCTCGCGGATGCGGGAGCTCACCGTGGCCAGCATGATGTTCATGATGCCAATGCCGCTGACCAGCAACACCACCGCCGCCACCAGCAGCAATACCAGGGTCAGCGCATTGGCTGTCTTCTCCGCCAAGACCACCAGTTGGGTGAGATTCATGACGTTATAGACCGACTCTGCGCGGTGCCGGCCCTGAATAACCCGCCGGATCTGATCCGTGGCCGGAGCGACCATCGCCGGATCCGCTGCCGAGAAATAAATCTGCTTCACCGTCGGAGTATCAGTAAAGTACCGGCTGACTGTGTACGGAATCAGCATGGTGTAGTCAACTACCTCGGTTTGTCCGAAGGTGTCAACCCGCTCCCGGAATGTGCCCACGATGGTAAAGGGCAGGCCGCTTAGCTTGATGACTTTGCCGATCGCATCTTCCTGCGACCCGAAGAGCTCCGCTGCCATCTTCTGGGTTATGACTCCGACTTTGTTGTGCTGCTGCTCATCCTGCACGTCAAAAAATCTGCCGGTGACAATCACCAGGTTGCGCACCACGCGGTAGTCGGGAAACACCCCAAGCACCGAGATGTCGCGCTCCTTCCCTCCACCCACCGGAACGCGGTCGCTCAGCGAAACCACGGGCGAGGCCGCAATAATCCCCGGCACCTCTCGCAACGCAGCTTGCATGTCATCAATCGTCAGCGGGTCAGGAGTGACATTTGCAATGCGCTGGCTTCCGCTTTGATATTCAGCCTCAATCTGGTTGGTCCCGATCGCCTGAATCTGGTTGAGAACGTATTGCTTGCCCGTCATACCGATGGTGACCACCAGGATGAGTGAGGCGGTACCAATTACCATTCCCAGAGCGGTCAGCGCGAAACGCACTTTGTTGCTGCAGAAGGTCTCGTAGGCGAAACTCAGTATCTCGCTATAAACCAGCTGGGGAGGCTGTCGTTTGGGAGCGAAGGTAGTGGCGGTAGCCATTCGTCTTCTATTAGATGCAGATTAGATGCGGCAATTCCGCCGCTGGAACTAAATGCTAGCCGCTTCGCCTACGGGGCGCAATTGGCCAGTTTAGATCGCGTTTCCTTTGCGTCCTTTGCCCTTCGCGACCTTTGCGGTTAAAAGCTCTTGGCCGCAAACGAACACCCAACACCCACATTACCAAGGTCTATGCCCATGACGTTCTTCGTGGAACCGCGTCATGGTTTTGTTTACAGTTAAAAGTCGGAAGAAAATGGCAGCATTTGGCACAGCACCTATTCAGGTCACCCTCGAACCTGCATCGAATTCCGGCGCGTCAGCCACTCACGCATTGCTGGCTGCCATGTTGCGTGCCACAGACAAAGTCAGCGACCTGATCTTCTCGCCCGGGCGCCCACCTCAAGTCGAAGTGTACGGACAACTGATTCCGGTGCAAGGTCAGGGCCTGCGTGCTCTCACCGCCGACGATACTCGCCGTATCGCGTCCGACCTGATTGGAGGCAACAAACAGGCAATCAACGTCCTTCGGGAGCAAGGGTCCTGTGATATCTCATTCGGACTGCCAGGACTGGCGCGCTTTCGGGTCAATATCTTCATCCAGCGTGGAAGCTGCGCCGTGGTCATGCGCGTCATCCCCACCACGATTCCGGAGTTTTCCGCGTTGGGCTTACCGCCACAACTGGGAGAAATCGCCAGCCTGCGGGATGGCATTGTTCTAGTGACGGGAGCGCGAGGCGCGGGGAAATCTTCCACCCTGGCGGCGTTGCTCGATCGCATCAACGAAAAGCAGACCTGCCACATCATTACTATCGAAGATCCCATCGAGTTCTTGCACAACCATAAAAGCGCCACCATTCATCAGCGGGAACTCCATAGCGATACGCCCAGCTTCGCGCTGGCGCTGCGCGCGGCCCTGCGGCAGGCGCCGAAGGTGATCCTGGTGGGCGAGCTGCGCGATCGCGAAACCATGGAAATGGTCCTGGAAGCCGCCGAGACCGGTCACCTGGTTCTTTCCAGCCTGAACGCCCCCAACGCGGTCAAGACTCTGGACCGAATCGTGACAGCATTCTCCGCGGCCGAACAGTCATCGGTGCGCGCCCGCTTGGCCAAGACGCTTCGTTACCTGATTTCGCAGCGGCTGGTTCCACGCAAAGACGGGGGCCGCGTGGCCGTCGTCGAAGTCTTCAAGAACACGCCAATCACTTCGAATTGTCTGGAGTGCGAAGATCCTTCCGGCGGCACCCTGTTGGAAGCTCTGAAAAAAGGCGCCTCGGAAGGCATGCAGCACTTTGACGCGGAGATCGAGAAGCTGGTTCGAGCGGAAATCGTAGACCTGGAAACGGCCTTGAACTACGCCACCGATCCCCAGCAATTGCGACGTGCCCTAAGCTCACAAGCTAGCTCGTAGATGGCCGTTCGGGATTGTTGGTGTAAAACCCCCTGTTTACGACAGTTGAGAGGCCAATCTCCGAATGCCCCACCTCCCGCCGCTTTCGGCTAAAGGTGGGGGAATGAAATTGAATTCTACTTTGCGGGAATCGAGTCGAACTTGCCCGTCGATTCTTCATAGAAGAGTGCTCCCTCTTTGGGATCGCCCCCGCTCCAATGCTTCCATCCACCCGGAACTCGCAAGAAACTGCCTGGCCCCACACGCTTCTCGCCGGCTTCATCCTTGTACAGATAGGCGCCCTTCACAACCACGATCCAAACATCGTTAGTGTGGGTGTGCGTCCCGGCATCGAATCCCGGCACGAACTTGGTGAATGTGGCATGCGCTCCTTTATCCGCATCGCCCCAGATTGCGGCCATGGAGACCCCCTTGGTCGTTTCATGGAAATTCGCCTGAGCAGCGGAGACGAAGATCAGTTTTCCCTTCGACTGATCTTGCTGTCCCTGCACTCGCCCGATGGACCACGCCATCATCAACGTCATCGCTACTCCGACAGTTAGCAGTGATTTTTTCATGCTCTCCTCCGCATATTTTCGTTGCACTTCTGACTCGGGGCGGATTCTACACCACTCTTCGGCAGAGTTTACGGTGGAATCGTCGTCGTTGGCCTACTATCGCCATTACGCCAACAACCGGATTACCGGTGTAGACGCCTGGTTACGTCAATCATCCCACCGCGATCTATACTTTTGCATTGAGCTACGAGGGCGGTGCTTATGTGGCTAGTTGAGCCCGACAAATACAAAAGGCTGACTGCTCATGTCACGATTGTGCTGGGGGCAATGCTTACCATGCTCTCGTATTCAATACTCGCATTCGGTCAAAAACCGGAGTACGAGTTCTACTTCGAATTTCGGACGGTTTTTGGAGAGAAAGTACAAGAAGAGAACCACTGGTCGTTGACGAATGAACAGGTTTTTGAAAAATATGCCGCTAAGCTCAAAAACGATGGGATCGCCGAATCCGAGATCGCCCGAAGGCTCAAATTGCTTCGTACGGAGCACAGCGCTCTAGAGGCCGACTTTTACAGTCGCTACTACCTCGACAGCAATTCCAATTTCAACCACGCTCCGAACCGCTTCCTCATGACGATGGTGAAGGATCGGCAACCGGGCACTGCGTTGGACTACGGAATGGGGCAGGGCCGAAACTCCATCTACCTAGCGGGTCTTGGGTGGCAGGTGTGGGGATTCGATCCTGCCGAGGCGGGCGTCGCAATCGCTCAGAAGCAAGCGAAGGACCTTGGACTGACCTTACACGCCTCCGCAGTTCGCGACAGTGAATACGACTTCGGCAAGGAACGGTTCGACCTCATCTTGTTTAGCTGGTCGATGCCGCTCGTGCCGATCCAAAGGGTATTGGATTCACTTAAGCCCGGCGGATTTGTTGTGATGGAATGCGGGACCGACTACCTCCCCGATCGCAACGCAATGCTTCATCTGTTTGACCTTCTCGTGATCGAACACTATGAGATCGTGCGGGAGAAGTCGGACTGGGAAGGTCGCCGCGAGGTGGATATCATTCGGCTGGTGGCAAGGAAACCATAGGCTACAGCCGCCCTGCTTTTTGGTTGAAACATCGCCATTAGACTCATTGACCCAAGGTAGTTGGTGTAATCGCCTGTTAGCGTCAGCCAATCGGATTATTTCGACACAGGCATCGCACCGCGTGCCGCGACGCGAATTTGCTTTCCAGCCATCATCACGGTCATCGAATCGGCCTTGGTTCCGATTTCGTTCTTGAAATCGAAGGAATCCGCTGATGTCCATTTGTTTGTGAAACGCACATGGATTGGCTTACCGTCTATTGTGGAGTCCACAATCCAAACCCAGGTGTCGCCATTGACTGTGCCGTGGCCGACCCAGACTGCTCCTCCAGCGCTTACTTGGGAAAAGAAATAGTTTTTTGCCTCGTCGTCGTAAGCCAGAATGTACACATCCGTCAAATCGCCCCTACTGCCAGGCATAGGCACAGTCTCGCGGCAAAGCACGCCAAATCCCTCGGAAATACTTTCACAGGATGCGGTGCCGCTAGTTTTGCCACCGGGAGTTCCCATAGCGCCAGGTGGCAGGTCACCTTCAATTTTCCATTTGCCTATAAATATTCCTAGCTTTTGGGCTTCGGGTCCAGGTTTCGGTTGCGCAGGCTCCGTCTGCGCCAGAGCCGTGGCGTAACAAAGAACCCACAATAGAACCATCAGAATTGCGCGGTCACGCATGGAAGCCTCCTCAGATCAAGGGACCCCTTTCAGCCGTTGGATGGCATGCTAGCAGGTTCAAATGGCTGAAAACCAGAGGTGGTGGGGCAAGGCCCTACCCACGTCGCTTATAGAGGAGGTAAACCACTTCCGGTATTTGTTGTTTGAATGCTAAGTCCAGTGAGAAGCGCGTCAGGAGAACTGTGTTTTCCCGACAAAGGCTTACACCGATGTCGGCAAATCAAAAACTACCCGGTAGTTGGGGAAAAATCGCCGTTACGCTCACAATCGGGTCAGCCCCAGGGAATCAAAGGCGGTTCACGTAAGTGCTACCGAGCCCATTTCAGAGTTTCGGGGGAGAGTGTTCCTGACTGTGGTTAGGTCGCGGGCTCGACACTCTCTCGAGTGCCAATTCCGCGCAGCCAGGAACACAAATAACCTTAGCGCGGGGAGGGAACAAGTTCGTTGCTCTAGCGCAAGGATGAATTGGAACAATAGTCTGCTGCATACCCGGCAAACCCGCCTTTGTTGAGCAGTTCAATAAAGAGCAGTTCCCTCCGCCTCGAGTTTTCCACAAGCAACCCCGTCCAGGCCAGCCCCATCCATTGCCTGAACTACCGAGGCTTGGCAAAATCAAACAGATTCCCCGCTGAATCGCAAGGCGCTGTACCATCATCTGAGACTCTTACAGAGGAGAAAATATATGGCTTTTGAACTACCCCCCTTGCCCTACGACTACTCCGCTCTTGAACCCACCATCGATGCCGCAACCATGAAGCTGCATCACGACATGCATCACGCGGCGTACGTAAAGAATTTGAACGCCGCTCTGGAGAAACATCCCGAATTGCAATCCAAAAGTGCGGAAGACCTGATTCGCGACCTGAACGCGGTGCCGGAAGACATCCGCGGCGCCGTTCGCAACAACGGTGGCGGCCACGTCAACCACAGCATGTTCTGGAAGATCATGAAGCCCAAAGGCGGCGGCGATCCGAGCGGCCCCATTGCCGACGCCATCAAGAAAGCCTTCGGCAACTTCAAGGACTTTCAGACCAAGTTCAACGACGCCGGTGTCAAGCAGTTCGGCAGCGGCTGGGTTTGGCTGGCCGGCAAAAAAGGCGGCGACGTGCAGATTCTCAGCACCCCCAACCAGGACAGCCCGATCTCCCAGGGCCTGATCCCCATCTTCGGCAACGATGTGTGGGAGCACGCCTACTACCTCAAGTACAACAACCGCCGTCCCGAATACCTGGCGGCTTGGTGGAACGTGGTGAACTGGGACGAAATCAACAAGCGCTATGAGAGCCTGAAGTCCGGTCAACTCGAGCCGGCGCTGGCCCGCTAGTTAGTCTTGTAATCACGCCAAGAGCCTCAGCATGTGAATCGTGCTGGGGCTTTCTTGCTTAGAATGTGGGCGCGACCGTCCCTTCGGCTTCGCTCAGGACAAGCCCGCTGGTGCGGGGGAGCGCAACGGGGCATCGCCCTCATCGTGACCGATCACGCCTCAGTGAGCGATAATACGAACGATCGTTGAGGTTCGCATTCCGGAGAGAAAATACGAAATACAAGGTGTGGGGCGGACACTCTTGTCCGCCGCCTTTGAAGTTGATTTTGGTTTCGATTCTCCGTGACGGCAGGCCTCCGATGGGTTTGGCGTATCCAAAGTCAAAGACGGCGGACAAGAGTGTCCGCCCCACACTGGCATGGAGAGCACCATGAAAGGTTCTTCCCTGGTCAAAGCGTGCATCTTTTCCGTCGTATTACTTGCAACTCTTACTCTGGCGGCCCGTTCCGGGGCTCTGTCAAGTCCCCGAGATTATTCCTTCACCATCTCAACTACGCAGCCCTGGACTGACACCGGCATAGACGTCCAGCCGGGGGACCTTCTCGAGATCACTGCCGCTCCAGCGCCGACGGCAGCCGGGGCGGGCGCATCCTCAGCGCAGCCTTGCGATCCGCGAGGATTAGGTGGTTCAACAGAAGGCAATGCCAGTCTTCCTGTCGCCGCGGCTTTGGCTGGGTCTCTAATCGCCCGCCTCCAAGCGCAAGGACAGGCCGTGGCAGTGGGCAACACGAAGCGGCTCAAGGTGGATGCGCCCGGCCATCTTTTCTTTGGAGTGAACGCGCAAGCTCCGCCGGACTGCGATGGCAGCTTTGCGGTGAAAGTTCAGATCAGCAGCGCCGGGAGCCCTGCACCCCCCGCAGTCACAGGCAACGCGTTGGCGTCGTCTTCGGTGGCATCGTCACCGGCCACGTCAGCATCATCTTCATCGGCGACTTCAGCGCCTGCGGCGCAATCAACCGCCGAAACCAAACCGGCGCCAGCTCAAGACATCAAGTCGAAGCTGGCCTCAGCCGCGCAGGTATTTCTCGCCGGGCAATTCGGTACCGGCGCAAACTCAGCGAGTACTTCCGCCACGCCGCTGTCAAGTGACGCACCCCCCGCGAACGCGGCAACTCCAGCAGCTTCGGTACCGGCAACCCTTGCACTAAGTGTCTCCATCGCCGCTCTGGATCCAGGCCTGCGAAAAAATGTCGATGATCTGCCACGCCGGGTAAACGATCAGTTCAACAACCAGGGCGATATGGTGAACTTCGTGCTGGTCGGTTCCCAGCAGCAGGTGCAAAGCGCGCTGGAGGCTGCCAACTGGCACGTTGCCGATACCGACAACAAAGAAGCGGTGATGAAAGCGGTGCTCGAGACTTACCAGAAGAAGGACTATCTGGCGATGCCGATGAGCCAGCTCTATCTCTTCGGCCGCAAGCAGGATTTTGGATACGAACTCGCCGGAGCCTATTCCGTCGTGGCCAGCCGCCATCACTTCCGCATCTGGAAGGCGCCATCTACCTGGAACGGACAAACCATGTGGGCTGGAGCGGGAACCCACGACATCGGCTTCGAAAAAGATCAGCGCAACGGAAGCGTCACCCACAAGATCGATCCGGCGGTCGACGGCGAGCGCGACAATATCGGCCAGACCTTGCAGCAGGCCGGCAAAGTGAAGAGCATGTCCTACTACCTGCCGCCGGAACCGGTGCAGGGAGCCAAAAACGCCACCGGCGGCGGATACCACTCCGACGGGAGAATTCTGGTGATTGTGCTGCAGTAGCGGGTGTCAGGCGTCGGACCTCAGCCTGAAGGCACGGCGGATAGAACGGAAGTTCGATTCCTAGTCTATTGCAACGTGATGACGACTTTCGCCGGGGCGTGCCCCTCTTCTACGTAAGCAATGGCGTCGGCGGTTTCGGTCAGCGGGTAGCGTCTATCGATCACCGGGGTTACCTTTCCGGCCTTGATAAGTCCGCAGAGGGTCACCAGGTCGTCTCTATTCAGTTTCGCAATGAAGAATGTGAATTTCTGCCTCATGAACAGTGAGCACGCGAATGCTTTGAACAATCGGGTAAACACCGCCCAGAGTTCCTTAGGCGCTCCGGCCATGACACACTTGCCATTCGGACTCAGAACGCGCCTCATCGCTGACAACGTGCGATTTCCCACATTATCGAGAAGCAGGTCGTAACGTCGGCTGTCCTGAGTGAAATCATCGCGTGTATAGTCAATGACCCGGTCGGCACCGAGGGAACGCACCAATTCAATATTCTTCGTGCTGCAAACGCCGGTTACGTTAGCCCCAAATGACTTCGCGATCTGCACGGCGAAGGTACCGATCCCTCCCGCGGCGCCGTTAATCAAGACCTTCTGCCCCGGCTGAAGGCGTCCTTTGTCGCGCAGCCCCTGCAAGGCAGTAAGCCCCGCAATCGGCACAGCCGCCGCTTGGTCGAAACTCAAGCTTTCCGGCTTGGAAACTAACCTGGCTTCGGGAGCACACGCGTATTCGGCAAAGGCGCCTTTGCAAGTGCCGAACACGGCATCGCCTGGCTTGAACTGCGTCACCTTTCCCCCCACCGCTACTACCTGGCCAGCGACATCCACGCCGGGCCGTTGGCTCTTCATGCGCCAGTCCAGCGGATTGACGGAAGCGGCGCGAACCCGTATGACAACTTCGTTGTTCTTCGGAACCGGCTGTTCGAGGTCCTTCATTTCGAGGACCTTTCCCGATTTGGCCTTGGTGTATACGGCGGCTTTCATGTGGGTGAATGATAATCGCGATCTGCCCGACCCGATGTGACGAGGATCACCGAATCGGTCAATGAGTGCAATCGCGATGTTACAACAACTGTCGCAAGGGGCTGTCCTGGCAGCAATGCTATGCCCTGACGGGGATATGCACTGTGGTGCAGCGCCATTTGATAATTTGCACCAAGACTACTGTCGCGACGGGATATAACGGAAATGGCATCGGGTGGAGAAACCAGAGCAAGAACGAAAACATCGCGCGGTGAAGGCTGGTAGAGCTCCGCGAGGTACTTGATGTCGGGGGTACGCGCGGTTCAACGCTTCTGGTACGGGTGGAAGATGTAGTCCTTCGCCTTCACGGCCGCATGGCACGCGTGTCCGCAGTCTGAGAGGCTTTTGGGATCGGCCGTGAACTTGTCCGATGCGGCGTCGTAGTTGAACACCGCGTATCCCCATCCGCCGCTTTTCGGAAATCTCTTGCTGTCCTTTTCCATGACGAAAGCCTGCGTAAAGACGTCTGGCACATCCACGACGAAGGGGGCCTCCGTGCTCTTCTTCGGCTTCCACTGGAGCTTCACGATCTTGGAGCCATCCGGGAAAGGCTGGCCGTTGCCCGGAACGCCGGCCTTGTACGCCTTGATCATGGTCGGATTGGCGACGATCACCTTGAGCACTTCGTCGGTCCGGGCGGAAGAGACCACCGCCCAGTCCTCGTATCCCCTGAAGTCGGAGAACGCGATTCCGCTCGGCGATTTCAGCGAGTACTTGTCCTGCGCGTAAACGGCCGTGGCGCCGAGGACGGCGAGCACTGCCGTGGCTATCGCAATCGTGAGCTTGCTTTTGCGCTTCATGGCTGATCCTTTCTTAACCAGGATTTCCATTTTGGCTCCTGGATCGGGCGCAGCATATCACGCCCCCAATTCTTGATCCTCTGAAGCCCAGTCTTTTCTCCGGGAGCCTTCTTTTGCCGCTGCCAAGCGCCAAATTCCACCCTCCGGAAAAACCGAAAGACGAATCCACGGCCTCCGTGATCTCGCGAGACCATCCTCGTCGGTGTGGCCAGCCACAAGCCCAGGAAACGATTGTTAAGGTGCGTAACGTGTAAAGACAGAATCGCGAGAAGCCATCGCGTGGCAGGGAGAGCAGGTCTTGAGTAGCGCCTCGTCGCCAGGTTTGCCATCTGTGTTGAAGTGCCCGAACCCCCAGCCGCCCGTCGCCGCGTACACTTTCGAGTCCTTGACCATGAACTGAATGTTTGTGGGAGGGCCGGGAACGAAAGATTGGACACGGCCAAAGACTTTGTTGTTTTCGTCCGACGGGACGTTACCGTAATGCAAAGCAGCAATGATTGTGCCGTCCGGGAACGGGAGCTTCCCTTCGCGATAGGCTTTGCTCGCCACGTCGTTTCCCAAGACGGCACCCAGACTGTTGAGGTTGCCTGCTTCATGGGCCGAGGAAATCCACTGCCAGTCGCGGTATCCTGACGGAATTTTGGTCACGTAGACTGGGGCGGAATTCTGCGCTGCCTGTCCGGACGCGGGGACCATGTAGGCGATGACGCTAGCCAGCGTTGCAACTGCAACCAGCAAAAAAGCGATCCGTCTCATAGCTGCTCCTTCTCATATATGCGAAAGCCCACAAGTTCTCTTGCCTATGATCGAAGCGATATGCCGCTGATCGGAATCATCAACGACCAAGATTCGGGTCGTCACCAAATTTCACTTGCGAAAAAGGTTAATACCAATCGGCTTTGAACTTTGTAGAGATTTGTAAATGAGGTCCTAGCAGAATTGAGGTGACGCCACACTCGGAGTGTTCCCCCGCAATTGGCGAAATCGCATTATAAAAGGGCGCCCCTTTTGGAGTAGGTTGTGATCGTTGACATCATCACCTACGAAAGGAGCACCCTCAATGAACAGTGAAAAGTATATTGGGCTCGATGTCCATCAAGCAACGATCTCGGTGGCGGTGATGGATTCCAAGGGCAAATTAATAATGGAATCCATCCTGGAAACGAAAGCAGCGACCATTCTTGAGTTTTTGGCGGGATTGCGGGGAACTCTATCGGTGACCTTCGAAGAAGGAACCTGGGCGGCATGGCTGTACGATGTGCTCAAGCCGCACGTCGACAAGTTAGTGGTGTGCAATCCGCGGAAGAACGCTTTACTCAAAGACGGGAACAAGAGTGACCGCATCGACGCCCACAAGCTGGCCGATCGGTTACGCCTCGATGATCTGAAGCCGGTTTACCATGGCGAAACCGGCGTGCGCACGCTCCGCGAGTTAGCCCGCAGTTACCTCACCATCGTCAAAGATCTGACTCGCGTGATGAATCGGCTGAAAGCTCTGTATCGCAGCTGGGCGATTCCCTGTGCCGGCCGGGATGTCTACTACACCCGCCATCGCGACGAGTGGCTGAGCAAAATCAAGCAGGTCGGTGTCCGCCGGCGGGCCGAGCAACTCTATCAGCAACTGGACATGCTCCAGCACTTGCGCCAGCAAGCGCGCCGCGAACTGTTGGTGGAAAGTCGCAAGCATGCCATCACCGCCAAGCTACGACAGATTCCAGCGCTCGGGCCGATTCGCTGCGCCCTAGCCGTGGCGCTGATCCAGACTCCGCACCGTTTTCGCACCAAGCGCCAGCTCTGGGCCTACAGCGGACTCGCACTGGAAACCCGCACCAGCGGAGAACACTGCTTTGTCAACGGACAACTGCGACGCTCTAAAAAACAGATCTCCATTCGCGGTCTGAACAAAGACCACAATCACGATCTGAAAGGTCTGTTCAAAGGTGCCGCCACCAGGGCCAGTGTCCAGCCCGGACCGTTTCAGGATTTCTACCAGCGATCGCTGGCCAAAGGCATCAAGCCCACCATGGTCCGTCTCACGCTGGCGCGCAAGATTGCAGCCATTACGCTGACTCTGTGGAAGAAGGGAGAAAGCTTCGACGCTGAGAAACTGAAATCGCAAGCCGCTTGAGCGTCTCGGGTGAAGAGCCCTTCCATCTCCGGTGCAGCTCCTGGTGGTGGCCAGTCGGGTTCTTGAGACGCTCGGGTTCGAGAGTGAGCATCCTCAATCGCCTGTAGGCGCACAAGTGCCGCTGGCACTAGCCTCTGTGAAATCCCTATACCCTCTCGGACAACCCGAAAAAGCACTAGGCCACGAGCCTCAGATAGATCCATGGTTGCCAACCGGCAACCGCCGCGCTTGCCAGTTTCACCGACCGATCGGCGTCGTCGCTACCAACTAAGATGCAGTTGCTCAGATGGAACAACGTAAAACCAATCCTAGGGGCAAGACAGCCAGACCAGCGTCTTTCATGGTCACAGGGGCTGGAAGCCAAGGAAACTCTCCTCGCCTCCGGTCGAGGGACAACTATTTCCCTTGACATTCCCCTTTATAGATCAGGCGTTTACACCAGCTATCCTGAGCGGCGATTCGTAAAACATCTTGGGCGCGAGTGACCTTTGAGGTGTCCATTTCTGACAACAGCGACTGCACGTCAACGTTCATTGCAGCTTCCCATACTCCGCCTTAACCGCACGCAGCACCGGAACATCCGGGTCCGCATCCTTCCACACTGCCAGGAAATCCTGATAGGCCACACGCGCACGCGCCTTGTCGCCCGCCATGACATAAGCGCGGGCCAAGCCCACCTTGGCCAAAGGCATTACGGGATCGACGGTGATGACGTTCTTCATGTCCAGCAGGCGCTGGAAAGCCTGCACCGCGTCTCCCCCGCGCCCGGCCTTGAGGAATGCATTTCCGCGGACATACAGGACCCCGGAGTTGGCTCTTGCATACACCAACGCGCTATCTAACAGATCGATTGCCTTGGCGGGGTTCCCATGATTCAGTTCAATCTGGGCTTTGACCAGTGGCACTTCGACAAATTGCACTAACGTATCGAAAGGACGCTTCTGGGCAATTTCATCGGCAAGCTTGGCCGCGCGTGTGTCCTCGCCGGTCATGGCCAGGGCGATGGCGCAGTTGAGCACAACCCCGGGCGACTGGGAGAGCTTCAGCGACTCAGCTACATCCTCCAGGGCGCGGGCTTTGTTCAGGAAAGAGGCCTCGGCGAAGGCCTCTTGAGAATATTCGCTTGCCGCGGCCTCCTTGAAACCCAAACGTTCCGCCGCTTCTCTCTGCTTTTGTCCAAACTCCCGTGCAGCCTTCAGTTGGCCAGCATAAGCAGTCATCCCCGACCGCAGCCCGGTCACCTGATATTCGCCCTGGGGATCGTCTTTCATCGCGCTCAGCTCTCGGTCTGTGCCTTCTTTGTCGCCCTGCAGCCAGGCAATAATGGCCAAGGCGGAATGGGCGACCGAAGCGCCAGCCTGATGTTGCAAAGCCTGGTTGAAGGTGGCCTTGGCCTCATCCAGGCGGTTCAGCCCGGCATAGGCAAAGCCTACGTTCGAATATCCGCTGGCACTGTCGGGATCGAGCTGCACGGACTGTCTGGCATTGTCGAGTGCGTTCTCGTACTGCCCCATCTGGTTGTAAAGCACCGCCAGATTGTTGTAGGGAATCGCATCCCGCGGGTAGGTTTGCTTGTAGAGCTCCAGCGCGGTGATTCCCTTTTCCAGCTGCCCGGAATCCACATAGTAGTGCGACATGATATACAGCTTTTCGTGTTCGCTGGCACGATCGCGCAACTCAAACGCTTTTTGGCGGTTCTGCTCCGAGAGCTCGCTTTGCCCCAGATTGTTGTAGACCGTACCTAGGCGGGCATAAGCCATGGCGAAATTGGGATCCAGCTCCACCGCGTGCTGGTACAACGGCAGAGCGGCCAGTTCGTTAAACATCTGGTGCCTGCTGTCTCCCAGGCTGAGAGCCTTGAGCGCCTCCAGCGACGACGTCGTCGCTTCCGATAGTGGCTTGTCGTACTTCTGCACCGAAGCCAGCGATTCCCCGAGTTTCTTCCGCAAGCTCGACCCGGCCTGATGCAGCGAGTTCAGCACCGACTCCTTGCTTCCCGCCTGCACTTCTTCCCGCGCCAGAGATTCTCCCGATCCCGCGTTCACGGCTTCCAGCGTGATCACATATTGGCTGCCCAGATTGGCGATGGAGCCGTTGAGCATGGCCCGGATACCAGCCCGCTGGCAGATCTCACGTCCCACGTCGCCGCTAATGCGTTCCTCCGGCGCACGCCCCATGAGCTGCAGCGTCTGCCGAACTTTCTGTTCGGGAAAGACGTTCAAATACGGAGACTGCTCCAGATCCACAGCCAGCGCTTTTTTGAGCGTACCGTCAAACATCGGATCCGCCGTGGTATTCACGAAATCGGTGACCAGGATGGCGTCTTTGTCCGACATCACAGCCCGGGTGCGGCGCATAAAGACGGTCATCGCCATCCCGAGCACGGCAAGGACGACGAGTGCAGTCACGCCCAGGTTCCAGAACCGGCCCGGCTTCCGGGCGCCGGCCAACCGCAACGTGCCGGAACTGGCGGCCGAAATCAATCCCGAGTCCGTGTCGCGCTTCAGCCGCTTGAGATCGGCTCGCACTTCCGCTGCACCCTGGTAGCGCAGATCCCGATCTTTCTCCAGCAGCTTCAGGATGATCTCTTCCAGTTGCAGCGGCACGTCAGGATTCAGCCGCACCGGCGCCACCGGCGGGCGGTTCAGGATGGCTTCGAAAATCACGGGCGAAGTATTGCCACGAAAAGGCAGCGCCCCGGTGGACATCTCGTAGAGCACGGCGCCAAAAGAAAACAAGTCAGTGCGCGTATCCAACTCTTTGCCCCGCGCCTGCTCGGGAGACATATAGGCCACCGTGCCCACGGTGGATCCCGGACTGGTTAGCAACTGCTCATCAACGGTCACTGCCGCGCCCGCCGTTATGCCGCCGAGGACAGCGTCCCCTTTAAGCGACTGCTTTGCCAGGCCGAAATCCAGAACCTTGGCCTGCTTGCGGTTGGTGATAAAGATGTTTGCCGGCTTGATATCGCGGTGAATAATGCCCTTGGCGTGAGCGGCTTCCAGCGCGTCCGCGATCTGGATGGCTAACTCGAGAAGCACGTCCATCTCAAGAGCTTGCTTCCCGATCCGCTGCTTGAGCGTTTGCCCTTCGAGCAGCTCCATGGCGATGAAGTAGCGGCCATCGACCTGCCCGATCTCATAGATAGTGCAGATATTAGGGTGGTTCAGAGCCGAGGCGGCTCGGGCTTCACGCTGAAAGCGCTCCAGCGCCGAGGGATCTCGTTCCAGCTCTCCCGGCAGAAACTTCAGGGCGACGTGCCGGCCAAGGTTGACGTCCTCGGCTTCATACACTACCCCCATGCCGCCACCGCCAAGCTGGTGCAGGATGCGGTAATGCGAGATGGTTTCGCCCGTGATCAACACTCGACTCCAAAATGATTTCCCGATGGTAGGCTGCGCTCACCGGCAAGTCAATGTGAGGGCCGGGGTTACAGCCGCCAACAACTGTTTCTGGGGAAAACTCGCAAGGCAGACCACGACCTTGTACAGGTACGCGATTCTGGCTGTTTATGTTTCGTTGTTTGTAATTTTTTGGGATTGCCATGGTCGCCCCCTCGCTTATTCCTTGGCCGCAAGGAGATACGTGTAGACAAAAAGCGCGACGCCGACGAGCAGCGGAATAAGCCCGACCAGATAAGCTGGTTCGGTTCGGTCGATTCGAAATGTCAAAAGAAACCAGGGTTGAAACTGGAAGGAATTCTTAGAACCGCCAGACCACCACTGCGATGGTCGCAACCACGAGCAGTACGGTAGCAATCAGATACACATGCGACCGAATCCAGCTCGGTTCGGATTCGAGAAGCAGTCCAAAAGGCTGAGGAGCCTCACTTGCTGAATCGACGTTCGGGCTGGCAGCTTCACAATCCAGGCATAACCTTCGGCCTTCGGATATGGGGAACCCGCAACCTTCGCAGCTCCGGACTTTTCCGAACTTGCCTGGGTTGATCGAGCTGGGCGCAGCCGCCTCTTTCGCCTCGACTTCTTTCGCCTCGACTTCTTTCGCCTCGACTTCGGTGGTCCTTGCTTCAGCATTCCTCGTTTCGGCAATTCTCTTGTTGGTAGTCTTCGCTTGAACGACCTCGGCTTGAACGGGAACAATTTTACCTTCCGGCGCCCGCTGTGCCGGAGGTATCGCGAAGCCCGCTCTTACAGGAAGGGGCGCAGCACTGGCCGCCGCCGTTCCGGCTTGGGTCACGGGTGCCGTTTCCGGGTTCGAGCTCAACTCCTTTTCCGCGCGTCTTGCGGCTTCGGCGAGTTCCAGAGCGGTCTGAATCATCTCCGAAAGGCGTTGCAGGGCCGTGAAATCCCGCTCCTCAAAAGCGCGGGGGCGCCCCGCCAGCAACTCGAATACGCCATACACTTCGTTGCCCCTAACCAGAGGCATTACCACCACCGATGCAATCCCCAATGCACGGCAACTCTCGCGGTTCACGCGGGGATCGTTTTCGGCATCGTCACAGTGCAGGGTCTGGCGGGTCCGGACGCTTTCCGCAGAAAGGCCGGAGTCGATCTGCAGATGCGTGCCCATGTCCGGCGCCGACGGTCCGGCACTGGCGCAGCAGACCATGTTCTCGCCTTCACGGAGTGCGATCGCTGCTCCCGATGCTCCAGTAATGTATTGCGCGCGTTCGGCTAGCAACTGCAGCGTGGCATCCAGATCACGCTGCGCCATTTCGCTGAGTGACTTGCCGCCGTCTTCCCCAGGAAAGCGCAAGGGTTCTCGTGCCATGGCGGGGGCCGCCGCCGCGCCAGCTGTGCTTGTCGCTGGGTTCGAACGGACGGTGCTCGACGGGGCAGGCAGCGGCGTTGCCTGGGAAGGGTTCTTATCCAGGATAGAGTAAGTATCCATTCAAAAATGCAGAGAAATCTCTAAATGAAGTTTCGCTTGCTGAAGATATGCTGTCAAGACAAACCCGCTCGTCCATGCCCCAAAGTTACTTGTTTCGAGGGGTGTGGCGCGGACACTTTTCCCCGCCGCCTTTGAAGTTGGTTCTGCTCTCCATGATTTTTCGACGCGTTTTCTGGATTGTAGCGCGCCGGGATGGGTCCTGGAATATGGGAATCTTGAGTCAAAGGCGGCGGACAGGAGTGTCCGCCCCACACCTGCCTGACTAGCTTACTCGGTCGCCGACGTGGATGGTGCCTTGCGTCAGGATTTGCGCTCGCAGGCCGCCGCGATGAGCGAGGCTTTTGATGACATCGCGTCCAGTCAGCCGCTGCAAGTGCTCGCAAGGCTCGCACAGACGAATGCCGCGAACTTTCACGTCCCCGATCTGGAACTCCCGCCCGACAAGATGATTGAGTGCCACTCCACGCGTGACTACGTTGCGTCGCGCCTCGCCGGGAGCCAGTTCGAGGTGGTATTCCCGTTTGATTGCTTCAATCGCTTCGGCCTCGATTAACGTCAACTCACGATCCGGCAGCGGTTTCCAGAAGGTTCCTGAGCGCAGCGCATAGCGGTCGCCGTCCAGGCCAACGCCGGGAATGGCGTGCACCTCATTCACCGCGTGAGCCGGCACGGCAGCGCCGGAGGCGATGTAGATGGATTCGACAGTTCCGGTGCTCATAAACCCCTCAAGTTAACAAGTTGACAATGTGGCGCGGGCGCCCTCGCCCGCGCGACAGTGGGGGCCGGAAAGAACGGTGGCGCTAGCCATTTCAGCCAGAAGCCAGAAGCTTAAAACCAACATCAACGTCAAGAGCCGCGGGCGAGGGCGCCCCCGCCACACAACCTTACTCAGTAAGCGCAATGCACTCGTCGAGCACGTCCACCGCGACGTCTGCTTCGTCCTTGCTTACCACCAGCGGCGGAGCGATCCGTATCGTGCTCGGTCCGCAGCCCAGAAACAGAATGCCACGTTCGAAGGCCCGTTCGATGATGCGGTCGCGCTGCTCCGGGGCATACTCCTTGGTCTTCTGGTCCTTGACGATCTCAACCCCGACCATCAGCCCGCGGCCCCGGACATCGCCCACCAGCTTGTGCTTGCGTGGCCACTCCGCCATGCGCTTCAGCATGTGGTTGCCCACCTCGGTCGAGTTGCGCAGCAGTCCTTCCTTCTCGATCACGTCGAGCGTGGCCAGGGCGGATGCGATACAGACGGGATTGCCGCCGAAAGTTGACGCGTGCGAGCCCGGTACCCAATCCATAATATCGGCTCGGCTCATGGTGATGCCCAAGGGCATACCAGAAGCGATTCCCTTCGCCATGCAGACGATATCGGGCTGCACGCCAGTGTGCTCGATGGCCCACCACTTGCCAGTTCGGCCGGCGCCGCTTTGCACTTCATCCGCCACCAGCAGAATGCCGTGCTTGTCGCAGATGCGGCGCAGCTCCTGCATGAACACGGTCGGCGCGATGACGTAGCCGCCTTCACCTTGAACCGGCTCGACGAAAATGGCCGCGACTTCTTCCGGGGCCAGCGTCGTCTTGAACAGCTTGTCTTCGATGAATCGGGCACAGCCGAGAGCGAAGGCCTCGGCCTCCTGCGCTCCGCCCCCGCAGCCGCGATAAACATCGGGATAGCGTACGTGAGTTACGCCCGGCACGCCGGTGCCGAATCGGCGCTTCTGCTGCGGCTTGGAGGCAGTCAGCGAAAGCGCGCCCATGGTGCGTCCGTGGAAGGCGCCGAAAAAGGCGATCACGTTCTGCCGCTTGGTGTGATAACGGGCCAGTTTGAGCGCGGCTTCAATCGCCTCCGCTCCGGAGTTGCCGTAGTAAATCTTGTGCGGCCCGGGCATGGGGGCAATCTTCGACAGCCGCTCGGCCAGCGTGATCATGCTCTCGTAGTAAAAATCCGTGCCCGACATGTGGATCAGTTCGCCCGCCTGCTTCTGAATGGCGGCGACGACATCGGGATGGCAATGTCCGGTCGAGGTCACGGCGATTCCGGCGGAAAAATCGAAGAACTCGTTGCCGTCAACGTCCGTAACCACGATGCCGCGGCCGCTCTTGGCCACCAGCGGATAGGAACGCGTATAGGACGGCGAAATGTACTTCTCATCGCCGGAAAGGACGCGCTTGGCATTGGGGCCAGGCAGGGCGGTCTTGATCTTGGGACCTGCAAGAGTCTTGGTAGTCATGGAATCCTCCGGAAAGCAGTCGTCAGTCGTCGGTCTTCGGTCGTCAGCTGCGGGCGGTCCTGCCGAAAAAGGCGGATTCAGCCCTTAAGCCACATCATTTGGGAGGATGCTGGAACTAGTCGCTACCGAACAGACTGGGACGCGCCTGCGAAGGCAACACTGCCAGATGACGGCGCGGGCAAACCAGAAAATCGAGCCAGCACACGGGCAGGTGCGAATTGGGATTCTGTTGGCGCATCTGGCAACATTCCTTGCTTATTATAGCCTGCGGAGAGCGCCGGCGTAACCCCCTTTTGGCCAATCGTTAGTCACGTCTCCGTTAACAGGTCCTGGACCTCACTTGCCAAGCCGAGGCAAGCTTAAACCGGATACAATCATAGCCATATTTGAGAGGTGAATGCTGTGCCAACGCGCCTCTTTTGGGTTGTTTGTATTCTGCTACTTATCCCCTGCAGCCAGGGCCAGACGGCGCCAGTGCCGCGAACCTCGCCACGCCATAAGTTAACGGTCAGGGTACGGTTCGTTAACGCCGGACTACTGTGGGCTGGGCAGCAAGAGCAGATCGCGAAAAGGCTTCAAGAGGAAGCCGCTAACGCCAAGGATGACGAAGAGTTGGGAAATTTGTCGGACTGGGCCGACGAAGCGGCAGAACGGGTTCGCGCGGCTTACCAAGACAACGGATATTTCAAAGTTCAGGTGGCCGGGGAGCTTATTCCCGCCCCGAAAAGCAACGCGGATCGCCGAGTGGCAATCGTTGTCAGGGTCTTGGATGCCGGACAGCAGTACCGGCTTCGTGATCTCCGCTGGAAAAGCATGACGGCATTTTCAGAACAACAACTCCTCGATCTTATGCCCATCCATCCGGGCGAGATCTTTAGCCGGTCGAAGATTGCAAAGGGTTTGGAGGAGGCTCGCAAACTTTACCAATCGCACGGTTACCTGAACTTCGTCTCTCTTCCCAACACAGTAATCGACGAAGCTACCCGCAGCATTGCGCTCGAGATAGACGTCGACGAAGGAGGGGCATTTCATTGGGGCGATTTGCATGCCGAGGGGATGGATGAGACTGACAAACGAGAGCTCCTGCGGGGATGGGAGAGCGTACGTGGAAAGGTTTATGCGAGCAACCCCCGCCAGGCACTCGACGAGTTCTTCGCTACGTATTTCCGACCGTTGCGTCCCGGCGTTACTCCCTCTGATTACACAAAGTGGAAAATCGACGAGAGCGCGCGCACAGTAGATGTTTACCTCTCGTTGGTGCCCGATCCTTCGCTGCTGAAATACATCCCCAAGTCCTGGCGAGGGTCGCAAACGAGCGACAAATCGAATCCTTAGCGACCACAGTCGCGTCTGATATCTTTTAGTGCCCCCGTACTCTCCATGACCCAAGCCCAGCGCCAGCACCGCTTTGCCGTGATCCTAGCCTTCGCGCTGGTGTATTTCTTCTGGGGATCCACTTATCTTGGGATCGACATCGCGGTCGAGCACATTCCTCCTGCCCTGATGTGCGGCATACGCTTCATCATTGCGGGCGTTTTCATGCTCGCGTTTTGCAGCTTGCGCGGACGCAGGATTTTCTATCAGCCGGCGCAACTCGGCCAGATGGCTCTCGTAGGCGTGCTTCTGCTCATGGGCGGAAACCTCACCCTTTCCTATGCGGAAAAGCATGTGGCTTCAGGCTTGGCGGCGCTGATCATTGCAGTGACGCCGCTGTGGTTCCTGGTCCTGGATTCGCTTTTGCTGGGCGATCACCACATCGCGGTTCGAGGAAAGATCGGGCTTGCGCTGGGAGTGGCCGGTCTGGTGGTCTTGCTGTGGCCTGACCTCGTAGCTACCAGCACATTAGGGCGGGTTCAGTTCTGGGCTTCGATCAGCTTACTGGGTGGATCGTTCAGCTGGGCCCTGGGCTCGGTGCTGGCCAAGAAGTGGAAGTCGGCTGAAGTCGATCCTTTC
The DNA here is from genome assembly GCA_963809295.1 of Terriglobia bacterium. Classification (GTDB taxonomy): domain Bacteria; phylum Acidobacteriota; class Terriglobia; order Terriglobales; family Acidobacteriaceae; genus JAIQFF01. Next base: position 183,153 of record CAWEJA010000009.1, on the reverse strand, counting down.
TCCGCGACCGCCTGGCAGATGATTGCTGCAGGTGTGGCAAATTTTCTGGTCGCATTCGCTCTGGGCGATCCAGCGCGAGCGGTTTGGACCGCTCGCGGAATCGGGGCCGTACTCTATCTCGTAGTCTTCGGATCGTGGGTGGGATATACGGCTTACATCTGGTTGCTGAATCACGTGCCTACCTCGAAAGTTTCCACCTACGCATACGTCAATCCAGTAGTGGCGGTGTTCTTGGGCTGGCTGGTGCTTCATGAACGAGTGGATCGATACATCATCGCGGGAAGTGCGGTCGTGGTAGCCTCGGTGGCTCTTGTGACCAGCGCCCAGGTGACGGCCAAGGTTGCGATGGAAGAGATGCCTGCCGTAGAGACGATGGGAGACTAGTTGCAATACCGGCGACGACGTGGATGGTAACGTGGAAGAGCGGCCCTTCAGGGCGCGTAAGCGAGTGGAGCTTTGATGCGAACATGTGTACGTTGCCGTCGCGAGTTGCCGTCGTCTTCCGTAGGAGAGGTAAGCCCCCTCTGCCCGGATTGTCGCGCGGAGGCCGGGGTGATCGTCCCTTCCAATGACGCGGTTGCTCCTCCCACATCTGTCCGGAACCGTCAACCGTTCCTGGTCACCCAGGTCATCGTCGGTATCAATGTCCTTGTCTTCATCGCCATGGTACTTTCCGGCGTCTCGCCCTTGGAGCCCACCATCCAGCAACTGGTCACGTGGGGCGCAAACCTGGCGCCTTTGTCTCTAGGTCCGCAGCCCTGGAGGATGTTGGCCTCGAACTACGTTCATATTGGACTGATCCACATTTTCTTCAACATGTGGTGCTTGTGGAACCTGGGGAGACTGGCGGAGCGCGTCTTCGGTCGCTGGACCTATCTGCTGGTTTACACCGCCAGCGGGATCGGTGGCAGCCTGGTCAGCCTTTGGTGGCATCCACGAGGCATCGGGGCAGGAGCGTCCGGAGCAATCTTCGGGCTTGCAGGCGCGCTCATCGCCGTCCTGTATTTGGGAAAACTTCCGATTTCCAAGGATGCCTTGAAGCCCACTCTTAAAAGTCTGATCACTTTCGCGGCGTATAACCTGTTTTTCGGCTTGGTTCCCGGGATCGACAACGCAGCTCACCTTGGGGGCCTAACCACCGGGTTGGGGCTCGGCGCAGTTCTGGCGAGAAGTTTTTCAGAGCCGCTAGAAAATCGCACGCGCTGGCGCAACTACGTCATGGTGGGAACCGCGCTGCTCCTGCTGGCTGGGTACAACTTCGTCAAGCAGAAAGCAGGGCGTTAGGATCCTGAATTGGAAATCCCTTGGACCTCTCTGTCATCCCGAACGTAGCGAGCGCAGTGGAGGTACCTGCTTGTCCCCGACGGCTTACAGGCTTGCGGTCAAGTTGATACATCCCGCGGCCTTCTGACCTACGATTCAATTCCTGCGTCAACGTCAACAACAGGCAGCAAGGAGCGCTGCCGATTACGCGAAAAGCAGGTCCCTCCACTGCGCTCGCTACGCTCGCTCCGGTCGGGATGACAGAATTGTGCTTGGGGTTTCTGTCGAGCGACGGGCTCTTGGTCTACTTCGAAGCCTTTTCGCCGTCCTCATCGTCGCCACTATTCACAAGATCAGCCGCATGTCCCCGTACCGCGTAGGTCAGTTTCTCATCTTCGCCCGCTTCGAAGGTCACCCGCGTCGGCCGCCGCTCCCACGCGGGTGCTGGACACTCCGAATCTGGCATATCGTCTTCCGTGGTTTCGCCGAGAGGTTTCTTCAGAACCGGTTTGCGCCGCCCAACCTGGAACACGACAGCAAAAAGTTTCTTGCCATCATCGGAAACGCCGCAGTAGGCCACGTAGTCGCGGTACCAACTGGCCACCGAGTAATAGGAATCGAATTCAGGCAGGCTGATCGCGGAAACATGGCCGGTCATGCGGTCCACCAGCAACCATCCGCCGCGCTGCCATACCCAGCGGCATTTGCCCTCGTTCGGACCAACGCACCACTTGATTGGGGTCCATTTTCCGAAGCTGACTACGTGCGGCTTGGTCGCGCCCAGCGCCGATCCAGCGAAAATCAACAGGGTGAGAATGACGCGCACGAACTGAAATCGGGGCATGTTGCAACCTATGCGTCTTGATGGCAGAAGCACAAGGTCACACGTCACCATCACATGTCACAACGGCAACAAGATTCCCTGATTGGGAATGAACTCGACTCTAAGTGTCTTACCGTCCCTCGAATCCGGTACAATATAAAGAAGTCAGGTCCGGTTGGACGATGAGCCCCCGTCAGAAACTACCGACATCTATTCTTATTCTATCCCATTCTTATCAAGATATGGGCGAGGTTCGACGTCACACCCCGCGAATTCTGGTGGTGGACGATAACGAAGACATCATGCTGCTGATGCAGGAACTGCTCGCCACCCACGGCTACGACGTGGTGGCGGTTCCCGACGCGGCACACGCGGAAGTCGAAGTCCTGCGCCGCCCCCCGGACCTGATTCTTTCCGACGTCGTCATGCCCGGCAAATCGGGATACGAATTGTGCAGAGAATTGAAAGCCAACCCCGCCACCAGGCTGATCCCGTTTGTGCTCATTACCGGCCTCACCGATCGTCAGGACCGCGTGCTGGGAATCGAATCGGGTGCCGACGACTTTCTGAACAAGCCGATTTTTCCCGAAGAACTGTTTGCCCGGGTCAAGTCGCTGCTCAAGCTCAAGGAATTCACCGATGAACTGGAAACGGCGGAATCGGTGCTGTGTACTCTGGCCCTGAGTGTGGAAAGCCGCGATCCCTACACCGAAGGCCACTGTGAGCGACTGGCGGTGAACGCCAGCAACCTGGGCCGCCATCTCGGACTCGACCAGGAATCCATCGTGGCCCTGCGGCGCGGTGGCTATTTGCACGATCTGGGCAAGATTGCCGTGGCGGACGAAATCCTGAAAAAGGGAACCAATCTCACCGCCGAAGAGTGGGCGGTGATGAAAATGCACCCCATCACCGGAGAAACCATCTGCCGACCGCTCAAATCGCTGCGACTGGTCCTGCCGATCATTCGCAATCATCACGAGCATTTCGACGGCAGTGGATATCCCGATAGCCTGCGACGGAGCGGAATCCCGCTACTGGCCCGGGTACTGCAGGTTGTCGATGTATACGATGCGCTACGCACCGCCCGGCCCTACAAGCCCGCGCTCAGCCACGAGCAGGCCACGCTCACTATGCGCCAGGAAGCACGCGCCGGGCTCTGGGACGAAGAACTCGTCGGAGAGTTTCTTTCCTTGCTGGAGGCCCAGCGGCAAGTAGCGTAGCACTGTGGGGCGGACACTCCTGTCCGCCGCCTTTGACCTTCTCGCTACCAACCCAGGCTCAAGGCCTGTTGACCAAGACGTCGAACAAGGTCACGGCAACAATCAACTTCAAAAGCGGCGGACAGCGGCGGACAAGAGTGTCCGCCCCACACCTGCCCTACGAAGCTGACGCTGCTCGTGCTCGTGTCTCCGGCAACGGGACAGTGGTAAGTCCAACGCCCTTCTTGTAGCTGAGCGTCAACTTTGCCGCGCACTCATCGCACAGCCAGAAAAACTCAAGATTGCGAACCGGTTTTTTCGCGGATTGTCCGGCAGGATTTTCAATGCCGCTATCGAGGCGAAACAGCTTGCCCTCATGCAGGTAGAGGAACGGAGCCGGGCAGCCCGGGTTGGCGCATTTGGAGAGCATCGCTGCTTTCCCTCGGGCGGAAAAATGTTATTGGACGAATCCTATCTCCCGAAGGTCAAAAGAAGCAGCCGCGCTCGCAGAAAAACTCTGTGGAAATCCTGAGGTCGAGTTCAATTATGGGAGTTGGTGCTCAGCCTGCCCTACGCCGCCGCCTTCGATCGCTCGCGCGCCGCTTCGGCAACTTTTTGCCCCATCCCTGACGTAGTAACCACACTCTGCCCCGGCTTGGCTAAATCCTTGGTGCGGCATCCAGATGCCAGCACGCCGGCCACCGCCGACTCGATGCATGCCGCCTCGGTTTCCAGCTTGAACGAATACCGCAACAACATCGCCGCCGAAAGAATCGCGCCCAGCGGATTGGCAACGCCCTGTCCGGCGATATCAGGCGCCGAACCATGCACCGGCTCATACAGGCCCACTGCCCCCCCGATGCTGGCCGAGCCCAGCATGCCCAACGACCCCACCACCGCACCCGCCTGGTCGGACAGGATGTCGCCGAACATATTTTCCGTCAGCACGACGTCGAACTCCGCCGGCCGCGCCACCAGAGCCATCGCCGCCGAATCCACATACATGTGGCTCAGCTTGACGTCGGGGTACTGCTGTCCTACCTGAGTCACAACATCGCGCCACAGGCGGGAGCAGTCCAATACGTTGGCTTTGTCCACGGAAGTGACCTTGCGGCGCCGGGATCGTGCCAAGTCGAAGGCGACACGCGCAATGCGCTCGATCTCCGCTTCGCCGTAACTCATGGTGTCGATCGCCGAGCGTTGGCCCGGCGCTCCCTGAGTGGAACGGGGCTGCCCGAAGTAAATACCTCCCAGCAGTTCCCGGACAATCATTAGGTCCGTTCCCCGCACAACTTCCGCCCGCAGCGGCGAACAATCTTCCAGCGCCGGGAAGCAAACTGCCGGCCGCAGATTGGCAAACACCCCCAACCCTCGCCGCAATCGCAACAGCCCACTTTCGGGCCGAAGATGGCTAGGAAAGCTATCGAACGAGGGACCGCCCACCGCCCCGAGCAGCACCGCGCCTGAGCTCAGGCAGGCTTGCAAGGTATCCGCCGGAAGCGGGTCTTTGTCGGAGAGTAGCGCCGCGCCTCCGACCGGCTTGCGGGTCAAACTGAGTTGATGATTGTAGGCCTCGGCGATCGTTTCCAGAATTCGAACCGCTTCGTCGGTAACTTCCGGACCAACGCCGTCGCCCGGCAGAATCGTGAGGTTCAGGATCATGCGCGTCTATTGTATGGCGGAACCGGTATATGGCGGAACTTGGTCGCGGGAAAAAACCTAAGGTAGAGACGTTGCTCGCAACGTCTCCCGCGCGGGACGATTGCAGGCAGACTTCTACACTCCCCAGAGATAGTCTTCCTGGTCGGCGTGATGATCCACGGAAGGATGCGCCAGCAAATCCCGCTCCGAGGCGTGCGGAATCGGAGTGGAAGTATGGAAGTAGCTTTGCCCAGCCGTCACAGTGGTTGCGGTGTGCGCTATGGGGATTCGTCCGGCCTCGCCACGCACCAGTTGGATCAGCTCCAGCAGATGATGCTCCTCCACGTGCTTGATCTTGTCCGCCAGCACCACAAACCTGCGATAGATTTCATCCAGTTCGCGCCGGTCAAACTGGAATCCCAGCTGCTCACATCGCAGGCTCAGCGCGTGCCGCCCGGAGTGTTTGCCCAGGACCAGCGTGGAATCCGGCACTCCCACCGATTGCGGCGTCATGATTTCGTAGGTCAGGGGGTTTTTCAGCATGCCATCCTGATGAATGCCGGCTTCGTGGGCGAAGGCGTTGCGTCCGGTGATCGCCTTGTTGGCCTGCACCGTCGCACCGGTCAACTCGCTGAGCAACTGGCTCGATGGGAAAAGCTGTTCCGCAGCCACGCCGGTTTCGTAGGGATACCGGTCCGGACGCACTCGCATGGCCATCACAATTTCTTCCAGCGAGGCATTGCCCGCGCGCTCGCCGATGCCATTGATGGTGCACTCCACCTGGCGCGCACCCGCGGCAATGGCGGCCAACGAATTGGCTACGGCCAAGCCCAGATCGTTGTGGCAGTGAGTCGAAATAGTTACGTTGTCCGGCACGCGCTGCCGGATGGTTCGAATCAACTCGCCGAACTCCTCCGGCATGCTGAAGCCGACCGTGTCCGGAATATTCAGCGTCGTGGCCCCGGCTTCCACCACGGCATCCAGAACCTGATAGAGAAATTCGTGGTCAGTTCGCGTGGCGTCCTCGGGAGAAAATTCCACGTCCGCGCACACGGACTTAGCCAGACGAACCGAATCGCGGGCCTGGTCCACACATTGCTGCCGCGAGATCTTGAGCTTGTATTGAAGATGAATATCCGAAGTCGCCAGAAATACATGGATGCGGGGGCGAGCCGCGCCCTTCAGCGCCAGCCAGGCTCGCTCGATGTCCTGGCTGCAGGCCCGGGCCAGCCCAGCGATGACAGGCCGCCGAATCGTTGCGGCAATTGCCTGCACAGCGGCAAAGTCGCCTTCCGACGCAATCGGGAAACCGGCCTCGATGACATCGACACCCAGGCGGTCAAGCTGGTGCGCCAGACGCAGCTTCTCCTGCACGTTCATGCTGCACCCAGGTGACTGCTCGCCATCCCGAAGCGTGGTATCGAATACCGTAATGCGGGCTCGCTCCATGCTCAAGACCCTCCTGCCGCTTCAATGCTACGAGCGCCGCAAGCCAAAGCAAAGCTTATAATCCTTGAATTACTATTAGGCATTCTTACTAAATAAGGTAGACTAATACTAAATTCATATCCATTACGGGAATGAGCTATGGATCTCGGACAACTCGAAGTCTTCTTGACGGTGACGCGGGAGGGAAAATTCTCCCGCGCGGCCGAGAAACTGCATCGCACCCAATCGGCAGTGAGCCAGTCCATTCACAAGCTGGAAGAAGATATCGGCGAGCCCTTGTTCGACCGCTCTTCCCGCGACGGCCTGCTCACCGACGCCGGGCGCGTCCTGAAGGAATACGCCGAGCGCCTGCTTAACCTCCGCAACGACGCCACCGGAGCGCTGGCGGAACTCCGCGAGTTGCAGCGCGGCAAGCTGGCCATCGCCGCCAACGAGTTCACTGCGCTCTATCTGTTGCCAGTGCTGGCCGAGTTCCGCCGTCTGCATCCCATGATCAGAATCATGGTGCAGCGTTCGCTGGGCAGCCACATCCCCGGCGACGTGCTGCGGCACAATTCAGAGCTGGGCGTCCTCAGCTACGATCCCGAGGAGCTGCAACTGCACTCCATCGTTGTGTATTTCGACGAATTAGTTTTCGTGGTGCCGCCCACTCACCCGCTGGCCACCGAAACTCAGGTCAGCATCCGGCAGCTGGGGGCCGAGTCGTTCGTCGCCCACATTGTTTCCTCGCCGTATCGCGAAAAAGTTATCCAGGCATTCAAGCGCCACAAGACACCACTGCACATGGACATCGAACTGCCCACCCTGCAGGCCATCAAGCGTTTCGTAGCTATGGGGAACGGCGTGGCGCTGCTTCCTGAGATCAGCGTGGAGAACGAATTGGCCCGCGGCGAACTGGTGCGCGTCTCGGTACGCGAGTTGCGTCTGCATCGAAAACTGCGGCTGGTCTACCGCAAGTCTGCCAGCATTTCGCACGCGGCGGGCGCATTTCTGAAGGTCGCGGAAGCCGTGTCGATAAACCGCCGCGGCCCTTACCGCTTCCACCACGAACATTAGATCTCCTCTCCTTCAGGTCATTGGCTCCGCCAATCGGTGATCGCACTGCGGGCAACCATAGAGCGCGTCCTGAAGTGTTGATGAGGCGGGGTCGAAGTCTGGGTTCTTTCTTGACAACGTCCCGCACGCGAGTGAGAATCCGATTTCCCTTCCCTCTCAGGCAGCCGGATCGCGTGTTTCGACGGCCCTTTTCAAATCCAGTTGTTCATAGTGACGCACGTATCTCGCTTTGGCGCGCGTCGGAGGAATTGTGAAGCTGTTGCGGACCTTCCTGGTAAGTCCTCTGTTCCTACTGGTTCCTGTCCTGATCGTGCCCGCCATGCAGTCGCAGGTGGCTGCCGTCGAGCGTCCGAGAGAAAACGTGCCTGGGCTGCTGCGAGGTCACCGTCCCTCACATCGTCCGAGAACCATCTGGGAGCGGATGCAAGATCCCAGAGGTTGGTGGCAGAGCCGGTTTGAAAAGCCCAATTTGCCAAGCGAGAATCCTCGAATTCGGTCTTTCGCTTCGAGCGCACATCCCTTCACCGGCGAAGCCCTCACCAATCCGATTTTTTTCGTGCCTCCAACCTATGGTTCGGGAGGGAGATTCGCCCGCAACATCGAAGTCGGGGACTTTAACGGGGATGGCAAGGCCGACCTCCTGGTCTCGAACCAGTGCGTAAGCGATGCGGATTGCACCCAGGGCACCGTAGCCGTGCTGCTGGGGAACGGAGAGGGCACCTATCAGGCTGCCTCGGTCTCGAATACGGGAGCGGTCCTGGCGTCGGTGACGACAGGGGATTTCAACCGCGACGGTAAGCTGGACGTGGCGGTAAACGACGCCTGCCCCGATACCGGTTGCACCACCGGCTCGGTGAATATCCTGTTGGGAAAAGGCGACGGCACGTTCCAATCCCCGGTTGCCTACCCCTCGGGAGGGAATGCGTTTTCCATTGAAGCGGGTGACGTGAACGGAGACGGGAAACTTGATCTGGTAGTGGTTAACGGCTCGAACAGCGCGGGCGTACTTTTGGGCAACGGGGACGGAAGCTTTAAGCCAGTCTCGAGCTTCACCACTTCCACTTCCGGCAACTCCGCCGATTTCCTGGGCGACTTCAACGGTGACGGTAGACCGGACCTGGCGGTTGTGTCCGCCGTTTGCGACGACACGACATGCACCAGATCGGTGGGCGTCCTCTTAGGGAACGGAGACGAAACTTTCGGAGCACCAGTAGGGAACCAGTCCACCGCAGGCCTGAATTCCCAGGCGGTTGCGTTGGGCGACGTCAACGGCGACGGCAGGTTGGATCTGGCGGTAGTCGACAATTGTGTCCCTTTTAATGACACATGCTCGGCTGAGTTCGCCGATGTGTTCCTAGGAAACGGCGATGGCACGTTCAAGACTGCAAAAAGGTCAGTCCTGAGTTCGAACGACGTCACGTTCATCGAGTTCGGGGACTTGAACGGCGACGGCAAGCCAGACCTGGTGACCGTCACTCCCGATGTGGCGTTTGCGAGCGTAATGCTGGGGGTGGGAGATGGAACCTTTCAGATCTTGAACACATACGAAACCGATGGGACATCACCCCTTTTCGGAACCCTGGGGGACCTTAACGGCGATGGGAAAACCGACTTGGCAGTCGCCAACGCGTGTCAGGTAAATTTTCAGGACACTTGTACAGGTGCGGTAATTGCGTTGCTCGGAAATGGCGACGGCATACTTCAAGGCCCTCTGGGTTATCCCGCGCCCGGTAACTCGAGTCTTGAGTCCGTTGCGACCGCCGACTTCAACGGCGATGGCAGACCCGACTTGGCGGAATTGAACCTGAACTTCAATAGTCCTACCTTCCCATCCGCCTCTGTGAGCGTGCTGCTCGGGCAGGCCGACGGAACTTTCGTCGCCGGTCTCAGCAGCGCTGTAGGTCCGACGTTTACCAGTCCTTCTAACACGCCTCTCGTGGTTGGAGACTTCAATCGGGATGGAAAGCCCGACCTGGCAACTACCGCATGCCTGGATCAGGCGTGTGGTTCTTTCGGGTTGGCCGTGCTGCTCGGCAAAGGAAATGGAGCATTCAATCCGCCCATACTTTCCACACCGCTCAACACATTTACCCTGGGGGCCGGAGACTTTAACGGCGATGGCAACCTCGACCTGGTGGGTGCGACGAACTCGTGCGCCGACTCCAATGACTTGATCTGTAACAACGGCCTTGTGAACATCCTGTTGGGAAATGGCGACGGAACATTTCAGGCTCCGGTTACCTACCCATTCGTTGGCGCCAAAACCAGTTCAGTGGCGGTAGGGGATTTCAACCGGGACGGCAAACTCGATTTGGTGGTGGCCAACAACAACTGCGGGGACTTCGACTGTCCGTTGGGTTCGCTGAGTGTGCTGCTGGGCAACGGAGACGGGACGTTCCAGACCGCGGTCAATTACTCCTCAGGAGACTTGGGCGCCTTCTCCGTCGTCATAGGGGACTTCAATGGAGACGGCAAGCCGGATTTAGCCGTGTCTAATCTGAGTGGCTGCTTTCTCTTGTCCTGCGGAGGGTTCAGCTCGATCGGCATCCTGTTGGGGAACGGTGATGGGAGTTTCCAGGCGGCTGTGATCTTTCCATCATCCGATCCTCTTCTTCCCGGGGCTGGGGATGTTAGATCAATTGCCGTGGCAGACGTTGACGGCGATGGCAAGTTGGATCTTGCGTTGTCTAACAGGAACGTGCTGCTGGGCAACGGAGACGGAACCTTCAAGGACGCGCAAAGCTACAATCCCGGCGCGGTTTTCGGTGTTTCCGAGGTGGTTGCCGACTTCAATGGGGACGGCAAACCAGATCTGGCTGTCAGTAACACCCAGTTCCTGACCGTACTGCTGAACATCTCCTCTGGCTTTCAGCAGGCAACTTCGACCTCGTTGAGTTCTTCCCGGAATCCAGCCGAGGTCCACCACCACGTGACCTTTACCGCGACCGTCACTTCAACATCTCAGGCAGCGCCAACCGGAACGATTACCTTCAGTGACGGCGGACACGCCCTGGCCACCGAATCCATCACGAACAGTAAGGCGAGGTTTACTACGTCCTCGCTCGATGTCGGCGTGCACCCGATTACGGCCAGCTACAGCGGCGACGAAACTCTTCTGCCCAGCACCTCGCCCGAACTCGACCAGGTCATCAGGGCGGATACCCGCACCAAACTCAGCTCCTCACACAATCCATCCCGGCGCGGACAAACCGTTACTTTCACAGCCACGGTCGTGGCGGACTCCGGAGAAACCCCCACCGGTAAGATGACGTTTAGGGATTTTTACACGGTTCTCGCGACCGTCCAGTTGAGCCGGGGCCAGGCAACCTTCAGCACCTCCCGGTTACGCAAAGGCCACCATCTGATCCGGGCAGACTACTGTGGCAGCTCGACTGACGAGCGCAGTTTCGCGACTTTGGCCCAGAAAGTGAAGTAAGGGGGAGGAAGTTCGGTCGCACCAGCCGCGTAGTCTCGGTCTACGGAGGACCTAATGGACAACCAGGGGCAGCTAAACGAACTTTGGGGAGGCGCCGCCGGAGAGCCGGTGCCTCCGGTTGATCCGGAAGATGTCAAATCCGTTTGGGAACTAAGGCAGGAAGTGGTGAAAGAACATCCAGGTCAGCAGGTAGCGATTGGTTTGCACGGTTTCAAGGCTAGATGTAAACCCGGTACCGATATTTCGGCAGTTACTTATCGCGCAGGCATGATTGGAATCCTTCAGCGTGCCGCGCCCGCGATCATGGAGCCTTTGATCAATGACAAGCTAAACGCCGTTTTTCTTGCGGCCGCGGAGATTCCTATGGAATGGCTCGGAGTAGGAATCGAGCGGCATGGCCTCCCGTTCGACGTGGATGACTTTTTTCGTCGGGTGCGTGGCGCCGCATAAGTCGGCAAAAGCGTATTCCAGTCACCAGTGTTGTACCCCGGCTACGCTGGAAGGACGCACGGTCAGGTGGAGGCGCCCATCGAACCCTACTGCAGGCAGGTTACCTTAGTCACCTCGCCCGCTCCGCCACCAGCGCGTATAGTTCCGAGCCACAAAGGAATGTGAGCAAACATGAAGCGCCGTTCATTCCTCAATCTGGCCTGGATTGGTTCTGTTTTCGCGTCTTTCCGCCGTGCCTGTTCCCCTCTGGCAATCTTCCGCGAGGAAGACGCCGGCCAACTGCCCAGCAAAAGGAACGTCGCGTATCCAACACACGAGTGTGTGGACCGGCCCGGGCTGCCTTGTCCCGCGTGCTCGAAATGGACGGGAGATCCTCTAGTTATTCGGAGCAATTGGCACAAAGCCAATCTGCAAAAATTCTTCCGGCGAGCAGGCTAGTTGCGGAGACCTTTTTGCGACGCGTGCGCATGGCCGCTTACGCAGCCCAGTGGGAGCGGGCAATGGAGTGGTAGGCCATGAACGCGGGGAACAGAACCGGGAAATTGTGCTAAAACCCCTGAACGAGTGGTGGGCGCTGTAGGATTTGAACCTACGACTTCCACCGTGTGAGGATGGCACTCTACCGCTGAGTTAAGCGCCCACTCGAACCGCCGCTATATTGTAGCAAACGAACCAGTTTCACGTATCCAACCGCCGTGATAGGCTAATTCCGCTGCCACCCTGAAGGCCGGTTTTGTGGCATCTGCGGTTGTGCAGCCAAGACCCAGAAATGCCGACTGAACCCAGACCCCCGAAAGTACCCGCAGCCCATAGTACCGAAGGCACTTCCGGGGCTGGCGCCGCCGCTGCCGGGGCGCAACTTTCGCCCCCGGCGGGGGTTAACTCAGATGTGAGCAGCATTGCCATGGGGGGCGAGGTGCTAGGCCGGGGGTTGCTCGCCGGGGTGAGCGTGCCGCAGCAGGCGGCGCTTGAGGCTGGTGCCGGTTTATCCGGTGAAGGCCAAACTGATGCCGATGTAATGCTCCGGGTCAAAGCCGGTGACGATTCCGCTTTCGATTACCTAGTGCAGAAGTACCGCCGTCCGATGGTCAACTTTATGTACCGCATGGCGCACAATGCCGCTGGCGCAGAAGATCTTGCCCAGGAAGTTTTCCTGCGCGTTTATCGGTCGCGTGAAAGTTACGAAGCGAGCGCCAAGTTCACGACCTGGCTTTATCGCATTGCGACCAATCTCGCGGTGAATCATGCGCGGGACACGCGCCATGAACGCCCCGAGAACCAGGTCAGCCTGGATGAACCGGACGAGGAGAGCGGCCACACTCTGGATCTGGCAGACGGAACGCCCAGCGTTGAAGAAAACCTGGTGCGGCGGGAACGGCTGGCCGCGATTCGCCAGCGCGTGCAGGCCTTGCCTGAGCGGCAGCGCATCGCGGTGGTGATGCACAAGTATCAGCAGATGGATTATCGCCAGATTGCCGATGTATTGAAGCTGAGCGAATCCGCGACCAAGTCGTTGCTGTTCCGAGCTTATGAAACGCTGCGCGAACAGCTTAGAGAGTTTGTGTAAACCAGAGTTGCGTAGTGAAGAGTTTGTGTAAAGGAAGCTGTCATGAAGTCCAATAGCAATTGCAATTGCAACGATACTCGCGAACTGATGCCGGACCTGGCCGCCGGGCTAACCGCAGTTACGCCCGAAGTGAAGGCCCATCTCGAGTCCTGCGCGGAGTGCGCCGGCAAGCTCGAAGCCTTCCGCCAGACCATGTCACTGCTGGACGAGTGGCAGGCTCCGGAGCCCTCGCCTTATTTCGATGTCCGTCTGAATGCCCGCTTGCGCGAAGAGAAAACAAAGCAGCCCGCTGGCTGGCTGCACTGGTTGCGTAAGCCCGCTCTGGCCGCGGCGTTTGCCTTGTTGATGGTAGCGAGCGTCACCCTGGTTCGGATGAATAGTGACCGCATGAATAGCGGCCGCGTGGATAGCGGAAAGAGCGGCAACAGCGCGATCACGAACCCGGTGCCGGCGGTGGCCGTGGCAGCCGAGCCAGGCACGGCGGTAGGCGACTTACAGGCGCTGGAAAAGAATCAGAGTCTGTACTCCGATTTCGAGGTGCTTGATGATCTCGAGGTCCAGCAGGACGTGACCGCGAACCCGTAGCATTTCTTTGCGAGCCTGGCGGTATTCTCTTGGCGGACTTCGCGGTCAAAGGCTTTTTTTGAAGCTGAAGCGTGCCGGGGCACCAGGAGGAAAGTGTTAGAACTCAAATCCATCACGGCGAAAGCGGTAGGGGCCACCTGCCTCATGCTGGCGCTCACAGTCTCGCCGTGCAAGGCTCAGAATCGCTTTGCCGAGCGCATCCAGCAGCGGCGAGAGGAACGACAGGCGCGCCGGGAGGCGCGGGGTAATCACGCCGGGCAATGGTTGCGCCGCTACAAAGATCTTCCTCCCGACCAGCAGCAAAAAGCGCTGGAAAACGATCCTCAATTCCGCGCTCTTCCGCCTGAGCGGCAGCAGTTGTTGCGCGAGCGCTTGCAGCGTTTCAGTAGCCTCCCACCGCAGCAGCAGAACCGCATCCTGCAGAGAATGGAAACCTGGGAGCACCTGACTCCAGACCAGAAACAGCAGGCGCGGCAGCTGTTCTCGCGACTCCAGGGACTTCCTCCCGAGCGCCGGCAAAAATTGCGCGCCGCCATTCGCGATCTGCGCGCCATGCCCCCCGCCCAGCGTCAGCAGATCATCGAGTCCGACCGTTTCAAGAGCCAGTTTTCGCCCGAGGAACGTGAACTGCTCGGCAGTGCGTCCCGCCTGCCGCTGGCCCCGGCGGAGAACGGTGCGAACGAGCCAGTGCCGGAAGAGTGAGTTGTGTCTGGTCCTTAGTCGTTCGTCGTTTGTCGAGCAGACAACCCCAGAACCTTGTCTTGCAACAAAGTTCCGGAAGCAAATACTTGGAAGGAGCTAAAAACGATGCCCAGTGGATACCGATACCTCAGTTCGCTTTTGCTGGCCGCGGCTTTTCTCGCTCCGGCCCTGACCACGGGATGCGCCACTCGAACCCATCGCTATTACGATCCGTACCACAACGATTATCACCGATGGGACAATCACGAAACTGTCTACTACCATCAGTGGGTCGTCGAAAATCATCGCGATGATCGCGACTTTCGCAGACTGAACCGCGATGAGCAGAAGGAATACTGGACGTGGCGGCACAATCATCACGACGACCACGACCATGATCACGACCGGCACTAGACCGGATCACGCGCGGGTGGCGCGGGCCTCGCCCGCGCAGCCAGCGACCAGCCTAGTCGAGGTCCAAAACGCAGTCGCCCCAAATCTGGCAGAATAACTGCGTGAGGAATGACATGGCACAAAACCGAATTCTTCTCCTGGCAGGCGACTACGTCGAAGACTACGAAGTGATGGTACCTTTCCAGGCCTTACAGATGGTGGGACACACCGTGCATGCGGTCTGCCCCGGCAAGAAATCCGGCGAATTCGTGCGCACCGCCATCCACGACTTCGAAGGCGACCAGACCTACAGCGAAAAGCGCGGCCATAACTTCATGCTCAATGCGACGTTCGATGAAGTGAAGGCCGATACGTACGACGCGCTGCTCATCCCCGGCGGCCGCGCGCCTGAATATCTTCGCTTGAATCCAAAGGTGCTGGATGTAGTGCGCCATTTCTTTCAGGCACGCAAGCCCGTTGCTGCCATCTGCCACGCCGCGCAAATTCTGGCCGCAGCTCGCGTATTGGAAGGCCGCCGATGTAGTTGCTATCCGGCCGTCGCACCCGACGTCTCGGCCGCCGGCGGAACCTATGTGGAAGTGCCAATGGACAAAGCCTGCATAGACGGGAACCTGGTCACCGCCCCCGCCTGGCCGGCGCATCCCGCATGGCTCGCAGCATTTCTAACGGTTCTGGGTACAAAGCTCGAAGCAAACGAACGCGTTGCCTGACCTTGTGGCGCGGGCGCCCTCGCCCGCGGTCTTTGACTTTGGTGTTTGTGGGAAGCGGCTCCGCATAAAAGCCTTAAAACATCAAGCAGGGAACAATATTTTCGGGACAATGGAGTTCGCTCTTTCCTCAGAAGCGCCGCATGCGGGCGAGGGCGCCCGCGCCACACAGTCCTCTCGAGATGGCCACGGGTCACAGTTGACTGCACACCTTCCCCAGCCCCCTTGTCCGTTGGGTTACACTAGGGAACTTTCACAACTCTCAGGAGGAATCAGATATGCCCGAAGCCACCGTCAGTGGCGCCGACTTCAAGAAGCAACTGCGCGAAGGCACGCCCAAGATGGGCCTGTTCCTGAACGCGCACAGCCCGACCGTCGCCGAGCAGTTAGCCCACAGCGGCTACGACTGGTTGCTCGTGGACACGCAACACGGTCCCATGGGCTACGAAAAACTTTCTGCCATGCTGTCCGGAATTTCGAACGGTGGCGCCAAGTCTTTGGTCCGCGTAGGCGGATACGACGATCGCCCGGGCATCCAGCAAGCTCTCGACATGGGCGCCGACGGTGTCTTGGTACCATACATCAATACTGCCGAAGAAGCGCGCCAAGCGGTGAGTTGCACGAAGTATCCCACCACCGGCACGCGCTCGGTCTACTTCCCGCAGCGCAGCATGAACAAGGCCGGCCTGCTGGGATACGCCGGTAATTACAACAACAACGGCATCGTCGCTCTGCAAGTCGAGACGGCCTCCTGCATTGAACACATCGCGGAGATCGCAGCAGTTCCGGGCGTCGATATCCTCTTCCTCGGGCAGAACGACCTGTGCATGTCCATGGGCCTTTACGAAAAATACGAATTCCCGCACATGTACACTTCGCCCGAACTCGATGCCGCCACCAAGAAGCTCGTCGAGAATGCACGCAAAAATAAGCTCATCCTTGGAATCTTCCTGTTCGGCACATCTCGCGTGGGTGAGTTCCTGGAAAAGGGTTTCACCTTCATCAGCGTCGGGAACGATCTGCACCACGTCCTCACGCAAGCCGGGGCCTACGTCAATGACATGGAAAATATCGCGAAAGAGAAAGGCAAAAACTGGAAGCGCCGCCCCACGGCGCTCTTCTAGACAGTAACTTTTGGGCAAAGACCGTGTGGACGCGGGCGACTCGCCCGCGACCACACAGTCTCACCTGACCTTTACATCTACATCGCCGGTACCTGAATCCCCATCTCCTTGCCTAAACTGAGCTGCTGGGCCTGAAACTCAGCCAACGCTTTCTCCATCTTGTCAGCCATAGTGGCAATTCCCTCGTCGTCACCCTGGGGAAGTCCCAGCCGCTGGTCCAAGACCTTCTTTTGCTTTGTGATCTCGGAGTCCGCCTTATCTAGCTTCTTTGTCAGTTCCTTCAGCCCTGATTTCTGTGATTTTGAAAAACTCTTCACAAAGGATTTGTTGCTACCCTGCACATCTTCCACTGCATCTTTCAGGGCGGCAACATGTTGGGAAAACTTAGCCGGCTCGTCGGCCTTCGCGGCCAGCCGCAGCAGATCCTGTGCCTGTTTCCTCGCGGCTTCCGTGGTCTTTGCCAGCGACTGGAACCGGGATACCTGGTCGGGCGTAGCTTGAACCGCCAGCGCATGATTGAAATCCTGCAAACCGGAATCGCTGGTGCTGCCACCTCCGGTGCTGCGTGGCGCGCCACCGCGACCGCCACCATGTCCCCCATGCTGACCTGGTGCGATGTGCGAAGAGAACAGCAGAACAATGCCCAGGGCCAACCCTCTTACTCGGTTCATGCAGGTCCTCCTCCTCGGCGGCAAAGAGCGTCCGAGTCGCAATTCGAGCGGTTGTATTTTATGAGTGAAAGACCGCAGAAAGTGTAAAGACACGGTCAATTCCCGCAAACATTTGTAAAGCGAAAAGGCCACGCTCATTCCTGAACGTGGCCTTAACTCATCCCAGATTGAAAAACTCCCACGAGTTTAGAACAGATTCCACAGGAACTGGTTGTAAACGTCGTGGTGATACTGCACTTCGGGCGCCTTCACAAAAGTACCCAGCAGACGCGGACAACGATCGGCCGCGGCTTTCTTCAAGTCCGCATACCGCCCCTTCACATCCTCACCAAAAAGCTCGGTTGTCCATTCCGCCTTGTTGAAATTCGCCAGGGCGTCATAGATGTTGTCCGGCAGGTAGCGCTCGGCCTGGCGGAGATTCTTGATCTTCGCCGTGTCCCCATCAATGCCAGTCTTAAAGATCGAGAGCATCACCATGTAAGGATTCGCGTCCGGTGCGACCGAGCGAACTTCCACGCGCATGCTCTTTTCGTTGCCGATGGGAATACGAATCATGGATCCGCGGTCCACTGCCGAAGCCTTGAGCTGGTTCGGCGCCTCGAAGTGCGGATCCAGCCGGCGGTAAGCATTCACACTCGGATTGAGCAGAAGACAGATGTCATTACCGTGTGTGAGTATGCGGTCCACAAACGCCCAGCCCAGTTTGCTCAGCTTCTCCTCGCCCTTAGGGTCCCAGAACAGGTTCTTGCCGCCTTTGCTGATAGATACGTTGGTGTGCATGCCACTGCCATTCACGCCCACCACAGGCTTCGGAAGGAAGCTGGCAGTCAGGCCCATGTTGGTGGCGACCTGCCGGCAAACCAGCTTGTAGATCTGGATCTGGTCCGCCGCAGCTACAACTTCGCCATACCCGTAGTTGATTTCAAACTGCGAAGGCGCCACTTCCGGATGGTCTTTCTCGTTCTGGAAGCCCATGGCGCGCTGCACTTCGGCGGTGGTGTCAATAAACGTGCGCAGCAGATCACCGGGCAGCGAGTGGTAATATCCACCGGTGTTGACGTACTCGAACTTGCCGGTTTCGTGGTAGCGCCGCTCCGCATCCGGTCCTTTAAAGAGGAAGCCTTCAATTTCGTTGGCGGCGTTCAGAGTGTAGCCTTCGTCCTTGAATTTTTTCTCCGCATACAACTTCAGGATGCCGCGAATGTCGGCACCGTAAGGCGTGCCTCCCTTGTCGATTACATCGCCGAACACCAGAACTTTGCCCGAACCGAAATAGTCGGCAGGCGCCCAGTAAAACGCGGCCCAGTCGATTCCCAGTCGCAAATCGCTTTCCCGTTGCGCCGTGAACCCGCGGATCGACGATCCGTCAAAAGTGAGGTTGTCCCAGCTCTTGATCAGAAATTTTTTGTCGTAGTCCAGCATGTGCAGCCGGCCTTCGAGATCGCTGAAAAGCACGGTCACGGCCTTGATGCGCTTTTCATCAGTCAGATACTTGAGCCGATCTTCTTGAATCTTGTGTAGGGCAACGCGGTTCTTGCGCTGCTCTTTTGCCTTCAAATTCAGCTGTTCCAATTCGTCATACGAGAGAGCCAGGAAGTTGCGCAGTTCGTTCGACATGAATCTCCTTAAATGTGTCTACCGCTCAGACATACAGTGGGGATGTGACGGTCGGTTCGCAATAGTTAGAATATCGCGAAGCATCCCATCCGTCTTATTAAAAAACCTTATAAGCCATATTGAAGGGATTTATCTGGCGCCGCACATATAATGACGCGAGTGGCAACGAATCCGAGCCCGGATTATTCCGCCATGCTTGCCGTCGCCCTGGCTGAAGCTCGCAAAGGGCTGGCCGAAGGGGGCATCCCCATCGGCGCGGCGATTTTCGACGCAGGTGGGCGGCTGGTTGGCGCCGGCCACAACCGCCGCGTGCAGAACGGCGACCCGTCGATGCACGGAGAGACTGACGCCTTCCGTAACGCCGGCCGCCAGCGCAGCTATCGCAACCTCATCATGGTCACGACACTGGCGCCCTGCTGGTATTGCAGCGGACTGGTCCGGCAATTTGGTTTCGGCACCCTGGTGGTCGGTGAAAGTCGCAACTTCCAGGGTGGCATGGAGTGGCTGCGCTCACTCGGAGTGCAAGTCATCGATCTGAATTCTGAAGAGTGTTTTTCACTACTGGGCCAGTACATCCACGCCAACCCCGAGGTTTGGAACGAAGACATTGGGGAAGAATAGCCGCTCGCCGAGAGCAGGCCCCCTGCGACGCAAATCCTGTTCGTCGTAGAGACGTTACCTGCAACCTCTTGCCGAAGTCGGCGACCGTCGTGCTCATCCAGGGTGGCAGGATCATTGAAGCATAGTTGTAGGGATCCGGGCGAAGCTGAACGTTTCGCGAAGCGGGCGATGCACAAGTCCACCAGCAGTATCGCGGTTGTCGCCAGCACATATGCAAGCCATGTCCCATTCCCGGCCAGCGCGCAGACCAACGGTATCGTCGCCGCAGGGGTCGTGGTGGGTGCCATGGTGGAAACCGACTGTGCAAGGGTTTCCATCTGGGAAAGAACTTTGCGCCGCAAACCGTAGCTTGCCGTCTCCGGCGCTTCCGACACCACTGGCTTCATGCAGGGCCACTCCCTTTTCGCCCGTCGAGTCGGGCCTAGAGTTGCGGTAGTGTACAACACGCTATCCAGCCGGTCGCAGCAGCGAGCCCCATGACCTGCTGCGATATGATGAAACCAAGCTTGCCTTGGAGGTCTCATGGCGTTCGATCGAAAGCTGCTCACGAGCCTGCCCAAAGTTCTCTTGCATGAGCACTTGGATGGCGTGCTGCGGCCGCAAACCGTCATTGACCTGGCAAGAAAGGAAAAGTACTCAGACCTTCCCACCAACGATCCAGCGGAACTGGCCGAATGGTTCCACCAAGGCGCGAACAAAGGCAGCCTGGCCAAATATCTCGAGGGCTTTGCCCACACCATCGCAGTGATGCAGACGGAGGAAGCCCTCGATCGCGTAGCTTACGAACAGGTTGAGGATTTGAGCAAAGATGGTGTGGTTTACTTTGAAACTCGGTTTGCGCCGATTTTTCACACCAGGAAAGGATTGACTCACCAGCAGGTTGTCTCCGCCGTGCTGAAGGGATTGGAGCGGGGCCGCAAGGCCTTCGGAGTGTGTTCAGGCTTGATCATCTGCGCCATGCGCAATATGGATGTGTCGCTGGAGATGGCAGAACTCGCTGTCGACTTTCGTGAGCGCGGCGTGGTTGGTTTCGATCTGGCGGGCGAAGAAGGCGGATATCCACCTAAGAAACATGTGGACGCATTTCATTACATTCAGCGGGAAAACTTCAATATCACCATTCATGCCGGCGAAGGCTTTGGGAAAGAATCCATCTGGCAAGCAATTCAATATTGCGGGGCGCATCGCATCGGCCATGGAACACGGTTGATCGACGACATCGCCATCGCGGAAGGCAAGGCGGTGAAGTTGGGCGATCTGGCCCAATACGTTCTCGATAAGCGAATCCCGCTGGAAATCTGCCTGATCAGCAATGTCCACACCGGCGCTACACCCAGCCTGGCGGAACACCCGTTCAAGATTCTTTTCCAGGAGAAGTTCCGCGTCACCCTCAATACAGATAACCGGCTGATGAGTGATACGAACATGACGCGGGAATTTGAAGCCGCGGCAAATACGTTCGGACTATCGCTCGATGACTTCGAGAAAATTACCATTAACGCGATGAAGAGCGCGTTTCTGCCCTATGACCAGCGCTGCCGCCTGATCTACTCCGTGATTAAGCCCGGGTACGCCAATATTCGCCAGCAGGCATCACACCAAACTGAGAACTGAGAACCGCAAACTGACAACTGGCTTTAGCTCCCAAGGAAACGAAGCAGCTCTGGCACATTCAAGTCACGCACCAAGGGTTTTCCTGCTCCAGGCGAACAGAAGTGCAGTCCCGATAATCATTAGGCCGCCACACAGCCCGATCCAAATACCCAACGCGCCCCATCCAAATGTGAAGCACAAGACGTAGCCCGCAGGTATTCCGAGCAGCCAGTAGGCAACAAAGTTGGCAAGCATCGGAGTTTTGGTATCGCCCGCGCCACGCAGCGCTCCGGTGGCGACAGTCTGCAAGCCGTCAAACAATTGAAATGCGGCCGCGACCAGCAAGAGCTTCGCGCCGGTACGAATCACTATCGGATCCGGCGAAAACAGGCGGGCAATCAAGGTAGGGAAGGACACAAACACCAGGCCGGAGCAGGTCATAAACGAGGCTCCGAGCGTGATGGCTGACCATCCTGCGCGCCGTGCTCCCGCGGGATCCTTCCTCCCCAATTGCTGTCCGACTCGCACCGCCGCAGCGGAACTGATTCCCAACGGCACCATGAATGTTAGCGCGGCACAATTTAAGGCAATCTCATGACCCGACAAAGGCACGGGGCCGAGTTTCGCAACCAGCGCGGTGGCCACCCCAAACGCGCCGATTTCGAGAAGGATTTGGGTTGCGGCCGGCGTGCCCAGTTTGAGCAGCGCCCATATTCGCTGCAAGTCGATTCGGACTGCGCCGGCCCATTTTTGCAGAGAGTGCGCGCGCTTCGATTCCACCCAAAGCAACGTGACGGCTAGCGCACCTGCCATATAGATCCGGGCAAAGCAGGTTGACCAGCCTGACCCGGTGATGCCCATGGCGCTAAACCCAAGATGCCCGTAGATCAACGCCCAGTCTCCTATGGCATTGACAACGTTCGCCGAGATCAAGGCAAACATGATCGGCATGGCCACATTCACGGCCTGCAAATAGCGGCGGAGGGCAAAGTAGGCAAGCAGTGGCAATGTGCCCCAGTTGAGGGCCAACAGAAACGGGCGCATCGGTCCCACCAGTTCCAGGCTGATGCCAAACCGTGTCATCATCGCGGGCCAGAACGACACTGCGAGCATCAGAATCGGAGTAAGGACGAACGCGAGGAACAATCCATTCGCTAGCGAGTGGCGCGCGTCGTCCAGATCTTCACGGCCGTAAGCGTGGGACACAAAGGTATCCAGTCCAAGCAGAAGTCCACCGCCAAAGATCGCAACGCTGTGATAGAGACTCTGGCCCAGGCCCGTAGCGCCGATCGCAACCGCGCTGTCCGGCAGCCGCCCGACCATGATGGTGTCCACGATTCCCATGCTCATCCAGCCAACCTCGGCAATGATGAGCGGCAGGGCTAGGCGGAGCGTCAGCAGAAAGTCCGCGCGCACCACGGCGAAAGAATGTTGAGGCTCTGCACGCATCGTGTCGTGACGATGACCAGACTGATTACAGGAAAAAGGTTCAGGCAAGCGAACTGGATATGGATTTCATTCAGTAAGTCTAAGGTAGTTCAGGTTCCTCTGGGGAATCGATATCCTGCTGGTAGTTTCCACACCTGCAGACGTCGACAAATTTCACAGTCAAGTCCCGGTTCATGCCGTCCATATGTTTGTAATGCCAAACCACGTACGGATGGCTGGAACTGCTGACATCGCTCATTGGCTGCAGAATCCGCTGCACGACCACGGAAGGGTGAGACTCAACTCTGTCCGGCGCGCCGTACACGATGTAGATTCGGCCTCGATCGGTTTCCCAGCCTGGCATACCGGCGGCAAAATGCGCATCGGCATATGCCATCCGCCGGTAGTGTTCTTCCTTGAATTCATTTTGCCGCGTGCTGGGCGTGGGGTCGCGACGGCTCCAGAATTCCTCGACGAACTGATCAAGCTGTTTGGTCGTTGAGAGCTTCGCGAATTCGGCGCGCTCCTGAGCAGTAATAATCCAGTGAACATCCTCGTCGAGCCACTTCTTGTAAATTCCCTGTTCAGCGTGAGCGGGCAAAAACGGCAGGCACACGGAAACTAGCAGAAGAGCAGATGACAACCGACTCCGAAGGCATGGTAAATTCATGGAAGAAACGAACCTCCCCGCCCGATGATATGCCTACTTAATCGTAGCCTTTCCGACACGTGAAGACAAGATTCATGGAAGAAATTGGGTCTCACAACACGGGTGACCGGCGTCAACAAGAACGGATTCTAGTTTGAAAAACGCGAGAAGCTCATGTTGCGGGGAGTCCAATGAACAGCTTGTTCCGACGGTTGGCTTCAAATCTCATCCTGTTCGCGTCCTGCATAGTTCCTCTCTACGCTCAGACCGCCGTTCCCGTGCAGCCGATCCGCGTCAAGGTTGTAGTCGTCACTATGTTCGAGCGCGGCGAGGACACGGGCGACACCCCCGGTGAATTCCAACTCTGGGTAGAGCGTGAACACCTGGATCAGGTGGTCCCTCTTCCATCCGGCTATCACCATGTCCGCCTTAATCAGGATGGAGTGCTTGCCATGGTAACCGGCGTCGGAACCGCCAAAGCGGCTGCCTCGGTGATGGCTCTTGGGCTGGATCAACGCTTTGACCTCTCAAGAGCGTACTGGATCGTTGCGGGAATTGGAGGTGGAGATCCGGCAGATGTGTCGCTCGGCTCCGCGATCTGGGCGGACCACGTCCTCGATGGTGACCTGTCCTTCGAGATTGACGCACGTCAAATTCCCGCGAACTGGCCCACCGGGTACATACCGCTGCGTAGAGGAACCCCTTACGAGCAACCGGTGAGTAGCGAGTCGTATGGCGAGGTCTACACTCTCAATCCCGCGCTGGTTGGCTGGGCGTTTCATCTCACGCAAAATGTTCCACTCGCCGATTCCAAAACCTTGCGCAAGTTCCGTGCACGTTTCACGGGCTTCCCGAATGCCTTGAAGCCGCCATTTGTCGCTCGCGGCGATACCCTTTCCGCGAGCACTTTCTGGCATGGCTCAAAAATGGACGAATGGGCCAACGCCTGGACTCGCTATTTCACCGCCGGTCAGGGCAACTACATGATTGCCGCCATGGAAGATTCAGGCACCCTGCAAGCCCTATCGTTTCTTAATAACGCCGGGCGCGTGGACCTGCAACGTGTACTCGTGCTGCGGACGGTCAGCAACTACGATCGTGAGCCCATTGGCGGAAGTGCCGTCGACAGCTTGAAGGAAATGGTCTCCGGCAATTACTCGGCTTACATGCCCGCTCTGGAGGCCGCTCAGACGGTCGGCGACAAAGTGGTGCGGGATATCGTAGAGCACTGGAATGACCGCGAATCGACCATCCCCCATGGTCCGTAGGTGCAGTCTTCGATTCACGAGGAGAGTGTGGCCAGCGTTTCGGCAAGTACCAGTGTTCCTCGGGCTATATCTTCCGGGGACGCATACTCATCCGGACGATGGCTATATCCGTTGCGACAGGGAATAAACAACATGCCCGTCGGCGCGATGCGCGCCATGAAGAGCGAATCATGATAGGCGCGGCTGGCCATGGGAAGAAATTTCTGCTCGTGTTTTCTGCAGGACTGGGAAAGAGCCTCCACTACGGCCGGCGCGCAGTTGGCCGGGGCATCCGCATTCAAGAGATCAGCGTGAATCGTGACTGCGCGTTTTGCGGATATCGCGCGACACGCATTCCCCGTTGCCTTCATCACTGCATCACGCCGTTCCAGATCGGTATCTCGAATGTCTACGCTAAGCCGCACCCGGCTGGGAATGCTATTCACCGCACCCGGAAAGACCTCACAAATGCCAACGGTAGCAACCGTATCAATCGCTCCGCTGGAACGCGCCGCATTTTCGACCGCCAGAATCAATTCTGCCGCCGCGCACAGCGCATCCCGGCGATCGGGCATCAGGACTCCGCCCGCGTGTCCGCCTGAGCCCTCGACGGAAATCCGTAAGCTGGCCGGAGCGGCAATGTTCGTAACCACTCCAAGCGGAATCTGCTGGCGCTCGAGCAGCGGGCCTTGCTCGATGTGCAACTCGACGAAGGCTTTGTAGTACCCGACCGGCAATTTCACATCTTCGAGGTCTCCGTGTAGCCCCGCCTTCCCGCGGACTTTATCAACCGACTCTCCATCGCCGTCTCTTAACCGCTTGGCCGCCTCCGCGGAAAGGCTTCCCGAAAGCAAACGGCTGCCCAAACAACCAATCCCAAAACGCGTCGGTTCCTCGGAAGTAAAGACCAGCAACTCAATCGAATGTTTTGGACGGAAACCGCCCCGCTGTAACGCTCGTATCGCTTCAAGGCCTCCGAGCACGCCGACGACACCGTCGTATTTTCCAGCGTTAGGAATCGCGTCGATATGAGAACCGGTGCCGACCGCAGGCGCTTCAGGATCGGAGCCAGCCCAGCGCGCAAAGGTGTTTCCGATTGCGTCCTGCCGCACTGCGAGGGCAGCTTCCCCACATCGCGCTGTTAGCCATGCCCGAGCTTTGAGGTCTGTTGGACTAAAAACAATTCTGGTAACGGCCGGGGCTTCGGCATCAGAAATAGAAGCCAGTGCTTCGATCTCTGAGAGCAGGCGAGCGCGATCAACCTCAGGCGTCATGACCTAGTGACCCGCGAGCGGATGGCGGTTCCAATCTTTGTAGATAAGATATTTCGCAGGCACTTTTCCGATTGCCCCAAACCACTGCGGGCACCAGGGCCCCATCCAGATAAAATCCCCGGCGGTCACCGGATACCAGGAATCGCCCAGCCGATAAATTCCGCCACCTTCGAGCATGACTAGCCCGTGTTCCATCACGTGCATTTCAACCATGCTGAGCGCGGCTCCTGGCTGGTACACCATTGTGTTCACGGCGAAATCGAAGCTCATCGCGTCCGGCAGCAGACACTTCACCTGCAAGCCGGGATCGTCCCCGAGCGGATGGGAAGCAGCCGCGTCTTCGCTGGACACAATAGCACGCGGTGCCTCGACCGAGGCCAGGGCCTGATAGGGCTTTTCAATGACCGCGACGCGGCTCGTCTTTGTCGCCACAACGCGGTGTTGCACTCCTTCCGGCAAGTAAGCGTATCCGCGCACAGCTAGTTCACCTTGCTTGCCTCCAACCTCGAGCGTGAGGGCGCCCTCCATGACAAAAACGAAACGCTGTGCCGGAGTGCTGCCCAATTCGCCACCGGCCTCGAACTCGGCGGTGTATTGCGCGAACTTTGCGCCGATGGCCGGGCTGGCGTGAACAATGGCGGTGCAACCCTTCATGCCGGGCAGCGGAGTGCGCACGAAGGTGTCAGCGGTCAGCAACAAATGATTGGGTTGTTGGGAACTTCTTGTCTGACCAAGGTTATGCACGGTACATCCTTTTGTGACTTTGTTGAAATGCAGATGACGAAGCCAGTTGATCGAGCAGATGCACGCCGCATTCGATTGCCCGCGCCACATCTTCGACCTCGACGGATTCAGTGGGATCGTGGCTGACCCCGCCGGGGCTTCGGAGAAAGATCATGGCGGCTGGAATTTTCTCAGCCAGAATCGTGGCATCGTGCCCCGCGCCGCTGATCATGCGGTGTGGCTCGCATCCAATTTGCCGGATCGCGTGCTCAATTTCATTGACCAGGAATGAATCCATTATCACCGCCGGCTGACTTAGGAGCACTTCTCGGCTGATGGACAGTCCACGTCGCCGTGCAATCTCTTCAGCTTGACGAATAAGCTGATCCAACGCAAGATCACGCGCCTCGTCCGCTCCGTGACGCACGTCAAGTGTCATCCTCGCCTCGCCTGCGATCACGTTAGTTGCACCCGGCGTTGCCTCGATTTTGCCCACTGTCGCCACCAGGCCTGGGACTTCTCGTGCGTGCCGTTCGACAGCTGAAATCCATTCTGCCGCCCCTGCCAGCGCGTCGCGGCGCATGTGCATCGGCGTCGTTCCCGCGTGGTTGGCCCGGCCCACAAACTTGAACTCCAACCGGCTTTGTCCGGCGATGGCTTCGACCACAGCCAGCGGCCGTCCCAGTGTGTCCAGAACAGGTCCCTGTTCGATGTGAAATTCCACGTAGCCCAGAATATCGTTTTCCAGCGCAGCTTGAGGAATCTCTCCGCAGTCCAACCCAAAATCTTCAATCGCCTTGCGCACCGATATCCCGCGCGCATCCTGACGGCTCAAGAGTTCCTCATCGAGCCTGCCGATCAGCGCGCGGCTACCAATAAAAGGTGTCCCGAAGCGGACTCCCTCTTCCTCGGAAAAACCGACTACTTCGATTCCAAAAGGAAGCCGTCGTCCGTTCAGCGACTCGAGCAATGAAATGGCAAGAACCACGCCGAGAACACCGTCGTAAGCGCCGGCGTTGGGGACGGTATCGAGGTGTGATCCCAACAGCAGTCGCGGTGCGCCCGGTTTCGCTGCGGGATAGCGTGCCCGCCAGTTGCCGGCCGCATCAACTCTCACCTCCGCTCCGAGCGGCTCAACCCATCCCGCAAGTTCCCGATGGCAATCACGCATGGGCGCAGAAAGAAACGTTCGTCGCGTGCCTCCTGCGTCTTCGCTGATGCCCGCTAGCTTCCGGCATCGGGCGATGACGTCTTCCGCGCTCTTTGTAGTCCCACTTGTTGTTCGCAACGATCCACGCCCTAGGCCCGTCGTATCACAGCCGCTGCAGCCCATCCCATGACCACGAGAACGAGCAATATCTCCCAGCCATAAGTGTTGCCATACGTTGCCACCGGAAAGTGATTGCTGACCATGATAAACACGACGGGAACCGCCATGAACGTGTTGTGCTTGGAGCGCAACTTCGACTGCGCCCCCAGGGATGGGTCAAACGTGGCGCCAGTTGCGGACACCGCGATCATCTTGCGCTGCGCGGGAAGAATCCGCATCCAAACGTTCAGGGTCATAATCGTCCCGAAGATTGCTCCCACGTGGATGTACGCTGCTCGGCCGCTGAAGACGTGCGTTAGTCCCCATGCGATCACCGCCGTCATGATGAGTGAAAATACCGCAAACCCGGCGGGCGACCTGCCCAGGGCCGACCGCACCGCTACATCGTAAGCAACCCAACCAAACACCAGCACACCCAGGCCGACACTGATGCCCTTTGGCAGGGAAATATCCGCAACGTCGGTGTCAATCAATCCTCCCCCGAAGTAATAAAGGAGGAACAGCAGCACCATGCCGGTCAACCAGGTCATCGCCGCTTCCCAGCGAAACCAGTGGACCAGCTCCGGCGCAACCCCCAGGGATTTCTGCCTTTCGACAGTGTAGAAGCCGCCGCTGTGGACCATCCAGAGCGCGGGAGCCTTTCCGTCTCCGGCAGCCTTCTTCGCGGCTTCGAGTTTGCCGAATTGACCGTCCAGCCAAGTGAAGTAGTAGGTTTGGCCGACCCACATGATTCCAGCAAAAACGTGGAACCACCGCACGATAAGATGAATCCATTCTCGGATTGAAGAGCTCACCTGATCAGCTTCCCCGGTAAGTTGTGTATCCGTTCGGACTCAGCAGCAGCGGAATGTGAAAGTGCGAGTCGCCATCACGCACCTGAAACGTAATCTCCACCACCGGATACAACCCATCGACTTTCCCTTCGGCGAAATAATTTGCCGTGTCGAACTTCAGACGGTAGAGCCCTGCCCGAAGAACAGTGTCTTCCGAAAGCAGTTGGCTGCAGCGCCCATCCTGGTCCGTGCGCGCCGAAGCCAGCGCCAGCCAATTGCCCGACGCCTCCTGGCGTTCCAGTCGTACGGGCACACCCTCGGCAGGCTTGCCCCGTGCAGTGTCCAGAACGTGGGTTGAAATGCGGTTCATTGCGAAAGCCATTTCTTCAAGCGGATACGAGTGATCAGCCGCTGCTGCTCCGCCGCTTCGCGAACTTCGGTTTCCTCGTCATTGCGCAGTCGGTGCCGCAGAATCTCCAGAATCTCCGGCGCTGACTTGCCTGTGGCGCACACGATGAAAATACGGCCGAATCGCCGTTCGTATTCCTCATTCGCTTGCGCCAGCTCGATCTTGACAGCATCACCTGCAGCCGTGACGTTCTGCTGTTCTTGCTTCGACCATGCCGAAAACTGAGCCGGTGCTGGTTGCGATGCCTGACACTCATCAATCCTTGATTCACCGATTCTTGATTCACCGATTCTTGGATGACTCCGGAACGCCTCCATCCAATCCGCTTCAGCCAGATTACGCCACGTTTGGTCGGACGCAGCTAGCAGAGTAGCTTCGTCCGGAAAGGGTCTTCGCGCCGCCATCCCGTCAGCCCAGGCGGTTGAGCCACAACAGGGCAGGATTTCTTGTGCCGCTTCCGCCATCGGTAGGCGGTTCCAGCGCACCAGCGTCCCGCTCATGCCGTGCGCTCACCCGAACCCAGCTTCAAGAGAAATTCCTCAACTAGATTGCCTGCCACCACTGCCCGGTATTTCGCCGTGGATCGAATATCATCAATCGGCCGGATCTCAGCGACTGCTGTTTTCTTCGCTAAAGTCAGCAGCGTCGGATCAATGTTCTTCCCCTTCAGCAGTCGCTCCGTCTCAGCTAAGCGAAGGGGAACCGGCGCAACGCTTCCCAGGGCAATACGAACATCTTCTATAGCCCCGCCGACAGCTCGGCCCAACGCCGCAATGCACACCTTAGAAATGGCCTGAGCGTTGCGTGCCCCAACCTTGCGCGTGTAGGAAAGATACTCTGCAAATTGCCGGGGAATACAGATCGCACGGATCAGTTCGTCAGATGCCAGTTTCGTCTGCTTGTAATCCGTGTGAAAGTCCCGGTAAGGCAAGCGGCGTTCCCCACGGACTGACACGAGAATGAGTTCGGCATCGTACGCAAGCAATGCTGGAAGGGAATCAGCCGCTGGTGACGCGTTTACGATGTTGCCCCCCAGCGTCCCCCGGTTCTGGTTCGCGATTCCACCGGTCCAGCTCGCAGCGCTCGCCAGTAGCGGGAACTCGCGCTCCACGATCTGGTGCTCGCGCAGATCGGTATAGGTGCAACCGGCCCCAATCTGAATTGTGCCCGAAAAGACTTCAATGCGCCGCAGTTCCGACAGGTTCCAGATGCTGACCAGTTTTCGCGCGGGAAGTTTTCCCGCCGCGTACTGCACCATCACGTCCGTGCCGCCGGCGATGGGCAGCCATGCTCCTGGTTCCGTAGCCAGAAGCGAAATCACCCCCTGCAGAGTGCCCGGCGCAACCAACTGGTAATCGGTTGGATCGGATCTCATGTCGTAGCGCTGTCCCTCCGCCGCGCCGCTTCTGCCACGGCTTCGAAGATCTGCATGTAGCCGGTGCAGCGGCAAAGATTTCCTGAAAGTGCCTCGCGAATTTCATCCGTCGTGGGCTGCGGATTCTTGCGTAACAGATGTGCCGCTGCAAGAATCATTCCCGGCGTGCAGATGCCGCACTGCGCACCCCCGCTCTGCAGAAAGGCCTCCTGCAGATCGTTAAGCTTGCCGGCCGCGCCAAGTCCTTCAATAGTGACGATGTCCGCGTTTTTTGCCTGGAGAATGGGCACCAGGCAGCTATTTACCAGCTCACCGTCCATCAACACGGAACACGAGCCGCACTCGCCTTCCCCGCAGCCCTCCTTTGCCCCCGTCAATCCCAGCCGCTGTCGCAACGTGTCCAGCAACCTCTCCATGGGATAGGCGTGCACGGTACGACGCTCGCCATTGACTGTCAGAGAAAGCTCGCACGGCTCGTAACGTTCCACAGAGTCGGTCATCGCGCCCCACCGGCGACCTGCGGGTTGTTGCCACCTGTCAGAGCTTCAAAAATATCCTCCGGAAGCAGCGGGATCGAATCGAACCGAACCTTGAGCGCGTCTTCCACCGCGTTGATAATCGCCGGAGCGGGACCATCCATTGGAAGCTCTCCGATTCCTTTGGCTCCAAACGCGCCGTGAACGTTGCCCAACTCCTCGAAGAAAACCCGGATGGGAGGCAGGTCGGCGGAAGTGGGCATGATGTAGTTGGTCATCTGGCCGTTTTGCATGCGCCCATTTTGCCAAAGCACTTTCTCGTACAATGTGTATCCGATTCCCTGAGCGACGCCACCGGCGATTTGCCCACGAGCCAAAACCGGATGCAGCACCCGGCCCACCTCCTGCAACGCCACGAAGTCGTCTACGGATGCGCTGTACGTCGTCAAATCAACCGTCACCTCGGCGACATAAACCGCCCAGGCATATGCCGCGTAGGCCTCACCGCGATATTTTTCATCATCCCAGAACACTTCGCTCGGCGACTCGAAGCGAGCCCATGAGCGGAATGGCCCATGCGCTGCAACCTGTTTCCGGCACGCGGTGCAGAATTCTTCTGCGGAATATGACTCGCCCAGTAAGCCGCCGCCCGCCAATGTCTGTCTGATTCCCAACGCAGCCGACTGCACCAGTTTCCCCACCACCATGACGGTGCGCGAGGCAACGGTCGGGCCGCTATTCGGCACCTGGTTCGTATCGGCCTGGGCAATCTCGACGTCCTCGTACGGCAGGCCGAGCGCTTCCGCCGCGATCTGACAAAGAACGGTTTTGGTCCCCTGGCCAAATTCCGTGCTTGAAACCAGCACGCGCACCCTGCCATCGGCGCATCCTTCGACGCCGACCACCGAACTCAAATAGCGTTCTCCCGACCCAGTGAAGCCGGCGCCGTGCAGAAATGCCGCAATGCCCATTCCTTTCCTGTTCGTCCCAACCAAATTCTCTTTTTCGAAGCGATCTTTCTTGGCTTGATAGTCGGAGAGTTTCAATGCACGATCGAGAAGTTTATCTAGGTCAATTGGCTCGTCCACTCTTTGTTCCGTGGTTGTCGTTTGTCCTGACTTCAGAAAATTCCGGCGGCGGACTTCAACCGGCGAAAGCCCCACCACCTGCGCGATGCGATCCATGTGTCGTTCCAGCGCAAACAAACTCTGCGGCGCGCCGAACCCGCGAAACGCTCCGTGGGGTGGAGCATTGGTAGCGACGGCCCTTGCAATAACCCGGATGCAAGGCCAGTAGTAGGCACCGCCAGCATGAATGGTTCCGCGCGAAAGCACCACGGGGGACAGCGTCGTATAAGCTCCGCCATCAAGCGTAAATTCAATTTCGCCGCCCAAGACCTTTCCGTCTTTACTCACCGCTGTGCGGTGACGAGTTCGCGAGGGATGGCGCTTGGTGGTGGCCGCCATGTCTTCCATGCGGTCGTAAACAATCTTTATTGGCCGTCCGCTTTTCATCGCCAGCAGTGCGGCATGCGCAGCAATCATTGACGGATAGTCTTCTTTACCGCCGAAAGCGCCCCCTGTTTCCATTTGCACCACGCGAACCTTGTCCGCCGGCAGGTTGCACAGCGCCATCAACGCCTTGTGCACATAGTAAGGACACTGCAGCGAGCCCCAAACGGTAATGCCCTGCTGTGGATCGAAGGCCGCAATCATCCCGTTATTTTCGATATAAAGCTGTTCCTGCGCCCCGGTTCTGTATTCACCTTCGACGATGTAGTCGGCTTTCTCCCAAACCTCGGCAACGTCGCCTTTTTCCATCCGATAAGTCTTGAAGGTGTTGTCCGTCCCCCAGATGATTTCGGAACTCCTTTCGCTCTCTTCGATGGTAAACAAGGCGGGAAGCGGGTCGTACTCGACGGAAACTGCTGCCACCGCTTTGGAGAGAAGATGCCGGTTCGAATGAGCCAGCAGCAGGATCGGTTCCTCGGGATGGTTGACCGTCTCATTCGCCAGACAGGGCTGATCGTCCGCGATGAGCGCAATGCAATTCTTGCCAGGAATATCTCTTGCGGACACGATCACAAATTCGTCCCAGGCGATTCCCGGCCCAAAAGTGATTTCCCTGATTTTGCCCCGTGGAATCTGGCTGCGAACGGTCGCACCGGAGAGCATGCCTGGCAGCGTCATGTCATCCACGTACTGCGCCTGCCCGGTGACTTTCTCGCGGCCCTCCTTGCGCGGAACTGACACGCCCACGATACGATCGTTGCTCATAAGAATTGATTATCACACCTGAGATTCGTCGGCTACCGCTGCCACTCCCGACCGCTCGGCTCTCCGGGAAACCTGCCATCCACAAACACGGCCTGCCCTCGCAAATACGTAGCCTTGACCACTCCACACAATGTTTCTCCCGTGTACGGCGATAACGGATGGCGACAGTACAGCTGGTCTTCCGTTAGATGAAACTCGGTCTCGGAATCAAACACAACCAGATCCGCATCGTAGCCAGCGGCAATTCGACCCTTGCGCGGGTCGCATCCGGCCAGCCGTGCCGGGCCCTCCGCCATCCAGCGCACAATCTCCATCAGGGTAAATCCGCGCCGGCTGGCCTCTGTCCACATCACAGAAAGGGCAACAGAAAGACTGGAAATTCCGCCCCACGCCGTTCTGAAGTTACCCTCCTGCAGTCGCTTCATGGCTGGCGGACAGGGAGAATGATCCGTGGCCACCAGATCGATCACGCCGTCTCGAAGGCCCTGCCACAAGCTTTCGCGGTTTTCGCGGCTCCGAATCGGTGGTGCACATTTGGACAGGGTCGCTCCATTCGCGATGTTTTCCGCGACGTGGTGCAGGTAGTGTGGACAGGTCTCAACCGTGATCGGCAGTCCTTCAGAACGGGCAGTTCGCAACTCCGGCAGCGCCCGGCCGGTCGAGAGATGAACAATATGCAGACGGAAACCATACTGCCGGCACAGCGACAACATCAGCCGAATCGCCAGCAGCTCCGCTTCGTCGGGCCGTGATTGCAGATAGGTTGCGTAACATCTCCAATCGGCGTTAGCCAGGCGTGCTGTGGCCGCATCCACCGGCCCGGCAAGCTCTGCGTGCACCAGTAGTGGCAAACCGGATCGTGCAACGTGCGGCAGCGCTGCTCGCAGATCTTGCTCGCCAACCATCGTAAAGCCATCGATCCCGGGATGAATCAAAAAGCACTTGAATCCCGACACGCCTGCGGCGGCAAGAGCTTCGATGTCTCCTTCATTGCCCTTCACCACGCCGCCCCACGCAGCCCAGTCCACCTGGCACTTGCCGCGCGCCGCTTCCCGCTTGGCCTCGAGCGCAGCTGCGGTGGTCGTCGCTGGAAGGCAGTTCAGAGGCATGTCCACCAACAGTGTGTAGCCCCCTGCCGCCGCCGCACGTGTCGCGGTGCTGAAACCTTCCCACTCGGTCCGCCCGGGCTCATTGATGTGAACGTGAGAATCTACCAATCCGGGAAGAATCGCGTGGTTGCCAAAGTCGTGAATCTCAGAACCCGGCGGCACTTGCTCAGCAGGAACAACTTCGCGGATCGCTTCGCCTTCCACGAGAATCGCGGCTGCCCGGATTCCTTCTGGAGTGACCACCCGACGGGAAATGAAAGCCTGCAGACTCATGGTGTCAATCGCCCGTCCGGCGAGTAAAGAGTGGGCGGGAAGAGCCGAGCCTATCGCGCCCGCTTCACTTTTTCAACTTGCCGTGATCAGGATTTCAAGCGGAGAAAAACTTCGCGGCCTTCAAGGCTCCGCTTATACTTGCTTGCTTTTAGACTTGCTTTCCTTCACGACTCTGTCATCCCGACCGGAGCGGAGCGAAGTGGAGGGACCTGCTTTTTGGCAGCCCGGCAGCCGGCGGCTCGCAGGTCAAGTTTATTTACGCTGCAGATTTTCGACTTACTACACTTAGGTTACGCAAATGAGCAGCTCTTTCATGGCACGCGCCATCCAGCTCGCGGTTGAGAATGTCCGCTCCGGACTGGGCGGGCCGTTCGGTGCTGTAGTGGTGAAAGGCGGCAGCATCATTGCCGAAGGCGCAAACCAGGTAACCGCAACCAACGATCCCACCGCGCACGCCGAAGTGCTTGCTATCCGTCAGGCCTGCCAGAAGCTCGGCCTCTTCGAATTGAAAGCCTGTGAGCTCTACACCTCCTGTGAACCATGCCCTATGTGTCTGGGCGCGATCTACTGGGCCCGCCTTTCCCGCGTTTACTATGGCGGCTTTGCTGCGGACGCATCCAACGCTGGATTTGATGACTCGTTTATCTACCGCGAAATCGCTGAAGCGCACGCGCAACGCGGCATTCCGATGATTCAGATGATGCGCGATGAAGCCCTGGCCGCATTTCGCGCCTGGGAAGAAAAACCAAACAAGACTCCGTATTAAGCCGCAATTGCGGCCAGAGTGGCTCACTCGAGGACATCGATTGCTAGACCGCTATTTCAAGCTCTCTGAAAATCAGACCACCGTCAAACAGGAATTTCTCGGCGGCCTCACCACGTTCCTGACGATGGCCTACATCGTCGTCGTGAACCCGCAAATCCTCGCCCAGGCTGGGATGCCCGTCGAGGGTGTGGTCTTCGCAACCTGCCTTTCCGCCGCAGTTGCGACCCTGGTGATGGGACTCTACGCCAACTATCCCATCGCGCTGGCCCCGGGAATGTCGCTCAACGCCTACTTCACCTACTCGGTCTGCTTGAGCATGCACGTTCCGTGGCGCACTGCGCTCGGCGTAGTTTTCTTCTCCGGCGTTCTTTTCCTTGTGCTCACGGTCACGCGCGTCCGCGAGCAGATCGTCAATGGAATGCCCGATTGCCTGAAGCATTCCACCGCGACGGGGATCGGGTTCTTCATCGCGTTCGTCGGCCTGCGAAATGCAAAACTGGTGGTTGCCAATCCCGCAACGTTTGTAGGATTGGGCAGTTTTGCTGACCGCGAGGTGCAAACCGCATGCTTCGGCCTCGCCCTGACACTCATCCTGATGGCGCGCAAGGTCAACGGCGGTATCCTGTTCGGCATTG
Source organism: Terriglobia bacterium (assembly GCA_963809295.1). Lineage (GTDB taxonomy): Bacteria > Acidobacteriota > Terriglobia > Terriglobales > Acidobacteriaceae > JAIQFF01. The sequence continues at coordinate 147,513 of CAWEJA010000009.1, read as the reverse complement.
TTGGCACTGCTTTGCTCGGCATGCTCCGCGGCATTTCGAGTTGGCCTTCGGCCATTGTTTCCATGCCCCATCCGTCGTCCACTTTCCTGCAGCTTGATTTTCGTAGCGCCCTCCATCTCGGATTTCTGGAAATCCTGTTTGCGTTCCTGTTCGTCGACCTCTTCGACAACGTTGGCACTTTGGTAGGCGTATGCGAGCAGGGCGGATTTATCAAGGACGGAAAAATACCGCGCGTCGGTCGTGCGCTACTGGCAGATGCAACCGGAACCATCTTCGGATCCCTGGCCGGCACCTCCACAGTCACCAGTTACATCGAGAGTGTAGCCGGCATCGCGGTAGGCGCTCGCACCGGGCTCAGCAATGTGTTCGTCGCCGCGCTATTCGTATTCGCTATGTTCTGCTCCCCTTTGGCAACCGCGATTCCGGGCTACGCCACAGCTCCCGCTCTGATTCTGGTGGGCGCATTGATGACCCAGTCCATCGCGCACATTGACTGGACAGACTTCAGCGAAGCCGTGCCCGCCTTCATCACCATGCTGGCTACACCCCTGACCTTCAGCATCGCGACCGGCCTCAGCCTGGGACTGATTTCCTATACCGTGGTAAAGATTGCGGCCGGGAAAGTTCGTGAGATTAATGTACTGGTTTGGATCCTCACCGCGCTGTTCATCCTGCGCTACATTTACCTCGCGACGGCCTAGGGTTCCGTGCGTTCTTCTCCAACAAGAATTGACAACAATGATGAGCTCCGCGCACCAGCGGGACGCTCGCGTCCGCATTACTGCTGCGGCAGCTTTGCGTACTCTGCCTTGGCTTCTTTGAGGATGGGAACGTCGGGGTCGGCATCTTTCCACAGCGCAAAGAAATCCTGGTACGCCGTGCGGGCTCCGGCATTGTCGCCGGAGATCGCACGGGCACGTCCCAACTGCAGGTGAGCCAGGGAACAAACCGGCATAGTCCCGCAGATTCCGCGATGATTCAAGATGTTCTGAAATTGCTCTGCTGCTTCTTTCCCCTGGCGCATGTGGAGGTAGGCCTGGCCGCGGACGTAGCTGGGCATTAGTCGCGCGGGCCAGCCAAAGTCGAAAGGAGTGGCGGTCTGAAGCAGCTCCAGCGCCTTGCCTGGGTTGCCCCTGCTGACTTCAACCTGTCCCCGGATCGCGGGCAGCCAGATGTTGTTGACCAAAGTGTCGGTTGGAAAGCGTTTGCTCAGTTCGTCAGCGATCGCGCCTGCCTGAGCGACGTCACCGGCGGTGGCGACCGCGAAGCCGGCGAAGGGCAGCACAAAACGGCCGCGATCCGTGGCCAGCGCCGTGCGTACTGCCTCGCGGGCCTGGGCAGGGTTGCCGACTTCAGCTTCGATCCGCGCCTGGCGGGCCATGATTCCCGCCACGTTTTCTGGGAGCTTTGCCCGTTGCGCGCTGTCCACTGCCTGCCGGTACAACTCCCTCGCTTGCTGTAGCCTCCCCGAAGCGGCGGTTGCTTCGGCAACCGCTTCCAACATCACGAATTCATCCGGCCTGCCTTTCGCCCAATCCGTTTCGTGCTGCATTGCCCCCTTGTCGCTCTCGAGAAAGGCCAGCAGGTAAAGATCGACGTGTTCACCCGTCGCATCCAGCTTGAGGCTCACTTCTTTTTGACGGATAGCTTTGGCCTCCGCAAAGCGGTCAAGGCCCATGTAGGCGCCCCCCAACACCCCGTAACTGAAAGCGCTGTTCGGATCCAGCCGCATGGTTTCCTGCGCTTCTACGAGCGCCTGATCAAACTTACCCATCCAGGCGTTGTCAATGGCGAGATTGTTGGTGGGAATGGAATCCCGCGGATACGTCCGCTTCCAGAGCTGATAAGCCTCCATCGACTTGTCTATTTCCCCTGTGACAATTTCGTAGTAGTGGGTGGAAATGTAGAGTTTCTCCAGTTCGCTGGCCCGCTCCCGCCGCTCGAAGGCTTGCGTCACATTTTCCTTGGCCAGAGCACTCTGGCCGGTGTTGGCGTAAGACTGGCCCAGATGCGCATAAGCCACGGCGAAATTGGGGTCGAGTTCGAGCGCGTGTTTGTAAAGAGGAATGGCGGTATACTCCGACCCTTTGTTCCGCTCAGCCTCGGCCAAACTGAAGGCCTTGAGCGCTTCCAAGGATGATGTGGTAGCTTCTTCGACAGGGGCGTCGAATTTTTGCACTGAAGCCAGCGATTCTCCCAGCTTGCTCCGCAAGCTGGAGGCTGCTTTTCCTACCGCTCCCAGCACTTGCTCTTTCTTGTCTGCTTGGATCTGTTCGCGGGCCAGGCTGTCGCCGGTCTGGCAGTTCACCGCATTCACGTCCACCACATACTGGGTCCCGATGGAGCTAATCGCTCCGTTCAGGACGGCCTTAATCCCCTCTCGCTGGCAGACATCGCGCGCCAGGTCGGGGGTGAGCCGCTCATCTGGCGAGCGACCCATGAACTTCAGCGTGTCCCGTACCCGCTCCTGGGGAAAGACATTCAGGTAAGGCGACTGCTCCAGTTGCACTGCCAGGGCTTGTTTCAGAGTGCCGTCGAAGACCGCATCGCCGGTGGTGTTTACGAAATCCGTCAGCAGAATGGAATCCTTTTCGGTCAGCGACCGTGAACTCCGGCGGTAGAAAAGGCCAGCCACCGCCACCGCCACGAGGAGCGCGGCCGCGGCCGCAATGTACCACTTCCTTCTTCCACCAGAGCCTGGCGCCGCAACTACAGGCGACGAAGCCGGGCCGGAGATCGCCGAAGCCGGCTGCGCAGCAGGAGCGGAAGGCGGCACCGCGGATGCCCCGGACGACACTGGCGCGATTGAAGGTTCAGCAACACTCGCCGACGAACTCTTGCCCGAATCGATCTCCCGCTTTAACCGCTTCAGGTCGCCACGCATCTCCGAAGCCACCTGGTAGCGCAGCTCACGGTCTTTCTCCAAGGCTTTGTTGATGATGCGTTCAAGTTCCGCTGGCAAATTTGGATTCAGCCGCACCGGCGCGGTGGGCGCACGGTTCAGAATGGCGTCAAAAATTACAGCCGAAGTAGGGCCGGTGAAGGGCTGGCGCCCGGTAGCCATTTCATACAAGACGGCGCCGAAGGAGAACAGATCGGTGCGGGCGTCGATTTCCTCACCGCGCGCCTGTTCGGGAGACATGTAGGCAACGGTTCCCACCGTGCTGCCCGGACTGGTAAGGTGTGCCGCGTCCACAGCCGCCGTCGCAAAGGACGCGCCGACCGGCTCCAGCTCCGGCATCGGTCTTCCCGCTACTTTGGCCAGGCCGAAGTCCAGAATCTTGGCCTGTCCGCGTTTGGTCAGAAACAGGTTTGCTGGCTTGAGATCGCGATGGACGATTCCCGCGGTATGCGCCACATCCAGCGCGTCGGCGATCTGCGCCCCGAAGTCCACCAACTGATCCACCGAAATCGGCTTACCCTCGATGCGGTACTTCAGGGTGGACCCATCGAGATACTCCATCACGATGTACTGGCGATTCTCTTCCTCGCCGATGTCGTAAATGGTGCAGATGTTCGGATGATTGAGCGCGGACGCCGCTCGCGCTTCACGCCGAAATCGCTCCAGGGCCTGCGGGTCCTGCGCCAGGTCATCGGGCAGGAATTTCAACGCCACACGCCGACCGAGGCGCAGGTCTTCTGCCTCGTACACCACGCCCATGCCACCTCCGCCCAGCTTCTGCAGGATGCGGTAGTGCGAGATAGTTTGCCCGATCATGTTTGCCCGACCACGGGAGAGCGGCAATGTTAGGCTGCAAGCCTTTGACAAGTCAATTTCGGTCATGTAGGCGCGAGCGTCCCGCTCGTGCTGCAGCGCCACAGACGATCCCGCACGAGCGGGACGCTCGCGCCCACACGTCAACTATCTTATCGGTGCTACTCTCGTGAGTCTGAGACCGAGAGGTCCGAGGTAAAACCTGAATTGGCGCCCGCCGAACAACTTGTGCCCGTCGGCTTCAGCCTGGCTGCCGGACTATGCTGGGGAACCAGCGACTTCAGCGGTGGCTATGCTTGCCGCCGCTCGGACTCGGTGCTCGTAACCGCGCTGGCGCACGCTGGCGGCCTCGTCCTCATGCTGATCCTGGCACTCTCGACACACGCTGGGCTCCCCACGACTTCGAGCCGACTCTGGGCCGCCGCTGCCGGTGCGTCGGGCGGACTGGCTCTTCTCATTTTCTACCGCGCCCTCTCGAAAGGCATGGGACTGACAGCGCCGGTGGCGGCCGTGCTCGGTGCAGCCATCCCGGCAGCCGTCACCATGATTACGCACGGATTGCCCAGCAGACTTGGCCTCGCCGGTTTTCTGCTGGCCGGGCTTGGCATCTGGCTCATCTCCCGTCCCGACGGTTCGGGCAACCACCGCGGAATCTTGATAGCCGCCCTGGCCGGCATCGGCTTCGCTGGGTTCTTTCTTTGCATTAGCCGCACGAGCGAAAGCTCCCCGCTTTGGTCGGCGGTGTTTTCGCGCATGGCTTCCTTTCTGCTGGTGGGTGGCATTGCCCTGTTTCGTCGTGGCAAGGGTTCCCTGCTTCGCCCGGATGCAACTCTCGCGATCTTCGCCGGATGCCTGGACGTCACCGGAACGGCGCTCTTCATCCGAGCCAATCAGACAGGACGGCTGGACTCCGCAGTTGTGCTCTCCTCGCTCTATCCCGCGTTGACCGTCCTGCTGGCGTGGTTCTTTCTCAAAGAACAATTCACCCGCTGGAAAACGGTGGGCATCCTGGCGGCGGTGGCAGCAGTACCGCTGATTGCGCTGCAATAGCAGCACGGTCCACGTGGGGACAGCCGCCCTCGGCTGTCCGGCCGAGCAACGCTTCGCTATGCTTGTCGCGGCAAGAAACTGTCGAGCTTTGCTTGACCGGACAGCCGAGGGCGGCTGTCCCCACGCGGACTGTTATAATCAAGAATTGCGCTCATGCCTACGAAGCGTCTGATTCGATCCACCACAGTTCTTTGCGTCCGCCGCAATGGCGCGGTCGTCATGGCCGGAGACGGCCAGGTCACTCTTGGCGAGGGCGTCATCAAGCACACCGCCAAGAAGATTCGCCGCCTCTATCAGGATAAAATCCTGGCCGGATTTGCCGGCTCGACTGCCGACGCCTTCACCCTTTTCAGCCGCTTCGAATCGAAGCTGGAGCAGTATCACGGCAATCTGGGCAGGGGCGCGGTCGAGCTGGCCAAGGACTGGCGCACGGACAAATTTCTGCGCCATCTCGAAGCCCTGTTGCTGGTCTCCGACAAGGAACAGACATTCCTGCTCAGCGGCCAGGGCGACGTTATCGAACCGGACGGCGGCATTGCGGCCATCGGCAGCGGTGGGCCCTATGCCCAGGCAGCAGCCCAGGCGCTGGCCGAGCACACCCAGCTGTCAGCACGTCAGATCGCCGAGGAAGCTATGAAGATTGCGGGCAGAATGTGCATCTATACCAATGACAAGGTGACGATTGAAGAACTGTAGGGGAGGGAATGGAATTGTGACCAGTCCAGCCGGGGCTCAGGCGTGGGCTGCCATGGCTTTGGTCGCGACTTGGTTCTTCACGTCAGGTGAGGCTTTTGCGGTTAGGCCGCAAACACCGCAACGGACCACATAGTTACCGCCAAGTGGAATGACGGGGATAAAGAACAGCGTGAACCATCTTCGCGATTCGACAGCGATATGCATCGTTGGCCTCGCGCATTTGGAACACGGACGTTCTATTTGTCCGATCGATTTTGCTTTGGTCCTCATGCCAAAGAGAAATAACATCGTTATGGCTCCTGTTTGGGAAAACTCCACCACCGCTGGGCCGAATCGGGCAGACTATACCGCGAATCCATTCGACATACAGGAGTACGGCGGTATCAGCACTTAAGACATTGACGTGACAACACCTATGGCTATTTACTTACCCGCTACCGCTGAAGAAGAACAAATTGCCCTCGACGAGCTCACGCCGCGTGAAATTGTGGCGGAGCTCGACAAGCATGTGGTTGGCCAGAAAGACGCCAAGCGTGCCGTAGCGATTGCCCTGCGCAATCGCATGCGCCGGCAGAAGCTCACGCCCGACCTGGCCGAAGAAGTGATCCCCAAAAACATCATCATGATCGGCCCCACCGGCGTCGGCAAGACCGAAATCGCCCGCCGTTTGGCCAAGCTCGCGAACTCACCATTCCTCAAAGTGGAAGCTTCCAAGTTCACCGAGGTCGGCTACGTGGGACGCGATGTGGAGTCGATGATTCGCGACCTGGTCGAAATCGCGATCGAAATGGTGCGCGAGGAAAAGCTCGAAGACGTTTCCGACAAAGCCGAACTCAACGCCGAGGAGCGTCTTCTGGATATTCTTCTTCCGCCCGTTAGTCCCAGACCCGCCGAAGGCTCCACCGGCGGCCTGGTGCTCGAAGGTACAACCTCGTCAGGTGGTGAATCGCAGAGCCGCACCCGTGAGAAACTTCGCCAGCAGTTGCGCGAAGGCAAGCTCGACGATCGCAGCGTCGAAATCGACGTCCGCGAACGCAATTTTCCATCCTTCGAGATCATCTCCAATCAGGGTGTCGAGGAGATGGACGTCAACATCAAGGACATGCTGCCCAACATCTTCGGCCAACGCACCAAGAAACGGAAGATGAAGGTCAACGAAGCCTTCGAGTACCTGATCCAGGAAGAAGAGCAGCGGTTGATTGATATGGACCAGGTCACCCGCATGGCTATCGATCGCGTGGAAGACTCAGGCATCATTTTCCTCGACGAGATCGACAAGATCGCTGGACGCGAGAGCGGCCACGGGCCTGACGTTTCCCGCGAAGGGGTGCAGCGCGACATCCTGCCCATCGTCGAAGGCACTACAGTGAACACGCGTTATGGCATGGTGCGCACCGACCACATCCTGTTCATCGCCGCCGGCGCATTCCACGTTTCAAAGCCCAGTGACCTGATCCCCGAGTTACAGGGACGCTTCCCCATTCGCGTCGAACTGCAATCACTCACCATGGAAGACTTCATTCGCATTTTGACCGAACCCAAGTCCTCCCTGGTGAAGCAGTACGTGGCTTTGATGGAAACTGAAGGCGTGAAGCTGGAATTCACTCGCGAGGCTCAGGAAGAAATCGCACGCTACGCCTTCCGAGTGAACGAAGGTACGGAAAATATCGGCGCCCGCCGCCTGCACACCATCATGGAACGCGTGCTAGATGACATCAGCTTCGACGCTCCCGACAAGAAGGGCGAACACATAAAGGTCGACGCCGATTACGTGCGCAAAATGCTGGCCGACATTGTGAAAGATCAGGATTTGTCCCGATACATTCTGTAGTTCCGCGCAAAAGAGGACGGGCGTCCCCGCCCGTCAGTCTCCGAACTCCGCCCTTTGTTCCTCAGGCGAATCAACTTCTCCTGTATCCCTCCACAACCAGCGATACTCGAGTAGGTTCGCTGCGAGCCCCGCACCGACCGGATTACCCAGAATGTACTCGATTTTATCGCCAATGCTTTCTTCCGGACGAAGTGCACGGTCAAACGATTCTTCCTCCCAGACTTTTCCTCTCGTGCCGAGGGCCCGGTTGATCTTGTGCGCCGATGCTCCCTTTATCGCTTGCATGATCTCGGCAATGCTGACCGCCCCGTTGGTGTCATATTTAGGCGCGAACACTATGTGCAAGTGATCGGGCATCACAACCATTGCGTACAAGCAAAATTTGTTGCCGTTCCCTGCAAGACATGTGTCGATCACGATCTGACGCACCGATTCCGGCAGTGTCCAGCGACGGTGCGTAGAGAAAGTTATAAAGAATGCCTTGAAATCGGGCTGATAGTGGGGCAGTTTACGGCGGTATTCGTAGGTCCTCTGCATGCCGGAATCAATACCACAATGGACCAGAGCGAGCTAGTGTACTTTATGGGTGTTTGTGAGAGATTTCCCAAATCCGTTCAGAATAACGGTCCCTTTCGATCAGAGAGTTCCATCGGGGGCCTGGCTTGCATAACGTTGCTGGGCTGCTTAGACTCAAGGTTCGTTCCCGACGGGCGAGGACGCCCGTCCTCCACACAACCACAACGACGCCAATGAAAGCCATCGACCGCGCCCGCCTCAAATCCCTTATGCAGCGGGAGCAACAGCGCTTCGTGAAGGAGCGTCCCAAGTCCAAGGCTCTGTTCGAACGCGCCGGCAAATCCCTGCTCGGTGGCGTACCCATGAACTGGATGATCAAATGGGCCGGCGCCTTCCCACCATTTGTGCGTGAAGCCCAGGGCGCGCAGTTCTACGATGTGGACGGGCTTCGTTACATCGACTTCTGCCTGGGCGATACCGGTGCCATGACCGGACATTCTCCTTTCGCAACGGTGAAAGCCGTCGAAGAGCAGATGAAGCGTGGTATCACAACTATGCTGCCTTCGGAAGACGCGATTTTTGTCGCGGAAGAATTACAGCAGCGCTTCGGCCTGCCTTTCTGGCAATTCGCTCTCACTGCAACTGACGCTAACCGTTTTGCCATCCGTCTGGCACGCCATATTACGCAGCGCCCCAAGATTCTGGTCTTCAACTGGTGTTATCACGGTACGGTGGATGAAAGTTTTATCACGCTGAAAGATGGCGTGGCGCAATCCCGTCGCGGGAACATCGGGCCGCCTGTCGATCCAACCGTCACCACCAAGATTGTCGAGTTCAACGATGTCGCAGCGCTTGAGAAGGCATTGGCTCATGGTGACGTCGCCTGCGTGCTCGCCGAGCCAGTCATGACCAACGTGGGCATCGTGCATCCCGATCCCGGCTACCACCAAGCCCTGCGGGATCTCACTGAGAAGTACGGCACGTTGCTCATCATCGATGAAACTCACACTATTTGCGCCGGGCCCGGCGGCTACACGCGTGCGGAAGATCTCAGTCCCGACTTTTTCATTTTTGGCAAAGCCATCGCGGGCGGATTTCCGGGCGCGGCCTACGGATTTACTGAAGCGGTCGCATACTCCATCGCACAGAGCCAGAGCCTCGAAGACTGCGATACTGGCGGCATTGGCGGAACCCTCGCGGGGAACGCGCTTTCGCTCGCCGCCATGCGGGCCACGCTAACCAAGGTGCTCACTAAAGATGCTTTCGCAAGAATGATCCCGGCGGCGGAACGCTGGACTGCCGGAGTCGAAAAAGCAATCGCCGAATTTGGCGTGCCCTGGCACGTCACTCGTCTGGGCTGCCGGGCCGAATACCAGTTTTCCCCCAAGCCACCCAAAAATGGCACCCAAGCCCATGATGCCATGGATTTCGAACTGGAACGCTTCATGCATCTCCACGCCATGAATCGTGGCATCCTGCTGACTCCGTTTCACAACATGGCACTGATGTCTCCGCAGACCGATCCATCCGATGTTGACCAGCACACGCGCGTCTTCCGCGAGGCGTTAAAGGAATTAGTGGAGTAGTTCCCTTCTGTTACCCTTACTAGTTTCCCCGGAAACTATGCAGCGATCCGACTGGAATTTCTTCATGTGCATGCTCGGTTGCGCAGTGCTGGTCGCCTGCGGCACTCCTGGCGCACCTATGCCCCCCGAACTGGAGTTGGCCAGGCCGGTCACTGATTTGCGCGCAGTTAGAAAAGGAGACAAGGTTTATCTTGCCTGGACGGTGCCGGCTCAAACCACCGACCACCAGACTGTGCGTCATCCCGGCCCGACACGTGTTTGCCGCAGCTTTAACCTCGAAATCGGCGATTGCAAAACCGCGGCCGCAGAAATTCCAGCAGCACAGTTTCCGGTGCCACCTTTCAATTCAAAGAAAGGCGCTCCTGCGCCAAAAATTCAGGCTAACTACACCGACACTTTACCCCAGGGCTTGCAGGCACAGAATCCGACAGCCGAAATCACCTACGCGGTTTCGGTGCTGAACCAAAGCGGACGAAGCGCCGGACTCTCCAACCTGGTACAGGTCCCGTCCGCCCCGACGCTGCCGCCCCTGGAGCATTTCGGCGCGGAAGTCAGGAGCGATGGAGTGTTGCTTTCCTGGGAATGTCCGCCCGTCGCGGGCGCGGCAGATCCACGCATCGGACACCGATTGCGCATCTATCGACGTGAGCAAACAAGGCAAGCCGCTGCGCTGAGTGGCACAAAGATTGGCGATGTGAACTTCGCGGATTGTTCGCAACCTCAGTTTCTCGATCAGACCTTCGAGTGGGAGAAGCACTACGATTACTTCGCCACAGCAGTAACGGTTGTTTCGCTTTCAGGCAAGCCGGAGGTCGAAGTTGAAGGCAACGACAGTCCAATCGTTCAGGTCTTTGCCCACGACATTTTTCCACCGGCGGTGCCCACTGGTTTGCAGGCAGTTTTTTCCGGTGTAGGTCAGGCACCATTTGTCGACCTGGTCTGGTCTCCCGATACTGAAGCCGATCTCGCCGGATACAACATTTTCCGCCGCGAAGAGAACAGCCAGCCTCAGAAACTTAACTCCGAACCGGTAAAGACTTCCGCTTACCACGATACCAATGTGCAGTCAGGCAAAAAGTATTTCTACTCGGTGACCGCCATCGATGAACGCAACAACGAAAGTGCAAAGTCGGAGGAGGCCAGCGAGCAGGTACCATAGAAGCTGTCAGCTTCAGCATTCAGCCACGACGGGACGGATCAGTTTTGCGGCAAAGGCCTGCCATTGGACGACTGAATGCTGAGTGCTGAATGCTGAGTGCTCCAATTTCCGAGGTTCTATGAAATATTGCCGTTTCCAGCTGAATGGCCAGGCTCACTACGGCCTGGTTGAATCTGTGTTGGGCGTGGAACAGATTACCCGTCTGTTGCTTAACCCGCCGGAGAATGCCAGCGAAGGACTGGAAGATCTGCCCACCAAACGAATGGATCATCTTGCGCTGGCGGAAGCGGCGCTACTCGCGCCCGTCCGCCCCTCGAAAATCGTTGGTGTCGGACGCAACTATCGTGACCACGCCGCAGAACTGGGTAACGAAGTTCCCGCCGAACCGCTGATTTTCTTCAAACCGCCGTCTTCCTTGCTGGCGCCTGGCGGCTTGGTTCGTCGCCCCGGTATCGCCGGGCGAGTCGACCATGAAGGCGAGCTCGGGGTGGTGATCGCCAAAGAATGCTATCAACTGGGCCCGACTGAAGATGTTCGCCCCTACATCCTCGGCTACACCTGTGTGAACGACGTAACCGCGCGCGATCTGCAAAGCAAGGACGGCCAGTGGACTCGCGCCAAGGGCTTCGATACGTTCTGTCCCGTGGGGCCGCTGGTCACGGATGAGATCGACCCTTGGGCTGGCATCGGCGTGGAAACCAGAGTTAACGGAACCGTTCGCCAGCAAGGTAACACGCGAGATTTCATCTTCCCACTTGATGTTGTCATTCGCTTCATTTCCCAGGTTATGACGCTGATGCCGGGCGACTTGATCCCCACCGGCACGCCGAAGGGTGTCGGCCCAGTGGTGGCCGGAGAGACGATGGAAGTCATCGTGGAAGGAGTCGGCACGCTGAAGAATCCCGTGGCTTGAAATGTGGGCGCGAGCGTCCCGCTCGTGCGTCCCACAGCTCGTGCGTCGGCGGTTTCCTGATGCCTTCACGGACGGCCCCGCACGAGCGAGCACGCTCGCGCCTACATCGAGACTTCCCCGATTTCCCCTCAGGCCTTATTCTGTTGACGGAAGCGTCCCGCGCCACGGCCGTTTCCGATCGCGCAAATCATGACTCCAATTCGTCTCTATATCCTGATTCTGGCCGCCGCTGCTGTCTTAACCCTGGCCTACTTCCTGCTGCGCCGCAAACCTAAGACCGCCGACGACCTGGAGCGGGAGCGCCGGGAGTGGCTCGACCGCATCGGCCGCATTACCGACGGCACCGTAATTGACGTTCAGGAAATGCCCGGCGCCGCCAACCGCGCTGCAACATTCCTGATCTACCACTATGACGTCGCCGGAGTCTCGTACGAAGCCTCCCAGGACGTCACTTACCTGCGCCAGCTCATCAACCTTCATTCCTGCCGCCTCGGACTCCCGACCTCGGTGCGTTTCGATCCGCAAAACCCGGGAAATTCCATAGTGCTTTCTGAGCGCTGGATGGGGTTGAGACAGTAAGGCCGATATCAGCCGTCGGTCGTCTGTCCGTCAGCGCCCCCGCCAATGGCTTTGACTTCGTAGCGTGGGGAAACTAATATCGGCGCTCGGGAGCACGTCCACCTTGATCGGCCGCACCATATCTCACTACCGCGTCCTGGAACAGCTTGGCGGCGGGGGCATGGGCGTTGTATACAAGGCGCAAGACACCAAGCTGGGCCGTTTTGTAGCCTTGAAGTTTCTCCCCGAAGGTTTCGCCCGCGATCCGCAAGCGATTGAGCGGTTTCAGCGCGAGGCCCGCGCGGCTTCCGCACTGAACCACCCCCACATCTGCACGATCTACGAAATTGATACCTACGACGGCGTTCCTTTCATCGCGATGGAGTTGCTGGAAGGACAGACCCTCAAACACCGGATCGAGGGACGCCCCTTCAAAATAGATCAGCTGTTGGAGATCGCTATCCAGATCTCGGACGGGTTGGACGCAGCGCATTCCAGCGGGATCGTACATCGCGACATCAAGCCGGCAAATATTTTCATCACGCAGCGCGGGCAGGCGAAGATCCTGGATTTCGGTCTGGCGAAACTCACACCGCAGAGCCGCCATCCCGATGAGGCCACTGCGGCCACGGGAGTGGGTTCGGACTTTCAACTCACCAATCCCGGCACCGCCATGGGAACGGTGGCATACATGTCTCCGGAACAGGCGCGCGGTGAGACTCTCGACCACCGCACCGACTTGTTTTCGTTTGGAGTCGTGCTCTACGAAATGGCGACGGGACGACAGCCCTTTTCGGGGACCACCTCGGCGGTGATTTTTGAAGCCATCCTGAACAAGATCCCTCCCTCGCCCGTCCAGCTCAACCCCGGCTTGCCGGTGCAACTGGAATCCATACTCAACAAAACTCTGGAAAAAGACCGCGAGTTGCGGTGCCAGACCGCGGCCGAGCTTCGAGCAGATCTCAAGCGGCTCAAACGCGACACCGATTCAGCCCGCGCCGGCGTCAGCGCCGCCTCTCAACCGCCAACAGCGCCCGCGCGTCACGAAGCCACATTGCCATCACGGCACGGAGGGAAACTCACCGCGGCCCTGGTTGGCCTTGCTCTTCTGCTCGGAGCGGGAGTCGGGTTACTTGCCGGAAAACCATTCTGGCGGGCGGCCCTGCCCAATCCGCGCTACCACGAGATCACATTCCGCCGCGGCGACATCCGCTCGGCGCGATTCGCTTCTGACGGACAAACCATCTTGTACAGCGCCGCCTGGCAAGGCAACCCGGTTGAGATCTTCAGCGCGCGTCCCGGCGCTGCGGAATCGCGGTCCCTTGGCCTGGAGCACACTCAGTTGCTGGCGGTTTCACCCACGGGCGAAATGGCCGTCTCCCTCAACAGCCATCGCACCGGTACCTGGGTCAATGTAGGCACGCTGGCCAGCGCGCCGCTGGCAGGCGGTGCGCCACGGGAGGTGCTGGAGAACGTGCAGTGGGCGGACTGGTCGCCGGACGGCAGCAATCTGGCGGTAGTCCGCGACGTGGGCGGCCGGAATCGGTTGGAATATCCGGTTGGCAAAGTACTCTACGAAACCGGCGGCTGGATCAGTCACCCGCGGATTTCGCCCAAAGGCGACATGGTGGCCTTCCTCGACCATCCGCTCCCGGGTGACGACAGCGGATCGGTTGCCATCGTTGACCTCTCGGCAAGAAAGACGAAAATTTCGGGAGACTGGTACAGCATTCAAGGTTTGGCATGGTCCGCGGACGGTAAGGAAGTCTGGTTCACTGCCACTGAAAGCGGCTTGGATCGCGACCTGTCGGCGGTGAATCTGGCCGGGCAGAAGCGGCTGGTGGCACGCATGCCGGGCACCCTGATGCTTTTCGATATCTTTCACGACGGGCGCATCCTCATGGGCCGGGCCAGTTGGCGGCGCGAACTGATGGGTACGTCGGTCGAGGGTGGCAAGGAGCATGACCTCTCCTGGCTCGATTACTCTTACCCGGCGGATCTTTCCAACGACGGCAAAACGGTTCTCTTTGACGAAGAAGGCGTGGGCGGCGGAGCGCGATATGGCAAAACGCAGGAGCTGACTTATTCCGTCTATGTTCGCAGCACGGACGGTTCTGCCGCGGTACGCCTCGGCGAGGGATCAGCCGAGGCTCTGTCGCCCGACCAGAAGTGGGTAATCGCACAGATTCCAGGTTCGCCGGCACAATTCCGCCTGCTGCCTACGAGGGCAGGCGAGGCTCAACCGCTGACCAACGACTTCATCAACCACAACAGCGCCAGGTGGTTGCCGGACGGCAAAAAATTTGTGTTTTCAGGAAATGAACCCGGTCGCGGCGGACGATTGTACGTGCAGGATGTCACTGGAGGCCAGCCCCTGCCCATCGCGCCCGAAGGGGTGAATGGGACCGCCTTCGCAGTTTCGCCCGACGGCCAGATGGTGGCGGCGATAGGACCGGATCTGAAGGGATATCTCTACCCCACTTCAGGACAAGGTGAGCCTCGACCAATTCCCGGACTCGAGCCGGGCGATCTCCCGACGAGTTGGAGTCAGGATGCCCGTGGTCTTTTTGTTTACCAAACCGGAGAAGTTCCCGCCAAAGTCTACCGAGTGGATTTAACCGCCGGAAAAAGAACCCTCTGGAAGCAACTCGTCCCTGGAGATCCCGCCGGCGTCGCGACCATCGGTCCGATCCTGGTCACTCCCGACGGAAAGTCTTTCGTCTACGGCTTCCACAGAACCTTGGCAGACCTCTACCTGGTGGAAGGGCTTAATTGACAGTCGTAAGCTCGACGATGTTTCCGAAGGCGAAGTGGAATCATCACCGACCACGTGGAGATAGGCGCCTCGGCTGTCTGGTCGAGCGCAGCTCGACGGGGTATTGCTGACGGTTTTTGCCGATGCCGAAACTGCGGAGCTTCGCTCCGCTCGACAGCCGGGGCGCTGTCCCCACGTGGCTTGTGCCGCCCCTGCACGAGCGGGACGCTCGCGCCCACATCGTGCAGGCAAAGCAACCGATCAGTCACTGTGGCGTTAGGGCGCGATGCGGTCGGCGAGCGTGTCATTGTGATAAGTCGAGTGCTCACGCAGCCCGAGCCATCCGCCGCCGGCTTTGAAGGTGTCCGCGACGCTGGTCTTCTCGCCATTGGCAAAGTCCTGCCAGGAGTTGTAGCGCACGACCGCGAGGAACTGCCAGGGTCCGCCTTCCACATGTTGCATGAGAACGGTGCCCGTTGATGTGTCTGCGGTCGCGAGCTGGTTGAGTGATTTCTCCAGTTGTTCGCGATGCCCGGGAGCGGCGCGATAGACCGAGACTGAATACACCGAGCCTCCGCTTTTTCCAGCCGAGGCCTCATCAATGCCCAGGGCCTTGCTGAAATCAGCCCATGACGGGCCACTGACAAAGCTGTCGGTGTGCCACGAGTACAGGTCGCGCACCGCGGAAGGCACGGCGGTCCCAGCAGCTTCGACCGTGGTTTTGGTTCCCAGGTGCTCGATGACAGCGTAATCCCAGTCTTCCCCGTCCTGGTGGCGCAGGACGATGCGGTGCGCGGACATGGGCACCTTGGGATCGGCTGTCTTCAGATAGTCGGATAATTCGACAGCCTTGCCGAGTGCAGCTTTGGCGAAGTGGACGTGGTAAAGGTCAGTGCGGGCAGTCTGAGCCGCAGCGATGGAACCGAACAGAATTAAAGCGAGCAGCAGGGTACAAGTGCTTTTCAAGGTTTCCTCCAAGTTTTCGGATTCGGGAATTGATGGAGCCGAGTGATGGGCCTGGCGAAGCCAGCGGATTATAACAGGCGTTGAACGTTTTGTTTGGAAGGCTTGCCTCGCGATCGAGACCGACCTGCTTTGTGGGCGTTCTGGCCCCGGTCGGGCAGGGTCTTCCGTGAAGTTTTCATTGGTCTTCGGTGACATTCTCAAGGGCTTTGAGGGTTGCTAGTGTTCAGGCCAGCCGGAAACAGAAAGGCCGGCCCGAATACCATATGGCAAACACCTCTAAACCCTCATCCAAACTGAAGATTCTTTATGGTGAAGGCGACTCTGAAGTCCTTTCCGCACAATCGGTTACGATTGAGAAGGCCGGATATCAACTAACCCAGGCAGAAGGCCGCCAGCAGGTGCAGGATGCCCTGCGCAAGGAAAACTTCGATCTGGTGATCCTGGGGCCCACTTTGACCAAGAATGACCGGCACCATCTGCCCTACATGGTCAAAAAGGCGAATCAGGAGACCCGGGTGCTCGTGACGCACACGGACGGCGAAGGACACCACGCGGTCGACGCAACCCTCGAGACCGGGCGCAGTATGAATGCGCTGCTGGAAAAGATCGCTTCGATGTACCCGCAGCAGGCCACAGCGAAGGCCGCAGGCAAGTAGCTGGGCGGCTAGTGTGGTCATGTGGTCGCGGGCGACTCCGCGCTCCCATTTCGAGCAGAATCTTTGACTAAGGCGGCCACTCAGGCCGCCTTTTTGTTTCCGAGTGCGCGGGCCGGGTATATTTGTTAATACGAATTCGGATAGTAAACAGGTGGGACAAAGCGCCCAGTTGAGAGAGACGCAGCCCCTCTGAACTGATGATTGTTCCAAAAGTGGAATCTAAATCGCGTCTCTCCCCATTGACAATGTAGGGACGGGTCTCCGACCCGTCCAGGCCGAGCGAAGCTCGGCAGTCGCGGCATCTCGGGTGACAAGAATCAGACAGTGCATAGTGGACCGCGAGTGCGTCCTGAAGTCTTACGAAAGAAACCCTGGGTGGCAGACTCCGTAGTTTAGAGAGCAAAAGTGGAACTGCACCATTAAAATACGAGACATGACCCAATTCCGGATCGAGCAGCCATGAACACTCCACTATCAAGCGACAAAACGCAGGAAAAGAAGATCTACGTATGCCAGACTGGGCTGCCGCTTTCGTTTCAACTTGAGTGGCCATTTCATAAGTCCACCTCCGGAGCCGATTTCTGGGTCCTGCATGCCGACATCGCTTTGGAAAACTCCCAGGGGCTGCACGCGCCGGTGTCGGTAAACTTGTCTGCGACCGTGTACGAAGTGATGCCGTCGCTCGAGCCGAAAGATATTGAGGCGCCGGTGATCAACGCTTTGCGCAAGGAAGTTGATAAGAAGCAAATCGAATTCCTGAAATCAGGGAAGAGGGTCCCGGTGCAGTTCTCCAGTCGCTATTACGATTTCAAACGAAGCAAGTGGGTGTTTGGAAAAGCCACCGACGAAGCAATCGCCCTGATGATTGCCCGGAAAGTCTATTGGCAAACCAAGGTAGCCCGGGGTCCGGTGTGGGTCGGTGATCCAACCGAGGCACTCTTTGCGGAGACCTCAGGCGAACACCTGTTGGAAGTGGTGCAGAAACTGAGGAGGCAAGGGTTGATGACGCTGGAGGGAGAGTGGGCCTCCGCGAACGCATCCCTGATGGCCCAGGCGGAAAAATTTGAAGCTGACATGCGCGCCGGCGTCGCCGAGTTGGAGCAGAAGCACGCGTTTGAAAGAGGCTAGGAGCAAAGACTGGTTGCCGGAATGTGGGCGCGAGCGTCCCGCTCGTGCGGCGACCGTTCGTCAGATAGCTACAGAGGGACTCACCATCAGTGGGATAGATGAAGCACGGGCGGGACGCCCGCGCCCACATTGAAGACTACTGCTGCTTGCTCACCGTCCCGTCAATCTGCACTCCGGTATCGTTCTGCACCACGTAGGCATCGCTGCCGGAGACCAGATAGAACACCAGGTTATTGGAGAGACTATTGATCGAGCCCGTGGTTCTCCCGTTGCTCGAAACGGAGTAGGTTCCCGAAAGCACAATCGGAACCGTAATCACTCCATTGGCGTTGGTAAATTCATTCAGCACCAGCTTTCCGGAACCATCCCACTGCAACGTACCGACGCGATCTTTTGCTCCTCCGGTGTCGAATCCATCCATGACTAGCGCGTACTGGCCATTCATGGTTGAATTTGAAAACGTTGCCGTCTGCTGCAGGTCGAGAGTGCCCTCCTGAACCGTGCTGGGATCATTAACCACGAAGAAGCCGCGTGCAGGGCTGATCATCCAGACCACCAGGTTACTGTTCGCGGTAGTGCTCAGCGTGACCGAGGCGCGGCCGCTCGCTGCCTGGGTGTAGGTTCCGGTGAAAGTCGAATTAACGATGGAGCTTCCATCCTGCACGGTGTCGCGCGCGCCACTGCTGATGGCGCCACTGCTCGCGGTGAAGCGGCCAGCGCTATTTATGCTGCTCAGGAAACCGATGGTGTCACCTTCGCTGCCGAAAGCGTAACTGCCGGAAAGCGCCGGCGTACCAGTCTGTTTCTCTGCTCGCCCCGATCCGACGACTCCGACGTCTTCGGACAGGAAACGTATGTTGTTTGCATCCACGATGTAGTAGAAGAAGCTGGACGTGGCAGGCGAGCTGTCGGTAAGAGTTCCAGTGCCACGGCCAGTCGCTGTATCCGGAGAGTTGAAGGAACCTCCGGTGAACGTCAGGGAAGTAAAGACTCCGCCGCTGTTCACATCCTTGCCACCGGCACTGACCGTACCGCCCGATACGGTAAAGGCTCCCACACTACCGACGGATTGCAGCGCCGTTATGTCATGCTCCCGGAAAACGAATGTGCCGCTAGGAACCGTGGCGATGGCCGTCGTGTCCTGCTTTTCCGCCAGTCCGCCCGCATTAAGAACCGAATCTCCTTCTACCAGGTAGACCTTGGAAGCGCTGACGATCGTCACCGCCAAATTAATCGTGCCACCAGCAGTGTTGAAGCTCAAACTGCCGGTGCCGTCGTTGCTGATGGCATAGGAGCCAGTGCTGGTAGTGGTAAGAACGGTGCTGCCCTCGGAGAAGTCGTCGTTAGCGCTGGTAATCCCGCCGCTGCCATTGGCCGTAAACACGCCGGCTTCTCGATAAGGCACCCCTGTGGTGCTGTTGCGGAAGTCAAACCCCTCGATCTGATACACGTACTGCCCGTTGAGGCTGGCGTTGGAAAAGTTTCCCTTCGGAATGAAGCCAGGCACGGTCCCATTGTTGGATCCACAAGCCGTGTAGAGACAAAGCAGCGAAACCAGGCCCAACGACAAATACAGTTTTCTCATAAACAGCCGGGCAGAATGAACTGCCGTACTCCTTCAGAAGTCAGGTAGACGGGTACTTTCACTTATGAACACAATTCTAAAGATAAAGTTGTCCGCAATGAGTCTCCAGTTGTCGGTCGTCAGTCGTACCTATCGTTGCTTGCTTCTGACGGCTGAAGACTGATGACCGACGACTGAAACCGCTATCCTTTTGCAATCTCAGCACTTCGCGTCGAAACCGAGGCCGCCTTTCCGGCCGTTCTCCGCCGCACCCCTACCACTAGCCGGTATCCCAGCAGCAGCGAGAGCACGAACGCATATTGCGCCGGTTTGCTGACGTCAGCCTTCACCAGCCACCAGTAATGGATTACCCCCGCTATCGCGCTGAGATAGATCAGGCGGTGCAGACTCTGCCAACGTTCGCCCCCGAGCCGGCGAATCCAGCCTTGGGTCGAGGTCAGCGCCAGCGGAACCAGCAGCACAAATCCAGTGAAGCCGACGGTGATGAAACGGCGCTTGAGCACGTCCGCCCATATTTCATGCAGGTCGAAAAACTTATCTAGCCAGATATAGGTCAGGAAATGCAGCGTTGCGTAGAAGAATGCGAAAAGTCCGAACATGCGGCGATAGCGAATCAGCCAAAGCTGCCCGGTCAGCTTGCGCAACGGCGTGATGGAAAGCGTCACCAGCAGGAAGATCAGGATCCAGTCCCCGGTCGAGTGGGTAATCACCTCGATGGGATTGGCGCCCAGACGGCCCATGTAAGCCTTCCACCCCAGCCGCGCCAGCGGGCCCAGGCAGGCAAGAAACACAACGGGTTTGAACCATGGGATCATGAACTTTTCAATGTAGGCGCGAGCGTCCCGCTCGTGCGGGAGTGGGCGCGTCCTGTCCTTCTTGCTTCCCGCGTGCTTCCTTGCCTCTGCTTCCTTCTCGCTTCCGCACGAGCGTGACGCTCGCGTTCACATCAAACCTAGAAATTTTTCTTCAAATCCATCCCCGAATAGAGAGACGCCACCTGGTCATAGCCGTTGAACATCAAGGTTGGCCGCTTCAGGAATTCCCCTAAACGGCGCTCCTTGGCCTGGCTCCAGCGGGGATGATCCACGTTCGGGTTCACGTTGGAGTAAAAGCCATACTCTCTGGGAGCGGATATGTTCCAGGTGTTAAGTGGCTGGCTGTCGACAAAGCGAATGCGAACGATTGCTTTGATGCTCTTGAATCCGTACTTCCACGGGACCACCAGACGCAATGGCGCGCCGTCCTGGTTGGGCAACTCTTCTCCATACATGCCAAAGCAAAGCAGCGCCAGCGGGTGCATGGCCTCGTCCATTCGCAGGCCTTCGACGTAAGGCCATTCCAGAACATTGCTGCGCTGGCCTGGCATCTGCCGCAGGTCCATCAGCGTGGTGAACTCGACAAACTTCGCCTTGGGCAAAGGATCGGCACGCCTGATCAGTTCGCTGAGCGAGAACCCAACCCAGGGCACAACGATCGACCACCCTTCCACGCAGCGGTGGCGATAGATGCGCTCCTCCGGCGTCGCCATCTTGATGATCGTGTCCACATCGAGCACCTGTTTCTTCTTGACATGGCCGTCGATAGTGACCGTCCACGGCCGGGTTTTGAAGTTCTTAGCCAGACCAGCGGGCTCATACTTGTCCGTGGAAAATTCATAGTAGTTGTTGTAATTAGTAACGTCTTTGTAAGGTGTGATCGCCTCGTTGGTAGAGAGGGAGCTCTTCTGGATACCATCAATTTTTGCATTGGCGTGCGCCACGACAGATGGCGAACTCAGATCGCGCAAACCCACGCCCGCCACTGCCGCCGCGCCCGCGATCGCCGCGGCCAGAAACTTCCGGCGGTTCAAATACAGGCTCTTCGGCGTGATCTCGGATGATTTAATGTCGGGCGCTTTCTTGATCAGCATCGCAGAAACTCCTTTAACAGTTGTACGCAGCGACTTGCCGCCCTAGATTCGTCAGTTTCCGGATTTCTATTCTCTGCCAGATGAGACGCATTTGGCGATGGAAAGTTGCATGCGGCGGCCAGTAGCGACAATCCAAAGTCCACTGATTCGAGAGCGCTTCTTCCCGCTAAATGTGGGCGCGAGCGTCCCGCTCGCGTGGGTAGTGTGGCAGTGCATTCAGGAATCGAGGGGCCAGGGCCACGCATGCACGAGGGGACGCTCGCGCCCACATTGGCTACGTATGCTACGTAGCCGTTTCCAGCATCTCGCAGACTCGCCGAATCTCGTCGCGCTGTGGCGCCGTCAAGGCAAGAAACTCAAAACCGTGTCGCAGGCCGTCGCGATATCGCACCAGGGCACGAAACTTCATGGGATACCCCGCCATCGGCAGCAACAGTTCCATGGCAACGACTTCCCCGGGTTCCAGCGTGCCGGTTAAAGTCGCCCCGATGCCGTCCGCTCCCAGTTCGTTCGATCGCCCCCAGAAGGAAACATTCTCCCCCGCACGAAAAACGTGAACGGTGAGCTTGACGTCGAGCGGGTAACGAGGAAAGCGGCGCGATGACCTGGGATCAGGCTTATCTCTTTCATTGGGCACGAACGATTGTCCCCTAATGTGCGAGAGATGCTCAACGCCAACCGAAGCAGGGTTACCAGCAGAGGTAATACGGAGTGCCTGTCGTATCATCTCCTGTATGGCTGCCGTGCCCGAGCCGTCTCTGCTAGTGAGCTTCGAAGAAGCGCGTCAACTGGTGGAACAGCACGCTTCCACCTTGCATCCACGTGGTAAGGAACTGGTGGATTTACTTGACGGTGCCAGTGCCGGGCAGGTTCTGGCCGAGCCTGTGCTCGCGGATCGCCACTTCCCGCCCTTTCCTCGCGCCATGCGCGACGGCTATGCCGTCCGCGCCGCCGACCTTTCTCAACTCCCTGCTGCGCTCGACGTGGTCGGTGAAATCAAAGCAGGCACAAGCAATAAAGATACTCCTGTTCTGCAAGCGGGCCAGGCCGCAACCATCATGACCGGAGCCCCAGCGCCTCCGGGAGCTGATGCCGTCGTCATGGTGGAATACACCACGCGCCAAGGCGACCGTGTGCAAATCACGAGAGGTGTGGCCGCCGGCGACAACATCGTTCCCGTCGGCTCCGAAGCCAAACGTGGAGAGCGTCTGCTGTCTCCGGGATCGCGGCTCGACTACACCGCGATCGCCGTAGCCGCTTCGACGGGCAGAAGCCGCCTGCTGGTTTACCGGAAACCTCAGGTCGCCATACTCGCAACCGGTGACGAGATCGTGGACATTGACGTTCCTCCGGGAGCCACTCAGATCAGGAATTCCAATAGTTATTCGCTGGCCGCGCAGGTCCAAGCCGCGGGCGGAGAGCCCGTCCTGCTGCCCATTGCTCCCGACGAGCCGGCACGTCTCCGTGAACTGATCGCCGACGGGCTCGAAGCTGATTTGCTTCTGCTCGCCGGCGGGGTCTCGATGGGCAAGTACGATCTGGTGGAGCAGGCCATGGCAGAATTCCAGGCCGAGTTTTTTTTCACCGGCGTACTGATCCAACCAGGAAAGCCGGCAGTCTTCGGCCGTGTCCCATGTGGCCGCGGGCGACTCGCCCACGAGCAGTCGTCATCTTCACCACAGCATGTGTACTTTTTCGGCCTTCCAGGAAATCCCGTCTCCACCATGGTGACGTTCGAACTCTTCGCCCGCCCGGTGCTCGAGGCCCTCGCCGGCATGACGCCCCGAAAATTGGTGTTCCTGAACGCGCGCCTGAAATCCGAGATAAAGACGAAGACAGGTCTGAAGCGATTCCTGCCCGCGATTTTCTCCGGGGAGTTCGAGCGTGCGGAAGTACAAATGGCGCAATGGCACGGCTCGGGCGATGTGGCAGCGATGGCCAGAGCGAACTGCTACATCGTGATTCCCACGGATCGTGAGGGGATCGCGGCGGGCGAATGGGTGCCGGTGATGTTGATGTAGGCGAGAGCGTCCCGCTCGTCCGTCCTCTCGGCACAAACCGCGTGGGGAGAGCCGCCCCGGCTGTCCGGCTCAGAAGCTGAGCTATCCAGTTCTGAAATCGACTGTCGAACTTCGCTCGACTGGACAGCCGGGGGCGGCTGTACCCACGCGGTTCTTGCCGTAGGCCCCGCACGAGCGGGCCTCCCTGAGCGAAGTCGAAGGGACGCTCACGTCTACATTGAGTTATGTAAGATAGCTTCTCGTGCCGAAGAAACTCTCTCACTACGATCGCACCGGCCGCGCCAAAATGGTGGACGTTTCTGCCAAGACTGCGACTAAGCGTGAAGCCGCCGCCAGTGCCTTCGTCGCCCTGAAACCTGCCGTGCTCAAGGCCCTGCCGAAAAATCCCAAGGGCGATCCCCTGGAAATCGCCCGCCTGGCCGGCATCATGGCAGCCAAACGCACATCCGATCTGATCCCGATGTGCCATCCCCTGCCGCTTTCCCACGTTGATGTGACCATGCGGCTATGCGAAAATGGCGTCGCTATTAGCTCAAAAGTTATAACCACGGCAGTAACCGGAGTGGAAATGGAAGCCCTGGTAGCGGCCAGCGTCGCCGCCCTGACCGTGTACGATATGTGCAAAGCACTGGACAAGGGAATCGAGATTCGGGAAATCATGCTGGAGCACAAATCCGGGGGCAAGAGCGGCGAATACACCCGTGTCCGACGGAAGACCTAGCCTTTCACCCTTATGGCGAATCACGTCAAACTCCTGCTGGTGGACGACAATCCCATGGTTCTGGGAATGTTGCAGAAGGCGCTCACTCCGCTGGCTAAGGTGACTACCTCGAACGATTCCGCCGACGCGTTGCTGAAAGCGGTGGACGACCCTCCCGATCTGCTGGTCAGTGATTACCGCATGCCCGGCATGGATGGACAGCAGCTAGTGGAAAAGCTCAAGAGCCGTCCCAAGACCGCCAGCATTTCCGTGATCCTGCTGGCCAGCAAGACCGACATCACGGAAAGATTTGCCAACCATGAGCCGGTCGACGATTTCGTCGAAAAACCGTTTTTCCTGAAAGAAGCCACCCAGCGCATCAAGCGGCTGATCGATAAGATTGCGCTGGAAAAAATGGCCAAGACTGCGCCGTCTGATGGCGTGGTGCGCGGCAGCCTGGCGCAGATGAACGTCATCGACCTGGTCCAGTCCCTGGAAATGGGACGCAAGAGTTGCGCCCTGACTTTGACTCTTGACCGCGACAAATGCGAGATGTACTTCAAGGAAGGCCAGGTGACCCACGCCGTTTACGGCGCACTCACCGGCGACCCCGCCGTCTTTAAGGTGCTGGGCTGGACCGGCGGCAATTTCCAGATCAACTTCGAAGGCAAGACCAGCAAACAAACCACCACGCTGAATACCCAGGGCCTGCTGATGGAAGGTCTGCGAATGCTCGACGAATCCAAGCGCGATGACGGAGGCGCCGAGGAAGAAGAGGAAGATGTCCTCCTCGACTCCTGAGTTTCTGACTGCGGCTATCCTCACCGTCAGTGATTCGTCATCCCGTGGCGAGCGGGCCGACGTATCCGGACCAGCAGTTGCGGAGATTCTCAGGCAGCGACATTTTTCAGTAGCCGCGACTGAAATCGTCGCCGACGATCAACCCGCCATTCAACACGCAATCGTTCGCCTCGCAGGCAAGGCCCGTCTGGTCGTGACCACCGGCGGAACTGGAATTGCCGAGCGCGACGTCACTCCCGAAGCCACCCGCGCAATCTGTGATCGTCTGCTCGAAGGCGTTGCCGAGCGCATGCGCTTTGAAGGCTCTAAGAAAACTCCCATGGCCGCCCTCAGCCGCGGCACCTGCGGCGTCCGCGGAAAAGTGCTGATCTTGAACCTGCCCGGCAGCCCCCGCGGCGCTGCCGAATCGCTCGAGGCGGTAATCGATCTGCTACCCCATGCGCTGGCACTGTTGAGCGGGGATACGAAGCACGAAATGTAGGCGCGAGCGTCCACATTGAATCGCGGTAGAATAGTGGGTTAGACGCTGCGCTGCGGCCCGGTCTGTATTCATGCCGCCCGCCGAGGGAGTTCATGTTCGAGGTCACGGTCGAAGATTCGTTCGCCGCGGGACACTACCTGCGCAATTACAAGGGCAAGTGCGAGAACCCGCATGGCCATAACTACAAGGTACGGGTAACGCTGGCCGGGCAGGAACTGGATAAAGCCGGCCTGCTGCTCGATTTCAAGGATTTGAAAGAAGCACTGAAGCCCGTCGTTGACCGTCTGGATCATCAGATGATCAACGACCTCGACCCCTTCAAGGTGCTGAATCCCTCAGCCGAAAATCTGGCTAAATATTTTTACGACGAAACCAACGTAAATCTCGATCGCGTCACCCAGGGCCGGGTCCGGGTAAAGAACGTCACCGTCTACGAAACCGACACCACAACGGCCACGTATTCGGAGTAATTTCGAGGGCTGAAGGCTGAGAGCTGAAAGCTAGAAGCTGTACTCCATGCAGATTACCGAAATCTACAAATCGATCCAGGGCGAGTCCACCCACGCGGGGCTGCCCTGCGTGTTCGTGCGGCTCACCGGCTGCAATCTGCGCTGCTCCTGGTGTGACAGCGAATACACTTTCACCGGCGGCCAACGCCGCACTCTGGAAGAAGTCGCCTCGGAAGTAGAGCAATTAAGTCCCGAAGGCGGCCTGGTGGAAATCACTGGCGGCGAGCCGATGCTGCAGGAGCGCGAGGTCGTTCCCCTGATGCAGCGCCTGCTCGACTCGAACTACAAAGTACTGTTGGAGACCAGTGGCGAGCGGCCCCTGGAACATGTGCCCCTCGGCGTCATCAAAATCGTGGACGTAAAGTGCCCGAACTCAGGTGAGCCTGATACTTTCCATATAGAGAATCTCGAGACGCTGACCCCGCACGATGAGGTCAAGTTTGTGCTGACCGATCGCGCCGACTATGAGTTTGCCAGAGACTTCGTGAAGCATCACAATCTGGACCAGCGGGTGAACGCGGTGTTATTCTCACCTGCTTTCAGCAAGGAAGCCAGCGGCGCACGCGACGCGTCTTACTGTCTTCTGGATCCGCGGGAACTGGCAGACTGGATGCTCGCCGACGGGGTCCGGGGACGGCTGGGCCTGCAAATTCACAAGTTCATCTGGGATCCCGCGATGAAGGGGGTCTAACGGATCCCACTCGCAGAACTGAGAACTGAGATCTAGAAACTGAGATCTGAAATCCTGATAAATTCAGCTTTACTTTCAACCATTTAGGTCAGTAAGCGGCAATCTAGACCCGGCATGACATCTAACTGGTGGTGATGGCGAAAGACACACAACCGGCGGTCGTCCTCCTCAGCGGTGGTATGGATTCCTGCGTCTGCGCCACGCTGGCAGCACGCGATCACGATACCGCCGCCGTGCACATCAGCTATGGACAGCGCACCGAGGCGCGCGAGCGCGAGGCCTTTTCCGCCATCTGCGACTGTTTGGGAATCCGGAAGCGTCTTGTAGTGCGCAATCAGGCCCTGGCTACGATTGGTGGCTCGGCCCTGACCGATCCCAGCATTGCGGTTCCGGAATCACATGATATTGGAAGGGATGTTCCGGTCACCTACGTGCCCTTCCGCAACGCGCACTTCCTCTCGGTAGCGGTGAGCTGGGGGGAGGTGCTGGACGCGAGCAAGATTTACATCGGCGCGGTTGAACAGGACAGCTCGGGATATCCTGACTGCCGTCCCGCTTACTATCAGGCGTTTAACCAGGTAGTGAAGCTCGGCACAAAGGAGGGGCAAATCGAAATCGTCACCCCTCTGATCCAGATGCGCAAAGCCGAAATCGTGCGCCTGGGCCTTGAATTGGGCGCGCCCTTGGATTTAACGTGGTCATGCTACAGCCAGGAGGATCGCGCCTGCGGTGTGTGTGACAGTTGCGTGCTGCGCCTGCGGGCATTCCGCGAAGCCGGCAGCGCCGATCCCATCCCGTATGCGGTGCTGGCCGAGAGAGCCTGATTGAGAGAGCGCGTTGGTAGAGTCTAGAAAATTTCTGAATCGCTGGAACAGCGAAATCAGTTTCGTGAGCCGGGAGGCCAAGAAAATGAAGCAACGTTTGCTGATAGTGATGCTGGTGATGGCAGTGGCGGCGCTGTGCGTATCCCCGGTGTTCGCCCAAGCCACAGGGACAGTCAAAGGCACCTGCAAAAATCTGGATGGAACTCCGGTCGTCGGCGCCAATGTGGAATGGGCTAACACCGACAACGGCCGCAAGTACAACCTGAAGACCAACAAAAAGGGCGAGTACTTTTCCCTGGGCATTGAGCCCGGCAAGTACAAAGTTACCCTCACCCAGGAGGGGAAGCAGCTGGACCAGGTCAGTAACTTCCCGGTCGGGCTGGACGAGTCCATCTTGGACTTTGATTTGAAGAAGTCACAAGTAGAGGCCGCGCAACAGAAGGGGATCACTCCTGAACAATTGAAGCAGATGCAGGAAGCGCAGGAGAAAAACAAAAAAGAGGGCGATACAGTAAAGGTGCTGAACGAAAAGCTTGCTGTCGCCAACCAGGCCATGCAGACAGGCGATTTCGAGACTGCCGTGACCACCCTGAACGAAGCCACGCAGATGGACCCCTCGCGGGATCTGCTTTGGGCCCGTCTAGGGGATGCGAATCTCGGTGCGGGTCCGAAGCAGACCGACACCACGGAAAAAGCCAAGCGCTACGGCGATGCGGTGACCGACTACCAGAAAGCCATCGATCTCAAAAAGAAATCCATGGAGGCGGGCGCCAAGCCCGACGATGCCAAGTACCTTGCCGCCTATTACAACAACCTGGGGCAGGCTGAGGCCCGGAGCGGCCAGCTCGCGGAATCCGTGAAGTCCTACGATCAGGCTGCGGCGCTGAATCCCGCCGGCGCGGCCCAGTACTACTACAACCAGGGCGCGGTGCTTACCAATAGCGGCAAAGTAGACGAGGCCAATACGGCCTTCGACAAGTCCATCGCCGCCGATCCCAATAAAGCCGAGGCCTACTATCAGAAGGGCGTAAACCTGATCAATAAGGCGACCACGGATAAGACTGGCAAGGTCATCCCCGCGCCGGGCACTGCGGAAGCGTTGAACAAGTATCTCGAATTGCAGCCGACCGGGCCATTCGCCGAAGGCGCCAAAGGCATGCTTCAGTACATCGGCAGCAGTATTGAGACCAGTTACGGCTCAAAGAAAAAGCCCGCTGCCACTAAGAAATAACTGCCAAAACTCGAACCGCAGTAAGGGCGGCCCGCATGGCCGCCCTTTGACTTGCCGGAAATAAGCAGCCCCACCTTGACCCGCACCGAAGAGCCCCACTGCACCGCTACGCAATTCCCAACGCAAGGATTAAACTAGAAATCAGGAAGGCAATTATCTATGAACAGTTTTGGCAGCCGCTCCGTCCTCCGCGTGGGTAGCAAGGAATACGAAATTTATCGTCTCAAGGCGCTCGACGAGAACGGCGTTTCCACAAAACATCTCCCCTACTCACTGCGCATTCTCCTGGAAAACCTGTTGCGCACCGAAGACGGCCGCAACGTCACCGAGAATGACATACGGGCACTGGCCGCCTGGAACAGCAAATCCAAACCCGACAAGGAAATCGCTTTTACGCCCAGCCGCGTGCTCCTGCAGGACTTTACCGGCGTACCCGCGGTAGTCGACCTGGCGGCTATGCGCGACGCCATGAAACGCCTTTCGGGCGATCCGAGCTTGATCAATCCATTGCAGCCGGCCGAACTGGTCATCGATCACTCGGTGCAAGTCGATGAATTCGGTACGCCACAAGCTTTTCAATTCAATGCCGAACTGGAGTTCCTCCGCAACAAGGAGCGCTATGCCTTCCTGCGCTGGGGCCAAACCGCCTTCCGCAACCTGGCCATCGTGCCTCCCGACACCGGCATCGTTCACCAGGTGAACCTCGAATATCTGGCGCGCGTGGTTTTCGTGCAGGAACAGAATGGCCGCCGCACCGCCTACCCGGACACGCTGGTCGGCACTGATTCGCACACCACCATGATCAATGGCCTGGGCGTGCTCGGATGGGGTGTCGGCGGAATCGAAGCTGAGGCCGCCATGCTGGGACAACCCGTCTCCATGCTGATCCCGCAAGTCGTCGGCGTAAAGCTGACTGGCAAGCTTCGCCAGGGGGCCACCGCCACCGACCTGGTTCTCACTATCACGGAAATGCTCCGCAAGCACGGCGTGGTAGGTAAGTTCGTAGAATATTTCGGCCCTGGCCTTCAGGAGTTGGCCCTGGCTGACCGCGCGACAATCGGCAACATGTCCCCGGAATATGGCGCCACCTGCGGCATCTTCCCGGTGGACAAAGAAAGTCTCACCTACCTGCGCCTCACCGGCCGTTCGGAAGAGCAGATTGCGTTGGTCGAAGCTTACTGCCGCGAACAGGGGATGTTCCACGACGAGAAGACTCCCGAAGCGGAATATTCCGAGCTGCTCACTCTCGATCTGACCACTGTGGAGTCCAGCCTCGCCGGCCCCAGGCGCCCTCAAGACCGCGTCCCCCTATCACAAGCCGGAGAATCTTTCCGGATCGCGCTACCGTCGTTGATCAAGCCGAAATCCGCCGCGAAAACTACGGCTCCCTCGGCTGTGGCCTCGGGCAGCGCCCCTTCCGGTAGCGTTCCGAAGCAGGTGGATCGCTGGGAACAGGAAGGCGGAAGCCCCACTGCGGTTGGCGTCGAGAACGCATCGCACGAGGAACACGTCCGCGGAGACATCAAACAGTCACTGCGGCACGGCAGCGTTGTAATCGCCGCCATCACCAGTTGCACCAATACTTCGAATCCATCGGTGATGGTGGCTGCCGGCCTGGTCGCCAAAAAAGCGGTCGAGAAAGGGCTGACGGTTCCACCCTGGGTGAAAACCTCGCTCGCTCCCGGCTCAAAAGTAGTCCGGGATTATCTGGAGAAAGCCGGGCTCCTTCCGTATCTCGAGAAAATCAAGTTTCACATCGTCGGCTACGGTTGCACGACTTGTATCGGAAACTCCGGGCCACTGCCCAAGGAAGTCTCCGAAGTCATCGACCAGAAAGATCTGGTTGTGGCCTCAGTACTCTCCGGCAATCGGAATTTTGAAGGCCGCATCAATTCTGAGGTGCGCGCCAACTACCTGATGTCGCCGCCGCTGGTCGTGGCTTTCGCGTTGGCCGGACGCATTGATCTCGACCTCCGCAAGGATCCCATCGGCAAAGGCAAAGATGGTCAGCAGGTTTACCTCGCGGACTTGTGGCCGCCGCAGCGCGAAGTAGAAGAGACCATCCGCAAATCCATTTCGTCCGATATGTTCAGCCGCAGCTACGGCGAGGTCTATCACGGAGACGCGCAGTGGCGCGGCCTTCCCGTTCCGAAGGGCGACACCTATTCCTGGGAGCCAGAGTCCACCTACATTCGCCGCGCTCCCTACTTCGACGATATGACGCTGCAACCCACGCCCGTTGAGGACATTCGAAGCGCCCGCGTTCTGGCCGTGCTCGGCGACAGCGTCACCACCGACCACATTTCGCCGGCCGGCTCGATCAAGAAAGACAGCCCGGCGGGAAAATATTTGATCGAACATGGCGTGAAGCCCGTGGATTTCAACTCCTACGGATCGCGCCGCGGAAATCACGAAGTCATGGTCCGGGGCACCTTCGCCAATGTCCGCCTGCGCAACAAAATGGTCCCTAACCTCGAAGGCGGATTCACCCGCCACCTTCCGGATGGCGCGGAAATGTCAATCTTCGATGCTTCCGAAAGATATATCTCCGAGGGCGTGCCCCTGGTAATCCTTGCCGGAAAGGAATATGGTTCCGGCTCCTCGCGCGATTGGGCGGCGAAAGGCCCGCGCCTCTTAGGTGTGCGCGCCGTGATTGCGGAAAGCTACGAGCGCATTCACCGCTCTAACCTGGTTGGCATGGGCATCCTGCCGCTTCAATTCCTCGCCGGAGAAACCGCGCAATCGCTCAACCTGACCGGCGAAGAAATCTTCGAGATCTCTGGCATCAGTGAACTGGTGCGTAAATTCGCCGCAGGCAGGCAAGTGAAAGTCCGCGCTGGTCAAAAAGAGTTCAACGCCCTGGTGCGCATTGACACCCCGCAGGAAGCGCAGTACTACGCCAACGGAGGCATTCTGCAGTTCGTCCTCCGCCAGTTGATTGCGAGCAAACCAACACCAGTACAGGCGTGATTCTTTCTCGATCCGGTACCGTAGAGACGTTGCTGCAACGTCTTGCCGCCGTCGGCACAGACGTAGTGAGCTGCGTCTACGGCAGAAGCGAGCAGGCTTCCGGCCTTGAGAAATTGTTTCGTGCACACTCATGACCCAGGCCCTGATTGAAATTCGCGGTCTGACAAAAGTTTTCCCCTTAGGCGAGTCGATGCTCGGAGCTCGCGCCAAGGGGGAGGTTCGTGCGGTAGATGACGTCTCACTCGACATCCAAGCCGGCGAAACCCTCGGGCTCGTCGGCGAATCGGGATCGGGCAAGAGCACGTTGGGCCGCCTCGTGCTGCGGCTGATCGAGCCCAGCTCCGGTACTCTTCGTTTCGAAGGCCGTGACCTGCTGGCGGCCAGTCACCGCGAGATGCGCCGTCTGCGTCGCGGCATGCAGATCATCTTTCAGGACCCTTTCGGCTCTCTCGACCCCAGAATGAACGTGGAAGACATCATCAGCGAGCCCCTGGTGATTCACGAGAAAATGACGCTGTCCGCCCGCCGCACCCGGGTCGCTGAGTTGCTCCGCGCCGTTGGTCTCGATCAATCCATCCTGCCCCGGTTCCCGCACGAATTCAGCGGAGGGCAACGGCAGCGCATCGGAATCGCCCGCGCTCTCGCCCTCCGCCCAAAGTTCATCGTCGCCGATGAGCCCGTCTCGGCCCTCGACGTCAGCGTCGGAGCGCAGATCGTCAACCTGTTAGCGCAACTACAGCGCGATTTCGGCCTGACTTATCTCTTCATCTCGCACTCCATGCCGGTCGTGCGCTATCTCTCAACCCGCATTGCGGTCATGTATCGCGGAAAAATCGTCGAAGTGGGCGATGCCCGGCAGATTACGGAACAACCGCAGCATTCATACACTCGCAGTTTGCTTGGAGCAACTCCGGAAATCGCGGTGTAGCGGGAAAGATGCTGAGCGACACCGGCCACCGGCCACGTGGGGACAGCCGCCCCCGGCTGTCCGGCGGAGCGAAGCTTCGCAGTTTGGTAGTGAATTAGACGGCGAGCCTGGCTCGCCCGGACCGCCGAGGGCGGCTGTCCCCATGTGGCCGGCGGTCCTGCTTGTTAGGTTATCCTTATCGCTCTCTCAGGAGGCAACATGAAATCGACGCTAGCCGTGCTCATTCTTTCCACCGCCGCATTCGCCCAACAGTCCAAGAATCCGGTCACCGACGTCCTGCGTGACTCGCTCGCCGGACGTCAGAAAAACACAGTCGCAGCCATCGAAGAAATGCCCGCCGATAAATTCTCCTTCAAACCCACGCCTGAGCAAATGTCCTTCGGCCACCTCGCCGCGCACATTGTCGAAGGCAACTACTTTTTCTGCGCCAAGGTCGGCGACGTCCCCCAACCCAAGTTAGAAAACCTGGCCGAAACCGCTCCGAAAGAGAAGCTTGTTGCCGCCGTAAAAGCGTCATTTGATTTTTGCGGCACAACTCTGGCCAAAGCCGAGGATTCCAAACTCGGCGACCCCATCAAGGATTTCGCCGGCAAAGAGCGCCCGCGCGCCTGGGCCGCCCTGGCTCTGGCCAGCAGCTGGGCTGATCATTATGGCGCTGCAGCCATGTACCTCCGCCTGAACGGCTTGCTGCCGCCCAGCGCCCAAAAGAAACCAGAAGAGAAGAAGTGACGGTTGAGCGGCCGGCAGGCGTTACCGCCGTGGCGATTGCTTTTCTTTTCGCCGCTGCCTATTTGCTGGCGGTTGGGTCAATCATGCTGGCACGCCCCGGTTTGATCTCCATGGCTGCGGGCGCAGAGTTTCTGGGCGGACTCGAACTCGCCGGCCCTTACATGTTTCTGCTGGTGGGGGCCGTGGGCGCTTTCATCGCATTCGGGCTCGTACGCTTGCACAATTGGGCTCGTTGGCTGGCTATTCTTGCTTCGATGATCGGGGTGGCACTATTGCTCCCCAGCGTCTCCAGCGCGATGATTGATTTCCGATTCGGAAGACTGTTTTGGGACGGCTTGGGAACGATCGTTCGGGTGATGATAGTGTGGTATCTTCTCCAGTCCCCGACTAAACAAGTGTTCTCGCCGGATTAGATCATTGATAAACATGGGTTAAACCTATACTTATCATCATGGTAGCATTGTATATATAATTATATATAAATATCAATTACGGTATATAATTGCCTCCATGGCTCTCAGCATCAAGAACGACGACACCGAGCGCCTGGCTCGGCAGGTAGCCCACGAGACCGGCGAGTCGCTGACTGAGGCCATCCAGAAGGCACTTCAGGAGCGATGGGAACGCCTGAAAGCGAGGCGGCGCAGTCAGGTTTTGGCCGGACAAGTTGAAGACCTGCTGCGGCGGGTGGATGCTCTTCCCACCCTCGACTCGAGACCGGACGACGAAATCCTGGGCTACGATGTGCACGGGATGCCGCGCTGATGGTAATTGATACTTCCGCCCTGCTCGCGATCTTTCTGGCCGAGCCCGAACGCAAACCGTTCCTCGATTCCATCCTTCAGGCCGAGACGCGGATAATCTCGGCCGCCAATGTGCTCGAAACCGGTATCGTACTAGAAGCCAGACGTGGCGAATCTGCAGGCCGGGAATTCGACCTCTTTCTTGTCCGCGCGAATCTGCAGATCGCTCCCGTGGACAGCGAACAAGTGGAGATTGCGCGTTCCGCATGGCGCAAATATGGAAAGGGCCGACACCCGGCAGGACTCAACTTCGGAGATTGTTTCGCCTATGCTCTGGCCAAAATCTCGGGCGAACCGTTGCTGGCGAAGGGGAATGATTTTTTCGCCACCGACATCGAAGTCTGCCCGTCCAACTCGGCAATGTGACCCACCACGTTGGTCTGAGCAGGTTGAACCGCGACTCCGCAGCGCCAGCCAACGGGCACTCTGTTCCCCGCGTCGGTCGCGTGTTGACTTGCCTGTGAGAGGCGGCCTAACATGCCCGACCAAAGGACTTCCTGCCCATGCCTGGACACGAGATTGCGCATTATCAGATCCTGGCAAAGCTCGGAGCAGGCGGCATGGGAGTTGTGTACCTGGCGCAAGACGCCCGTCTGGGGCGCCGAGTCGCTCTCAAGGTCCTGCCCACGGAATTCGCTCGCGACCCGGACAGACTAGCTCGCTTCGAACGAGAAGCGCGCGCTGTGGCCGCACTGAGTCACCCTGGCATTGCAGTTCTCTACGAGATCGGCGAGGCTGACGCCATTCGCTATCTGGCCATGGAATATGTCGAGGGTAGGAGCCTGCAGGAAGAACTTGCGGTTGGGCCGTTGTCCGTGGACCGTCTGCTCGACTACACCACCCAGATAGCAGACGCGCTGGAGCACGCTCATCGTAGAGGTATTCTCCATCGCGATATCAAGCCCGCGAACATCATGGTGACTTCCGAAGGGCGAGTGAAGCTGCTCGACTTCGGGCTTGCCAAGGTTCTGGAAGGCAAGGACGAAACCCGCTCGGCTGTGACCGCTCCCGGCACGTGGATGGGCACTCTGCACTACTGTGCTCCGGAGGTGTTGCGCGGCCATGAAGCTGACCGCCGCAGTGATCTGTACAGCCTGGGTGTCGTGCTTTACCAGATGGCCTGCGGTCGGTTGCCGTTCGAGGGCCTCGACGGGCATGCCCTGGTCAGCGCGATTCTGAGCGGGCAGGCACGGCCGGCCAAAAACAGCAATCCGCTGATCGGAGCCGGTCTCGACCGCTTTGTCATGGGCCTCATCGCTGCTGATCCAGAACGGCGCCCGCAGAGCGCGGCTGATCTTTCCCGAACTCTGCGCGAGGTTGCCGGTGGTGCGACTGCCCAACCAGACGTCGCGCAAGCAGCGCCGGTGCTCGCGGTGTTGAACTTTCAAAACATCACCGATGACCGTGGCGCAGACTGGCTGGGTACTGGCCTGGCCGAAACCCTCACCACTGACCTGAAAAGGCTCAAGCTGGTGAGGGTGGTCAATCGCGCGCGGGTACAGGAAGCGGCGCGCCGCCATCACCTTCCGGATGCGGGACATTCACAACTGATCGAGCTAGGCAAAGAGCTGGATGCACGTTGGCTCGTGCTGGGCAGCTACCAGCGCGCGGGAGAACGGCTCCGTATCCTGCCCCGCGTCATAGAAGTCGCCACTGGCGATGAAGTTGCCACGGCAAAGATCGACGGCAGCTGGGAAGATGTATTTGCTTTGCAGGACCGTGTGGTCACGGACGTGATGGCCGCACTCGAGGTGAAGGTCGACAGCAGTGCGATGGAGCGAATCGCGCCACCGGAAACGCTCCACCTGGAAGCCTACGAAGAATACGCGCAGGGCCGCCAGCAGTTTAACGCCATCGGAAAGGAATCGCTGGAGCGTGCCCGCCAACACCTGGAACGTGCGGTCGCGCTCGATCCAAACTATGCGTTGGCCTATGCCGCCCTGGGGGCGACACATGCCATGCGTTACATTCACCGCACCGATCCGGCAGACCTCGACTACGCGGTTCGCTATTCCGAGCGCGCCATCGAACTTGATCACGAAATCGGGGAACCCTATACATGGCTGGGTTATGCGTACATGCGTCAGGGAAAAATTGAGCAATCCATCGCTGCCGGCCGCAAGGGCGTGGAGCTCCAACCGGACCTGGTTTTGGCCCACTATTTCCTCGGAGCCGCCTACATGGTTGCCACCGAGAGCGACCCCAACGGCTATCAGCCCGCGGTGAAGCATCTCCTGGATGCGACTGTGGCGGATCCCAGATGGGCAGCAACCTGGCTCTGTCTCGGTCAGCTCGCCAACATGTGCGGCGAATATGACCACGCGCAGCAATATCTCATGAACGGCCTCGAGGTCCAGCGCCGCGGGCCTGGCTTCGGATACTTCATAGGGTCGGAGATGGTCCTTGCGACCGTCACCCAGCGTCGCGGTGAAATTGGAAAGGCACGCGACATATACGCCTCTGCCGCTACCTCATTCGAATCCTGTGACCACGTTTACCGCGAGGCTTTCCTCGCCTTGACCGCCTGCGGGCTGGGGGACCTGCTGCGGCGTGAAGGTCATTTTGAGGCAGCCTTGATCGAGTTTCGCCGCGCTTCCCGCCTGGTGAAGGAATATCCGCGCATGCTGGGCCGTCAACGGGTGCTCACTCGCACCCTGGCGGGGATGAGCGCGGTGCACGCAGCGCAGGGCGACAGCCAGCGCGCGGGTGAGTTGTTGCAGCAAGTGCCTTCGCTGTTGATGGAGATTGTTCACGCTCCGCAAGCCTGGATTTGGGAAGGCTTTATCGGGCAGTTGTATTACGCCACCGGCGCCGCTTACGCGCGGCTCGGCAAGCCGGAGTTCGCGCTCGATTATTTGGAGAAGGCAGTCGCGAGCGGCTGGAGAGATGCGCACTGGCTCGAGTCCGACCCGGAGTTCGCTGCATTGCGCTCGCAGAGCCGGTTTCAGGCCCTGCTGGAAAATCTTAGGCTCTTGCCCGTTCTGGAATTCAGGCCGAGCAGATCGCTCAGTGCCGTGTGATCGAGCCAAAAGTGTCCGACCCGCATACACTCGATACTTATTCTTCTTCTTCTTCCTTGACCTCGCCGCGGGCTGCTTTGGCCTTCTCCACAATCTTCTCTTGCAGCATCCCCGGCACAGCGTCGTAGTGATGCATTTCCATGTTGAAGCTGCCACGGCCCTGGGTCATTGAGGTGAGGTCCACGCCGTATGTGAGCATCTCGGCCATGGGCACTTCAGCCTTTACGACGGTGTTGCCGCCCTTGTTGTCCATGCCCTGGATACGTCCTCGGCGGCTGTTCAGGTCACCCATGATACTGCCGGCAAAATCGTCGGGGACGGTGATCTCGACTGCCATGACGGGCTCGAGCAGGGTCGGCTTCGCCACCTCCATGGCCTTCTTGAATGCGATGCGGCCCGCCATCTGGAACGACATGTCGTTCGAATCCACGTCGTGGTACGAACCGTCGTAGAGGATCACTCTGAAGTCCACGACCGGGAATCCTGCCAGGTAACCGCGAGCGGCCGCGTCCTTGATTCCCTTTTCGATGGCGGGAATGTAGTTCTTGGGAATCGAGCCGCCGAAAATATCGTTCACGAACTCGAACTCGCCGCCGCGGGGCAGCGGTTCCATCTTGATCTTGCAGTCGCCGTACTGGCCGTGTCCGCCGGTCTGCTTCTTGTGTTTTCCCTGGACGTCGGCCTTGCCGCGAATGGTCTCCCGGTAAGGAACCTTCGGGGCCTTCAGGACCACTTCGGTGTGGTACCGCTTCTTCATTTTGGAAACGACTACTTCAATGTGCTGCTGGCCGGTGCCCGCGATCAGAAATTCCTTGGTCTGAGGGTCGCGGAAGAAGCGCAGCATGGCATCTTCTTCCATCAGCTTGTGGATGCCTGGGCCAAGTTTGTCCTCATCGGCGCGACTCTTGGGTTCGATGGCAAAGGTGATCGCCGGCTCAGGCAGCTTCACTCTCGGATATTGAATCGGCGCTGACTTGTCGCCCAGCGTGTCGCCGGTCAGGGTGTCTTTCAGTTTGGCCACCGCTCCGATGTCGCCCGCATGCAACTCTTGCACCGGCACGGCAGTCTTGCCCTGCATGATGGAAATATGCGCCATCTTTTCCTGCGAGCCGCGGCTGTAGTTCACCACCGTGGCATCGTTTTT
The DNA here is from genome assembly GCA_963809295.1 of Terriglobia bacterium. Lineage (GTDB taxonomy): Bacteria > Acidobacteriota > Terriglobia > Terriglobales > Acidobacteriaceae > JAIQFF01. Next base: position 109,638 of record CAWEJA010000009.1, on the reverse strand, counting down.
CAGCACACCCGAGAAAACCTTGAAGTAAGAGATCCGCCCCGCAAAGGGATCGGAAACCGTCTTGAACACATAGAGCGATACCGGCTCCGCGTCCGTTTCGTGCCGCTTCGGTGGTTCCCCATTACTCGACGCCGCCGGATCCCCCTGCACCCACTCGTGCTCCGAAGGCGCAGGCGTGTAGTCCACAATGAAATCCATCACCCGGTCGGCCCCGATATTCCCCAGCCCGGACCCGAAAATTACCGGGAAGATCTTGTCCTCGCGAATGGCGTTGTGCAGCGCCGGAATAAGGTCCTCTTCCGGGATAGTCCCCTTCTCGAAGAACTCTTCCAGCAGCGCATCGTTGCCCTCGGCCACCAACTCCACTAGCTTTTCGTGCTGGGCCTGTGCTTCATCCTTCATGTCGGCCGGAATCTCGGTTTCTTTCCCTTTGCCGTTTCCGCCCAGTTCGTAGGTGTAGGCCTTCATGGTGACCAGATCCACAACGCCCCGGAAGTTCTTTTCTTTCCCGATGGGCAGTTCCAGTGGGATTACGGCTCGTCCGAACGCGTTAGTCAGCGATTCCAGCACGCGGTCCGCATCGGCGCGGTCGCGGTCCATACGGCTGGCCACAATCAACCGCGGCGTCTGATATTCCTCGCAGTAGTTCCACACCCGCTGGGTGACGACTTCCACCCCAGCCACGCCGTCGACCACAACGATGGCCGCATCCACCACCGGCAACACCAGCTTGGCCTCGTGAACAAACATGTTGAACCCGGGCGTGTCCACGATATTGATTTTGGTCTTGCCCCACTCCACGTGCGCCAGGCTGGCCGAAATTGACATCTTCCTCGCGATTTCTTCTTCGTCGTAATCAGTGGTTGCGGAGCCGTCGTCCACCCGCCCCATTCGCTGGCTGGCGTTACCCGCGTACAGCATCGCCGAAACCAGCGACGTCTTGCCCGCGTGCCCATGCCCAATCACCGCCACATTCCGGATATTCGCGCCTTCATAAACCTTCACGGGTTCGCTCCCTCCGAGAATTCATAGCCGCCATAAAACTGCAAATTCCGCCGCCGGCGACGTGGGGACAGCCGCCCTCGGCTGTCCAGCCGAGCAATGCTCGGCCGTGCTGACCGCTGCTGCCTTGAGGCGGGTTCATATAGGACTCAAAAGAAGAGGACAACTTATAGACCGAAGCCAGCCAGCCTGTCAAAACCTCAGGATGCTACCACAGCGGAATTTGGCGGCTCAAGCCAGCGGGGAGGACAAGGACAAATGCTCATTTACTCGATTTGCGGTCCTGCAAGCGTCAGTTGTACAGCCTGATGGTCATGCTCACCAAGCGTGACAGTCTTGGGCTCGGAGGAGGCTTCCGGCGTTTCCGATGAAGGGGAGGGCAGCTTGGCGGTGATCCGGTATTTGCCCGGAGGCAGCGTGGTAAATGTGAAGTGACCATTCTGGTCGGTGCTGGCACTCGTCGAACGGATCCGGTTATAGAGCGTCTCAGGATCGGGTTTCGCCCGAACTTGGGCGCCGGCGACCGGTTTGTCGTGCTCAGTTACAGCCCCTTCGAGTTGCGCGCCCGCCGAACTGAGCACAATTTCCAATGCCCCACTAGATCCCTTCTCCAGTACCAGACCGTTCTGCAGGACATCTTCCGCTCCCAGGCGGGCTGATTTCACGTACCAACCCTCCTCCATCCCATAGATCTTGAGCGCGTAGGTGCCATCGAGAACGTCAGTGATCTGGAATACACCGTCTTGCTTGACCTCAGCAAAGGCGGAGCTCGCGGTATCGCTTTCGCTTGCCGGTTCGAGGTCAATCCGGATCCGGTCGAGGGCGTTCATGCCTGCATTGGCGGCCACGATCCGTCCGCGTATGGTGGCGCCCTTGCCAAAAGCGATAACGACTGAGTCCATGTCGTCGTTGCCCACCTCGAGTTTCTGCTGTGCCATGAGATGGCTGCCTTCATCGAATTGATAAGCGCTCAACACATAGCTTCCTGGCGGAACACTTTTGATGCTGAATTCCCCTTTAGCACTGGCACTCGCGCCGAGCTCGTCGCTCCAGCCAGCCTCGGGGACGTAGAGCTGAACATATGCATGAGTCGCAGGCCGGCCGTCGACAGCGATGACGTGTCCGGCGACCTCAACGGTCTTGACGTGGCGCATGACAAAATCGGCTTCTACTTCCTCGCCGGGACCGAGCGCCACAGACTGCGCCTGATCGACTTGGATCACTCCGGGATAAAAGACTGGAGCATATTGGCTGCCGAGGGTAGCCCGAACGTTCCAACTCGTGACAGCGTCGTCGTTTGACATGCCAAAAAAACCAGGCGTGTCGGATTCTGACGCCTTCACGTAGTATTCGCCGGGCTTCAGCCCGAAGATCCGGTACTCGCCACGATCATCGGTGATAGCGGCGGACGAGGCAGTCAGCTCTTCCTTCCTTTCTCGAGGACTCCGGTCCTCCTTCTCTTCGGCGCTCAGCCTGCGCAACGCCGTGACCGCCACCCTGGCCATCGGCTCGCCGCTCTCATCGACGACACGCCCCGTGACCACGGCGGCCCGCACCAGCCGGAACAGGGCGTCTTTGACCTCCTGCCCAGGCGCAAGCGTCAACACCGCCCCACTGCCCATTCCCTTGGCTTGATACTGCTGAGCGATGTAGCCCGCGTGGGAAGCTGAGAAGCGGTACTGTCCCGGTGTGATCTTCTTGATCTCGAAGTGGCCGTCGCTGTCGGTATTGGCCGCGAATGCTTGAGGGTGAGAACCAGCGTTTTCCTGTAGCAGCACCACCCGCGATGACTTGAGGGGAGATCCCTCTACCGCGGTGAGCACTTGTCCGGAGACCGCACACAAAGCAGGCTTCTTTTCCGCGGTCTTGTCGGGTTGCAGAACTGTCTGGGCGGTTGAAGCCAACACCAGAAACAAGCAGACGCTCGCCCAAACTAAGCTACGCATCGCACGTACGCTCCGTACCTTCGCGCTGCCTATTTTCGCAAGCGTGTGAGCAAAGGGAAAGGGATAATCGTGGTCGGTAAGATCGTCCATTCGCGGCGCTAACGTTTCTTTGCCAACGCCGCGCCGCTCGTCATAGCCCAGGCTCCCCCGCACATTGCCAGAGCCACAAGCGCGCTGGTCCACTCCTTCCCGTCGTGCGGGGACGCAGCAACCCTGGGCAGATGAACCACGAACACCCACAGGAAGAACATCAGCCCCAACAACGTTGCAGCCAAACCCGCGCTCTTTCTTGTCGCAATGGACAGCGCCGCGGCGAAAAACACCACGCCTACGAACACCGCCCAAAACAACCGCCCGGGAATCCATCCCGGTACCAGCGTCGCCACAAACCGCGCATACAGGAAATGCTGCGTGCCAACGACAACCAGCAGACTGGCAAACAACAACCGCCCCAGTTCAGCCGCAGTACCGGCGACAACCAGCGCCGCGCCACACATCGCCAGAATCTCAAATCCGCTGGTCCACGGGCCCGGATCGTGAATATTCGCAACTAGTCGCGGTGCAAAAACCAACACCGCGTGCAGCAAAAGCAAGACGGCCAGCAGCGTCGCTGCCAGACGTATTTTCCTCCCGGTCGCGATACACACTGCCACCACCAGAAGCACAACCGTCGTAGAGTACGCCCAGATCGGACGACCGGGGATCCAAGGAGGACCGGGCACCGGTCCCGCCCAAAATGCATGGAACAGGAATTGAATACCGAATCCCGCCATCGCGACGGCGTACAACCAGCGGCCAAGCTTGGTCAGTTCTGTCATAGTCACCATTTCTTGAAAATCACAAACACCGCCGCCACGATCAGCGCAAACCCCACTATATAGTTCCACTTGATGGGTGCGTCCAGGTACAGCACCGAGAACACCGAAAACACAGTGAGGGTAATTACTTCCTGAATCGTCTTCAGTTGCACCGCGCTGAATTCGTACGACCCAATGCGATTGGCGGGCACCTGAAAGCAATATTCGAAAAACGCGATGCCCCAGCTGATGAGAATAACTTTAAACAGCGGGGCCTGCCGGTACTTCAGATGTCCATACCAGGCGAAGGTCATGAAAATATTGGAAATGGTGAGGAGCACGATCGTGGTCATGTCCGCTATCCTGCCCAAACTGCCAGGTTTTTTCCAGCCAGTGGCGCAGGTTAGTCCAAAGTAACCTCCAAAGCCTTGCGTCGGAACTGCCTGTGGCCTATCCTTTGACGAGAAGTTTTGCCGGACTACGAACCATCCATGTACCGCCTGACTGCCAGACTGCTGCTCGTTCTCGCGCTCGTGGGCACTCTCGCCCCCGTCGCTCTGGCGATCTCAGCCCCTTTACCGCACGCATGTTGTATGCGGAAGCCGATGCACAACCACGGCTCCCGCAGTCTCGAACTCCAGGCCGTCGGTAGCGAACATCGCAATTGTTGCCCTCCGGTTACCACCGCCCATTGGGCCGAACTGGGCTCCGGCGTCAGCTCCAATATTCATCCGCTTCTCGCCTACCTGCCGACGCAGTCGCATTCGGCTTGGCACAGCAACTACAAAAACACTCTGCGTCCCGTCCGCGGTCCTCCGGCCAGCTAAAAAAACTGAATGTCGCGCCTGATTTCAGGCTGTGTCCGATTCCTCGTCCACAAGTTTTGAGGTGAACCGGGAAGTCGGCTCGCGCCGGAAAGAAGCTATTTTGATCGGGTACCGGCGCCTTCCTCCGTTTTTTGTTTTTTCTCTTTGCCGCGTAATGGACCACGCGGCGGTTGCCTCCCCGGGACTGGGAGAACAAATGACTTACAAGAAAGCACTATTGCTTGGGTTGCTGTTGAGCAGCTTGTCTGCCTTCGCCACCATCTTCGGAACCGTCAGTGGCCTGATCCATGATCCCCAGCACCGTCCGGTGCAGGGGGCGCAGGTGACGCTGCGCGCGTCAGACACCGCATGGACGAAGGTCGTCAGCAGCACCGACGCCGGAGAATTTCATTTCGACACAGTGCCCCTGGGCGAATACACCGTGACCGTTGAGCTCCCGGGCTTCGCTCGTGCGGAGCAGAAGCTGGTCCTCGGCTCCGGCCGCGATGCCCGCGTACACTTCTCGCTGACCGTCGCCCAAGCCAAAGAGACAGTCGAAGTCACCGACACGTCTGCGGTGGTGAACACCGAGTCCTCTGCCAGCCCCACCCTGGTCAGTCGACGCCAGATTGCTGAAACCCCGGGCGCCGATCAGACCAACAGCCTGAGCATGATCACCAACTACGTCCCTGGCGCCTACATGGTGCACGATCAATTGCATATCCGCGGTGGACATCAGGTTTCCTGGCTGATTGACGGCGTTCCCGTGCCCAACACCAATATCGCCTCGAACGTCGGGCCGCAGTTCGATCCCAAGGACATCGACTACCTCGAAGTGCAGCGTGGCGGTTACTCCGCCGAATACGGCGACCGCACTTACGGCGTTTTCAACGTCGTCACCCGCTCCGGATTCGAACGCGACCGCCAGGCCGAGCTGGTCGCCAGCTATGGCAGCTTCAATCGCACCGAAGACCAGTTCAGCTTCGGCGACCACACCGACCGTTTTGCCTACTACGGCAGCATCTCTGGAAACCGCACCGATCTGGGCCTCGAGACGTCCAGCCCCGAGAATCTCAACAATCAGTCTGCCGGCCTGAGCGGCTTCACCTCACTTACCTTTAACAAGACCCCCAACGATCAGCTTCGCCTGGTCGCTTCGTCCCGCGGCGACCACTACCACGTTCCCAACGATCCCGACCAGCAGGCCGTCGGCATTCGCGACGTGGAAGACGAGCGCGACGACCTGGTTAATTTTTCCTGGCTGCACACCATCGGGACGGGAACGGTACTGACTGTCTCACCCTTCTACCACTTCAACCGCGCCCACTATACGGGTAGCTACATCGGCCAGCCCGATCCTGACGTCGTCATACCCAATGACGACCGCGGCTCCAATTACTTCGGCGGCGTCGTGTCTCTGGCCGTCAATCACGGGAAGCACAACGCCCGCGCCGGCATCCAGGTGTTCGGCACTCGCGACAATCAGCTCTTCGGAATCGTCACCAGCGACGGCAGCAACCCGCCGCTCAGTCAGCGCGAGAAGGTATGGGGGAACGTCGAAGCTCTCTTCCTGGAAGATCAGTACAAGCTCACCAGTTGGCTGACCCTGAACGGTGGAGTCCGGCTCACGCATTTCGGTTCCACCATCAGCGAGAACGCCGTCGATCCACGCGTCGGCGCCGCCATCCGCGTTCCACGCCTCAACTGGGTCCTGCGCGGCTTCTATGGACGTTACTATCAGGCTCCGCCGCTGCTCACGGTAAACGGTCCTCTACTCGATCAAGCGGCCCAGCAGGGTTTCGGCTTCCTGCCGTTGCGCGGCGAGCGTGACGAGCAACACGAATTCGGTCTCACCATTCCGTTTGCCGGTTGGACCTTCGACGTTTCCAACTTCCGCACCGGCGCGAAGAACTTCTTCGACCACGATGTCCTGGGCAACTCCAACATTTTCTTCCCGCTCACCATCGATCGTGCCCGCATCCGTGGCTGGGAAGCCACCGCCAACTCGCCCCGGATCGCTGGGCTGGCCCAGGTCCACGCCGTCTATTCTCATCAGTACGCCGAAGGCGCCGGCGGCGTTACCGGTGGTCTCGACCGATTTCACCCCCCGGACGAAGGCTATTTCTTCCTCGATCATGACCAGCGCAACACGCTCTCCACCGGCTTCAATCTCCAACTGCCACGGCGCGTCTGGACCGACTTCAACGTCAACTACGGCTCTGGCTTTGTCGACGGAGAAGGCCCGGAGCACCTGCCGTCACATACCACCTTTGATTTGTCGGTTGGCAAATCGTTCGGCGAAAACTGGAACGTTCGCGTGACCGGACTGAATCTGTCCAACCATCGCTACCTGTTGGACAACAGCAACACCTTCGGAGGAACGCACTACGTCAACCCACGCGAGATCTCGCTCCAAGTAAAATACAGATTCCACTTCTAGGATTTATAAAGCGAGGAAACGACTGATGCGATTTGTCCTGGCTTTGCTCGCCGTACTCGGTATTGCTGCGTCCACACTTGCGTTGCGCGAGCATTACCGGACTGACACCTCACCTTGCAGCATTAACGAGAAATGGGATTGCGGAATCGTTAACCACAGTCCCTATGCGGTTCTCTGGGGCGTGCCTGTTGCGGCCATTGGGATGGCCGGTTATCTGCTGCTGGGTGCACTGTCTCTCAAGCGCTGGTATGGCCCTTTGCTTCCAGTTTCGTTGGCTGCGCTGGCGTTCTCTCTCTACCTTGCTCACATCGAGGCACACCTTTTGGGAGTTTGGTGCATTTACTGTGTGGCCTCCCTGGGAGTGATTTCCGTCTTTAGCTTGCTGGTCCTGGGCACTGTATTGAACCGCCTGCGCCGCTAGCCGATCTTCTTCAGCGCCTCCAGCAATTCCTGGTTGTTCGGCGCCTGGTCCAGCGGATACACCTTGGCAAACGCGATCTTCCCGCCTTTGTCCACAATGAAAACAGCGCGCTCGCAAATCCCCGGAAACGGCGGCACATCCCGGAAGATACCGAACATCTGGCTTACCTTGCCATGGGGATAAAAATCCGCACACATGGGCGTCTGCATCATCCCGATCTCTTTTTTCTGCCAGGCGATCTTGCTGGGAATCGAATCCACGCTGATGTCCACCACCTGGGCATTCAGTGAGGCGAATTTCTCCCGGTCCGAATCGAACGCCGGCACCTGTGCCGCACAGGTCGGCGTCCAGTCCAGCGGATGGAAACTCACCACAACATTGTTCTTTCCCAGGTAGTCGCTGAGTTTCACCTTTACATGCTGTTCGCCCAGCACCGCTGGCAACTCGAAATCCGGGGCCTTATCCCCCACCTTCAATGCCATGACTCTCCCTCCGCTCGCCATACTAACCCGGCGCTGGCCCTCACTCGGCGCGCCCCGGGCGGGCTTCCTGTCAAAATTAACACTGCTTTAACACTTTCAGAACGCCTAAGGGCTAATATTTCCCGATGCCGCAGGAGCCTCTCCTCATTGAAGATTTTGCGGGCCCGAAAGATGGACAACGCATTCTGCGTCTGACCGGGCCGTTAGTTCTTACCACCCTCTTCGATTTTCAGTCCAAGGTTCGTTCCGACACTTCCCGAACGCTAATGCTGGATTTCACCAACGTCCCCTACGTGGATTCAGCCGGAATCGGCGCTTTGGTAGGAGCGTACGTCACTCACCAGAAAGACGGCCGCAACTTGTACCTGATCGGAGTCAACCAGCGAGTTCAGGACGCGCTCCAGGTCACCCGCGTTAAACAATTCTTCCAGTTCATCGACTCAGTCGCTGCAGTGGAGCAGGCGAGCTAAACTGAGAACCGGGAACCAGGAACTGAAAACTGGGTTTTCGAATTCGCAATCGAGTTCCTGTCCAATGTTTATCATGAAGCCATGTTTCCTCGCCTGCTTGCGGTTTGCCTGCTAGCCTCCTCCCTATCTTTTGCCAGCATAGCTGACGACGTCCGCAACCAGCTTTCGCGCAATGATTTCGCCGCGGCGGAGGCTACTCTCCAGGGCTATCGCAATCGACAAGGCATCACTCCCGACTACGTTGAAGCTCTCTCCTGGATGGCGCGCGCCAGTCTAGCCGCCAATCGTCTCGACCGCGCCGAAACCTTTGCCCGACAGACCGAGAGTCTGAGTCGCCAGTTGCTGTCGAAACGCACTTTGGACGCCGAGCCCCAGCTGCCAATCGCCCTCGGAGCCGCCCTCGAAGTTCAAGCGCAAGTGCTCGCCGCGCAGGGACGCCAAGCTCAGGCTGTGGCCCTGCTTCGCCGCAGCCTCGTGGCATATCGCAATACATCTATCCAGCCCCGTCTGCAGAAGAATCTCAATCTCCTCGGATTAACCGGACAGCCGGCCCCCCCGCTGAAGATTACCCAGTATCTGGGTGCCGAAGCCGCTGACTCTTTCCCAGCTCAACGGATCGCCCGTCCTGCTCTTTTTCTGGGCACATTGGTGCGGCGACTGCAAAGCCGAAGGCCCGGTGATCGCCCAGCTCAGATCGGAATTCGGTCCGCGCGGGCTCACCCTGCTCGCACCCACTCAGCTCTACGGCTACGCCGCTCAGGGCGAAGACGCACCGCCCAAAGACGAACTCGCCTACATCGAGCGCGTCTGGCAGCACTTCTACCCGGGGCTGCAGAATGTTCCCGTTCCGGTGAGCAAAGATAACTTCAATCTTTACGGCGCCAGCACCACACCAACCCTGGTTCTGGTCGACCGCACCGGCCGTGTTGCCCTCTACCACCCAGGCGTAATGCCCTATGACGAACTGCGTAGGGCCATCGAGCAGACAATAAACTGAGAACCGGGAACTTGGAACTGACAACTGGTCGTTAAGTCACTTCCTGCCGACGAGCGTCGCAGGTTTCGGGCAGCCGCACTCTCCCCGAGTTTAAGATTTCGGCGACGCCATCTACAATCGCAATCTCGTGGACCCTGCTCGCATCGCCGAGTTGCTGCAACCGTTCCTTGACCCCAGCCGGGAAAGCCCCAGGCAAAGCGACGGACCCACTGTTCTGCTCCCTGTCCAACTCCAGAGTATATCGATATACATCGATCTATTAGGGCGCTGGAACGCTCGTGTCAATCTCACCTCAGTCCGGCAGCCAGAGGAGATCGTTACCCGCCACTTCGGCGAGTCCCTCTTTGCCGCTCGTCATCTGTTCCCAGCGCCAGAACAAAGCCCCGCAGAAAAAGCTCTGCCCGAAGTCCAGGTCATCGACCTGGGTTCCGGTGCTGGCTTCCCCGGCCTGCCCATCAAGATATGGGCTCCGCACATCCACCTGACCCTGATCGAGTCCAACCATAAGAAAGCCACATTCCTGCGCGAGGTTGTTCGCGCCCTAACATTTACCAACGTCGATGTGTTTGCCGGCCGCGCCGCCGATTTCCAGGGGAGACCGAACTCGAATCAACAGAGGACCTCGTCCGTCGCTCCCAAGAGATCTGGGGACGTGGTCACCCTTCGCGCCGTCGAGCATTTCGATTCGATTCTCCCAACGGCAGTCGACCTGGTAGCACCGTCCGGTCACCTGGCGATTCTGATCGGCGAGCCTCAGATCGACCGCGCTCGCCACCTCGCCCCGTCCCTGCAATGGGACCAGCCGATTAAATTTCCCCGGTCTTCAAATCGATTCCTGCTCCTGGGAAGGAACGAATTGACATAGTTAATATTTTAAACAAAAGTGGAATGACACACCTACTGTGAACACATGAGCGACCACGGAAGCGTTTAGATCACCGATATTACGGCCCCAAAGTGGAATGTATAGCTGAAATCGAGTATATCCGTGCGATGGTTCCGAACCCATAACCTAATTCATAAACCCCGTGGAACCAAGATAGTAAAAAGTGGAACAAGCGATAGATATTACCGCCAATTATCATGGTCAATTTTGCGCTTGGCGTCGCATAATCACCATAAAGTGGGAATGTTGAAAATATTTTCGGCAGCGGCCAATTCTAACATCGGGTACTAATAGGGTTCGCAAGAGCACGCCAAGGCAATGTTCCACGTGGAACATTACGCCTGATTCGACGGGTGTCACTCTTCCCCAACCGGAAATCTAGCTCTGCCATTTCCGGGGAAAAGCTTGCGCGCAGTGTTCCACGTGGAACACTCCTGCGTTGCGGCGTGACTAATTGGAAGCTCCGATCATAGGGTTTCAAGCAGCGAGTAAGGCAATGCGAATGTTCCACGTGGAACATAATTACCCCTTATAGCCGCTGATCGCTGCCCGACTAAATGCCCACCCGATGAAGACTCTGGCTGGGGGTATTTCCAGTGAAAAGTTCATCTCAGATGTTCCATGTGGAACATAACTTCCTGTGGAAACCATGGCCGCATCCGAATGCAACCCGATTTATTTCAACAAAGCTATCCAGCTGCGGTACTGCACCAAAATACGTCATTGCCATTGCACATCGTTTCGCTCTATTCTGCAAATATCTCTCGGGTTATCCACAACTTAAATGGGACGCGTCATTGCGGTAGCCAACCAGAAGGGCGGCGTGGGCAAGACTACGACTGCCATTAATCTGGCATCCTCTTTTGCAGCAGCGGAAGTCAACACGCTGCTTGTGGACTGCGATCCGCAGTCAAATGCCACGAGCGGGCTCGGCCTGATCAAGGATCCGGAGCGGATCAATACCTACCATCTGCTGATGGGTGCGGCCTCTCTGGAGCAGGCCATCCAACCTACCGAAATCGAACAGCTCTGGCTCGTGCCGGCGCACAAGAACATGATCGGCGCCAACCTCGAGCTGGTGGACGCAGATCGTCGCGAGTTCCGTTTGCGTGACGTACTGTCTCCCTTGCGGGATCGCTTCCAATTCATCGTCCTCGACTGCCCTCCCGCGCTCGATCTGCTCACCTTGAATGCCCTGGTGGCCGCTGACGCCGTGCTGATCCCCATGCAGGCGGAGTATTTCGCCCTGGAAGGTATCAGCGAGCTGTTGGACACGGTCGAGCGGATACGGGCCAGCTTTAATCCCGAGCTCGGCATCGAGGGCGTGGTTCTCACTATGCTGGATGAGCGGACCAATCTGGCTCAGCAGGTGATGTCGGAATTGAAAAGATTCTTTGGCGAGAAGCTCTGCACGACGACCATCCCGCGCAACATACGGCTGGCGGAGGCGCCCAGCCACGGGCGTCCGGCGTTGCTATATGACCCGCGGTCAAAGGGGGCGGAGAGTTATATCCGGTTGGCCAAGGAGATCATTGCGCACCATCTGCCGGCCGCGCCGGTGGAGGAGGAGATGGACAAGACCGCCTAATATATCGACCAATATCGATGTTATAGATTGACATTCATCGATGTAATGGATTGGTCGTAGGCAGGCTTCGGCCCGCAGCCAGGACGGAAACAATGTGACCACCGCCGAGCAGCGACAACAAAGGAAAGAGCAAAGGCGGGAAGGGGCGGGCATTCTTCCGCCGCCCTCGATCGCCGCCGTGGTGCGGTCTTCTTTTACCCTGCTTCTGCTGGGCGTGGCAACGGTCTGGTTCGTTCGATTTGTGAAGCCCTACCGGACTACGCACTGGGGGCCGTATCTGAGGGACGCGTGGGTGGTGGCCGGCGGATGCCTGGTGTTTCTTCTGGTGATGCTGGTTTTGCGCTACCGGCGGATCCGGGCCGACGAGTCGACTGACACAGCCGCGGGCGAGGGCGCCCGCGCCACACAGACACGGGTGGATCAATGACAACAGCAGCGGAAAAAGCGGTAACGGAAGTTGACAAGGCGGTTCCGGAGAAGAGAAGGGCGCTGGGGCGTGGACTGGACTCGCTGCTTCCCAGCGGTCCCAGACCTGTGGTCCCGCCCGCAGCGGGGCCGACGGCGGCGGGGGAGGGAGCGTCTGTCCATTCCACGGTCCTGACTGAGGTGTTTGCCCAGGCGCAGACGGTGAGCGGGCAAGCCGTGGTCCAGATCGCGCTGGAGCAAATCGAACACAATCCCTACCAGACGCGCTACCACTTTGACAAAGAGGCGCTGGAAGAGTTGGCGGAATCGATCAAGGCGAACGGGGTGGTGCAGCCAATTGTGGTACGTCCGGGGGCGGAGGGCGAATACCTCCTGATCCTGGGAGAGCGGCGCTGCCGGGCGTCGAAGCTGGCGGGGAGGACAACGGTTCCAGCCATCGTCCGCAAGGTCTCCGACCAGCAGGCTGCGGAAATGACCGTCGTCGAAAACCTGCAGCGTCAGGATCTGAATTGCATGGAGCAGGCGGCGGCATTCGGCAAGCTGAGCCGCGACTTCGGATTGACCCAGGAGCAGATCGGGCAGCGGGTGGGCATCTCGCGGGAATCAGTCTCGAACTACATGCGGTTGCTGAAGCTGCCGGGGACGGTGATGCAGTATCTGCAGGAAGGGCGTCTGGGATTCAGCGAAGCACGGGTGCTGCTGACGCTCCTGGACCCGGCCATGATTCCGAAGATTGCCGACGAAGCGGTGCGGAAGCACTTGTCAGTCGAACAACTGGAAGACCTGTGCTTCAACACCAATGTTCCGCTGCAGAAGCCGCAGGAGGAGCAGCACCGGGCGCGATGGGTGGATCCCAATGTGAGGGCGGCGCAAACCGAGATGGAACGAGCTTTGGGCATGCGAGTGCGCATCCGCGACCGCAAGGGCAAAGGGAAGATTGTGATCGAGTACGCCACGCTGGAGGACTTTGACCGGGTGGTGGAGATGTTAAAAGGGAAGAGCTAGGATTTGGTTTGAAGTCGTCCCGCCCCCGTACCGACCTTTGCCTAGCAAAGCTCGTGGAGAAGGCATGTCGAATCTGAAGGAATTCCGATGCGAGATTTGCGGGATCGTCAGTGAGAATCCGGTCCATTGGTTTGTGATCGAGTGCGGAGATCAGAAGCTGACGGTCATCAAGTGGGATCTTGCTGCCGCCAATAGTGCCACCGCCCGGCATTTCTGTGGCGAGGCTCACGCCCAGGTGTATATCAGCCGCTGGTTTGAATCCGTGTGTGTGCCGCCCAAGCCCAGTTTCAAGGCTTCCTAAGGCGGGGGACACCCTTCTGGGGTAGGAAATCCAGATGCCAGTTGTTAGTTCCCGGTTCCCAGTTGATACTTCCTCTGCCAGCGGAGAGTCCGCGAACGCTGGTTAGCATGGAGAGTAAAGAGAGGACGCCATGACGCGTGGAATTGTTTTTCTTCTCCCGGTTGTTGTCTGGATTTCCGCCGTATTCACCTATGGACAAGCCGCTCCTGCGTCGACCAAGCATGCCAGCGACGAGCAGGCCATCCGCCGGCTGAACGTAGATGTGCTGAAGGCCTACAATTTAGGAGACGTTAAAACTCTCGACCGGATCGAGGACTCCGACTTTGTCCTGACCGGCGAATTCGGGGAAGTCACCAAGGCACAGCAGATAGACGATGTAGGCCACAGCAAGCCGAACGCCACCAGCGTGAACGTGATAGTTGCCAACGAGCGCTTCCGCTTCTATGGCGATGCCGCTCTCCTGACCGAAGTCGAGAGGTACGGCGACGGGGAAGACTTTCCCAAGTTCGAATCGACCAGCGTCTGGGTCAGGCGAGGCGGGGACTGGAAGCTAGTCCATCTGCATTATTCCAAGCTGAGTAAGTAGGCTGGATTGGAGCTTGGACGGCGTACCCTTCAGAGTGGAAATGCGCGTGATAGGCTGGGCCACCCGCCTGATAGACTTTTTATCATCCATAGACGCGTAAATAGCGGAAGACGACGAATGAACCCACTATTTAACCGGGTTGACATATTTAGTGTCATCGAGCACCAAAAGCAGAAACTCAAGATTGCTTTCCCGACCACCACGAACGTGGAACTAGACGCGGACCCGATTGCCGTTGCGTCAAGGCTCATTGAGGAATTCAGCATCAACGTTCCGGTGCTCGACGAAGAGAAGAAGTACGCGCTCACGAAAGAGACGCAGGTCGATGTCAGCCGCGACCCGCAGCGCTTCATCTCCGATCGTTCGAGACCATTCTTTATTGGTGGCACTGAAATACGAATCGTAGTCCCTTTTCAGGGTGATGCGGGTGTTTTCGACGTGCAGCCAACAAGCTTCAGTTTGAATCCACCATTCGGTGAGATTAACGACCACGAGTTACATCTGGTGTACACGCTCACCGATGCGGGCTTCGATGTAGAGGGCGCTGCGAACCGCGCGGTTGGTGAAATAAAGCAGTATCTACAAAACCTGCAATATTCGGCTGAGCAATTGAAACGTGATCTTCAGCAACTTGTGAATTCGTTGATCCAGAAGCGTAGGCAGGAGCGAGGTACACATTCCCAAATCGTCGCGGGTCTGAAGATCCCCGTAAAGCAAGCTCCATCTGCATCTGCACCTAGAACTTCTGATGCCTCTCCAGCTCGAAAGACAAGTAATAAGCCGGAAGAAGAGTGGGATGTCTTCATATCGCACGCGACTGAAGACAAAGACGCAATTGCTCAGCCGCTCGCCGAAGCTCTCCGAGCTCGAGGTGTGCGCGTATGGTATGACGATTTTTCGTTGAAGCTGGGTGATGGCCTGCGCCAGTCAATTGACCGTGGGCTTGCGCGGTCACGATTCGGCGTTGTCATTCTCAGCGGCTATTTCTTCGAGAAGCATTGGCCGCAGCAAGAACTAAATGGATTGGCAACAAAGGAGGTGAATGGCGAAAAGGTTATTCTCCCAGTGTGGCACGGAGTCGGTTTCACTGAAGTCCGAAACTATTCGGTCACGCTGGCCGACCGGCTTGCGGTCCAAACCAAGGACGGACTAGCGCACGTGGTTGAGAAAATCATGGAAGCTGTAGGAGATTTCACCTAAATTGAACACCGTTCGAGATGCCAGTGCCCGGGGCTGGCCCACCCTAATCAGCCTTTGAAATGACCTTGACAACACTTCGTTTGAGCGTAGACTCGCCGCTATCCAGCCGAACAGCACTTCCGCCTACGGCGCGATAATTCCGTCCGACTGAATCGGCCCCTGGGTTCCGATCACACAAACAGGAAAATCAACAAGAAAAAGGTACTGGCCGCGGCTAGCCTGGCTGACCGGATTGCGCAAAACACAATTGAGGAGGACGACCATCTATGGAAAGCAAAGAAGTAAGCGGGTGGCCCATGCTTCCCAACGCAAAAACTAGCGAGGCCGATCCTTGCAAGAAGCGCGAAAGGTGGGGGCACCCGACCTTAACAAGGTCTTCGCTCTTCGAGGGTACCCACTGTGCAGGTTCCCATCGGAGGGCTGAGCCACCCGCCTGGCCCACTCGCCTAAGCCTTACGATTTTGACAAATTATCGCGGCTTCGGGATTACACACACCGTTGGATAGCTCTAGGAGGCGAAATTATGTCTACGCGCGCGTTTATGACCATTATCGCTCTCGCGACCGCCGTCTTGTGCACACGATGCACCTCTAAAAAACCACCAAGCACCTCGGTACCCGTTCCGCCGTCGGTGAATTGCCCTGGATTCCCAGCCGGCATTCCAACCCGAACCCTGACCGTCTCACTCCCTACACCCGCATCGCGCTCCCTTCGTAGGTCCATAGTTAACGTGGGCGGCGGTGCAATGTAAGCAGAACATTTAACTGGCCACTGGATCCACCGGTCGACAAAATCCGGATCGCATCCTACCACGATGCATGCGGCACGATTGACGAATCATCGTCCCACATAGTCTTCAACCTGGCGAACGTCACCAGTGCCATCGCTGCTCTAGGACCACCCCCGAGCGGGTGCCGAGTGACCTCTGCGTCGGCGGTCTTTGAGGTTACTGCTGCGACAACCACAATCCCGCTGAATCCCGGCGAAACGGCCAACTGTGTGGGGACCGTCCATCGCGCGACGAACGCGGCGTGGTTAACAATTCCAGCGGAGACCGCCTGGCGCAACCAGTTCTCGAACGCGACCTCGACCATCATCGACCCTCGAGTCAGTTTGCTGCCTATCCATATTCCGCCGCGCACGGGCGTGGCGCCCCCCGAGGTCCTTCCGCCGCCCCTTTGGGGCTTCCAGTCAACCCTAGTTTCGGTCGATCTTACGGATGCAATGCAGCGCTGGGTCGATTTATCCCAAACGAATCCCAATGACGGGATCGTGTTCCTGCCGCAAGTTGCCAACGGAGCATTGGACAGTGCAGCACCCGGCGCAGACAGTGTGGGGTGTAGAGCGGATCTTCGTTTGGTTGTTGCAACAGTTGTCATTGACGCAAGGCCATAGTTAGGTGGCGACCGGAAGCCTGGGGACAGACGGAACGTTCCCTTAGGAATCAGGCGTGTCGCCCACCCTTCTGCCGCCGAGTTACCGCCGAACGTAAAATGCGATGTCCCGTCCTCGCGCATTTTGCAAGGGCGTGGCATTTTCGCTGTGACAGCGTTTGTGACGATGACCTTGCGCTGAAAAAAAGTAATGATGGGCCAGCCCGCAGAAAACCTCCGCCCAAGCGGAGCTTGGACGGGCACCCTCGAGTAGAGATGGGCGTGACGGGCTGGGCCGCCCGCCTTGCTTAACCTGTGGAACTGACATAAACTCGGCACGCCTCAATCAATTACATCCTCGCCTCTCAAACAGGAGACCACATGAAAAGAAGATCGATTGTGTTGACAGTAGTGGTGTGCTTTCTGGCAGTTTTAGGTTTCGCCGAAAATCCGAATATGGGCACCTGGAAGCTCAACGAAGCCAAGTCGAAGTTAGCACCCGGAATGATCAAGAACACTACAGTTGTGTACGCCGCTGAGGGCGATAGCGTGAAGGTCACGACCGACGGGACAGGCGTTGACGGGCAGCCCATGCACACCGAATGGACGGGCAAGTTCGACGGCAAAGACTATCCTTTGACCGGCGATCCCAGTGCCGATTCGAGGGCATACACCAAAGTTGACGATCACACATTGACCCTGGAAAACAAGAAGGGTGGAATGGTCAGCACCAGCGGGAAAATCGTGGTATCGGCGGACGGCAAAACACGCACGCTGACCACATCGGGGAAAAACTCGGCAGGCAAGAAAGTGACCGGTACCTCAATTTATGACAAGCAATAGGTGGATTTAGGATCGATGGCGGGCTGGCTCACATCTGCCCCCGAGCCGCATGGAGCAACAATTTAGCCTCTTGGGGTGTCCCATATCTCGTGGTTTTCGAAATGTGGGGCTCATTCACTTCCACAACTAAAGATTGGGGCGCTCTCCACTTATGAAGGAGAGTCCTGTTCTCCGAGCAGGTCCCCACGTTTGCCAACCCCAGGCAAACATGGGGCACCCTAAGATTGAAAATTGAGGGCTCGTTTTGGGAACTGTACCCACCCGCTGAGATGTGGGCCACCAGTCGTGCGGTCGGGATGACAGGTTGGTGAAAGGGCAGAGAAATCAAAAACCAAGGGGGCGACTCCGTGGAATCCCACTTTTCGCAAAGAACGCAAAGATGGGCCACCCTGGTTTTGTTGGTAGGGCGAACGTGGGCCACCCTCCGGAGTTCGCCTTCAGACCGGGGCTGAGACTTGAGTCAGAACTATTATGAGGATCAGAAACAGGATCGCGAAGAGCAACGCGCCCGCACCCAGGAGTATGACTTCGCTCATTATATCGGGCTTCAGCAAGTCGTCGCGACGCAGAAAAAGTACCTCCCGAAAGGATGGAAGGGGAGGTTTGGCACGAGTCACCGCGTCGTGCCGGTAGGCAGGGTGGCATTTTTAGTGCCACGAGTAATCGATTGGGATGGCTTGACGCTGCTGGAGTTGCAGTCGGGCCGGAAGCCGATGCTGGCAGAATCCTGCACTTTCCGCGCAAACTACTTCATGCCGCCTGACTATTTGGCTGGGCGGGCCACGGCGTACATTTCTTTCGCAATCCGCTCGGATAGCCCGCCTTGATACAAATCGAAGTGGCTGCGTCCGTCCATATAGGTGAAACTGGCCTTGCCCCCCAGCTCTTTGATGGTTTGTTCCAGCAGGTGCGCGGGTTCATCCAGGTGAAAGGTGTCCGCAGTGCCGACAGTGAGGTGAATCTTGCCGTCCAGCAGCGGACCTAACTTCTTCCAGTTGGAGCGCAGGAGATGCGCTACGTCGTAGTGTTTTTCCCAGTACTGCGCGACCTCGGGATCAATCACGCCACTATCGCGATCGAAGAGCGGCATCGGACGTCCGTCTTTGCCTCGTGGGCTGAAGACCCACTCAAAAGACGCCAGCTGCCCACCATAAGCACCCAACACACGTTCCTGGAGAGCCAGATCTCCCAAGGCCTGGGTATCTTCTGCGCCCATGCGAATGAACATCCTGGGACTGCCGTCATCGTTGCGATAGAAGTTTGACGGCGGATTCCTGGTGAGATCAGCCCCGGCGGCGAAGTTGCGGAAATCGCCGGGATCGGGTGCCGTGGGCCAGGTACCGCCGAAAAAACCGGGGTGGGACACTTGTAGCCACAATGCTGCCCATCCGCCGGATGAGTGCCCCGTAAGGAAGCGCCCTCTCGGCCTGGCATCCATTCGATACTTCTTCTCGAAGTGAGGAATAAGTTCCGCGGTCAGGGCCTTGCCCCATGGTCCGTTATTTACAGAATCGGCGAACTCATGGGTGCCGGTGGCAGAAGCCTGCAGCAGAATCACCCAGATCATTTCCGGCGTTTTCTTGTCTTCCATCAACTTGTTTGCGCTGGTCGCACTGTGCAGCACCAAATACCTCATGTCCGCACCAAAACCGTGCGTCTCGTACACGGTCGGATAGCGGACTTTGCTGCTGCCGTAGCTGGGCGGGAGCACAACCACACCAAGCATGTGAATCGGACGTCCCCAAAATTCGGACAACGTCGGGCTCACGAAATCAAACAATTCAGAGTGGGAGGGCAATTGCAGCTTGGGGTCAGTCTTGCGTTCGGCCAGCGTCAGCGAGATGCGCTCGTTTGTAGCTGGGTCGAATTTCTGCTCCGTTGTGACGCCGAGCAGATCACCACCGGAAGCGTCGCCATAATAAGCAAAATTGTGATCTACATCCAGGACGGCCTTGATATTGTAATTTCCCGCCGAGGCGGTGCAGAATGCGGCGGGATACGCCAACTCATCCGGATCAAGGTCGACGGGTGTCTGTGGGGTGAGACCCCGAACCTCTTTCGCGGCCACCCATACGGAGTGAGCGTCCGGTCCGAAGCTGGGAGCGAGTTTGTCCGCAGGACCGGGCAGATTGGACATCATCACAAGCAGCCGGCCTGAGAGGGGCGTAGCCGCTAACTCAGGAGCAACCGCGACCCTGAAAGTCGGATGCTGTTCGCCTGGGCACGATTCTGCGCCTGAGAGTTGTACAAATGTGACCGGAAGCAAGAAAAAGAAGACTGCGAACAGTTTGTGAATGCTTCGCATGGCAGGCGCAGTGCTCCTTAAAGGGAACTTCACCCGGAAGAGATTGCATTCATCTCTTCCTGATTGGGCGGTGCAAGAGGCGAATACTACACGGCCCGCTGGGTGGTCCACCCTAGCGCTTTTCTACTATTGTCGATCAGGCGGACACTAAGTAAGTCTCCCGAATTTCAGAAATGCGTGGAATTCGGAACAGAAAATCCCCGCCCAAGCGGAGCTTGGACGGGGCACCCTTGTAGTTTTGGGTCAGGAAAGATCCGTTGCGGGTGAGTTCGGATACTTCGGAAGCAACAGGTTCATCGCAGCGGCCAACGCCAGCGCCGCTGCGAGGAGCACCAGCAAAGACGTATAGGAACCCGTCGAATCAAACGCGCGTCCCAGTATGACCGGGCCGACGGCCGCCGCCGCGGCATAGAACGTCCAGGTAAGGCCGTAAAGCGTGGAAAAAGCGCGCAACCCAAAATAACGAGTCAGCAAGTACGGCGTGATGGCCGCTTCGCCGCCAGCCCCGATGCCAATCAGCGCGGCAGCGAGGCAGCCCGCGGGAAAACTATTCGCGCGGGCGAGCAGAAAAATGCCCGCGGCGGTAACCAGGTTCACTACAAAAGCGACGCGCGCTCCGAAAAATCGGTCCAGCAGCCAGCCCACTCCGACCCTGCCGAACAGGCTCGAGCCGCCAAGCATGGAAGCGCATAGCGCCGCATCGCTGGCCGTGATTCCTCGATCCGTCAGCAACGCGGACATCTGAGTGATCGCTCCATTCATGCTGATCGAACTCACGAACAGGACCGCGACGATGATCCAGAAAGCGATAAGAGCGCAGGCCTTGCTGCCAGGTCTTTCCAGAATGCACAACCGGAGCAGACTCATGCCGAACTGTACTTCCACGTTCGCGGACGTAGCGCCAACTGAGCGGCAGGCCGAGCAGCAGGGCAATACAGCCGAGTGACAAGTAGGCTGCCCTCCAGCCCGATCGGCTGATGATGGCTTGCGCAACCACCGGCAGGATCATGGCGCCCAGGCCCGCTCCCACCATTACGAAGGCCAGCGCTAATCCCAGGCGTCGCTGAAACCAGGTGGAAATGGATCGCGAATAGGCCAGATGAGCTGCGCCGTTCCCAACCACGCCCAGCACAATGCAGGTCACGTAGAACTGCCACACTGCGGAGCGCAGACAGTGCCAGCGAAGCAATCGCCGCAGCCAATACACCGTCATGCAGGGAAGAATGATGCGGCGCGGGCCAAAGCGGTCGATCCAGCGGCCCAGCAGCGGGGAGACAGACCCACGGTCACTGCGGCGAGTGCGAAGCCGAGCGAGACAGCTTCCCGGCTCCAGCCGAATTCCGCGCCCAGGGGTTTCACGAAAACCGTGAACGTATAAACGAACAGCGAGCCGAACCCCGCCATCACGCCGAAGCACGCCGCCAGCACCACGCGCCAGCCGTAATAGCCGAGATCGAATTCGCTCAGGCCGGTCGTCGGCTCGGAGCTTTGCACTGTATTCCTGTTCACGTTCTCCTCCCTAACGGCGGATCTGTAACACGGTTTGTGTGATTGGGACGCAGGCGCACGCAATGCAATCCCAAGCAGGGCGTCGCCGAAGACTGACCTTACGGGTAGCGGACCCGTCCTGGCAAGCTCGGTGCTCTTAATAGATCCCTACGCTTCGCTCGGGATTTCGACGGCGGGCTCAGACGGGGTTTTTTTCCACGGTGAGGGTGCGACCCATAGAAGACCCCGCCCAAGCGGAGCGTGCACGTGCACCCTCGAGAGTGGAAATACCGCGATGGGATGGGCCAACCCGGCCGCTCACGAACTTGTCCCCCGTGCGTCTTAGAAGCGGACACTGTCGTTGAGGAGGAAAACGGAACCAATGCGACACTTCAGTCTTTGTGCCTGTGCTCTTGCTCTTCTTTTTGCCGCCGAGTCTGCAGCCCATTCCCAGACGCCGCAGACGCTCTCCGTTCCCCCGGACTCCCCGCGCTGGGACCTGCAAGGACAAGCCAAGGCGGCTGAATATCAGGGCCGCAAGTGCCTCTTCCTCGATGGCGGAGCGGCGGTCTTGAAGGACTTCGAAATGCGCGACGGCGTCATCGACGTGGATGTCGCAACCCCGGCCAGCCGCGGGTTCTTCGGCATTCAGTTTCGGATCGCCAACGACGGCGCCAACGCCGAATGGGTCTATCTCCGCCAGCACAAGTCCGGGCTTCCCGACGCCATGCAGTACACGCCGGTTCTCAACACCGGCCTCAACTGGCAAATCTACAATGGGCCGGGCTTCACCGGCGCGGTCGATATCCCGAAAGATGTCTGGTTCCACCTGCGCCTGGAGGTAGTGGGCGCGCAGGCGAAGCTCTACGTCAAGGACATGGACAAGCCCGCGCTGGTGATGAACGATCTGAAGAGCGGCGTTCAGAAAGGCCAGGTGGCCCTGTATGTCCTGACCGGCGCGACCTATTTCTCGAATTTCGAAATACGGACAACGCCCGATGCGCCCTGGGAGCGGCACCTGCCGCCGATGCCGCCGGGCACTCTGACCAAGTGGAGCCTGTCGCCTTCGTACGATGCGCTCGCACGCAATCTGGAGCGTCCGCTCTCGCCGTCCGAGAGCGATGCCATCCATTGGCAGGATGTGGAGGCGGAGCCGCCCGGCTTTGTGGTCATCTATCGTTATCGCGAGGCCCCGCATCCGAGGGTCTCGTTTCAGAGCGACTTTTCGAAGCGCCTGGAGCCCCAGCCGGGAATGAAGGTCGTGTATGCGCGGACCAGCATCGATTCCGACCGCGACCAGGTGAAGAAGCTCTACATCGGCTACAGCGACGACGTCAGCGTGTTCCTGAATGGCAAGATTCTCTTCCGTGGCCGAAGCGCCCAGAATTTCCGCGACCCCGGGTTCCTCGGCATCGTCAACCCGGAAAACGACGCCGTCTACCTTCCCTTGAAGAAGGGCAGCAACGAACTGATGCTGGCGGTCAGCGAACTCGGCGGCGGATGGGGATTCATTTGCCGCTTAGCGGACCTGGAGAACTAAGCAACTCAAGATTGAGAATTGAGTGATCCTTTCCAGATCTATACTTCCAAAATAGCTCCACGTCCTTTGGGCAACCTTTGCGGCAAAGATCTCTTTGCTTTTTATCTCGAAAAAAGTCAAAAGACTTTGACCGCAAAGATCGCAGAGAACTTCCGCGAAGTTCGCAGAGAAAACCCCAGTTAGGACACTACCAAAGTCTGGCAGGAGTTGCCTGTGGCGACCTCACCTATTCCGAAGGACCGACGGTCGGCTTGGATCGCGATCGTTGAACAACACATCCGACTTGAGAACGCGCATGATCTTGAAGGTGTTCTCGACACGTTCGGCGACATTGCGCAGTACGATGATGAGCCGTGGGGCGAACACTATAAGGGCCTGAACGGAGTTCGCCAGTTTTACGAGCAGCTGATGAAGGCACTGCCTGATTTAGAAATTGAGGTTCAGCGCCGGCATGTTGGAGAGGACGCAATTGTTGTCGAAGTCATGATTCGCGGGACCCACCTCGGCGGGTGGCGCGGTCTGCCGGCAACAGGGCGACGACTCGAGTTCCCACTTTGCGGTGTCTACACTTTCGACGCCGATGACCGTCTGGCTGGAGAAAAAATCTACTACGACCGTGGGACGGTATTGAGACAACTCGGCGTTTTCCACGAGCCGCAGAGCTTATTGGGGCAAATCTGCATTTTGGCAACTCATCCGATCACGATTGTGCGCGCTCTCGCGAGGAAGCTCGCCCGCAAGTGACACGCTAGGGCGAGTGGCCCAGGCTACTGCTCGTTCATAGCTCCCGAGAGTGCCTCGTCCAAGCTCGGCTTGGGCGGGGATTTTGATGTTGACCGATCACAGATGTGATCGAGTTTCGGAAATGTCCTGTCCCCATGACCTTGGGGACTGAAACGCTTCCACGAGTTCCGACGGTGGGGGTACGGTCCAAAAAGAAACGCTTGCCGAAGCGAGCTTGGACGGGCACCTTCGGGCGTCGAAAAGCGCCGTGACCGGCCACCATCGAAAGAAAATCCCAAAAAAGCTTGCATTTAATATAGTGTTATAGTTAACTATATCACTAGTGAGATCAGAATGGTCGCTCGCACCTGAGTACGCGGGAGAACCTAGACCCGAAAGAAATGAAGCTTTAAGGAGAATGAAACATGAAATCCCTTCGTTTTATGCTGTCCGTTGTTCTGATGTCGCTCTCCACCGTGGCTCTTCGCGCAGTCCGCCGACCGCGCAGAAGTCCTTCGACCAACTGAAAACTCTGGCGGGTTCCTGGGAAGGGCGCGTGACAACCGTCCCGCCGCAGCCGCGACATGGAAGGCAAGCCCGATGCAGGTCTCGCTGCGCGTGACTTCCATGGGTAACGCGCTCATGCATGAGATGACGGGAGCTGGAAGACCCGACGATCCCGATCACCATGCTGTATCTGGACGGCGATCGCTTGCTCCTGACGCACTATTGTGACGCCGGGAACCGGCCGCGCATGGCGGGCAAGATGTCGCCGGACGGCAAGACGGTGGAATTCGATTTTCTCGACGTTGCCGGCAGCACGCAGTACGGACACATGCACCATGCCGTGTTCACCATTCATCGACGCGAACCATCACACCGAGGACTGGACGTACATGATGCCAGGGGACAAGCCGGTCCACGCGCACTTCGACCTGCAGCGGACAAAGTGACGGGAGCGTATCGCTGGTAAAGGCTATCTGGAAAACCTGATGGACCGTGAGTGGAACGACAGTCAGCCGATTTACCGCCAGCTTCGCGACCGCGTGGTCGCGATGATCCTCGACGGCGTGCTCAAGGAAGGCGATCCGCTGCCGTCCGTGCGCAATGTCGCGGCCGAATATCGGGTCAATCCGCTCACGGTTCTGAAGGGCTATCAACAACTGGTCGACGAGCAGCTGGTCGAGAGCAGGCGAGGTCGCGGCATGTTCATCAATGCCGGGCGCGCGCAATCTGCTGCTGCAGGGCGAACGCCAGAAGTTTCTCGCCGAAGAATGGCCCAGGGTCCACGCAACCATTCAGCGGCTCGGCCTGACGCCGGAAGAACTGCTGGACGGCGCGCAGCCGATCGTCGATGCCGCACGTCGAAACCGCCGAGCCGAAGCCCGACAAGGAGGAGCGCTGAAGCCATGGCATGCATAGAAGCACGCGGCCTCCGCAAGGCCTTCGGCACAACCATCGCGCTGGACGGCGTCGATCTGCGCGTCGAAGAGGGCCGCATCCTCGGACTCATCGGTCCCAACGGCGCAGGCAAGACCACCGCGCTCAACGCGATTCTCGGCCTCACCCCGTATCAGGGAGAACTGAAGGTGCTCGGACGCGATCCCTGGACCGAGCGCGATCAGCTCATGCGCGATGTCTGCTTCATTGCCGATGTCGCCGTGCTGCCGCGCTGGATCCGGGTTTCGCAGGCGCTCGACTACGTCGCCGGCGTGCATCCGCGATTCGATCGCGCGAAGGCGGAAGGTTTTCTCGCGAAGACCACCATCCGGCGCGCCAGCAAGGTCAGGGAATTGTCGAAGGGCATGGTGACCCAACTGCACCTCGCTCTGGTCATGGCCATTGACGCGAGATTGCTGGTGCTGGACGAGCCGACGCTCGGCCTCGACATCCTGTATCGCAAGCAGTTCTACGATTCGCTGCTGAACGACTACTTCGATCGCAGCCGCACCATCGTCGTGACGACCCATCAGGTGGAAGAGATCCAGCACGTCCTCACCGATCTCATGTTCATCGACCGCGGCCGCATCGTCCTCGATTGCAGCATGGAAGAATTCGAGTCGCGCTATCTGGAAGTGATGGTGAATCCCGAGCAGGTCGCCGCGGCGCGGGCGCTCAAGCCGATGCACGAGCGCCAGGTGTTCGGTCGCAGCATCCTGCTGTTCGATCAGCGTCGATCGTCAGCAACTCGCCGCGCTTGGCGACGTGCGCACGCCCAGCATCGCCGACTTGTTCGTTGCCGTGATGGGCCAATCAGGCCGGCCAGGCACAAGGAGCGGCTCGATGAATACTCAATCGAACGCCGTGCCCGAGTCTCCCCTCGAATCGCAGGTGGTCGCGCCCGCGGCCATCCCGGCGACTCGGCTCTTGTACTGGTCGGTGCGGCGCGAATTGTGGGAGAACCGTTCGATCTACATCGCGCCGCTGGCCGTCGCCGGCGTCGTTCTGTTCGGCTTCTCGATCAGCGCGATTGCGGGTATCTGGGAAAAGCCGCTGAGGCTCGATCCGGCGCAACCGCAAGCGCCGTACGACATGGCGGCAGGTCTGATCATGCTTACCGGTATCGTCGTGAGTGTGTTCTACTGTCTCGACGCGCTGCACGGCGAGCGCCGCGATCGCAGCATCCTGTTCTGGAAGTCGCTGCCGGTTTCCGATCTCACGACCGTGCTCTCGAAGGCGAGCATTCCGCTCGTGGTTCTGCCGCTGCTCACCTTTGCGATCACCGTCGTCATGCAGTGGATCATGCTGCTGCTGAGCAGCGTAGTGCTGCTGGTGAGCGGTCAGAGTGTGGCGACGCTGTGGACGCACTTGTCGTTCTTCCGGATGTCTGGCTGCTGCTCTACCACCTTCTGACCGCCCATGCGCTCTGGTCCGCGCCAATCTATTGCTGGCTGCTGCTGGTATCCGGCTGGGCGCGGCGCGCGACATTTCTATGGGCGGCCTTGCCGCTGGTCGCGATTGGCGGGGTCGAGAAGATTGCCTTCAACACCTGGCATTTCGCTGCCCTGGTGGGGTCCCGATTGATCGGAGCCGCGCCCACGGTTGCCTCGACATCGCCAGATATGTTCCCAACCGACCCCATGACACATATCGCCGCGAGTAATTTCCTGAGCAGCCCGGGTCTGTGGATCGGCCTGGCAGTCGCCGCGGCATTCCTCGCCGCAGCGGTCCGGCTGCGCCGCTATCGAGGACCGATCTGATACGCGTGCTGTCTTGATTGAATCCCTCGGCGGCTGGCCGATGCTACACGCGCCCTCCTACTCTCGAGGGGCACGCTTTAGACGGGGCCACCCTCCGGACAGCATCCGATGCACTGGTTACGACCTCGCACGCTTCGCCCGCTTCTTCGCCAGCTTCAAGGATTTCCCTCTTTTCTTAGCTCCCGATCTCGAGGCTTTCCGCGACCTTGGCACTTTGCCGACTCGAGGATCTCTGGCGACGATGAGCTCGCAGGCGCGTAGTGCGGCCTCCTCGAAATCGGGCGCATCGGCCGGAAGGACCTGCCAGCCTGTGACCTCTTTCCCAAATACCTGAATCGATCGCATGTTCGGAAACTCGCGGCGTAGACTCTCGTGGTGTTCTTCGGTGGTGGCGAGCCATACCCCGTTGTCCGCCGTCGCCTCGCGCTTGTCGCGCAGTATGAGGACAATCTTGTCCTCAACGTAGACTGCGAGGCATCCGAACATGTGGCGGGTTTCGGGCGACAGCGGAGCGATCGCGTCGAGCACGAACTCGTGGGGAACGACCTTGCGCTGCTTGACGGCGAGGATTGTGTCATCCAACGGGAAAAACGTATTGCGGCGACCCTTTGGCATCGGACTCAGGATACTTGGAGCGAGTGGCCCCGGGCGATGCGTTTATCCTAACCCCGGAGGGTGTGCGCGTCTATCCGCAGGAAGTCGCGCAAGCGGAGCGTTGACGGGCACCGTCAAGAGCATAAGTGCGCGTGATAGGCTGGAGCAGCCGACACGCTGGAAGATTTTGACCGGGCGGTGGCTGCCGTCTGTCTGGAAAACCAGTTTTCAGTTGATTGTTCTCAGTTCCCAGTAACGTTGTAAGAGGGAGAATCCGGGTTCCTGGATTTACTCAAATCATCTCAGTGAGGCGTACCTCGTGACGACAACAACCAAAACCGTGCTTCAAGCAGTGTTCTGGTTCGTTTTGGGGCATCTCAGCTGCGCAGTCATGCACCATCTTCACCACATGAGTTGGAAATAGGCTTGCGAAATGCCGTTGCTAGCTGCCGGCTGAGAACCCACCTACGTTCGCTACCGTCAGACGAAGGTATTTATGGGGATTGACGGGAGTGTCGTTGATACGGACTTCGTAGTGGAGATGGGGGCCTGTGCTACGCCCACTTTCACCGACGTATCCAATTGTGTCTCCGCGGTGCACATGCTGACCTGAAATGCAGGCGAAGCTGCCCAGGTGGCCGTAGCGGGTGGTAATGCCGTGGCCGTGTGCAACGATTACGGCGCGTCCGTAGCCGCCCATGAAGTCGGCAAACACGATCACACCATCGGCGGGTGCCACGACGGCCTGGCCGTCGCTGGATCCGATATCAACGCCACTGTGGAAAGCGCCTTCCCCGTTGAAGGGGTCAATACGTTCGCCAAACGATCCCGTTATGGGACCTTCCACCGGCCAAAGGTTGGGAGCGGAGTTCGCCCGAAGCCAGTCGGCAGTAGTGGCATCGCGAGTCAGGCCCAGAGAAATTCCGGTCATGGTAGCGCCATTTAGCGCCGAAGCTTTGAGCGCGCCGAGCTGGTCGAGCGAAGAAACGACCTGGGCCCTGCCCACGTTCTCCGAAGACGCGGTCACCATGTTGGGGTCGGACTTTAAGCCGTACAGGGAAGAAACCTCACCTGCCAGCGAGCCCAGCGACGCCACCTGGATATCCCGTTCCTGCGCCACCTGCTCCAGCCGCGAATAGCGATTCTTAAGGTCATCTTTCTCGGTGCGCAGTTCGTTGTAGTGCGACACCTTCAGCACCATGCGCAGATACGAGCTGGCAATACCGGTCAGACTCACTCCCACAATCGCCGCGCCCACCAGCAACACGTAGAGGTAATGGACGGGAATAGGAATCTTGCGGAGCTGACCGTCGTCCCCGCGTGCGACAAAAAGGATGTAGAAGCGTTTCTGCAATTTCTTCCTTTCCGCTAGTTACCAGGATTACCGTGGCTCGCGTCTTGAGCCGAGCCCATCGTGATCCTTAAATCCGGGCCAGCCTCTGAGTCTTGACCGAACTCTGACTGAGGCTGCGAGTCGCCCGAATCCTACCGGAACCGGGATGACTGAAAGATTAAGTGCCTGCAATCCCTACTGGATGCAGTACTTAGTTCAGCCATGTGCGTTTGAACAGCTTGGCAACGGTAACAAAGTAGGTTCCCCCGTGTCAACGTCGGCGAGGCTTACCAAGGCGGGGTGCGGAGCCATGCCCAAGAGGACGAGTTACTCGGTGGTGACCTTGGGAGGGTGGGTAACGTGTACGTGGCAGGCCTTCCAGTGGCTCACAAAGCACCGTCGAGCTTCGCGCGGCCTGGGCGGGGGAGGCACCCGCCCCTGCACGGTTCTTGACCGTCCGAGGGTCTTGCTATATTGATTGCGCCTTGCCACTGCCTGAAAAAGCTCTGATTGCCCGCATCCGCCGGGAGGCCAAACGAAGCGGCGGTCTCCTGAGTGGCGGAATCGGAATTGGGGATGACTGCGCTGTGCTCCGAATCCCTCGGGGTGATGAAGCCTTAGTCACAACCGATTTTAGTCTGGAGAATATCCATTTCAGGCGGGCATGGCATCCGCCCGAATCGGTGGGGCATCGCTGCCTGACGCGGGGACTGAGCGACATCGCCGCCATGGGAGGGGAGCCACTGGCGGCGTTTCTTTCCCTGGCCCTACCCCGGAGCTTGCCCCAGGACTGGGTGGACGGATTCTTCCGGGGGCTGCTACAGCTGGCGGCGGAATTCAAGGTGAGTCTGGCGGGGGGTGACATGGCCGAGTCCCCGAACGGCATTCTGGCTGACATCATCGTGCTTGGGTCCGTACCCAAGGGAAAAGCGGTCCTGCGCTCAGGCGCCCGCCCGGGAGACGGAATCTATGTAACTGGGGAATTGGGCGCTTCGGCGGCCGCGCTCAAGTTGCTTTACGGCCGGAAAAAGCTCAAGCCTGCAGATTTTCCTCACCATTTTTATCCTTCGCCGCGGGTGACGGCCGGCCGGATTCTCCGCAAGGATGGCATGGCCTCGGCGATGATCGATATCAGCGATGGGCTTTCCACCGACTTGGGCCACGTTTGTGAAGAGAGTGGGGTGGGTGCAGAAATTGAGGAGGCGGCGATTCCTGTTGCCAAGGTGGGGAAACTGGCTCGGCAGGTTGATCTCAGCCTTGCATTGCACGGTGGAGACGACTACGAACTGCTGTTTACCGCATCGCCTGGGAGGAGGGTGCCATCGCGCATTGCGGGAATTGCGGTCAGGCAGATCGGGCACGTCACTCGCGGACGGAAAGTTTTTTTGAGGGGAAGAGATGGTGTGAAGCGCGAGTTGCCGACCCAGGGATGGGAACATTTCAAGAAGTCTCGGACCACGTAGGGGCGAGCCATCGGTCACCTCTTCTGCCTCTACTCTCCGGTATCGAACAGGATTAGATTAGTTCTATGGTGTCTTTGCGTTTTTGCCGCTTTATCGTTTTAGGGTATGCGCTGACTGCGCTGGCCCAGCAACCGCCGCCAGCTGCGGTAGACAACGATTTCGTCCAAAAGCAGTTTGGATCAACCTGTACGCTCATGGCGGGGCCGCCGCAGATGAAGGCGGACTTGGACGGCGATGGCGTCGAGGATTTGGTCGTTGCCGCCCGCTGCACTAATGCGCTGGTCGATCAGGCGGAAAATAATTTCACCGTGATCGATCCCTATAATAGTTTTTACGGTTTCGGAGACACCAAGACCACGACCCAGTTTGCCTCGGAGGATCCGGCGATGCGCGGCCTGGTGCTGCTGATCATCCATGGCGCTGGCGCGGAAGCCTGGCGCGCCGCGACGCCGAAAGCGAAGTTTGTGATCATTAATCTTCCCTTCAGACAGGTTGCGGTGAAAAAGCTGACCGTAAAGAAGAAGACCGTAATGGCGATCTACGCGGAAGAAACCGGCAGCGAACGGATGACCTCAGCGACTTTCTGGGACGGCAAGAAGTATAGATACCAGCCGATTGGATCCAGCATGGAGCAGTGAGGTGGGCGTCGGACGCCGGATCTTGGGCGTCGGACCTCGGACGCTTCCTCGGGCCGCGTGGGGACAGCCGCCCTCGGCTGTCCGGTCGCTCGGAAGCGACAGTTTTAGGAGTGTCCCACCAAGCACCAATGGGCAAATTTCGCCGCCTCTGCCGAGCTTCACTCGGCCACCCAGCCGGGGCGGCTGGGCCCACGTGGTCCGATGAGCTTTGCTGGATATAATCTCTCCATCATGAACCTTGAACAGAAGCTCGAAGAACTGAAGAAGCGCGACCGCCTGGCTGCGGAGGGTGGCGGGAGCGACCGCCGCAAACGGCAGCACCGGGAAGGCAAGATGTCGGCCCGCGAACGGGTTGAATTTCTGCTCGACGAGGGCACGTTCGAGGAAACCGACAAGCTGGTGACCCACCGCTCGACCGACTTTGGCATGGCCGAGCAGAAGTTCTACGGCGACGGCTTCATCACCGGCTACGGACGAATTGAAGGGCGGCTGGTGTTCGTCTTCGCCCAGGACTTTACGGTGTTCGGCGGGTCGCTGTCGGAAGCCAACGCCGCCAAGATCGTCAAGATCATGGATTTGGCCGCCAAGATGGGCGCTCCCGTAATCGGACTGAATGATTCCGGCGGCGCACGCATACAGGAAGGTGTGGCGTCGCTGGCCGGATATGCGGACATTTTTCTGCGCAATACTTTGTATAGCGGAGTGGTGCCGCAGATTTCGGCGATCATGGGGCCGTGCGCCGGCGGCGCGGTGTATTCACCCGCCATCACGGACTTCATCCTGATGGTGGATAAGACCTCGTACATGTTCATCACCGGGCCCGACGTGATCAAGACGGTGACGCACGAAGAGGTCACGAAAGAGCAGTTGGGTGGGGCGCACACCCACAACGAAACTTCGGGCGTGGCGCACTTTATGGCGCACGATGATGCCGAATGCCTGTCCATGGTGCGCGAGTTGCTGAGCTTTATTCCCTCCAACAATCTCGACGATCCGCCGCGGCGTCCGTGCAGCGATCCCATCGACCGCGCCGATGCCGCACTCGACCGCATGGTGCCGGATGAATCGAGCCAGCCCTACGACATCAAAGATGTGATTCATGCCGTGGCCGACGATGGCTACTTCTTTGAAGTGCAGGAGCACTACGCGAAGAATATCGTTGTAGGTTTCGCGCGGCTGAATGGTCGGTCGGTGGGGATCGTCGCAAACCAGCCTGCGTTTCTCGCGGGCACGCTCGACATCAATGCTTCCACTAAGGGTGCGCGGTTCGTTCGCTTCTGCGATTGCTTCAACATTCCGCTCGTTACTTTCGAAGACGTGCCCGGATTTTTGCCGGGCATCACCCAGGAGTACGGCGGAATCATCAAGCATGGCGCAAAGCTGCTGTTCGCCTTTGCCGAAGCCACCGTGCCGAAAGTCACGGTGATTACGCGCAAGGCCTACGGCGGGGCGTATTGCGTGATGGCGTCAAAACACATCCGCACCGACGTGAACTACGCCTGGCCTACGGCGGAGATCGCGGTGATGGGACCCGAAGGCGCGGTGGACATCGTCTACAAACGTGAGTTGGAGCAGGCGCAGAATCGCGATGAAGTGCGGCGCAGCAAAATTGAAGAATTCCGCGAGAGGTTTGCCAATCCCTACGTGGCAGCGGATCGCGGGTTTGTGGATGCCGTCATCCAGCCACGGGAGACGCGGAAGAAATTGATTCAGGCGCTGGCTATGCTGGAAACCAAGCGGGATAAGAACCCGTTGAAGAAGCATGGGAATATACCGCTGTAATCAAGAAGCTCGATTGCCCTCATACGGTGCATATGGCAATGTTATAAAGGGCGGAACAAAGGCGAAGATCGCAATGTCTGTTGAAGACGCTGCTGTGACGCGTTAGACGGTCTGATTGCCGTCGGTTCCTGACCGGCTGAGCTGCCTATCTTTTGCTCAAGCGATCTTGAATAGCCAGGGCCGTCACTCCTTTTCGGTGTCTTTTTCTTGAGTCTCGTCGAATTGCACCTCCAACCCTAGCTCCAATCGCGGCGACCGATCTGCCCGCGCATCCACGCGGGGCTTTACCTTTTTAGGTTTTCCGGGGGCCTTGGCACGATAGTGGTTCGGGTTGGCCGCGAAGTCCAGTTGCACAGCCTCGGGGACGTGCTTTGGCGCTGGAAGATCAACCTTTGTCTCCGTAGTGGATGGGGCAGGAGCGGGTGAGCGCGCAGTTTTGGGTGCAACAGCCATGGGGAACGCAGGGTGGCCAGCCAGAGCCCGAGCAGACGAAGGTCGTGCGGAAATTAAGAGTCCCGAGGTGATGTTGAACCTGTTCGTCTCGGCCAGTAGCTCGCTTTAGACCCTTGCTGACCTGCATTCGTGCTGCCCTTGCGGGCGGCGCGACGCGCGATCTGCGCTTGGGCTCCGGGCTTACCGCCAACCGGAAAAACTGTTCAACGCCTCGGGACTCTATCTTGCCTCTGACGGGTGTTCCTGTTCGCCTCAACCAGCGCTTAGCTACAGACCCTTGCTGACCCTCCCTAGATTCACCCTGCGATGCTTCTGGGTGACCTCGCTTGAGCCCCGGACGTTGCGCCAACCGGGTAAACTTTAGAACGCGTCAAAGAACGAGGTTGTTTTTACTCCTTTCATTTTTGTAGTCAATAAAAAATGCGGCGATTTAAATCGTTTGCGTGCAATGGAGTGCAGCCTCTCCACAAGGGGGTGACCGGATTTGGTGCAGTGGAGGCTGGCGAGATTGATTTCAACTGCCTGAGGGCAAGCGATTTTTGGGATGTTTTCGAGTGTTTGTTCCGACATGAGGTGATGAGCATTTTTCTCTTTGCAACTTTGCCCTTGTGAAAATTTCTGGACAAATCACTCGCTGTGCGGGTTTGATGACTTGCGGGTTGAGCATAGGCCGATGCAGGGAAAAAGCCTGCCGAGCCTTGCTCGGCCTGGATGGCCGAGGGCGGCCGTCCCCACACGGGCAAACGCGCTCCACGTTTCCCTGCACACCGCCGATTCGCATACAATCGGCGGCGGGGAGGAAATCTCTATGACGATCTTCAATGACGCTCGCGGGCGGGTGATTGATGCGAATCCCAATTCCGTATTCCGGCTGTTCGGAATTGCTGCTGGTTGCCTTTCTTGTCGGTGATCGCGTTGTTTGCCTCTGTAGTTCGAGTGGATTCGGGCCACGTTGGAGTGCTCACGCTGTTTGGGCGGGTGACCGGGGAAGTGCTGCCGGAAGGGGTTCACCTGGTTAACCCTTTTAAGTCAAACAATGAAATGTCGATTCGGACCCAGGAGATCAAGGAATCCGCGAGCGTGCCCTCCAGCGAAGGGCTGGTGATGAATCTGGATACGTCTCTGATCTACCATCTCAACCCCGAGAAGGCGGCCGAGGTCTACCAGAAGATTGGGCCGAACTATATGAACGTGCTGATGGAGCCGAATCTGCGAGCGGCGATTCGCGAATCGACCGCGTCGCACACCGCTAACGCGCTGTACACCGGTGAACGGGAGGCGGTAGCCAAGCAAATCTATAACCAACTCACCGACAAACTCGGCGAACGCGGAATCCTGGTGGAGAGCGTCCTCCTGCGTGACATTCAGCTTGCCAACGACATTAAAGTCGTCGATCGAATCCAAGCAGCAAGCCGAGCAGGAGGCTCTGGCCATGAATTTCCGGCTGCAGAAGGAAACTCAGGAGGCGCAGCGGAAGCGGATTGAAGCAGCTGGTATTCGCGACTTCCAGCAGATTGTGGCGCAGGGAATCAGTCCGCAGCTGCTCGAGTGGAAGGGCATTGAGGCGACCGAGAGCCTGGCCAAGAGTACGAATTCCAAAGTGGTGGTGATTGGGAACAGCAAGAATGGGTTGCCGCTGATTTTGGGGCAGTAGGGATTGTGGAGACTGAGGGCGGAGCGTCCGCAGGACAGCCGGCGGGACGCCGGCGATACGAAGGCATGGTCGATCTTCTGGATGTCCGGCATTTGACTATCATTTTTCCCCGCTCCGGTAATCACGGGAGCGGGCGCGCCGCTCGCGCTGGCTGCGGTTCGCGATCTGAGCTTCTCGATTGCAGCCGGCGAGGTTCTGGGGCTGGTGGGCGAATCGGGTTCGGGGAAATCCGTTACGTCGCTGGCGTTGATGCGACTGCTTCCGCCGCAGGCGCGGGCCAGCGGCGAGATTCGTGTTTGGCAACGAGGACGGCGGCTGTGATCTGCTGCAGTTATCCGACGCCGCGATGCGGCCCTTGCGCGGGTCGCAAACTGGCCATGATTTTCCAGGAGCCGATGACCGCGCTGAACCCGGTGATGCGGGTGGGCGATCAGATTGCCGAGGCGGTCCTGGCGCATTCCGGATGTTCAAAAAAAAGAAGCCGGGAGCCGGGCCGTCACGGCGATGAAAGAAGTCGGCATCGGCGATTCCGAACGCCGGGCACGGGATTATCCGCACCAGCTTTCAGGCGGGATGCGGCAGCGGGTGATGATCGCCATGGCGATCGTAAATCATCCCAAGCTGCTGATCGCCGACGAGCCTACCACCGCGCTCGATGTCACCATTCAGGCGCAGATTCTTGAGCTGCTGGCGGAATTGCGGGCGAAGTTTGGTCTGACCATGCTCTTTATTTCCCACGACCTGGCGGTGGTTTCGCAGGTTGCCGACCGGGTGGCTGTGATGTACGCCGGCAACCTGGTGGAACTGGGCTCGAAGCACGACATATTCCACGCGGCGGCGCATCCTTATACTCGCGGCTTGCTGAATGCAGTGCCCACTTTGAGGACTGATCGTGACAAGCCGCTGCAGACGATTGAAGGGACGGTGCCGCCGCTGCACCTGGTACCGGCGGGTTGTCCGTTTGAACCGCGATGCGAGTTTCGGGTGGAGGAATGTGCCGTGGCTTTGCCCGCCTTGGTGGAAGTTTCGGGCGGGCATTGGGCCAGGTGTCCGGTGGTGAATGCTGGGTAGACGGGCTGGCGAGTTGAGTTGCCGAAACACAGCAGGTCCCTCCACTTCGCTCGCTTCGCTCGCTTCGGTCGGGATGACAGGTTATCTACGGCGGCTCATTGCCTTGGACCAACAGCGCGGGCGAGGGCGCCCGCGCCACACAGTCTGATCAGTACTTGGGCATCTTCGGATCTATGCGGTCGGCCCAGGCCAGGATTCCGCCGGCCAGGTTGTGGACTTTCTTGAAGCCCGCCTGGCGCAGGAAGTCGACTGCCTTGGCGCTGCGCACGCCGGAGCGGCAGTGGGCGACGATCTCCACGGCTGGAGTCCAGTTCGTTCACGCGTTTGGGCAGGTCGCCGAGCGGAATCAAGTGTCCGCCGATATTGCAGATCTGGTATTCGTGAGGCTCGCGCACGTCGAGCACGAACAGGTCTTCGCCGGCGTCGAGACGCTTCTTTAATTCTTCCACTTGCATTTCCGCAACTGCTGTTTCCACTGGCTTCTCCTCACCACGAATTCCGCAAAATTCGTTGTAGTCTATCAGCTTGGTAATGGTCGGATGGGTGCCGCAGGCCGGGCAATCCGGATTCTTGCGCAGCTTGAGTTCGCGGAACTTCATGTCCAGGGCGTCGATCAACAACAGGCGGCCGATCAACGGACTCGCCCTTTCCCAGAATCAGTTTGATGACCTCCGTGGCCTGCATCACGCCGACCAGTCCGGGCAGGATGCCCAGCACGCCACCCTCGGCGCAGGAAGGCACCAGACCCGGCGGTGGCGGCTCGGGAT
The DNA here is from genome assembly GCA_963809295.1 of Terriglobia bacterium. Taxonomy (GTDB): domain Bacteria; phylum Acidobacteriota; class Terriglobia; order Terriglobales; family Acidobacteriaceae; genus JAIQFF01. The sequence continues at coordinate 73,058 of CAWEJA010000009.1, read as the reverse complement.
ACAGGCAGCGGTAGCACGGACCTTCTTTCGTCGCGAAGACGCTGGCCTGGCCCTCGAAGCGGAAAATCGATCCGTAGACGTTCGGCTTGCCGGTGAGCACGCAGGCATCGTTCACCAGATAGCGCGTGGGGAAGTTGTCGGTGCCGTCGGCGATGATGTCGAATTCGCGGAAAAGTTCGAGTGCGTTTTCGCTGGAGAGCCGGGTGTCAAATTTCCGGATGTTCAGGAAGGGATTGATCGCCTTCAGCTTCTCGGCGGCCGAGTCCAGCTTCTTGCGGCCCACGTCGGCGGTGGAGTGAATGATCTGGCGCTGCAGGTTGGTGTAGTCGACCACATCGAAGTCCACGATGCCCAGCGTGCCCACGCCCGCCGCGCCCAGATACAACGCCAGCGGCGAACCCAGCCCGCCCGCGCCGATGCAGAGCACACGCGCGGCCTTCAGCTTGAGCTGTCCCTCCATGCCGACCTCGGGCATGATGAGGTGGCGCGAGTAGCGCTGAATTTCGTCGTTGCGTAAGGGTTGCGGCTTCGGGTTTGACTTCAAGTAAGGTGTGGCCATGAGAACCTCATTGAAATTGTCAGATTTCAGGATTTCGAATTGACAGATTGTGACAGCTACCGACAGGAAGGGCAACAACAGCGACGAATCGCGATTGCTTGGGCTTTCAATTCTGAAAATCTTCAATCTGGACATTCTCAATCAACTCCGGCCTCCTGCGATGGAGGGCACAATCGAAATACTATCACTGTCTTTCACCGCCGTGGCGTCCTTTTGCAGGTAACGGACGTCCTCGTCGTTGAGGTACACATTCACGAAGGCGCGCAGCTTGCCTTCGTCGGTGTAGAGGTGGCGGCGCAGGTCAGGGTGCTTGGCGACGAGGTCGGAAAGGGCCTCGCCGATGGTACCAGCCTTCACCTCAACCGCAGGCTGTTTGCCGGCGTATTGGCGCAGGGGAGTTGGGATCTGGATCTTGGGCATAGGGTATAGATGATGCCACAAGGCGAGAGGAAGATGCAGTCTCTCCGTACAGCACCTGGTTCCTAGTCTCCGTGGCAGACACCCTTGTCCGCCAGCGACTTGAGACCTCGCCACAACCGAGTAAATGGCCTCGGTAATACCACGTGCGAATCCCTCCGCTTCCTCTGGGTCCGTAGGCTGTAAATCCATGAATTATGGTACTCACAGTCTCTGCCGCACCCTTAGACGACTTCGATCTTTTCGTCTCACCAGCGTCTTGTCGCTTTCGTCATTTCCCGTCAGCTCGAACGAATTGGTCAGCACGGCCTTGCCCTTTTCGACGCTGGTGATTACGTAGGAGCAGCTGAACCAGTGCGCTTCCGCGAGATCGGTTTGCGACCACTGGGCGGGATGGTCGGGATGCGAGTGGTAGAAGCCGATGATGTCCTCGCCGCGCTCGCGGCCTTCGCGCTGAATGCGGACTCAGTTCCTTGGGATCGATGTTGTAGCGGTTGTGGGCGGAATCGGTGCGGGTATTGCCGGCGCGGGCGATGGAAGTGACCGTGCGGGCACCGTCTTCATCCATCTGGCCAAGTAGTACGCCACAGCATTCGTGGGGATAGGTCTCCTCGCCGTGCTGCCTGAGAGCTTCGTAGTCTTTGCGTCGGATATTCAGCATTGAGAACTCAATTCACCACGGAGACACAGAGTCACAGAGAAACCCTGGATTTTTCCATCGGTGACGTAGGTTGAGCTTAATCAGAAACCAGTTTCCGGTTCGCAGTTTGCAGTTCTCAGTTGCACACGTGCAAGCTCACACTTCTTCCCAGAACCTCTCACTCAAGTACTTGTCGCCGGAATCGCACAGGATGGTCACGAACACGGCACGCTCGCCTTGCTTGAGCTGGCGTGCGACTTGCACGCATCCCACCACTGCCGCGGCAGCCGATATGCCGACCAGCAATCCTTCTTCGCGGGCCAGGCGCCGCGCCATGGTGTAAGACTCTTCGGTCGAGATGCCGATATCTTGATCCGCCAGCGAGGCGTCGTAGATTTTGGGGACGATGGCGCTGGCCATGTGCTTGGCGCCTTCGATGCCGTGGAAGGGCGAGTCGGGCTGCAGGGAGATGCAGCGAATCGCTGGATTCAATTCTTTCAGCCGCCGCGTCGTACCCATGAAGGTTCCGCTGGTGCCCATCATGGACACGAAATGGGTGATACGTCCTTCTGTCTGTTGCCAGATTTCGTTGGCTGTGCCATGGTAGTGAGCCTGCCAGTTGGCGTCGTTGGAATACTGGTCGGCGTAAAAGTATTTGTCGGGATGTTTGGCGTAAAGTTCGCGGGCGGTACGAATGGCGCCGTCAGAGCCGTCGCCGGGATCGGTGTAAATAATGTTGGCGCCGTAGGCATGCAGGATGCGCTTGCGTTCCACCGAAACATTTTCCGGCATGCAAAGCGTCAGCGGAAAACCCTCGGCGGCGGCGATCATGGCGTAGGCGATTCCGGTGTTTCCGCTGGTGGAGTCAAGCAGAGTCTTGCCGCGTCCGAATTTGCCGCTGGCGCGAGCTTGCGTAACGATGTTCGAAGCGGCGCGGTCCTTGACGGATCCGCCGGGGTTGAACCATTCTGCCTTGCCGAGAAGTTGGATGCCGGGCAGATCGCGAGTCAAGCGCTCGAGACGCAGCAGCGGAGTGTTGCCGATGAGTTCGAGACTGCGACGGCCTAGCGGACCGGCAATTGGACGCGACTCGGCCCCGGTGCGCGCAGGCGTCGAAGAATCAGGCACTTCCGTTCGTCGTGGTGACAACGGTTGCATAAGGTTCTAGCTGAACTCGTGACTATCGTAATGTATGCGGGAGGCGAATTAACCCTTTCGCTACGATTCATTCGATTATAAAAGAGGCTAGCTGGATCCAGCCAAGATTGGGCGAAGAGGCGGAGATGCACTCTTTGCTGTATTCGCGCATCTGATTGAAGAGACGACGAAGAGACTTAGAAGGGATTGGAAACCCAACACGAATGTCAACCAAGGTAGAACAACGAGGATATGAAGAGGCGCTAAGCTGGCTGCGCGATCACGGATTCGATCTGATCGAAGCGCCGGGAATGCAGGGCCGCGTTTTTCTGAGAAAATACAATGTCTCTGCTGCCATTCAGAAAGACGGGGACGATGGCGTGAAGATTTTCGCTCACCCCGGATATTTGATCGGCAGCGAGATTTCCAAGCTGGTCAATCGCGGCTACCAGCAGTTTCTGAAAACCGCTAAGACCGAAGTTCCAGCCACGGCAGATCATCTGAAGGCACTGCAGCAGTTCACCGAAGAACTGAAGGAAGGGTTGGGGCTACCCAGCCTGTACAACGAGTCATTGGGCACGGTGAGCGAATCGTACCAGTACGATCGCATCAAGGATCGGGACAAACCCAAAGCCGATCGCCCCAAGCGTCCCTGGGAAAAAGCGGGACCACTGGCGGCAGCGGCGGCCAAAAAAGGGCGCGCATAGTAGGCATCCCGTTGCCATCCAGAGCGTGCCCTGAGCTCTATTTCTTCACTCGTACTTGCACCCGGGTTCCTTCCGGCAACTCCCCGTTGATCAGCTTGATAGCACCCCCTTTGACAACTCCCTCAAATTCCTGCGGCGTGGCGGAAACAGCCGCGGGCGAGGGCGCCCGCGCCACACGGCCGGTGCCTTTGTCCATGGCCTGGTTGGCCAGATCGTCGGCTTCGCGATTGTGCTCGCGCAGGGCGTGATCGATGGAGAACCAGTCCATCTGAGCAATCAATTGCTTCGCGCGGCCGTGGAGTTCCTGCAGCGTCGCGTTCTTGACCTTGTAGATGCCCTTGATCTGGCGTACCAGCAGTTCCGAGTCGCTCACCACCTTGAGAGCTTTGTGTCCGTGCTCGATCGCGTACTCCAATGCCGCAATCAGACCCTGGTATTCGGCGAAATTGTTAGTTTGATGTCCCAGGTACTGGCTAAGCGCGGCAACTTTTCGCCCAGCCTCATCCTGAATTACAACTCCGTAACCTGCGGGTCCAGGATTTCCGCGCGCGCCGCCGTCGCTGTGAGCGATCAGGTAGTGCTCCGGAGGTTTGGCATGCGGCGAGGAAAACAGGCTGCGCGACGGATAAGAGGGCATGGCGAAAGTTTACATCCTGGGATTTTTACCGGTTGTGCTTCTTGAAGAAACCCCAAATTGCCTCGGTGGCGTCAAGATTTTGACTGGCCTTTCCAATCAGGAACACAGGCAGGTACTGGGGACCGCCGAGCCAGGTGTGACCTCCGCCTTCGATGGTGCAGACCACGACTTCCGTACCCTGCTTGCCTCGAGCGTAGACTTCGCGCCGCACGGTGGTGCCGTCATGAGCCTGATCGGGGTGATTCTCGACTGCGGTCCACACCGCCAACATTGAGATGCTCCTGCTTGTCGTCTGCGGGGGCGCGTCGCCGCTGGCTCCTTGCCCGGGACAATCCGGCAGCGAAGAGAATGATCGTAGCCGCAACCGCCACAAACAAAATGGTGCTCTTGCGCATAGATGGTTCCAGGTCTTCCGAATATTTCCTTCCAGGAAATTACAGCATGTGGGAGTGTGGCTGAAGTAACTTCTCGTCTTCTTTGTTACTTTTTGGTCCTCCCGTTTTTTACCTGCCGGCAGCCAGACGCGTGGCTAAACGCTGGGGCAGGTTTGCACTCAGGATGCGCTCCTGAGCCTGCTTCAGATTGTAAGGAACGCGACAGAAGGTGACCACGCGGTCGGTCGAATCAAATACGGCAAACGCGGCTCGCCAGTCGCCGTCGCGAGGCTGCCCGACAGAGCCCGGATTGATCAAGTAACGCATGCTGTCTTTGAGGGGGAACTCCGTGGATTCGCCCTGCCCTACGGTGCTGTACTGCGGGCGAAGGTAGTCGCTGGCCACATTGTTGGTGGAAAAACATCCCTGCAGATGAGTGTGTCCGAAAAATGTCAGAGGCGCGCCCGAGATCAGCAACGGCTCAATAGCATCGCGCAGGGTGACCACGTATTCGTCTTCATCAACAGGAGAACCGTGCACAAACTGTATGCCGGGCAGTTCACTGACCTGCACCGGTCCCTGAGGCAGAGCTCGAAGCCATTTCAGATTTTCCGGAGTGAGCTGATCACGGGTCCACAGGGCTGCCAGTCCGGCGATGGGATTGAAATCTTTCAGTTCCATCGCGCCGCTAGCTGCTTTGTCGTGGTTACCGCGCACAAAGATTTTCCCCAGGCCGCGGGAGCGTTCAATGACCTCGTTGGGGCTGGCGCCGTAGCCCACGACGTCACCCAGGTTGACGACCATATCGTGCGGCGGAGCCGCCGCGAGGCATGCTTCCAGCGCTTCGAGGTTGCTATGAATGTCGCTAAGTAGAAGGACGCGCACAGATCACCGGACAAAGTCGTGATTATAGACCTGTGGAGGCTTGGCGGCATCTTTCAGGAAAAAAAGGCATGTCCTAATTTAGGGCACTGTCGATGAAAGAGCAGCGGGTCAGGTTGAACTTCTGCCTCTGCAAGCTTCCGAAGAGTGCGCCCTGAGCGGATTCGAAGGGAGTGTCCGCCCACATAGAAGAAAAAGAATGGGGAGCTCGGCGCTCCCCATTGTCACACGCTTCACACCAATCTACTTGCTGGTATCGCCCGACTCCGCCTGGGCGGTTTGCGCTCCGATGGCGAGCGCATATTTCTTTCCCGAAAAGCGGATCTCATTCAGCGACTTGTGGCCGTCAGAACTGACCGCGGTCACTGCCGAATCCCGGCTTGGGACACGATCGAGATCAACCATCCGTGCTGGCACGGTGGCAACAACATTCTTGCCGCGCAGGATATTGAGTTCGACGTTGGGTCCGTTACCGTCCCATTTTACTGTGTACTCACCGGCGCCAATTTGCTTGCCATTTACGGTTACGGGATCGTTGACCTGCAGCGAGCCCTTGTTGGCTGCGAACACGCTTGTTGCCAGCAGCAAAGCCAGTCCCAGCACCAAGCCCTTGGAGATTTTCGATGCTTTCATTGCGCTCCTTTTTTCTTTCCCGAGACGTCGGGAACCGGTTCGGGGCGGCCTGGACTTGCCTGCGCCGGGAAATTCTTGCGTTTTACCGCCGAAGGCCTACAATGCTGCCTCGGGGTTAAGCAAAGAGGGCTGGGCCGCAAGGCTTTGAGCTCTCTGCTCGGGGATTGTTCTCACCTGGGCCGCCAAACCGAGTTTGAGGCCAATCCCTTTAACCCCTGAAAGTTTTCTCTTCGAAGCGCCAGGTCAGCCGTTTCTTAAATCCCCGCCAAGCCCGGTTTGAACATGGTTGCGACAATCATTACGGCGATCAATGCAAGGTACGTCGTGCACCGCTGAAAAGTTCCGCTGCGCATCGATTTCGCATCACTTCTTTGGACGCCTTTCGCCCCTCGTTGTTAGCAATATTTGCCAGCCTGAAAGGCGCAACACAACAGCGATTTGTCTTGTTGTGTGTAGTCATCTGTTCGTGTGGGGCGGATACTCCCTTCGACTTCGCTCAGGGCAAGCCTGCCCCGCTTTTTAAGTTGACTCTGGGTTTGGGGTTCGGTGCAGTTCGCGTAGTGGCTTACGGGCACTACAAAGTTCAACGTCAAAAGCGGCGGACAAGAGTGTCCGCCCCACACGTGCATTCTTCTACGTTACCTTAGCACTACTTTGCCGAAGTTTTTTCTTTCGAGAAGCAACCGGTACGCATCCGCGGCCTGTTCCAGCGGTAACACGTGGCCGACCACGGGATGCAAATGGCCTTGCGCCATCCACGCGGAAAGCTGTTCCCACGCCTGGTTCATCAGCTCACGTTTCGCTGACAGATACGTCAGCCACAATCCGTGCACGCTTGCCCCTTTAGCGTAGAGCAGGCGTGCGTCCAGAAGCGCGGGTTGACCGGTCGCCGCACCGTAGACGATGACCCGTCCAAAATCCCGCAGGCAGCGGGCGCTTTTGCTGGTGTGCTCTCCACCTAGCATTTCAAACACTGCGTCCACACCTACGCCGTTCGTCATTTCCTTAATTGCTGCTTCGTAATCGCGTTGTTTGTAGTTGATTCCATGTTGCAGTCCGAGCGCTTTCACCCGTTCCAGTTTTTCTTCGGACGACGACGTTCCGTACATTTCGATGCCGAGCAGTTTTCCAATCTGCACAGCTGCGGTTCCGACTCCGCCGGCTACCGCATGAATGAGCACGCTCCGCACCGCACCGCCGGGCGCGGGCTCGAGCAGGCCAGCTTTCCAGTAAGCGAAGTAGGCGGTGAAATAGTTAACCGGAAACGCGGCGCCTTCTTCGGCGCTCCATCCTTTTGGAACCGGCCACAACAACGCAGATGACGCGGCGACCTTCTCCGCGAACGCTCCCCACTGCGCGTAGCCCATAACGCGCTGCCCATCGCTGATGCGAATCCCGCAGAACTCCCGTCCGGCGACCAGCGGCGGTTTCGGAGTTCCGGGATAACCGCCTTGCATGGTCATGGTGTCGGCAAAGTTGATCCCGCCTGCTTCCACTTGCACCAACTCCTGACCAGCAGAGGGAATCGGATCCGCAACCTGTCGCACCTCCAGCACATCGGGATCGCCTAATCGACTGATGACAAGGGCTTTCATGAGCAGAAGTCTAGCAGTATGCAATCTCTTAAAAAAACAGTTGACTTTATATACTGTGTACCATACAGTGTATGCCATACACTATGCAGCACACGGTAGAAGCTCCGATGAACAATGAAGTCCTGGAAAACCTGCGGCTGGAATTGCGGCGCGGCTGCCTGATCCTGGCGGTGCTGGCCGAGCTGCGCACGGAACGTTACGGCTACACCCTGCGCAAGGCTCTCGCCGACCAGGGCATGGAAATTGACGAAGGCACGCTGTACCCGCTGCTGCGCCGGCTGGAGAGCCAGGGGCTGCTGGCCAGCGAGTGGCGCGAGGAAGACAGGCGCAACAAGCGGTTCTACCGCCTATCCGCCGACGGCAAGGTGATTTTGAAACAACTGGCCGCTGAGTGGAAGAGCATCAATGCATCGCTCGACGGAATTCTTTAGGAGAGTTTTATGGAAATGATCGATCGCTATCTGCAGGCCGTAAAGTTCGCTCTTCCGCAGGCGCAGCGGGAAGACATCATCAAGGAGCTCCGCGACAGCATCCTCTCCCAGATCGAAGAGAAGGAAGCCACGCTCGGCCGCCCACTAACCGAAGACGAGCAGGCAGAGTTGCTGAAGAAGCTTGGTAGCCCTATCCATCTGGCCAGCCGGTATCGCAAACAGCAGTACCTGATTGGAGCCACTATGTTCCCAATTTATTGGAAGGTATTGAAAACCTCGCTGGCCCTGGCTTTTGCCGTGCTGGCGGCCGCAAGTATCGCCACCGCCGCCGCCGGTAAGACGCTTACCGAGAGCCTGGGCGTGCTGTTCCGTTATCCCAGCGTTGCGCTGATGACATTCGCGTGGATAACCATGGTCTTCTCCGCCCTGGAGTTCTTCGGCGCACGCTTGCACATGAAAGACTGCTGGGATCCTCGCAAGCTGCCGGCGTTGGTAAAGACTGATCCTCGGAAGTCGCGATTCGAGTTGATCGCACAGCTTCTGACGCAAATACTATTCAGCCTCTGGTGGCTGGCCGGGTTGCACTACCAGTACCTGATTTTCGGACCGGGCATTGCCTTCCTCAGGTTTGGTCCGGTGTGGCAAACCATTTACCCGTTGTTCGTGGTGCTGGTGGTCGTTGACCTGAGCCTGACCGCGTCACGGATGACTTGGCCGCAATGGACCCATGGAGGGCAGGTTACCCGCCTGGTAATGAGCGCTCTCGGTCTCGTCGTTCTGTTCTTCTTGATCAAAGCCCCCGAGTTGTTCGTTGCCAGCGATCCCAACACTCCGCAACTACAAGCCCTGGCGAAGAACCTTAGCCTCGGTGTCCATATCGGCTTGATACTGGCATTGCTGGTGAATATCTACAACGTGGTAAAGGAGTCGGCGCGGCTCATCGGAGGCAGGCTCGGCCGCGTACACCAGGCGACGGTAGGCGGGTAGCGGCCGCTTCTCCTGCGCCAGCGACCCTGCCCGAAAAGCCAAGCGAGACAGGCGGACCACGGGATTTGGCGGCAGGTATATACTTTCCCTAACCTGGTTGGGGTTCCCGTTCAAGGATGTGGCGGACGGGGGGCTCGGAGCTGTTTTTATCTTTCATTCATCAGCTCCGCATAAACAGATCACTGGTACCTAATTTAGGAAGCACCGGGTAATCCAGTGCGGGACTCTCGTTCGCGGCAGGGGTCCGCAAATGAGGACAAGTTCCGGGGAGGTCCTTCGGTGGACTTGGTCTTGGTTCGTTTTTTATTTGTTCTTATTATTACTGTTACCTGTTACCTGATTGATCCCTTCGACCTGCCTTCAAAGCTGGATGCCGCACTAGTAGGCGTGGTCATAGGCGTCGCCGTCGTCCTGTTTGAATGGCGGCTCCGCCTGGTCAGCCTGACGCGTCTGATCGGCGCCGCCATCGGGAGTATTTTGGGCATCTTCGGCGCTTATCTGTTCACCTTGGTCATTCGCAGCAGTCTCGCCCCCGGACACACGCAGAGCTTCCTGCAAATTCTGGTGATGCTGCTGATGGCATATGTCGGCCTGGTGGTCGGCGCCAACAAAGGCGATCTGCTCAATCTGGCCGCTTTGGGAGGCGTCTTTGGAGGCGAGAGGCAGGGGAAGAAAAGCTACAAGATCCTCGACACCAGCGTGATTATTGACGGCCGGATCGCCGATATCGCCGAAACCGGTTTTCTCGATGGCATCATCGTGACCCCGCAATTCGTGCTGCGCGAGCTGCAACTGGTCGCGGACTCGGCCGACTCGCTAAAACGAAACCGGGGGCGACGGGGCCTCGATATCCTGCAACGTCTGCAGAAAATCGCGTCCCTGCAGATTCAGATCGTCGAAGATGATTTCCCAGCCGTCCGGGAAGTAGACCTGAAACTGATTGAACTGGCCAAGCTGTATGAAGGCAAAATCATCACCAACGATTTCAACCTGAACAAGGTGGCGCAACTGCAGGGAGTGGCCGTGCTGAACATCAATGAACTGGCCAACTCGCTGAAACCGATTGTGCTACCCGGCGAAACCATGAAGGTCTTCATCCTGAAGGAAGGCAAGGAGTACAACCAGGGTGTGGCCTATCTCGACGATGGAACCATGGTGGTAGTGGACAACGCGAGAAAGATGATTGGCAAGACCATCGATATCTCGGTAACCTCTGTGCTGCAAACCACGGCCGGGAAAATGATTTTCGGGAAGTGGGACGAGCGTAATGGGGTTCGCACCGATTCCCGGCAGGCGGTGAATGCAGTGCCGGCCGTGCCTGTACCAGCGGTGTCCACCACTCAGAGCGGAGAGATCAAGAAGCCGCAACCGGTCATGGTGGAGCGCCCGGCAGAGTAGGCGGGCGCTCTCAAAGCCGAAACGCCGGGTCTGGGACTTCCTGCCGTTCCCAAGGGTCTGCTCCCTTGACGTTCATGCAAACTGGGAGGGCGTCACCAGTCAGCGCGCTGCGACTGACTCTACTTTTATGGTATTTCCTTCGAGCAGGCCCACAATTTCCGCGCGCTCGCCGGCCAGTTTCTCGAGTTGGGTGGGATCGCCTTCCAGCAAATGCTTTACTTCGCCATTCACCAGAAGATAATGCGCACCATTGCGCACGCATGAGCGGGCGCATTCCGCTGAGGTTTTTCCCGAATTCATCGAATGCCGGGCGTCGCAGCGGGTATCTGTGACCATTCCCGTAAAGATCTTGCCTGATGGTGCATCAGTCTCGTCAGTGTCCTTCCCCGTGGACACCTGCTGGAGCTGGGAGGCAACGGCTTGCGCCGGTTGATCGTCGGAAACCGCGTTACCGGAGACGGTACTAGCGGAGACAGCATCCTGCGCCGCAGCTTCTGATGGATTCTCCCGCAATACCGATGGGGACTGCACGACTGCGAGTACCGCCGAGCCCCCGGCAAACACTGCACCCATTCCGAGAGCTGCGGACAAGGCCGCCACCGCACAAAGCATAACCAGTGACAGCCATGAACCATGTTGTTCGTTCATCGTCACCCCTGAGGATCAACCCACCCTCGTGAGCAGCATTTCGAGGGCCGATCTGGCAGGCGTTTAGGTTGCTCAATTCACCTCCCGGGTTGCATTGGCTCAGCGGGTTACAAGGTCCCAGCGGTTGACTGGTCGGAACTTCCACATTGCACGCCAGATACATGAACACTCCCGGTGGCAAAAATTTCACGAAGAGGGCAAAATGTCGTACGGGGAATACCTTAGAAGATTGCGGAGAAACTCACGATTTTTATGGCATGACTACAGCAATTCCACAAACGGGACAGTCTCCACACGCATTAACCGTTCCCGAAACAATCAAAATAGCCCGCAGCAAAGTGGAAGAGCGACCGTTCGGGGCTGTGGGAGCCGCCGAAGGGGAAGAACTCATAGCTTCGAACCATGTGTCGAATTTATGTGTCGCTGCATGTTGAAGCGCTGCATTTGAAGACTCTCTCCAATACCCCTTATACTTACAGCCCGCTATGAAGGTGGTCGTGATCATTCCGGCAGCCGGCTTGGGAACGCGCATGGCCCCTGCCTCCGATGCCAGGGGCAAGAAGCCGGCCGCATCCAAACAGTTTTCCGAGTTGGGCGGAACGCCGATCCTCATTCATACGTTGCGCAAATTTGTATCCAGCCCTGAAGTTGCGGAAATCTACGTTGCGTTGCGCGCCAACGAGATCGCGGCCTTCCGCGCCCGCCTGGAGAAAGAAGCCAAGGAATTTTCCCGCAAACAAATTGAACTGGTGGCAGGCGGCGAACACCGCCAACAATCCGTGGCCAACGCGATAACGGCGGTTTCAGCAGGGCCGGATGATATTGTCCTTGTGCACGACGCGGTTCGACCCTTCGTGACCGCGGAAATCATTCACGATGTAATCGAGGCAGCCAGAAAATATGGCGCGGCCATTGCCGGAATGCCGGCGATGGACACGGTCAAGCAGGTGGAGCGGACCTCCGAAGGCGCGGTCATTACCACGACCGTGCCGCGCGAGCGTGTGGTCATGGCACAAACACCTCAGGGGTTTAGGTATAGTGTGCTCAAGAAGGCGTTTGACGAGGCCACGGCTGACGGGTTTCTCGGAACCGATGAAGCTTCGCTGGTCGAGCGGTCCGGACATGAAGTTGCGGTGGTAATGGGGTCGCCACGGAACATCAAGATCACGACTCCAGCGGATATGGAGTTAGCAGAGTTCTTCCTGAAACGGTAAAGCGGCCACGGATTTTCACGGATCACACAGATAAAACCTCTTGAACTTGTACACTGCATTCATGAGTGGCGGACCCGTCGGCTTAACGCATGGGGAATTGACCGAGAAAATCATCGGTGTTTTTTACGACGTTTACAACGAACTCGGCTACGGTTTCCTCGAATCTATCTACGAAGAATCACTGGCAATCGGCCTTAGCGAAACAGGACTGAGGGTTGTGCGGCAACTGCCCGTGCCGGTGTGGTTTCGCGGTCGGAACGTCGGCCAGTTCCGAGCCGACATCCTGGTATCGGATTCCGTCTTGGTCGAACTGAAGAGCGCTCGCGTCTTAGAGGCGGCTCACGAAGCACAATTGCTTCACTACCTTAGGTCGACCGAAATCGAGGTGGGTTTGCTGCTGAACTTCGGCCCCCGTCCCCAGTTCCGCCGACTTTTGTTCGACAACGAAAGAAAGACAATCCGTGTGAATCCGTGCAAATCCGTGGCCAGGATTTCCGCATGAAAATCGGCTACGGCTGGGACTCTCACGAATTCAAGCGCAGCATCCCACTGAAGATTGGCGGGATGACGCTGCCGCATCCCAAGGGCCTGGGTGGTCACTCCGATGGCGACGTTCTGCTTCACGCTCTCACAGACGCCCTGCTCGGCGCGGTTGCTGCGCCGGACATCGGCACACTCTTCTCGCCTTCTGACCCACGCTGGAAGGGCGCAGACTCTGCCGTATTTTTGGCTGAAGCACTCAAGCGTGTACGGGCAGCCGGCTATGCAGTGGTCAATGTGGATTCCACGCTGGTGCTCGCTGCGCCGAAAATTGGCCCACACGCCCCCGCCATCCGCGCGCACTTGGCCGAGTTGCTCGGGATTGCGCCAGATTGCATTGGCTTGAAAGCCAAGACTCCGGAGGGCATGAGGACCGACAATGCGGCGATTGCGCATGCGGTGGTGCTGCTGGAGAAAATCGCAGCCAAGCCTCCAGGGCCGCGAAAGGTCAAAAAATAACTAGCCGGGCGAAGCGCGCTACGACTCCTCAGCCTCTACGACCTGCGAGATGCCCCCATCGTTTGCCACTTCTTACGCGCGCCGCTTCCACCAGCGCGCGGAAGATTGCCAGTGAAGCCGCGTCGTCTTCCACCGAACGCTCCGGGTGCCATTGTACGGCCACAACAAAGTGGTCGCCGGATGTTCCCTCCAACCCCTCGATGATCCCATCCGCGGGACATCGGGCCACGATGCGAAGGCCATCGCCCGCAACTTCCGCCGCCTGATGATGACTCGAATTGACCGGAATCGAAAGCACATGTTTGTCCGGCACCTTGGTGCTCGAAGCAACGATCGCACCTAGTTTCGAGGTCGAATCCACTTCGACCGTGTGGGCGATCGGAACGCTTTTCCCGGCCTCGTGGTTGATCGGCGACTCGATGTGCTGCAGCAGTGTCCCGCCGCGATAGACATTCAGAATCTGCAGGCCGTAGCAGATGCCCAGGACGGGCTTGTGGGTGGCATACGCATCCTGCAACAGGAGCTCATCGACAGCGTCCCGCCGGGAATCGGCCGGAGCAGTTTTGGGATTTCGTCTCGCGTCGTACTTTTCCGGATCAACATCCGCCTTGCTTCCCGGCAGCACCACCGCGTCACAGCATTCGATCAGCTTTACGACTTCTGCGAGGGACTGATCCAGCGGAATGCGGACGGGATCTCCACCCGCCATTTCGACCGCGTGCACGTATTGCGGCAAAGCGCGCTCCGCATACTCGGTGTCTCCGGAGTGAGGCACAGGAATGGCAATGCGTGGCGCCATAAAATGATTGTAATGTAGGCGCGAGCGTGCACGCTCGTGCCGGCGGGGCAAAGACCCGTTCATGGTGATGTCGCTAGAACAGGCGGTCACCCCGATAGATCAACTCGCCATCAATCACGCGTGCCTCAGGCAGCAGCGTGTGCGGTCTTACGGGCCCGGTCCCGTCGATGTGCACGACCTCGTGTCCGTGTGCGGTGAGCCAGTCGGACACCAGCATGCGATGGCAATGAAAATAGACGCGTTCGGCGCACATGTAGGCAGTCCGTGATTTTTCGGCGAGCTGAATTAGTTGAGCGATGCCACGTTGGAACTCCGCGGTCAGCATGTAGTCAGCGTAATTGCGGAAGCTGGGGCTGCGCAGTGCGACGTTAGGGGAGTCGTTCCGAATCTTGCTGCGCCGCCCGCCCAACTCCTTCATCCAGATGTAGCGGATCCCGGCCTCGGGCAGAGTCTTCTCCAGCGATTCGCGGTTGAAATGGGGCAAGCGACGGGACATGGGGAAAGAACGAATGTCCACCAAGGTTGCTATGGAATGCGCACGCAGAGCCTCAACCAGTTCGTCGAGCGTACGAGTGGAATGGCCGATGGTGTAGAGGATCGCCAAAACTGGATTTCAGGTTGTCGATTCTAGATTGCAGATTTAACCAACAAAGACACGCTGGGCCTCGGCCACCTGAATTCTAAAATCAGCAATCTGAAGTCTCTTTTCATCACTCAGTCAGCTTTTGCAGCCCTGCGGTCACAGCCCGGTCCTGCTCGGGAAACACGGTCCGCAAATCCAGCAGCGCACGACCGTCTTCCACTCTTGCGACAATTGGGGGATCGGAGGTTCGCAGGCGGGCAGATATTTCGTCCGCGCTCAGGCCCTCGCAAGTCACCGCCAGCAGACGAGTAGGCAACACGGCCGATGGAGCTGCACCTCCGCCTATCACAGACTCACCGTCGATGACCTCTAGCCGCAATCTCGACGAAGAAGCCTTCTTCGCAACCGCCTCCGCCCGCTTCTCAATTTCGCCTTTCGACAGATGCATCATTCGCAACGCGGGAATCGACTCGTGATCCTGCCTTATGTAAGCGAGCAGAGTGGCCTCGAGCGCAGCATAGGTCAGTTTGTCAACGCGAAGGGCGCGGAACAGGGAATTGGACCGCATCTGCCCAATAAGGTCGCTGCGGCCGCTGAGCATACCCCCTTGTGGGCCACCTAGGAGCTTGTCTCCGCTATAGCTGACCACATCCACGCCAGCATGGAGGCTGTCGAGCACACCGGGTTCGCCATCTACTCCGATGGAGCGCAAGTCGAAGAGCGAGCCGCTGCCCAGATCTTCCATGAGAGGGACGTTGCACTTTTTTGCCAGCGCCGCCAGTTCGCCAATGGCCGGCTGTTCGGTAAAGCCTGTGATCTCGAAATTCGAGCGATGCACACGTAGCAAGAGCCGGGTGTTTTCGTTGATGGCGTGCTCGTAATCGGAGACGCGGGTGCGATTGGTGGTTCCCACTTCCCGCAAAATGGCGTGGGATTTCGACATCACATCGGGGATGCGGAACGATCCCCCGATTTCGACCAGTTCTCCCCGCGAGACGATAACCTCTCCGGCCTCGGCCAAGGTGTTCAGGGCCAGCAGCACGGCGGCAGCGTTATTGTTCACGACGATGGTGGAGACAGTTGTGGCGCCCCCTTGCACCGGCGAGCCTTGCTCGCCCGGACAGCCGGGGGCGGCTGTCCCCACGTGGTCGTTCAGCAGCTTGCGAAATAGCCGGTCCACGTGGACATCACGCTTGCCGCGACCGCCGGTCTCGACATCGAACTCCAGGTTTGAATATCCAGTGGCAGCATCTCGAATGTGCTCCAGCGCGGCAGCCGCCAGGGGCGCGCGCCCGAGATTGGTATGCAGGACTACTCCGGTCGCGTTGATCACCGGACGCAGCGAGTAACTCAACGACTGCCGAACCTGCCGCTCGACCGCACCGGCGATTCCCGAGACGGCAAGGTCAACGTTGCTCACCTCTAATCGGGCGGCGGCGATTTCGGCTCGCAGCCGGGCCAGCACGGCTCGGGCTGCATCCGTGACTACCGCCTGGCCTTGGCTGGAAATGATCTGGGCCAAGTCGCGGCTTTGCAACAACTCATCAACGGAGGGAAGCTTGCGGTAAAGATCGGCTTTGGATGTGACCGGCACCGGTGACGATTATCCCATCCGGCGCGCCGGAAGCCAAAGCGATTGATTAGGCCACAAAGGACACGAAGTTACACGAAAGAAGTCCTGTGAGCTTCTCCTCCGTGGCACCATGTGTCCTCCGCGCTTCACACAACTTGGACTAAACGTTCCCAGCGCTACCGTCCCACAATCTTGCTCTTCAGCCCCGCAATGGCGTTGATCACTTCTCCCTGTTCGCGGGCTGGTACCTTGAACTTGTTCAGCGTGTCAGTCAGGGCCTTGATGGAAATGGTCCAGTCCTCTTCGGTGATATTCAGGCCGGTGTGCGCCGTCTCCATGTCGCGTCCGGTGTACTTGCAGGGGCCACCAGTGGCCACGCACAGGAAGTCCACAACGTGCTGCCGGACACGGACCTTGGAATCAGTGCTCAAGCCTACAAAGAAACGCCCTTCCTTGGGGTCGGTGGCCAACCGGCCGATGAAGTCGTCGGTCACGGCTGCCAGGGCGTCATAGCCACCGAGGCGCTTGTACAGTGAGTCCTGGGCTGCAGCCTGCGGCGCAGCCGCGGACGGGTCGGGTGGCATGGGGACAGCGAGACCATTCATTACGCTTGCCGGGATAAAACCCAGCATCAGTGCCACAAGCAGGGAATGCCGGAAGTTTCTTGCCATGGTGAGTCTTCTCCTTAAATAAGTGTGGATTCTGGGGGCCCACCTCAAATACGAGAGGAAACAGATTCCGGATTTACCGCACGGTTGTCAACAGGGCTGTGTGGCGCGGGCGCCCTCGCCCGCGGCTTTTGCCGTTGACTGGCGAAGACCGCGCGGGCGAGGGCGCCCGCGACCCACACAGCCATCACAGAAGCCACAAAGCTAACCTACCTCCACCAAGCCGTAGGTTTTCTGCCAGTGCGAGCGCATGTGGCGCAATGCTCGATCTATTTCTTCTTTTGAGACTTCGTCGTTAGGGCCCGCCAGCACGGTGCCGGCTTCGAGTTTAGCGGCCTCCAGAAGCTGGCGATCGCGGATGAGATTGGCTACCTGGAAGTTCGGCATCCCGGCTTGGCGGGTACCGAAGAACTCGCCCGGCCCGCGCAGTTCAAGATCGAGTTCGGCGATCTGGAAGCCGTCTGTGGTACGGACCATGGCATCAAGGCGGCGTTCACCATCCTCGGAAATTTTTCCCCCGGTCATCAGGATGCAATAGGATTTCGCCGCACCGCGACCAATACGTCCGCGAAGCTGGTGCAACTGGGCCAGTCCAAAGCGCTCCGCATGTTCGACGACCATCACGGTGGCGTTGGCTACATCCACGCCGACTTCGATCACGGTAGTGGAAACCAGAATGTTCAACTCGCCTTTTTGGAAGCGCCGCATCACGTCTTCCTTCTCATCCGCGCTTAGGCGGCCATGCAGGAGGCCAACCTGCAGATCGGGAAAGACACGCTTGCCGAGCTCCTTGTACATCTTAATGGCGGCCTTGAGCTCGCTCTCTTCGTTCTCTTCGATTACGGGATAGACCACGTAAGCCTGATGCCCCGCGGCGACCTGCTTGCCGACGAACTGCCAAACCTCGTCAGCGCGGTCGTCGGACACGCGGCGCGTCACGATGGGCGTGCGCCCAGGCGGCATTTCGTCGAGCACGCTGACGTCGAGATCGCCGTAGAGAGTCAGTGCCAGTGTGCGGGGGATGGGGGTGGCCGTCATCACCAGGACATCGGGCTCGCCGAAGGAGTCTGCCGAGCTTTGCTCGGCTGGACGGCCGAGGGCGGCCGGCCCCACGTGGTCGTTGCCTGTCCCATCTGCAGATTTTTTCATCAGCTTGAAGCGCTGCATCACTCCGAAGCGGTGCTGTTCGTCCACGATCACCAGCCCCAGTTTTGCGAACTCCACTTTCTGCTCGATTAACGCATGTGTTCCGATCACTAACTGCGCGTTGCCTTGAGCGATGTGCCGTCGAATTTCACGTTTACGGTCTTCTTCCAGAGACCCGGTCAGGAGCACCACCCGGTATCCGGCGTTTTCCAGAATTCGCCGCGCGGAAAAATAATGTTGCTGGGCCAGAATTTCGGTGGGCGCCATCAGCGCGACTTGATATCCGTTTTCCATCGCGATGATCGCCGCCTCGAAGGCCACGATAGTCTTGCCCGAACCGACATCGCCTTGCAGCAGGCGCCGCATGGGGAACGGCTTCTCCATGTCCTGGGCGATTTCCTTGAGCACCCGCTTTTGTGCCGACGTGGGGTGGAAGGGCAGAATCTTCTTGATGGCCTCGCGCACGCGGTTATCCAGGCTGAATGCGATGCCGACCTGCGCCTTTTGCTCGCGCCGCTTGAGTTCGAGCCCCAGTTCCAGAAAGAAGAGTTCCTCGAAGATCAGACGGATGTGAGCCGGCGTGCGCGAGGCTTGCAGGTCCTGAAAACTCTCGCCGGGATCGGGCCAGTGGACCCGCCACAGCGCTTCCCGGGGACCGATCAGGCTCATGCGGCGGCGCACCACAGCCGGCACCGGGTCAGGAAGTTCCGGCGGAAGATTTTCCAGTGCGGTGTTGATGATGCGGCGAAACCAGCGAGGAGTCAGCCGGCCCTGCCCGGCAGACTCGTAAATGGGGACAATCCGTCCCACTTCGAGGGAGGAGGCAGCCTTCTGCTCTCCGCCATCTTCGTCGGAGGGATCGCCCAGAATTTCGAACTGGGGCTGCATCAGTTGCAGGTCTCCGCCGTAACGGTCTTCCTCCACCTTGCCGTAAAGAGCCACCATTTGCCCCGGCTTGAATCGGTCGCGCAGATAGGTGCCGTTAAACCAGGTACACTTCAGGCGGCTTCTGCCCTGGCCTGCTGTCATCTGAAAAATGGGCATACGGCGGGTCCGGAACAACCCCGAAGTCCGTACTTCTGCGATGACCGTGGCCATCTCCCCCGCCCGAAGCTCGGAAATTCCACGCGGATTTACACGGTCTTCGTACCGGAAGGGCAGGTAGTGCAGCAGATCGTCAACGGTATGAATACCCTTGGCCCCCAGCACGTCTGCCAGGCGAGGCCCGATGCCCTTTACGTACTGAACGGAGGTGGAAGGCTCGAGCATCTGGTAGAGAATGTTAGCAGGGTCAGCACCTGGCATCTGGCACTTGGCATTTGGCCACTGACATTGCGAGTTCGCTCCCAGGTCCCTACTCTTAGAGGCTAAGGCCAGGTGCCACTTGCCAAGTACACGGGGGGTGCTCGTGTCGAAAATGGGAGCTAATTTCGTGCAATCCCTGGCGGCTGTTCTTGCCGGCAATGCGGTCTACTTCCTGCTGATGCCCTTCTTGCCGCTGTCGGCCCGCCACGTCCCCTTCCACATGGACCTCGGTTTGGTGGTCGACGGCTTATTGTGCGTTCTTGCCTGGGGAATCATAAAAGCCGTCAGTGGCCGAGGGTAACCGTTCCGAATCCATCAAGACCCTAAGGCTTTCTCCTCACGGAGCCATTACTTTCGGAACTTCGGTAGGTGACTGGGAAAGGGCTACAATCCCGCTGGCAACATGCAAAAGATCGCCATCCTATACGACGCCAGCCAGGCGGTGCTCTCGACCTTTGATCTGGACGAAGTGCTGCAGCGTATCCTTCTCATCGCGCGGGACTATTTCCACCTGCAGAACGTCGCTATCTTATTGTTAGATAAGGACAACAACCAATTGTGCACGCGCTCCCAGATTGGTGGCGAGAAAGATTTCGATGACGTCCGGGTGAGCATTGGAAGCGGACTGATCGGTACCGCCGCCAAGGACAAGCGTCCTTTGTACGTGCCCGACTTCAGCAAAGATTCCCGCTACGTTCCCTGGGGGAAGAAGACCCGTTCGGAGCTGGCCATTCCGCTAATGGTCCGAGATGAAGTGGTGGGCGTGCTGGATTGTCAGAGCGAAAACCCGGACCACTTTGATCGGGAAACAGTCGATCTCTTGACTCTGTTTTCCACCCAGGCCTCCATGGCGCTACAGAATGCCCACTTGTATTCGCTGGAGCGCCGGCGCGCCTCGCAGTTGGAGGCCATTAACGCCATCGCCCGGGAAACCACGGTGGTACTGGATATTAAGAACCTCCTGTCGAAGGCCTGCGAAAAGATCCAAAAAGCCTTCATGGTTTCTCATGTATCAATTTTTTTGAAAGACGACGAGGACTTGGTACTTCGCTCGCACCACGGCCGGCTAACCTCGCGCATCGCAGAAGGCGAAAGATTGCCTTCTGGCGAGGGCCTGCTGGGGCGCGCCCTGGCCGAAAGCAAGACACTCATCGAGAATGACATAACAACCGTCCCAGACTACGTTGCTATCTATTCGGAGACCGGTTCCCGCATGTGCATTCCTCTCATTTCCTTCGGGCAAACCCTTGGAATCCTGGTCCTCGACAGTGATCGTCCCGGTGCATTCAACGGCACTGAAATGCAACCTCTGGAGTCCGTGGCCGACATCTGCGCCACCGCGGTTCAGAACGCCCATTACGTCGAACGGGTCAAACAGCTGGCATACCTCGACGGCTTGACTGGAATCTTCAATCGCCGCTTCTTCGAGCTTCGGATTGAGGAGGAGCTGGAGCGAGCCCGCCGATTCGATTTTGGCATGGCTGTAATCATGGTGGACATTGACCAGTTCAAACGCCTGAACGACGAATTCGGACACTTGCTGGGAGACGAGGTGTTGCGCCAAGTGTCCTCGATTTTCTCTCAACAACTGCGCAAAATCGATGTCGTCTGCCGCTATGGAGGAGAAGAGTTTGCCATCCTGCTCTCGCAAACCACTCATCAGCATGCCCTGGGTGTGGCTGAGAAGCTGAGGCGAATTATTGATACCTGGCAATTTCCGGGCGTGCCCCGGTCAGTCACCATTAGTGTTGGAGTTGCCACCTGTCCTGAACACGGATCTACTCGCGATGCTCTGGTGAAAGCCGCGGACGCGGGGTTGTATGCCGCCAAACAGGCAGGAAGAAATTGCGTGAGGGTGGCTTCGTCAATTCAGCAGGTGAGGGCACAGTCAGTGTAGCGTGCCTCTCGTGCGCAGTCTCTTGTAGCGTCACCGTCCCGGCCCTTCCCGTTAAATATCAGCCTGAGGCCGCCAGAGTACGTGCGTCTTGTTTTTCTGAATATGGTTCTTCTGCATCTGGATTTCTTCGTCGCGTAGTTCACGCTGCAGTTCGCGCATTTCCTTTTTCAGCTCCTGCTGATGGTTGCGTATTTCTCGAGTTGCTTCCTCAATGTCGGGCTTGATCTGAACCACCGTCTGTTCCAGTTCAGGCATGATGCGCGCAACTTCGGATTGAACCTGGCTCAGATCAATCTCAGTTTCCGCGTCAATCTCGGGAGCCTCAAAGCTCTCATCCATGACTTCCGACTGGTTGCGTTCCGGCAGAGCCAAACTCAGGGTCTGTTCCTTCTTCTCGCGAATAATGCTAACGCTCACCGTACTGCTCTTGCGGCCGTGCATGGCATGAGTAAAGTCGCCACTGTCGCTGATGGACTCGCCGTTCACCTTTACAATCACGTCCCCGGCGCGGAATCCCGCCTTTTCGGCGCGGCTCCCCTTTTCCACCGAGCGCACCAGCACTCCTTGCCCATCCTTCGCGCCAAAAAAATCCCCCAGCTGAGGCGTGAGATTTTCCACCATCAGCCCGCTGCGCGCCGAAGAATGCACCACCACGATAGAGACGGGCACATCCATCTCCGGCATGGCTGGCATGACCGGCATTGCCGGAATCGCCGGCACCGCTGGCATGGCGAAGCTGAATGCTTTGCCGCTGGGCATCGCCATAGAGAAGGTTTTCTTGCGATCCGCCAGTTGGGCTTTGACGGTTATCGGCTGCCCGTCGCGGCTGATCCCCAGAGTGACCATTCGTCCCGGAGGAATCTCGTGGATCATGCGGCGCAACTGCTCCACACTCTCCACCTGGTTTCCGTTGAGGTTGAGAATCACGTCGTGCTCTTTGAGTCCCGCTTTGCCCGCAGGCGCGTCCTGATCGACTAGTGTCACTTCAACGCCATGTTCTTCTTTGAGCTTCAACTCGCTCAGGCGATCGGGAGTGATGTCGCGAGTATCGACGCCCAGATATGCCCCTCCGCCGAAGTCCTCGCTGGAGAAGCCAAAAGACTCGCTGAAGGGTTCCTGCGAACAGAGCTGATCTCCGTAGGCAGCAGACTGGAACATCGGAACAAAGACCATCGGCACAATCAGCGCCGTGAGGATCAATTTGCGCATGTCCGTTTCCCCTTTTTCTGAAGCTCCTAGCGGCTGGCCCGCACAAAGTTGATATTTCCGGTGGTCGTGCGAACCTTCAGTACCGGCCCGCCGCCATTCAAATTTCCTTCCGCGGTAGCGGTGCCGGGTCCCCACTCGCCACCCTCGCTGATAACTCGAATCTCGGAAAAATCCGAGCGGATTTTGTGGCCGTTCGCCAGATCAATCGAGGCGCGAATGGTCATGCTCAGGTTGGGCGCCAGATATACGGTGATGTCCCCGGCGGATGTCTCTAGCAACGAATCCGTCCGTTCCGTGCCGGACACAAATTTAGCGACAATCCCGCCGGCTCCGGTTTCGGCCCGGGCAGCGGGCACGCCGTTGAGCGTAATGCTGCCGCCGCCAGTTTCGGCTCGCACCGCTCCGGTCGCCGAAGTCAGACGGATACTGCCGCCGCCAGTTTCAATTTCAGCCGGCCCGGCAATGTCGCCCAGATCGATGCTGCCGCCGCCGGTCGTGACTTTCAACGACCCGGCACAACGTTGTACTTCGATGCTGCCGCCACCGGTTTCCACCACCGCGCCTTGCAAGCCGGAGACCACCACCACGCTGCCGCCACCAGTCTCGGCGTTGATCTTGCCCTTGGCCGCCATCACCTTGATGCTGCCGCCGCCGGTACGTACAGTGAGGTCGCTTCCGACTGTGCCCACATCGATGCTGCCGCCGCCCGTCTCCGCGTTAATGCCACCGCCGATGTCGTCGAGGTGAATGCTTCCACCTCCGGTTTCCGCTTCCACTCTTCCGGCCAAGCCAGTGGCAACGAGATCGCCCCCGTCAGTGGCAACTTTTGCCAGGTCCACATTGCGCGGAACGTTGATCACAAATTCGCTGGAGGACCGGCGTGGACGGTTGCCCTGCCATTCTCCGACTACCCAAGCCGTGTCCCCGCGGACGTAGACGCTGATCTTGTAAGCTTCGAATTCACGGCGGGCCTTCTCTTCCGACGAGGCATAAGAATGATTGCTGATGGAGTAGTTGATGGTCTGCTGCGACCCGCCCTCAACCCGCACCGAGCCCGAGTCCACTTTCACCCGCAAATTCTTTGCCGCCGGCATCGACCCGGTAATCTGCCGTGACCATCTGCCATTCTCCTGGAAAACACGTGTCTGTTCGTCCGGGCGGGTTTCCTGCGCTACCACCAAAGGCAGGAGCAGCAGCAAAACCGCAGCGATTTTGGGAAATGTCTTCACTGTTCACCTTCCGAATTCTTAACACTCGACTTGACCCTATCGATCCGCCTCAGGTCCAGGCGTTATGCAACCAATCTCAATCGATCCCCGACGTCTGGGCCAACACATTGCGGGCCTGCGACTGGATGAACTGGTTCGGGTCTTTTTCCGCCAGCTTCTCCAACACCATCCGCACACTGCTGTCGGCGCGCACCGGTTCGAGCAGGCGCAGCGCCTGGGCCCGCAAGCCGGGATTGGAGTCGTTCACCAGCGCTTCGAGCACCGCATCGCGCACCCGCAGGTCATCCTTTACGTAGGAACCCAGGCTCTCGATGGCCTTCAACCGCACTCCCGGATTCGAGTCATAGCGCAGCGCATACAACAGCGCCTCGCGCACATGGGCGTCGTTCGGCGTCTGCGTCAGCAGGTCCACCGAATCCATGCGCACGCCCGGAGTTGTAATTATTACGGGCAGCAAACAGCAGCAACTGCTGGATGCGCTGATCGTTCAACGATCCCTGCGCTTCCTGGGTGGAAACCGTGTTGTACCTGATGCTGATCTGGGATGAACCGGGCTGCTGCTGGATGGACTGTATGCCGGTGATAGAAGCTTCGGTAGGGGTCGGGCGCCAGGGGACTGACTACGGTTCTCCCATTCATCACCTGATACGTGGCCCCAATTCCGCCGGCGAAGCCCAGGATGAAAATTGCCGCTGTGAGTGCGGGAGCCAGTTTGATGGGGCGGAGCCACGCGCCTGGATCAAATATCAGCCGCTGCCAGAAGCCGCCCTGTTCCGCGGTTTCAAGCGCCTCCTGTAAGTGCATACGCGATGATGCAACCAAATTGGGAGACGGCTCGTCCACCGGGAACTGGGAGATGGTGGCGTGAAACTGGCGCGTGGCCTTCAACTCCGCCGCGCAGTCGGTGCATCGCGCCACATGCTGCTCCAGTTCGTAACGGGCATCGTCGGGCAGCTCGTTATAGATGTGCAGCAGAATATTTTCTTGTACCCATTCGCATTTCATAATTTCACCCCCTGATTGGGGAGGCTTGCGTTCTTCATTGCATGTCCTTCATCGCATGTCCGCCAAGGACCCGCGCAATTTCTGGGTGGCCCGGAATAACGTATTCTTTGCCGTTTCCTCGGTGGTATTCAAGATCTCGCCCACCGTCCGCAATTTCAATCCCTGATAGTGCTTCAACTCAAAAACCATGCGCTCGCGGGGAGTGAGCTTTCCCAGGGCATGGTTGATGCGCTTACCCAACTCGCGGCGCATCAAGTCGCGCTCCGGATTGGCGCCGGAGCGCCCGTCCGGAACCTGGGCCAGAACATCGTAAGACTCGCCCTGCGCATCCATCGCAACCGGCGCGTCTTCCTTGCGTACCTGCTTCTTGCGCAAGTGGTCCAGGCAAAGATTGGTCACGATGCGGTAGATCCACGTATAGAAGGAGCACTCGAAGCGGAAATTGCCCACGCTCTTGTATGCCTTCAGGAACGCATCCTGGTAAATGTCCTGGGCTTCGTGTTCCGAGCCGGTAAGGTGCATGGCCAGCCGCAGGACCGCCTGGTCGTAGTGCCGCACCAGCTCCTCAAAGGCGGCGCGATTGCCACGCTGCGCTTCGCGAACCAACAAGCTGTCGTCGATGCGGCCTAGACTATGCCCAGCCATTTGGCCCCGCACTGAGGGGTCCTGGGTTTCGCTGTTTGCCTCCACCGGGACGTTCTTAGTGCCCGAGTGGGGATATTCGCCAACCGCAAAGGGTACTGCCCACGCATCGGCCGGCATGTTTTTCTTGTCCTCGGCTGAAAACCGGGTGCCTTGCCGTTCTTCCCGGTTGCATAGCTATGGACGTGGCAGCAAAAGAACCGTGAGCAGGAATTATAGGAGTTTGGCCCTATCCGTGCATGGGCCTGAGGGTTAAAAGAGACGGAGGCCGTTACAGGGACGTAGCTTGGCGACGTCTCTCCAGCCTCAAGAACATGGGGATGCAACGTGCTTGAGTAGGGGTCTGCAATCTTGCAATTGCCGTTGGGCCAGCCCGCAGCCTCAGGGCAAGCCAGGCCACTCAAAACTATTCGGCAGCTTCCTTCTCGATCACGACTTTCAGGTGCGTGGTCACGTCTTTGTGCAGCTTGATCGGCACGGTAAATTCGCCCACCGTCTTGAGCGGCTCGTGGATCTGGATCTTCCTGCGGTCCACGTCAAAGCCCTTCTTGGCCAGCGCGTCGGCGATATCGCCCGAGGTAACGGAGCCAAAGAGCTGGTCATGTTCACCGGAGCGGCGTTGGAAAGAAACCGACACGCCTTCGAACTGTTTGGCCAGAGCTTCGGCGCTGGTCTTCTCCTTGGCGGAGCGGCGGACAGCGGCGGCCTTCATCTGCTCAATGACCTTCTTGTTGCCAGACGAGGCCTCGATAGCGAGTTTCTGCGGCAGCAGATAGTTACGTCCGAAACCTTCGGCGACTTTCACCACGTCGCCGCGCGAGCCCACCTTGGGCACATCTTCCTTCAGGATGACTTCCATGGATAACTCCTATGAGAATTCTTCTTGCCACGGATTCACGCGGATTTTCACGGATTTGTTCTGATTGATCTGATCCGTGTAAATCCGTGGCCTGGTTTTCTACGAAGCGCGCCCGGCAAACGGCAGCAGGGCAATGTTCCGCGCCTGCTTGATGGCGGACGACAAGCGCCGCTGGTGCGGTGTGCAGACTCCGGTGAGGCGCCGCGGAACGATCTTGCCGCTTTCCGCCACGAATTGGGCGAGTAGCCTGACGTCTTTGTAGTTGATGGCTTCAATTTTCTCTACGCAGAACTTGCAAACTTTCTTGCGGCGAAAATATTTGCGCCCACCCTCGCGGCCGCCGGGGCCGCCTGGACGCGGCGGACGACGCTCTCCACGATCGGGTCCCGACGAACGGTCTCCACCGGACGGACGATCTCCACCCGAGGGGCGGTCCGCAACAGAACTTCCGTGTGCTGCTCTGATTTCTTCAGCCATGATGCTCCTTAAATTCAGTCGTTGGTCGTTGGTCCTTGGTCGTTGGCCTTCCTTTTCAATCGTTGAGTTCGTGGGCCTCAAAGGCCAACGGCCAACGACTGGTTCTATGCTGTTGCCGCAGGTGTCTCGCCGCCGACTTCCGCAGCCGGGGCAGGGGTAGCGGGCGGGGCCGGTGGCGTCTTGCGGCGTGCATCGCGGATCGCCTTGATCTTGTCGAGGCGCTTCTGTTCCTCGTCAATGCGTACCGTGATGAACTTGATCACCGGTTCGGTCACTCGCAGGCGGCGTTCCAGCTCGTGAATCAGCCCGCCACCGCCCTCCACCGTCAGCAACACGTAGATGCCGTCGTGAAATCTTCGGACCATGTACGCCAAGCGACGCTTGCCCATCTTCTCCACACTTTTCACGTTGCCGCCCGAGGACGTCACCGCGGTTTCCAGCGTGGAAATCAGTTTGTCCTGCTCTTCCTCAATCATGTCAGGGCGGACAATAAACATCAGCTCATAAGTGCGGTTCATATTCTCTCCATCCACCACGTTCGATTTTCGATGTAGGCGCGAGCGTCCTCGCTCGTGCGGAGTTGCCTGTGACGCTGCAGCAGGAGCGCGGACGCTCGCGCCTACATTAGCTCGGCCTTCCGGTTGAAGCGGTTCATGGCCGCAGCCGGACCATCTTTCAACACTACCCGCACCGCTTCGGCGGCGTTGTCGAGCACTTCGTCCACTTTTTTCAGCTGCGCCTTGCGAAATGGCGTCAGCACGAACTTCACACCGTCCGCAATTTTCCGTTCCGGCGCAATCCCCAGCCGGATGCGCAGAAACTCCTGCGTACCCAACGCCCCAATGATCGACTTCATGCCATTGTGGCCCGCCGAACTACCCCGCTGGCGGATGCGCAGCATG
Source organism: Terriglobia bacterium (assembly GCA_963809295.1). GTDB lineage: Bacteria > Acidobacteriota > Terriglobia > Terriglobales > Acidobacteriaceae > JAIQFF01. The sequence continues at coordinate 45,506 of CAWEJA010000009.1, read as the reverse complement.
CCAAGCGGAAAATCCAGTTCGTCGTAAATCACAATCAGGTCTGACTCAGGCCTGATCTCGTGCTTTGTCACCAGTTCACGAACCGACATACCGCTCAGGTTCATGAACGTTTCTGGCTTGGCCAGCAAAACAGGCTCGCCGACTATTTCCGCCCGGGCCGTAAGCGCATGGCACTGGCGACTTCGTACTTCCACGCCGCATTCGTTAGCAATGCGGTCAATGGTAAGGAATCCCAGGTTGTGCGGCGTGAACTGGTATTCGATGCCCGGATTGCCCAGCCCGACAATCAGTTTCACGCTTCGTCAATCCGTCCAAAGCCCTCACATAGCCACGTAGGGACAGCCGCCCTCGGCTGTCCAGTCGAGCAAAGCTCGACAGTTTGCCAAATACAGCCAGCCTACTTCTTCTCTTTCTTCTCGGCCTTCTCCGGCTTCTCGGGGGCTGCCTCGGCACCCTCTTCGCCCTCGATCTCCTGCTTGCCCTTCTTGATGACCTCGGGCTCGGCTGGCGCCGCACCAGCTTCCGCAGCGACCGCTTCCGGCGTAGCCACGACTTCTTCCTTGACCGTGGTGATGTGGGCCACGGGCTGGTTTGCTTCGGTAACGAACTCAACTCTCTCAAGGCGGGTCAGGTCGGAAACGCGCAGAACCTTGCCAAATACCAACTCAGAGACGTTCGCCTCAATGGCACTCGGAATGTCGCCCGGCAGGCACTCGACTTCCACTTCGCGCAGAATCTGCTCCAGGATACCGCCCTGCTGCTTCACCCCGGCAGCCTCTCCCTTGAGCACGATCGGCACGCTCACCTTGAGCTTCTGGTCCATCGCGATGCGCTTCAGGTCGATGTGCAGCAGGTGGCCCTTGATGGGCTCATACTGCCAGTCGACGATCATGGCTTTGGCACGTTCGTTGCCCTCGAGATCGAGATCGAAGATGGTGTTGTGGCCGGTCGCGGAATGCAGAATGCGCGTCACCTGGCGTGGATCGAGGGTTACCGACAGCGATTGCTTGCCGGCTCCGTACAGCACGCCAGGAATCTTGCCTCCCTGACGCACCCGGCGCGCCACATTCTTGTTGCCCGGGGTTCGCATTTGCGCTTCCAGAACATTGCTTTCAGTTGCAGTTGCCATAAATTTTCATTCCTATAAGAACAGTCTGCTGACCGACGTTTCTTCGTGAATCGACTGGATCGCACGTCCGATCAGGCCAGCGATGGTAAGCACCTTGATCTTTGGTTCCCGCTTCGCGCCTTCGCTCAACGGAATGGTGTTGGTGACAATCACTTCGGTGATGCATGACTGCGAAATGTTCTGTACCGCCGGGCCCGAAAGCACCGGATGTGAAGCGCAGGCATAAACCTGGCTGGCGCCGTTTTCCATCAGCGCGCTGGCGGTCTTCACCAGCGTTCCCGCCGTATCGATCAAGTCGTCGATCACCAGGCAAGTCCGGCCTTTCACGTCGCCGATGACGTTCATGACTTCCGCCACGTTCATCTCCGAGCGGCGTTTATCCACAATGGCCAGCGCGGAGTCCATCTTCTTGGCAAAGAACCGGGCGCGCTCCACGCCACCGGCGTCAGGCGAAACCACCGTCAGGTTGGGCAGATTCAGCCGCTTGAAATGGTCCACCAGCACCGGCGAAGCGAACAGATGGTCCACCGGGATATTAAAAAATCCCTGCAACTGTGGCGCGTGCAAATCCACGATCAGGGCCCTGTCCGCACCCGCCGTAGTCAGCAGATCGGCTACCAGCTTGGCGGAAATCGGGACCCGCGGCTTGTCCTTACGATCCTGCCGGGCATAGCCAAAATACGGAATCACCGACGTGATACGGCGCGCCGACGCCCGCTTGAGCGCGTCGATCATCAACAGCAGTTCCATCAAATGCTGGTCCACCGAATGGCAGGTCGGCTGCACCACGAATACATCCGCGCCGCGCACATTCTCCTGGATCTGAACGTAGGCTTCGCCGTCACTGAAGCGCGTAACCAGCGCCTGACCACGCGTCAATCCCAGAAACGTGCAGACCTCATCGCACAACGGTTCGTTGGCCGTACCACAAAAAATCTTGAACCGGTCGTCCACCCGGCCACGTTGCGGTTTGCGCTCCGGCTTTTCGTCGGGGCTCATTTGGGCCTTCTTTTCCGTCGCTGTCGCAAGAGTTGCCATGGTTTTCAGCCTTTAGCTGTTAGCTCTTAGCTTTTAGCTCAATCCCACCGGTCCAACTTCGGCACTTAGCCAAGAGCTGAAAGCTAATGGCTAAGAGCTGTTTTCTTGGCTGGGCCGCTAGGATTCGAACCTAGACAAAGTGCTCCAAAGGCACTTGACCTACCATTAGTCGACGGCCCAGTATCAATTGCAGATTTGCGATTTCAGATTGTAGATTGAAAAGCTGCGATTCGGACCACAAATCACCAATCTGCAATCTGAAATGTTCAATCTGAAATCTTCTTCCAGTACTGCTGCCGGGTCATCGTCGTCGTGGCCACCGCCGGGATGCCGTTGCGCTTTAACCTGGCTGCCGCCTTTTCCGCTGCCGCCCGCGACGTAAACAGCCCATAAAGCGCGGAACCGGAGCCTGACAGTGACGCGTAAAACGCCCCAGCTCTTTCAAGCACACTTTTGACCTTGCACAATTCGGGATACTTAGGAAAGACGACCCGTTCAAAGTCGTTTTCGATCCCGGTACGGACAAGGTCGAGAAGCGAGGTCTCGGCCCGGCCCCTGCCTTTACTCACAGGGACACCGGATAAAGGTTGACCACTCAGCCACGCAGAAATCATGCGGCCGACCTCCAACATTCTATCGGAGGGAGACTGAGGCGTCAATTTGGCGCTGGTCTCGGCACGATCCCCGTAGGGACGGCCGCACTCGGCCGTCCTAGCAAAGCGAAGCTCGGCAGCCCCACCCGAAACCCCCGCCACCATCCCATCCCAATCCGCAAACGCTTGGGGAGTCGAAACCCCAATCTCCGGAGTCGCCACCACGCACCCCGTGGCCGGCAGATCGGGCAAGGGATAGACTTCCTCACCACGCCCCACACCCAACACTGTTCCCCCTACCAGAAACAGGGGCAAGTCCGAGCCAACCTCGGCCGCTATGCGCAGCCTCTCCGCGCCGGATAGTTTTTTCTTCAACGCACGTTCGAGGCCGATGAGAGTAGCCACCGCATTCCCGGAGCCGGAGCCCAACCCGCCCTGCACCGGCAACCGCTTTTCGATGGTGATAGTCACACGACCGCTGGCCCGAAGCGCAGCCATGGCCCGTTCCACGATGCGATAGCAGGTGTTGGACCCATCTTTGGGAACCCGCGCATCTTCACAGTGAATCTCAATCCCCGCGCCGCGTTGCACCTGCACGCGAACGAGGTCGTGCAGAGCGATTGTCTGGTACACGGTCCGCAGGTCGTGGAAGCCATCGGCGCGCAGCGCCCCTATGCTCAGACCGAGATTGATCTTGGCGAAGGATCGCACCGTGACAGGCATGGAATGACGATTCTAACCGCAGAGGATGCGGGGGACACAGGGGGATTGCCGTTTCCGGTCCTTAAATCCGTAAGGACCATATGAATCCGTGGCCGGCTTTATGTCCTTCTCTTGTAGTAAATCGCAAACTCAAATCCCGGATTCGCCGGAAATAACTCCGCCACTTTCTTCAGCCGCTCAGCCATCTGCGCCGGCGCCAGCAGCGGGTAGTCACGCTCGCGCAGATCGTAGTAGTCCACATCAATGAACAACGACAGCAGGTAGATGGAGATGGCATCGGAAAAACTGGCAGCTAAATACTCGTTCTTGTATTTTTCCGTGTCGGGACCGGGGCCGGTAGCCAGTTTGCGCGATTCCCACGCATCCAGGGAAGTCTCGCCGCGGGCTTTATTCTGCACCTGCTTCCAAGCCAGATCGGCGAAAGCCTGCGAAACACCCGCCTTCTCCACTACGGCATGGCCTACGTTGATATAGAACTCAAAGGCCACCGAAAACTTGTCGTCCATCAAGCGGGTGGAAATAAACACACACTGCGAATCGCCGAGGTCGAGATTGCGATGGCAGACCGCGTTGTCGCTCAACGCCACGTCGTAGCGATCAGCGATCACGGTTTCGTCACCCTGGTTCACGGTTAGCGGGACGAAGTAATAGGCCTTACGCTTTAGCGCTGCCGCGGCGGCGTCTGGAACGGCGGACACCATGCGCTGCACATCGTTCTCAGCAACGGTGATCTCGCCTGCACAGGCGTAGCAAATGCCATTGGGAGCTTGTGAAACGGGGGTTTGGCGCACAACCTCCGCCGGGGCTCGCGTAATTGGCGGCGCAACTTGTGACATGAGAGGTATTCTAGCGCACCCGGCGAGCCAGCTGTCAGGTCTCGGCTGGCAGTGCCAACTGAGAACCGACAACTGAAAACTGGGAACCGCTGCAATTGAAACGATATGTGTCCCCAGGCGTCTTCGCGTAAGCCTCGTTGGTTCTGGATACCAGCACGATTCTCCTGATGAGCTTCCTACTGGCGCTGCTTTCGTTTGCGGTATGCCTGTTGCTGGGAATCCTGGGCCTCACGATAAGCGCATTGCTGCGCGGTGTCCATCCCAACCTGGCCCTAGCCTATCGCGACATCGCGCTCCCCGCCGCCGTCGGTCGCTGGGTTGATCGCGCTGGTGGCGGCCATCGCGATGGAGTTTCGTAACAATGTCGGCGTCGTGCGTCCCGCCCGTGCGGAGACGAAGACAGTCACTGACCTGCCATCCGGCACAGAACTGCGGAACTGGCCCCGCCGGACGGGTGGGACGCTCGCCCCTACGCGTGCGGTGGAAGCTTCCCTTACGCAGGTGCTAACGTAATCGCTCATGATTGTCGGCACTGGCATCGACATCGCGGAGGTTCCTCGCATCGCGCACGCCTTTCCCGCCATGGCGACCGCTTTCTTCACCGTGTTTTCACTGAAGGCGAAATCCGCTACTGCGATTCCAAGGCTAACCGGGTGGAACGCTACGCCGCCCGCTTCGCCGCCAAGGAAGCGGCCATGAAGGCGCTCGGCACCGGCTGGAACCATGGCGTACGCTGGCGTGACATTGAGGTCTCGCGCCAGCCCGGAAGCCGACCCACGATCACCTTTCACGGCAAGGCGGCTGAGTTTGCCGCACGGCTCGGCACAGCGCACATTGCGCTCTCGCTTTCCCACACTGCCGAGCAGGCCATCGCCCAGGTCATCCTCGAAACGTGAAACTGACGACTGACGATCGGCGACTGACGTCTGTCCTTCTGTTAGACTGTCGCCTTCCCGGCACTCTCGCATGAGTGAGACCACCCTCCTGGCCCCAAGCACTACATCCCAAGCCCCAGAGCGTGCCATGCTGGCCGGCACTGCCCTGAGCAGCTTTGCCGCGCTGTTGCTTGAACTGGCGCTCACCCGGTTGTTTTCGGTGGTTCTCTTTTACCATTTTGCCTTTCTTGCCATTTCAATCGCCTTGCTTGGCCTTGGCGCCGGCGGTGTGTTCGCGCACCTCAGGAAAAACTGGCTGGCGCACTTCGAGACTCGTCCGCTGGTGGCTCGACTTTGCGCCCTCAACTCGCTGGTTGTGCCGGTCGTGCTGGCGATCGTGCTGCGCATCCCGGTTTCACTGGAAATCTCGACCGCGAACTTCCTCCGGTTAACTGTGATTTACCTGGCCTCCGCCGTGCCCTTCTTCGTCACCGGACTGGAATTCTCCGTAGTCTTTGCCCGCCAAACGAAACATGTCTCGCCGCTCTATGCCGCCGACCTCGGGGGTGGCGCCCTGGCCTGCCTCGCCATTGTCCCTCTGCTCAATTGGCTGGGCGGCCCCAATACCGTGCTCTTCACCGGCGCTTGCATGGCGCATCGCCGGAATGGTTTGGGCAATGGACCGCAAGGCGCGAAAGGCTGCTGCGGCGCGAGTCGTTTTCCTGTTCGTCCTGATTGCCGTCAACTATTCGGGGAAATTCTTCGACATTGTTTATGCCAAGGGTGGGTTTCGCGACGCCGCCTGGGTTGAGTTCTCGCGCTGGAACGCAATCTCGCGCGTGGAAGTCGATCGCCAGGGCGATGCACGGGCGATCGTGATCGACGCCGATGCGTCCACTTACTTGATGAACGTAGACCCGAAGAAGAACTGGAAGGGTACAGAGTGGGAGCAGCACCTGATGTCGGCCCCACCTTCGCTGGCCAATGTGCTGCGCCCGCATGGCGACTACGCGATCATCGGCCCCGGCGGCGGAGTGGACGTGGTGCGCGCTCTGGCCTCCGGCAGTCCGAGCGTCACCGGCATCGAAATCAATCCCATCATTGCCAACACCATCATGCGCGGCCGTTATGCGGACTACGTCTACCACCTCTACGAGCGGCCCGAGGTGCACATCCACGTAACTGACGGTCGATCGTTCGTGCGCAACGCCAGCCAGCTGTTCGACGTCGTACAGATGACTCTGGTGGACACATGGGCTTCGACCGCGGCCGGCGCTTTTGCCCTAAGCGAAAACAGCCTCTACACGACAGAAGCCTTCCGCGAGTATTTCGAGCACCTTAAGCCCGACGGCCTCGTCGCCATCACGCGCTGGGAGTTTCAGCAGCCCCGTGAAGCCCTGCGGGTGGTTTCAGTCGCAATGCAGGCGTTGCATGAACTCGGCGTCGCCGACACTCGGGGCAACTTTATGGTGGTTTCCGAAGGCGGTTTGAACAAGGACGGAATCCCCGTCGTCGTTCTAGCCAAGCGCTCGCCTTTTACTGCGGAAGAGCAGGCCCGAGTACGGGCCCACGTGGCCGCCAATCCCAGACTGTTTCTGCTGTATTCGCCGTCGGATAGGGACTTGATCACAGTGACCGGACAAGAAGACCACTATCCAGCCGGTCCCGACTCCTTCACCCAACTGATCCAACTGAATAACCCCTCCCGTTTCGCAGCGCGCTACCCGTACGACGTTTCCCCCGTGACCGATAACGCACCTTTTTTCTTTTTCAACCTCAAGCTCGGCCAGATCCTGCGTCCTGGTTCTCTAACACAAGGGATGGACTGGAAAGTCAATCTGGGCGTCGCTGTGCTGGGGATGGTTCTGGCCATCTCTCTTCTTGGCTGTGCTGGGATTTCTGGTTGTGCCCTTGGCGATGGGCGCTCGAAGTCATCAGCTTCGTCCGGTGCGCCTGTTTTACTTCGTCGCCGTCGGTCTGGGATACATTCTGGTTGAGATCGCTTTCATCCAGCGCTTCGTCCTGTTTCTTGGACATCCGGTCTATGCACTGACCGTAGTAGTGTTCCTGCTGCTGCTGTCCAGTGGCGCAGGCAGCATGGTTTCCCGCTGGTGGTTGCCTGAAACCCGCCGGTTATGGCTGACCCTGTTCCTGATCGCCGGTGCGTTGCTGATGTACGTAGTCCTCCTGCCCGGCTTGCTGAACCGGTTGGTGGGGTTGCCTTTCGCGGTCAAACTTCTGGTAAGTGCCGGGCTGCTGATTCCGCTCGGCTTTGCCATGGGCATGCCATTCCCGACCGGACTTCGCGCCCTGGCCCTCAAGCCTGCGAGTGAAGTTCCCGCTCCGCCGGTGAACGAAACCGGCGGAAATCTGGTTATGGAAAATCTCGTGGAGTGGGCGTGGGCCATGAATGCAGCCTCAAGCGTACTGGGGTCGGTCGTAGCTATTATCATAGCCATCCAGTTCGGATTGAATGCCACACTGGCATCCGGTGCTGCAGCCTATCTCCTGGCGCTCGGGCTGGCGGCCACCCTCCGGCCGGTACCCAAAGAGGCATGAACCGACGGCGCCGTCTGCTATTATTCTGGGAATCTAAGCCGTACCCGTGGGTTAGGTAGAAACTTTGCTCGGGAGAATGCGTGCCTAGTCAGAAGCAGCTGAAGTGGTCTGAACTCAAGGTCGGGCTCACAGTGCTGGCTGCTTGCATCACGCTTGCCGTCCTGATTTTCCTCATGAGCGGTACTGGCGGCTTGTTCGGCCACAAAATTCTGCTGAAATCATATTTCGATGACGCCAACGGCTTGCGCGTAGGCGCGCCGGTGCGTCTTGCTGGAGTCGATATCGGCAACGTGACTAGCATCCAGGTCGTACGGGACCGCTCGAAGCAGCTGACTCCCGTCGAAGTGATCATGAAAGTGAACACCCGGTACCTGTTTAACTTGCGTAAGGACTCCTTGACTCTGCTCTCGACCGCGGGGGTGCTTGGGGAAACTTACATAAACATCGACAGTTCGCAATCCAAGTTAGCTCAGGCCCAGGACGGTGACGTGCTGCCCAGCCGCGAGGTGCCGGACTTTGGCGACATGGTACGTTCCGGCCAGAGCACCCTGCAGAACATGGATGCGCTGCTGAAGCGTCTGGATCGCATCATTGCATTCGTTGAAAGTGGCCAGGGATCGGTCGGTAAACTGATTTACGATCCTATGCTTTACAACCGGCTGAACGCGACGGTGAATGAATTCCAGGGCCTGGTGAATCAGGTCGCCCAGGGCAAGGGCACACTGGGTAAACTTTTTTCTGACGAGGAGCTGTACAACAAGGTCAATGCCACAGTGGACAAGTTGAATGTAGCCATTGACGATATCAATGCCGGCAAGGGAACCGCCGGAAAACTACTCAAAGATCCCACACTCTATAACAACGCCAACGACACCATCGCCAACGTCAAAAAACTTACCGACGACATCAATGCCGGCAAGGGCGCCATCGGCAAAATGGCGAAGGACGAGGAATTCGCCCGCAAGCTCCAGAACACACTCGACAAACTCTCCGCCATCTCCGACCGTCTGGAAGCGGGCGAAGGCACAGCCGGCAAGCTGCTTCGCGATCCCTCGCTCTACACCAATGCGGACCAGATGCTCATCGAAACCCGAGGCCTGGTCAAGTCAATCCGCGAAAACCCCAAGCGCTACCTGACCATCCATTTCAAAGTATTCTGAACCATGTAGGCGACGAGCGTCCCGCTCGTCCAGGCGGCGCACCTTAGTGTTCATCAACTCAAATTAATTAAGGTCGCACAGCGAAGACGCTCGCGCCACTGGGCCTGGTCGCCTCCGCCTGCTCATGCGCGTGATAACTAGACCGCACCAGTGGCCCTGACTCCACGTGGCGGAAGCCAAATCGCAGAGCTTCTGCTTTCAAATACTGAAATTCGTCTGGTGTGTAGAAACGAGCAATTGGCAGATGGTCCAACGAGGGCCGCAGATATTGCCCGACGGTAAGAATATCCACGCCACGTGAACCCAGATCGCGGAAAACGTCCACCAGTTCGGCCGAAGTCTCACCCAGCCCGACCATTACTCCGGACTTGGTTACGGTCCCGGGCGCGAGCGCTTTCGCATTTTCCAAAAGCCGCAGCGTCCGCTCGTAGCGGGCGCCGGAGCGCACCGCCCGGTACAGCCGTGGGACAGTTTCGGTGTTGTGGTTCAAAACATCGGGCTGGGCATCGAGAACAATTTTCAGCGCTTCGTCTAGCCCCTGGAAGTCGGGGATTAGTACTTCCACCCGGCAACCCGGCGATAGCTCGCGGATCTGGCGGATGGTTTCAGCGAAAATGCGCGCCCCACCCAGGTTGTCGTCATCGCGATTCACGCTGGTCACGACGGTGTGTTTCAGGCCGAGTGTAGCCACGGCTTCAGCAACCCGCCGCGGCTCGTCCCACTCAATCGGCCCCGGTTTACCCTTTGGCACCGCGCAGAATCCGCAGCGCCGGGTGCAGATATCGCCGAGGAGCATGAAGGTGGCAGTGCGGTGATGCCAGCACTCCCCGATGTTGGGACATTGCGCCGACTCGCAGACAGTGTGCAGTCCCAGACCGCGGGCCAGCTTCTTGAGATTGTGGAAATTCTCGCCGGCTGGCGCTTTCGCTCGCAGCCACTCGGGCTTGGGTTGCCGCACCGGAGGCCCGACCGCGATCTGCACCAATTGGGAGCTAGCCGACATAGTCTGATCTGATTTTACATGCGACGGGCGGTGGTCTGTGTGGTGTGGGTCGCCCTCGCCCACGAAAAAAGTGTCCAGCAAAAACCACCTTTGGGGATAGTCCAGCGCAGATTTATTGCTGGAATCCACAAGAAGCCCTAGTTTTCCAAGTATGCTTCAATCCATTCTTTGATTCGAAAGCGGCGATCATCCTTTGCGTCGAAGCGCACTCCGAAGGTCTTGTTGGGCTTCCGCCAGCTGACCTGGGCCCGGACCCAAATCCGCGGCAACGTCAGCAAAGCAAATGAGACTTCAAGGTCCGTACCGGGGGAAACGTCCTCCGGGCTCTTTACCGACATTCCCCCCGTGCTGATCTCCTGGCTGGTGGCAGTAAAGCGCCGGCCGTCGGCCGATACCATGGCAATCTCTGTAATGATCGGAATCCTTACGTAGCGGCGAAATTCGTGCAATACCAGCATCTGCGTGGCCCGCACCAGTTTCAGCGCGGCTGGCCGGTCCAGCGGTTCCTGGAACACGGCGTTGACCCCGTACTTGGAAAATCGCATCGCCTCTTGTGCGCTGCCCCCCAGCCCATAGATAACCATGTGGCTGTTCGAAGTCGAGCGGCGCGCCGAGTCCATCACCGCCTCAGCTTCCGCTCCCAGATGCAGCACGCAGGCCTCAAACTTTTCTTTTTGCAGGCGTTCGGGGACACCGCCACTCATGAGCACGGCTTCGATCCCGAACTGCTTGAAACAGTCCGACAAAAGCGAGCCAGTGGGTTCTTTGATATCGATCAGGGCTACCCGGGCCGAATTCTTCTTGCTGGGACGCGGAGGGGCGAGCGTGATTCCTGAAGTTTTTTGCATGGCGCTGGGGAATGCCCTACGACCTACATTTTCGGCTTCAGTCCCGACTTTAGCAAAGGGTAAGAAGGACAGTGCCTAGCACAAAGGTCTCATTACCCAGAATGAACTGCCGAGACCCCGCCGGGCTTGCAAAGCCTAAAGTTTTCTCTAACTTACGTCACCGGGCGCGGGTGGCGGAACTAGGGGACACAACCACGCGGTGGCAGAGGTTGCATCAGGGAGAGCCCGCCTCCGCTTTGCCTGTGCAGTTATTGTGGCTCGCGTTGACAAGGATTAAGCTTGATATCCTTCCGCATTACTCCAAGGAGAAGCTCATGGCACGTCGACTATTCCTGTCTAGGTTGGCGCAACTAGCAGCTCTGCCCCTTGTTGTGGCGGCTAGTAGACAGGGGCAGACCACGCCCAAGCCGCTCAAGATCCTGATGAAGAGCGCGTGGGGTTCCGACGATCCGACCAGGGCGGCGTTTCCCTTCTCGCATGGCCTCGCGCTCGCGGAAGCCGGCCACGAAGTGCAGATTTACTTGCTGGGGGAAGCTGTTGTACTGATGCGCAAGACGCTTGCCAACTCGGTCACTCCGGTAGGATGGCCGCCCGTAGGTGAAACGCTGGACAGACTGGTCTCCAAGCACGTTCAAATCTACGCCTGTGGCGCATGCGCGAGGGCGAGGGGCGTGACCGAAGTGGACCTGAACAACTATGGAGCAAAGTTTGGCAACCCGACAATATTCGTCTCACTGATTGAATGGGCCAACCACGTGATCACGGAATAGCGCTGCGGTGAGCATTATTCGCTCCAGCGCCGGAACAGCAAAGCCCCGTTGGTTCCGCCAAATCCAAACGAATTCGACATGGCGTATTCCACTTCCGCCTTGCGCGCCGTATTGGGGACGTAGTCCAGATCGCAATCCGGCTCCGGGCTTTCCAGGTTGATGGTGGGTGGCAAGATCTGATCGCGCAACGCCAGCAAGGTAATTCCAGCTTCCAGACCGCCAGCCCCGCCCAGCAAATGGCCGGTCATGGACTTGGTCGAACTCACCGCCAGCTTGTAGGCATGGTCGCCGAACGCTCGCTTGATGGCGACCGTTTCCAGCTTGTCGCCAATGTCGGTTGAGGTGCCGTGGGCGTTGATGTACTGGACCTGCTGCGGTTGGATTTTGGCATCCTTGAGAGTATTTAACATGACACGATACGCGCCGTCGCCATTTTCTGCGGGCTGCGTGATGTGGTAGGCGTCGCCGCTCATGCCATAACCGACAACTTCGGCCATGATCTGCGCCCCGCGCCGGCGGGCAAACTCCAATTCTTCCAGCACCACAATGCCAGCGCCCTCGCCGATAACAAATCCATCGCGCCCAGAATCCCAGGGGCGGCTGGCTTTCTCCGGATCATCATTCCGCGTGGAAAGCGCACGCATGGCGGCAAAACCGCCTACTCCCATTGGGGTGATCGCAGCTTCGGTGCCGCCGGCGATCATCACATCAGCGTCGCAACGCGAGATGATTTTGAAAGCATCTCCGATGGCGTGGGCGCTCGAGGTGCAAGCCGTGCACGTGGCCTCGTTCGGCCCCCGCGCGTGATAACGGATGCTGACATGCCCCGCCGCCAGGTTAACAATCGCGGCAGGGATAAAAAACGGAGAGATCTTGCGCGGACCGCCCTCGAGCAAGCTCCGGTGCTCGCGCTCAATCACATCGAATCCGCCGATCCCCGATCCGATGTGAACTCCCACGCGATCCGAAATGTCGGGCGTTACTTCCAGACCCGAAGCCTTCATCGCCTCATGGGCCGCCGCCATCGCCAGATGGATAAAGCGCCCCATCTTTTTCAGTTCTTTTTTCTCGATGAACTGCAGCGGGTCGAAATTCTTTACTTCGGCCGCTATCTGGCAGGCAAACTGGGAAGGATCAAACTGGGTGATGCGGGCTACCCCGCTCTTGCCGGCAAGCAATTTTTTCCACACCTCTTCTGCGGTGTTTCCCACCCCGCAGATCAGGCCAATTCCAGTGACTACGACCCTACGTCCCAACTACTTCCCACCTTTCGCATGCTTGCCGATGTAATCGACCGCGTCCTGTACCGTGCGGATCTTCTCCGCGTCCTCGTCCGGAATTTCGATCTCGAAAGCCTCTTCAAAAGCCATCACCAGTTCCACAGTGTCCAGCGAGTCAGCTCCCAGGTCGTCCACGAACGAGGCGTTTGAAGTGACTTCACCTTCGTCCACACCAAGCTGTTCCACGATGATCTGCTTTACTTTGTCGTCAACGGCTGCCATGAGCTCTCCTCGCTTGCTGGCTTTTTCTCGGCCAGATCGCCGGCACAGATACCTGAGCGTAGGGCTGTCAAGTCTCGCGGCTGGCGCGGGTATCGACCCGGGCCGTCGGCGGAGAGACCAGTCCCCCGGCTGGCGATCCTACTTGCTTACTTTGGCGTGTTTGTCGATGTATGCAATAGCATCCTGCACGGTGCGGAGCTTCTCCGCATCCTCGTCGGGGATTTCCACCCCGAAGTGCTCTTCCAGGGCCATCACCAGCTCGACCTGGTCCAGTGAATCCGCACCCAAATCATCCACAAACGACGCACTAGGAGTAACTTCGTTCTCATCCACTCCCAGCTGCTCGGAGATGATCTGTTTCACTTTCTCTACAATTTCCTTCTTTTCTTCTCCAGCCATAAGAGTCCAACCTCCTGAATTTTAAAGGGAACAGATAGTGTACTGGCCCGCACGAATTGCTGTAAAGGACAAGGGGTTTGCAAAGAAAGAGCTTATTGAGGCCCCACCGGAATCCTACTGCCGTGGATGCATGAGGTCAACGCAGTTGCATGTGTGGGGCGGGCGCCCTCGCCCGCCGCTCTTGAAGTTGATCTTGTCTTTGATCTGGTTCTTGAGACTTTCGCTTTCCTTGCTTCCTTCGTTTGACACAGTTCTGTCCCGACTGGGGTGCCTCAGAAGACTTTCACGTCTAAGTCAAAGCGGCGGGCGAGGGCGCCCGCCCCACACAGTCGGCCACTATCGCCCGGAATACCGGTCCCGCAGTTCCGTCTGCCGGCTGGTCATCGGCACTTCGCGGCCCTCAATAAAAACCCGTTTCACGTCCGACTTCACGTCCAGCGGATCTCCATCCGCTACAACTATATTCGCGGTCTTTCCAACATCGAGTGACCCCAACCTATCCGCTACCCCCCAAATTTCCGCCGGATTCAGCGTGATGGCCTTCAGCGCCTCATCATGCGGCAAACCAAATGCGGTAGCGTAGCCCGCAGCATAAGGCAGGTTGCGCACGGCATGAGCATCATAGGATGCGAATGCGATCTTCACTCCCCGCTTGTACAGCTCGCCCGGCAAGCTGTAAACCGCATCGTAGCGTTCATAATTCTTCGGATCCTCATAGATCGGTCCCACGATCACCGGCACTTTCAGGTTGGCCACGTAGTCAAGCACCGGCCGCGAGTGGCTGATGTGGTTAAGCACGAACTTCAAATTGAACTGCCGTGCCAGTCCGACTGCAGTTTCCAGATCGCTGGGCTCTTGTGCCGCCAGCACAATCGGCTTCTTGCCTTGCAGGTAGGGCAGCAACGCCTCCAGTTTTAGGTCGTGTTTCATGGGCGAGGGCGGACCCTTCTTGTCGTCAGGCTTCGCCGTCGCATCAGCCTTCTTTTTCTCGTAATCAGCCCAGCGATCCGCATAGTCCTGGGCGTCGAGAAACGCCTGCCGTAGTTGCGCCGCCAGCCCCATTCGCGTCTGGGGAAACTTCCTCTTGTCCCAGGATTCGTTGCGCCGCTGCTCGCCGGTAAAGTTCAGGGGCAAGGCGATATCACGCACCAGCAGCATCTCATTCGCCGACTTACCGTCCAGCTGGACAAATGAATCCTGGCCGGGCAAAGTGTCCTGGCTCTGCGGCGCCACGACAGCATTGGTGATCCCGTTTAAACGCGCCACCGGAATCAGTTCCGACTCCGCGTGGAACGCGTCATACACATGCATGTGCGGCATGATCTCGTCGCTGTTCTCGATCAGATCGTTGGTGCTGCTCTCGGCCGATATCTCGGTCAAGCCCAGATAGCTCTCCGAATCAATGAGCCCGGGATAGACGGTCATCCCGGCAACGTCGATAACCTGCGCGTTCTTGGGAATCGCGACCGACCCAGCCACCCCCAGCGCAGTGATTTTGCCCGAGGACATCACCAGAACGCCGTTTTCAATCACCCCATGCGACACAGTCAGCAACTTTCCGCCCTTAAGCACGAAGGGTTTTTGTTGAGCTACAGCCGACGATAACGACAAGCAAACCGCTGAGACAAGGAGAATCTGGCCAACGACCAACGACCAATGACCAACGGCCGAACCCGAAGACTGATTCATCATCACTCTCCCTCCCTGTAATGCGGCATGCCGAACCCCGGCAGCGCACGGTCAAAATACACGTCGCCGTCAATCAGCACCTTGTTGGGCACTCCAAAGCTGGAAAGAGGATAGCTATCCCAGATCACCAGGTCCGCGTCTTTCCCTACTTCGAGCGATCCGACGCGATCGTCCACGCCGATGATCCACGCCGGATTGATCGTAATCATCCTGAGAGCCTCTTCCTCGGTCGCCCCGCCGTAACGCATGGTTTTGGCCGCCTCCTGGTTGAGGCGGCGGGCAAAATCTTCCGAATCGCTCTTTATAGCCACGCGTACGCCTTTTCGCATCGAGATAACTGCATTCCAGGGAATTGCGTCCCAGGCCTCCTGCTTGTAACCCCACCAGTCGGAAAAGGTGGCGATGGCCACGCCCTGAGCTGCCAGTTCGTCCGCAACCTTGTAGGCCTCCAGGGCGTGATGGAAAGCCCGCACCTTGTAGCCGAATTCCTTTGCCATCGCCATTTCGTTAATCAACTCGTCGGCGCGATAGCAATGGATCTGCACCAGCAATTTGCCGCGCAGCACGTCGGCCAGCGCTTCCAGCTTGAGATCGTGTTTGGGGGGCTTCGCGTCCTTGTCGCCGCGCTTGACTTTGGCGTTGTAGTCGTCCCAGTCGCGCACGTAGTCCTGCGCTTCCACCAGCGCGGCGCGCTGCACCGCAAAATTCCCCATGCGGGTTGAGGGCAGTTGCTCCTTGCCTCCATACACTCGCTTGGGATTCTCTCCGCTGGCAAATTTGATGGACTGCGGCGCGCCTGGAAACAGCATCGCATCACGGCTGGCTCCGTATTTGTGCTTGATCACCACCGCCTGCCCGCCAATCATGTTGGCCGACCCGTGAAGTAGTAGCGATGTAGTCACACCTCCAGCCAGGCCACGATAGATCGCTTTGTCCTGATAGTCGAAGGCGTCGATCATCATCATCTGTGGGGTGATCGGGCTGGTAGCCTCGTTCACGTCGTCATCGAGCGCGATGTGCGAGTGGGAATCGATGATGCCCGGCGTCAGATATTTTCCGCCGGCATCGATCACCGTGGCGGTTGATGGGGCGTTTACGTCCTTGCCGACTGCGGCAATCTTGCCATCCTTGATGTAGACGCTGCCGTTCTGAATGTTGCCGTGAGTAACGGTCATGACAACGGCGTTCTTGATGAGGACTTCATTGTGGGAAGGCGGCACAGTCGGTTGTTGCGCCGAAACCGGGGGCGACAACAGACCGAAAATCACAAGCGAGAACAACGTTGTAAGCCGATGCATCGTGACCAACTTCCGCATTCGAATTTCCGCAAGCACAGAACTCGGGATTCTATGAGCCACTGCAGAAGACAGTCAACCAGGTTCCAGCTTCAATTTTGGTGCAGCATGAATGCTTGTTCACAACCGTCATTCCGAACCGCGGCAGTCTCGCGCGAGGAATCTGCTGCATTGCCGGCAGAAGCAGATTCCTCGCCGATCAGTTTCGGAATGACGCACGTTGCAACCTCAAGCTCGGCCGGATGATCCATCATGCGCGCTGTATCATGAGAGCGAAGTTTCTTACGTCATCAGAGGTAACAAAGCATGAAGTCATTGTTATGTCTTGCTCTGCTTGTGCTCTTGTCCCTGCCACTCTTCGCTGCCCCCTGCCCATCCCCGCAAGCACGAGACGGCAACGCCTTGATCCAACTCGAGCAGACTTGGGCTCAAGCCCTCGAAGCGCACGATGCCGACGCCGTCGGCTGCATCCTTGCCGAAGAATTTCAGGATGCAGATCCCGGGGGCAAACTCCACACCCGTTCTGAAACTCTGGCCCAGATTCCTCACCGCCGTCCCGGCAAAAACGTCCTCAGCGAACTCGACCCGCACGTGTTCGGCGACTTCGGTTACATCCGCGGACTGGCTACCTTAGTGGATGGACAGGGAAAGACAAAAGCCCGCGTCCGCTTCACCGACATCTATGTTTATCGCGACCAGCGCTGGCTGGCAGTGGCCGGCCAGGAATCGCTGCTTTCGGAACCGGCCAAGTAAAGCAATGCGTGCCGTGGTACAACGCGTGAGCCACGCCCGAGTCACCGTGGGCAACGAGGTTGTGGGCGAGATTGGCCGCGGGCTCCTCGTCCTCCTAGCAGTTGGTCACGAAGACACCGAGGCCAGCGCCGACTACCTCTCAGACAAGATCGTTGGCTTAAGGGTTTTCGAAGACGACAGCGGCAAGATGAACAAAGCGGTAGGTGAAGCCGGGGGTAAAGTGCTGGTGGTTTCCCAGTTCACCCTTTATGGCGACGTACGTCGCGGCAAGCGGCCGTCGTTCGATGGAGCTGCTCCGCCGGAAACTGCGCGCACGCTTTACGAATATTTGGTCGAACGCATCCGCGCCGCGGGTCTTGCTTGCGAAACCGGGGAATTTCAGGAGATGATGCAGGTAGAACTGGTCAACGACGGACCAGTCACTATCCTGCTGGATTCATCGAAAGCGTTCTAGAAAGCCGCTCCTCGCCCGCAGCCGCAGTCTGCCCGCCCCCCAGAATCCGCAGAACATCATCCCAGTTGTTGGCCCGCAAATGCGCAGTTTCACTGGCATTGTGTGGTGCAGTAAACAGAATTCCCGTGCCCCGGAACTGCTTGAAGTGGCGCGAGCGGTCATCTACCAACACATCCGCGTTGATAATGTTCTTGTCCCCGCAGAACACAATCCGGCTAGCGGGGATAAAGGGGAAATTTCTCTGCAACCAATCGTACTTCGCATCGAAGGAGTAAGGAACTTCCATGGCCGCGCTGGCGATGTAGACATCGTGATTCCGCGACAGTTCCAGCAACGCTTCCCGGCTACCTTCAATGAGCTCGAGGTCGGCAAAAAAGCCGTCTTCATGGGGAATGCCCGCAAACACATCCCACCGGTCGCGAGAAATCAGCGAACCCAGTCCCTTACTGGAGACAATCTCCGGAGTCAGGCTTTCGCCCGTCCGCTGGTTGTAGCAGTTCAACTGTTTGCTGAAACTGTCGGCGATGACTTCATCCATATCGATGGCGATGCGAAGTCTTCGCGACCCCGTGGCTCCTGACCCAAAACTTCGTGACCCGAGGTTCACCTTCTTCGCGGGAGGGTTGGCCTTCAGAATGATGGAGATCAGAACCATCAGCCCGGCGAGCGCGTTCGCCCAAATCACCGCCACCGCATGAACCCGGATAGCATAGACCAGCCACAGCAGCACTCCGGTCAAATACAGACCCAGCATCTGATAAGAGAGGTCTTCTCCACCTTGTTTTCGCAGCTTTACTATCTGCGGAACGAACGCCACGGTCGTGCAGAAAGCTGCCACCGTGCCTATGTAGGCCGTTAACGTCATTATGAAAACTCCTAGTCACTAGTAGAAAGCCTGAACAGCGATTCGTCCAATGAAATGATCGAAAGCCTGTGATAACTTTAGTTTATGCAACTGGAAACCCGAGAGCTGGCCTCTTTCGCGGTTCTTGCCGAGCAACTCCATTTCGGCCGTGCCGCCGCCCGTCTCCACGTTTCTCAACCGGCGCTGAGCAAACGCATCAAGAGTCTGGAAGAAAAGATTGGTGGGCCGCTTCTGGTGCGCAACCGGCGCGGAGTTACGCTGACTCCGGCGGGCGCCATGTTCTACAAGGAGTCTCGCAGAATCATCCGCGACATGGATATTGCCTGTGAAGCGGCACGCAGCGCTGCCAGCGGCGAACTGGGCAAGTTGCGCCTCGGAGTAGGCATCTCCACTGTACTGAGTCTGGTTCCCCGTGCTCTGCTCAAATTCCGCGAAGCCCGTCCCGGAATCGAAATCGAAGTCGCCGACATGTCCACGCTGGACCAGATCGAGGCCCTGATCGCCGGTCGCCTCGATGTGGGCTTCGTGCGCCTGCCGATGGATCATCCCCAGCTCGCCATCCGGAAGGTCCTGACCGAGCGCCTCACCATCGCGACTTCCTCCAAGTTCGCCGGGCCGGTAACCATGAAGGGCATTCAGGAGCAGGCTTTCATCCTCATTGATCGCGGCGTTTCCGCCACCTATCACGATCACTGCATCAGCCTGTGCGATCGCTCAGGATTCGCTCCAAGAATCGTTTACGAAGCCAACGACACGTTCACCATTCTGAACCTGGTAAGCGCCGGAATCGGTGTGTCTCTCGTGCCCCGTGCCGCGCGCGCGATGCACATAGCCGGCGTGAAGTTCGCGCCCGTCCACGACAAGTACGCCGACTGGGATATCGGAATGGCGTGGAACAAGAAATTGGAGTCCGAAATTATCAGGAAATTCGCAGAGATTGTCTTACCGGCCCACACCCATTTGTAAATCAACCTGACTGGTCATGGACCGTAGCGCCGGCGTCCCGCCCACCGCGCCAAGAGCGCTTCCCGCAGCTAGCCCACAGCCAAATCCGCAATTCGCACCGCATCAACACACGCTCGCACATCATGGCTCCTGATGATTTGCGCTCCCTTCATTATGACGACCGTCTCCGCGGCCAATGTTCCGAATTGGCGATCGGTCACCGGAACATCTTTTCCATCACGCGCCAGGGCGCGGCCGATGAATGACTTCCGTGAAACCCCAGCCAGCAGCGGAAAGCGCAGTTGATGAAATTCCTCAAAACGCCTCAAGAGCGGATAGTTCTCTTCGTGATTCTTCCCAAATCCGAAGCCGGGATCAATCACCATGCGCTCCCGCTTCATCCCCGCGAGGACCGCGGCCTCGGTGCGATCCCGTAGCTCGCGCTTCACCAGCGAGACAATGTCCGGCACGGGCGGCAACGTGCGCCACTCGTGGGGAAGCCCACGCATGTGCATGAGCACCGCTCCGCACTTCAATTCAGCCAGGGTCTTCGTCATCTTCAAGTCCCACAGAAATCCGCTCACGTCGTTAACGATCTCGGCCCCGGCTTCAACCGCCCGGCGCGCCACGCCAGCCTTGTACGTATCCACCGAGATAACCGCCTTCGGGAGCTTCCCCTTCACTCCCGCAATCACCGGGATCACTCGCTCCAGCTCTTCTTTTTCAGTTACGGCCGCGCCGGCTTCCGCGCCCGTTACCTTCGCTCCCGGCCGCGTAGACTCTCCGCCCACGTCAATTATGTCGGCGCCGTCTTGCAGCAGTTTGATGGCATATTCCACCGCGCGATCGCGATCAAAACTTACCCCGCCGTCGGAAAACGAGTCCGGGGTAACGTTCACCACGCCCATGATCAGTGTGCGTTTCCCCAGTTGCAAGGCGCGAGAACCGATCAGCCAGTCAAACACCGGTCGCATGGAAGCGATTCTAAACCCGTGTGGGGCGGACGTTCTTGTCCGCCGCCTTGATTTGTTATTGACTTTGGCCAGAGATCTTCTCTGGCACAAGCCCCGAGCTCGGTTCCTGCAGCGCCGCAACAACCAGAAAACCCAAAAGCAACCCTAAAGGCGGCGGCCAAGAGTGTCCGCCCCACACGACTAGCGATGCTACAATCAGCTTGCGATGCGCCGCCCGCGCCTGTTTTCGCAAATGGCTTTGTGTCTGCTGTTATTGACACAACTGCACGCTGCCTCGCGCAAACCGCTCGACAAACGTATTGCCGCGATTCTCGCCCCTGCCGATTTGGCTCACGGATTCTGGGGCATTGAAGTCGTCTCGCTCTCCACCGGAAAGGTTCTCTACGCCCGCGATGCGGACAAGCTCTTCACTCCCGCGTCCAACACCAAGCTGTTCACGACCGCTGCCGCCCTCGCACTGATTGGGCCTGATTTCAGTTTCCACACCACGGTGGAAACCAACGGAACGCTTGACACCCACGGCCGTCTCACCGGCGACCTGGTGCTGGTGGGCCGGGGCGATCCCAATCTCTCCGGACGCGAACTGCCCTACACGCTTCACACCCAGAGAAACGATCACCCTATTCGCGTGCTCGAGGAATTAGCCGACACGCTCGCACAAAAAGGCGTGAAATACGTGGACGGCGACATCGTCGCCGACGACTCCTATTTCGCCTTCGAGCGTTACGGCGAAGGCTGGAGCCAGGATGACCTGCTCTGGGCCGACGGCGCCCCGGTGTCCGCGCTCACCATCAACGACAACGTAATTTTCGTGAACATTCTTCCCGCTGACCGCGCAGGTGATCGCGCCTTCGTCAGCATCACCCCATTCGCCGGCTATTATCGGATCGACAATCGCATCATCACCACGCCCGCCGGAACCGGAAGAAAGATTTTTATCAATCGCGAACCCGGCGCCACCGTCCTAACCTTGTGGGGCAACATGCCGCTGGGTGACGCGGGAGCCAACGAGGCTCTGGCCATTGAGGATCCGGCAGAATTTGCCGCTGACCTCTTCCGTGAGCTTCTCGAGGTGCGTGGCATCGCCGTCTACGGCCGGCAGAAAACTCGCCATACCGAACTCTCGAGCCTTTCCACTTTCACCGTGACCGCGTCCGCCGCGGCCCGCGGTGGAGACGAACCGTCACGTTCGTTGCAGAACCAGCCGTTGGTCCTGGCCACCTACCAGTCGAAACCGCTGATCGAGGATGTGCGGGTCATCAACAAAGTCAGCCAGAATCTGCATGCGGAAATATTGTTACGTCTGCTCGGCCGGGAGAAGGGAACGGCGGGTACGGTCGAAGGTGGACTCGAGGTATTGCGCGGATTTCTGAATCAGGCGGGGGTGCCCAGTGATCAGTATGTTTTCTACGATGGCTCCGGGCTTTCGCGCCAGAATCTGGTGACGCCGCATACCGTCGTGCAACTGCTGCGCTACGCCGACTCACAACCCTGGGGCACAAGTTTCCGCGACACCTTGCCCCTGGCCGGTACCGACGGTTCCCTCTACGACCGTTTCAAGACTTTGGACGTGCAAGGCCGCGTACGCGCGAAGACAGGTTCGTTGGGCGGCGTCAAGACACTCTCCGGATACGCGTCCACAAATAGCGGTGAGCAGGTAGCGTTTTCCATTCTCTCCAACAATTTCAATCTCCCCGACAAACGAATCAACGAAACCATCGATAACATCGTGGGAGCAATCGTGGACGACGGCGCGAAAAAGTAACCTGGGTTGGTGTGGCGCGGGCGCCCACCCGACACAGAGGACCAGCAATCTACTTCGGCATGCGCTTGGCCTGTCGCTCGCGCATACTGCGCAACGCACCCCGCCCGGTACCTGTCGGCGGCTTGCGCATGCCTTCCAGCAAATCTTTCAGCACTACGGCGTTGTTATATCGCTCGTTCTTCGAAGCAAACAGGAGCGTAAGATTTCTTTTCTTATTCGCCAGCCGGTAAAGTTCGTCCAGAGCTTCCCCCGCCTGGGGCAAGGCCAGTTCCTTGAGATAGCGCTTGCGAAAAGCGACCCAGCAGTCGGGCTGGCTGTGAAACCAGCGGCGCAATTCGTCCGAGGGAGCAAGATTGCGCAACCAAGAATGCAGCGCGGCCTGGCTCTTCTTTAATCCACGCGGCCATAATCGATCGACCAGAACGCGGTAGCCATCGCCGCGTGCGGGCTTCTCATAAACTCGCTTGACGCTGACGCGTTTGACGGCGGCGACCATGGCAGTTCTACTATTGTACTTCCGCAGAACGCGAAGCGGCGCGAGATGGAACATGTGAGAAGGCAGCCCGCAAGCTGAAACGGAAATCGGGTTACGGACTTCTGTTCCGAGGAAACAATGAAACTGATCTACTCGCTTATCCACTGTGAAACCGCCAATCGCCCGTGGGTTGCCGCCGCCATTTGTGCTCTGATTATCGCCTTCTGTAGTTGCGACGTGCAGCGTCGGAAGAGCGACGCCGAACTGGGACTGACTCCACAACAGGCCACCGGTCGGCGACTCTACGATCAGCATTGCGACCGCTGCCACGAACCCTATTCTTCCCGCGACAAGAAGGGCCGCAGTTTGAAGGGCGTTTTCAAGAAGCAGTTCCTCCCGCAAAGTGGAATGCCGGCCAACGATGAACGCGTCGGTGAAATGATCCTTACAGGCCGCAACATGATGCCAGGTTTTGGCCAGGTTATGTCGCAGCAGGACGTGCAGGACTTGCTGGCCTACTTGCACACGCTGTAAGTTCGGAATCTGCATCAAGCAAGAACTGTGTGGGGACGGTCTCCGACCCGTCCAGGTCGAGCGAAGCTCGATAGTTCCTTGCTTGGACTGAACCATCGTCAGCCACAACAATTGACTTCATCGCCGCAAACAAGTAAATTTCTCCAACCATTCAGTTCTGTTCTTTCACAACTACTTTGGTTCGCGCACCCTCGTCGACATGACGAGGAGGGAAGCGGGTGAGAATCCCGCGCTGCCGCGCAACTGTAAGCGAGGAAATCGCAACCGGTCACTGGGGCAATCCCGGGAAGGCCGTTTGTATTTATCGGACGTCGAATAACCGTCCTTACTCGCGAAGCCAGGAGACCGGCGTGAACCGTTAACACCAACCCCTTTCGCGTGTCAAAGGAGGAGTGCATGCGCTTTCTTCGTATTCTTGCTGGTTTCATCGCCCTGGTGGCGGCTGCGTCAGCAGCCGAACTCAAGATCAAAGTTGTTGATCCTCAATCGGCCGCGGTGGCCCGCGCTCGGGTTGAGCTATACGTCAAAGACGGATCAACTCCGTTGGCGATTGAAACCACATCGCCAGAAGGCACAGCAACTTTTCATCCCACTGCGTCAGCCGCGTACTGGTTGCGAGTGTTGGCTCCCGGATTTGCCGAACAGATCGCCGAAGTTACGTCTATGACGGACGAGCCTGTTTCCGTTCAGCTGCGTATCGCACCGGCGTCGCAGACTGTGGTGGTAACGGCAACCCGAAGTCCGGTCCCCAGCCAGTCGGCGAACGCCAGCGTTGCCACCTTGAGCGCGGCCCAACTTGAAATCATGCAGCCCGTGGCGGCCAGTGAGGCCATGCGCTTTCTGCCCGGTGCTGTGATTGACACGCAAGGCCGCCGAGGAGGCTTGGCCTCGCTCTTCGTCCGCGGGGGCGACTCCCGTTACAACAAAGTCATCGTCGACGGAGTTCCCATCGACGAACCAGGCGGAACGTTCGATTTTGGCGTTCTTCCCCTCGCCGAAACCGGCCGCCTCGAATTCGTGCGAGGCGCGCAAAGCACGCTCTACGGCTCCGACGCCATGACCAGCGTGGTGCAGACGTGGACTCGCGCCGGCAGCACAACGGTTCCAGAACTACGCTTCGGCGCCGATGGCGGCAACTTTGATACGGCGCACGGATACCTCTCTCTGGCAGGAGCGCACGGGCCCTTCGACTACAACCTCTTCGGCGATCAGTTCAATACCAACGGACAAGGCATCAACGACGAATATTCTAATTCGCTGCAGGGGGCGAACCTCGGAGTCAACCTGAACGATGCGGTCGCGCTGCGCGTGCGCGTGCGCCACTCCAATGCCTTCACTGGAGTGCAAGGCGAGTGGAATTTCAACGGATCCGCACTCATGCCGCCGGATTCCGACCAGTGGCAACGCCAGAACAATCTTCTCGGCTCAGTGGAACTCACCGTGGCAGGCCCCTCCCGTTGGCAGCATCGCTTCACCGGCTATGAGTACAGTCATCAACGCACGAATGTCGATACGGTCGACGACCCTGGACGCCTGTTTGACACGCCATTCCACTCCATCGCTGACATCAACCGCGCCGGTTTTGACTATCAAGGTGACTATGTGGAGCGGAGTTGGGCCCGAACCACGGTGGGCTACGAATTTGAAGATGAAAACGGCTTCGTCGGCGATTTGAACTTTGGCATACTCCACGGCCTGCGCCTGAATCACGCGGTGTATGCGCAACAGATGTTGAGCCTCGGACGATTGTCGGTAGTGGCGGGCGCCCGCTTCGTTCACAACGAAACCTTTGGCAACAAGGGCGTGCCGCGGGTGGCGTTGAGCCTGCTGGCGTTGAAAGGCGGCGAGATCTTCTCCGGCACGCGCTTGCGCTTCTCCTACGCTACCGGAATCAAGGAAGCTCGCTTCGACGAAGCTTTCGCCAGCGGCCCGACCATTATCCCCAACCCCAATTTGAAAGCGGAAGAAAACCGGGCCTTTGAAGCTGGTTTCGAGCAATCGCTGCTAGGCGGCAAGTATTCGCTCACCGCGCTCTACTACAACAACCTGTTCCGCAACCAGATTGATTTTGCCATTCTCGACTTCACCACTTTTACCGGCCAATACGAGAACATCGACAAGTCAATCGCGCACGGCGCTGAAGTCGAGCTGCACGGACGCCCTCTGTCCCGCCTGTCAATCGACGCCGCCTACAACTACACCGCCACCCAAATCCTGGAGCAGCCGTTCGCCTTCGACAATCTCCACCAGCCGGGTCAGCCCTTATTGCGGCGGCCGAAACATTCGGGCAGCCTGCTACTGACTTATCTGGCCAGGCGATGGGGTGCCAACCTCGGCGGAAGTTTCGTCGGCCGGCGGCCCGACTCCGACTTCCTGGGATTCAACATCGATCACGCCGCCGGCTACGCTCGAGTAGACGTGGGTGGCTGGTACGCAGTGACCTCGCGCATCACAGGTTATGTGACTGTGGAGAATGTCCTGAACAAGAACTATCAGGAAGTAGTAGGCTACCCAGCCCTCGGAGCCAACGTCCGCGCCGGCGTGAGATTCCGAATCGGCGGAGAGTAATCAGGAAGGACTGTGGGACCGCGTGGGGCGGGCCCTCGCCCGCCGCCTTTGAAGTTGTTCGTGTGGTCGCGGGCGAATCGCCCTCGGGTCTTCGTTCTTGTGAATTCAATTCCTACCGGTGCCGCGAACTCACCCGCCGAGGCCTGCTCCCAACCGGCGCAGATGTTTCCTCTCGCGGCTGGGAATGCTCAAAGTCGCCTTCTTCCTCCGAAGGAACGGCTAGCGGCAGAGGAGCTGAAGATGTCGATCCCTGATATTTGCTGCGCGCCGCCATCAACTTTCCCAGTTCCACGCTGCCCAGAGGCTGCTGCCTCCCGAGAAGATGCGTGACCAGCGCAATCTGCGCAAAATGCTCCACCGTCTCCATCTTCATATACGCCGAGTGCAGATCCACGCCATATGCCACCACCCCGTGGTTCGACATCAGGATGGCGTCGTATTGCGGAATCAGCGGTTCGAGGCCATCTGTGAGCTCGGGCGTGCCGGGAGTGCCATACTTGGCCAGCGGAATGGAACCCAATCCAATCACGACTTCACACACCAGCGGCTGGTTCAAGGCCATGCCGGCGGCGGCAAAGCCGGTGGCGGTGGGCGGGTGCGCATGCACTACTCCTTGAACGTCAGGACGCAATTTGTAGATCAGAAGATGCATCGCGATCTCGCTCGAAACGCTTCTCCGCCCCGAGACGTGCCGCCCATCCATGTCCACAATAACCAAGTCCGAGGGCTTCATCATGCCTTTGCACATGGCTGTAGGGGTTGCAAGAATGTGGCGATCGTCCAGCCGGACGGAAAGGTTGCCATCCATTGCCGCCACGTACCCGCGTTGATGCAACGCCTCGCCAAACAGGACAATTTCGCGGCGATGCTGGCGTTCGCGGGTCATGGTTTGAGAGGGTTGGAACGGCCGCCCCGGCTCGATGCCGCGTATGGTAACCCAGTCAGTTGGCGGTTACAAACCCTTTTACACACTATTACATTTTTGTTTTGGCCCGTCCCGGGCCGCTTCCCGACCGACGGAAGCCTGATTGACGGAAGCCTGATTGACGGAAGAAAGAAATCCTATAATCACCAGCGTGCTGGTCTCCGATTTCAACTTCTCGCTCCCTGAAGAACTTATCGCTCAGGAGCCGCTAGTGGACCGGGCGGGTTCGCGGCTGCTTCACCTGGATCGCAGCCAGCCAGGCTTAAGTGACCGCCAATTTCGCGACTTCCCTGATCTGTTGAGACAGGATGACCTGGTCGTGTTCAATAACACACGGGTCTTTCCCGCCCGGCTTTACGGCCAAAGGAGCGGCACAAACGCGCAACCGCTTAGCCCCGCAAATCCAGCATCGCGGGACTTTCTCCGCGGCAACATCGAGGTTCTTCTTACCCGCCAGCTCTCCCGCGACCCCAATGAATGGGAGTGCCTGGTGCGGCCGGGCCGAAAAATCGGCGTGGGAGAGCGATTGTTCTTTGGAAAAACCTCCGAGAATGATGTGGAGCTGCAAGCGGAGGTAATCTCCCGTCGCACGTTTGGAGAACGGCGGATCCGTTTCTTCCCTGTCGCGGATTTCTTTGGCGTAGTCGAGCGCGTTGGCCACGTTCCCCTGCCTCCGTACATCGACCGTGAGGATCAACCGGCCGACCGCGAGCGCTATCAAACCATCTACGCCCGCGAAAAAGGCTCGGTCGCTGCTCCAACCGCAGGTCTGCACTTCACTGCCGAAATTCTGGATCGAATCAAAGCCCTTGGAATTGAAACCGCCGAAGTCACCCTCCACGTCGGGCTGGGGACCTTCCAGCCAGTGCGTGAGGAATGCGTGGAAGACCACAAGCTGCACCGCGAGTCCTACTGGATTTCCCCGGACGCAGCAGCCGCCATCAGCCGCGCCCTGGACGCAAGACGGCGGATCGTCGCCGTGGGCACAACCACCGTCAGAACTCTCGAATATTCAGCCCGACAATCGGCAACCGGCAGGCCGCAAGCGGGAAGCGGCGAAGCCGACATCTTTATCTATCCGGGCTACGAATTCCGTGTGGTGGGCGGGCTGCTGACAAATTTCCACCTGCCCCAGTCGACTCTCCTCATGTTGGTGTCCGCGTTCGCCGGCAAAGAACGAGTGCTGGAAGCTTACCGCCACGCCGTGCGCGAGCGTTACCGCTTCTATTCCTACGGCGACTGCATGTTCGTAGAGTAATATTTTCTTTGCGTTCTTTGCGGCCACCTTTGCGCTCTTTGCGGTTAAAGTCTTTGACTGCCAGTCCCACACCAGCCTAAGCCCAAAAACAGCGATATACTGGCCTCGCGGGGGATTGAAATATGAGCACCCAAGCCCCATCGAAGCCGGTCCCGATCCACGATTTTGTCGCTGAGCTGAAAAAATTTCCCGAGCCGGCCTTCAACCGCATCGACCAGATCATCCGCTTCCTGCAACACACGCCGGTTCTTCCCGACACGCTGGCGCCTTATCTCACCTGGGACAGGCAGCACTACACCCGTAACCTGATCGACAAAACTCCACTCTACGAACTGGTGGCCATCTGCTGGGAGGTTGGCCAGTCCAGTTCAGTGCACAACCACCGCGAACAGAATTGCTGGATGGCGGTTCCCATTGGACGGCTGCGGGTCGAAAACTTCCACGTCGTTTCGCAAAATCTGGACGAAGGCAAGTGCCAGCTCGAAACCGCCGAAACGGTCGAGATGAACCCGCGCCAGCCCTGCGCCGTTGACCCTCTGGAGCCTGTCCACCGCGTCTACAATCCGCGCGAGTTCAACCAGCGCGCGGTCAGCCTGCACGTATACTCCCGCCCCTTCGACACCTGCGTGGTTTACTCCCAGGAACAAGGCACCTGCGGGGTAATCAAGCTGCACTACCAAACCGAGTACGGAAAGCCGTCAAAGAACTGAGAACCGAGAACTGATAGCTGACAACCGTCCTGCTAGACTTAGCTGTTGCCCGCCAAGAAGAAAACCTCGACAGCTACCCCGGAAGACGCTGCAACCGCGCCCGCGCCGGCTCCTGCGCCCAAGCTAATAGCAGCAGACGGTCGCCGCATCTTCCTCATGGACGCCATGTCCTTCATATTCCGTGCCTATCACGCGATGGCGCGTCAGCGTGGCATGACCACCAAGACCGGGCTCCCCACGGCGGCAACTTATGTCTTCGTGAACATGCTGCGCAAATTGCGCGAAGACTTTTCCCCTGAATACCTGGCAGCCGTATTCGATGTAGCTGCGCCCACTTTCCGCGATCAGGAAGCGGAAGCCGTCACCAAGGTTCGAAAGTTCGACATAAAGACTCAGACCTTCCAGGAGATCGAATACCACGGCTATAAAGCCAACCGCAGCGAGATGCCAGCCGAGCTGGTGCAGCAACTGCCATATATTCGCCGCGCCCTCGAGGCCTACCGCATCCCCATTCTCGAACTCGCCGGGTATGAAGCCGACGACGTCATAGGCACACTGGCCCGCAAAGCCGCCGAGCAGAAATACCTGGTCTATGTGGTTTCCAGCGACAAGGACATGCTGCAACTGGTCAACGATCGCGTCCTTGTACTGAATCCACCCAAGGACAACCTGATCTGCGACCCGCAAAAAGTCGAAGAGATCCTCGGCGTTCCTCCGGAGCGGGTAGTGGATGTGATGGCTCTGCGCGGCGACTCCGTCGACAACATTCCTGGTGCCCCGGGCATCGGCGACAAGGGTTCAGTCGAACTCATCAAGCGCTTCGGCACGGTCGAGCAGGCGCTGGATCACGCCGCTGAAGTTGAGAAAAAATCCTACCGCGAATCACTCCAGAACAATCGCGATAACGTACTGTTCAGCAAGCGTATGGTCACGATCGACCGTGATGTGCCCGTCGACTTGAATCTCGAAGCGATGCGCACGGGAGCCCCCAACGTCGAAGCTTTGGGCGCCCTGTTCACCGAACTGGAATTCACCTCCCTGCTGAAGGAACTGCTCCCGGTGGTCGAAGTCGCCGAAGCGCACTACACAGAAGCGAAGTCCGCCGCCGATGTGGAGGTGGTGCTGAAGAAGGTTTCGACGGGTAATCCGTTGGCTGTGGCAATCGAGGCCGAAACAACGGTAGCCGAGGATGATCAGGACGAGGAAGGCGACGAGCCGCAGGGGAGCATGCTGCCGCTCACCGCGCCGATTGCCGAGACCCTGCCAGCACGGACCGTCGCGATCTCCGCAGCCCCAGGCACAGCAGTGACCGTTTCCCTGCAGATCGATTCTCTGCGAATCGATGAAGCCGCTGCAGGACTAAAATCCGCGCTGGAAAACGAAGGCTTCCCCAAAGCGATCCACGACTACAAGGCTGCGATCCACGCATTCGCACCCCAGGGAATCACCTTGCGCGGCGTGCGTCACGATCCCATGCTCTATTCCTACCTGCTCGATCCGACTTACTCTTCGCACCGTCTGCCGGAAGTCGGGCTACGCCGCTTCAACCTCAAACTAAGCGGCACGCTGGCAGAATCGGCTGATGTCACTGGAAGATTTGCCGCCGCCCTCCGTAACGAGGTCGAACAGAACAAACTCCTGAAGTTATACGAGGAAATTGATTTGCCCCTGGTGCCGGTCCTTGCGGGCATGGAACAGGCGGGAGTCAAAGTCGACCGCGACGTCCTAAGGGAAATGTCGTCTCGCCTGGAACGCGAGGTAGACGCCAAAGCGCGCGAAATTTACCAGCTCTCCGGATCCGAGTTCAACATCAATTCGCCCAAGCAACTAGGGGACGCGCTCTTCAACAAAATGAACCTGCCTAAGCCGGTGAAATACGGCAAGGGCAAGACCATCTCCACCGCGGTTGATGTTCTGGAAGGGCTGGCAGAGACTCACGATGTTGCCCGCAAGGTATTGGAGTACCGCCAGCTCTCGAAACTCAAATCAACCTATGTAGACGCTCTGCCTGCTCTGCTGAATTCAGCGACCGGCCGCCTGCACACTACCTTCAGTCAGACGGGCACGGCGACGGGAAGGCTCTCGTCCGCCAATCCGAATCTGCAAAACATTCCTATTCGTACTGAACTGGGCCGCGAGATTCGCGCCGCATTCACCGTCGAACCGGGTCACGTGCTACTGGCAGCGGACTATTCACAGATCGAACTGCGCTTGCTGGCTCACTTCTCCAAAGATCCTCTGCTGGTCGAAGCCTTCCGCCGCGGTGACGACATCCACACCCTCACCGCCTCGCAGGTTTTCGGCGTGCCACCGCTGATGGTCACTCCTGATCATCGCCGCCAGGCCAAGGTGGTGAACTTCGGAATCGTCTACGGCCTCTCGGCTTTCGGTTTGTCCCAGACTCTCGGCATCGAGCCGTCGGAAGCCAAACAGTTTATCAACGCCTATTTCGAGAAATACAAAGGGGTGCGCGCCTTCATCGACCAGACTCTTGAGGAAGCCCGACGCGAGCAAAAAGTTAGGACCTTGTTCGGCCGGGTGCGCCCCATACCCGACATCAACAGCAAAAACATCAACCAGCGCGGCTTCGCCGAACGCACCGCTGTGAACACACCGTTGCAGGGCACAGCCGCAGATTTAATCAAGATCGCCATGATTCGCATCGACGCCGCTCTCCGCGAGCGTAACCTGGAGTCCCGCATGACCCTGCAGGTCCACGACGAACTGGTCTTTGAAGTCCCGGAAAAGGAAGTCGAGACAATGCGCACGCTGGTGCGCGATCAGATGGAGAATGTTCACCCGCTGACGGTGCCCTTGCTGGTAGAAGTAGGCGTAGGAAAAAACTGGCGAGATCTGGAGTAAGAAATGTAGGCGCGAGCGTCCCGCTCGTGCGGGGAAACGGCACGGACCGCGTAGGGACGGGTCTCTGACCCGTCCAGGTCGAGCGCAGCTCGACAGGGTTTTGAGCTGCCAGAAAAGGCACTGCCGAGCTCTGCTCGGCCGGACAGCCGAGGGCGGCTGTCCCCACCTAATTCGCTACGCCCCTAGCGCCGCCTTGATCGCCCCCGCAATCCCCTGCGCCAGCGCCTTCATCTTCTCTTCTGACTCCGCTTCGATCATCACCCGCGCCAGCGCTTCGGTTCCGGAGTAACGCACCACGACGCGTCCGTTCCCATCCAGTTCGCGTTCGGCCGCGTCAATCGCCCGCTGAATCTCCGGCACCTTGGCAAACGGTACTTTCTCCCGCACCCGAACGTTCTGAATCGTCTGCGGAAAAACTTTGAGATCGCTAACTAGCTCTGCCAGCGGCTTTCCCATTCGCGCCATGGTTTCCATCACCCGCAGCGCTGTGAGCAAACCATCTCCGGTGGTCGCTTCGCCGTCCCGGAAAATAATGTGTCCCGACTGTTCGCCGCCCAGAACCGACCCGCTCTTCTGCATATCCTCCAGCACGTACTTGTCGCCCACGTTGGCGCGCAGCATGCGAATGCCGGACTTCCGCAGGGCGATTTCCAGCCCCATATTCGACATGGTAGTCGCCACCACGGTCTCCCCCGGCAGCGTTCCCTGTGACTTCATATACCGCGCAGCCAGCAGAAGAACTGCGTCGCCATTGACAACCCGGCCGTTGGCGTCGCAGAAAAGTGCACGGTCCGCGTCGCCGTCGAAAGTCACGCCCAGATCAAATTGACCTGGCTTCGCGGCCACCGCCTTGGCCAGCGTTTCCGGATGCAGGGCGCCGCAATTGTCATTGATGTTCTTGCCGTCAGGAGCCGAACTAAGAAACGTCGCCTGAATTCGACAGAGCCGAAACAATTCCGGCGCTTCTGCTGTAGCCGCGCCATTCGCGCAATCCACCAGCACCCGCAGCCGGCTCAAATCGGTGCGGACATTGGTAGCCAGCCACTCAATGTAGGCGCGGCGCAACTCGGCCTGCCCAGGCAGACTGGGACTAGGTTGGAAAGACGAGTCCACGTGGGCCTCGGGGTTCTGTAGCAAGGCAAAAATTTCCTGCTCAATGGCGATTTCATGCGCGTCCGGCAATTTATATCCATCGCCGGAGAAAACTTTGATGCCGTTATCCGTCCACGGATTGTGCGACGCCGAAATGACCACACCGGCGGCATATTTGCGCGAGCGCGCCAGGTAAGCGACTCCGGGAGTCGTGATCACGCCGGCGCTGTGGACCTCAATTCCGCTGGCAGCCAGTCCATGGGTTACGCGGTCCGCGATCCACGAACTGGATTCACGTGTGTCCTGCCCGATCACTGCCCGAGCCGGCGCGCCGCTGCGCTTCAGATCGTGGCCCAGCGCGCGCCCGATCATGTAGGTGCTGTCCTGGGTCAGGGGAAATTCGCCGGCCACGCCGCGAATCCCATCAGTTCCGAAGAGTTGCCGCGTTGGGGATGTCATGCTTGGACTTGTCATAACCTGGACAGTCGCGGGCGAAGGTGCTTCAGCGCCCGCCCGCTCCGGCGCCAACCTTCTCCATAATAACCGTCACCCGCACCGGATTCGAGTTCATTACCTGTACCAGGGGATCAGAAACATAAGCATGCCGCACAAAAGTGGCCCGGCTCATGGTTCCACTCGCATCCACCGAGTCGGTGATCGCAGCCTCGACGGCCTCGACCCGCTTCTGCGGCCCGCTGATGGTCACTGTAGAAGGATCGGAGACGATTTGCCCGATCGCATAGCCCGGAGCGAAGGTCCCCACCACCCGGGGATGCACCGGAACCTGGCGAGTAAGCCGTGCGTCAAATGTGAGGTGAAACTGGCTGGGAATGATCTGTACGACCTCCAGCTCCTTGGGGTGATGGATCTGGTCGGTCGTAAGATCAAAAGTACGTTCCCCGGGTTTCATTCCGCTGAGTTCGATGTCGGCAGAAACATCAGCCGTTTGCAGGTGGCGCACCACGCGCTGCGGACCACGCACCCGGATCTGGGCTCGCGGGATATTCTCCGAGCTGATTTCCAGGTTCTCTGGAATGTTGTGAAATTCAATCGGCACGTCAACCGCGACCTCCGCCACCGGATCGCGCGCCACCGCCAGCCACAAAGCCACGGCGAGTGCCAGCGAAAGCAGCTTCAAGCCGAAATTGTGCAGCACATGCCGATGGAAGAAGTCTTTCATGACTGGATTTTCATGACGGAGCTTTCATAACCAGCTCTCACAGCTAACGATCGTCGCCGGGCGTCAGCCGGGAGTCTGCGGTCCGCGGCAGGGACATTCGCTGGCTTCCATCCTCTCCGCCGGCAAGTTCCTCGCTGTCATTCGCGATGGGCGTAGGCAAGGTGGAACGAGGCACATACCGGCGCAGCAATTCTCCCAACCGTTCTCGCAATTGCTCCACAGTCACGTCCCGCTCAATCTTCCCCCCGACCGCCAGGCTGATGGCTCCTGATTCCTCAGAGACAACAACCGCGATCGCGTCCGTCTCCTCGGTCACTCCGATGCCGGCCCGGTGCCTGGTGCCAAGTTGAGTTGAGAGCACGGGGTTCATCGAAAGTGGCAGGAAGCACGCCGCCGCCGCGATACGATCCTTCTGCACGATCACCGCGCCGTCGTGCAGAGGAGCGCTGGGACGGAAAACGGTGGCCAGCAGATCGTAGGAAAGGCGCGCGTCCAGCGGCACGCCGCTTTCGATGTAGGTGCGTAACCCGATTTCCCGTTCGATCACCATGAGCGCGCCCGTCTGGTTCTGGGAAAAGAGGTTCGCCGCCAGCACGATGTCGTCGTAAACATCTGCCTCCCCAGCCGGACCCCGGCTGAGCAAGAGTCTGCGGCCCAGTCGCGCCAGTGCCTGCCGGATCTCCGCCGAAAAAATCACAATCAGCGCAAACACCGTGTATGGCAACAGCGCGCTCAACAGCCAGTTCAGGGTAGCCAGTTCGCCGACGCTGGAAAAATACAAGGCCAGCGCCAGCACCGCCACGCCCACCAGCATGTACGCGGCGCGCGTGCCTTTGATCAGCGCCAACAGCTCGTAAATGATGACGGCGACCAGCAAAATGTCGATGACCGCAATCACCGACATATGTGGCCACGGCGCGGAAAACTGCCTCACCGGCGGCCCCCTTCAAGACCTCGACCCTGACAGCCTCGGAATACAGTTAATTGTAATGCAGGAGAGAGTTATCTCAACGTCAATGGAATGAACTATTTGTAAAGATTTGGCAAGAACTGGGCACCGCCACCTTTACTTCTGCTTGCCCCGCTTGACCGTCGCCGTCACGCTTCCTTTCGCCAGCCGCGCAGAAATCTCGTCCCCCGCCTTTACTCGCTCTGCGTCTTTCAACAGCGTCCCGGAGGAATCAAAGACAAGGGCATAACCTCGATCAAGGATCGCGAGCGGAGACAACGCTTCCAGTTGTCCCTGGAGCTGATTGAGCAGCCCGGTTCTCTGCAAAAGCACAGTTCGAGCAGCCGCAGCCAGCCCGGCCACACGCGAATCGAGTTCTTTGCGGATCCCCGCCAGCATGCGGCGCACATCGTAGTGGCGCACCGCAGCGGCGGCCACCTCAAGACGGCGATGCTGCTTCTCAAGAATCTGCCGCTCAGCCCGATGCATGCGATTCTTCAAGTCATCCAGCTTCTGCTGCCGCCGGTTGATGGCATCCGTCATGCGCCCAAACGCGCCGTGCTGGGCGAGTTCGGTAAGCGCCTGCCGCCCCATCAAGATCCGGTAGCGCATGGCACGGGCGAGCCGCTGGCGAAGCCCTTCCGCCTGATCTTCCACCTCCTGGCGCGAACGAATCACCAGCTCGGCGGCGGCGGAAGGCGTAGGCGCCCGCAGGTCAGCCACAAAATCAATAATGGTGAAGTCGGTTTCGTGCCCCACGGCAGAAATCACGGGAATCAGAGACGCCGCCACCACTCGGGCTAGCCCCTCATGATTGAACGCAGCCAGATCTTCCGCCGACCCACCTCCGCGTGCCACGATGATGACGTCCACACTCCGCGCGTTGTTGAAGTAGGCAACGCCCGCGCTCACCTCAATGCTCGCGGCCTCGCCCTGCACCTGCGCCGGAAAAATCAGAACGCTCGCGCTGTGATGACGCCTCCGCACAATGTTCAAAATGTCGCGCAAAGCGGCAGCCTGCGGCGAAGTCACAATCCCGATCCGC
Source organism: Terriglobia bacterium (assembly GCA_963809295.1). GTDB lineage: Bacteria > Acidobacteriota > Terriglobia > Terriglobales > Acidobacteriaceae > JAIQFF01. The sequence continues at coordinate 9,733 of CAWEJA010000009.1, read as the reverse complement.
CGCGGCAGCGAAGGAATCGGTTTCTTGCGCGCCGGATCAAACAACCCCTCGGCTTCCAGCTTGGCCTTGAGCTGCTCGAACGCAATTAGCAGCGCCCCCGCGCCCTTGGGCTCAAGGTACTCGGCGGAAATCTGCAACTCGCCGCGATCTTCATAGATGGTGACCCGCCCGCGCAGCACGACTTGCATGCCGTTCTCCGGACGAAACCGCAGCAGACGCGCCTGCGACCGGAACATCACGGCGCGTATCTGCGAATTCTGGTCCTTCAAAGTGAAATACAAATGCCCGGAGTCATGTGCCCGGAAATTCGATATCTCCCCTTCAACCCAGGTGTCGCCATACTCGCGCTCGATATGCGTGCGCACCGCAGCCACCAGATCGCGCACCGACCATACGCGCCGATCCAGAGGCTTGAAACTGAACCCGAGCTGGTCGGAAGATGCCATTGCTGTGAAGTTTACCGCAGGGTGGAAGGCAGCCGTCAGCATTCAGCACTCAGCATTCAGCCCGTCAAACCCAATGCTGGTTTTAAGCCGCGAAGCGGCGGAAGAATGCAACCCACGGCGCAAGCCGTGGGTCGAAATGACAAGAAGATGCAGCCCCTGCGGGGCGAAAGAGCCTGGGCACAGGCTTCGGAAGGGGTCTACAAGCTGAGTGCTGATTGCTACTTTCGCAAGCGCCCTATCACATACATCACCAACGACAGCACCACGCTGATCACAATCGATGTCGCCAGCGGAAAATAAAATGTGCTGTTCTTGCCCCGATAAATAATGTCCCCGGGCAACCGTCCCAAGGGAATGTTCGTCCGGCCGAGAAGAACCAGCGCCAGCCCGGCGACGATCGCCACCGCGCCCAGCAAGATTAGCAATCTACCTAAATCCGCCATCACTTGAATCCAATCCTCAGTCTAAATCAGCCAAAGACAATGCTAGAATCTCGCCCGATGAAACATCGCTGGCTTTGCCTTCTCCTGTTGGCCCTCGCTGTCCTTGCCGCCGCGCAGGCCGCCGCCCCCATCATCGAGATCACCGCCGAGCCCAGCCATCACCTGCTGTTCGAAAACCCGTACGTGCGCGTCTTCAAGATTGACCTCGCACCCCATGCCGCCATGGTCTTGCATCACCACCGGCATGACTACATCTTCGTCGTCCTCGGCCCTTCGAGTATCGAAAACGACATCGTCGGACAGGCGCCGTTCCTGCGCAAGTTCCAGGAGGGAGAAACCGTGTTCGTCCCCGGCCCCTTCGCTCACACCGCGAAGAATCTTTCCGACAAACCGTTCCAGGTGATCGCAGTCGAAATCATGAAGACCGACCCGGACCAACTGTCGCACAAGTGGGACGAAGACCGCGGCCTTCACATTTTGAACGGCGGTACCCTGGACATTCTCTTCGTTAAAGACGGCGTCCGCGCGGCTGACCTACAACTCAATTCCGGCGGCATTGTGCCTAAACACCATCACAACGGACCGCACGTGGTCGTGGCCATCACCGACCTTAATCTGCGCAGCGACATCGAGGGCAAAGGCACGACCAACGTTCAGCTCAAAGCCGGCGAGGCCGCCTGGGCGAAGGGCGATGTTACCCATACCGTGACCAACGCCGGATCGCAGAACGCAAGGCTCATCACCCTGGAATTTCCGTAGTGGACGAATGTGGCCTTTAAACCATCGCCGGAATTCCCATCACGTCGGGTAGTGGGTCAGTTTGAAGCAAGGGAAGGACCTCTGCATTCCGCGCCACCCTCGATACAATGTCGGCTCAAATCCAGAGTGGAGGCACATCCGCAAATCTGAGGCGGGTTGGCTGCCGGTATCGTCTGGAATGCATAGATCCTTCGTCGGGAGCCCTTCGCGGAGCGAAGGACTCCGCTTCCTCCGGATGACAGCGGGTGAAAATCGAGTTGACCCACCACCTCATGCCGCTCGTACGCTCGATTCAGGACCGATTGTTGTATGATCCGTTCGTTTCACGGTTAGAACTATCGAACAAGCCATGAAAATGATCCTCTTTCTCTGCATGGTAATAATGATGACAGCCGCCCTCAGCACTGACTCGGTGGCAGCCTCCGGCAAGGCGCCTGAATTCGCGCTCTCCATTCCCGCAGAGCGCAGCGGCGGACAACCGCTCGACGGACGCATGCTGCTCCTGCTCTCGACCGACCCGTCCGCCGAACCGCGCATGCAGATCAGCCTGAGCCCCAATACGCAGATGGTCTTTGGAGTCGACGTGGACAGTCTCCCGCCCGGCCAGATCGTTACCGTCGACGAGCAAGCGTACGGATATCCGGTGCGTAGCCTGCGTGACGTCAAGCCCGGAGAATATTTCGTGCAGGCTGTCTTCCATCGCTACGAGACTTTTCACCGCGCCGATGGCCACACGGTGAAGCTCCCCATGGATCGCGGCGAAGGCCAGCATTGGAACCTGGCTCCAGGCAACTTGTATAGCCGCGCGGCAAAGATCACCATCGGTCCTGGCACTCCGCGGACCCTGATCATTCTCGACCAGGAAATCCCGCCCATCACGTCGCCCGTCGACACCAAATACATCCGCCACATCAAAATCAAGAGCGAAGTCCTCAGCAAGTTTTGGGGACGTCCCATGTACATCGGCGCCAACATTCTTGTCCCCGAAGGATTCGATGAACATCCGCAAGCCCACTATCCGCTTATCGTCTTTCACGATCACTTCGAACCTGACTTCGACGGCTTTCGCCCCGAGCCTCCTGATCGCGATCTGCAGCCCGATTACAGCGAGCGCTTCCACATCTCCGGCTACAACCGCATCCAGCAAGAGGAGGCGCACAAGTTCTACCAGCAGTGGACCGGCCCCAACTTCCCTCGCGTGCTGATCGTAAAGCTGGCGCACGCCAATCCTTATTACGACGATTCCTACGCCGTCAACTCAGCCAACGTCGGCCCCTACGGTGACGCCATCGAAACCGAACTCATCCCCGCCATCGAAAAACAATTCCGCGGCCTGGGCCAGGGCTGGGCACGCTTTACCTACGGTGGCTCCACCGGCGGATGGGAAGCGCTCGCCGTCCAGACTTTCTATCCCGACAGCTACAACGGCGCCTTCGTCGCCTGCCCCGATCCGGTCGACTTCCGCGCCTACACGGTGATCGATCTCTACAACGACAAGAACGCCTACTATCGCGAAGGCGCGCACCGGAGAATGATCCAGCCGGGCATGCGCAACTATCTGGGTCAAATCCTGATCACCGCACAAGAAGCCAACCAGTACGAGCTGGCGCTGGGCACGCGCAGCCGTTCGGGAGAGCAATTCGATATCTGGCAAGCCGTCTATTCGCCCGTGGGAGACGATGGCTATCCCAAGCCGATCTTCGACAAGGAAACCGGCGACATCGATCACCAGGTCGCCGCCTACTGGAAAGACCACTACGATCTGCGCAACATCCTGGAGCGCGACTGGCCAACTCTAGGCCCCCAACTCCGCGGCAAACTCCACATCTACTGTGGCAGCGCCGACACTTATTTCCTCAACAACGCCGTCTACCTGCTGGAAGATTTCCTGAAGACCACCAACCCACCCTACGAAGGCGAAGTGAAATACGGAGACCGCGCCGAGCACTGCTGGAACGGCGACCCCACACTGCCGAACTACCTCTCCCGCCTCCACTACAACACCATGTACCTGCCCAAAATCGTAGACCGCATCCTGAAAACGGCCCCGCCCGGCGCAGACTTGACCAGCTGGAGATACTAGGCGCCAGCAACTCTCGCGTGGGGACAGCCGCCCCCGGCTGTCTAGGCCGAGCGAAGCTCGGCAGGCTTTTAGCTCGTGTGGTCGCGGGCGACTCGCCCGCGCAGTTAGTCGAGCGTCCGTCTGTGATCCCATCTTCGCCGCAGGCAAGACTCAAAAGAGTAAAATCTCCGCAACTTCGGGAGGACGCCCATGTCCGAACCTGTGTCTTGTCCGAATCTGTGTCACACGCCGCTCCCGGTTCCCGGCTTACTCCATGGATCGTAGTCGCCATGCTGGCGATGATCGTCGTCCCCGCAATCATCACTTTCAACACAGTCCACGTTCCCGCAAAACTTGATATCGCGAACCCAAACCCCACGCCGCACGGCTATACGTGGAGCCTGCTGCTGTTTGTCGTCCCCATCGTGGTCATCGCATTCTGGCTGCTCCCCGGCGAACACTTGAGCCTGCCGAAACGAGCTTTCTGGCGATCGATTGGAGTTCTGGTCCCATTCGGTTTTGGCCTCGATTTCTTTCTCGCCAGCCGCCTGTTTATTTTTCCGAATCCGGGCGCGACGTTGCAGATCTCCGCACCGGCTTTGGGCAAGCCGGTTCCGATCGAGGAGTATGTTTTCTACCTCACCGGGTTCATCGCGGTTCTCTTGATCTACGTCTGGTTCGATGAATTCTGGCTGGCGGCCTACAACGTGCCCGACTACCGGGGTGAAGGGAAAATGATCGCCCGGCTGCTGCGCTTCCATCCCAGCTCCGTGATTTTCGGTGTCGTCGTGATCGCAGCGGCTGTTATCTACAAGAAGATGCTTTCAACCACTCCAGACGGCTTCCCACTGTATTTCACTTTGTTGATTGCTATAGGCCTGGTTCCGTCTGCCAGCTTTTTCCCGACCGTCCGGCGATTCATCAACTGGCGAGCCTTTAGCCTGACTCTTTTCCTGGTCCTGCTGATCAGCCTTCTCTGGGAGGCCACTCTTGCCATTCCCTATGGCTGGTGGGGCTACCAGTCTAGACAGATGATGGGTCTGAGCATCGGCGCCTGGTTTGGCCTCCCCATCGAGGCGGTCTGCGTCTGGATAGCGGTCACTTACGCGACCGTGATTGTCTTCGAGGTCGTCAAGCTCTGGCAGGCTTCGGAAAGATCCGCCAAAGATGCGTTCCTGGGCAAGACGAGCCCGCCAAATCCAAAGTGACCACGTAGGAACGGGTGCCGCACCCAGCCGAGCAAACCTCGGCAAGCTACAGGCTCGTGGCCGCGGGCGACTCGCCCGCGAGGCTTCACCCCCAGTTACAATCAGCCGCTATGACCGCATGGGCAACCCGGCTGGGCCTCACCCGAGAAGCTCTCCTGCACTCGCTCCGGACCGCCCTCGCCGCGGTTGTTTCTCTGCTCCTGGCACGCGCCCTGAAGTTGGCGGAATTTTATTGGGCGCCGATTTCAACCATTGTGATCCTGCTTTCGGTTACCGATCCACTTGCGCTCGCCTGGCAGCGTTTTGTCGGGACAGCTCTGGGCGCCGCCCTGGGCGCGCTGATCGCCACCTATGTCGGCGGCAACTGGATGGTGTACGGAGCCGGCATCCTGGTTTGCGGACTCCTTTCAGGAGTCCTGCGCCTGGGCAACGCCTATCGTTTTGCCGCGATCACTCTGACTATCGTCGTGATCGTCGCGCACACGCGTCCACCGTGGGTGGTCGCCTATCACCGCTTCGTGGAAGTGTCGCTCGGAATCGCGGTGGCGCTGCTGGTCACAAAGGTATGGCGCCTGCCGGCGCCAAAGTAGATGACTTGGTTCCGTATGCAGCCGACACTGTGGCGCGGAAGCATCGCTGAATTATTAGCCTCCGAGCCGCGAAGCGGCGCAAGAATGCAGCCCACGGCGTAAGCCGTGGGTGGGCGGCAAAATGATTTCAAGCCCGGAGGGGCGACAGAAGCCAGCTCCAAACATCTCTCTCGTCGTAGACTACATTGTTTTTCTTGAGGAACGTGACAAACTCCTCCTGAAACGAATGCTTCCTGTGATGCTCTTCCTGGTTAGCAATATATTTTGTGACGGATATTTTGTGACGGCGGCGACACTTGATTCACTGACGCTGAATACTGCGTATCCGGTTTGCCACGCAAAGTCCGGGCTCCATTTCTCACGAACCCATCCCGAAGAATTCGCTTTTTACAACGCGAGCAATTTCCGCGGCGGAGTGCGCTGGCCGAATGCGAACCAGCATATGAACGTGATCGGCCGTGCCATTCACGATCAGTGCTGTTGCATGCATTCCGCGGATGATCCTCCCAGGTAGGAGAACAGATTCTTGCGAAAACCGGTGTGATCAGTGGGCGGCGCTCCACGGTAACGAAAACCAAATGGAGGATGATGTTGCCTGAGGTACGGGACACGAATCTTTCGCCCCTTCGGGGCTTTTCTCGCCCTTCCGCGTACCCACGGCTTACGCCGTGGGCTGCATTCTTGCGCCGCTTCGCGGCTTGCCGATCGTCAGCGCTCGCCATCTTCTTGGATCGCGCGGCTGCAATGCTGTGACAACCGTCACATGGTTCATCCCTAAATTCCAATTTGGGTGGAGTGCGCCGGACGGGCCGATTGTCGTCCGAATAGCCCACCCTCGACTCAACTCCGTAACCTCCCTCTTGCGTTCTGCGGCATTCATCTGATATAAACAATTCACCGAGAGCAGTGTGTGGCTAGCCGGGCGTATTTTGTGAAACTCTCGTCGCTCGTCCGGCATCTAATTAAATACAGGTTTAATCCTGCAAATCAGTCCCGGCCACGGGGCTTCATTCGGGGACAAGGTTCCTCGAAGGGTTCGGTAGGTCAGGCTTTCAGGCCTGACATGAGCAAGAACCTCCAAGTGATCTTTTTTCAAACTAATGGTCTTCCGCCTCGGCTTGTGCCGAAATGGCATGGGCGCGGAGCGGGAGATGCGTTTTGTCGCGTGTGCGATAAAGAGCGAAAAGCAGATTCCTCACGGCTGAAGCCGTTTCGGAATGACAATGCTTTAAGAATAGGCGCTCCCTGGTTGTGGAAAACAGGTGGATATCCTGTGCCAGCAGCGGGTTGACAGTGGCCGCGCAAGACGCGTAGTTTGTACAAGTTTCGAGGACAGGCAGGTGTGTGTAGGCGCGAGCGTCCCGCTCGTGCAACCGCATACCTGCACTGGACTGAAAGCGCCCGCTCAGGCGGTAGCGGATCAGTTCTTTGACAACTAGGTTGAACGTGCCAGTCGTGAGAGGAAGGCTCGGGTGCAAGTCCGAGCGATCTCACAAGATAGATCCACCACTTCTCTTCGAGGACGTGGTGGCAGTCTGCCAACTACCCGTCGGCAGACGACAGGTTTCAAATGAGAGTTTGATCCTGGCTCAGAATCAACGCTGGCGGCGTGCCTAACACATGCAAGTCGAACGAGAAAGTGGAGCAATCCATGAGTAAAGTGGCGACCGGGTGAGTAACACGTGACCAATCTACCCTTGAGTGGGGGATAACCTCGGGAAACCGGGGCTAATACCGCATAACATCCTCGGATCGGAAGAACTGGGGATCAAAGGAGCAATTCGCTTAAGGAGGAGGTCGCGGCTGATTAGCTAGTTGGCGGGGTAATGGCCCACCAAGGCAAAGATCGGTAGCCGGCCTGAGAGGGCGCACGGCCACACTGGAACTGAAACACGGTCCAGACTCCTACGGGAGGCAGCAGTGGGGAATTTTGCGCAATGGGGGAAACCCTGACGCAGCAACGCCGCGTGGAGGATGAAGTCCCTTGGGACGTAAACTCCTTTCGACCCGGACGATAATGACGGTACGGGTGGAAGAAGCCCCGGCTAACTTCGTGCCAGCAGCCGCGGTAATACGAGGGGGGCAAGCGTTGTTCGGAATTATTGGGCGTAAAGGGCGCGTAGGCGGTGCGGTAAGTCACCTGTGAAACCTCTAGGCTTAACCTAGAGCCTGCAGGCGAAACTGCCGTGCTTGAGGGTGGGAGAGGTGCGTGGAATTCCCGGTGTAGCGGTGAAATGCGTAGATATCGGGAGGAACACCTGTGGCGAAAGCGGCGCACTGGACCACATCTGACGCTGAGGCGCGAAAGCTAGGGGAGCAAACAGGATTAGATACCCTGGTAGTCCTAGCCCTAAACTATGGATGCTTGGTGTGATCGGTACCCAATCCGATCGTGCCGTAGCTAACGCGTTAAGCATCCCGCCTGGGGAGTACGGTCGCAAGGCTGAAACTCAAAGGAATTGACGGGGGCCCGCACAAGCGGTGGAGCATGTGGTTCAATTCGACGCAACGCGAAGAACCTTACCTGGGCTCGAAGCACAGTGGACCGGGGTAGAAATATCCCTTTTCGCAAGAACTGCTGTGGAGGTGCTGCATGGCTGTCGTCAGCTCGTGTCGTGAGATGTTGGGTTAAGTCCCGCAACGAGCGCAACCCTTATCGTTAGTTGCCATCGGGTCAAGCCGGGCACTCTAGCGAAACCGCCCCGGATAACGGGGAGGAAGGTGGGGATGACGTCAAGTCCTCATGGCCTTTATGTCCAGGGCTACACACGTGCTACAATGGTCGGTACAAACCGTCGCAAACCTGCGAAGGGGAGCTAATCGGAAAAAGCCGGCCTCAGTTCGGATTGGAGTCTGCAACTCGACTCCATGAAGCTGGAATCGCTAGTAATCGCGGATCAGCACGCCGCGGTGAATACGTTCCCGGGCCTTGTACACACCGCCCGTCACATCACGAAAGTGGACTGCACTAGAAGCCGGTGAGCCAACCGCAAGGGGGCAGCCGTCCAAGGTATGGTTCATGATTGGGGTGAAGTCGTAACAAGGTAGCCGTAGGAGAACCTGCGGCTGGATCACCTCCTTTCTAAGAGAGAACGTCACGGCACTTCCGCGGTCCCCGCGCTCTTCAAAGCTTCGGCTTTGATTCAACGGGAATTAAACATACGGAAGATGTTGCCGTGTACCCTGTCCCGCTTCTTGATAACCCGCAAGGGCAAACCTGTGAAGTGGAATAGGAAACCCGTTCGGACCTCTCTTTCTCGAGTCCTATCCGCATGATGGTCAGCTCCGGCTTAGCTGGGGCGCGCGTTCAACCTTGTCCTCGAAAAAAATTGAGCTTCTGGCTACTAGCTTCTAGCTCCTGGCTAAATCCCGCGATCTAACGACGAAAAGATTTGGCTGGAAGCTAGCGGCTAGTGGCTGGGAGCCGGTGATAGAATTCAGGCTCCGGATAATTTTGTGCAAGCAAGACCGGGCCTGTAGCTCAGGTGGCTAGAGCGCACCCCTGATAAGGGTGAGGTCGGTAGTTCAACTCTACCCAGGCCCACCAGAAACAGCTCTTGGCTATTAGCTCTTGGCCTTCAGCTAAACCGAATCGGTTTGGCTGAGAGCTAACGGCTAAAGGCTAATAGCTGCAGTTGGGGCTGTAGCTCAGCTGGGAGAGCGCCTGGTTTGCAACCAGGAGGCCACCGGTTCGATCCCGGTCAGCTCCACCAGAAATTTAGTCATCAGTCGTCGGTCTTCAGTGGTCAGCAACTGACAACTGCGAACTCACAACTGATAACTGGGTTTAATCCGGATCCTGTATAACGACTAGCCCGATGTTGGGCGCCAACTGTGACGACCATGATTCTGTTCACGGTTCAAGAAAGTCGCTTGGCGCCGAACATTGGGTTGGAAAAACTTTCGAAGTTTGCACACTTCGGAGTTGAGTAAGACCCATACCCGCTTAGGCGGGGTGATCCAGCGCAAGCTGGTGAGGACGATATTTGACAACTGAATAGATTGGGTAAATTACAAGGCGTTGTAAATTTTTATGAGTGCCTGAGAGAAACCTGCTGGTGTACGCAGCGCGGATTTCTTCTGAGCCCGGGTGTTCCGAGTGGTGAAGGCGAAAGCAATAGCCGCAAAGAACGCAAAGGTCGCGAAGGAGTACCTATGTTGCGTGCGATGAGCAGGATCTAGGCCCATAGAGTTTGCGCGGCGTGTGGGAGGTTGAGCTAAGAGC
>CAWEJA010000008.1:0-477717 GCA_963809295.1 Terriglobia bacterium | reverse complement strand
GGTCGTCTGTGCCGTCATCTTGCACAAGCTGGTCTGGGGACGATGGATCTACGCCGTCGGTGGCAGCCCCGAAGCCGCGGTCCGCACGGGCGTGCCGATGAACGGGACGTTGATCTCGGTCTACGTCATGAGCGGGCTGTCGGGGGCCATCGGCGGCATGCTCTTCGTCGGAACCGCTGACGCCGGCTCGCCGTTCACCGGGCAGGGCATGGAGCTCAACGCCATCGCCGCGGTGATCATCGGCGGCGGCAGCTTCCTGGGCGGCCGTGGCGGTGTCTTGAACGCCCTGACAGGTGCGTTGATCCTCGGGGTCATGCACAACGGCCTCAACCTGCTCGGTCTCGACCCGAACTTCCAGTACATCGCGGTGGGAGTGGTCGTCCTCGTCGCGGTCGAGCTCGACGTCTTGCGGGCCCTCGTCGAGAACCGGTTCCGAAGCATGCAGGCGAGGCTCGCATGACTGACGCCGTTCACGTCGTGGTGCCCTCCGACGTGGAACCCGTCCTGAGCGTTCGTGGTGCCACCAAGACCTTCGGGGCCGTGGTTGCACTCGACGGCGTCGACCTCGAGGTCCGCGCCGGTGAGGTTCTCGCCCTGCTCGGCGACAACGGCGCCGGCAAGTCGACCCTCATCAAGTGCATCAGCGGCGTCCACAAACTCGACCGAGGCGAGATCCAGATCGACGGGGCCCCCGTGCAGATCACCTCGGCGGCCGATGCCCGATCAAATGGGATCGAGACCGTCTACCAAGACCTGGCCCTGTTCGACAACCTCAACCCGACGGCGAACTTCTTCGCCGGCCGCGAAGTGGCGGGGCCGTCCTGGTTGCCACGCGGTTTGCAGTGGATGAAGCAGAAGGAGATGTCCACCCGTACCAAAGACCTTCTCGACCGTTTGCAGATCCGGCTCCCTGACTTCGATGCTGACGTGGCGCTGATGTCGGGGGGCCAACGCCAGGCGGTGGCGGTCGCGCGAGCCGTGGCGTTCTCCTCGAAGCTCGTCATCCTCGACGAGCCGACTGCCGCCCTCGGGCTTCGGGAGTCGGCGCGGGTCCTGGAGCTGATCGATCGGCTCCGAACCTCCGGCGTCGCGGTCATCTTGATCTCTCACAGCATGGATCACGTGATGGCGGTCGCGGACCGGGCGATGGTCATGCGCCGCGGCCGCAAGATCGGCGAGGCGCCGGCGACCGCGGACAACCAAGAGCAACTCGTGTCCTGGATCGTCGGGGCCCGAGGGAGCACCACCGTTTGAAGCTTCACCACCTGGACGCACGGCACGTGCGGCAGATCCGACAAGAAGATCCGACAAGAAGGAGCAACACACATGTCGACTCGACTGAAAGCGTTGGTCGTGCTCGGAGCGGCGGCGATGCTCATCACCGCGTGCAGCAGCAGCGGCGGGGGGACCGCGGCGCCGTCCGCGAGTACCGCGGCGCCGTCCGCGAGTACCGCGGCGCCGTCCGAGAGTGCGAGCGGAGCCGCGAACGAGAAGATCAAGGTCACCCTTCTCACCAAGGCCACGGGCGGTTTCTGGGATGCCATGATCGCGGGCGCCAAGCAGTATGAGACCGATCACCCGAACGACATCGAGCTCACGACCAACGCGTGCAAGACCAACGACGACACGCCCTGCCAGATCGCGGAGATTCAGGACGCTGTCACCAAGGGCGCCCAGGCGATCGTGATCTCCCCGATGGGCGTTGGCGTCACCGATGCCCTCAATGAGGCTCAGCAGGCAGGCGTCCGGATCGTCTTCGTCGACAACACGATCCCCGGTGTCGTGCCGGATGCGGTTGCGGCTACGAACAACGTCAAGGGCGGCGAGGCTGCCGGCGCGTACATCAAGAGCCAGCTGAAGTCGGGCGACACCATCGGTCTGCTCGAAGCCGTGCGTGGCGTGCCGAACCTCGACCAGCGCATCGACGGTGTCAAGGCAGCGCTCGACGGTACTGGCGTCAAGGTCGTGATCGGGGCTCAGCAGACCCTGTGTGACACCAAGACCGGCGCCTCGGTGACGCAGGACCTGCTCACCAAGTACCCGAACCTCACAGCGATCTACTCGGCGTGCGACTCCCCGGCGATGGGTGCCGTGGCGGTCGCGGAGTCCAAGCAGCACCCGCTGCTGATCTTCGGCTACGACGGTGACCCGGAAATGGCCAAGCTCATCGAGGCAGGCAAGACCACAGCCACGATGGCGCAGTCGCCGTTCAAGATGACGAACCTCGGCGTCGAGGCGGCAGTCAAGTCGCTCAAGGGCGAGAACTACGTGAAGGCCATCGACACAGGCACCACGCTCGTGACGAAGGACAACGCGGCCAACTTCACGTCAGCCTGGCAGTAACTCCTTCCGCATGGGAGCACGCTTCGGACGCCGGCTCAAAGGGCATCCGAAGGGCCCGGCACTACCGGTTCAAGTAACTCGCGAGCTCCCAGGGGTGTCCGAGGCCTCCTCCCTCGGGCACCCCGATCCCACTCCCCCACTCGAGCCCGGAGTCCGTCCCCGTGCCCATCACGATCACCGAGGTCGTCGCGCTCGACGTCCGCTTCCCGACGTCCGACACGCTCGACGGGTCGGACGCGATGAACGAGCGACCCGACTACTCGGCCACCTACGTGATCCTCAGGACGTCCGGATCGGACGGGCTCGAGGGTCACGGCATCACGTTCACCACCGGCCGCGGCAACGAGCTCTGCGTCGCCGCCGTCGAGGCGCTCCGGCCGATGGTCGTCGGTCGCACGCTGGCCTCCATCGTCGACGACTTCGCCGCGTTCTGGTACGAGCTGGTCGGCGACGGCCAGCTCCGCTGGGTCGGACCCGAAAAGGGCGTCATCCATCTCGCGACCGCCGCCATCGTCAACGCCGTCTGGGACCTGTACGCCAAGGTCGAGGGCAAGCCGCTCTGGAAGCTGCTCGTCGACATGTCGCCCGAGGCGCTCGTCCGAGTCATCCCGTTCCGCTACATCACCGACGCGCTGACGCCCGACGAGGCGCTCGACATCCTGCGTCGGCAGGCGCCGACGCGCGCAGCGCGTGAGGCCGAGATGCGCGCCGAGCGGCTATCCCGCGTACACGACCTCGACGGGCTGGCTCGGCTATTCCGACGACAAGGTCCGCCGCCTGTGCCGCGAGGGCGTCGCCGCCGGCTGGCGCCATTTCAAGATCAAGGTCGGCGCTCGACCTGGCCGAGGACATCCGCCGGGTCGGCATCGTCCGCGAGGAGATCGGCGACGATCGGGTCCTCATGGTCGACGCCAACCAGGCCTGGGACGTCGACCAGGCGATCGAGTGGATGCGAGCGCTCGCGCCGGCGCGGCCGCTGTGGATCGAGGAGCCGACCAGCCCCGACGACATCCTGGGCCACGCCCGCATCGCCCGCGCGCTCGAGCCGCTGGGGATCCGCGTCGCCACCGGCGAGCACGCGCACAACCGGGTGATGTTCAAGCAGTTCCTGCAGGCCGACGCGATCGGGTTCTGCCAGATCGACAGCTGCCGCCTCGGCGGGGTCAACGAGGTCCTCGCGGTCCTGCTGCTGGCGGCCAAGTTCGGCGTGCCGGTCTGCCCGCACGCGGGCGGCGTCGGGCTGTGCGAGTACGTCCAGCACCTGGCGATCTTCGACTACATCGCGGTCAGCGGCTCGCTCGAGGAGCGGGTGGTCGAGTACGTCGACCACCTGCACGAGCACTTCGTGACGCCGGCGATCGTCCGGGACGGCCGGTACCTCGCGCCGACGGCGCCGGGCTACAGCATCACGATGCGACCGGAGTCGCTGCGGCGGTTCGCGTTCCCCGACGGCGAGGCCTGGACGCCGGCCGTCGGCTCGAGGTCCGCCCGATGACCGGTCGACTCGCGGACAAGGTCAGCCTGATCACCGGCGCCGGGTCGGGGATCGGCCGGGCCTCGGCGCTCCTGTTCGCCGCCGAGGGATCGCGTGTCGCGGTCGCCGACATCGACCCCGCGGCCGCGCAGGAGACCACCCGCCTGATCGCCGCGGCTGGCGGCGACCGCCGCCGACTTCCGCGTGGACGTGACCGACCCGGACGACGGGGAGCGGCTCGCCGGCGCGGTCGTGGGGCGCTTCGGCGCCATCGACGTCCTGTTCAACAACGCGGGCATCGCCGGCATCGGCGTGCTCCACGAGACCTCGGTCGAGCTGTGGGACCGGGTGATGGCGGTCAACGTGCGGGGCGTCTTCCTCATCGCCCGCGCGGTCCTGCCGTACATGATCGCCGCGGGCCGCGGGTCGATCATCAACATGTCCTCGACCATCGCCGAGATCGGACTGGCCAACCGCGCCTCGTATGCCGCGTCCAAGGGCGCGGTCCTCGCGCTGACCCGCCAGATGCAGGCCGACTACGCCAGCCACGGGATCCGCGTCAACGCGCTGCTGCCCGGGACGATCCACACGCCGTTCGTGGATCGCTACCTCGCCGACAGCTACGACGATCCGGTCGCCGGGCTCGAGGCCCTCAAGAAGCGCCAACTGACCGGGGACCTCGGCCGCCCCGAAGACGTGGCGGCGGCTGCGCTGTACCTCGCCTCGGACGAGTCGCGCTTCGTCCTCGGCTCGGGCCTGTTCGTCGACGGTGGCGTCCGGGGCGCGAAATGATCGCTCGATGCGGCTGTTGACCCGCGCGCGCCGGCGGCGGAGAGCGGCTCGCCGTCCTTGCCGCGGACGACACCGTCGTCGACGTGGACGATCTGCTCGGCGACGGACCGTGGACGATGGCCGCGGCTGCTGGCCGACGTCGACGGGACGTTGACGTCGATCGCGAGGGCGATCGCGACGGGTCGTCCGGTGCCGACACATCGGCCTGGCGGACATCGTCCTCCTGCCTCCGGTCACGCACCCTGGCAAGATCATCGCCGTGGGCCGGAACTATCACGAACACGCCGCCGAGGAAGGCAAGACCGCGCCCGCCGACCCGGTCCTCTTCGCGAAGTTCCCCAATGCCCTCGTCGGCGACCGGGCCGACATCGTGTGGCGGGCGGCCGACACCGGGCAGGTCGACTACGAGGCGGAGCTCGCCGTCGTGATCGGCCGGACCGCCCGCGACGTGCCGGCATCGCGGGCGCTCGACTACGTGCTCGGATACACGTGCCTCAACGATGTCTCGGCGCGTGACCTGCAGTTCGGCGACGGCCAGTGGGTGCGCGGCAAGAGCCTCGACACGTTCTGCCCGATGGGGCCGTGGATCGTCACACGCGACGAGCTGCCGGACCCCGCTGCGCTGCGCATCCGCTGCCTGGTGAACGACGAGGTCGTCCAGGACGCCGGCACCTCCGAGATGGTCCACGACGTCCCGGACCTGATCGCGTTCTGCTCGCGGTTCATGACCCTCGAGCCGGGCGACATCATCGCCACCGGGACGCCGGGCGGCGTCGGCGTCTTCCGCGAGCCGCCTCGCTTCCTGCGCGATGGCGACGAGGTCGTCGTCGACATCGACGGCGTCGGGCGGCTGGTCAATCGATGCCGCGTGATCGGCGACTGAGGTCGTGTCGAATGAACGACCGGCACGATCGACGTCGACCTGGCCTACGGGTCGACCGGGCTGTCGGTCCGGCTGCCCGCGGCGGCAACCACCGTGATCACGCCCCGGCCTCGCGACGCGGCGCCCGACCCGCTGGCGACGCTCCGAACCGCGATCGACGACCCGGTCGCCGGGCCGCGGCTGCGCGACCTCGCCCGACCCGGCCAGCGGGTGGCGATCTCGGTCTGCGACGTGACCCGGCCGCAGCCACGGCCGCTGATGCTGCGGGCGATCATGGAGGTCCTCGACGGCGTCATCCGGCCGGCCGACGTCGTCGTGCTGATCGCGACCGGGACCCATCGCGCATCGACGACCGCAGGAGCGCCGCGAGATGCTCGGGCGAGGACGTGCTCGACACCTGGCGGGTCGTCGACCACGACGCGCGCGACCGGGCGAGCCTGGTCGACCTCGGCATGGTCGACGACGTGCCGGTCCTCCTCGCCCGGGAGTGGGTCGAGGCGGACCTGCGGATCACGACCGGCTTCGTGGAGCCGCACT
Organism: Terriglobia bacterium; assembly: GCA_963809295.1. Classification (GTDB taxonomy): domain Bacteria; phylum Acidobacteriota; class Terriglobia; order Terriglobales; family Acidobacteriaceae; genus JAIQFF01. The sequence continues at coordinate 471,688 of CAWEJA010000008.1, read as the reverse complement.
TCTTCGCCGGGTTCAGCGGCGGTCCGAAGATGGTCGCGCCGGGCCTGGCCGGGCTCGAGACGACGCTCGCGCTCCACAACGCCCGGCGGATCGGCGACCCGAAGGCGACCTGGGGCGTCATCGAGGGGAACCCGGTCCACGACGCCGTCCGCGCGATCGCCGCCGCGACCGGCGTCGACTTCTCCGTCGACGTGCTCCTCGACGATCGAGCAGCGGATCACCCGAGCCTTCGCCGGCGAGACGCTGCCGATGCACGCGGCCGCCTGCGCCGCGGCGAGGCGCGAGGCGATGCGGCCCGTCGACGCGCCGTTCGACGTCGTGGTCACGACCAACAGCGGCTACCCGCTCGACCAGAACCTGTACCAGGCCGTCAAGGGCATGTCGGCGGCCGCGGAGATCGTGAAGCCGGGCGGCACGATCATCTGCGCGGCGGAGTGCCGCGACGGGCTGCCGGACCACGGCTCGTACGGGCGACTCCTGCACGAGGGTCGATCGCCGGCCGACCTGCTCGAGCGGATCGCTGCGTCGCCGGTCACGATCCCCGACCAATGGCAGGTCCAGATCCAGGCCCGCGTCCAGACGAAGGCCGACGTCCTCCTCAAGTGCGACGGCCTGACCGACGACGCAGGTCCGCGCCGCGCACCTCGACCGATCCCCGACGTCGGTGAGGCCGTCGATCGCCTGTTGCACGACGACCCGGACGCCCGGATCTGCGTCCTGCCACAAGGGCCACAGACGATCGCCTACGTGGCCTGATCGCCTGGCACGCTCCACGTCCGGGCGGTGGACAAGCGTTGCTGCCATCGCGCTCGCTCGTCTGCTTCGTGGCAGGCGGCCGCTCGGTCCGCCAGCGTCTGCAGGACGAGCTCGTGGAGCGTGCGCTTCGACGATGGCCGCGTTCGCAGGCCCGCGGCTGCGAGGAACGTCGGCCAGGCGGCCGTCCACGCTTCGGGATGATGGTGGCGAACCACCCAGCCCCACCACGCGACATCCAGCAGGGCCGGGCCTGCGCCGGCGTGCTCGAAGTCGAGCAGCGCGCCGATCTCCCCGTCCGGTCGCATGACCACGTTCACGGGGGCGAAATCGCCATGGACGAACGCGATGAGCTCGGTCATCCCCGCGTCCCCCGGATCGGCCACCGATCGGTCGTCGCGGTCGACGATCGCGACATCGATCGTGCGAAGCCGAGACGCCAGCCGACCCATCCGATCGGCGAGGTGGCGTGCCCGGTCCGCATCATCGAGCCAGCTGGCCCCCGTCTCGCCATCGACCCACGCCGTGAGCAGCCACCGAGCACCAGGCGTGTCGACGATCGTCGGTAATAGGACCGGCAGGCCGGCTTGGGCCAGCTGGGTCATCAGCCGGCCGATACGCTCCACGCGAGCGTACGGCTCGGTGCCGGCGAACCGTCGAGCGGCGAACCGGCGGCCGTCGGCAAGCGATAGCCGATGGGTGGCACGGGCGTCCCCCCAACCGACCGGCTCGGCCGCCCGGAGGCGTGACCCGAGTCGCTCGGCGAGGAGGTTGAGATCCATCCGATCATCCTGTCCGCGCGCCATGCCGCGATCATGATGCGTTGGCGGCCGGCGCACTTCGTGGAACGTTTCTTCGACCCTGAGAGCAATGTCGGTCGCGGCGCCGCCCAGGGCCGCCCGTTTGACACGGGCTCGCAACGGCTGAACAATCCGAGCACAACCTGGACGCGATGAAGCTCGCGTGGAATCCCGTTTGACGGGTGATGGCTTCTGGGGCTCAGCTCCAGGAGCCGATCATGTTTCCTGGAGGCTCCTTCGAGCGGCGAACCGGACCGATCCGATCCGGATTCGGCGGTAGAGGAGTCCTTGAGCCCCGGAGCCCATCCGAGGAGATGGACGCCCCAGTGGCATTCACGAGCATCCTGTTCGATGGCGCGGGCGACCCCCCGCCGGGCGCGGCCGATGTCCTTGACTACGCCGCCGACCTGCATCTCAACGACATCGTCAGGGCGGTCACCGCCGGCAACGAACAGCACGAGTTCGCGCGAGTCTTCTACGAGCCGCTTCGGGACGCGGGCGCCATCGCCTACCGCCACGACGTATTCCGGGATCTCGAGGACGTCGCGCTGCTCGAAGCGATCCGCTCGTTCGGCCTGGCGATGGGGGTCGTCGAGCGTCGGCTCACTCACGCCTCGAAGGCGACCTACCCCGTCGATCAGGAACGGTGGCTTCTCGGCTCCGCCGAGGTCTTCGGCACGGCGGTCAGCGAGCTGAACGAGGGCCTCCGCGAGGCGAACCCAGGCTCCACGGCGCTGTCCGCCTTTCGCGACTACCTCGCCGGCTACGTCGAGTCGGACGCGATGACGACCCTCGAGTTGGATACGCGACGAGTCAAGGCGGCGCTCCACGGCGTCAGCTATCGGCTCCGGATCCATGGTCCCAAGGTGACGATCACCCGGTTCCGATCGGAGCCGGACTACAGCGCAGAGGTGCTGGAAACCTTCGACAAGTTCAGGCAGGACGGCACGCGCAAGCCGTACGACTGGCGGTTCGACCAAGGGTCCGACATGAACTACGTCGAGGCAGCCATCCTCGACCGGGTCGCGCGCCTGCATCCGGACTCCTTCGCCGCGCTCCACGACTATGCCGAGCGGCATCGCGCGTTCCTCGACCCGATGATCGCCCGCTTCGACCGCGAGGTGCGCTTCTACCTCGCCTGGCTCGACTTCATCGAGCGCGTGCAGCGCGGCACGGGCCTTCGGTTCTGCTACCCGGAGGTCCGCCGAGGGTCGCATGCGGTCGAGGCATGCGGGATCTTCGACCTCGCGCTCGCTGCCTCGCTCATCGGAACAGGGCACGCGGGTCGTTCCCAATGATGTCGAGCTGAACGGCGGCGAGCGCATCGTGCTCGTGACGGGGCCGAACCAGGGTGGCAAGACGACGCTCGCTCGAGCCGTCGGTCAGCTCCACCACCTGGCACGGATCGGCGTGCCGGTGCCGGGTCAACGCGTTAGCGTCCCGGTCGTCGATCGGGTCTTCACCCACTTCGAGCGCCAGGAGCGCGTCGAGGACCTGAGCAGCAAACTCGAGGACGACCTGCGCCGGATCCACGCGATCCTCGAGCAGGCGACTTCCGAGAGCCTCCTGATCCTCAACGAGAGCTTCACCTCGACGACGGTCGACGACCAGCTGTTCATCGGTCGGCAGGTGATGCGCGAGATCGTCGAGCGCGGCCCCCTGTGCGTGGTCGTGACGTTCCTCGACGAGCTGGCCATGCTCGATCCGGCGATCGTGAGCATGGTCGGGACCGTCGACCCCGAGGACGACACGCGGCGCACGTTCGAGGTCGTCCGGCGCCCCCCGGACGGGCTCGCCTACGCGCTGGCGATCGCCGAGAAGCATCGGGTCACCTACTCAAGCCTGAAGGCTCGACTCGACCGATGAAGGTTCACCTGGCGTACCGCGATCGCGACCTCGACCTCGAGGCCGAGGCCCCGGCGAACGCCGACGCGCTGACCCAGGACCTCGGGCTCGACATCCTGCTCGGGACGATGGCCCGCGGCGACAAGTACCTGTACCAGGCCGCACGAACGACGATCTTCGCCAGCCTCGACGACCCGGCCGACATCCGCTATCGCCAGGCGGTCCTGGCCGACTGTCTCTCGCACCCGAGCGTCATCCGTGAGCTGTACGCGATCGCGGTGGCCGCGCTCGAGGCGGAGCGCCACTTCTGGTGGCACTCGGACCGCTACCCCGAGTCGATGCTGCACGGGTCGATCGCCCGGATCGGTGCCTTCGTCGTCCAGCTCCGGCGCCTGCGCGACCTCGCGCACGAGCACCTGCGCTCCTTCACCTCCGAAGGATTCCGACGCCTGTTCCAGGAACACATCGACGAGCTCGGCGAGGCGTACCTGCGATCCGTCGAGGCGCACCTGCGACGGCTGCGGTTCCGCGACGGCGTGCTCCTCAGCGCGACGCTGGGTACAACCAATCTCGAGACGGCGTACGTGCTGCGCCGCCGGATCGAGCCGCGTGGCCTGCGCGAGCGGTTCGGCCTGCCCGAGGCGCAGAGCTACACGTGGGAGCTCGATCCGCGTGACATGGCCGGCGCCGAGGCGCTCGGCAGGTTGAATGGGCGGGGCATCGCGCAGGCCGCGGGCGCGGTCGGCGAATCGGCCGAACACATCCACGGCTACATCTCCCAGCTCCGGGCCGAGCTCGGATTCCTGCTCGGCTGCCTCAACCTCCATGACGCCCTGTCCGCGAAGGGCGAGCCCGCCTGCCTGCCCGAGCCGGTGCCGGCGGGAACGCCGGCGCTCTCAGCGCGCGGCCTCTATGACGCGTGCCTCAGCCTCGCACTTGGCGCTGCCCGGGCCGTCGGCAGCGACGTCGAGGCCGACGGCAAGCGGCTCGTCGTCATCACGGGCGCCAACCGCGGCGGCAAGTCGACGTTTCTGCGGGGCCTCGGCCTCGCCCAGCTGCTGCTGCAGGCCGGCATGTTCGTGCCGGCCGAGACCTTCCGCGCGGACGTCCGCGACGGCCTGTTCACCCACTTCAAGCGAGAGGAGGACGAGGCGCTGCGGAGCGGGAAGCTCGACGAGGAGCTCGGCCGGATGAGCGCGCTCGTCGACCAGGCGCGCCCCGGGAGCCTGGTGCTGCTCAACGAGTCGTTCGCATCGACGAATGAGCGCGAGGGCTCCGAGATCGCGCGGCAGATCGTCCGGGCCCTGCTCGAGGCCGGCATCAAGGTCGGCTACGTGACCCACATGTACGACCTGGCCAGCTCCCTCGACGCGGAGCGGAACGGCGAAGCTGCCTTTCTCCGCGCCGAACGACTGACCGGATGGTCGCCGGACCTTCCGGATCGTTCCCGGTGAGCCACTACCGACCAGCCACGGCCAGGACATCTACCGGCGGATCTTCGGCGACGGTGCTGATCGTGCTGGCGATGCCGAACCGACGGGCGTCGCCGTGACCGAACCCGAGCGGGAGGCGGCCAGCTGATGTCCGGTCCCGCCCGCTACTGTGCGGCCTGCTACTCGGCGAACCCCTGGGACGACGAGCGCTGCCATCGGTGCGGCACGAGCCTCGCGTCGACGGATTCGTTCGACGAGCGACTCGCCTGGGCGCTCGACCATCCGGACACGGCGACCGCGATGCTCGCCGCGGACCTGCTGGCAAGGCGCGACGCACGGTCCGCGATCGATCGCCTCATCGAGACCGCGAAGTCGTTGGATCCGTATCGGGCCGCCGCGGCGGCGGGCGCACTCGCATCGTTCGATGACGCTCGGGCACAGGCGGCAGCACACGCCCTGCGGGCACATCCATCGGCCCTGGTTCGACGGGCGGTTGGCAGCGATGAACGGCCGGCTCAGCGGCCGCCTGGATCCGGCTAGATCGAGGGACCGGGTACGAAGCGAGACCGCCACGCTTGTGGATCCGCTGCCGCCCCGATCGGGCCCCAAGATCACGACCCGTTGGCGATCGCCTTGCGGGCCAGGCGAACGAACGCCGCGCCGTGCGCCGCGAGCGGGGCCGGATACGTAAGCGCGATCCGGTCGCCGAACGCGAGCCGGCCGACGAGGGGCGACAGGGTGAGCAGGACTGCCGTCACGTCGTCGAACGCTACGGCGCTCCGCCGAGCAGCCGACCGGAGCTCGACGACGTTCGGGCGGAGGACGAGCGCCGCGGGCGACCGCTGCTCCTGCCGTCGGGGGCTGAACAGGACGGCGAGTAGGTCGCCCTCGTCTCGTGCCACGTCGAGCAGAGCACAGGCCTCGGCCTCCTGGCCGTAGCGGGCAGCGGTCTCCGGGTCGAAGGCGACCGGATCGAGCTCGTAGCGCCGTCGTGGCCGCGCGCCCGCCGCGGGCGGCGTGAACCGCTCGATCAATCCGCCCATGACGCGGACCTCGTCGCGCAGTTCGACCGGCAGGGCGTACTTCCGCGTGGCTCGGCCGACGGCGACGGTCAGCTCGACGATGGCCCGACGTTCCGCGCTCTGCGTACCGGTCACCCGTTCGATCGGGAGGAGCTCGACGTCAACGCCCCAGTCCGACAGGAACCGATCGGGCTGCGCATGGTCGACGATCCACAGCAGCTGGCGGTCGGTGAGCACGAGGAGCGCCGCGCGGCGATCGATCCGCGCACGGAGCCGGTCCACGAGGCCGAGGTCGGTCAGCATCGGCCGTTCGATCCAGTACAGCACTCGCTCGTCGTCGTCGAGCAGGCCCTCGAGGCCACGCAGGAAGCGGCCGGGCAACCGGGCGAGGCTGTACTCGGCAGCCGAGTGCGGCGTCACGAATCGGGCGACCTCCGGGGGGAGGGCCCCCGAGGGATGCCACGCCCGCCCGCCGCTGATTCGCGCGTGGCTGACGCGCTCGCGGAACCGCTGGTGCGCCCGGCGCGCCTCTTGAGAGGCGGCTTCTCGATCGAGCCACGTCGCGTCGTCGTCGAGGGCGGCGGCCACGCGAGCCACGCCCGGTACGGGCTGAGAGCCGCCTGGCAGGGCTGTCACAAGGATGACCGCGTCGGCCGTCGTCCAGCCCCCGACGAGATCGACCTCGAGCCGGGCGCCGGCGAACGTCGAGGCCGGCAGCGCGACGAGAACCGCCACGCGGCGACCGAAGCCATCGTCCGAGTTGACGAGGGCGCCCCGATCGAAGCCAAGCCACGCGCCGCCAGGCCGGGCGCGCCGGCCGACGAGCCCGCTGCCCCGTTCCCCCACGAAGTCGACGCCGGGCCCAAGGGCCCGCTCGATCTCGACGATCATCGGGTCGACAGGCCGCTCAAGGCCTCCCCTCTGAATTCCGTTGGATCGCATGCCGCTCGGCGAGCGGCCGCGACGTCGCGGCTCGCTCGTCTTCGCTAGCGGCAGCCGCTGAGTGATCCGCTGAGCGCAACTCGACACCGGTCGACGATCGAGGGCGGCGCAGCGGGCCGGCATCGATCTCGTCGGCCGCCTCGACCTCCTCGGCCTCGATGTCACCGGTCGCCCTCGGTTCGAAGAAGGTCGTCGCGATGAGCGTGGGCACGACCGCCGACAAGATCACGACGGTGACGAGCACCGTGTATGCCTGCTGATCGATCAGCCCGTTGGTCAGACCGAAGAGCGCCGAGATCGTGCCGAACGTCAGCCCGGTCGACATGAGCAGCGTCGTGTAGTTGGCCTCGCGCACGGGCATCCCGAAGGCGCGGCTGGTCGGCCACACGCCGACGACCTTGGCGCCGACCTTGACCACCAGCAGAGCGGCGATGAGGCCGGCGCCCGACACGACGGCCGGCAGCTGGACGAACAGCCCGGCCTTGATGAAGTAGAACGGTGTCAGGAGCGAGAAGGCGATCGCCCGCATCCGGTGGACCAGGACGCGGTCCCGGACGAACACGCCCGCGACCGCGAGGCCGACGAGGTACGCGGGCAGGACCGCCTCGCTCCTGGCCTGGCTGGCGAGGCCGCCGAGCGCGAACAGAACGAAGAACAGGAACTTGATCTCGGGCTCCGAGACCCGGTTCGGGACGCGGGTCACGAACCAGCGCGTCGCCGTGGGCAGGAAGTACAGCGCGATCGCCGTCGCGACGACGAACACGAGCAGCCAGAGGTTGAAGTCGGCGAACAGGACGCCCAGCGCGAGGACCGTTCCGAGGTCGGTGACGAAGCACGCGGCGAGGATCGTCTTGCCGAGGTCGGTGTCGGCGAGTCCCGACTCGATCATCACCGCATAGACGACCGCGACCGATGTCGTCGACAGCGCGATGCCCGCGATCTCGGCCGCCTGCGGTCCCAGCCGGCGACGAAGTAGGCGAACGCGAACGCTGCGACGAACGGGAGCGCGAAACGAGACGACGCCAACCGAGAGCGACACCTTGAGGTGGCGGCGCAGCGAGTCCGGATCGATCTCGGCGCCCGCGAGGAACGTCAGGAGCCCCGAGCCGAACGTCGCCAGGAAGTCGATCCACGGCGTCGTGTGCAGGCCCAGGAAGTTGCCGCCGATGACGCCCAGGCCGATCTCGATCAGGGCGACCGAGATGCCGAGCCGGATGGATATCAGGCTGGCGGCGAGGGCCAGCCCCATCCACGAGGCAGCGATGAGGTAGATGTTGTCCAAGTCGAAATCCTCCGGCTGCCGGGAACCAAAAGGCCCCTGGTTGCATGCGCAATCCAGGAGCCATCAGCCCGGTGCCGGGCAGTTCAGACACCGCAGGTGGTCCCGCGGCGTCCGGGCGGACACCATCGCCCTTTCGTGCAGGGTAAGGGCCGCGCCGCACGGAGGTCAAACGGGCCAGCGGGCGGCGCCTGGAATGGCCGCGGACGGCGATGAGGCTCGCCGGTCGACGGTCCACAGACCGCTCGACCCACCGCGGTCCCCGCCGCTGACGGCGTCTCACAGAGGCCGGCCGGCCATTCATGGGCGACCGCCCAAGTTTCGTGACGGCCGCGTTCCCACCCGAAGCCCGTGCCCGCGCACTCCGGTTGCAGCCCTCCGATTCCGGCTTGGGCTGGAGGCGGAGGCTGCCGTGTTCGGTGGCTAGCTCACGTGGCGCACGGAGGCGCCATTTCCCCGTTCAGATCCGTCGCGAAAGACCGGCCACCGCCAAGTGACTGGCTCCGGCGGTAGGACTCGAACCTACGACCAAGCGGTTAACAGCCGCCCGCTCTACCACTGAGCTACGCCGGAGCGGAGACGCGGGGCTCCGGGCGCGTTGCCGGGGCCGCTCGCGTGGTGGGCGTCGGGGTCGACGCCGGGCGACAGGATAGCACGAGGCCCGCCCGGGTCGGAGTCGAGAGGTCGGCGACCTACGGGGTTTCGATCGGGCTGTCCGGGAGGTTGCCCCACTCCTCCCACGAGCCGGCATAGCTCCGGACGCCATCGAAGCCGGCGAGCTCGTGGAGCACGAACCAGGCGAGCGCGGCGCGGACACCGCCCTGGCAGTACGTGGCCCGGATCTCGCCCGGGTCGGCGCCGGAGGCACGAACGAGCGCGACCATCTCGTCGACCGGCCGGAACGTGCCCTCGTCGGTCAGCAGGTCCCCGAAGTACCGCAGGCGCGCGCCCGGGATGTGGCCTCCGCGCTTCGCCCGAAGGTCGGCCCCGACGTACTCGCTCGCCGTCCGGACGTCGAGGATCCGGGTCGGGGCGTCTGCGCCGCGGCTCGCCTCTCGGCTCCAGGCGAGCACCTCGTCGTAGGTGGCGATGAGCGAATCGTCGCGCTCGCCGAGCTTGACCGGCACTCGGAGGGCGTCCGCCAGGTCGGGCTCGGGGATGTCGGTGGTCGTCGGCTGGCCGCCGCGTCGCCAGGCTTCGATGCCGCCGTCGAGGATGTGCAGCCGCTCCTTCGGGAAGCCATACAGGCGCATAAGCCAGTAGCCGCGGATCGCCTGGCGATTCAGGCCGACGTCGTCGTAGATGACGACGCGGTCGCCCTCGCCGACCCGCCAGCGGCGCAGGATGGCCTCGGCCTGTTCGCGGGTGGGGACCAACCATTCGCGCTCCGCATCGCCGGTGTCCGGGGCCGTCCCGCGCAGCGCGAGCTCCTTGTGGAGGTCGCTGTATGTCGCGCCCTCGATGTGGCGCTTGTTGTAGACGCGCCGGTCGGGCGAGACATGGACGAGGCGCAGGTCGGGGTCGGCGACGTGCGCGGCCAGCCACTCGACGCTGACGAGAGGGCCGGGCTGTTCGGGCTTGGGCGCTCGCGGACGCTTGGCGGCGGCTGTCACGCGCGAGATGCTAGCAGGACGGTCGCGCGGGGCGGCGCGCGTCCGTCGGCATCGCTCGCACGCGGCGCTCGCGGAAGGTGCTCGCGGATGCGGGTGCGGCCGGTCCTCGAGTCGCGATACCCTCCCCGCGATGGCCTCCCCCACCCCGCAGCGCTTTCGAACGCTCGTGCTCCTGTATCCCGTGCTCGACGCACGCTGGGGATCGGGCCTCAAGCGGCGCCGGGCTCGTCGGGTGATGACCCGCGAGGAGCGCGCGGCCGTCGAGGGCGTCGTGGAGCGCCTGCCCGCCACGGTCCGGGACTGGAGCGACGGGCTGGCCGAGCTCGCACCGCTCGACGTCATCGAGGTCCGCCGCCCGATCCCATCGCTCTCGTCGAGTGGCGGTGGTCGGTGGTGGGTGGGCCCTCGTGAGTGTCACGAGGCCCTCGAGACCCACGCCGCGCCGGATCGGTACGACTCGGTCATCGCGCTCTGGCCATGCGATCCGGATGTGCCGCAGTGCGGCTGGGGCTGCACGATCGGGCCGTCGGATGCCACGTTCGGAGCCGGCTTCAGCTCCATCTCCACCGACCACTGGCCGACGCTGGCCACGGACCCGACGCCCGAACAGGGCTACGTCCACGAGTGGCTCCACCAGGTCGAGTCGATCTACCGAGGACTGGGCGTCGACGAGCAGGTCCTCCCTGGCCTCCACGACGCCGGCGACTACACCTCGACCCGATCCGACGACGAAGCGCCGTTCGGACACACCTACGCCGAGTACCACGACGGCATCGCCGGCGACCCGCGGACCGGCGCTCGCACGTGGGCGCCGTGGTACCGCGACTGGATGACCGGCCGCCTGCGCCCGGCCGCGTCGGCCGACGTTGCCGGGCGGCCGGCCGCGCTGCCGGGCGCGTCGCCGGCCATTCCCATCGGCCTCACCGCCTGAACGCTGGGCGTTGCGCGCTCGGTAACCGACAAGTAAGCGGTGGCCGGCATCATGCGGCGATGGGAGCCAGAGTCCGACCGGTCGATGTCGGGGCCGCCCGGGGCCGAGAACTCACTGAATCGGTCCTCCGGGAGCTTCGGGAGGGCCGGTTGGATCGGGGATTGGGCGGGGGCGACATCGCGCGCGCGGTCGGGATCTCGGCGGCGCAATACAGCCGAATCGAGCGGGGGCGGGTCGAAGGCCTCTCGATCGAACGGGCGGCGATACTGCTCGCCGCGGTCGGCCTGGAATTGTGGTTGCGGGCGTATCCGACCGGAGAGCCGCTCCGCGACGCGGCACACGCAGCGCTTCTCGAGCGACTTCGGGTCCGGCTGCATCGTTCGCTCCGCTTCCGGACCGAGGTGGCGTTTCCTGACCCGAGTGATCGACGGGCCTGGGATGCGGTGGTGATCGGGGCTGGGTGGCGCCATGGCGTCGAGGCCGAGACGAGGCCGCGGGATCGTCAGGCTCTGGAGCGTCGCCTCGCACTCAAGCTCAGGGACGGAGACGTGACGCACATGACCCTGCTGCTCCTCGATTCACGGCACAACCGTGACTTCATGCGGGCCCATGGCGACGTGCTGCGCGAGACCTTCCCGGTCCCGGGGACGCGTGTCCTGGAGCTGCTGACGGCCGGAGTCGACCCTGGAGGAAACTCGATCGTCCTGCTCTGACGCCCGACTTGGACTGCGTCCCTCTGGCATCCCGGCGTCGGCTTGCATCAGATGCATCTACCGTCGCTCATGGCCCGGTCAGCGAGGCGATTCATGCATCGCAGTTTCGCTCGATGCAAGGATCGAACACGATCAGGCCCCACCGGGACGACTGATGTCCCAGAACATCTCTCGCATGCAACGATCGAACAAGTGCAGGACGAGATGGCGACGAGAGATGCATCTCACGCAACGGCATGTCGCCGATCTTGCATCACGTGCAAAGGCCCTGCCGCGGCGGGCGAGTTGGGCGATCGGCCGGTCCACTGCCTGCGGGCGGGCGTGCGGGCGCGGGCGCGGGGCGTGCCGGGCGCGGGCGCGTGCGGGCGCGGCGGCCGGGTGCGGGCTGGCCAGTGGCGTGCCGGCCAGTGGCGTGCGGCGGGCGGGGGCGTGCGGCCCGACCCTAGAGGCGTCAGTCCTTGGCTTCGTCCGCCGGCGCGGGCGCCTCGACCTGGGCGGCCGCCTCGGCGGTGACCGCTTCGGTCGTGGCCGCGGGCTCCGACGCATCGGCCGGGTGTTCCGCGGGGGCCGACAGCGACGATGCGATGGACCGCAGGAGACGGACCGCCACGTTCGGATGCTCGGTCGCCGGATCGGAGGCCTCGCCCTCGGTCTCGGCCGTCGGCTGGTCGCCACTCGCGACGACGGACGCGACGACGGCGGTGGCGTTCGCGGTCCCATTGGCCTGGCCCATGACCGGAACGAGTTCCGGGCCGGGTCGTGCCGGATCGAAGGCGTTCGCCGCCGACTCGCCGTTTGCGGCGGCACTGGCGACGCCATCGGCGACACCCGCGTCCGCGGCATCCTCTTCCTCGGCCAGCGCGGCCACGGCCTGCGCGCGAGCGGCGCCCCCGACCTTGCCGAGATCGGGCGGCGCCGGCATCTCGTCGGCGACGTCGCGCGAACCCGGCCGGGTCGGACTCGGACGCCAGCCGGTCGAAGAAGCGCGTCGAGCTCGTCCCGGTAGTCGCGAACGGCGCCTTCGATGTGACCGACCTCGCCGTCGATGATCGAGGCGTGGCGGATCAGGTAGCCCTGGAGCTCCTCGCGTCGCGTCGCCGATGCGCCGCTCCGTCTCCTCGCGGATCCGGATCGTCTCTTCCTTGGACCAGGCATGGATGCCGTCGATGTCGTCCTCGGCGAGGCGGCGCAGCTCCGCGGCCTCGGTGGCCGCGCGGGCGCGGACCTTCTCGACGTGCGCTTCGGCGGCGGCATCGACCTCGGCCGAGATCCGCTCGCGCTCGCGCTCGGCCGCGCCACGCATGGCATGGGCGAGTTCGGTCAGGAATCCTCGCGTCGGATCGGGCCGGCCGGTGGTCGCGGCGGCCCCGGACGCGGACTCCGCCGCAGTCTCGGACCCGGATTCGGTCGCGGCTTCGGGCGCGGCGACAGGCTGCTCTTCGACGGCGACGGTCGAGTCGGGCGACTCGTTGGCGGTGTCAAGCTCGGATCGGTCCATTGGTACACCCCTAGGAAGGGGTCAAAAGTACTACCGGGCGTCATCCCGCGAAACGGCCGGAGCGCAATAGCGGTGCGGGCGGGAACCACCCGCAACGGCGCCGCGACGCGCCCGATCCGCTCTACTCGAGGTAGTCCTTGAGCTTGCGGCTCCGGGACGGGTGGCGCAGCTTGCGCAGCGCCTTGGCCTCGATCTGGCGGATCCGCTCGCGGGTGACGTTGAACTCCTTGCCGACCTCCTCGAGGGTCCGGGCCCGGCCGTCCTCGAGCCCGAACCGGAGCTGCAGCACGCGCCGCTCCCGGCCGGTCAGCGAGTCCAGCACCGCCTCGACCTGCTCCTTGAGGAGCTGGTGCGACGCCGCCTCGGCCGGGGCCAGCGCGCCGCGGTCCTCGATGAAGTCGCCGAGGTGGGAGTCCTCCTCCTCGCCGATCGGCGTCTCCAGCGAGACCGGCTCCTGCGAGACCTTGATGATCTCGCGGACCTTCTCCGGGGTGACCTGGACCTCCTGGCCCTTGGACATCGCCTCGGCGATCTCCTCGACCGTCGGCTCGCGGCCCAGCTCCTGGAGCAGGCCGCGCGAGACGCGGATCAGGCGGTTGATCGTCTCCACCATGTGGACCGGGATGCGGATCGTCCGGGCCTGGTCGGCGATGGCCCGGGTGATGGCCTGGCGGATCCACCACGTCGCGTACGTGGAGAACTTGAAGCCCTTCTCGTAGTCGAACTTCTCGACCGCCCGGATCAGGCCGATGTTGCCCTCCTGGATGAGGTCCAGGAACGACATCCCGCGGCCGATGTACTTCTTCGCGATCGACACGACCAGGCGCAGGTTGGCCGAGGTCAGCTGCTCGCGCGCGTCGCGCCCGATGACGACGATGTCGCCCTTGCGGTCGCGCAGCTTCGTGTTGAGCGGCACCTCCGGGTCGAAGCCCATCCGCTTGAGCAGGTCGGCATCGTGGCCGGCCTCGACCCAGCGCTGGAGCGCCGGGAACGCCACGCCCTCGCGGGTCCAGTCGTAGATCGCCCGCAGCCCGACGTTGTCGCGCGAGTCGAGGTCGCCGTTGTGGACGGCGAGGTACGCCCAGTCGAGCAGCGGCAGGAACGTGTCCGGCGGTCGTCGCCTCGTTGTAGGCGTGGAGGAGCTTCTTGGCCTCCTTGAGGCGCTCCTTGGTGCCGTCGGACTGGGCGTCGCGGCCGGCCTTGATCAGGTGGAAGTCGGGCGTCGCGACCAGCAGGTCCTTGGCGGCCTTCGCCGAGATCCCCTTCGCGACCAGCTCGTGCGCCTCCGGCCCGTAGGGCAGGCGGTGCTGCGGCTTCTGGGTCCGCGTCTTGCGCTCGGTGTCGTGGAGGGTCCACTCGTGGAGCGACACGATCCCCTTCCAGGGCTCCTCGACCATCTGCTCGCCGAGCTCGATGGCCTTCGCGAGGACGACCTCCTCCTCGGCGGTCAGCAGGGCGACCTTGCCGATCTCCTTGAGGTACATCCGGACCGGGTCGTCGATGCCGATCATGTCGGCGCTGATGGCCTCGAGGTCCTCGGCGGTCGGCTCCTCGACCTCCTTCGGGTCGAGCTTCGCCGGGGCGTCGACCGGCAGCTTCGCGGCCGGATCGGCTGAAGCGTCGTCCTCGACGATCACGACCCCGACATCGGCGTCGTCGTCGACAGCTTCGGGTCCGAGGTCCAGATCGTCGTCGTCGTCATCGTCATCGTCGTCGTCGTCCGGCGACGGCCACGATGCCTTCGTGCGCGACGGGCGCAGCCCGGCGAGCTTGGCCTCTTCCAGCTCCGCCTTGCCCCGCCGGGGACGGGAGAGGACGGCTTCGACGAGTTGCTTGTCAAGCGGGTCAGCGGACATGGGTCACCTCCGGTGGCTGGCGAGCAGCCGGGTCTGGTCTCGACGTCGGTCGAGCGACCGGCGCGCTTCGTTGATCTGTCGTCGTTCGAGCTCGAGACGGGCGATGGCCTCGGCGTCGCCGGCTCGTTCGGCCTCCCCCTGGGCGGCCTCGTTGTATTCGCTGCGCTCGCGCAGCCGGTCGTCCTCGAGCTCCAGCAGCAGCCGGTCGACCTCGTAGTCGAGGTGGTGCGCATCGAGGGTCCGCGGGTCGGGTCCCGACTTCGCATACAACGCGCGAGCGAGCGCGGCCGTTTCGTCGTCGAGCGCGAGCAGCAGCGCGGCACCGTCGAACGGCGGGTGGACGCCCTGGTCGTCGGACTCCCGCTGGCAGCACGATCGCCCGGAACAGCTCGCGGGCGACGGTCGATGGCAACTGGTCCGGCCCGAGCTCCTCGACGACCCGGAGCTGCTGGTCCGGGACGAGCAGGAGCAGGCGGAGCAGCTCGGCCTCGACCGGGCGTGATCGCACGCAGGATGAAGTCGATCGGCAGCGCGTCGGGCGAGGCCAGCACCGAGTCCGCGGTGATGCGCGACTGCTGGTCGCCGGCGCGGCCCGGACCGGTCGCCGCGAGGCGGCGCTCGAGGACCTGCCGCAGGACGCGTTCCTCGACCCCGGAGACGCGACGGACCTCCTGGAGCGCCTCGTCGCGACGGAGCGGATCGGCGATGTCCCGGAGCGACGGCATGACCGCGTCGACGAAGCCCATCCGTCCGGTCGAGGTCTTGAGATCGAAGCGCTCGGCGTGGTGGCCGATGAGGTACTCGACGAGCGGCTTGGCGGCGGCGATGGTCGTCGGCCACACGTCGGGCGTCTCGCGGACGACCTCGTCGGGGTCCTTGCCGTCGGGCAGCCGCGCGACGCGGACGTCCTCGAGCTTGACGCCGGACGATCGCGCCTGGAGCTGGCCGATGAGCCCGGCCAGCGCCGTCACCCCGAGCGTGCCCGCCTTCTCGCCGGCGGCGTCGACGTCGTACGCGAGGACGATCCGTTCCGCGTAGCGCGTGAGCAGCGCGACCTGGCCGGGCGTCAGCGCCGTGCCGAGGCTCGCGACGACGTTGTCGAAGCCGGCCTGGTGCGCCATCAGCGCATCGGTGTAGCCCTCCACGATCACGGCCTGCTTCGAGCGCCGGATCGGGCCCTTGGCGCGGTCGATGAGGTAGAGCGTCCGGCTCTTGTCGAAGAGCGGCGTCGCCGGGCTGTTGAGGTACTTCGGGCCCTCGCCCTCGAGGAGCCGACCGCCCAGGCCGACCGCGTGGCCGTTCTGGTCGCGGATCGGGAAGAGGACCCGGGCCCGGAACTTGTCGTAGACGCCGGCGCGCCCGTTGGAACGCGGCGACGCCAGGCCCACCTCCACGAGCTCCTCCGGCCGGACGTCGCGCTTCGCCGCGAGCATCCGGGTCATCGTGTCCCAGCCCGCCGGCGCCCAGCCGAGCTGGTGCGTCTCGATGGTCTCGTCGGTGAAGCCGCGGCCGTGCAGGTACTCGAGGGCGGACTGGCCCGTCTTCGAACCCGTCAGGACCGCGTGGTAGAAGGCGATCGCGTGGTCGAGGACCTGGCGGAGTCGAGCCTTGTGGGCGTCCTCGCGCTTGGTCCGCTCGTCGATCTCGACGCCGGCGCGACTGGCCAGCGTGCGGAGCGCCTCCGGGAACGGCACGCCGTCGCGCTGCATGACGAAGCTGAAGATGTCCCCGCCCAGGCCGCACCCGAAGCAGTGCCAGCTCTCGCGGACCGGGGTGACGACGAACGACGGCGTCTTCTCGCCGTGGAACGGGCAGAGGCCCTTGTAGGTGGTGCCGGCCTTCTTGAGTGCCACCGTCTCGCCGACGACCTCGACGACCGACAGCTTGCTCTTGACCTCGGCTGCGACACCGACCGACAAATGGCGCCTCCTGCGCTCGCTCCGGACCGAACGCCCTGCCGCGCCCGATCCGCTCGCCCGTCCCCTACCGCCAGGAGCCGGACATGACTGTGGGCCTGTCAAGTCTTGACAAGCCCTGCTGATGTGAATCATGCCCCCTCAGAGGCCGTTTGTCAACCCCTTGTCAATACCCCCGGTGAGTATGTCCCACGACCGCACCGGGCCATCAAGGGGTCATGTGGCCCTGTCTGGCGCCGCGCGTCGTCACCGATGATCGGTCCGTGACGACCTCATCTCCGCGCGCCCGTCTAGCCCCACTCGCCCGTGCGGCGGAGGCGGCCCTGCTGCCGTTCAGCGCGATCTGCCTCGTCGTCGGCGCGCTCGCCCACCTGGTTGGTCAGCCGACGCTCGGCGATGCGCTGTGGATCCTCGCGACGGTCGTCTCCGCGATCCGCCTCGCGCGTCGCGATCGCGATCGACCTCGCGCCGGGTCGACCGGCGTCGACGTCGTCGCCCTGCTCGCGATGGGCGGTTCGATCGCCCTCGGCGAGTACCTGGCCGGCGTCGTCATCGCGGTCATGTACGCCACCGGTCAGTCGCTCGAGCGGTACGCCCACGGTCGTGCCGAGCGCGAGCTTCGGCGCCCTGCTGTCGCGGGCGCCCGGGCGTCGCCCACCGCTACGAGGCGCGACGACCTGGTCGATCGCCCGGCCGAGGCCATCGTCGCCGGTGACCGCCTGCTGATCAAGCCCGGCGAGGTCGTGCCGGTCGACGGGATCGTCGTCGCCGGCCCGGCCGCCCTCGACGAATCCGCCCTGACCGGCGAGTCCCGGATCGTGGTCCGCGACCTCGACGACCGGGTCGCCAGCGGCGTCGTCAACGCGGGCGGCGCGTTCGACCTGCGGCGCCTCGGCGACCGCCGAGGCGCAGCACCTACGCCGGCATCGTCCGGCTCGTCCGGATCGCGCAGACGCGAGAAGTCGCCGTTCGTCCGAATCGCGGACCGATACGCCGGCGTGTTCCTGGTCGTGAGCCTCGGGCTGGCCGGCCTCGCCTGGGTCATCTCGGGCGACCCGGTCCGCGCCCTGGCCGTCCTGGTCGTCGCGACCCCGTGTCCGCTCCTGCTGGCGGCGCCCATCGCGATCGTGGCGGGCATCTCGCGCAGCGCCCGGCGCGGCGTCATCGTCAAGGGCGGCGGCGCGCTCGAGGCGCTCGGTCGGGCCCGGGTCCTGCTCATGGACAAGACCGGCACGCTCACGACCGGGCCGGCCGCGGCTCGAGCGCGTCGCCGTGCCGCCGGGCGACGGACCCGGACGCCGTCCTCGGCGCTCGCGGCCTCGCTCGACCAGTTGTCGCCGCACGTCCTGGCCCTGGCCATCGTGCACGCCGCCCGCGAGCGGGCGCTCGCCGCTCGACCTGCCGACCGAGGTGGCCGAGGCAGGCCGGCCTCGGCATCCGCGGTCGGGTCGGCGCACGGTCGGTCGCGCTCGGCAGCCGCGAGTGGCTCGGGCGGGGTGGGTCGCTGCCGGACTGGGCGCGCACGCGCGATCGAGCGGGTCGAGCTCGAGGGCTCGATGGCCATCCTCGTCGAGGTCGACGGTGAGCTCGCCGGCATCCTCGTCTGGAGGACCCGATCCGGGCCGAGACGCCGCGTGCCCTCCGACTCTTCCGGCAGGCCGGCATCCAGCGGATCGTGATGGTCACCGGCGACCACCCGGCGGTGGCCGAGTCGGTCGGCGCGGCGATCGGGGTCGACGGCGTGCTGGCCGAGCGCACGCCGATCGAGAAGGTCGAGGCGGTCCAGGCCGAGCGGATCAACACGCCCGGTGGGACGGTCATGATCGGCGACGGCATCAACGACGCGCCCGGCGCTGGCGGCCGCCGACGTCGGCGTCGCGATGGGCGCCCGCGGGGCGACCGCGTCGTCGGAGGCGGCCGACGTCGTCATCACGGTCGACCGGCTCGACCGGCTCGCGGAGGCCATCACGATCGCCCGGCGGTCGCGCCAGATCGCCGTCCAGAGCGTGGTGGTCGGCGTCGGCCTGTCGGTCGATCGCGATGGTCGCCGCGGCGTTCGGCCTGCTCACCCCGGTCGAGGGCGCGCTCCTCCAGGAGGCGATCGACGTCGTCGTCATCCTCAACGCCCTGCGGGCGCTGACCGGCGGCGGCGCCCGTGCCGTCCAGCTGGCCGGCTGGAACGAGCTCCGGGCGACCCTGGAGATCGAGCACCGCCAGCTGCTGCCGCTCGTCGCGTCCGTCGGACGGATGGCCGACACCTGCGACGACCTGGCACCTGGCGATGCCCGGCGTCGCCTCGCCTCGCTCGCCGACGAGCTCGACGACCGCCTGCTGCGCCACGAGCAGCTCGAGGAGACCACGGTCTACCCGGCCCTGGCCGCGGCGATCGGTGGCCAGGACCCGATGGCCGTCATGAGCGGCAGCCACCGCGAGATCTTCCACCTCGTCCGGCTGCTGCGACGCAACATCACGCGGCTCGACGAGACGGGCCGGACCCCGAGCAGATGCGCGACATCCGCCGGATCCTGTACAGCCTGCACGCCATCCTGGCCCTCCACTTCGCCCAGGAGGAGGAGCTCTACGCGGCCGTCGCGGACCCCGGCACGGACTGAGCCGGCATTCGCATGACCGACCCGCGAACGACCGTGGCCTCGACGCCGCTCCCATACGGTCCGTTCCTCACCCGGACCCTGCCGACGTTGAGCCGGATGTTCAAAGTCCTGAACCGGTACTACGTCATCCCGGCGATCAAGGCGGGGCTCGGCCCGATCCACGCCAACCCGCTGACCGGCACCTGGATGCTGCTCCGGACCACCGGACGCCGGAGCGGCCGGCCGCGCGAGGTGGCACTCGGCTACGCGATCCTCGACGGGGCCGTCTACTGCTCCGCGGGCTTCGGTCCCCGGACGCAGTGGTACCAGAACCTGCTCGTCGATCCGCGCGTGGAGGTCATCCTGTCCGGCGGCGGCGTTCGCGGGCATCGCCGAGGCCGTGACCGATCCAGTCGAGCTCGATCGAGCCTGGCGCGCCCTCATCCGCTCGCTCGGCGTGCTTGGACGGGGGTTCGTCTGCGCTCCTGATGCCGAACCCGACGAGCTCATCGTGAAGACGGCCAACATCCCGCTGGTCCGGATCCGGCCGGTCGGGATCGCCGCCGGGCCTGGCGACCCGGGCGGGTTGCTGTGGGTCACCCTGACGGTGGTCAGCCTGGCCTGGCTCGCCGGCCGGGTGCGCGGTCGGCGTCGGCCCGCGCACGCGTAGGGTCAGGCGGTCTCGCGGGACCGCGCCACCGGCTGCCGTCCGCTGACCGACAGGGCGATCCGGTACGTCAGCAGGAACACGACCGCGATCGTCGAGCCGACGTAGATCCACCAGGCCCACGGCGTGCCCGCTGTCCGTCCCGGCCATGACGCCGTGCACGGTCGCGCCGACGAAGGCGAGGAACGTGACGTAGTGGAGCGTCCGCCAGGCGCGCTGGCCGATCTGCCGCCGGACGTAGAAGCTCCCGACGACGATCGCCATCAGGTAGAACGCGACCTGGCCGGCCGCGACCCAGATCGGGGCGTACGGCGCCAGGCCCGGGACGGCGATCTGGGCGAGCGTGAACGGCACGGTCTTGTCGAGCGCGAGCAGCATCCCGTGGACCGCGGCGAGCCCGAGGCCGACGCTGGCGAGGTCCTGGTGGAGCGCGAACGTGATCGGCCGATGGGCGATCGCGTCGAGGATCTTCGTCGACAGCAGCAGCCCGTAGACGACCGACCCGGTCATCGCGACGTAGGCGAGGAACGCGAACAGTCGCTCGAAGACCCACGGCAGGATCGAGCGGTTGGTCGTCCCAGGTCGCGAGCAGGGCCGCGACGCGCCCTCGGCGCCGGTCGCCCCGACGACGATCCCGATGGCGACCGCGAGCGAGGCCCCAGCGGAGCCAGCGGGTGCGCGGATCGAGTCCGCGGAACTTCATGCCAGCCACCGCAGGGTCGCCGGGTGGATGAGCGAGCTCGTCGCGGTCGGTCAGCAGCGAGGGCGCCGTCGACCCCGACGCGATCGAGCAGGTCGTAGCCGGCCGCCGGAGCCGAGGATGACCGCGGCCTTCGCCAGCGCCTCCGCCTCGCGGGCGGTCCCGGCGAGCACGGTCGCCTGGACGACGTCCGTGTCGCGCCGACCGACCGGTCCGCGGATCGATGAGGTGGTGCGTCGCGCCTGTCCGCGCGCGCCCAGCGGTGGACGCTCGTCCCGGATGTGGCGAGCCCGAAACCGCCGTCGGCGCCGCGACCGCGTCGCCGCGCGCGGTCAGGCGCAGGACCGCGAGGTCGTGCCCGTCGAGGCGCGGATCGGCGACGCCGAATGACCAGGTCGTCGCCCGGGTCGAGACGGATCGCGACGTCGCCGTCGGCGTCGACGACGGCCGCCGCGGTAGCCGGCCAAGCCGGTCGAGCGCCCGGTCGGCCAGCCACCCCTTGCCGATGCCGTCGAGGTCGAACCGGAGTCCGGCCGGGCGGCGGACGACCGCGCCGCGCGGCCGACGATCGAGCGACCACGACCGCGATGCCGCCGAAGGCGACGGACGGGCGCCGACGTCGAGGCCGGCGTCGCCGTCGACGGATCCGCTCGGCCGCGAGCCGCGCGTCGAGGAGTCCGATGTCGACGATCCCGCCCGTCAGGCCCTCGGCGTGCGCGGCCCCAGTCGAGCACGGCGGCGAGGGTCGGCCCGACCGGCACCTCGGCCCGCGGATCGCGTTGAGGCGGCTGAGCTCGGACGTCGTCGTGAACCGCGTCAGGCGGTCCGCCCAGGCGGCGATCCGGCGGAGCACGGCGTCGGCGTCGGCCGCGCGTCGCGCCCGGCCGCCACGGCCGAGCTCGCCGGCCGGATCGAGGTGGACGCCGACGCGTCCGCCCATGAGCGGCGCGACTGCGCGACACGAGGTCGGTCGGCTCGCGAGCGGCGCGGCGCGGCCGGTCATGGTCGACCGCGCTCGAGCGTCGCGGTCGTCATCGTCTGCCCGACTGCTTCGTCGTGACGACGACGACCCGGGGCTTGGGTGCGGGCGCCTGCTTGCACGACCGCCTTCGGCGGCGCCGTCTGGCCGGGCGCGAGCTGGACGTAGCGGGTGACGTGCTGGACGGACGCTGCGGTGGCAGCGGCGGCCACGGCCGCGTCCGTCGCGCTCGCCCCGGTCGGCCGCGGCATTCGCGCCGGCGGCCGGGCCGAGGAACGCCGTCACGAGCGCGCTCGCCGTCGCGATGCCGGTCAGCCCGATGCGCGATGCGGAGCGGTCCCGGGTCCGGTCGCGGCTTGCGTACGGCGGTCGCCCGCGGTGGCAGGTCGCCGGCGGGCGACCCGGCCGTCGAGACCGGTCGAGCGGCAGAGGGCGCGGCGGGAGTGGACGCGCGTCGGCGCGGACGCGGCGACGCTCGCGCGGCCGGCCGCCGGATCGGAGGTCGCCCATCTCAGTCGTCCCCGCCGGACTCGTGCTCGTCGTCGTCCTCGCCGCCGGAGCGTCTTGACGACCTTGTGGACCGTGATGGTCTGCTGCGTCGGCGGCGGTGCCACGTAGATCGTGTCGACCTGGACGGTCGGGGTCGCGGTCGGCGATCGGTCGCCGATCGGTGACGCGTGGCCGCCGCGGCGGCGTGTCGCCGCCGTGCCGGGCGCGAAGCCGGCCGCGGCCAGGGCGACGGCGAGGGTGAGCGCCGCGGCGGCCGAGGCGGCGGTCGAGCGCGATCTTGTGGGTCATGGGCGGTCCTCCGGGTGGGCGTCAGTGTCTGCGCACAGCCTCGGTCGACGCGCGCTTGGACGCCCGTGTGCCCGAGATGAGAAGCTTCAAAGACAGGCCGTTGGAACCTCGACGCGCGGCCGGATCGCGCCGCAGACTGCGGGCATGCGGATCCTCGTCGTCGAAGACGAACCGAAGATGGCCGGCCTCATCCGGCGCGTCCTGGTCGCCGAGCGACACGTCGTCGACGTCGCGCCGGACGGCGTGACCGCCATCGCCCTGGCCGAGCGGACCGGCCTACGACGCGATCGTCCTCGACCGGATGCTGCCCGACGTCGACGGCCTGACCGTCCTTCGCCTGCTGCGGCCGAAGGGCGTCACGACGCCGGTCCTGCTGCTGACCGCGCTCGGCTCGGTCGAGGAGCGGGTCGCCGGGCTCGACGCCGGTGCCGACGACTACCTGCCCAAGCCGTTCTCGTTCGCGCGAGCTGGTCGCCCGGATCCGGGCGCTCGGCCGGCGGCCGGCGGAGCGTCGGACGGTCGCACTCGTCGCCGGCGACCTCGAGCTCGACGAGCTCGCGCCATGCCGCCCAGGTCGGCGATCGCTCGGTCGACCTGTCGGCCCGCGAGTTCGCGCTGCTCGGCTATCCTCATCCGGCACGCCGGCCAGGTCGTGACCCGGCACCAGATCCTCGATGCCGTCTGGGGCTCGGAGCCCGACGTCTACTCGAACGTCGTCGACCTGTACGTCCACTACCTGCGCCGCAAGCTCGGCGAGCTCGGACCGGGCCGACCGGCTGCGGACGGTTCGCGGCGTCGGCTACACGCTGCGGGCCGGACTCGTGACCGGCGGATGACCGACCCGACCGCCCGGCTGCTGGCGCGGACCCGCCGGCGCCTGTTCGTCGTCACGCTCGGGCTGGTCGCCCTCCTGGTCGTCGGGATCGGGGCGGCGACCGCGTTCGTCACGCTCCGGGCCCTCGACGACGGACGTCGACCGCGCGCTCGCCGCGAGCGTCGACGTCGGCCGCCGCGGCCCTCCACGACGGCCTCCCGCACGGGCGACGAGCCCGGACGACAGCGAGGACGCCATCCTCGGCGCGTCGGACACGTTCCTGCTGGTCCTCGATCCGAGCGGCGACGTCGTCTCGAACCCGTCGCGGGTCAGCCTCGCCGGGCCTGCCCGACGACGGCGGCCGTCGAGGCGGCGAAGGCGGACGGGCGCGACATCCGGACGGTCGACGCGGGCGGGATCGCCGGTCCGGCTGCTGACGGTGCCGATCGCGCCGGAGCGAGCGATGACGGCGAGCAGCGCATCGGGTACGTCCAGGGCGGGTTCGTGCTCACCCTGCACGACCAGCAGTCGCAGAGCATCGTCGCGGCGATCCTGCTCGTCGGGGTCGTCGGCCTGGTCGGGGCGGCCATCGTCACGCTCATCGTCACCGGGCGCGCCCTCGTCCCGATCCGCCGCTCGTTCGAGGCCCAGCGCCGGTTCGTCGCCGATGCGTCGCACGAGCTGCGGACGCCGGCGGCGCTCATCCGGGCCAACGCCGACGTCGTGGAGCGTGAGGGGCTCGTCGCCGACGACGGCCGGCCGCTCGTCGCCGACATCATCACCGAGGCCGACCGGCTCGGCCGGCTCGTCGGCGACCTGCTCCAGCTCGCCGCCGACCGACGCGACCGGCGTCGTCATCGAGCGCGCGACCGGTCGGACCTCGCGCGCGATCGCGGCCGACACGGTCCGCCAGGCCGAGGCGCTCGCGGCCGAACGCGGCGTCCACCTCGTCGTGGCGCCGTCGAGCCTGACGGCCGCGATCGTCAACGGCGACCGCGACCGGCTCGTCCAGCTGCTGCTCGATCCTGCTCGACAACGCGTTCGACCACTCGCCGCCGGGCGGCACCGTCACGGTCGGACGTCCGCCGGGCCGGGTCACGCACGTCGAGATGACCGTCGCCGACGAGGGCCCCGGGATCCCCGTCGCCGAGCGCGAGCGCGTCTTCGAGCCGTTCACCCGGCTGCCGGGCGTCCGCCGCGACCGGGCCGGCGGGACCGGGCTCGGGCTGGCGATCGCGCGGCGGATCGCGACCGCGCACCGCGGCACGATCGACGTCGCGGAGGCGCCCGGCGGTGGCGCGGCGTTCGTCGTGACCATCCCGGCCGCGGATGGCCGCGCGGCCCCGAGCCGACCGGATGGGCGAAGTCTCATCTGGGCCACACGACCGCTCACGGACCGGCGCGAACTGTGCTGAACGAAGGTCCGCGCCGGCACACCGGACGGTCGGTCCGTGACGCGAAACCCGCCGTGCCGGACTGCCTCAGGCGAGTAGCGGAACCTCGATCACGGAGGATCACCATGGCCTACGTCATCGCGCAGCCCTGCATCGACCACAGCGGACCAGTCGTGCGTCGTCGGTCTGTCCGGTCGACTGCATCAGCGCCGACCTGACGGTCGACCGCAAGTTCTACATCGACCCGGACGCCTGCATCGACTGCGGCTCGTGCGAGACCGCCTGCCCGAACGCGGCGATCTTCCGCGCCGACCAGCTGCCCGGCCGAGTGGGTCGACTTCGCCTGGATCGACGCCGCCTGGTATCGCGATCCCGACGCGGCGCGCGCGGTCGTCGGCGAGTTCGAACCGGCGGCCTGACAGTGGCCGTCGACGCGACGCTCCGGCGGCCGCTCCCGCCGCTTCGGCCCTGCCGGCCCGCGTCCGGGCCGCTCGCCCGACGCCCCGGTCGCCGACAACGCCGTCGTCGTCGGCGCGCGATGACCTCGACGCCGTCGATCGCCCGGTTCAGGATCCGACCCGACGGCCCGCCGCCGCACGTCGAGCCCGGCCAGTACCTGACGCTCGGTCTCGTGGTCGACGGGCGGATCGTCCAGCGGCCGTACTCGACGGCGACCGGCGCCGGGACGCCATGAGGAGCTCGAGTTCCTCATCCGGCTCGTCCCGGGCGGCGCGCTCACGCCGCGCCTGTGGGGCCTGCGGTCGGCGACCGGCTCCGTCATCGGGCGGCCGAAGGGCCTGTTCACGCAGGATCCGCGGCGACGCGCGGACGCACCTGTTCATCGCGACCGGGACCGGCCTCGCGCCGTTCGTCGCGATGATCGAGACGCTCCTCCGCGAGCCCGCACCGCCGCGGGCCGTCGTGATCCACGGTGTGGCCCGGGTCGCGGAGCTCGCCTACCGCGAGCGCTTCGAGCGCCTGGGAGGCCGACGGGCGCGTCAGCGTACGTCCCGTCGATCTCGCGTCCGGACGATCCGTCGAACGCGGGCTGGACCGGTCGGACCGGCCGCATCGACGCGTTCCTCGACGAGGTCTGGGCGACGCACGGCCTCGGCGCCGCGGCCACGGTCGCCTACCTGTG
The DNA here is from genome assembly GCA_963809295.1 of Terriglobia bacterium. GTDB lineage: Bacteria > Acidobacteriota > Terriglobia > Terriglobales > Acidobacteriaceae > JAIQFF01. The sequence goes on along the minus strand of CAWEJA010000008.1, from coordinate 446,003 downwards.
CGGCAACCCGGCGATGATCGCGGCCGGCGACGCGGATCCTCGCCGCGCCGCGGGCTCCCCGAAGACGCGATCCGCAGCGAGCACTACTGGCCGGCCTGAGGCGGGTCCAGGCCTCGTGGCAGGCGAGGACCGCGCTCGGGGTCGTCGGCGCGCCTAGCACATCCGGGTACTAGTACGACCACATCTCCTCTTGGGACGATGCTCAGGACGTCCGGCTCCTTTGGACCCTGACGATCCGCCCGACCCTTGGGATGAACGCATGCTAGGCACCCGCCGTCTCTTGATCCATCCAGGCCGCCTCGCCTGGCTCGGCTTGGGATTCGTGCTGGCCTTCCTCGCGGTCTTCGCCCTGGGGATCGCTCTCACGTCACACGCCGCTGGCGACTCGGTCCGGGCAGCGAGCACCGTGAGTGATGCATACCTGCAAGCTCGGTACGCGGTCGGCGCCGAGGAATCGCTCGAACGAAAGTACCGTCTCGAGCCGGGGCCGGATGTACGAGCGCGGTTCGGCACGGCGGCCGCTGTCGCTTGTCACCGCGCTCGAAGCGGCAAGAGCCGCTGGGACCGCCGACGACACTCGCCTGGTCGCAGAGATCCTCAAGGATCACGACGCGTACCTGCTCGCGATCGATCGGTTGTTCGCCGCTGTCGACTCGGGTGAATCCGGACTCGTGCTGCTGATCGACTCTGCCGACACCGAGCCGATCTTCGCGGAAGATCGAAACCCTCGTGACGGCCGCCGCGGATGGTCATCGCGACCGAGCGATCAACGAGCTGGACAACCTCGGACCAGACCGACACCTTCATGCTCGCCGTGACACCTGTCGTCTTCCTGTTCGGGTTCGCGCTCCTGCTGCTGTTCCGGGTCGCGTTTCGCGGGTTCGAGCGCCGCCTCGAGGCCGGAGCGCGTCGCGAGCTCGCCCAGGCTCGGATCAGCGAGGAGCGCTTCCGCTCGCTCGTCCAGAACGCCGTCGACACGGTCGTCATCGTCGACCGTGCGGGCCGCTCTCACGTGGTGCAGCCCGGCCGTCGAGCGGAACTGGGGCGTCGCTGCCGAGCCGCGGTCGAGGGCATGAGCCTCTTCGAGACGATCCACCGCGACGATGTGGCGGCGGCGCGGACGTTCTTCGCCGAATGCCTCGAGACACCTGGCGCAGAGCATCACGACGGAGCTGCGTGCCCGGACGCGAGCCGGGGTCTGGCGCCAGGCCGAGGTCGTCGGCAACAACCAGCTCGGTCAGGAAGTCGTCGACGGCGTCGTGCTGACCTTCCGGGACATCACCGACCGGCGCGCGGTCGAGGACCAGCTCAAGGCACCTCGCGTTCCGCGACCCGCTGACGGAGCTGGCGAACCGCGCGCTCTTCATCGACCGCCTCGACCACGCGCTGGCGGCCGCCAGGCGCCGGGGTCGCGTCGGTCGGCGTCCTGTTCCTCGACATCGACAACTTCAAGCTCGTCAACGACAGCCTCGGCCACGACGGCCGGCGACCGACTCCTCGTGGCGGTCGCCGAGCGGCTCCAGGTCCGCGGTCCGCGGCGGAGGACACGGCCGCTCGTTTCGGCGAGCGACGAGTTCACGGTCCTGCTCGAGGACGTCACGGACGCGAGCAGCGACGCGACCGACGTCGGCCGAACGGATCGAGATCGCCTTCGACGGCCCATTCACCATCGACGGCCACGAGCTGTTCGTCAGCGTCAGCATCGGCATCGCGGTCGGTGCGGGCCGGGCCGGCGAACCCGAGACGCTCGTCCGCAACGCCGACCTCGCGATGTACCGGGCCAAGCTCAACGGCAAGGCCCGCCACGAGATGTTCGAGCGATCGATGGAGGCCGGAGCCCTCGAGCGGATCGAGCTCGAGACCGACCTCCGGCACGCCCTCGATCGGCAGTGAGTTCCGCGTCTACTACCAGCCGATCGTGTCACTCGTCGACGCGCGCGACATCGTCGAGGTCGAGGCCCTGGTGCGCTGGGAGCACCCGGTCCGCGGACTCGATCCAGCCCGAATGACTTCATCCCGGCCGCCGAGGAGACGGGCTTGATCGTCCCGATCGGCCAGTGGGTGCTCGAGGAAGCCTGCCGCCAGGCGGCCACCTGGGCGCGCGAGCTCGCGGCGCCCGCGATCGGCCTGTCCGTGAACCTCTCGGCACGACAGTTCCAGCATCCGGGCCTGCTCGACGACGTCGACCGCGCCCTGCGCGAGGCGGAGCTCGATCCGCTCGGCGCTGACCCTCGAGATCACCGAGAGCGTCGTCATGAAGGACCCGCCGCGGCGGCGGCCAAGCTGCGCGAGATCAAGGCCCTCGGCGTCGCGTGTCGCGGTCGACGACTTCGGGACCGGGTACTCGTCGCTCGCCTACCTGAAGGACTTCCCGGTCGACTCGCTCAAGATCGACCGCTCGTTCATCCAGCGGCCTCGGCGACGGCGGCGACGACTCGGCGATCGTGCGGAGCATCGTGGCCCTGGGACACGCCCTGCACCTCAGCGTGACCGCCGAGGGGATCGAGACCGTCGATCAGCTCGCCGGCCTCCGGAGCCCTGCAGCTGCGACCGCGGCCAGGGATACCTGTTCGCCCGGCCCGCCCCGGCCGATGAACTGGCTCCCCTGCTCCTGGCCCGGACGACTCGCCCGCGCGCGGCCTGAGCCCGGGCGACGCCACTCCGGTCGGCGGCCATGGAGATCCACACCGGCTGCCGAGGTCACCACTGCGGTAGAATCGAGCACGCCGGGGCTCGCGGCGTGACACGGCGCATCCAGGAGTGAGCCAGCATGGTCGATGACGTGGAACTTCGCCGGGACGAGGCACGCCGGGCGCTCGTGCTCCACGATCGCCCGCTGGTCGTCGACCTCATCGAGCTGACGCTGAACCACGGCCTGTTCGTCGTTCGCGCGGCGAGCAACCTGGCCGAGGCGGAGGCGATCCTCGCCGAGTGGCGCCCGCACATGACCGTGGTCGACATGGACCACGACGACAGCACCGCGCTGCTCCAGCGGCTCGGCGCCTCGAACACCCTGAAGCGGAGCGCGACGCCGGTCCTCGGCCTCACCCGACGCGGCGACCTCAAGACGAAGCTCCGGGCGTTCGACCTCGGCGTCGACGACATCCTGACGATGCCCTTCTCGCCCGAGGAGCTGCTCGCCCGGTCCATCGTCATCAGCCGCCGGGCGTCCGGCACCGACCTGCCGATCATCCCGACGATCCGGCTCGGCGAGATCGAGATCGACATCGTCAATCGCCAGGTGCGCGCCGGGCGACTCGGTCGTCCACCTGAGCGGCATCGAGCAGAGCCTGCTGTACCTCCTCGCGAGTCGCGGCGGGCGCGTCGTGACCCGGGAGGAGATCCTCGACGCCATCTGGGGCACCGACTTCGTGGCCGAGAGCAACATCGTCGACCGCCACGTCCGGAGCCTGCGCATCAAGCTCCAGAACGACTACCGCCATCCGCGCTTCATCGCCACCGTCCCCGGCCAGGGCTATCGCTTCATCCCGACCTTCTCGAACACCGGCTGGGACGGCGGCCCAGTCCCCGACGAACCCAGGGGTCACTGAGCGCGACTCGATCCCCATCGGCCGCCAGGCGGCCGGTCTCATGACGGACCGTCATGACGTGGGCGGGTCGCGGCGAGACACTCTCGGGTGCCTCCGGAGCGCCTGCTGATCCGCAGGAGACGCGAACGACGAGGCCACGGGTGGCCGGGCTTGAGCGTGCACTGATCCCCGAACGTTCAGTCCCGCCACCGTGTCTCGCCGCGAGGACCGGGGCTCAGCGCAAGGACGCCACCTGGAACGAACGGCCGTCGGCACCGCCAGCATCACGATGCTGAGCGCCCTGATGGCCCACACGCGGCCCGACCGCCCTGCGGCGCAACCAACGCGCGACCGCAGCGAGGAACCCGCCGGATGCCTCACCCGCCGCACACCGCCAGTCGGCGCACAGCGGCCCAATGCATTGGAGGACAGACATGATCCAGACCCTATCCACGTCTCGGCGAGGCAGTCTGGCGCGGGGGAGACCGTTCCGGTTCGCCGCCATCCTTGCCTGCGTCGGCTTCGCGGTCGCGAGCTGCGGCACGAACGGGGGCAGCAGCGCGCCCTCCGGATCGGCCGCGCAGGCGCCTGCCGGCAGCGCGGCCGCCTCGGTCTCGGGCACGCTGACGGTCTGGGCGATGGGCAATGAGGGAGTCAAGCTCAAGGACCTCGCTGCGACGTTCATGGCCGCCAACCCGGGAGTCACCGTCAACGTGACGCCGGTCGACTGGGGCCAGGCCGTGTCGAAGCTCCAGACCGCGATCGCGGGTCATCAGACGCCCGACGTGAGCCAGATGGGCACCGACATGATGGGCCAGTTCGCCGCCACCGGCGCCCTCGAACCCGTACCCGCCGACATCCTGCCGGCGACCTATTTCGAGAGCGCCTGGAACACCAACATCGTCAACGGGACGGTGTACGGCGTGCCGTGGTACGTCGAGACCAGGCTGCTGTACTACCGCACCGATGTCGCCGAGAAGGCGGGCATCACGGCACCGCCCGCGACCTGGGACGACCTCACGGCGATGGCCAAGGCGATGCAATCCACCGGCGGCGCGAAGTACGGCATCTCGCTGGGCACGAAGAACTGGCAGGAGTACGTGCCGTTCCTCTGGTCGAATGGCGGCAGCATCATGGACGCGCAGGGTGCGTTCCAGCTGAACAGCCCGCAGGCAGTCGAAGCCCTGACGTACTACGACTCGTTCTTCAAGGCAGGGCTGTCTCCGAAGTCGGTCCCCGAGGGGTTCGACATCACCCCCGCCTTCGTGGCCGGCACGCACCCGATGTTCTTCTCGGGGCCGTGGCACCTGGGCCTCATCCGCGACGCCGGCGGCGCCGCCTTCGACGGCAAGTGGGCCATCGCACCGATGCCCGAAGAAGGTCAGCTCGACCTCGTTCGTCGGCGGCAGCAACCTCGTCGTCTACAAGGACAGCAAGAACAAGGACCTGGCCTGGGCGTTCGTCAAGTACCTCAGCCGACCCCAAGACGCAGGTCGCCTGGTACGCCGATGTCACCGACCTGCCGGCCGTCCCGGCCGCGTGGGACGATCCCGCGGTCAAGGGCGACGCGAACGTCGCCATGTTCGGCGAGCAGCTCAAGAGCACGCAGGCCCAGCCGGCCATCTCGACCTGGAGCGAGGTGGCGGACAGTCTCAATTCGACGCTCGAGAAGATGACGACCGGCGGCATGGAGCCGCAGGCCGCCGCCGACGAGATGCAGTCGAAGGCCGAGGCGATCGGGGTGGGCGACTGACGTGACCGTCCCCGCGCTCGCCCAGCGGCACGCGACAGCAGAGGCGACTCCGGTCGCCTCTGCTCATCGCTGGAAAGAGGACCTCGTGGGCTGGGCGTTCGCCGCCCCGTTCGTGATCCTGTTCGGTGCGTTTCTCGCGCTGCCGATCCTCGCCTCGTTCCTGCTGAGCTTCACGAGCTTCGGGCTGCGCGATCTTGCCAACCCGGCCGGGGCGTCGGCCGTCGGCCTCAAGAACTACATCGACCTGTTCAGCGACGCCAAGTTCTGGAAGGCGCTGTTCAACACGTTCTACTTCGTCGTCGTCGGCGTGCCGGTGACCCTGGCCTTCGGGCTGCTCATCGCCAACGCGCTCAACCGCGGCGTCAACAGGTTCCGGACGGCCTTCCGGGTCGGCTACTACCTGCCGGTCATCACCAGCATCGTCGCGATCGCCGTGGTCTGGCGGTTCCTGCTCAACCCCGACGTCGGCCTGATCAACATGCTCCTGGGCGGTCTCGGGATCGCGGGTCCGATCGTGGCTGGCGGACCCGGTCCTCGCGATGCCCTCGATCATCGCCATGGCGGTCTGGCGGAACCTCGGGTTCGCCATGATCGTGTTCCTCGCCGGCATGCAGGCGATCCCGGCGCATGCTCTACGAGGCCGCCGGCATCGACGGCGCCGGACGCTGGCAGTCATTCCGCTACGTGACCCTCCCGATGCTCCGACCGACGATCCTGTTCATGACCGTCATCACCACGATCGGCTACCTGCAGCTGTTCGAGGAGCCGTTCGTGATGACCGGCGGCGGCCCGCTCGACGCGACGCTGTCGGTGACGATGTACATGTTCCAGCAGGGCTTCACGTTCTTCCACCAGGGCTACGCATCGGCGATCGCCTACGTCCTGTTCGTCATCGTCGCGATCGTCGCGGTCCTCCAGTTCAAGTTCCTTCGGTCGGACGCGTGAGCGAGGTGGACCGATGACCGCCGTCCCCGCCCCCGCTCCTGCCCCGTCCGGCCGCGCTCCGACCGGCCATCGCACCACGTCGAACACGGTGGAGCTACGTCATCCTGCGTCGGTGGTCTCGTGTTCATGGTCGGGCCGTTCCTGTGGATGCTCCTCGGGTCGATCAAGCCCGAGGCCGACTTCCTGCGCAACCCGCCGACGTTCCTGCCGTCGGCACCCACCACCGACAACTACGGCCGGCTGTTCGATCAGCTCGACTTCCCGCGGTTCTTCTTCAACTCGTCGGTCATCGCGCTTGCCGTGACCGTCGGCAACCTCGTGTTCTGCCCGATGCTCGGCTACGCGCTCGCCAAGCTGCGCTGGCGCGGCAAGCGGGTGATCATGGGCCTCGTCCTCGCCACGCTCATGGTGCCGGCCGGGATCACGCTCATCCCGAACTTCATCCTGATGAGCAACCTCGGGCTCGTGAACACCTATCCGGGCCTGATCCTGCCGTTCCTCGCCGGGCCCTTCGGCGTGTTCCTGATGCGCCAGTTCATGCTGGGCATCCCGGACGAGCTGCTCGAGGCGGCCCGGATCGACGGCGCCAACGAGTTCCGGGTCTTCTGGTCGGTCGTCATGCCGATCGCGACGCCGGTGCTGGCGACGCTCGGCGATCCTCACCTTCCTGGGCAACTGGAACAGCTTCATCTACCCGCTGGTCATGGCCCAGGAACCCGAGATGTACACGCTGCCCGTCGCGCTGGCCACGTTCGCGACCGGCCAGTACCAGGCCGACCACGGCATGCTCATGGCGGGCTCGGTGGTCCTCGTCGTGCCCGTCCTGATCGTCTTCATCCTGTTCCAGCGCTGGATCACCGAGGGCATCGCCACGACCGGCCTCAAGGGCTGAGCCGCTGGACGCTCAGTCATCTCTCGAGCGCCAGCGCGCGCTGAACACAGGAGATTCGCGATGACCACAGGCCGACGCGCCAACCGGCGTCTTGCCATCCTCGTCGGTCTGCTCGCAGCGGCGCTTTCCCTGCCGACGATCGCGTTGGCGGCCGATTCGACGTCGGGATCCGCCGCGGATCGGGCCGCCATCGGCCTCACCGGACGATCATCCTCGGAGGGGACGCTCCTTCGCTATGCCCGCGACACGTGGGCATCGCTCGATGCCATGACCGACCCGACGAGCGGCCTGCCGGCAGACAGCCTGCTGGCCAACGGATCGCCAGTGTCCAGACGTCGACCACGAACATCGGCGCGTACATGTCGGACGCGGTCGTCGCCGACCAGGACAATGGTTTTTTTTGTCCTCTACTTCGTTCAGTTCCATCATGTTTGAGCTGAGGGTAGGGGTGAAAGGCTAATCAAATTCCGTGATAGCTCGTTCTCTCCGAAATAGCTTTAGGGCTAGCCTCGGATGATTTGTCGTGGTGGTAGAGAACTGAATGGACTATGGGGCTTTCCAGCTTACAGAATCCAATCAAACTTCGAATGCCATAGAACAACCAATCCGGGAGTCAGACGGCGGGGGCTAAGCTTCGTCGTCGAGAGGAAAACAGTCCAGATCGCCTGCTAAGGTCCCCAAATCCAAGCTAAGTGGGAAAGGAAGTCGGAACGCCCAGACAGCCAGGAGGTTGGCTTAGAAGCAGCCATCCTTTAAAGAAAGCGTAATAGCTCACTGGTCAAGCGGTCCGGTGCCGACAATATAACGGGGCTCAAGCTTGGTACCGAAGCAGCGAATGCATGGTGTAACAGCCATGCGTGGTAGGAGAGCATTCTCAACAGTTTGAAGCCAGACTGAAAAGACTGGTGGACGGTTGAGAAGAGACCCTGCCGGCATAAGTAGCGATAACGGAGGTGGGAACCCTCCGCGCCGAAAGTCTAAGGTTTCCTGAGAAAGGTTAATCCGCTCAGGGTCAGGCGGTCCCTAAGGCGAGGCCGAAAGGCGTAGCTGATGGACATCCGGTTAATATTCCGGACCTCCCTTGTGTTCGTTATCACGATGGGGTGACGCAGAAGGATAAGCAGGCCGTCCTATGGCTATGACGGTCGATGCGTGTAAGGTGTCTTCGGTAGGAAAATCCGCCGGGGAGTTATCACTGAGACGCAAAGCAGTACTCCGTATGGAGGAAAGCTGCCGATTCCACACTGCCAAGAAAAACCTCTAAGGAGAACGTAAGGGAACCGTACCTCAAACCGACACAGGTAGACGAGGAGAATATCCAAAGGCGCTCGTGAGAACAGTTGGTAAGGAACTCGGCAAATTAACCCCGTAACTTCGGGAGAAGGGGTGCCTCACTAGGGTTCATAGCCCGAAGAGGCCGCAGAGAAATGCGCACTGCGACTGTTTAACAAAAACACAGGTCTCTGCAAAGTCGAAAACGACGTATAGGGGCTGACGCCTGCCCGGTGCTGGAAGGTTAAAGGGAGAGGTCAACCGCAAGGTGAAGCTTCGAACTGAAGCCCCAGTGAACGGCGGCCGTAACTATAACGGTCCTAAGGTAGCGAAATTCCTTGTCGGGTAAGTTCCGACCTGCACGAATGGCGTAACGAAAGTGCGACTGTCTTGCCGACTGACACGGCGAACTTGTAGTGCCGGTGAAGATGCCGGTTGCCCGCAACTAGACGGAAAGACCCCGTGCACCTTTACTATACCTTTACTATGAACTATGGCACTTGCTGCGCAGGATAGGTGGGAGGCTTTGATTCCAGGCTCTCGGGCTTGGAGGAGCCACCGGTGAGATACCACCCTGCGAGTTCTGTGGTTCTAACCTACTCCCGTTAACCGGGAGAGGGACATAGTAAGGCGGGTAGTTTGACTGGGGCGGTCGCCTCCTAAACGGTAACGGAGGCGCGCGAAGCTACGCTCAGGCTGTTTGGAAATCAGCCGACGAGTGCAAAAGCATAAGCGTGGTTGACTGCGAGTCCTACAAGACGAGCAGGTACGAAAGTAGGCTTTAGTGATCCGGTGGTTCTGCATGGAAGGGCCATCGCTCAACGGATAAAAGGTACGCCGGGGATAACAGGCTGATCGGAGCCAAGAGTTCATATCGACGCTCCGGTTTGGCACCTCGATGTCGGCTCATCGCATCCTGGAGCTGTAGAAGGTTCCAAGGGTTAGGCTGTTCGCCTATTAAAGCGGTACGTGAGCTGGGTTCAGAACGTCGCGAGACAGTTCGGTCCCTATCTGTTGTGGGCGCAGGAGATTTGAGAGGACCTGTCCTTAGTACGAGAGGACCGGGATGGACGAACCTCTTGTGTTCCAGCTGTCGTGCCAACGGCATAGCTGGGTAGCGAAGTTCGGTTGTGATAACCGCTGAATGCATATAAGCGGGAAGCACTCCTCAAGATGAGATCTCCCAACCCGTAAGGGATAAGAAGGGCCCAGGAAGACCACCTGGTTGATAGACGGGAAGTGAAAGCGCAGTAATGTGTGAAGCTTACCCGCACTAATCGCCCGTTCGGCTTGACCATAAAATTTACTCGGTGCATAGAACCAGCTGTCAGCATTCAGCTTTCAGCCTTCAGCTAGAACCTGAGCTGATATGAAAGCAGCGTTTTTCTCATCCGCTCGAACCTGGGATGGAAATTGAAAAACACGCTGACACTGGGCGCCGACGAGTTTGTGAAAACAAGCCGCTTTGTAGTGTGTAGCTGAAATCGGAAGTAAACCAAGATGAGAGTAAGCTGCAACCAATCTATTCAGTTGTGAGGCATCGTCCTCACAAGAAAGCTCTTTGAAAAAACAGCTCCCTTGTCATCCTGAGTCCGCCGCTTTTGCGGGCGAAGGATCTGGGCGCGGCGATTCGCGCCGGTGCGCGAAAGACGCGCATCCGAATGGGAGCTATCGACATGGCGTAGAGATCCTTCGCTGAAAAGCGCTCAGGATTTCGGCTCGCGGCTCAGACGCCGCGAAAACGCCTCGACTTGTCGGTGATCTTACCGCGGGGGATCCACCCGTTCCCATCCCGAACACGGAAGTTAAGCCCCGCAGGGCCGATTGTACTGCACGCGAAAGTGTGTGGGAGAGTAGGTCGTTGCCGGCATTAATAAAGGCCACGTTGCGAAAGCAGCGTGGCCTTTTCCTTTTGTTGCGCGCTAAGGGACTGTGAAGCTTGACCGGATCGTTACCGCAGGATTCGCTTGCCGTGAATAACTGCAGAAATGATCACTTCGTTTTGCTGCAAGCGGTAAATGATCCGGTAGCTGTACGCGAGAAGCTCCCGAATGTCCTCATTATCGAATTCGGGAACTTTGCGGCCAGACCGTGGGAAGCTGGTGAGCGTTCTGGTTTGGCTGACAATGTTCTTCAGAACCGCACTGGCGTAAGCAGGTGAGTCTTGAGCGATATAACTGACGATGGTTTCCAGGTCCTGGAAAGCACGCCGCGCCCAGACTATTCGGTAAGCCATTTACTGAGGCGGGATTCGACTTCTTCCTGGGTGACGGTGCCGTTGACCCGGGCATCCTCCAGACCGCGCCGCACCTTCTCGAGGACGTAGAGATGATACTGGATGTCTTCAACCGAGCAGTCGTCAGGAAGCTTATTGAGGAGTTGCTCGACGTCATGTTTCGCCGTGCTCATGTGCCTTTAAGCATAGCACCGCCGGCAAGTGCAAGGAATCCGAAAAACTGGCCACGCCCGCAAAGCGCCTCAAGTTAAGCCCCGCAGGGCCGATTGTACTGCACGCGAAAGTGTGTGGGAGAGTAGGTCGTTGCCAGCATTAATAAAGGCCACGTTGCGAAAGCAGCGTGGCCTTTTCCTTTTGTGGGCTAACGAGTGCGTTGCGTGTCGATCAGAATGCCGCCGGCTTCCTCGATCTCTACACGGATCACTGGAGCCTCCAGAAACCACTTGACCGCGACAGTCGGCGATTCTGCCGCTCTCAACTCGGGAGATAGGTTGTAAACAAGGACTGCTTCTCTCTTCACACGACAAGCGCAACGAGGCGGCCAAAACTTCCAGTTGTGGACGTTTTCGACTGCAGCGTCCTGCAATATCTTGCGTTCGGCAGATGCCTCAATATCCGAAGTTTCGCCCTGTTCGTTGATAGTAAAGTGCAACGAGACTCTTCCCATGACCCGAGCCTGGCGAGCCAGGGGTGGATAGAAAGGCATGGGTGCGGATTTGAGATAGGGATTCGAGGTCGGCTCCTAGCGCGGGTAGGTTCAGCAAGAAGCCGACAATCAGCACAAGTGCAACTTTCATTCCTATGCTCCTTAGGGAAGGGATCCCTCGCACAAGGCGCTCGGGATTTCGGCTGCGGGCTCCGCTTCGCTCACACCCGCACAGCGCCTCAAGTTAAGCCCGGCAGGGCCGATTGTACTGCACGCGAAAGTGTGTGGGAGAGTAGGTCGTTGCCGGCATTAATAAAGGCCACGTTGCAAAAGCAGCGTGGCCCTTCCGCTTTGATGCGCGACTTCGGGACTCTGTTTCCCTAGACCCCCGTCAACTAAATGACTTGCATGTTCTATGACTTCGACCTATTGTGCAAAGTATCCCGCCTTGGCTTGCACAGTGCACGTGCAGTTGGCATGCACACTGACTCGATGGAATCGGCCATCTGCTACCAATTGACGATTGTAGTAGCTCAGAACATAGTAAGATTCCGAGTCTTCGACGAGAAGCTTGAATACCTGCTCCAAAGCATTTGAATGAGCAATCGCTCGACCTCCGGTCTGGAGACCTACTGACTCGAGCAACCCGTTCGTCGAAGCCAATCCACTATTCTGCGCCGAAATCTGGCTTGTTACTGATTGTGACGCCTCGGTGGACCCCCCCGGGTTCATCTCGCCTGTGGTCGTTGTGGCATCCCCAAACGGAATCACCGCGACCACGCCACGAGCGTCGACCGGGTAAAGTGCGACATTGGCATCAATCGCCGCCGTGACGAATCGTTCGGGCGCGTCAGAAGCCCCTTCGGGAAGTAAATCACCGGAACCTGGAAAGAGCAGTAAAGCTGCGTCCTGACCATTGCCACGGAAATCCGTGAAGATGACCATCGATTTTCTTCCCGGCACTTTTTTCAGCTGCTGCAGCAGATCGTAACCTGCACTCATCAAGCGCGGGGCGTCCGGATTGGGCAGGCTCTGCGACACCTGATCCAGTGCCCGTAGCAACTGGGTTCGATCTTGAGTGAAATTCTGGACCAGGCCGCGAGGTCCCAAGATGGCAACCCGGTAATCCTTTAGATTGCTCGACTGCAAGAACTTTCGCGCCGCGCGAATGGCGAAATATCGGGAAGCAAATCCTGCAGTGAGCTTCGCCTCACTTTCTTCCCTGAACCGGTTACCCATCGAGTCGAAAGCAATGATGAGGTATCCGGAGTTTCCGGCCTCACTGTACCGTGGACCGTCCTCGATACTATCGGCGGTTTTCGCCGGGTCGGATCGGCGCGGCTCGCCCTTCTTCTTACCGCGCTCAACACGCACCAGAGAGTCTATGCTCTGTGTTCTACCGTCATCGGTTACGAGAAAATCGCTCGCTCCTAAATTGCGTATCTCTCTACCATAAACATCGCGTGCAATGACCGTGATTCGAACCAGATTGACCGCCGCCTTGATTCGCGGTTTGGAGGTCGTCTGGGGCGTAACCCTGATGGCTACGCCACAACAAAACAGTAAAACCACCAGTGTCTGGCAACGTGACATTGGGAGTCGTGACGTGGAAAACATCAAGTTTATTCTACAGTTGTAGATATACCCCATGCCCAACGACCCGTTTGCACGCCCCGAACATCCCAGACTCTAGCCCGAAATGCAAATATGTTTCCAAATTGGTCTTGCCGTATCCTCTGCTGGTACATCAGGTCTATTCACGCTATCCCAAGTTCTCCCAGCGTATGCAATTCCCCAGGTTCTGACACTCCATTATGATTTTGATCTTGCCACCCGGTACAGCTTTCGCAGCTCCAGCGATGCGGATAGTCCTTGTTATTTACGCACACCGTTAATCACGCACACCGCGAATCGGGGCTTGCGGCTCAGTTCGTTTCATATCAATCATCCCATGACCGGATGGAATATGCCGATGGCAACGAAGTGGGTGATGATGGCGGCGAAGGTGGTTCCGATGGCAAAGAGGAGCCAGCGATAGCGTTGCCAGAGTTCTCGGAAGCCGGAGGCTTGAGCGAAGATATCCGCGATGTAGGCTGCGCAGTAGGCGATGTTCGCGACGACCGCCAACAGGAAAAGGCCCAGAGCGGAATCAAGAGTGAGGAGTGTCCTGGACGCGGGATATCCGGCTGCGAAGTGGATGATCACGATGGCGGCGAGCACAAGGTTGTAGACGAGCCGCCAGCGTTCCCAGAATTTGATGGCGTCGGTGACGTAGTCCTTGAAACCCGAGGCGTTCATGAGACAAGTCTACTTCAGACTGGAAGCAGCGTCCGTGGAATCCCACCCTTGCAAAAGCGCAAGGATGGGGCACCCGGCTTCGCTCACGCCCGCAAAGCGCCTCAAGTTGGCGGCATTAATAAAGGCCAGTCTGAGAAGTCAGATTGGCCTTTTCCTTTTGCGAGTTACTTTCGCACCGAGGACAGCAGATTCCTTCTGTCTCGCTTCGCTCGCGCGTCGGAATGACAAGGACCTGGCTGCAGCCTTTTCCTCTTGGCAGCCATGATTTTCCGCTCTACGGATTCGCAGGCGGGCTCAATAACTCACAATGCTCGACGCACTTTACCGTGTTGGCCTCGACAGTGGCTTTCTTGTGGCCGGAAAAATCGATGTCGGGGAGAATCAGTAGCGTTTGCGTACCATTGGCGACGTTGAAAGTGCAGTTGAAGCTCATGGACTGGACGCCACGTTCCTTGCAGCCGGTTTGGCCGAGGGCGTCGGTGAGAGTTACGGTCTTGTCGTAGACCTGGTCGGCAAGATGCGATGGCAGCAGCGCGACCGTCAGCGGGATGGGTGACTTGATCTTCACGCTGAGTTCCTGGCCGTCGTGGTCTGGAGTCATCAGACTGTAGACCTTCGGTGCGGGGGTGATCTGGTATTTTTCGTCGAGGATGCGGCGCCAGTGGAACTCAGGCTGAAGGCAATAGTAGTACTGGATATGAAGATCGTTGGGGGAAATGAATTGCCGCGCTCCCGGTCCGAGGATGGCGCCAATGGCGGTGAGGACGGGCTTCTCGGGCCTGCGCTCATCGCGGAAAGTGATGATCATGGGCCGATCGGAGGGAAGATGACACTCGTAAATCGCGCTGGTGACATGCTCCTTAGGGCAGAGGAAGCTGAAAGTCGCCGGGGCATCGGGGTGCTGCATGCTGGCGTTCCATTCGTCGGCCCAAGCCATGGCCACGGTGACCGGGTATCTGGAGTCGATTTGCACATGCATGTCGCCACCCCCGACAGCGGGATGGTAGACGCGGCCGGCGTGCAGGCTGGCGGGCTCCAAAGGGATCGTCTCGCTGTTGGCGGCAGTCCAGACAATCTGATTTTGCGCATACGAGTTCGCGGCCAAGGCGCAGAACAGCAGCGTGGCAAAAATCGAAAAGTTCCTCATACCAAAAATTATTGGCTGGCTCCATGCGCGCACCCTAACCAATTCGCGAGGACAGGATTACGAAGGTACCAAGTGGCGGGTGGCCCACCTTCTGTTTTCAAGACCTGAGGGTGCCCCATCCTTTCGCGTTCTGTGCGAAAGGGTGGATCTTTCCATCGCCAAGTAGCCGCAAAAAAATCCCTGTAGGCAGCGTCCGTGGAATCCCACCCTTGCAAAAAGCGCAAGGATGGGGCACCCGGCTTCAAGCACGAAAAGCAGGTACCTCGACTTCGCTCGGGATGACAAGGTTCGAGAGGGTCCCGACACAAAATCCCCGCCCAAGCGGAGCTTGGACGGGGCACCCTCTCGATCAGGTTCATCTCAAAATACGGGTGTCGGCTCTCCGTAGAGGAAGTCATCCATCATGACGATGTCTCTTCTGTCGTCATTAGGCCCCGGCGCCGCATCGCCGGCTATGATCCTCACTCGAGCGACACGAGCGTCGCCAAAGACTACGCCGATGAAGGACAGGTTTCCGTCGCCCGGCGAAGCCGGCGCATTGCTAATGAAAAGCAACTCGCCGTGGATGCCGAAGTACTCGATGAAAGTGCTGGCGAAACGGTTCCCTGTCCTGTCTCTCGGTGTGCTGCCATCCGGGAGTCGACGTCGGTAAAAACCACGCCGAACCCGGTGGAAGTCGCTGGTGTGTTGCCGTTGCTGCCCGGAACGGAGAACTCGACGTCGGTGACGTTACTCCCGATCGGCGAGAACAGCCGCAGTGGGCTGAACGCGTGGAAGATCGTGGCGTAGCTCGAGTTTCCAAACGTGGCTGCCAGGCCCGAGGGTGGGGCTTGGACAAACCCGCTTCCGCGTGTGGTGATGTTGGCGCCACGAGTGTTCAAGAACGTAGTTAAGGGAGTGCCGGTAAGAGTAGTGGTTGCGTTGGTCGGGCTACCGCCGTCCCAGTTGATTTCGCGGTGGCCGCTGGTTAGTCCGGGATTATTGCCATTGTTGACGAGCCCGAGCGCCGCACGAAACTGGTCCACAGTACTTTGAATCGATGCTGCGGACGGGCCGGCTGCCTGGAATACAGTCGGCGCTACGAAGCGCTTTGCGGCGAAATCATTGGTCTGCGCCGGCGCTGCTTGCACCAGTATCAGGCCAGCAACCAGCCCCGCGGCCAGGAAGAACAACCTCACGAACAACATGGTCTTGCGCTTACTTGCGAAACGGCTCATCAATTCTTCTCCTTGTAGTTGACTGCGTCTATGTGGTTCCACGGTCCCTCGTAGCTTGCTGACTACTTGAGACCGCGGCATGTTCGTGAAGACTGTCTTCAGTGCGTTGTGAGGTTTGATTCAAGGTCGGAGGGATAGATTCGCGGAGCGTGTCACTTGTTTGTCAAATGAATGTTTGTGACTGGTGACAGAATGTGTCTGCACGAACCCTGACTAAGTTCGATTTTAGTTTTCTATTTCTACTGCAGCCAGCACATGCGGGTGGCCCAGACCTGCATCTGGAAACATCGTGCTCACCTGCGATACACTCCCTCGTCGAAGTTGAACTGGAGATTTTTGTGGCAACGCTGCGACAACCCGCGTTTGACACTTCACCTATAGCAGTCCGCAGAGCCAAGCCGGAGGACGCTCCGGTCTGTGGGCGGATCTGCTATGAGGCCTTTACGAAGATTTCTACCGACCACGCTTTTCCGCCTGACTTTCCGTCGGTTGAGGTGGCGACCGGCGTCCTTTCCATGATGTTCAGTCATCCCGGGTTCTATTGTGTGGTTGCCGAATCGGGCGGGCAGATACTGGGTAGTAACTGCCTTGACGAGCGCTCCGCGATCGCGGGCGTTGGGCCGATTACCATCGATCCCGAGGTTCAGAATAAGGGCGTCGGACGCGCACTTATGGAGACAGTGCTTGCGCGCTCTGGTGAACGCGGTTTCCAGGGTACTCGACTGCTGCAAGCGGCCTTTCACAACCGTTCTCTTTCTCTTTACACCAAGCTCGGGTTTGATACGCGCGAACCGATATCCACGATGCAAGGCCCACCGATCAAGGCCCCGACTCCGGGCTACAACTTACGTCCCGCGCGCCTGTCCGATCTGGAGGAATGCAACCGGCTTTGCCGATCTGTGCATGGTCACGACCGCAGCGGCGAGCTGTGCGACGCGATCGAACACCAGGACAGCGGTTGTCGCCGAGCGAGAAGGCCGAATCGTCGCGTATGCGACCGTGATCGGTTTTTTCGGACACATGGTGGGCGAGACGAACTCTGATATCCAGGCGCTGATCGCAAACGCCGATGCGTTCGTGGGGCCGGGCATTCTTGTCCCGACGCGAAACGCGGGGCTCTTTCGATGGTGCCTGGAGAACGGCCTCCGCGTGGTGCAGCCGATGACCCTCATGACCCTTGGATTCTACAACGAACCCGCTGGGGCCTATCTTCCGTCGATACTTTATTAGGGTCTTCCGAGAGTGAATGGGTGGTAATAGACCTTGTCACCACTCATTCCCGGCTTCTCGAAGAAGTGAGAGAATTGGACTCCCGCCGAATGGGCGAGGCGCGGAGGAACATGCCAACTCAGACACTGGATCCATCTTTCCAAGAGCTCCTGCGCGGACGTTACATTGCCACCCTCGGAACCGAGAAGGCCGATGGGAGCATCCACCTGACTGCGGTCTGGTATCTCTTTGAGTCCGGCAGCCTGTATGTCGCGACGTCTTCCAGGACGCAAAAAGCTCGCAATGTGGCGGCGCGACCGAAAGCTTCGCTGATGGTAGACGCGCGGAAACCTGGAGCAGAACGCGGCGTAACTGCTGCCGGAAAAGTGGAAGTGATTTCGGGAAGCCAATCCCAGGAGATAAATCGGCGCATACATAGTCGATACCTGAGCGCGGCGGCGATGTCCGATCCCGAGATCGGTCCAGTGTTTGCGTCGTTTGATGATGTCACCATACGACTCACGCCCGTTTCATGGATCACGTGGGACATGGCCGTGCTTGACGCCCAAGCCTTTGGCGGGAAATTGGGCAGAACGCCGGGATACCTGCTGCCGTTGGATTGACGGGGCGTGCTTGGCTTACACGCGGATTCAGGCCGTTCTATCGTGCGACGGCGGTTTTTATCGGAGGACGCATTGGAGAGGCGAGATTTTGTCACGTCGGCGGTTGCGATGGCGGGGGCCGCGTTGAGCGGCGGGGCGGGCCGAGCGTGGGCGCAGTCTCCTCGAGAGTTTTATCAATTGCGGAAGTACGCGCTGCAAACCGGACCACAGTTGGCATTGGTCCAAAATTATTTTGAGCATGCCCTGATCCCCGCGCTGAATCGGATGGCGATGGCTCCGGTTGGGGCATTCAAGCTGGATATCGGTCCGGAGATGCCGACATATTACTTGTTGATTCCGGCAACCTCGGTGGAAGCGTTGGTCACGCTGGACCCGCGGCTTGCAGATGATATGGAGTTCATCAAAGCGTCTGCGGCGTTCTGGGCGGCGCCGGCGTCGGCGCCGGCGTTTGTGCGAGTGGAAAGTTCGCTGATGTCAGCGTTTGCGGGGTGGCCAAAAATGGTTGCGCCGAAGAGCGAAAAGAGGATCTTCCAGCTGCGCACGTACGAGAGCGCAAGCTATGCGGGACATATCCGGAAAGTTCAAATGTTCAACGAAGCGGAAATTGGAATTTTTACGCGTACCGGATTAACTCCCGTGTTTTTCGGAGACACGTTGATCGGGCCCCGGATGCCGAATCTGACGTACATGCTGACGTTTGCGGATATGGCGGACCTGAATGCGAAGTGGGCGGTGTTTGTGAATGATCCGGCCTGGAAGGAGCTCTCGCTTCGGCCGCAATACGCGGATGCGGAGATTGTCAGCAATATCTCCAATTTGTATTTGAGTTCGTTGGGCTGTTCACAAATTTAGAGAAAGAGTTTCTGGAACCGACGTGGTTTGAGAAACGTTGCCGAGGTAAGTGCGTTCGACTAAACTGCTGCCTTCAAATCCCTCAACTTCAGAGCCTTTGGCGGAGGCCTTATGAAGCGAGTCGTGATCCGAAAATTCAGCCTGCTGGGCACCGTTATGCTGCTGGTTGCCTGTTTCTCCGGCTGCGGCGGCTCTTCTGGTTCTGCTCCCACTACCAGCCCTTCCGGGGGGACACAGAGTGAGGTGCTCTACGCGGCCTTCTTCACTCCCAATGGCGGTGGCGTGGGAGGACAGATACTGCCTATGACCGTCAACACGAGCTCAGGCGCATTGACTGCTCTAACCGGAGTGCTGGGGCCAGGAAATCCTGTGACCCTGGTTGCGGACCCGGGGCGAAAATTCCTTTACGCTTCCGACTTCAATTCGGGCATGGTTTTCGCGTATTCCATCGACGCGGCGAACGGCAATCTGAATCCACTCAGCAATTCGCCGTATTCAACTCCGTTTGTTGGTAATGGCGGACCGCTGGGTATGGACCCTGCCGGTAAATTTGTGTTCTTTGTGGCCGATCCGAACGGGGACATTGTGACGTTCGTTAGAAACAGCTCCGATGGAACCTTGACGCTCTCGTCGGCTCCTGTAGTGCAGGACACGAACCAGCCGATCGAACTAGTGGTTAATCCTAGCAGCAGGTTCTTATATGCCGCCGACCATTCAGACCCTTCCGGGAACGAGATTTCCGTGTTCTCGATTGATGGCAGCACCGGCGGCCTGACTCCTGTGCCAGGGTCGCCTTTCACTTTTCAGACAAATAGCGGGCCGTGGGGAATGGCGATCAGCGGTTCGGGCAAGTATTCATATACCGCGCTATCCAACGCCAGCTCAGTCGCGGCATTGAGCGTAGACAGCTCGACGGGAACAGTTACTCCGCTCCCGAACTCACCTTTCTCCACGAATTTGATTCCCGAGCAGTTGACGCTTCACCCTTCGGGCAAATTCCTCTATACCGGCAACGTGGGGCTGGGCAGCATCTCGGCATTTTCGGTTGATGCAACAAGCGGGGCGTTAGCGCCAATCAGCGGCTCTCCTTATAGTTCTGTCGGTCCTATTGCGCTTGCGCTTGATCCCAGCGGCAAGTTCTTGTTTTTTTCCGAAAGCTTTCCGTCTGCTCAGATTGTCGCATGGCAAATCGATCAAACCAGTGGTGCGCTTTCGCCGGCCACGAGCTCATCGTTTTCAAACGGTGCGCCGCAGGCGTTGACCGTCATTCTCTTGCCTTGAAGGCGCGTCTGGCGAGGTGGCACAGTCAGTTTTCCCGACGACTGAAGACCGGCGACTACGGTGGGGGACGACCTGCGGCTCATAGGTCAGAGACCGCTTGATCTAATTTTTGCCCCGAGATTCACTGTATCAGCAGTCCGCTAGCAGCGATAAATACTCCTGCTGCGCCGATCACTAGGCCCACATACCAGAAAGCCTGTTTGCCGGAAAGCAGGGTGATGGAAGTGACGACCAGGGCAATCTCGAGGAAAACCTCGCCCAAATCATAGCGATCCGCCCGTTTGTGTTCTTTCTCCGCTTCTGCCTCGAGCTTCTTCGCTTCAGCTTCCAGTTCGTTTTGCTCGTCGCGATAACGCTCTGCCTCGGATAGATATTTCTCGCGCACCTTGGCGATCTGTTCGGCATCTTTAGTCTTTGGCGGCGAGGACGGAAGTGAGGTCTACAACCGTTTGATCGGCATGGCGACGGATGCTCTTGGCCTGGAAGTAGGCCCACTGATCGGTGACTCTATTCTGCAGGACCAGCTCTTCGGTGCTGGTTCGGTGGCCGAGCAGGGATACGGCCGCCACCAGGACGGCGAGCACGGCCATGGTCAACGAGACTCGGGCCATGCCAGTGTGTCTGGCGTGCTCGGCGTGTTCGTGCAATTCCTGCAGTTCTTCGGAACTCATTCCCTGTCTCCTTTGGGCGGTGCATTCGTTCGCCGCAAATCGATGGCGTAAAGGGTAACATTGTCGCGAGCTGAAGTTATTTTCGGGGTTTTACTGGTGAGATGCTGGCGGAGTGGGTGGAGTACAAAGGTGCGTGGTTTCTTCGGCATTCGGGTCGATGTTCTGAGAATTGTGAGCGAAACACCACGGAACCAGCCAGGACGGATAGCGCTGCCGCACCTCGTCGGGTACATCGGGCTCCTTGATCTCCTGAAACTCGAATTGAATCTTTCCGTCACGAGCTACCGTCGCCAGCAAGTAGCCGTAGACATCTGTCTTCGCGCCTGGCGACGCGGCTTGCGGCAGTTTGTTGCGAATTGCACCGCCGGTACCAACGATCCAACCGGGCAGACGCTGATCGGGCGGATGGTTGTCGAAGATTCCACTCATATAAAAATGCGAGTGGCTGGCCAGCACGTAGACAGGCTTCTTGCTCTGTAGCCCTAAAAGTACTTCGTAAACGTGCCTGCCACTGGTGCAGCCGTCCAGGTTCTTGGGATCGTCGCACATGGCGTGAGAACTGGCGATGCTATCTGGCAAAGCCTCATGCATGCCCACCACGACGCTGAGGACGTTATCGTTAGTCCGAGCTTTGGTTGAGATCCTGTCGAACCACTCCAATTGTTCTTTGGAAAAGCTGTTCCAGGCGTTATCCAGGTAAATGAAGTCCACTCCGCCCTGGATCCAGTGGTAATAGGGTTTTGGCGTGGCCGGGTCTTTCTCCCCATCCTGTTGACGCTGCGAATTGAGGAGTGGAGAGCCAAGCCACTGCGAAAACTGGAGCGTGAACTTGGTGTCATCCTCGGGCAGAATCACCTCATGGTTGCCGATGCCGAGGTAAAACGGAGTGCTCCCGAAGGGCCGGATCTGATTGTCGATAAAGTCAGTCCAGGCGCGACGGTAGTAAGTTCCGCAGGTCAGTATCTGGCCGTTCTTTGCGGAAGCCGCCTCCATGTCCTCGTCGGTTTTGTAAATCGCACGAAGGTCCCCAAGATGCCAATAGAAACTTGGAGAATAGTGAGCGCTGCTGTGGCGGCAATCGAGGGCATCACGACATCACCACAATTACGGGAGTCGCCCGAAACGATGAACCGCCATGCACCGGGCGACAGTGCGGACAGCTGCACGTGCGGACCCTGTTTCGTCGCGCGGAAATTGAAATCTGGGAACGGTCCAAAGCGGCGCAGAATCAGAATCGTAACGGCAAGTATAAAAAGAGTGACCACCACTTGCAGCGCTACGCTGCCAAAGAATCGAATTCGCATCGGATTGCTTCCCCTCTATATCAAATGCAAATGAGGGGCTCCCAGCACTCTTGCCTTTTTCGCTGTAGGTCAGAGAGTCCAGCCAGACCGTCTTTCAATAGCCTGGCTCCGAGACGGTGGCCCTCCAGGTCTTCCGAGCGTTTCGCGGGCAAGAGTTTTCTCCGTCGGCAATCGCTCTGGAGATCGTCGCTCTGGAGATTCATGGTACAACGCGGACGAACCAGAACCTAACACTTGGCGAGCTCTCAAAGTTATTTCGGAGTTTCACCGCGAGGGGTAGGCCCGAGGTAAAGAAGCCCGAGCGAAAGTCGAAGGGAGTGTCCTCCGCGCAAAATCATCGCCGTACAGACAAAGGCCACGTTCAGAGATGAGCGTGGCCTTTCCCCTTACATCTGACTTCTCAGCTACTGCATGCGACTACCAGCGAAACGGCCTGAACTGTTGCGGCACCAATTTCGAGCCAGCGAGGTCTGCGTCGGTGAAACCGAAGACGAAGAACTGGTTCGGGTTCGGCACTACGACTTTGTTGTCGTCGGGAACCTCCGTAAGGAAGTCGTTGTCGTTGGCGACCCACAGGGTGTGCAGGGTAGTGCTGCCCTGCTTCACGTCGGGACCGATCGCCAGTCCTTCCAGCTTGGCCGGAATCTGGTCCGCGGCTATGCCATTGGCGACCAGCGCTTTGACAATATCCAGGAAGGGCAGCGCGCTTTTGGTCACGACATGGGTTGCTGCCGTGGTACCGTCCATGTCGGCAACGTCAACTGCGCCCGTCAGGTCAATCTTGAAGATCTGTTTGACCTTGGCCTTGCTGCCATCACCGCGGCCGTGGCCGTCGCGTTCGTCAACCAGGAACTCGTGGTCGTTCAACGCTGTGATCTCGCTGACACCGGAGCCGGTGGTCAGCAGGTAGGCATATTCGTGGGACGTCTTGCCGGAGGCGATGTCGATGGTGACGAGGCGCAGCAGGTTCGCAGCGGCGCCACCCTCGGCAGCATCCTGAATGAGCGCGTTTTGCATGATGCCGACCAGCGTCCTGCCATCGGGTGTAATGGCGAGGCCTTCCATGCCCTTGTTCGCGGTGCGGCCGCTGGTGTTTCCGGAGATTTCATCGGCGCCGACTGGTTTCAGATTATCAACGAAGAGGTGCGCGGGGAGCCTGAAGGAGCGAAGGCGCAGGCCGAAGAGGCGGTCGAACTCGTAGACGTAGGGGCCGTACTCGTCAGAGATATAGACCCGGAGGCCGTCGTTGGAAAGACGGATGCCTTCGGAGTCCAGGCGGGCGTCGTTGGGGTTGCCAGAGTCGCGGTTGGGATCGAAATTGTCCGAGCGGCCGGAGAAGTAGTGCAGGAAAAAATTGTTCTGCGGCGGGACACCAGAACCTACGGCGAGATTTTCACCGGTGCCGTATACAAGCGGGGTCAGGCTGAACAGCAGCGTCGTGCTCCGCAGTTTTGGCGTGAGCGTGAAAGGTAGGCCGGCACCCGTGTTGGGTTCAAGATCCATAGTAATGGTGTGGAAGCGCGGGATGTAGGTAACGGTGTCGTCGATGAGGGAGTCGAAGGGTACAGCATTGGGGCCGCGATCTGGCAGGGCGAGGAAAGTGTTGCCGGAGGCATAGGCGAGACCGGAACCTAGGCCACCCAGAAGGTTAGCCGGCACACCGTTCTCCAGCGTGTTGTGCAGGCCCGAAAGATCGGCGTAGGAGCCGGCGCTGGAGCTGGTCAGGGAGCCGACAGCGAGCAGGTTGACTTGGGCATTTATGTGGGGCGTGGCGACAAGGCCGAGTACAAAGGCGACTAAGGCGATGGTAAGCAGAACTTTTCTCACGTACGAATTCCCTCCACTTGATTTCACTGCTGGGACAGAGCCCCTACTTTGGCAGGCGATGGTAAGGGGCAAGTTAATGTCTGGTGAATATCTGGTTAAAATCGTTTTTCGGTTTCGTCCCCGCGTGAAAGTGCTGAATGCATAGAAGTCGAAGCCACCCCGGCATGGTGATAACCTTATCTTTATGTCTCATGATCCTGATGCCGACCGCCGCTCTGGTCAGCGGGGCCGATCCTCCACGGCGATTGTGGTCGCGCTCGTCATCGGGCTGGTACTTGGGGTGCTGGTTGTCGGCTTGACCGGATCAGTGATGCTGTCGCGAAAATCCGGGCGGGCCTGGTTGAGCCACATGTGGTCGGCGCTGACGGGAAGCACTCTCAGCATTGATGTGAGCCAGCCCACGGTGGTCGATCGCATCCAGCGGCTCCAGCGGCTGGAGACCGTGGTCTACACCATGGACAAGCTGGTGACTGGCGCGAAAGAGAATCCGATCTTTCCCGATTTTCTGGCCGGCGATCGCTTGCTGATGCTGGTGCACGGCGAAGTTGTCGCCGGGATTGATTTCTCGAATCTGAAGCCGGGCGATGTCAGAGTGGAGGGTAAGCAGGCTCATCTTCGTCTTCCCGCGCCGCAGGTGTTCAGCACCCGGCTGGACAGCGCGAAGACCCGTGTCTATTCCCGGCAGACCGGGCTGCTGGTGCCGACGGATCCGAATCTGGAAACACAGGTGCGCCAGGAGGCGGAGCGTCAGCTGCAAGAGGCGGCGCTGGCCGACGGCATTTTGCGAACCGCGCAGCAGAATGCAGCCTCCACGATCATTAGTCTGTTGCAGGGTTTGGGATTCGAGAAAATTGAGTTCGAGTAGCGACCGAGGGCGGGCTGGAAACTCCTTGACCTGAACCAAAATCAAAGGGCGGCAGACAAGCATGCCCGCTCCACTGCACCACTCACGCGGCAGTTATAACTTGAGCACTTGACAGAAAGTTTCGTTAGGGTTCTGAATCGTACTGCACGCAAAAATCCGCGGAGAAGTTTCCCGCAGACGGAAAAATTTTGTGCTAGTATGCCGGACTGATCCAGCTTACAGAAATTTTCTTAGTCCCAGCCTAAACTGCCCCGTAAGCGAAGCTGCTTTGCGGGACGCTTGCTGGAAATGAAGGCATTTTTGTTGCAATAGTTTTAGGTAATCGGGCGCTGAATCTGGCCTCCGCCCCACGAAAATTTATTTTATGTCCGTTCCCACTCCAAGCCTTTCTCCGAACCCATGGTTGCGCGTTCTCGACGCGCTGGAAAAGAAGATCAACCGCCATTCCTATGACACCTGGCTGAAGCCCACCAAGTACAGCCATTCCACCGGCCCGATCCTGTTCGTGCGCGTGCCCACCGCGGAATTCCGCCACGTGGGAGACAAGTACGCCGATCTGATCCAGGAAGCCCTGGACAATCTGGGCGGCGAATTTCAGGAAGTGAAGTTCGTCACCCCGGAAGACGATCCTGCGTCCACTCCCCTCCGTCACGATGGAGGGCTCTCCGCACGCCCGGCAGCCCTTCCGCAGAGTTCTCAGGCACGGTTTGATTGGGACGGGGCGGCGCAACTGAATCAGCGCTACACCTTTGACGCGTTTGTGATCGGCAGCGGCAACCAGTTCGCTCACGCCGCCTGCCAGGCCGTGGCGGAACGTCCTTCGAAAGCCTACAACCCGCTCTTCCTCTACGGCGGCGTCGGGATGGGCAAGACCCACCTCATGCAGGCCATCGGCCACGAGATCAAGCGCCGCCAACCCCAGTCGGCCATCTGCTACGTATCCAGCGAGAAGTTCACCAACGAGATGATCAACTCGCTGCGTTACGACAAGATGATCAGCTTCCGCGACAAGTTCCGCAATGTGGACGTGCTGCTGGTGGACGATATCCAGTTCCTGGCCCAAAAGGAACGCACCCAGGAAGAATTCTTCCACACCTTTAACGCTCTGCACGAGTCCATGAAGCAGATCGTGATTGCCAGCGATCGGCCGCCCAAGGAGCTCGCGGAAATCGAAGACCGGCTACGCAGCCGTTTCGAATGGGGACTGATCGCTGACATCCAGCCGCCCGACCTCGAAACCAAGGTTGCCATTCTTCAAAAGAAGGCCGAGCAGGAAAAAGTCATTCTGCCCACTGATGTCGCGCTATACATAGCCTCGAATATCCGCTCCAACGTTCGCGAACTAGAAGGCGCACTCATCCGGCTGGTGGCCCACTCGTCGCTGATCGGCGCCGAGATCACGCTGCCCTACACCCAGCAGGTGCTGAAGAATTTCATCGATTCGCAGGCCCGCAAGGTCACCATCGAGTCCATTCAGAAGGCAGTGGCTGAACAGTTCGGTCTGCGGCTGGTCGAAATCAAGGCCAAGAACAATTCGCGCGCCATCGTCTATCCCCGGCAGATCGCCATGTACCTGGCCAAGCATCTGACCGAGGCTTCGCTGCCCGAGATCGGACGCCAATTTGGCGGCAAGCATCACACCACCGTGCTGCACTCGGTCGACAAGATCGATGGCACCCGGAAGACCGACAAAGATTTGAACAGGCTGATCAATAAAATGACTGAGCAGTTGGGCGGATAAACGCGGCTTCCGCCGGATTTCCACTCATCATGACAGTCTTCCTTGGTGGACACTGTGAATCGGATGTGGAAGTTGTGCAAGAGCCGGAGGGAATCGCCAGGCACGGCCAAACGATACCTTCATCTCCGCCAAATGCCAGTCTAGTTTTAGACAGGTGGGTGTAGGCCGAGAAGCCAGTCCCAGTGGGTGTTTGACCGGATTTCCACTTTTACGAGCCCCCTACTGTTACTACTGGTTTAAATGGTTTTTATTTTGATATAAGGGAAGTACTCAAAGTAGCACCGCCTGACGGGAGACTTGGGTTATGCCGGTAGAAGCGATGGCCGCAGCCACGGGGACCGCCACCATGGAAATTACAGTCAGCAAATTCGAACTCTTGCGGGAACTGACTGCGACCCAGGGAGTGGTGGAGCGCAAGACCACGATTCCAATCCTCTCCAACTATCTATTCGAAGCTTCCGGCGACAAACTGTCGCTCACCGCCACCGATCTGGATCTAAGCCTGCGCACCGCCTGCAGCGCCAAGGTCAAGAAAGAAGGCTCCTGTACCATCCCTGCCCGCAAACTGCATGACTACGTAAAACTGCTGCCGGATGCGGACATCACCATCAAGCTGCTGGAGAATCACTGGATCAGCATCCGCTGCGGACGGTCCAACACGAAGATGGTCGGAATGGCCCGGTCGAATTTTCCGACGCTGCCGGTATTTCCCACCGCAGGTGTGGTCAAGATTCCCGCCCAGGTGCTGCGCGGAATGATTGCCAAGACCGGGTTTGCGATTGCCAGTGAAGAATCGCGCTATACCTTGAACGGCGCCCTGATGGTGCTGAAGCCCGAGTCCATCACCATGGTTGCCACCGACGGTCACCGCCTGGCCCACGTCGAACGCAGCGGAGAGAAATTTGAAGGCGTCTCAGGCGAGCTGAAAACGCTCATCCCCAAAGAAAGCGATGGACGAGCTGAGATCACTGCTCGACTCCACCGACGCAGAAACCATCGACTTTGCCAAGGACGAGTCAACGCTCTACTTCCGCATCGGACAGCGGCTGCTGACCTCGCGCCAGCTTACCGGCCAGTTCCCCAACTTCGAAGCCGTGCTGCCCAAGGACAACAACAAGAGCGTCACTCTGCCCGGCAACGACCTGGGCGCGGCCATCTCCCGCGTAGCCCAGTTTGCCGACGAACGCTCGCGCGCCGTCCGCCTGCGCATGGAAAAGGGCGAGCTGAAGCTTTCCGCGTCCTCAACCGAAACCGGCGAATCCGAAGACACCATCGAAACCAGCTACCAGGGCGACTCGCTAACCGTCGGCTTCAACGCCCAATACATTCTCGACTTCCTCAAAGCGGTGGGAGCAGGCGACGTAAAGCTCGAATTCAAAGACGCCCAGTCCGCCGGGCCAGCTCCGCCCCGCCGACAGCGAAGACTACAAGTACCGCTACATCGTCATGCCCATGCGGATCTGAGAGACGGTGTAGGGCGGGCGCCCTGCCCGCCGCCTTTGACTTTCTGCAAAGCAAGATTCAATCGGGCCGGTGAAACCACGGCGTAAATGCAAGTCCAGGTACGAGATCAACCCAAAAGGCGGCGGGCGAGGGCGCCCGCCCCACACCGTCCATCTCAAGCAAACGCTTGACCTACCCCGTGCCTGCCGCCGTAAATTTGTTGCCCCACTTGGGTTAGGGAGGTTTCATGCTTAGCGGATTCAAGCAATTCATTCTTCGCGGAAATGTAGTTGACCTGGCGGTCGGCGTGGTCATCGGCGCGGCCTTCGGGTCGGTGGTGACGGCGTTTACCAAAGACCTGCTTACGCCCCTTATCGCGGCTATCGTCGGCAAGCCCGATTTCTCGGCGATCAGCTTTACCATCAACGGCACGCCATTTCCGGTGGGCGATTTCGTCAACGCCGTGGTGTCGTTCCTCCTGGTTGCGGGGGCCGTGTACTTCTTCGTGGTGACCCCGATCAATGCCCTGATCGCGCGCATGCGCAAGGCTCCGGCGCCGGCCGATCCCACGACCAAGAAGTGTCCGGAGTGCCTGAGCGAGATTCCCATCGACGCCCGGCGCTGCGGCTTCTGCACCCAGCCGCTCTCGGCACGGCCGCGTAGCGTAATGTAGGCGCGAGCGTCCTCGCTCGTGCTGGTCCGGCAATGGTCATGGCACGGGGATGAATCCGTCCCCGCCAGGAGGTAGCCATGTCAGACAAAGTGAGGCAGCCGCTGATCGCTACGCCTACGGCAAGAACCGCCCGGGAAATGCCAGCGTAGCCTACGTCGCCGAAACCCAGTTAAGGGACATCCAGAAGACCCTGCCGCTGCGCGTGCTCTCCGAAGACGACTGGAAGCACTGGATCACCCGCGGCTATGTGATCGTCAGGCAAGCCGTCCCGCTCGAAAACGTGAAGCGCCTGGTGGATCTGCTGTGGGAATTTCAGGAGATGAATCCCAACGATCCCTCCACCTGGTACAAGGACCAGCTCCGCGACCATGCCATGAAAGAGCTGAACAACAGCGGCATGGTCGAGATCTACAACCACCAGTATCTGTGGGACAACCGGCAGCATCCGCGAATCTACGACGCTTTCGTCGACATCTGGGACAACGAGAAGCTCTGGGTGACCATCGACCGCGCCAATCTGAATCCGCCGAACCGCAGCCAGCGCCCGTTCAGCGGCTTCATTCACTGGGACGCCGACACCACCCTTGATCCTCTGCCGGTCAACGTTCAGGGCGTGCTCTCGCTGGTCGATCACGAACTGGACATGGGCGGCTTCCAGGGCGTGCCCGAACTGTTCCGCACCCTCGAAGAGTGGAGAAAGACACAGCCCGCCAACCGCGATCCCTGGAAGCCCGACACAACCGGTTTTGAAATCGTGCCGGTCATGCCCAAGGCAGGCGATCTGCTGATCTTCAACAGCCTGCTGGCCCACGGCATCCGTCCCAACACTTCGAAAGACAAGGTCCGCATGGCCCAGTACATTTCCATGACCCCGGCCGATGAATCGCGCGAAGACTTGCGCGAGATACGCATCCGTTCGTGGAGAGAGATGGAACCGCCGCAAGGATTCGCTTTCCCCGGCGATCCGCGGGAATGGGAAAAGAAGAACTGCTCGCCCGCCAAGCTGACCCCGCTCGGCGAGAAGTTGCTCGGCTTGAAGCGATGGAGCGACTAACTGGTCAGTGTATGGGGCGGACACTCTTGTCCGCCGCTTTTGACGTTGGTTTGTATGTGAAGTCATCCACCGTTATAGAAACTGCAAGTCAAAACCCAGAACCAACTTCAAAAGCGGCGGACAAGAGTGTCCGCCCCACACAATCCGGATGAATCAGGCGTAGCATGACTCATGGCCCGATTTCCGGCTGGCGCCCTCTTACTCATGGTCGCAGCGGCTTTGTGGGCGCAGCAGCCGGCTTCTTCGTCCCCTAAGCCACCAGCCCACCAAAATCGTCCTTGCCCGAGTCGGGCGCGCTCAGCGACGGTGTCTACCGCAATCCCTCTTTCGGATTCAGCTACAAGCTGCCCTACGGCTGGGTGGATCGCACCCGAGAAATGCAGGACGATTCGCCGAATGCCTCGAACGATGGCCAAATCCCTGCTGCTGCTCGCCATCTTCGAGCGGCCACCGGAAGCCACCGGGCGATACCGTAAATTCCGCGGTCGTGATCGCCGCCGAGCCTCTCTCTGCCTATTCCGGCATGAAGACTGCGGCCGACTACTTCGGACCGTTGACCGAACTGGCCACCGCCAAAGGCTTTCAGTCGGTAGAAGATCCTCACGCGTTTTCATTGGGGCCACGCAACTGGTTCGTGGGGATTTCAGCAAACCGCGCGGGGCGACGACCGTGCGCCAAACCTCGCTGGAGTTCTGGAGAAGGGTTACGAGGTTTCGTTCACGTTCATCGGGGAGAGCGAAGACGAGATCACTGAACTGATCGAGAAGTTAAGCTTAGTGTCGCGAAAACCAGCCCGCTGAGCTAAATCAGCCCAAAACCTGTAACCCTGAGCGGAGAAGCTGCTTCACCTCGCGAAGCAGCCGCGCAGTCGAAGGATCTCTATCTGGAATACTGTCAGGGAGAGTGCCTGCAGGATGGATGACTTAAGTCCCAACCGGGACATTGCCGCGGGTAGAGGTCCTTCGACTCCGCGTCTGCGTGCGCAAACGAACGCATATACTCCGCTCAGGATGACAAACGCACAACCCTACTCCAATGCCTCGGGCTCCAGCCCGATATCCTTTTCTCCGGCGGCTTTCTTTTCCATGTATTTCTTCACCCAGGCCTCCCAGCTTTTTCCCGCTGCCGTATCGCGGCCGGTGAAGGCCAGCGCAGCGATATCCGAGTAGGGAATCATCACTCGCTGGTTGGAAGTCTTGGGAAGGACTCGCACTAACGAATCGGCCAAGGTGGGACCGGTCTTCCGGTCGAAAAGATATCCCTCAACCGTGCGTTCCGTCTTTGCGGGTGATGGTCACATCGCCGCGGTAGTCAAAGGCCTTCTCGAGCGCTTTGCGGGTTTCCTCTTCCGAAGCCAGCGCCGGAACCCAGCCTTGCAGGTTTTCGTGTTGCCAGCCGGGAGAAACTTCAAGCGCGTCCGCCGCCAGGGAGGGTGACGAAGCCTGCGGCGCTTCCGACTCGTGCGAAACGTGTCCGGCAGCTTTTCCGGTCACGCCCGAGTCTCCTCAAGGGTTTCAGCACGCGTTTCCAATCTGCACCAAGGGTGTCTGCTGACCCTGTTCCACGGGCTCATCCAGCAGCCGCAGAGCGCCCTCATCGCGATAACGATGGAACAGCGTGCCCTTCACCGTCGCCACAAAACCGCCGAGCGAGCCGAACGTGTCATTCACCGCAGAAGCTTCATATCCGCTGTGCACCATGCAGTTGGCGCAATGCGGATTGCCCGACTCGGTCCCGTAAGACTCCCAAGCTGTCTCCCGGATCAATTCGTCGAACGTATCGGCATAGCCGTCCTGCAGCAGGTAGCAGGGCTTCTGCCAGCCGAAGATGTTGTAGGTAGGCATCCCCCACGGAGTGCAGGCATAGTGCCGCTTGCCCATGAGGAACTCCATGAACAGCGGCGAAAGATTGAACCGCCAGTTCTTCTCCCGGTTGGAAAGAATCGCCCGGAACAGCCGCCGTGTGCGAGCGCGACCCAGAAAGTGCTGCTGGTCAGGAGCCTTTTCGTAGGAGTAGCCGGGCGAGAGCATCATGCCCTCGATCCCCAGCTCCATCATGTCGTCGAAAAACGCGCGCACGCTCTTGGGATCGGTTCCGTCAAACAGCGTGGTGTTGGTGGTAACCCGGAAGCCGCGCTCTAAAGCCTCGCGGATGGCATCTACCGCGATCTCGTATCCGCCCTCGCGGCAGACTGCGAAGTCGTGGTGCTCCTTCTGCCCATCCAGATGCACGCTGAAGGTCAGGTACTTGGTCGGCTTGAAGAGATGGATCTTTTCCTTGAGTAGCAACGCATTGGTGCACAGGTAGATATATTTCTTGCGGGCCACCAGGCCTTCGACAATCTTGTCGATTTCGGGGTGCATGAGCGGTTCGCCGCCCGGGATGGAAACCACTGGGGCGCCACACTCGTCCACGGCGCGGAAACACTCCTCAGGGGTCAGTTGGCGTTTGAGCACATGCGCCGGGTACTGAATCTTGCCGCAACCGGCGCAGGCCAGGTTGCAACGGAACAGCGGCTCCAGCATCAGCACCAGCGGATACTGCTTCCGCCGGGCGAGCTTCTGCCGAATGACATAGCTGGCCACCGTCCACATCTGCGATACGGGCACACTCATGCTTAGCTGGAATCTCCTCCCAATATGCTAACAGGTCGCCCCGAAGTTCGGCGCTGACAATGTAGGCGCGGGCGTCCCGCCCGTGCTGGAGCTAAGGCCAGAACAGGCAGTGGAGATCCCGCACGAGCGAGGACGCTCGCGCCCACATAAAACCTCTGAAAATGCATGGTTTACCCACCCGATTCCGGGGTCGAAAAATGACCTTCCCCCGTGGTACAATAAAGAACAACCTCGGAAGCCGTAAGTGTTAATAATTTCAGTAATTTGAGGCAAATTCCAGGGCATCGGAAACGAACGCCGGCAAAGACCCACGCCCGGCACTTTCCACGGAGCTGAATGGCTACGAAAGAAATCACTCCCATCGACGAAACAAAGCCAAAAAACGGAAAGCTCGCCGCAATAAACGGAGGCAACGGAGACTACACCGCCGACTCCATCAAAGTGCTCGGCGGCATGGAAGCCGTGCGCAAACGTCCCGCGATGTACATCGGTTCCACGGGCGAGATGGGACTGCACCATCTGGTCTACGAAGTGGTGGACAACTCGGTGGACGAAGCGCTCGCCGGTTATGCCGACAAGATCGAAGTCACGATTCACCTCGACAACTCCATCACCGTCGTCGACAACGGCCGCGGCATTCCCGTTGACTCGATGGAGATCGACGGCGAGAAAGTTCCCGCGGCGCAAGTGGTCATGACCAAGCTGCACGCCGGCGGCAAGTTCGACACATCTTCCTACAAAGTTTCCGGAGGACTGCACGGCGTTGGCGTTTCCTGCGTGAACGCTCTGAGTGAAGAACTCGATCTCGAAATCTGGCGCGATGGATTTACCTGGGAGCAGACTTATTCCAAGGGCGAGCCCACCAGCAAGCTGAAGAAGGCGGGCGCCAGCAAGAAACTGGGGACCAAAGTTCATTTCCTGCCTGATCGAAGCATCTTTACCGCCACCGAATACAACTTTGACACGCTGGCACAGCGCCTGCGCGAATTAGCATTCTTGAACAAGGGCCTGCTGATCACGCTGACTGACGAGCGCACCACTGACGCCAAAACCGGCGAAGCGAAGTCCGCTGAGTTCAAGTACAACGGCGGCATCGCGGAATTTATCAAGCATCTGAACCGAGGCAAGCAGGTTCTTCATGACAAGCCCATCTACATGGAAGCCGAGCGCAGCGGCGTGGTCATGGAGATCGGCCTGCAATACAACGATGCTTACTCGGAATCGGTGTTCAGCTTCGCCAACAACATCAACACGGTCGACGGAGGCTCGCACCTTTCCGGCTTCCGCATGGCGCTGACCCGCACCATCAACTACGCGGGCCAGCAGATGGGTCTGTTCAAGGACGTAAAAGAAAATCTCACCGGCGACGACGTGCGCGAAGGCCTGGTTGCGGTCATCAGCGTAAAGCTGCCGCAGCCGCAGTTTGAAGGACAGACCAAAGGCAAACTGAATTCCGACATCGCCGGCGTCGTGCAGGCGTTCGTCAATGAGCGCCTGGGCGCGTATCTCGAGCAGAATCCCACGGTCGGACGAAAGATCATCAACAAAGCCATTGAAGCCTCCCGCGCCCGTGAAGCCGCTAGGAAAGCCCGCGACCTCACCCGTCGCAAAGGCGCGCTGGACGGCGGCGGCCTTCCCGGCAAGCTGGCGGATTGCTCGGAACGACAACCAGAGCGCTGCGAGCTGTTCCTGGTCGAGGGCGAATCCGCCGGCGGCACGGCCAAACAGGGCCGTGATCGCCGCTTTCAGGCCATTCTTCCCCTCAAGGGAAAGATCCTCAACGTCGAAAAAGCGCGTTACGACAAGATGCTGGGGCACGAAGAAATTCGCGCCATGATTACCGCTTTGGGTACTGGTATCGGTAAAGACGACTTCGATTTCGCCAAACTGCGCTACGGCAAGATCATCCTGATGACCGACGCTGACGTCGACGGTAGCCACATCCGTACGCTGCTGCTCACGTTCTTCTTTCGCCACATGCAGGAACTGATCGCACGCGGCAACGTATTCATCGCGCAGCCGCCACTGTATTCGATCAAGAAGGGCAAGACCCTGCAGTACATCAAGGACGACGACGCGCTTGACAAGATCATCCTGAAGCGCGCCGCCGACAGCCTGAGCGTGCGCTACGGTGAAGGCGCGGCCAAGCTCGAAGGCGCCGGCCTGTCAAAATTCGCCAGCGGGCTGAAAGAATATTTCGGCTTTCTTCGATAAAGTGAACAAACGACTGCGCGACGAGAAGATTACTGAACTGTTGCCGCGGCTCGACCTGTCCAAACGCGCCGATTTTGAAGGCGACAAGAAAGCCGCGCCCAAAAAGATCGAGAAGTTGGAAAGAGAACTGAAGAAGTTGCAGAAAGAACGCGAGTTCAAGAGCGTGGAATCCCGCTTCGATGAAGAGCACAACCTCTGGGAAGTCAGCTACGTCAACTCCCAGGGTGCGGAACATCTCATCAACTGGGAACTGGCCTCCACGGCCGAGTATCGCCAGCTGCTGTCGAAGTTCAAACAGATCGAGCCTTACATGCAGCCGCCGTTCGTGATCGAAGCGGTAACTGACGCCGCGCCAACCAACGGCGTCGCGGAAGAAACAGGCAGCGAAAACGCCGACGCTGAGACCGAAGAAGCCAGTAAGGTGCCGAAGAAAGCACCGAGAGTTGTCGCCAAGAAGAAAGCTATCGAAACGGAAGTTGTCGAGAAGACAAACGTCCGCGACCTCTTCGAATACGTGAAGGAAGCGGGCAGCCGTGGCTACGAAAAGACCCGCTACAAAGGCCTTGGCGAAATGAACTCCGAGCAGCTCTGGCAAACCACGATGGATCCCGAACGCCGCACCCTGCTCTCAGTGAAACTCGAAGACATCGCCGAGTGCGAAATCATTTTCAGCACGCTGATGGGCGAAGACGTGGAAGCGCGCCGCAAGTTCATCGAAGACAATGCGCTGGATGTGAAGAACCTGGATATCTAGGAATTCCAGCCACGGATTTACGCGGATTCTCACGGACCGAGATCTACCTCTGAAAGGCAGCCTCCGGGCTGCCTGTTCTATTTCCCATCCAGAGAAATGGCCTGCAAGCGCGGGCTTCGACCGCCCCCGTACCTGGTACCTAGACTGAACTCCCCCGAGCGCGGGGATCTCTTGACGGTAGGGGTCCTTCGACTTCGCTCAAAATGACAAGCGAATACCCGCAGTGGTTACCTGTGATTACCTCCGTGCCCCCTGTGTTCTCTGCGGTGAAAGACCCCCTGCAAGTTTCCTAACTCCCTGCGTTCTTC
Source organism: Terriglobia bacterium (assembly GCA_963809295.1). GTDB lineage: Bacteria > Acidobacteriota > Terriglobia > Terriglobales > Acidobacteriaceae > JAIQFF01. Next base: position 410,633 of record CAWEJA010000008.1, on the reverse strand, counting down.
AGATAGGACGGGAAAGCCTCCTCCTTCCTGTCCGCTGATAAACAAGGGGAAACCAGAATGAAGAAGCTGCTAATCATGATCCTGCTGTGCGGCGCGCTAATGGGACAGGAAAAGGCCACCGACGCAAACAACCAGCCCGCACTCACCATCTACAACCAGAATTTCTTTGTGGCGCGGGAATACGTTCCGCTTGACCTGACATCCGGGATCAATCGCGCTCAGTATGCAGGGATCGCCTCACACCTGGAGCCCGATTCCGTGATCCTGCGCGATCCTGCCGGGCGCGCGCTGCAGGTGCTGGAACAGAATTACCGCAACGATCCGATCTCGCAGGAGCTGCTGCTTTCCTTCTATGAAGGCAAGACGATCGAATTTCTGGTGCAACCGGGGCAGATCGTCAAAGGCAAAGTTGTGCGCAGCGGATATGTTCCCAGCTCCTATTACGCCCAGAGCTACCAGCAGCCTTCTTACACGCAGCCCATTATCGAAGTGGACGGCGTGCTGCGCTTCGGACTGCCGGGCCAACCGCTGTTCCCAGCGCTCTCCGGCGATTCGATACTTAAGCCAACTCTAAGCTGGCTTCTCCAGACCAACGATCCTGGCAAATTCGACGCTGAAATTTCCTATGTTGCCGGCGGCATGAGCTGGCAAGCGGACTACAACCTGGTGGTCTCCGACAACCCGAAGAGCAAGACCGATCTGCTCGACATGGTGGGCTGGATCACCATGCGCAACCAGAGCGGCAAGACCTTTGAGAACGCAAACATCAAGCTGATGGCCGGCGACGTCAACAAGATACAGTCTGGCACCCTCGCCAACCGGGCCTATGGCGCGATGAAGATGGCGATGGATGAAGCGGCCGCTGCACCAGTGGTTCGCGAAAAATCATTCGATGAATTTCATCTCTACACGTTGGCACGTTCCACTACGTTGCGCGATCAGGAAACCAAGCAAGTGGAGTTCGTGCGCTCCACTGGCATCCACGCGCTGCGGCTTTATGTCTATGACGGAGCCCAAGTGCAGCAGTATGGCTACTACAACATGGATCAGATTCGGCAGGACCAGAACTACGGCACGCAGTCCAATCCAAAAGTCTGGGTGATGGAAGAGTTCAAGAACGCCGATGTCAATCATCTTGGCATCGCGTTGCCCAAGGGCAAGCTGCGTTTCTACCGGCGCGATACCGACGGCCATCTGGAATTTGTGGGCGAGAACGTGATTGACCACACTCCGAAAGACGAAACCCTGCGCATCTTCACCGGCAATTCGTTCGACGTGGTGGGTGAGCGCAAGCGCACCAACATCCGAGTGGATTCCGCTCATAACTGGATGGACGAATCGTTCGAAATCCGTGTGCGCAATCACAAGAAGGAAGCCGTGACCGTTCGCGTAGTAGAACATCTCTACCGCTGGACAAACTGGAAGTTAACCGAGCAGTCGCAAGAGTCCCGCAAGATGGATGCACAGACGGTAGAATTTCCCGTCACCATTGCGCCCGACGGCGAGCAGGTGGTGACGTACACCGTGCACTATTCGTGGTAGCTCAACTGAACACGTAGGGGCAGATGTCCTCATCTGCCCAGTCGAGCGAAGCTCGACAGGTTCTTGCTGGAAGCGAAAATAGCGGGGCTTCGCCCCGCCGGGCAGATGAGGACATCTGCCCCTACGTGGTTCGTTCCGGGTACTTCACCTCGCGATATACTCGATCAAACACCACCCACAGCAGGACCAGCAGCACGAAGAGAAACACGCTTCCCTCCGGTCCTACCGACCCGCCCGTCAGCCAGTTTGGGCCGTGGAAGCTGGAATGCAGCAAGTGTCCCGGAGCCATCCCGCCGCTGTCAGGGACTGAATAGAAATAGCTCTCGCCCCAATCCCACGAAGTGTGAAAGCCGATCGCGAACCACAAGTTTCCGGTGCGACGCAGCGTCAGGCAGAAGAAAAAGCCGATCAGAACCGCGCCCAGGATGCCGACCCAGCTTTCGCCCGGATTCTCCAGGTGAAGCACACCGAAGCCTGCCGAAAGCAGGACCGCAGCCGGCCAGAACCCAACCGACTGGCTCAGCGTGAACTGGGTATAGCCGCGGGTGAGAAATTCTTCGTAAAAGCCCACGACCAGGAAGAACGCTCCCCAGAAAACGGCAAACTTCACCACACGCGCGCCGTGCAGGGCAAGCCCTCCGAAGTCAAAGACATTCGCTCCGTGCAGAGCCAGCAGCAATATCGTGATCGAGCCAAATCCCCACAACGCGCCGAACCAGAACAGCTTGCCGAACGGGAAGCGCAACGGCAGGCCGTAAGTCCCGAATGGACGCTGTTCGATCCGGCTCAAGACCAGTGCAGGAACGATCGCGACGATGGCGAGTCCCAGTTCTACAGCCGCCTGCAGCCAAAGGATCCCTGTGTCGGGCCAGGCATAATAGATGAAAGCATGCAGGCAGAAACGGAGTGCTCGGAACGCAAGCAGGTAGAAGACGAGACGCCAGAGAGGGCGAAGGCCATCCTGCCCTACAAATATCTTTTGAACGTGCGCTTCAAATGGTGAGGGCGTTACCAGCGCATGGTCGGCAACAGCGCTGAGAACGTTGCTGGGCGGCGCGGACGGTGGCCTAATACTATCGACCTCGCTATCCTTGGACTGATCGTCTTTTGGATCGTCCATTTTTGGTTGGTCCGTCTTTGCTTCGGCCAGCTTTGATTCGTCCGCTCTTGTTTCGTGCGTCCTTGATTGGTCCATCGAGGGGAGTTTCCCGAACCGTCCTCCGTCATGGTAAAACACTCGCCGTCTCCTAATGGGCGGATTCTTCACACGCGAACGCTTCGGCCGGCCGCAAATACTGGCCGGGCTCATGCTGCTCGCGTTTCTGGCGCAGTGCCTGTGGCTAGTGGAGCAAGGCTGGCGAACCGGTACGGTGTACCCCGAAGAGATCTACCGACTGGAGCGCGGTACCACACTTTGGAAAAACCGAGGAGCGCTCGTCGCCACGCCCAATCTGGAAAAGGAATTGGATCTTTCTCTCCCGTCTCCACGCGCGGCTGCTGAAAGTGGTGGCTACGATGCTAATCATTCGTCTCTCTGGTATTTGATCGCATCAGCTCCGCTGGCGCTGAGTTCAGTGTCGCTCCGGCCAGAAAATATCCGTGAGCTGCACCGTTTGGCGGCAGCGCCCTACGTTGTTTTCGGTCTGCTCCTAGGCGCTTCGCTCTGGTATGTCTCTCGCCGGCTCTTCGGCAATGCCGGGGGATACGTCGCCCTGGCTCTTTACTGTTTCTCGCCGGGAATCGTACGCTCCAGCGCAATCTGGTCGGCGGAGCCGGAGATCGGAGCTGCCTGGGGCGCATTTGGCGCCATCTTCACCGCCATCGCCGTGGCTCACACGCTATACGCGCCTCGGGAAGTGGTCCTGTGGAACTGGCGGCGCATTGTGTTGCTGGGATTGTCGCTGGCCCTGGCTGTAGGCTCACAGTTTCCGCTGATTTTTGTGCTGCCGGTCGCGCTAGCGTTCATGCTCTATCTTGCTCCTACTCGCCGGATGGCCGCAGTGGCAATCTGGGGAGTCGCGTGCGGAATCGGCGCGTTGATCCTGTATGCGTCCTGCTTTTTCCGCGCCAGCGAGTTCTGGCGAGAGCTTAAGCACGCGTCTTTCCTCGGAGTCTCGTGGAAAGCTTTCACCATGCCCCAGGCATACCACCAGATTCTGGCGCAGCTGGGACAAAGCAGCCCCGCGCTGGTGCTGGCCCTGCCTGTGGCACTGATTACTTATTTCTACTGGCCCCGGGCCCGCTACTTCGGAAATACCGCGCCATTGCTGGTCGCGGTTTTGTTCCTCGCCTTGGCGTTAGGTACACCGCACTTTCCCGGGCTCGGATTTCAGCTCATGGCGGTTCCGTTTCTGTTTGTCTTTGTTGCTGGAATTGCCGCGGACCTGCTGGAAACTCGCCATCGGCAGCTCGTCCAGGCCGCCGTCTGGGGGTTACTCGTAGCCAACGCCGGCTGGCACGTCTGGGAACTGGCCCGCGCTGGGCGCGGGTGACTGAAGTCACCGCTTATCCGTCAATCATTTAGCGACAACCTCGGTACGGGCTTTCCGGACCACAGCAAACTGGAAAAAAGACGCAACTATACTTCCTTCTGGAGGTTCTAAAGTACTAGGCGTTCGTTTTGCCGGGAGGCGCGCCATGGTCGCCAAACTGGAGTATGATTCGTACGTGGACCGGCTGAACTCAGCCACGGTAGCGGCGCTGGTGCTTGGCGCGGTTGTTTTTCTTTTCACTCCCGCCGCCGCGCAAGTCAACGGCACGCCCGCTTCGGTAACCTCGCCCAATTTTGGCGGACACTTTGGCTCTGCACCCGGTGTGCCCGCCAGTGTCACTTCGCTCGGGCCAAACGGTGTTCAGCCCAATCGCCAATTTTTCACGCAGCCTGCGTGTTGCATCAACCCGCTGTTCCCGGTGAATCCGAACCCGCCGCTTTTCCAGCGACGTCATCACCATCAGGGCTCGTTTTTCCCTGGCGGAGGTACCGTCTACGTGCCTTACCCGGTGGTAGCGGAGCCCGAAGCGGCGGACACAGCCGCGGACGCGAATCCGCCGGATGACGATCGCGGCGGCCCCACCATCTTCGACCGCCGCGGCTCGGGACAAATGGCTCGGCCCTTCCTGGACGACTATCCGCAGCCCTCCAGGCGTGCCCAGTCAGACAATCGAGCTCAGGCAGAAAAAGATTCAGTCCCGCCGTCTCAAGCGGCTGAAACTCCGGTCGCTGATCAGCCCGAGACCGTGCTCATCTTCAAAGACGGCCACCAGGTGGAAGTTCAGAACTACGCGGTCGTGGGAAATATGCTCTATGACTTGACGCCCGGGCATCATCGCAAGATCGCCATCACGGATCTCGATCTGAAAGCCACAGAGAAGCAGAACGATGACCTCGGCAACACTTTTCAGCTGCCACCTGCGCCACAAGCGAACAAATAAAATGCTGAATCGGTTTGCCATCGCGATCCTGGTCACCGCGATTTTCGCCACTGCGATCCTGATACCTTCCGCGAGCGCGCAAATTCGCGCAACCGGTGTGGCTCCGGGAACCATCGGAATCGGCGCAATGCCGGCTACGGGGGGAATCGGCGTAGCTGGAATTGGAAGATCGGGATTCGGTATTGCAGGGAGTCCCACGCGTTTTCATCGGGAACATTCATCTGGCCGATCTGGGATCCTCTTGCCGTACCCGTACTATGTTGATTACGCCAGCGATTCCGGCGGAGCGGCCCAGCCCCAGATTGTCGTCGTACCCGCTGTCGCCCCGGCGCAACCAGAGCCACCCGCACCTCCCCTCGAGCCGTTACTGATCGAATGGCAGGGCGATCACTTTGAGCGCATGACGCTGTCGCAAAAGACCACGGGCACGGAACAGAGTGGACCTGACTCCGCGAAATCTGCGGTTCGTTCATCACCGCCGGGCTCGCCTTCATCTATTATTTCGCCCCGGCCGGCGCGAAGAGTCGGCGCACAACGTCCGAGCGAACATCCAGGTGAACCGCCACGCGAACTTCCGCCCGCCGTTCTCGTATTCCACGATGGCCGCACGGAAGAGGTGAGCAACTACACCATCATGAGCGGAACCATCTATTCGAAGGCGGACTACTGGACCACCGGATCGTGGACCAGGAGGATTCAGATCGCGGATCTGGACGTGCCCGCCACGCTCAAGCTGAATCACGAGCATGGTCTGAACTTCGTGCTGCCCGGCGGCCCCAATGAAATAGTTACGAGGCCGTAAAGTCTGTCACAACGCGGGTCTCCCGAATAAACTGTGCGGGAGTCGCTCCACTAGTGGCGCGCCAGGAAGTCACTGTGCATCAGCCGCGAAGCGGCGTAAGAATGTAGCCCAGGGCGCAAGCCCTGGGTGAAGAGCGGGAAACGGCAAGCCCTGAAAGGGTGAAAGAATAGTTACCACACACCCTCCACCCGGTCCAGCCCCGTCACACCCGGCTCGCCCACCACAATAGCCCGATAAACAACACCTGCATCGGCGCCCGCAGCCACAATGGCGTTGCCGGCTTGCCTGCCAACGTTGCTCCCGTCATCACCGCTTTCACGTTGGCGGGAAATAGGGCGATCAAAAGCACGATCAGGCAGACTCCGGCGAGCGACCGGAACCTTGGCAACAGCAATCCCGTCGCGCCCATCAACTCCAGAGCGCCAGTGAAGTAGACCAGCAGCATCGGCCGCGGAAACATTGCCGGAACCATCCGCGCCAGGTCGTGCTTCATTCTGTTGAAGTGAGCAATTCCGGTGAAGACAAACATCACGGCCAACGAATAGCAGGCCGAGTGCTGCCACGTGGCAAACGCGGCGACGCCGAGTGCCCCGATTCCCCGGAATACCAGCCACGACGTAAATAAAATAATCAGGACGGCCATCAACGAAACCCTGGATGCCCGGTTAAAAGGGGCTAACGCGCCGGTGTAGAGACGTAGCTTGCTACGTTTTGCCGTGCCCCGAGACGCAGCAAGCTGTGTCTCTACACATAGGTGTTGTGCAGATCAACTGAAGTACCAGCCGCCGTTTGGATTGATCGTCTGTCCGGTGATATACGCATTTTCCGCCAGCATCAGCACCACCGAAGCAATTTCGTCCACGGTACCGAAGCGCCCGATCGGAATCACACCGGAGGTCGCACGAGGGTTGGCGCGCAGCATTTCGGTCTCAACCAGTGCCGGACAAACGGTGTTGGCGGTGATGCCTTCCTTGGCGAGTAGCGCGGCATAGGAGTGAGTCAGCCCCAGCATCCCGGCCTTTGACGCGGCGTAGTGCGGTCCCACCAGTCCGCCGGTCTGCGCTGCGGTGGAAGAAATGTTGATGATGCGCCCCCAGCGCTGCGCGCGCATCTGCGGCAGCACGGCCTGGGTTACCAGAAAGGCGGACTTCAAATTTACAGTGATGTGCTCGTCCCAGTCGCCTTCCGCAATGTCCTCGAGCTTAAGTTGACGCGCCATCCCCGCGTTGTTCACGAGAATATTCACCGCCCCGAGCTCGCGCTCAATTTGCCCGATCATCTTCTTAACTTGATCGGATTGTGAAACGTCAGCTTGAATCGCGAGGGTGCGCCGTCCCAATTTCCTGATCTCGGAGCAAACTTTGTCGGCGTCCTCACCGCGGGTCCGAAAATTTATGACGATGTCGGCGCCAGCTCCGGCCAGCGCCAACGCGACCGACGCGCCAATGCCGCGGCTTCCTCCAGTAATAAGAGCCAGCTTTCCGTTCAAAGTATCCATAGAGTTGACAATTCCTCTTCGGGATTATCCCATTCGCGCAGTCGCCGAGCGTATCGGATTCGTCATCGAAAACGGCGCGAATTCCAGCCACTTCTCAGGCCTTGGTCATGGTATAATTCTCATATCCCGAATCAACCGTAACATCCTGTAAATGCAATTGTTTAGAGCTAATAAGGCGATCAGATTCTCCGGTGTGGGGCGGACACTCTTGTCCGCCGCCTTTGAAGTTGATCTTGGTTCGAGTCATTTTGCTAGAAGCAAAAAAATCCAAGTCAAAGCCGGCGGACAGAGTGTCCGCCCCACAGGTGCAGTGCCCCGGCAAGCTAGCAGCTAAAAGCTAGGAGCTAAAAGCTTTCATATGGCTGACGATCAAAATCCTGAACTTCCCCTGACTCCTCCGCCCGGTGGCGGAGACGGCACCGGCATTCCGGGCGCGCTCAACATTCAACCCGTCAATATCGAAGAGGAGATGAAGAAGTCTTATCTCGACTATTCGATGTCGGTGATCATCGGCCGCGCTCTACCGGACGTGCGTGACGGATTGAAGCCGGTTCACCGTCGCATTCTCTACACCATGCAGCAGATGGGCCTGTATCCCAACCGGTCCACGCGCAAGTGCGCCAGAATCGTCGGCGATGTGATGGGCAAGTACCATCCCCACGGAAACCTGGCGGTCTATGACGCCCTGGTACGCCTGGCGCAACCGTTCGCCATGCGTTATCCGTTGGTGGAAGGGCAAGGCAACTTCGGTTCAGTGGATGGAGATCCGCCAGCCGCCGATCGTTACACCGAAGCCGCGTTTAGCGCGTGTGTCCAACGCGCTGCTCGAGGATCTGGACAAGGCTACGGTAGACTTTCGCCCCAACTACGACGGCAACGAAATCGAGCCCGACGTTCTACCCACGCGCATCCCCAACCTGCTGGTGAATGGATCCGACGGGATCGCGGTCGGCATGGCGACAAAAATTCCGCCCCACAATCTCACCGAGATCGTGGACGCGACCATCACTCTGGTCAACAATCCCGCCGCCCAGCTCGCGGAACTTCTGAAATTCGTGCAAGGCCCGGACTTCCCGACTGCCGGCATCATTCACGGCCGCGCCGGAATCGTGGATGCCTACAAAGACCGGACGCGGCCGCTTCATCATGCGCGCCAAGGCGGGCATCGAAACTTTCAACAAAGATCGCAAGGCGATCGTCATTACCGAAATTCCCTACCAGGTCAACAAGGCGCGCCTGGTGGAGCGCATCGCGCAACTGGTCAACGACAAGATCGTTGACGCGATCTCCGATATCCGCGACGAAAGCGATCGCGACGGCATGCGCATCGTGGTCGAGCTGAAGCGCGATGGCGAGCCCCAGCTCGTGCTGAACCAACTCTTCAAGCACACCCAGATGCAGGAAAGCTTCAGCATGATCCTGCTCGCGGTTGCGAACAACCAGCCCAAGGAAATGGGTCTGGTGCAGGCCATCAAGTACTTCATCGACCACCGCGTGGACGTGGTCCGCCGCCGCACCGCGTATCCTGCTCGCCAAAGCCAAAGACCGCGAGCACATCCTCGAAGGCTACCTGGCCGCGCTCGATCACCTGGACAACGTGATCACCATCATTCGCGCCAGCGCCAACCGCGCCGAGGCCCGCGAAAACCTGGTCGCCTACTTTGCCGGCAAGAAGATCGACATCAACACCACCGGCCGCGCGCCCAAGCGCGATCCCGAGAAGCCCTTCACCGCAATTCAGGCCGACGCCATTCTCGAGCTACAACTGCACCGCCTGACCAAGCTCTCCATCGACGAAATCACCAAAGAGCTCGGTCTAACCCGCGAGAACATCGCCGAGTACGAATCCATCCTGGGCTCGGAAAAGAAACTCCGCGGCGTGATCGTGAAAGAACTGGAAGAAGTCAAAAAGCTGTACGGTGACGAACGCCGCACCAAGATCGAAGACGAAGCCGCGGAAATCCACCTGGAAGACCTGATCGCCGACGAGCAAGTCGCGGTCACGGTCAGCCACGGCGGCTACATGAAGCGCACTCCGATCTCCACCTACCGCATGCAGCGCCGTGGCGGGCAGGGTCGCACCGGCATGAAGACGCGCGACGAGGATTTCGTCGAGCATCTGTTCATTGCCTCCACCCATGCCTACATTCTCATCTTCACCAATACCGGCCGCGTGTACTGGCTGAAGGTGTATGAGATCCCCGACATCAGCGCCGCCGGCAAAGGCAAACACGTAGGCAACCTGGTTGGACTGCAACCGGGCGAGAACGGTGCGCACCATGGTGGCGGTCCGCAATCTGGAAGAAGCCGGCAAGTACGTCTTCTTCGCCACCCGCAACGGCCTGGTCAAAAAGACCGAGCTCAAGGACTTCTCGCACGTGCGCTCGAACGGCATCTACGCCATAAGCATCGAGCAGGGCGACGAACTGGTCGCCGTCCGCATCACCGACGGCCAGCAGATCGTCTTCCTGGCCACGCACGAGGGCCAAGCCATCCGCTTCGACGAAGAAGATGTCCGCCCCATGGGCCGCCAGGCATACGGTGTCTGGGGCATTCGCATGGAAAAGGGCGACTATCTGGTGGGCATGGCGACAACCCCGAAGCCGGGCGCCGAAGTCACAAATGGAAGCAAGACCCCGGTGGCTGCCGGCACCTTACCGGCAGAGGGTACTCCCACTTCTGAAGTCGTAGACGTCGGCAAAAAAGGCACGCTGATCCTCTCCGTCACCGAAAACGGATACGGCAAGCGCACTCCTGCGGAAGAATATCGCCTGCAAGGACGCGGTGGGTCTGGAGTCATCAATGTGAAGACCACCGAACGCAACGGCAAAGTCGTCGGCATCGCGCAGGTGGACGAAAACTCCGAGGTCATGCTGATCAGCCAGTACGGCAAAATCATCCGCATGGACTCGAACACCATTCGCGAATCCGGTCGCGCTGCGCAGGGCGTCCGCCTGCTGAACCTGGAGCCGGGAGACCGCGTGGCTGCTGCGGTAGTGATTGTGCCCGAAGAGGAACCGGCCAACGGCCCAACCCTGATCCAGTAAAGCGTGTGTGGGCGGACACTCCTGTCCGCCCCTCGTGGGTGGTTTGCCCGCTTGCGGCTGCTCATTTATACTTTCTATTCGCTTTATTCACAGATATCCAGTTCATCAGGAGCAGTGATTTTTCATGCCCAAGCGCACATTCCAGCCCAACCGTCGTCACCGCTCGAAGACGCACGGATTTCTTACGCGGATGAAGACCAAGGCCGGCCGCGCGGTGATTTCACGGCGGCGCGCCAAGGGCCGCAAGCGGGTGTCGGTAAAGCCCGGCTTCCGTGAGTAGTGTTTCTCCTCTTCGGAAAAATGCGGAAGTTGTGTAACCCAGGTTGGGGGCGAGAATTGTGAGCGCTCTCGCACCGAATGGCGGCACCGATGTGTCAGGTTCCGGGCGACGAAGCAAGTTCCCGCGTAGCATACGGTTGCTACGGCACGCGGATTTCGAACGGGTATACAAGCAAGGCCGGCGGCATTTTGACGCGCACCTGACCGTGTTTTATCTGCCGCGCAAGCAGGGTGACGGTGAAAGCGGAGCGGGCCCGCGAATTGGGTTCACCGTCAGCAAGGTTCTAGGCGGCGCGGTGGTACGCAATCGCATGAAGCGGCGCTTGCGGGAGGCGGTCCGGCTGCACGGCGCGATACCGGTTGCGGTAGACGTAGTAATCAATCCGAAGAAGTCGTTGCTGACAACTCGGTTCGAAGATTTGCGGAATGAAATTGGCCGGGCGTTCGATGTGATCGCCAAGTCAGCGGCAAAGAGTCAGCGGTAAACCATGAGCGAGATGGCTAGAACCTTCGTGCTGAGTCTGCTGCGAGGATACAAATGGGCAGTCTCGCCGCTAATTCTGCCAGCCTGCCGGTACGTGCCGACTTGTTCCGAGTACGCGATGGAAGCCGTGGATCGTTATGGCGTCCTCCGCGGGGGGTGGATGGCCATGCGGCGTGTGCTCCGCTGTCATCCCTTTGTGAAGGGCGGTTACGATCCGGTAGTGAAGTTGGACGACTACGGCTTGGCGCAGGGTGCGGTCGCGCCCGCGAACCGTGTGGTCGCTGAGTAGCGAATTTGCCAGAATTTCCCAATCCTCAACAAGATCCCGGGATGGAGCGCCGGCTGTTGCTGGTGTTTGCCCTCACCTTTCTGGTGATCATTCTGTTTCAGCCTTTGCTGAAGAAGTACTTGCCTCAGCCAGCTGCTCCGGCGACGCAGACTCAAACTCCGCCTCAGTCTTCAACTCAGCCTGCCACAGCGATGGGGTTCCAGGTCCCGGTTCCGACCGGCGGCACGAGCAAGCAGGCTGCGTCGGAAGCGGAGACGGTGATTGAGAACGATTTTTATCGCGTTACGTTCTCGAACCGTGGCGCTCAGGTTAAGTCGTGGATTCTCAAGAAGTATGACGACGACCACGGCAAGCCTCTCGAATTAGTCAGCACGGCGGCGGAGAAATACGGATACCCGCTCTCGCTATGGACTTACGACGAGACGCAGCGCAACAAGATCAACTCTGCACTTTACGTCGCTTCGAGTTCAGGCAATCTGAGCGCTCCGGCGCAGGTGACTTTTGAATATGCGGAACAGGATCTGACGGTCCGCAAGACCTTCAGCTTCGATCACAGTTACTTGGTACATATCGAAACTTTGGTGCTGCAACAGGGCAATCTGGTGTCCGCCTTCCCCCTGTGGCCGGCCGGATTCGGTGATCAACAAAGCCCGGCGTCCTATGCCGCCAGCCGCATCGAGCACCAATACAACGACAAGACCGAACGTCTGGACATCAAGAAAATCAGTGGCGGCGCCACCGTGCCGGGCCCGTTCAATTGGGCGGGCGTGGTGGACCAATATTTTGCCGCTGTCTTCTTGCCTGACGATCCGCAAACCGCCGCTGCGGTTACTCTGCGCAATCCGGTCGATGTTCCCAAAGACTGGCGGAATCCCAAGCCGCAGGAGACCATCAAGGCGGACGTGCTGGGAGTCGGTGTTGGCAACCTCAGAGGGCCGGCGGCGGAGCGGTTGTATGTAGGACCCAAGTCCTTGGGAGTTCTTGAGTCTGTGTCCGTGCCGACTGTGGTCGGTGCCCCACAGGACTTGCGTGCCCTGGTCAACTTCGGATTCTTCGGGGTGATCGCGCGTCCTCTGTTTTTGTGGCTCAAGTGGACTTACGAAAAAGTTATCCATAACTGGGGCTGGGCGATCGCGATTCAGACCTTGATCATCAACCTGGCGTTGCTGCCGCTGCGCATCTCCAGCATGAAGTCGGCGCTGAAAATGCAGAAGGTGGCGCCGCAGATCAAAGCCATACAGGAAAAGTACAAGAAGTACAGCATGCGGGACCCGCGCAAGCAGGAGATGAATCAGGAAGTCTCCGCCTTGTACAAGGCCGAAGGGGTTAATCCGGTGGGTGGTTGTTTCCCCATGATCATCCAGATGCCATTCCTGTTCGCGTATTACAGCATGCTGGGCGCGGCTCTGGACCTGCGGCATGCCCCCTGGCTCTGGATTCACGATCTCTCGTCGCCCGATCCGTGGCATCTACTGCCGATCGGGATTATCATCACCATGCTGCTTACGCAGCGCATGACGCCGCAGCCGGGCATGGACCCGTCGCAGCAGAAGATGATGACGCTGATGATGCCGCTGATGCTGGGCGTCATCAGTTGGAATCTGGCCGCGGGCTTGTGTTTGTATTGGTCGGAGGGCAACCTGATTGCAATTGCGCAGCAGGCCATCATGAACCGTACCAGCCTGGGCCGCGAGATGCGCGAGATTGCGTTGAAGAGGGCGAGGAAGAAAGAGAAATAGCTGTCAGCCGTCAGCTGTCAGCTTGAACCCTTCGATTTCCAGGGCTGTGTCCAAAGAGTTTTGGCGTTTGAAATTTGCGAGGACTTCGGAAACTGGAAGGCTGCAACCATCGCACTGAAAGCTGACGGCTGATAGCTGAGAGCTTCTTTATGGCAATTCCCGACAAAATCGCCGCCGCCAACAAGATCAACGATCTGCTGAAAGGCATTGTCAGCAACGGCGGCTTGCGTCTGAAATACCGCATCACCGTGGACCCTCCCTTGCAAGAAAACCGGGACTGGGAGCGACCGGAGATTCTGGTGGAATTTGCCGGGCCTGACTCGCCGCTGCTGTTGGAGCGTGGAGGCGAGCTGCTGCGCTCGGTTGAGTTCCTGGCGCTCGAGATGCTCCGCTTACCGGGCAACGAGCACGAGAAGATCTGCTTCGATTGCATGAACCATCGTGGGATGCGTCTCGAGGAGCTACGCCTGGCAGCGGGCGTAGCAGCGGAAAGAGTGCGCAAGAGCGGGGCTCCGTATGAGTTTGCGCCCATGTCTTCACGGGAGCGCCGGATTGTGCACCTGGCATTGCGCGAGCAGACTGATCTGCGCACGCAGAGCGAAGGCGAGGGTCTCCGCCGGTACGTGGTGGTTTATCCGCAGAATTACAAGCCTGCACCTGGCAAACCTGCCCGCAAGACCATTCCTTGATCTCTTTCTGAAAAGATTGAAAGAGAGTGTGCGCGGACGGGTCTCTGAACTGGTCCATTCCATGCCAGCAACGCTCGGCTGGCCCATCGCGCTGCCTTTTACCCGCTACAATCTCACTGTGAACCTCGACGATACAATCGTCGCTATCGCCACCCCGCCGGGTCGCGGTGGCATCGGTGTGGTCCGTATTGCGGGCCCCGAGGCACGTGCCATTGCCACGCCCATGCTGCGCCTGAAGCATGCTCTTGAACCCGGCCGCGCAACGGTGGGAGAGCTCGTGGAACCTTGTGATCGCGGGCTACCCGTCCGCGAGGAAGTCGGCTCGAACCCAGAGGCTTTTTCGACAAGAACAACTTCGCGGGCGAGTCGCCCGCGACCACAAGGTCAAAGCCAAAGTCAGAGTCAGCGCATCGACGACATCGTTGTCACTTACTTTGCCAACCCGCACTCCTACACTACCGACGACATCATCGAAATCTCCGCCCACGGTTCGCCAGTGGTCCTCCGACATGTGGTTGATCTTGCCCTGGCTTGCGGGGCTCGCCTGGCCGAGCCCGGCGAATTCACCATGCGCGCCTTTCTTAACGGACGCATCGATCTCACCCAGGCCGAAGCCGTCCGCGACCTGATCGAATCGCGGACTCTGTATCAGGCGAAGGTTGCGGCCCAGCAGCTCGAGGGCGCACTCTCCCGCCGGCTGCAGCCGATCAAGCAGAAATTGGTGGAGCTTATCGCATTGCTAGAAGCCGGCATCGACTTCGCCGAGGACGATGTCTCCATTCTGGCGGCGGAACAGATACAGCAGCATATCGCCGACGTGCGTGCGCCGCTGGAGGAACTTTCCGGCTCTTTCGCGTACGGGAAGTTGGTTCATGAGGGGTTGACCCTGGCAATCGTGGGCCGACCTAATGTGGGGAAATCGAGCCTGTTCAATCGCCTGGTTGAGAGTGAGCGTGCCATCGTTACAGCCACACCCGGAACCACACGTGACCTGGTCACCGAAACAGTTGCGCTTGGCGGCATTCCCGTGAAACTCGTAGACACAGCAGGCATCCGCCGCGCTCTCGACGAAGCGGAAAGCATCGGCATTGGCAAGTCCATGGAGGCCCTTGCCGACGCGGATCTGGTACTGGTCGTGTTCGATTCTTCACAGCCAGTTCAGGAGGAAGATCGCCGGTTGCTGGAACTGCTCGGACAACGGCCTGGGATACTAGTCGAGAACAAGGCGGATATAACCAGTTCACAGTTTGTGGTTCCCAGTTCTCAGTTGCGCAATGTTCGTGCATCGGCGCTGACATCGGAAGGAATTCCCGAACTGCGTGCGGAGATCCTGCGCCACGTTGGCGGGGAACCTAGCGGGCAACGTGAATCTGGTTTTCTGACCCAGGCGCGTCATCAGGGCCTGGTGCGCGGTTCTCTGGCCGCACTCGAAGCTGCCGCGTCAGCGGTCGGCAGCCGGGTTCCGCACGAGATGATTTTGCTTGATCTTTACAGCGCGCTACGGTCACTGGACGAAATCACCGGCGCCACCAGCAATGATGACATCCTGAACCTGATCTTTAGCAGGTTCTGCATCGGAAAGTAGAGCATCGTCTCCTTCCGCCGCTTCAGGCGAACGGGTTCTCATCGGCGCTGCGGCCGTAGATTACCGGGACCGGGATGTCGAGCAGCCGGAGGTAGACCGACAACTGGCCGCGATGGTGGTACCAGTGGTTCAACATGATTGAGCGGAGCACTCCCGTCCTCGGCTGGCTGAAGGCCTCTTTCCCTCGAATCATCAGACGCCAGTTCCCCAACGCCTTTTGCTCAGTCATGTTGCAAAGGCAATCTTCAGCGGAGCGGACACTTTGATCGAAAGCGGCGTGAATCTCTTTCACATCGCTGGGAGCGGCCGGATTGAAATTGGCCTTCGAGGCATCAAACTCGTCGAGTTGCGCAAGCTGTGCCAAATTACCCGGGATGTTAGCCACGTGAAGGGCAAGTTGGCCGAGGGACATTGATTTGGGATGCGGCCTCCACGACAGTTTGTCACCCGGAACTCGCTCGAGGACTCGCCTGGTAATGACTACTTCCTCGCGGAACTCGTTCAGCATTGGTTCAAGCATTTGAATCATTTCTTCGTCTCCTTACCGGGCTAACGTGACCTGGCTAGTGTGATATTCCACCCGCGAGACGCCGCCAGCTGCGCGATGAGGCGGCGCCCACGGGTCGCAACAAGGTACGACAGGGACGCCACGCACAGCACCAGAAGCAGTATCCGAAGGTATATCGCGGTTGACATCGAAATCCCAACTCCGGTTCCAATCGTTAAGTAGGCGGCCAGACATGCGGGGCATTTCGGCAACAGCGCCAGGATGCCACTGGGAAGTATCCATCTGGCGATGTCGAGACCATGCCTCACCAGCCTCCGCTGACCGCGGGTGGCGATCCGCGGTGCAGCGGTCATGCGACTTGGTCCGGTCGAACCAACTTCGCAGCAATCGTGATTCTTCACGAGTGTTCTTCCCGGAACAGCACGAGGAGCCTGAGCCTTTGGGGGCCACGTACGGTGCCTTCGGGTCGACGAAGTAGCCTGCTCCGTAGCGATCGTGATGTCGGACCCACGCCATGGAGTGGGCCAAGCCATCTTCGTCGCGGCCTTTCGGCGCGAGGTCGAGGAAGTTGTAGGCGCCGACCAGGATGTCGAGCCCGCGTGCGTAGGTAGAGTAGGTGTGGAAGATGTCGCCCGCCGGGTTCTTGTAGAACACGCTTGCGCCCGGGCCTTCCTCGCTGGGGAACTCGACCATGTCGTAGTTGTAGGGCACCTTCCCTCTTGCCGTTTCCTCCTTGGTGAACGACACGTGATAGTCGCGGTTAAAGTCGTTTTCGAAGGACGACACCCACTTGAAGCGCCAGCCCATGCGCTTCTTGAAGGCTTCGATCTGGGCCAGGGGCGCTCGCGAAACCACGATCAGCGTGACGTCACGATTCGCAAGGTGAACCAGGCTGCCGTCGAAATGATCAGCCAGGAACGAGCAGCTCGGGCAACCTGCTTCCCATCCCGGACCGAACATGAAGTGGTAAACGATCAACTGGCTTCTGCCGTCGAAGAGGTCGGCGAGTGTCTGCTTGCCGTTGGGTGCGTCGAAGACATATTTCTTTTCCACGTTTTCCCAGGGCAGTTCGCGGCGTTGGCGGCTCAATTCATCACGTAGTTTGGTGAACTCCTTTTCTTTCTGGAGAAGTTCTTTGCGTCTTGCAATCCACTCTTTTGGGGAAACAACTTCGTGCTCTTGTGTCCCTGTGCTGGTGAGTAGTGTAGCCATTGGTATTCTCTCCTATCCTGTTCTGTTGTCTGTTTTCAGTTGTAGGCTGCTGGTCGCGGCCTAATGTTTCTTTCGTCTGCTTGGGGCTCCGCGCGGGCTTTCCTTCTCGGCGATGTCCTTGATCCTGAGGAGTTCACCCGACCAAAGCTCCTGAAACGGGCCGACCCATCTCTCGTAAATCTGACGAATAGGTACGACGTTTAACGAGTTCACTCGCAGCCTCCCCGATTCACGCGTCTGGACCAGATGGGCCTGGCGGAGCACCTCGAGATGCTTCATCACACCAAAACGAGTCAAGTGCGGGAACGACTCCACAATCTCGGTCGTGGTACGGGAACGATCTCGCAGAAGATCCAGAATCGCCCGCCGTGTCGGATCCGACAGTGCCTTCCATACCGGGTCGAGTTTGTCAGCAATACCGGCAGCGATTTCTGCCACGCAGCTACTCGCAATCCTTTCGTACCAGAGCCAGCATGTGACTCCAACCGGTACCGACGCCCTTGCGGTGCTGAGGATCGATCATGCCGATGGCACGATGCCGAAGGGTAACTTCGCAGCCGCCGGCAACCGGTTCGATCTTGACTTCAACATGGTTGTTGGCCGGATACGACATGAACATCGGGCCGCTCAGTTCCAGCAACGATGGAGGCTTGATGACCTGCACAAATCCCCACAAGTGTCCCACTCCATTGCCACGGTCGCGGTACCACCGACCACCCGGTTTCGGCTCGATCAGCAGATCCAGTGATTGGCCGTCGGGTCTGGTATTGCCCTTTCCGAAGCGGTGCAGAACGGCGGCGAAAGCTTTTTCCGGCGTGGCCTTGATTTCTACGTGCTGCTCAACGTCGAGCGTCAGGTCTTCCAGTGTCATTTGTTTACTCCTCAAAGCTGGCTGAAGTAACTTCTCATTACGTGACTCAATAATAACGTGACTATATGGTCACGTCAAGCAAAGAATTACTGGGCCGGAACCGTCGAAACTCCTGAAGGGAACTTCAGGCTGAGTACTCTTTCTTGTTTGTTGGGAGGTGCTTAATGGGAGGTGAGCTTACTTTGAGAGAGCCGCCAGTGCCTCGCGGAACATGGCGTCGAACTGGCCGTTCTTCGAGACCGCCGCCAGTGCTCTTTCCGCGGCCGCGCGCTGATAGCCCAGATTCACCAGCGCGGAAAGCACATCTTCTTCCACCGCGCTCAAGGTTGGCGCGGCCGCGATCTCTCCGTGCTTCTCGATGGGCAGCTTGTCGCGAAGTTCCAACACCATGCGTTCGGCCGTCTTCTTGCCGATTCCAGGGATGCGGGTGAGCCGTGCAATGTCATTGCCTCGGATGGCGTTGACCATCTCATCTGCCGCCATGCCGCTGAGGATGGTGATAGCGAGCTTGGGTCCGATGCCGCTGACGGTGATGAGCTTTTCAAAAAGCTTCTTTTCGGCGGACGTTAAGAAACCATAGAGTGCAATGATGTCTTCCCGCACGTGGGTGTGAACGTGCAGGGCGACATCACCGCCAATTCCGGGCAGATCGGAAAACGTAGGCACGCTGATGGTGATGTCGTATCCGACGCCGCCTGTCTCGACGATGGCCTGGTTGGGATGCTTGGCCAGGAGTTTTCCGCGCAGATGGGCAATCATGATGGATCAGTCGTCAGTCGTCGTCGTCGGTCGTCAGCCTGAACCCTTCGTCTTCTGCACGGCTGAAGACCGACGACTGATGACTGACGACTAGAATAGCGAGCTCTGCTTTCGATTCGGTGTAATGCCGAAATGCTCGTACGCCAGTTGGGTTGCGACGCGTCCGCGTGGCGTGCGGTTCAGGAAGCCAATCTGGATCAGGAAGGGTTCGTAGATTTCCTCGATCGCATCCTGTTCCTCGGCCAGGGCCGCGGCCAGCGTGTTCACGCCCACCGGGCCGCCCTGATATTTCTCGATGATGGTGAGCAGCAGTTTGCGATCCACTTCGTCGAAGCCATGGCGATCGACTTCCAGCATTTGCAGTGCGGCCTGCGCTGTCGGCAGATCGATCTTTCCCGCGCCGCGCACCTGAGCGTAGTCTCGCACCCTGCGCAACAGGCGATTCGCAATTCGAGGCGTTCCGCGGGAGCGGCTGGCAATTTCCATCGCGCCGGCGTCGTCGACTTCAACTCCTAGAATATCTGCGGAGCGCTCCACGATGATGCGCAGGTCTTCATGCGTATAGAACTCCAGCCGCAAGACGATACCAAAACGTGACCGCAGCGGAGAGGAAAGTAATCCCGCCCGCGTGGTGGCGCCAATAAACGTAAACGGCTTCACATCCATGGTGTGGGTGCGAGCGGACGGCCCTTGCCCGATCATGATGTCGAGCTTGTAGTCCTCCAGCGCAGAGTAGAGGATCTCTTCGAGCGCGGGCTGCAACCGGTGTACCTCGTCGATAAAAAGCACCTGCTTGTCGCGGACGTTGGTCAGGATGGCGGTAAGGTCGCCCTTGATCTGCAACGTCGGACCAGAAGTTTGCTGGAAAGGCACAGCCAGTTCGTTGGCAATGATCGTCGCCAGAGTGGTCTTGCCCAGCCCCGGCGGACCGTAGAGCAGGACGTGGTCCAGCGCTTCGCCACGGGAACGTGCCGCTTCGATCGCCACGGCCAGGTTTTCTTTGACTTTGGGCTGGCCGATGAACTCGGCAAGTCGCTGTGGCCGCAGTTTCAGCTCGAAAGACGAATCGTCCTCAACCGGCGCTGCCGACACCAGCCGCTGCTTCAGGTCGGGAATGTTTTTGGCGGTAGCCACTGACTGGATGGTAAGGCGAAAAGAGAAATTGGGCAATTGGCAATGCACACGTAAGGGCGGACGTCCTCGTCTGCCCAGTCGAGCGAAGCTCGACAGTGACCCAGCCGCAAGTCACTGTGACTTATGAATAGGAGGCGGCAGCTTATCTGCGGGTGACACCGCGTCGAGCTTCGCTCAACCGGACAGGTGGGACACCTGCCCCTACGTGGTTCGTGGTCACGCCTTCGCCTTGGCCGGTTCTTTCTCGCCCACGCGCTTGCTGACTTCAAACACCATCTTGCCGGCTTTCTTGTCGGCGTCGACGACTACGTGGTCTCCGTGCAGGACTTCGCCGTCCAGAATTTTCAGGGCCAGCGGATCCTGCACCAGCTTTTGAATTGCGCGTTTCAGCGGACGCGCCCCGAAGTTCGGATCGTAGCCTTCGGTGAACAGCAGGTCTTTGGCGGCGTCGGTCAGTTCGAGCGAGATCTTGCGATCGGCCAGCAGGCGGCGAACGTCTTCCAGGCGCAACTCGATGATCTTCACCAGATGTTCCTTGCCCAGCGGGCGGAAGATGATGATGTCATCCACCCGGTTGAGGAACTCGGGCTTGAAATGGCCATGCAGAGCGTTCAGCACGTGCTTTGAGGCCTCTTCGAACTCTTTCTCTGAGCGCAGTCCTTCAGCCTGAAGGAAAGACGACCCGAGGTTCGATGTCATGATGATGACCGTATTGCGGAAGTCCACGGTGCGGCCTTTGCCGTCGGTCAGGCGGCCGTCGTCCATCATCTGGAGCAGGACGTTGAAGACATCGGGGTGCGCCTTCTCGATTTCATCGAACAGAACGACTGCGTAGGGACGCCGCCGCACCTGCTCGGTGAGCTGCCCACCTTCTTCGTAGCCGACATAGCCAGGAGGCGCGCCGATCAGGCGTGAGACGGCGTGCTTCTCCATGTACTCGGACATGTCGATGCGCACGATAGAATGTTCGTCGTCGAACAGGAACTCGGCCAGGGCGCGAGCCAGCTCGGTCTTGCCGACCCCGGTTGGCCCCAGGAAAATGAACGACCCGATGGGCCGCTTGGGATCGCTTAGCCCAGCGCGGGAACGGCGGATGGCGTTGGCCACGCGTTCGAGAGCGGCGTCCTGGCCAACCACGCGCTGCCGCAGGCGCTCTTCCATGGTGACCAGCTTTTTGACCTCGCCTTCGAGCATCTTGGAGACCGGAATGCCGGTCCACTTGGAAACGATCCGGGCCACGTCTTCTTCGTCCACTTCTTCCTTCAGCATGCGCTTGGCGGCGGAGCCTTCCAACTGCGCGGTCAGCTTTTTCAGGTCTTCTTCCGTCTGCACCAGCAGGCCGTAGCGGATTTCCGCGACTCGCTGCAAGTTGCCTTTGCGTTCCTCGGCCTGCTCTTCGATCCTGAGTTGCTCGATTCTCTCTTTGAGAGTCCGAGCTTTGGCGATCAGATCTTTCTCACGCTTCCAGTTAGCCTTCAGCGCGTTGGATTTTTCCCGCAGTTCGGCCAGCTCTTTCTCGATCACTGCTAGCCGTTCTTTGGAGTTGGGATCGGATTCTTTCTTTAGCGCCTGCTTCTCGATCTCCAGTTGCGTCGCGCGGCGCTCCAGTTGGTCGATTTCCGTGGGCATGGAATCGATCTGAATGCGCAGCGATGCAGCCGCCTCATCGATCAGGTCGATAGCTTTATCCGGAAGGAAGCGGTCGGAAATGTAGCGATGCGACAGAGTGGCAGCCGCCACGATGGCCGAGTCCTTGATGCGCACTCCGTGATGGACTTCGTAGCGCTCCTTCAAGCCGCGCAGAATCGCAATCGTGTCCTCGACGTTGGGTTCACCCACGAACACGATCTGGAAACGGCGTTCGAGCGCCGCATCCTTCTCGATGTACTTGCGATACTCGTTTAGCGTGGTCGCGCCGATGGCGCGCAGCTCGCCGCGAGCCAAGGCCGGCTTGAGCATATTGGAAGCGTCAATCGCGCCCTCGGCCGCGCCCGCACCGACCAGCGTATGCAGCTCGTCGATGAACAGGACAATCTGACCCTGCGAGTCTTCGATTTCTTTCAGAACCGCTTTGAGGCGGTCCTCAAATTCACCACGAAACTTTGCGCCGGCCAACATCGCGCCCAAGTCCAGGCCGACCACGCGCTTGTTCTTCAGCGCTTCGGGCACATCGCCGGAAATGATGCGCTGGGCCAGGCCCTCGACGATCGCGGTCTTGCCGACGCCGGGTTCACCGATCAGCACCGGGTTGTTCTTGGTGCGGCGGGAGAGCACCTGCACCACGCGGCGAATTTCTTCGTCGCGGCCGATGACCGGGTCGAGCTTGCCGCGCCGCGCCAGTTCAGTGAGATCTTTGGCGTAGCGTTCCAGGGCCTGGTATTTGGCCTCGGGATTCTGATCGGTGACTTTCTGCGAGCCGCGCACCGAGGTAAGCGCTTTGAGGATGGCATCGTAGGTAGCGCCGTGCCGCGCCAGGATCTCCTGGGCTGCGTCACGCTTCAAATGGGTAACGGCCAGCAGCAGGTGCTCGGTCGAAACATACTCGTCCTTGAAGTTTGCCGCTTCCTTGAACGCCCGTTCTAGAAGTTCGTTTGCCGCCTTGGAGATCGTGGCTTGCGCCGCGCCGCCGCCGGACACTTTGGGCAGACGCTCGAGCTCGCGATAAGTCTCGCTGAGCACGGACTGCGGACCGATGCCGATCTTCTCCAGCACCGGCTGAACGATTCCTTCCTTGTCTTCCAGGAGGGCCGCCAGTAGGTGCAGAGGCAATAGTTCGGGATTGCCGTGCTCGGAAGCTAGGTCGTTGCCTCGCTGTACAGCTTCCTGCGCCTTGACCGTAAATTTTTCCCAACGAATTGCCATAATGACTCTCCAAAAAAAACACCAACTAGCAATTGGCCGTTCGCCTAAATGCTACGTGCCTTCGACTGGTTGCTACAAATGAAAACGGGAGCCAGCCGGTTAGCCGCCTCCCGTCTCAAGTTTGTCGAGTTGTCCTCGACCGGGCGGACGAGACGTCCGCCCCTACGTGGTCGCTGCCGGCTTACGCAGCTTTGCTGGGCTGCTTGCCTTCCAGCGTTTTTTCGCCGCCTACATTGACTTTGATCTGCTTGGGCTTGGCTTCGGCCTTCTTAGCCAACTTAACCTTCAGCACACCTTTGTCGTAGTTGGCGGAAACACTTTCGGTCTCCACAGTGTTCGGGAGCGTGAAGGTTCGAGTGAAGCTGCCATACTGCCGCTCAATGCGACGATAGTTCTCTTCTTTCTCTTCCTTCTCCATCTTGCGCTCGCCGTGCACGGTAAGGATGTTGTTCTCGATGCGGACGTCGATGTCCTTCTCGTCAATGCCCGGAACTTCGATCTTCAGCGTGACGTGGTGCTCGTCTTCGTACACGTCTACGGCTGGAGCGAAGCTCGAAGTGGTCAGAGCTTCGTCCCGGCCCTCGCCGAACGAGGCATTGAAGAGACGGTTCATACGGTCCTGCAGGGTGTTCAACTCGCGGTAGGGATCCCACCGGGTTAGTACTGTCATAAACTCCTCCTCTTGAAATCTTGAATTAGTTTTAGGGCTTCTGCCATGTTCTTGGGTACCTATTTAGTATAGTCGAATGATAAAATATGAGTGTGTTATTGTCAACTAATATAGTGTTATTAGTTTCAGTTACTTACGTATAAAATGACGCACTTCAAGTACTCAGTTTCCGCCACGTTTAGCAGGATCGGATGATCTTTGGCCTGCCCACGGTTTTCCACGATGCGGAGATTTCTGTGGACATCGCGGGCCGAAATCCGCACTACGTCTAGATATTGAGCGGGGCTGACATGGTAGGAACAGCAGCAGGTGACCAGGATGCCGCCGGGGCGCAGCATTTTGAGCGCCCGCAGATTGAGCTCCTTATAACCGCGAAGGGCGGTTTCCAGGTTGCTCTTGTTCTTGGCGAAGGCGGGCGGGTCGAGCACGATTGTGTCATACCGTCGCCCGGCGTCGGCGTAGTCCCGCAGCAGGTCAAAGGCATTGCCTTCGACCCATTCAATCTCCCGGCTGTTTAACGTGGCATTGCAATCGGCCACTTCCAACGCGGGGCGGGAGCTGTCTACGCCGGTCACCTTGGAGCAGGCTTGAGCAATGTGCAGCGCAAAGCCGCCCTGGTAGCAGAAGACATCCAGGGCCTCGCCGTGGGCGTAGCGGGCGGCCGCGGCGTAGTTCTCGCGCTGGTCCAGGAACGAGCCGGTCTTCTGACCCTCCAGCGCCTCGTAGTGGAAGCGGACGCCGTTCATGGAGACGATCGTGCTGCTCTTTTCTTGTTCGAATTCTCCTGGGATCAGGCCGGAGGATCTGGCGGGGAGCTGCTCCAGGTCGCGGATCCGGGGATCAACGCGTTCGGCAATAGACGCCGGCTTTAACCGCTGGCTAAGTTCGGAAACAATCACCTGCCGGACCGGCTCCGCGTCCATGGCCTGGGTGAGGATTTGCAGGGAGAGCAGATCGTTGTAGCGGTCAACGATCAGGCCGGGAAGGAAGTCGCCTTCGCTGAAGATTACGCGGTAAGCATCCGTGTCGCGAACAACTACCTCGCGATAGCTGATGGCGGCCTGGATACGCTCTTGCAACAGGCTTGGCAAGTCGTTGACAGCGTGGGGAGAAATCATGCGGATAGCGATCTGGGAAGCGCTGCTGTAGAGAGCCGTCCCCAGAAATTTTCCACGCTCGTCGGTCACGCCCACAGCGGTGCCCGGCGCCACTCCATTGGCAGAGACGATATCCGAGCGATAGACCCAGACGTGGCCTTCATGCAACCGTTTCGCGCCGCGGCGAGAAATTTTTACCACGGGGAGGAAGGAGGGCTGTGAGGGCATTCCATGATCTTACCTTGGCGCGAACCACGTGGGGACCGCCGCCGCCGGCTGTGCGGAGCGAAGCTCCGCTGTTTGGTTTCAAGCAAGAAAGCTGTCGAGCTTCGCTCGACTGGACAGCCGGGGCGGCTGTCCCCACGTGGTACGTGGTTTAGCTGGCTGCCGGGTGCTGGGACGGTTGCGGTTCTTCGGGAACTGCGTCTCTCAGGGCTTTTTTCAGGTCGGCGTGCAATTCGTCGAGTTCGGTCATGGGCAGCTCTGAGGCCCATTCTTCGAGTTGCTGTACGTCCAGCGTGGTGTGGAGCCGCACTCCAGACTTGATGTCTTCGGCGAAAGCCGCGCTGAAGTCACCTGGCTGATACTCGGTTTCGCCGATCTTCCTGCCGGTGTGAGCGTCATAGAGGCGGCGGCTGGCGCTGCCGTCGCTGTTCAGGAAGGCGAAAAAAACCTGGCCAAGGTCGCCGTATTCGGCGCGGTAGAACCAAGCCTTGTCGATATGGGTCTTGGGTCTCGCCCGGCGCTTGGCCGTCAGGCTGGGACGCTCGACCGCCACTCCGGTAGCGGGATCGAAGTACAGAACGCGCTGGCAAGATTCGCAGACCACGATCTGTCCGCCGCGTA
Source organism: Terriglobia bacterium (assembly GCA_963809295.1). GTDB lineage: Bacteria > Acidobacteriota > Terriglobia > Terriglobales > Acidobacteriaceae > JAIQFF01. The sequence continues at coordinate 385,288 of CAWEJA010000008.1, read as the reverse complement.
CTTCGTTGTAAGTTTGCGGACGCAGCATGACCTGGCATCCCATGCATTTCTGGTCGCGGACTTCGGCGAGGCCCGAGCCGCGAAACTTCGAAACGCGTTCGTACTGGCGCAGCAGGTCTTCGTTCACTCCCGCCCGGGCCTGGTTGCGCTTGGCATTCCATTCCGCCAGCAGTTTCTCGTCTTCGGCGGTGCGCTCGCGGGCGGCGGCCTTTTCCTTCTCGATCTCCGCCATCTCGGCTTTCAGCTCCAGCTCGGCAGCCTTTACGTCCTTGTCACGGGACTCGGCGTTGAGCATGAGCTCGAGGATATTGTCTTCATTGGACTTGATAGCCTGTTCGGCGAACTGGATTTCGTGCAGCAGCGCCTTGTATTGTTCGTTGGTCTTTACGGCGAGAGACTGATCGCGATACCTGGAGATCTTCTGCTGCTCGTCCTGGATGGCGCTTTCGTACTTTCGGCGGGTGGCCTCGTCGGCCTTGACTGCGGCCTTAGCCTGTTCCAAAACGGCTTTGGTGCCGGCCAGCTTGGCTTCGATGGCGGCCACCCGTTTGGGCAGCGCGGCGACCTCCTGATTCAGACGGAGAATTTCGCGGTCCGCCTGCTGTAGCTCCATGAGGTGTTGCACGTCTGGAAGCATTGGGCTGATGTAATTTTAGCATGGGGGGCCAGCAGAGCCCGCTGCTGGCACAGGCCACGTAGGGACAGCCGCCGTCGGCTGTCCAGGCGAGCAAAGCTCGCCAGGTTTGATAGGCTCTATTTCGAGGGCAATGTTCAATGGAACGCATCAACCTGGGCGATTTCGAACTCACTGCCGTCTCCGACGGGATTTACCACCTCGACGGCGGAGGCATGTTCGGCGTAGTCCCCAAGTCCCTGTGGGAACGCAAGGTGAAGTCAGAAGGCAACAATCTTGTGCCCCTGGGATTGAACTCCGTCGTAATTCGGGCCGGGTCGCAAACTGTGCTGATCGAAACCGGCGCGGGCAACAAGCTCTCCGAACGGATGGTCAAAATATACGGCCAACCCGCGCAGCTGCTGGAGAAACTCGCCGAGGCAGGTGTCGCGCCGGAGGATGTTGACGTCGTCATCAACAGCCACCTACATTTCGATCACTGCGGATGGAACACCGTCCGCAAAGGCGACAAGTTTGCCGCCACTTTCCCCAAGGCAAAGTACTACGTGCAGGAAGGCGAATGGAAGCACGCCCATGAAAATCAGCGCGACGGAGTCAGCTACATCACGGAGAACTACGATCCGCTGCTTGAAAGCGGACAGATGACGCTGCTGCGCGGTGACGCGCAGATCGTTCCCGGCATATCGGTCTGCGTCTATCCGGGACACACGCGCGACATGCAGGCGATTGTGGTGCAAAGCGGCGGGCAGACGGCGTGTTACATCTCTGACCTGATTCCGACCAGCGCTCATCTTGATCTGAACTGGGTGATGTCGTACGACCTGTATCCGCTCGAGACCATCGAGAGCCGCAAGCGTTATTACGCGCAGGCCCTGCCCGAAAAATGGCTGACCATGTTTACTCACGACGCGAAGTTGCCGTGGGCTTACGTGGCGAAGGACGAGAAAGGGAAGATGGTGGTGACGGAGTAAAGGGGGCGGACTATCTCCGCTCGTTGACCAAACCCGAAGATTCTGCAATCGTGTATAGAAATTTTGGGCTCCCCGGTTCATCCTGCTCTCATTGACGAAAGGTGTTCATGAGTCACTCCCTGCAATCCTACCTGTCTGGGTCGATCTGTCTGCAGCGGTTGGGGTGTTGGAAACAAGCTGCCGTTCTTATTCCGCTGTGCTGGGCTTCAAGCGCCTCGGCTCAGCAAATCTCATTTCCGGAACTGCGCGTCGTCAAGAAGCCGGGGGAGCAAACCGGCTCGGCGCTTGTAACCGATTTTCGGGAAACTCTGAGTAAAGCGCCAAATTTCCTGAGCGACAGCTACACCAAAGAATATTTTGACAGCGAGGATTTCAACCTGCAGAAAGTTCGCTTCACCAGCGACGCCAAATACCGGCAACAGCGCTTCACGACGGGTTTCGCGTTCACTTTTTAGAAGAACTGAATCTGCAAGCTCGAGAAGCGGTACAATTTCCCGCAATCTGGTCGTCGGAGGTCGTCACCGTGCGATCCATTCTGCTCTTTTGCGTGTCGATGGGAGCGCTTCTTTCCACTACTGCTCTTCTGGGTCAGAACGTCAACCCGATGCACCCGGAAGAAATCTCAGCTCAGAAACACGCATCGCCCGATGATATGAGGGCGCGCGTCGCCAACGTTCAACTTCAGAAGGATGCCAAGGAGCTGTCAGAACTTTGCGCATCCGTGCCCGGCGACATGGATGGCGTAAAGCAGGGCCTTATGCCGAAAGACCTGCTGGAGAAGCTCAAACGCATGGAAAAGCTCTCCAAACGTGTTCGCGAGTTGTTGACTCAGGCCTCGCCCGCGCCTTGAGCTTGCGATATCAACCGTTCGCGAATCATGGAGGCAATCCGCTCATCTACCATGGCTGGCTGATCAGCAGCAGGGGCTCCAGCATTGAATCCGGATTTGGCTGGCGGTTTGCCCCGATAACGATTGGCTTGAATTTGCGTAGGCCGGCATGGTCCCTCGAACCCGAACTTGGTGGTGCCGATGAAAATCATCTGATTACCTCGGTCATCCGCGGACTTCGCATACGCCCTGTAATCTGGGTTCGGCTGGTTACGGCGGAGATACCATCCGTCGACCCATCTTCAAGATCTGAACCCCATGTGATGAATGAGTGCCCGGTCTACAATTCTGCTGCTCTTGATTGTCGGGGCAGTTTTTTTGCTGTGTGGCGTTGGCCTGATTTTTTTCCACACTGGCACCCAGCGGATTTCGTTTGACAGGACGGTGCAACTGTCAAACTCCGCCTACCTTCGGCTTCATGGCACGCCTAGCTGGGGTCCCGACTCGGGAGACGACTGGGAAGTCTTGTACCGCGACGGGAGTTCCTGGGAAAAGGCAGGCAACTGGTGGGGCGGTGACTGGTGGGGCGGCAATGACGGCAACATCGTGGCTTGTCCTCTGGGGCGGCTCGTGGTCATCGTCAAGAGCAACGGTTCTCAGGTTCTCGTCCGCACTGAAACAAGAGAGTGGAAAAACTTTTTAATGACAATACCGCTTGAGCCGCCCGGAAGCGCTCACCCCTCTGGTCCGCAAACAACGTGGCTCGAAACCGCTGAGCTCAATTCCATTCTTGGGCAGATGTCTATCCCGGCAGGCGCTGGCTTACTGCATCCAGAGGTTGCTGGATTTCATCCAGCTACTAGAGAAGCGTGGCTGGATTACGTCACCAAAGGACCTCGCCTGTATCGCGTTCGTCTGAGGCTGCTCGAAAATGGCGAGCGGTTCAAATTGATTTCTGTGGAGGAACGACCGGACACGTTACATCTGGAGTTTCCAGACAAACCCGATCCAGACCTTGATTCAACTTGCACCGCCATTCAATTTACCCACCGGCTTCGCGAATGACATGCCATTCCGACTAGCGCGAGGCCTAGATCGAATTGGACAGTCCAAGGCACCGATTGCGTAAGAGCCGCATGTTCACCAGTGACCAGGTCATGCTCGGTCACCGTTTGACCCACTCCGCACCCTCCAATAAACTGAAAACATTCCACATCGAACCTAACTTATGGCAGACAGCATCCACGTCAAGCTTCCTGACGGAAGTGTGAAAGAAGTCCCGAAGGGGACGACCGCGCTCGATATCGCTAAATCGATCGGCCAACGCCTGGCCGATGCCACGCTGGTTGCCAAGGCGCGACCCTTCGCGCCGTCAGAACAAAGCTCCAACGGTGATCTCATCGACGTCACCCGGCCGCTGGAGAAAGACACCGACCTTCGCTTGCTTACCGATCGCGATCCCGAGTCACTCGAAGTTTACCGGCATTCCTCTGCTCACTTGCTGGCCGCCGCCGTGCTGGAATTATTTCCTGAGACCAAGCTGGGACACGGGCCGCCGACTGACACCGGATTTTTCTACGATTTCTATCGTCCCACTCCGTTCACGCCGGAGGACCTGCAGAAGATCGAAAAGAAAATGCAGGAACTGGTGCAGCAGGACATTCCGTATGCGCGTGAATTTCTACCGCGCAACGAGGGCCTGGCGAAGTTCAAGGGTGAAGGCGACTTCATGAAGTGCCACTTCATCGAGCAGTTCACCAAGCCCGATGAAAAGATTTCGATCTATAAGACCGGCAAATTTCTGGATTTCTGCCGCGGCCCGCACATCCCTTCGACCGGGAAGATCAAGGCGTTCAAGCTGCTGAACATCGCCGGCGCGTACTGGCTGGGCGATGAGAAGAATCCGCAACTGCAGCGTATTTACGGAACGTCATTCTTCTCGAAAAAAGACCTCGACGATTTTCTGAACAAGCAGGAAGAAGCCAAGAAGCGCGATCATCGCGTGCTGGGTCAGCAGCTCGATCTGTTTTCCATCCAGGAGCTGGCGGGGCCGGGGCTGATTTTCTGGCATCCCAAGGGCGGGATCATCCGCAAGGAGATGGAAGACTGGATGCGCTCCGAGTACCTTAAGCGCGGCTACTCGCTGGTGTACACGCCGCACGTAGCGCGGCGGCAATTGTGGCAGACCTCGGGACACGAAGGCTACTACGCATCGAATATGTTCGACGTCATGGAGCTCGACGACGCCGAATATCGCATTAAGCCCATGAACTGCCCGTTCCACATCCTGATTTATAAAGACTCGCTGAAATCGTATCGCGACCTGCCGGTCCGCCTGGGCGAGTTGGGCACGGTGTATCGCTACGAGCGTTCGGGCGTAATGCACGGCATGCTGCGGGTCCGCGGCTTTACCCAGGACGACGCCCACATTTTCTGCACGCCGGAACAGATTGAAAAAGAGATCGCCGATTGTGTCGAGTTCGCCCGCGATGTGCTCAAGGACTTCGGCTTCGACCAGTTTCAAACCGAGCTTTCCACCTGGAATCCGAACGACCGTAGAAATTTCGTGGGCAGCGACGAGCAGTGGAACAGCGCTACCGCTTCGCTCGAAAAAGTTCTCAAGGAACTGAACATCGAATACACCACCATCCCCGGAGAAGCCGCGTTTTACGGGCCGAAAATTGACATCAAGCTGGTGGATGCTATCGGGCGCCTGTGGCAGCTCTCTACGGTGCAGTTTGATTTCAATTTGCCACAGCGCTTCAGCCTGGAATATGTCGCCGAAGACGGATCGCGCAAGCAGCCGGTCATGGTGCACCGGGCCTTGTACGGATCAGTCGAGCGCTTCTTCGGCGTGCTGATTGAGCACTATGCTGGCGCCTTTCCGGTCTGGCTGTCGCCGGTACAGGCAGTGATGATTCCGATTTCCGAGCGCCACGCGGAATATGCGAACAGAGTCGCTGATCAGCTCAAAGCGGTTGGCGTGCGAGTGCATGTGGACTCCCGCAACGAAAAGATGAATGCCAAGATTCGCGAGCACGCCATGCAGAAGGTGCCATTCCTGCTGGTGGTGGGCGATAAGGAAGCTGAGGCTGCCAAAGTCAACGTCCGCACCCGTGGCAAAGAGAAGACGGAGGATATGGCAGCAGCGGAGTTCGTGGCGAAGATCAAAGGGCTGATTGAGCAGAAGAGGCCGGGGCTATGAGTTCCAAATTGGCACGGTCCACGTAGGGGCAGGTGTCCCACCTGCCCGGCCCGACGCAGTCGGGCGGTAAAATTGCATGCCGTGTCCCAGCCTTTCTACCGCCGCAGTCTTCCTCATCTTCAACGTGACTGCAAACCGCATTTCCTGACATTCTGCACTTACGGGCGGTGGATTCTCCCTGACTGGGCCCGAACGATCGTGATGGATACCTGCATGCGTGCGAACCCGTGGACGATCGATCTCCGGGCGGTGGTGGTCATGCCCGATCATGTGCATTTGATCTTTGTTCCCTTGATGGACGTTGAGAAATCTGAGGTATTTTCGCTTGCGCGAATTACAAAAGCGATCAAGGGAACCTCAGCGCACCTGATAAACCGCCAGCGCGGTGGTCTGGGACGTGTTTGGCAGGAGGAGTCATTCGAGCGTGTATTGCGCGTCTCCGAGAAGCTTGACGAGAAGATTGCTTACATCTTGGACAATCCTGTGAGGAAGGGATTGGTGTCTTCTCCCGAACAATATCGCTGGCTGTGGGTGGTGTCTGTCTCGGAGCCGAGCTTTGCTCCGCTGGGCAGGTGAGGACACCTGCCCCTACGCGGGCGGTGGTGATCATCGGCGTTATTTCCGACACCCACGGATTGCTTCGTCCTGAGGCTCTTGCCGCGCTGCGTGGGTCCGACTTCATCATTCATGCTGGGGACGTTGGCGATCCTGACATCGTGAAAAAGCTGGCGGAAATCGCATCCGTTACGGCCATACGCGGTAACGTGGATCGCGAAGCCTGGGCGAGGAAGATTCCGGCTACTAACGCGCTGGAGGTTGGCGGTATTTCCATCTACATTCTTCACAACCTGAACGAACTGGATTTGAAGCCTGAAGCAGCTGGATTTGCGGTTGTCGTTTCAGGGCATACCCATAGAGCTAAACAGGAAACAACGAATGGCGTGCTGTACTTCAATCCTGGCAGTGCCGGACCGAGAAGATTTCGGTTGCCGGTGACAATCGGGCGGCTGAAGGTACAGGACGGCAAAGTTTCGGGAGAGATAGTTGAGATTGTGCCGGGAGCGGGGTAGCCGAGCGTCGCTCGGCCGGACAGCCGAGGCGGCTGTCCCCACGTGGTTCTTTCGGGCCGTCCTATGCCGGAGTCGGAGTCGGCGGTGCTGGAGGTGCCGGCGGCGCCGCGGCATGCCCTCCACCCGTGTTGACCAAATCTTTCAACTCTTTGCTGGGCTTGAAGAACGGAATCTTTTTAGCGGGCACTTCCACTCGCTCGCCGGTCTTTGGATTGCGGCCTACGCGCGGTTTGCGTTGCCGGGTACGGAAGCTGCCGAAGCCGCGGATCTCGATCTTGTCGCCCACCCGAAGCGAACGCACGATGCTGTCGAAGATAGTCTCGACGATTACTTCACTGTCCTTGCGCGTTAACTCCGCCAGTTTGGAGACCTCGTCGATCAGATCAGCTTTTGTCATACGCTCCTCGCTCCATTGTGATTTCCACCCACAGGTGACCCAGGGACCTGGACCGGAGCCGCCAAGCCTGTATAAACTTCTCAAACTTCAGGGGTTCTGCGCAAGAGGCTTTTCCACGCTTGGGGCGATTTCAGGCCCAGTCTCAGATTTGAGACTACCACCTATTTCCACAAGAAGTAGAACCCCGTGTGCTGATCCAGCAACTTTTCCCGGCTGGGCAGCCACTCGGAAATGTCCCCGAAAAGCAGGTCGAGCACGGTTTTGCGGTCCTTATCCGGGTGTACGAGGACGGGCTTGCCGGTGATGCCGACCGCCTTGGCGGTGTCATCGACCGCGGCTTCGAAGTCGGCAATCTGGTCGATCATGTGCATGGACAGGGCCTGTTCCCCTGTCCAAACCCGACCATCGGCCACAGCCTTGATGTCGTCTACCTTGGCGTGACGCCCGTCGGCCACCGCCTTGACGAACTGGCCATACATGTTATCGATAAGTGATTGCAGGTAGGCCCGCTCTTTCGGGGTCATGTCGCGGGAGGGGTCACCCGTGCTCTTGTATTCGCCGACGGTCAGAACCTCAGGCTTCAGGTGCGCCCAGCGCAGCAGGTCGCCGTAGTTGACCCACTCGGAAATCACGCCGATCGAGCCCACGACGCTGCCACTGTCGGCGTAAATCTTGTTGGTGGCCGAAGACACGTAATAGGCGCCGCTGGCGCCCACGGTTTCAATTGAAGCCACAATGCGCTTTTTCTTCTCGTCGCGGACTCGCTTGACCTCACGATAGATTTCTTCCGAAGCCGCTACCCCGCCACCCGGCGAATTCACGTGCAGAATGATGGCCTTTATGGAGTCGTCCTCGCCGAACTTCTTGACCTGTTGCACGACCGTGCTGGGGTCAAGGATGACGCCTTCCAGTTCGACCACGCCGATCTTGTCCCCAAAACTGGCGCGCAAAGAGGTATTCTCTCCGCCGGCATGGAGGCTGAGGTAGACCAGGGTAAACACCGCCAGCACGAAGAGGAAGAAGGCTCCTCCCCCGATCACGATCCAGAGCCAGGTGCGGGAACGTCGGTTTTCATCCATACAGATGGCATAGTTTAGCACTTAGGGCGGTTTCTGGTTTCCAGTTTCTGGTTTCTAGAAAGCAAAAACTCTGTTCGTTGGCGGCTGCGTCGTCGTCCCAATGTTCTTGACGTGTGCACACGAGCTTCGTAACATGGCGCACCGGCCGGTCTGGCTCTCTTGGCCGCAAGCGCTCAAGGCCTCCATGAGTCGAGGGTTGATGAGTCGAGGGTTGAAGAATCGTGGGTTCAAGTCGGTGTGGCTGCTGGTGCTTCTACTGTTTCCGGCGTGCTCGCGCCAGACGACGGCGCCGGAGTCTTCCCGCGACAACCGTTCCGGGCCAATTTCCCTGGCGGCGCTCAACCTGGCGCCCGACCTGACTACCCGGCCGGGAAACACCTTTCAGGCCACCTTCACCGACAAAGTGGTGAAGATGGACCAGGCTGCGTTTATTAAGTCCATCCGCAGCATCAGCACCGATAATTCCACTTTGGTGTTCGATCCTTCCGATAGTGCGGCGTCGAGCTTGCGGGAGGGAAGCATCCTGTTTGTGCCGGGCATTGCGATGCGCAAGGTTGACGTTGCCACCAAGCAGGACGGCAACCTGGTTGTGGTTACCGAAGACGCGCCGCTGCTGGAAGCTGTCAAAGATGCCAACATCAAGTGGAGCGCTCCGGTGAACTTCGCCCAAGTGCCGCATTCCCGCGCTGCGATGATTCCGCCGTCACCAGCCGGTCTTGGCGATCGGATTCTTGGGCCACTTCAAGGCACGGTGTATGCAGATGCCGGGGGGTACAGCCTCTCCGGGGAGGATGACGGTTGGGCTTACACAGTCAAGGCCGCGCCGCTGCCTGACAAACTCAACCTCGATCTGGATGTGTCGCGCAAATACAACGGCCTGGTCGTCAAGGTGTCGGGCTCGGGTTATGTGCAGAACTTCGAGACTGCCGCCACCATCATGATCAAGGACAGCCAGCTAAAATACTTCGACTATCAAAACAAGAACCTGAACGGCCAGGTGAACTTCGGCTGGGAGGCGGCCAAAGACGAGCCCGGCGTCGAGGCCTTGGAGCAAAAGATCAAGCTGCCTTCTTCCTTTACCATTCCATTGCCGATCGGGGGTCTGCCCTTCTCGCTGGAAGTGAGCGAAGCTCTGTTGCTTCATCCCGCGTTCACGGGTGGCAAGGAAGTGGCGCGCGGGCGTTTTCGCGTGAACTACAACGGGGTGCAGGGGTTCAGCTTTAACGAAGGCAACGTCAATCAGGAGGGCACAGGCAGTGCGGACGGCTCCATTGTCGACAACTTCTCACTTTCGCCGGTGGCGCCGGTGGGGTTCGTTGCTGCGCTGGCCATGCCCCGGATCGAACTGAAGCTGGGAACCGACACCGTCTTTCAGGTAGTGAAAACATACGCGCCTCCCGGCCTGGCGGATGCTGCGTTGAACCTCTTGAAGAAGACCCCGTTCGGAAGCAAGATTCAGCAGGCCGTGTCGGACAAGCTGAAGACCACCGGCGCGGCTTATGCCCAGGTGATCATTACCACGTCAACAATTGCGGCGGGGGCAGGGTCGCTCATACCCTGCCAAAAGGCGAGGGTTATTACCACGATCTCGGTCGGCGCAAACGCAACCATCCTGGGCAAGGAAAAGGGCAAGGTGCAAAAGGACATCTTTCACCAGGAGAAGACCATCGTTGTGCCGCCCACGAAATCGTGTGACGTTTAGCGGGCAAGATTAATGGAGGCGAATCAATGGCTGCATTCTGTGTAAGTTGTGGAAACCCACTGGCCGACGGTGCCAAGTTTTGTTCCAAATGCGGTGCCACCCAGCCAGCCGCACCGGCCGCTGCCGTGAGCGCTCCAGCTCCCGCTGCGCCGGCTTCAACGGGCATGAGCACGGGAATGAAGATCCTTATCGGCGTGCTCGCCTTTTTCATGTTCCTGATCCTGGCGGTGGCCGGCAGCTGTGTTTATATCGGCTATCGGGTTAAGCAAAAAGCCCACGAGTTCTCCCGATCCGTGGGTGGGGATGCCAAGCCCTATACCGGCAGGCGGCAGCCTTGCGCCATGTTGACGACCAGCGAGGCATCATCGGCTCTGGGCCAACCAGTCACATCGGTCGAGCAGCGCGGTACCATGAGCTGCGAGTACACCTATGGCTCAAGTGGACGGCACTTCGATGTTGAGTACACGTGGGAGCACGGCGGCATCACCATGGGGATCGCACGCGGCGCCATGAAACAAGTAGCCGGCATGGATACCTTTACATCCGTGGAAGGCATTGGCGATGAAGCCTACCTGGCTCCGGGGAACTCATCGCTCATGTTGCGCAAGGGCGATGTATTAGTGCAGATCGATCTGCGCGAAGCGGGAGTCAGTGCCGACGCAGCCAAGAAGATGGCTCAGACAATTGCCGGCCACCTGTGAAGTGCGGCTTGCCGTAGAGACGTAGCTTGCTACGTCTGGGTTTTGGGCGCCGCCGGCAAGACGTAGCAAGCTACGTCTCTACTGAAGCCCAGGACTGCTGTTAACGACTCAAAGAGCGGAGTTTCATGGCCTTTTGCAGGCAGTGTGGTTCTCCCATAGGTGATGTCAAATTCTGCAGCAAGTGCGGAGCCGCCGTCCTGGGTGCGCCCGGAGCTGTGGCTCCACCAGTTCCGGCGATTCCATCACCCGCCGCGCCGCCGGCATATGTGGCCCCCCAGCCCGGGCAGTCCCAGGGCAGCAGCGTCCTGGTAAAGGTTCTGGTTGCGTTTCTCGTTTTCATTCTGCTGGTGGTTCTCGCGGTGATGGGCAGCTGTGTTTACATTGGCTACCGCGCGAAGAAGAAGGCCGACGAAATCCAGCAAGCCTACAAAACGAACGACCTGAACAAGCTGGCGGGGGCGCTGGGAGTCGGGTCTTCGAAAAAAAGCGGAGGTTCCTCATCCTCCGATTCCGGGGGCAGTTCGTCCTCGTCTTCCCCGGCCCCGCTTTCATTCCCGGCGTGGACTCAATCCAACGCGGGAAGCGAATCCGGAAGTAAGGTTCCGCTGCGTCCCGGACTCACGGTGGTGACCGCGATCGCGCAGTTTGGCGGCGACTACGAATCCATCAAGCAAATTCAGCAGGTCACGGCGACGGGCGTGCGCCTTTCTTACCGCGCTGACAACGTGCCCAATCCGCTTGAAGGCTTGCAGAAAATAAGTGGCGACAAGGCTCCGAAGGCCAGCGGGTCGGTTTCCGGAGCGCGAATGGTCCGCGCCCAGGATCTGCAAACCGCGCACGATTACATGCAGTGGTTCGGCCCCAATCAACCCGAAGTCGTGCCCGGGTCTACCGCAATCAGCGTTTCGCGGGAGGTGCTGGCCGAACTTAAGGGTAAGGGAGAAACAGAATTCAGTTTCCGGGTTGGAGGACTGAAGGGAATGGCGGGCTCGTTGCTTGGCGCGCTGGGGCAGATGGCGGGAGGCGGCGCCCCGGGTGCTCCCAAAGAAGCTAAAGACCTGGCCGATATGGGCAAAGCGGAGTGCACCATGAAACGCGTCGGCGATGGGTTGACTGCGTTCCCGGTGCTGCTAAACAACCAGCGGGTTTCGCTCCCGGCGATTCACGCTCAATGCACCACCGACGATGGCCTGGACGACTTTTACTTTCTCGATGACTTCGATAATCCCCTCGCACTGGCCTGGAAGCTGGCGGGGAGCGACACGCTGCAACTGGTGAAGATTTCTTATCCTCCGCAACCACCGCAGGCTCAGCCCGGCGCGCCGAATGCGGGAGGGTCCGGCGCGGCCGGTGGCGCGGGCGGCGGCGGCGCGGGCGGCGGAGGAGGTGGGGGCGGAGGCCAACAGATCGAGCAGGAGTTGAAGCAGAAAGGGCAGGCCGAGGTCTACGGTATCTATTTTGACTTTGCCAGCGACAAGATCAAGCCCGAATCCGAACCCGTGCTGCGCGAAATCGCGGACGCGCTCACTCACAATCCCACATGGAAGCTGCGCGTCGAAGGCCATACCGACAACATCGGTGGCGACGACTACAACATGGACCTTTCGCAACGCCGCGCCGAGGCCGTGAAGCTGGCGCTGGTCACCCGCTACCACATCGCAGGTGATCGTCTAACGCCGCAGGGTTTTGGAGCGACTCGCCCGAAGGAGCCCAACGACACGCTGGCTGGCCGGGCGCGGAATCGGCGCGTGGAGTTGGTGAGGGAGTAGAGAATAGTTTCTGGTTTTCAGTTTCTGGCTTCAGGATGCCGAGCGTCGGGGTCCGGCGCAACTGAGTTCTGGAAACGAGAAACCAGAAACCCGAAACCATAAGCAATCAAGTACTGACAATCACCTGCAAAGCCGCCCGCTCCACGCTCACTTCCACAGGCGTACGGCACACGTACTCGCCGTCAGCGTAGACGTCCATCGGGTGTTCGGTTTCCAGTCGCAAACGTTCCGTCTGGAAATATTTGACCTCGGGGATGCTCAGGTGGCTGCCGGAATAGACTGACGGAAACAATCGCAGCAGGCGCGCTTTTCCCATATTCCCGACGACGCAGATATCGAGCTTGCCATCGTCGAGCCGGGCGTGAGGAGCGATCTTGACGCCGTCGCCGTAGGCGGGAGCGTTGGCGAACGCAACCACCATCGCAGGCGCGTCGTGCTGAAGCGCGAAAGTACCGGATGTGCCCGGCAGGCCGGACTGAACCTTAACCCTGGGCGGCTGGAAGCCGAACAGCGTGGGCAGAAGGCTGAGCACGTATCCACCGCGGCGGCGAATCCAGCGGGGAAGCTGGTTGGCGCGCTTGGCGACTTCGGCGTCGAGTCCGATGCCTCCGACGCAGCAAAAATAGTTTCCAGTTTCCAGTTTCTGGTTTCCAGCGCCCCAAGGCTGGTGTGGCGCGGGCGCCCTGCCTGCGACCGGCGATGTGATCATCCCCAGATCGATTGAACGCACGTTCTCTTTACTGGAAACGAATTGCCGCCACGCCGCCAGCGCATCGCCCACGCTGCGCAGGTTCAGAGCCCGGGCAAAATCGTTGCCACTGCCGCGGGGAACGACCAGCACCGGCAACTGCAGGCGGACCAGTTGCGCCAGATGACGATGCACGGTTCCGTCCCCGCCGAAGATGAGAATTGCGTCGGCCTCGCCCGATGACGCAGGCAAACCAACACGCCAGATGGCGTTTGATTCTCTCTTGAATGGCTCGAGATCCTTTTCGGACGACGACAGACCGAAGATGGCGGCTGCCCGCATATTAGCGGCATGAGACTAGCAGAACTGAACCACGGAGGACAGGAAGGGCGCACTCTCTTCCCTCTGTCATCCTGAGCGGAGTGGATGCTTCGCCCCGCGAAGCATCCTCGCAGTCGAAGGATCCCTGCCAGAGGCAAATTCTTGCGGAGTCTTCTTGAGCCAGCGATGCAAGACTTGATCCTGAGACCATCCTTACGGTAGGGGTCCTTCGACTCCACAAACCGATTCGCAGGCGAATCGGTTTGCTCCGCTCAGGATGACAGGTTCTTGTCCACCGTTCTTATTCCAACCGCAAGGGTGGCGCGAATTCGCCTGATCTTCCTACCCACCTGCAACACGATGGGTTGACTAAGGTCCAATGAGACTGCGGAATCGGTCTGCAACTCTCCATTCACCTTCACGGCTTTCTGCTTCAACTTTCGTACCGCATCACTAACCGATTCTGCCAAGCCTTCCTTGGCGAGCAGCTTATCCAACCTGACTCGCCCGTCCTGCGTCACTTCCACCGACGCCTCGACTTCTTCAACATCCTCCGGTACCTCATCCTTCTGAAACTGCTTCGCCCAATCCTCTGCCGCTTTCGCCGCCGCCTCCGCCGAGTGAAAATCCGTTACGATGCGCCGCGCCAGGTCTTTCTTCGCCTCCATCGGATGCGACTCGGCTTTCATCTTTTCAATTTCCGGGAGCTGCACATCGGTCAGCAGCTCGTAGTACCGCCACATCATGGCGTCCGAGATTGACATGACTTTGCCGTACATCTCGAGCGGCGGTTCCTGGATGCCGATGGCATTTCCGAGCGACTTCGACATCTTCTGCACGCCGTCGAGACCTTCGATGATGGGCGTGGTCAGCACCACCTGCGACTCCTGTCCGTAGGCGCGTTGCATCTCGCGGCCGACCAGCAGATTGAATTTCTGGTCGGTGCCGCCGAGTTCAACGTCGGCCTTAAGCGCGACGGAGTCGTATCCCTGCGCCAGCGGGTAGAGCAGTTCATGCATGGCGATGGGTTTTTCTTCCTGAAAGCGCTTGTGGAAGTCTTCGCGCTCGAGCATCTGTGAGACCGTGAACTTGGCGGTAAGCCTTATCCAGTCTGCGGATTTCAGCTTGTCGAACCACTCGCTGTTGAATCGGGTTTCGGTCTTCGCCTGGGAAAGAATCTTGAACACCTGCGCCATGTAAGTCTTGGCGTTGCGCATGATTTCTTCCGGGCTGAGCGGCGGGCGAGTCGCGGAGCGTCCGGTAGGATCGCCAATCATGCCCGTGAAATCGCCAATCAAAAAGATGACGGTGTGGCCTAGGTCCTGAAAGTGTTTGAGCTTGCGCAGGAGCACGGTGTGCCCGAGATGGAGGTCAGGCGCGGTGGGATCGAAGCCGGCTTTGACCCGAAGTGGCTTGCCTGAGGCGAGAGATTTCTCGAGCTTGGAGCGAAGCTCGGACTCTTTCACGATCTCGGCAGAGCCCTTCTTTATGTAGGCGAGTTGCTCGTCGACCGGGAGGAAGGTGGGCATAGGGTAACGATTATAGCGGCGGAAGGACGATTGCAGATTTCAGATTCTAGATTTCAGATCTCAAACCCTTAACTGTCCGCAGCGAGGCAACAAAAATCGAAACCAGCTGATTCGCCTCATCGAGGGGAACATTGATTTGTTGTCTCGCCGCAACGCCAGCATCAACCAGGAGCTCCAGCCAAAATAACGCTTCATCCGCTTCTTCGAGCACCAGTCCAAGCGTGGAAGTGAAGTCTGCGGTTGAGCGAGCTCGGCAGACCGCTCGGTAGTTCGCGGCCACCGAGGTTGCGGAGCGTAGAAGCTGGCGGCTGATAATGCGCGCCTCTGGACTCGGCGGTAGTGTCCGGCACAGACGAATGACAATAAGGGCGAATTGCTTGGTGCGCCCCTTCATCGCCTCCGAGTTGACTGTTGACCCCATAAACAATCTGCAATCTAAAGTCCTCAATCTGAAATGTCAGTGTCAAACGGCCTACACCGGTGTGATGTTCGTCACAAGCCTTCTTCCCACGATCGTGTACCTTCCCTCGAGCACGATATTGATCGCTTCCGAATACGCCATGTGCTCCTGCTCCAGAATTCGCGCCGCCAGTTGTGCTCGTCGTCTGTGTCCAGTACCGGGATGGCTTTCTGCACGATGATGGCTCCGTGGTCGAGTTCTTCATCAACGAAATGTACCGTGCAGCCGGTTACTTTTACGCCATAGGCGAAGGCATGTTCCTGCGCCTCGAGGCCGGGAAACGACGGCAGCAGCGACGGGTGGATATTCAGGATGCGCCGTGGAAACTGCTGCACGAACCAGGGCGAGAGCAGGCGCATGTACCCCGCCAGGCAGACCAAATCAACCTTGTGCTGTTGCAGGGCGGCCACGACTTCGCGATCGTGCTCTTCGCGCTGCTTGCCTTTGGACGGGATGACCATCGCCGTGAGTCCGAGGCGACGAGCGAGTTCAATTCCGCCGGCATCGGGCTTGTTGGAGATTACGACGGCGATGCGTGCGTCCGGAATTTTTCCGGAAGCAACGTTGTTTGCGATGGCTTCGAAGTTTGAGCCGCGTCCGGAGAGGAGGATACCAAGATTTTTCATTGAAGAGCTTTCAGCAATCAGCTTTTGGATCAAACATCA
Organism: Terriglobia bacterium; assembly: GCA_963809295.1. Lineage (GTDB taxonomy): Bacteria > Acidobacteriota > Terriglobia > Terriglobales > Acidobacteriaceae > JAIQFF01. The sequence continues at coordinate 369,268 of CAWEJA010000008.1, read as the reverse complement.
TAATTCACGTACCAGTTCGGCTTCCGTAGTCAACCTGACCGCCTTGTCATCCTGAGCGCAGCGAAGGACCTGTGCATTCCCCGCCCGTTGCACAAATCCCTCGCAGGTTGAATAACAAAATTGTTGGAGTCTCGATTTGCTCACGCTTATCAGGTCCGATATAGTTTTTACAGCCATGTATCAGAACTTCCACGTTGTCGATCGCTGGAGCAAAGCCAATCTGCACTGCGTCTACCAGGCACTCATTGTAGCCATTGCGACGCGCCACGCTGACGCCGTCGACGTCAAGTTTCTGGTGGACGGCCGGCCGGTCTGGGTGGCCCTGCCGCATCCCGCGTGGGTGGAATACAAGAAACGCACCGGACAGGCGATTACGGATACGCTGGCGGTGGAGATTGCCGGCCATTATTTGAAAGTCGCGGCCGAGTCCGGCGAAGGTCTGGGGCGGGAAATGTATTCGTTGACCGTGGAAGAGACGCTAAAGCATTTGGACGCAGTCGCGGCCGGGGCCCAGTCTGTGGCCTCGGTTTAGAAAAAACCAACCTCAGCGGCTAAAGCCGGTCCGCTTGAAGCGGTTATGGCACGACTGAAATCGTGCCTCCCGAACGAATCACTCAAAGAACAAACGGGAGCCAACGCCTACACGAAGCACGTGGGACAGCCGCCCCGGCTGTCCGGCGGAGCAGAGCTCCGTGGTCGTCATTGCCGCTACTACACGAGCGGGACGCCCGCGCCCACATTAATCAGAGACGGCAGATCAGTAGTTCGCGTTCATAGATCATCTCGGGCGGGAGATGGGCGTGCAGAAGTATGAACAATTCTTCGTGCGCAATCACCTCGGAGCGCCATGCTGCCCGATCTACGGCTTGCAGCTTTTCAAATTTCTCTTTGGGGAAATCCAGGCCCTTCCACTCGATATCTTCGTAGTGCGGAGTCCAGCCGATGGGCGTCTCCTTGCCTTGGGAGCGGCCATGGACGCGATCCACGATCCATTTGAGTACCCGCATGTTGTCACGAAACCCGGGCCACATGAAGTTGCCTTCTGTATCTTTTCTGAACCAGTTGACGTGGAAAATGCGCGGCGTCTTGCTCAATCTGCGCTGCATTTTGATCCAGTGCCGGAAATAATCCCCCATGTGATAGCCACAGAACGGAATCATGGCCATGGGATCGCGGCGGACCTTGCCGACTTCTCCACCGGCCGCGGCGGTCATCTCCGATCCCACGGTCGCCCCGACGTACACTCCCGCGCTCCAGTTGAACGCCTGATAGATGAGCGGAATTGTGCTGGCGCGGCGGCCACCGAAGATAATGGCGCTGATAGGCACACCATTTGGATCTTCCCAGGCCGCGTCGATGGTCGGACACTGCGAGGCCGGGGCGGTGAAGCGCGCGTTGGGATGCGCCGCCTTGGCGCCGGTCTTCTGGGCAATTTCCGGCGTCCATACATTGCCTTGCCAGTCGAGGCACTCGGCCGGCGGCTTGTCGGTCATGCCTTCCCACCACACGCCGCCTTCCGGAGTTAGCGCCACGTTGGTAAAAATGGTATTGCGGGAGAGAGTTGCCATCGCATTGGGATTGGTTTTTTCTGACGTTCCCGGGGCTACGCCAAAGAACCCGGCTTCGGGATTGATGGCGCGCAGACAGCCTGCTGTATCGGGCTTGATCCAGGCGATATCGTCTCCTACAGTCCAGACCTTCCAGTTGTCCAAGCCTTCGGGTGGCACCATCATGGCGAAATTAGTTTTTCCGCAGGCGCTGGGAAACGCCGCCGCCACATAGGTTTTTTTACCCTTCGGATCTTCGACACCCAGGATAAGCATGTGCTCCGCCATCCACCCCTCGTCACGGGCGATGTTGGACGCAATCCGCAAGGCAAAGCATTTCTTTCCCAGCAGCGCATTGCCGCCGTAGCCGGACCCGTATGACCAGATCTCACGAGTCTCAGGAAAGTGAACAATGTATTTTTCCGGATTGCACGGCCAGGGGACGTCGTTCTGTCCTGGAGCCAGCGGGGCTCCCACGCTGTGGATGCACAGGCACTACCCGCTTTTCGTCTTTGTCAATTTCCTTGAAAACATCGATCCCGATGCGAGCCATGATTCGCATATTCACGACTACGTAAGGGCGAATCAGTAAGCTGTACCCCGATCTGCGACATCGGACCACCCACCGGTCCCATGCTGAAGGGGAGCACGTACATGGTGCGTCCCTGCATGGCTCCGTTGAATTTTTCCTTCAACTTTCGTCGCATGGTGTAGGGATTTTCCCAGTTGTTGGTGGGACCGGCGTTATCCTTCGAGAGCGAGCAGATAAATGTCCGGTCTTCCACGCGGGCCACATCGCCAGAGTCGGAGCGGGCCAGATAGCAGCCTGGCCACAAATCGTGGTTCAACTTGGTCAGGGAACCGCTGGCCACCATTTCCCGCAGGAGCTTGTCGTTTTCCGCCTGCGAGCCGTCGCACCAATGGATGGCCTTCGGTTTGGTCAATTCGGCGGTTTTTTCGACCCATTTGACGAGGTGTATATTGCGCGTGAGTGGGCCACGCGAACGTGCAGTTTTCATAGCCATCCTGATCGGGGAGTTAGTCCGTCAACGTTGGAAATCCACAATTAGACTCTTCCATTCTGCCAGACTTGTCGCCGGAATGCTTGCAAGCGGGACAGTCCACAGTACCTGAAAGTTGGAAGGCGCCAATTCAGCGAGCTGAGACAGCGGCTAACAAACTGCAGTCATTAGGCTTACGATAAATCCCCCCGGAATTTAGAGGCGTGCGGCAACCTTGCCATCCGCTCGCATCTAACCTTACAACCAAAACCTGAAACCAAAACCTGGAAACCAAAGCTGGAAATCCTATGTCCCAATCGCGTCCCGGAATGACTGTGGGAGAACTGTTTGCCGCCTGGGGGAGCATCCTCACCGGCCGGGCCCCAATGCTGTCCATCGAAATTACCCGCGAGTGCCCCCTAAGTTGCCCAGGATGTTACGCCTACGGCGAATCCCATCTGGGAGGCGAGAAGAAGTTGACCGAACTCTCCGATCTGCGCGGCGACGCGCTGGTCGCGGGAGTCCTGGGCTTGGTTGAGAAACATCGCCCGCTTCACGTCTCGCTGGTGGGCGGGGAACCGATGATCCGGCACCGGGAACTTAGCCGCATACTCCCGGCGCTGAGCGCGCAGAACGTTTTCACCATGGTGGTGACCAGCGGAATCATCCCCATTCCCACCGAGTGGACGGGACTGCGCCGCAACCGAGTGGCTGTGTCCATCGACGGATTGCCCGAGCACCACGACCCTCGCCGCAAACCCGCGACCTATACCCGCATCCTGGAAAACATCCGTGACCGCGAGGTGAATATTCATTGGACGATCACCGGCCCGATGATGAAGCGTTCCGGATATCTCGAAGAATATCTCGCTTTCTGGGAGGCGCGGCCGGAAGTAAAGAGGATCTGGGTGAGCCTGTACAGCCCGCAACAGGGCGAACACACTCCAGAGATGCTGACGCAGGAAGAGCGGCAACGGGTAGCGCAGGAACTGCCGGGCTTACGCGAAAAGTATCCCAAGCTGCTGATGAATACGGGCATTGGGCAAGCCTTGCTGGATCCGCCGAAAAATCCGAAGGAATGCCTGTTCTCGAAAATGTCCACGAATTTCTCGGCCGACCTGACCACGCGAGTCGAGCCTTGTATTTTTGGCGGGACGCCGGATTGCAGCCAGTGCGGCTGCGTGGCCTCAAGCGGGCTGCATCATGTGCAGCAGAGAAAAATCCTGGGGCCCCTGACAATCGGCCACCTGGTACGCGGTTCTACTTCGATCGGCTCGTTGATGAATCGCCTGCGGTCGGATTCGGTGAAACCATCCCGCTGGGACGGGCTCACGCACCCGCAGTCGTCTGCCGCCGACCTGGTGCAAATCGGGCCCTCGGGGTCCGACTAGTTCATACCTTCTTCAGCGCTCTGACGATGAGTATCACGACCACTGCGCCCAGAATCGCTACCAGGATGCTGGCGATCAGCCCGCCGCTGGTGTAGAAGCCCAGCGCCCGCATAATCCAGCCACCGATAATGGCGCCCACGATGCCGAGCACGATATCCATGAGCGGGCCATAGCCGGATCCTTTCATGATCTTGCCCGCCGCCCAGCCGGCGACCAAGCCCACCAGAATGATGTAGAGAAAGAACATGGATGCCTCCAGTGTTGAGCGCAATGCGTCGCGGCAGACTATGCCGGGATGGCGGGGCTGTCAAGCAGGGGCTGATAGGCCTCTGTGGCCTCTGTGTCCTCTGTGGTTAAATTGGTTCGTAATGTTTGCCCGCAAGATTCTCGTGGAATATGAACAGAGTGGCCGGCGCCAGCGTTGTCCCCTGAAATGGCTGGACAGTTTCTCCATGCGCAATTTCACCAACGCCAGCGTGTTTGATAACACGCTTCCCGTAGGCGATGGCTTGATGGAAATCGGAACCAATGTGCCGATTCCCGAGCTGAAGGATGCGATGGAAGACTGGTTCCGGAGAAAAGGCTATCTGCCGAAAGAGTTGGCTCTGATCATCGAACCGTGTGGGGCGGACACTCCTCTCCGCCGCCTCTAACTTTCTACCGGCAAAACTGATTTGCCGCTGCTGCCAGCCGGATCTAAGAGCCAACAACAAAACCAACTTCAAAAGCGGCGGGCGAGGGCGCCCGCCCCACACTAGTTTCTAGTAGGGCTTGAAGTCCTGCCAGTAGGTTAGGTTCACTACGTCCTGCAACATCGGCGTGCCTGGAGGCAACTTGGTCGGATCCAGGAACGCCGTGTCGAAGTAGTAGTCGCGGTTTGGCGGACTGTAGACCAGGGCGCAGCACTTGAAGGTGCCGGTAGCGTACTGCGAATAGTACAGGCTGACCAGCGATCCGCGATAACTCAGTGTGGCTCCGCCCCATTTTTCGATGTAGCGGAGGAAATTATGCACTCCGCCGTCAGTACCAAAGTCGGCCCCGATACCGTTGCCGGCGGCAGGTTGTGGGAAGTTCATGTTTTTACCGCCCGCGATCGCCAGACGATAGTAAGTGGTCGCAGCCGGCCGGCCACCAAGGTTCGCTGGATTTTGCATGCTCGCGATGTCCGACCATGCATTCGAAAGCAAGGTCACCGAGTCTGCGATAACTGCGGCAGCGGCGTGATTGATGTCGGCCGCAGTGCTTGGGATTTGCCCAGAAAGGATCGCCGGCATTGGAATTGTAGTTTCCCATGACGTACACGGGATTTTCCGCCGCTACGGTAAAGCCACCAAACCCGTTATCGGGACGCACCGGTAAGTTCCCCAGGCTGCCATCAACCAGCCTCAACACATGGCGGGCGCCGGTAACAATATTTTGCCGGCCGCCATTCAAGCAATCGGCCGCCTGGTAAGGGTTGTTCACAGTGTTGATGGCTGGAATCAGCGCTTTTAAACCACTACCGACGTTGGCCGCGCCCCACCGGTCTAGCGTGTTGTTTTCATCCACATCTTCGGGCGAAAACCCAGTGGGTCCGATCGGTTCCGCTAGGCCATCCGGAGTTCCGGTAGCAGACAGGGAGTTGATGACATCTTCGAAGCCATACTCTCCCGTGGTGATGTTTCCCGCGTTCGGATCGGCAAGCATGCCGCGACGATCCGAGAAGAACACCAGGTAACCATTCTGCCCGCTGTAGTCGACGGCCGTTCCCCCGGCGCCGATGTTTCCCAGCAGCCACTGGTTCAAGTTGCCTACGTCCAGTTCGACGGCGTTCATGATTCCGTTCACGTAACACTGCGTACCAGCCAGACCCGTGCCGACGACGGAGTCGCGGGGAAATCCTTCACGCGGATCGTAGAAGTTGATGGGATGCCAGGTGAACTGTGAAATTGGCTCCGGTAAAGTTTTGCGGGCCGTCCGCGGCCGTGAGCGGCAAACCGCTCAAATTCCGGTCATAGGCCTGTTTCTGAAAGACAAGGATGGCGCTGGGGTGCACCGTGTTCCCACCCAAGGGCACAGTCGGGATCGCGGGACCGCGAGCGAATCCGAGCTGCAGCCACGCGCGAGTCACCCCAATCCAGTTGCCTGCGGCGTCCTTGTACTCGACGCGCAACCAGCCATCAACCAGGGGCCACTGGTTCGCACCGGCGGCGGGCACGCAAGCCCCGGCGAGAACAGGTCCGACCGGCGGACCCACCCAGGTCGGTTCATAGACCCAGTCCCACCCTGGTCTGCCGCGGAGCTGAGCCATAGCCCAGGGAGTTGCCCCTCCTCCTCCGACCACGTTGGGAACATTGTCAGTCCGGCCACCGGCGCAGTTCGCATCCAAATTGATATTGTCGGGATCCCCCACCAAGGCGGGCCGATCAGGAACCAGATCAGCCTGGGTGCTGGCCAGCAGGATGCGGATATTGGCCTTGTTGAACTCGCGCGACGATCCCGTCGACGAGGTCAGGCTTCACCCAGGGAGCCTTGCGAATGATCTGAATCTGCTGCGCCGAGCCATTCGCGCCCTGTACAAAAGGCAGCGTAAGCGGCTGTACTCCGAGCGATGTGCCGTTGCCGATCATCCCGTTGAATTTTCCGGTCGAAATACTCAACCAGTCGTTGGGCGAAGCGTTTGAGTTGGCCTGGCCAGCGGGCGGAATTCCCCCATTCCAGCTGGCATACGAGATGGCGAACTTGAGGCAATTGGGATCGGCGGTCGGGTTGGGCGGATCGCACGCGCCGTTTTGGTTGGGCACGTACACATCGCCCTGATAGGCGGCGCCGGAACTGTAATTGTTCGCCAGCCGGTCACGGATGATTTCCTTGGCGGCGGTTACTTTAGCGTCCAGGACAAGCGGTCCTGAGTTCGCGGCCAGAAAGAGGTTGCCGTTGGTATGCACGCGGCCCTGGAAGGCGAAGGGCGGGCCAGCAAAGTAACTCAGATCGCTATCGGAAAAAACACCGAACTGGAAAACCGGGATGAGCGCCACTTCGACGCCGCGCGTCATGTTCACCGAAGATCCGCCAGGCCGGGTGGCGTTTACCTTCAAGGTGAGAGGAATGATTTCGGCGGTCAGACCGGCGCTGGGTCCGGAGCTGATGACACTCGTCTTGCTGGCCGGGTTGCCGTTCGCATCCGGGGTCCAGAGAATCTGCTCCTGGTAATTCATGCCGCTGATCATGGTGCTGTCCGGCGGGCTATTGGTGAGGTTGGTGAGTTGTGCCGGAGTGGGGGACTGCGATTGCTGATAGAGCGCGGCCAGGTTGGCGGTGAGCAATTCCATCCCGGATTCGGCACCGTAATAGGCCCGGTTGGACTCCAGATCATTTCCGCCGACCTGGCCGGCACCGTGGACCATAAATAGAAGGCTCACTGCAATGGCGGACAACAGCGCAAGCACCAGCAGCGCGGCAATAAGAGTAAATCCCCGTGATCGGCCCTTGGCCCTACTCATAGCGAATAATCTCCTGAATCTTCGTATCTCCAATCAATCCTCAATCACGATCTCTCCCTACTGATAGCGGTCCTTGAACGACAAACTGCGCGTGCTCACGGAGGTCGACAGGACCGTGCTCCGGGACTTATTTCCGTAAGACAGTAAGGTCTGGCCCATGATCTGAATGTTCACTTTGTGAATCTGGCTGGGGGAAAAAGGAGCGGTCAGAGCGCTCGGGATGCTGGAGCAATTGGGGCCATTGGTTCCGTCGCAGACGTCGTACGTGACTTGCAGACCGATGATATTGTCGGCAACCGGCTGCGGTGGCTGTCCGTTGACCTGGCGCATCAGGCGAGGTGGCTGCCCGGTGGCGGCGGCCGGGACTTCAACGAAATAAGTTACCACCCAGATCCGGGTCGCAACGGGATTGCCGCCCGGGATGATGTAAGCGATATTTCCCTTGGCCGCTGCGCTCTGATTGATATTTAGCGGGTCTCCGTTGGCGAAGGTAAGGTTGGTGTTGGCGCCATTCGGAGCGATGCCCGTGACTTCACCGACCGCATAGCCCTTGGGATTGTTCAACAGGATCAAGTCGCCCACCTGGATTCCAGTGGGAGACTGAATCGCGGGAAAGCCAACCGGGGGAACCGCGGGCGGCGCAAGGGTAACCACATCTCCGTTGGGATTCGCCGCGGGAAACGTGGCCGTGTACTGATCAAGCGGAAAAGCGTAGTCGACGTATATGATCGTGACCGCGTCCGATCCCTGTCCCGTTGCCGCTATCGTGGCAGGTCCTCCAAGCTCCATACCGTTGCCCGCGCCGGGAATAATGCCGTACATGAAGTTGGTGACCGGGGCGCCGGCGACGATGCCGGACGGGTAAGTATTGTTGGCCAGCCATGCCTTGGAAGGATCAACCGCGAAGAATGAGGGAGTCGCTCCTGCGCCGTAGGGCAAAGATAAGCCGCCCGAGGGCAGGCCAGAACCCGCCATGCTCACATCCTTGGCGATCAGGTTCAGAGTGGAGCGAACGTTTTGCTGCATTTCCGACGACTGGGACACCAGCACCGTCGCATCCATTCCGTGCTTGAACAGCAGTGTAGTGGCCGCCAGAACGGTCAAGCCCACGGCAATGGCGATCAGCAGCTCGACCAGGCTGAAGCCCCAGGCTTTCGATTCGGTGGATCGCATGTCTCTCCTCAATCTCTCTGGTCTCGGCCCCTAGCGGTATGACGAAATCAGCGCCTGCACCTGATAGTCTCGATACCAGCCTTGTGGGGCCGGGTAACGCACGGTGACTGTAATCTGACGAATGTTCGGATTGCCGGCCACGTTCGCAATCTGAATCTGCCGGCTGAAATTACCCAGGTCAACCAGCACGTCCTGGGAAGTATTTGTCACCGTACCGCTGGTTCCCGGCAGCCTGACAGGGGCCGCGGGAACATCGTCGCCGGTGCCGTCCAAACCGTCCGGTCCGGGGTCGGTCATGGGGGTAAAGCCCACGGTAAAAATTCCGGTGCCCGCGCCTACGTTTTGAATCCGGTCAAAACTTATCTGGCTGGTTTGGCGTGCTGTGAAGATGCTTTCCATGGCCTCCGCCGCTTTCTGGCGGGCCACGCTGTCGTACTGCACGGTGGTGGTATTGCCGATAGCGAGGGCGAAGGTAGCCAGCACGGCCAGCAGTCCAATCATCAGCACCACAACAGCGATCAGCGTTTCCAACAGGGTGAATCCCTGCTGCTTCTGCTTGGCGGCGGCCTTGCAGTGATCAGGGGTCGTCATCATTCGAGCCGTCATTGTTGGAGCCATTGGGGACCTCCTGCGGTGTTCATCAAACGCCATCCCCGGATCCTGCCCGTGGTTCCGTACAGGGTGACCGCGCGCGAACTGTACAGATCGGCAGTTCGCCCGACGTAGATGATCCCGCTATTCCAACTTCCGTTGGTATCGTGCGCCGACCCGTCAGGCATGAACATCACCTGATCCTTGGTGCCTGCAGCGATGCCTTGATCGAAGTCGATAGCTGTACCACCGGTTCCAAATCCATCCGGCACGGTGGCCGGCATTCGTCGGTATCCCAGCCACGGTCTGGAATTGCATGTCGGAGGGCAATGTGTTTGCTGAAATTTGGGTGGCAGCGGAGAGCGCAGTGCCCGCGTCCCAGCGGAACATCTGGACACTCTGCGCGGTGGGCGCACCCATCGGGGTCAGGGCCCCTGCGGGTGCGGCTATTCCGAAGCAGACGATGTATTGCTTGCGTTCTGTAATCGCGCGCTGGCGAGCCACTCGAAGCTGCATCAGCACGTCCTCATAGGCGTGATTCGCGCGAGCGTCTTTCAGGGCTGGCTGCAACGCCATGAAACCAATGCCGGCCACGATCATCGACAACGCGAGTACGATCATCAACTCAAGCAGACTGAAACCGGCACCGCTTTCGCGAAGTGATCGGCCTTGACACGAATCTGGTTTATGCACACGCTTCATTACAGGTCCAGTTCTCAATTTCGCCGGCAGCGGCGGAATTACTTGCCACAGTTGTGGGAGGAGGAATAGCCGGCAGCGGAGGACTTTTCCGGCGTATTCATCGTAGGAGCAGTTGGCACCGAGGTCAAAACACTGAGGTACCCTCGGCAACAAGGGTCTGCGGCCCCTTAAGTAAGTAACCGTGGAGATTGGTTACGGAAGTTTGGTGCTGCCTCGAACCAGTAAGCAGACTGTGTTCTAGATAGGACGAGTCTTCTCGACCCCTACAGCCGGATACCTGACATAGCCTGCTCCCAGACCAATGGTTCTGTAATGTGCGCCGTCGAGGAAGTCCGGTCCGGAGGCGACCAAGGAGTCAATTGCCGGAAGGGGCATCTTGCCGGAATCGTCGATATAGACTCCCGCCGTTTCCATAAGTTGCCGAATGTCCAGACAGTAGGTGATACAGAGGCTGATGATTTTGGCGATATGACGTGGCAGCCTCTCCATCGCCTCGTAGTCGGAAAGCAAACCCAACCCGATGGCGTAGTGCGGACTGCCCAGGATCTTGGCGATCTCGCGGGTGAGTTCGTGGGCCGCGCGGAAGGTTAAACCGGTGCGGTAGCGCGCTGCTCGAAGCAAGCCCGAGAAACTCCCTTCGGCTCTGCCAGACCGCGGCAGGAAGGGGTAGTCAAACTTCATTAGCCTGGCCCTGAGTGGGAATGCTTCCGGCTTTACGGAGCCGGGCTCCAGGTTCACCAAACCGAGAACCCTGGCTTCGCTCGACAGGCTCAGCGGCAAGTTCCCCCAAGGTGGGCGGCTCGGCAACATGACGACCTGGTGGTCGTCAATCCATCTGAGGTGAGAACAGGTCAGCCCCGCAGGCTGCTCCAGCAGCCACAGAAGATTGTGCAGAGGAGTGCCATCCGTACCATGCATGGGTTGCCGGTAACGGCGATCGACACGCACGATCATACCTGGAAACAACCTGCGGGAAACTACGGCATCACGGCGCCCGATCTTAGCGAAACAGTAGCGTCCGGTGGCCGACAGCAGATCGTCGCTTGGTCGAGAGCCCATGGACAGACCAGCGGGAAATTTGCGGAGGGGGGGATGTGACCGCAAGAACCGCGACCGGAACGAGGCCGTTTCAAATTCGATGGGTGTGACCAGCACCGTGCGCTCCGTGTGCAACTGCACCTGCAGACGAGGAATCTGGTGCAGATCAAATCCAAAGATCCGCATCCAGTCGACGAAGCGGTAACCGGTACTTTCGCTCAACGCGACGACCTGGCAAATGTGCGGTGTAACTCCACTGCGCAACTTGTAGAGGAAGGTTGGCGGAATAAAGTAAGGCGATTTACGCCCGTAGCGGTGGGCCGTACCGGTTGAAAACTGAGTGATGGTGCAGCCCGAATGGCGCAAGATATTCGCGATGCTTCGGACTCGGACATTCGAGCCATACTGACGCAGGGCATCTTCCCTGGCGTCACCCTGACGAAAAGCAGCTTCCGTGAGAGGGACCCCTGATAAACCGCGTGCCGGGGCGGACGCGCTCATTTAGCGATAGTAGGCGGACAATTGTTCATCAGTGAGGACAGGTAGATGGCTTTTTTGGTTCATCCCCCTCAAAGACTGGCCAGCACGACCTCCTGAAGCTGTAGGTTTCCCTTTTCTCAAGAACCGGCAGCAGCTTCGTGCCGGCTTCCATTTTCCCATACCGACCATATTGTCAGGGACATGTTCGCAACCGGACTAGCAGGGGACGAATCCATCGCGTCGGTTTACCGACGAGAATGATTTACGTCTGATGGCGCGTTCTGCCTTCCCACGTTATTCAAAGATGAGTGACCGATCTTCTACAAAGAGATAGGTACGAGCTGAATCAATTCTGAATTTTCCGATTCGCATGCCGACTAGTCCTTCTTTACTGTCGGCAGACCGACGCTGCCTGACGCGCACCACGCGTTTTTCGAACAGTTCAAGCCTTTCGCTGGGAAAACAATACCGTGTGTTTCACGTGGAACAATTTCCACAATAGGGGGTCTTCGTGAAGAATATTGTTCGCCTGGTTCTTGCAACTATGCTGCTGTTAGGTGCCGTGTCAACCGCGTCTTTTGCCGACGGAGGAGCTCCGGCACCGATGTGCTCCCCGTCGCACTGTCCGCAGAAGTGACGGCTGGGAGTCGACGAAAGTAAGAGCTAAAATTCCTTGTGGGCCTTCCGGTTTGCGAGTAGCCTGCCGTTACGGCCCATGAGATTTTCCCACCTTGTTACCAATGTCCTGTGGCTTGTACCGTTGGCGATCCAATGCGTGATCGCCATGGCGATGTCACTCCGTGGACTGGCGAGGCGGTACCCAGTTTTTTTCTGTTACACCATCCTCTTGCCCGCCCGCGATCTTGTCCTTCTGTTCCTTCCTCAACACGGACGTCGCTATTCCAACATCTATTGGTGGGGCGAAGCGGGAGCCGTTTTGTTATCACTTGGAATTATCGTCGAGACCATCTGGCATCTGATTGAGCCCTATCCCTTTCTTCGATCTGTCTTTAGGATCCTCTGGATTGTCGGCATCGTTGCGACTGCCGCGGCTTTGGCGATGTTGTTCTGGAACAACGGGCCGAACGGAGCGGACCTGGCTCTGGAGAGGATTATCCTGATGCAGCGCTCTGCCAGATTCCTGCAAGTGTGTGTACTTATTTCGGCGATTGTGCTGATGTCCCGGCTTGGCTTGACCTGGCATAGCTACTCGGTGGGAATTACCGCTGGATTCGGGGTCTATGCCGCACTGGACCTGACGCTGCTGGAACTTCGCGCCAATCTACACGTCATAACAGATCCGACCTTTGTGTTGTTGAGATCGGCGTCATATAATCTTGCGGTTGTCATTTGGGGCGTATATTTTCTACGGCGCCGACAACTGGAACTGGTTGAGCGTCTGCCCAGTACCGATGTGGCCAAATGGAATGAAGCCCTGACTGATCGCGTCGACAAATGGTATCAACGCTAACAATTCTCTTAGCCAGTGTCTTGTGCTTGTTGCTGGTGTGGGCGGTTCTCCGTCCCGGGTTGCCGCAAATCCGGAGCCTGGACGACTGGGAAGCGAAAAGGTACGAGGTCGACCTCGACGCGTTCCGCCTGTTGCTCGATGCGGAGGAGGAGGAATATCTCCGGACTGCGCTTGCGCCGGCTCAATTCCGGGCTCTCCAGAGGCGGCGTCTCAAGTTGGCGCTGGATGCGCTACACCTGGTTGGAAAAAACGCTGCGATGTTGATAAAACTGGGGCAACTGGCCAAGATTGGAGCAAATCCAAAACTGGCTCGGGAGGCTGAGGAACTGATAAACGGCGCGCTTCGCCTTCGTGTAAACTTGCTGTTCGTCCGGCCATGCTTGTGGCTGAAATGGTTCTTTCCTGGGTGGGCGATGTCGATTCCGGCATTTGCATTACCGTATGAGGAATTGCTCGGTTACCTCAACCGGATTCGGCAACAGCGGCAGTGGGACTCGAATCGAGTCTTGATGGCGGGTTAGGATTCATCCTCGATGCAGGGATGGAATCTCTACACTCTGTTTCGTCTGATTTCTTTTTCATTCAAATGAAAGCTGTTTTTTTAGCAGTTTTGAAGAGAATTCTTTTCCACCTCAATTCAGACATTTCGGCGGACAGCGTTTTTGCTTTCCCGAACGCCGAAGCGCCGGTTTAGGCGGGAAGTTACGGGCAATGCCAATGGACTCGGGTAAATGGATTCGGGAGTTGCGCGAAGAGCGATTCGTTAAGTCCAGCGATATAGAACGCATCAGCCGGTCGATTGCGGACGCCAAGGGCAATGCCGATTTTTATGTCTCGCACTCCACGCTGGCTGATATCGAAACCGGATCGGTTCCCAGCATTCACAAGCTGTTCAGCCTGGCGGCTTGTCTCAAAGTCTCGCTGGAAGCGCTTTTGATGGTGTTTGGAATTGACGCCAACGAGGTGAAGCAATTCGCCGGGCCAGGTGAAACTGGCCAGCGGGGGCCCACGGCCATAGAAGCGCGGGAACCAGGTTTCCGCTTTCAACTGAACTTCGACTCCAGTTTCAACAGCCACGAGACCAGCCTGCTTAGATTGAATCCGCAGGAACTGGCGGCTTTGCCCCCTGCTCTCCGCAAGCGCCTCGATCCCCGACGTTATCGCTACGCTGTCGTCGGGTCAAAGGATGACACCATGGGGGACCTAATTCCTCCCGGCTCGCTGGTGGAAGTCGACGTCATGCAAAATGCGGTGCAGGTATTTGACTGGAGAAGCATGCGGGAACGCCCAGTCTATCTAGTCTGGCACACCGACGGACACAGCTGCTGCTGGTGCCAGATGGAAGGCAAAGAACTTACGCTGCTGCCGTATCCTCTCTCCCGGCAACCCGTCAGACGATTCAAGGTGCCGCGAGAAGCTTCTGTGATTGGCCGGGTGATCAATGCCTGGCTGCCTTTTGATCAATTGCCCAACGGGGCGTCAACTCACTAGGCGGGATGCAACTGCGAAACTTCCTCGCTCAGGATTTCAAGCGCGATGCTGAGGTTCATGAAGAATAATTCGGCAGATATACTTGGCGCAGCCACTGGGACGGTTGCGCGGTAGGCTTGCAGAGACTTCCAGGTCTTCAGCATGGTGATGGTTTCACCCCGCGTGTAGCGGATGTATTCCTGCAACTGGCGCACATATTCCGGCAATCGAGTGGCCAGAAGGCGGCGAAAAATCTGGTCGTGGCAAATCCGAAATGCCCGATCCGCTGCGTGTAGTCCCCGCTGGTGCGAAATCTCAGGATGCAGGTAGAGCCCGCTATTGCAATCTCGCAGGGATGCCAGGTAAATCATCCTGGTCAAGTCGTTCGGCAGAGTCCGAAGGACTGAATCGCTGATGTAAATCGTCAGATCGTCAGCGCACAGATCCTCCGCCCGGTTTGGGTTAACTGAAGTGTCCGCAGGCAAGAATTCGGGCGTCACGAATTCGGGGGATTCCGAATCTCCGAAAGGTTTCTGCTCGGTCGACATTCTTTTTCGGTCCTACCAGTGAAACCGTCAGTCGCTTTTTCTGGCCCAAATCGCCCTCGCGGAATTCAGCCGGCCAGTGCTGTGGTACGCCCTTCCGTGGCGGTATTGTACCTCGGCGGCCTGATGTTGCAAGCTTAGTTTAGGCTTTGAAGCTGAGGCTCTTGTCCCCTGCCGTCGATCTTCCCATCCCCAATCGATGGGTGCCTGCCTCCAGGAGCAGTGTTGACCGCAAGATCAGGCGCCACAGGCTTGCCCTGGGGGAAGTCCGCCCCAAACCGACCCCCTTTGTGCGCAACCTAGGTGTGTATGTGAGGGCTCTGTCCAGGATTCTTGCGGGGCGGGGGTGGGGCTTTCACGACTTTAACTTCGAATTGCACGGGCAATTTCTTGGGCGGATAGCAGGCGGAGTTGTCGCAAGCCTGATACCTCAACTCGCCGTGAATCATGTATCTGGCGGGGAGCACGCCGGCCAGCGGGCGCACCAGGACCGTCACCGGGAACTCCCCCGTATAGACGCTCAACTTATCTTCGGGAGCAAACGCGAAACTCATTTCGTCGCCGGCTGGATAGGTGACTCCACCGATCATAATGTCGGTAGGAGGGTTCAGCTTTAATGCGGTGGGGATGAGAAACTCAGACTTGGGGTGGTTGGAGTTGACGTGAAATCCGGCTCCCACGTGAAATCTCAGACGCACTGGATTCGGCTTGCCCCGCGTGACAGGAACGGTCGGTACGGGCGACATCGTCACCGAAGGGGTCTTTCTGCCCGGAACGCCGTCGCCGAGGCCGTTCAGGGGAAGCTTCCCGGGAGTCTCCTGCGCAAGCGTCATCACCGCCGCCAGCAGGACCGAGCCATGAGCGAGCTTTCGCAGCATAAACACAGGAGAATGCTAGAAGGATTTGGTGGCGCCAGCTACGTTACTTTCGCGCCTGTACCGACTGCCCCTCGGCTAGAGCCTTTTTGATGTTTTCTTCAATTTCTCCTCGGCCCTTTAAACCGAATACCTTATCCACGACCTTGCCGTCACGTCCGATGTAAAAAGTTGCCGGCAGGAATTGGACTCCGCCGTAGGCATCGCCCACCTCTTCCTTGCCCACCAGAATGGGATAGTTCACGCCTAGGTCGTGGGCGAATTCGCCAATTTCCTTGGGGCTGGCATCGTCCATGGCAACGCCTACGATCTGCAATCCCTGCGGTCCGTACTGCTTTTGCAGTTCGGCGAACCAGGGCATCTCGATCTTGCAGGGCTGGCACCAGGTGGCCCAGAAGTTCAACAACACGCCCTTGCCGTGGAAATCGGAGAGGTGAACCGTTTTGCCATCCAGTGACTCCAGGGTGAAGTCCGGCGCGGTCTGGCCCTTCATGCTGGGGCCGGCGTTGACTACTCCGCGGGAATTGCGCCGCGCCATCTGGAACCCGAAGACGAGCATGACGGTCACAACCATGGCGACCACGATAACGACGACTGGATCGCGTTTCACGACAGACTCCTGTTCATCTTGCGAATCATGATAGTACGAATCAGCTTCCACGAACTAAAGCGCGAAGCGGTTCAGGAACGACAAATAGTTCGAAATAATGGTGAACCGCCCAATTACCAGCAAAACGCCGAGCGCGATCAACAGCCCGCCACTGGCCACTTCCAGGGCATGCATATGCATGCGAAAGCGGCTATAGAATTTGAGGAATCGCTCGATGCCGAGCGAGGTCAGCAAAAACGGCACAGCCAGCCCCATCGAGTACACCGCCAGCAGGAAGATCCCTTTGGTCACCGAATCCTGAGCGGCGGCAAAAGTAAGAATCACGCCCAGGATGGGGCCTACGCAGGGTGTCCAGCCGAAAGCAAAAGCAAAGCCGATCACAAACGCTCCCCAGGGCGTGCTGCCCCCCTTGACCTGGTGCAGGCGCGCGTCGGTGTAGAGCGCCTTGATCTTGAACAGGCCAGTCAGGTGCAGTCCGAACAGGATAATCACCACGCCGGCGACCTGCGCCAGCAGTGACTTATACCGCGCGAGCAACTGCCCCACCTCGGTGGAGATCGCGCCCAGCGTTATGAACACAACGCTGAAGCCAAGGATGAAACCAATAGAATTCAGCATCACCTTGCTGAGCAGACGGGATTCCGGCGCCTTCAATTCCTCAACCCCAGCTCCCGAGATCAGAGACACGTAGCCGGGAACCAGGGGCAGCACGCATGGCGACAGGAAGGAGACTAGCCCCGCCAAGAACGCCGCAATGGGAAGAGGAAGAGTAGTCATCCGAGCTTTATTGTACCTGTTGGACCAAATTGGTCCTCAATCAATCTCAGAACCGTCAGTCCCTGACCGCATGCGCCATTCGCTTGTGTGGGCTGGATCTCAAGCGCGGCCAAGCCGAGCTACTTGGCCCCTCATAACAGTTTCTTTCTCAGTTAGATGTCCGGTGGGGACGGAGGTTACGCCTATTTGCTTGGGTTCTTGGTGGCAGGAGGTGGCGCAGGCTGCCCCGCCTCCGGGGCCGCGTCGGCGGGCGACGCTGCCACCGCCTTTCGGATAAACCCTGGCGGAATAGCAGCTGTCAGCACGGTGCGATTGCCGTGTTGCTGAACCTTCAGTCCGTCGAAGAAGGCTTTTACATCTGGGTCGTTGCCCGGCATCGAGACGGTA
The DNA here is from genome assembly GCA_963809295.1 of Terriglobia bacterium. GTDB lineage: Bacteria > Acidobacteriota > Terriglobia > Terriglobales > Acidobacteriaceae > JAIQFF01. Next base: position 351,728 of record CAWEJA010000008.1, on the reverse strand, counting down.
CCCTCAGCGGTGTGAAAAAGCTGGAGAAACGTCCCCAGTTGCTCGGTCAATCGCTGGGCCTCGTCGTTGCTGCCGGTGAAGGCTTCGGCCTGGAAGTGCACTCGCCCGAGGTAGCGCGCCGAAGCCACTACCGTGGCTGGCTTGTTGAAAAGGAACGACAAAGCGCTCCGGGCAGGCAGGCTGTCAACAGGTTCAACCGTGAAAATCGCCCACCCTAGACTCGCGATGGGCACATACTTGTAGTACCTGCGCAACAATGCCGGACCGCCGAACGGAGAGGCCAGCTTCCGCGACCGGTCAACGATACCGCGAATTACCATGGGATCGTCGTGGTTGGATGCTGCCACGGTGTCGAAGCCGAGTATGGCAACCCGGAGCGTACGGCCTTCAAGCGGGATGCTGTAGATGTCTATTGAATTGTAGTTCTCCACCGAAGCGGAGATCTTTCCGAGATAGGCATGCAGTCGCTCCCCTTGGATCCTGCCTACGAATACTTCCGAAAACCGCGCTGCCTCCGGGGCTGCAGCTTTGGCGTTCGGTTTGACCGGGGGATAATGGATGGCGAAGGCTGCCTGGTCCAGGTCGCGCTCGAACTGGAAGCCGGTGGCCTGAATGAATTGTTCGTACTCCGCTTCGTGGGGAACGTCCGGCATCTGCCCGGCGATGTTGGCGCGGCGTATCCATTTCAGGTCGGCGTAAAAATAGCCGTCGGCGCCGGGGAGCAGGCGGGCAGGTTCGGGCGGGGCGTGCTTGCGTAACACAACAGCCAGGGCGATAGCGGCTGCGACCAGCACAAAGCCGAACAGGATGGGGAGTCTACGTCTTATGCGCATGAATAAGGCCGTTCGCACGTGGAAAAACCTGCCAGGTACGACGCCGGCGACGGTCAGGGAGCTACTAATCATACCATCCGGGCTGGGTAAGCCATCAGCCACCTGGGGACAGCCGCCCCCGGCTGTCCGGTCGAGCGAAGCTCGACAGGCTTGTTGCCGGTAGCAAAAATACGCGGATCTTCGCTCCGCAGGACAGCCGAGGGCGGCTGTCCCCACATGGCTCGGCAGCTACTGCAGTTTTGCGTACTCGGCCTTTGCTTCTTTCAGGATAGGGACGTCAGCGTCGGCATCTTTCCAGGCGGCGAAGAAGTCCTGGTAAGCAGCTTTGGCTTTCGTCGCATCCCCTTGCAGCGCGTAGGCGCGCCCCATCCCCAATCGGGCTAAAGAGTAAAGCGGACTGGTCGAGGCGATGCCCTGGCGATCCAGAATCTTCTTATACTCGGTAGCGGCCTTTGCTCCATTGCGCAAGCGGAGATATGCCTCCCCGCGAACATACATCGGCCAATAGAGTGCGCCATTTGGCGGCGAGCCAAATTCGTAGGGAGCCGCAGCTTCCAAAGTGTCAACTGCCTGTCCTGCCTGGTCGGCTCTTATCTGGTTAGTCGCCCTTGCTACCGGCAGCCAGACCGAGTTCAACAGAGTATCTGTAGGGAATTCCTTGGCGAGCTGTTCAATCAGCTTCTGTGACCGGATGGTATCGCCGGCCCGGGCGAGCGTGTCGGCAGCCTGCGTGCGAGTATCGCGATCATCCGAAGAGGCAAGTGCCTGCAATGCCACCTGCCGGGCGAGTGCCTGATTGCCAACCTCAGCCAGGCACGACGCGTCGATCAGGCGAATCCCCGCGGCGAGCTCCTTGAGGCCGGCCTTTTCGGCTGAACTGACTCCTTGAGCAAAGGTCTGCCTGGCACTCTGTATCTTGCCCAAAGAGCATCGCCCCTGGCCCACGATCAGGAGCATGACCTGCTCCTCCGGAGATCCCTTTGCCATTTCCGCGGCTCGCTGCATTGCAGGGCTGTCGCCACGGATGAACGCCATGGTGTAGAGCGAAAAGGCATCCGTAGGGGACCCAAACCCCTGGGCATTGGCCTGCTCGATAATAGCTTTGGCTTCGTCGTAGCGGCCGAGGGACTGGTAAGCATCGGCGAGGTTCGAATTCGCAAACTTATCCTTCGGGTTGAGCCGCAAAGCTTCACTGGCATTGGCCAGGGACTTTTCCGGCTGTCCAGTCGACTCGTAGCCGAGGGCCAGATTGTCCCAGGAACCGAGTCGCGGGGATAAGTCTGCTTCCACTGCTCATAGATCGCCAGGGCTTTATCGACTTCTCTGGTGACCTCGCTGTAGTAGTGAGCAGAAATATAAAATTTTTCGCGTTCGCTGGCTCGGTCCTTTAATTCGAATGCCTTGCTCAGGTTCTCTAGTTGCGGTTTGAATTGCCCCAGGTTGCCGTAGACCACACCCAGGGTGGCATGAGCCATGGCAAAGTTTGGGTCCAGTTCGATGGCGCGCTTCAGGTGCGGAACGGCTTTCTCGTCGTCCAGCTTATTGTGCTCGGCCTCGCCCAAGGTGAAGGCCTGCAAGGCCTCCAGGGAAGAGGTTGTGGCTTGTTCCAGCGGTGTAGCGAACTTCTGCACCGAACCAATCGATTCGCCCAGTTTCTGCCGCAGACTGGAAGCAGCCTGGTCAAGCGACTTCAGCACCTTCTCTTTACTGTCGGACTCTACCTGGGCGCGTCCCAGGGAATCTCCGGTTTGCGCGTTCACCGCGTTCAGATCAATCACGTAGTGGCTGCCAAGAGACGAAATAGAGCCCGTCAGCATGGCTTTTACGCCATCCCGCAGGCAGACTTCCCGCGCTACATCGCTGGTCACCCGCTCGTCGGGAGGCCGCCCCATCAGGCGCAACGCAGCCTGAATTCGCGATTGCGGAAGAACGTTCAGATACGGCGACTGCTCCAGTTGCACCGCCAGGGCCTGCTTCAGAGTTCCATCGAAGACGCGCGTCGCCGGTGGTATTGACGAAATCAGTCAGCAGGATGGAATCTTTCTCGGTCAGCGTGGCGGAACGACGTGAGTAGAAGAAAAGTCCGGCGGCAATGGCAACGAGTAACGCCGCGACGGGAACTGCAATCTTCCAAATCTTTGTCTTTGCCGTAGGCGGCGGCTGGAGCGCAGCCACAGTCACCTTTGCCGATGAAGACGAAGGAATCGAAGCCAGTGCCGCCGCGGACGCCGGCACCGACTGTTGGGCCGCGGGCCGGGACGCCGCTGAATCGCTCGCCGCTAATACTGCTGCCAGAACTGGCGGCTACCGCGCGCCCCGTGTCCGTATCCCGCTTCAGCCTCTGCAAATCGGCGCGCATGTCGGCGGCGTGCTGGTAGCGGAGATTGCGGTCTTTCTCCAGTGACTTGCTGACGATGCGTTCCATCTCCGCGGGCAAGTCGGGATTGAGCCGGATCGGAGGCGTAGGCAGGCGTTCCAGAATCGCGTTGAAGATCAGGGCTGAAGTGTCACCACGAAAGGGCAATGTACCGGTCGCCATCTCATACAACACGGCACCGAAGGAGAACAGGTCGCTGCGCGCGTCGAGCTCTTTCCCTTTCGCCTGCTCGGGCGACATGTAAGCTACCGTGCCCAGCGTCGAGCCGGGACTGGTCAGGTGTTCTTCGCTCATGGCGGTGACCTGCGAAAGAACCCCTGCGCCCGCCGCATCTGCGGTCCCGCTGTTGCCGGTGACTTTCGCGAGGCCAAAGTCCAGAACCTTGGCATGGCCACGATCAGTAACGAAAATGTTGCCGGGTTTGATGTCGCGGTGAATGATGCCCTTGGAGTGAGCAGCGTCAAGCGCGTCGGCTATTTCGATGGAGAGCGCCAGCAGCGTGTCCAGTTCCACCGGACGCCCGGCGATCAGGTACTTCAAGGTCACGCCTTCCAGGTATTCCATGGCGATAAACGCCTGGCCATTTTCTTCGCCAATGTCGTAGATGGTGCAGATGTTGGGATGGTTCAGCGCCGATGCTGCCTGCGCCTCGCGCTGGAAGCGGCTGAGCGCCTGGGCGTTTCTGGCGACTTCATCGGGAAGGAATTTAAGCGCGACAAAACGGTGCAGCCGCGTGTCTTCGGCTTTGTAAACCACACCCATCCCGCCGCCGCCCAGCTTCGCGACAATCTTGTAGTGCGAGATGGTCTGGCCGATCATGATTTATACGAATACGGTCTAACAAATTAAGAAAGCGCGCAAACGCTGAAGGGCCACAAGGCTGCCATCTTAAGGTTGGGCGAAGTAGCAAGTCAACGCAGGGGTGGCTGGATTGGAGCCGCAGAATCCGGCCACGCGCAGGCCGGCGCTGGGGCTAGTTCATGTAATGGCGACGTTACGCCAGATATCGGACACGCACTTGTAAGGGAGAATACGACAGGCTAATATCCACCGCGTGGAAGAGCCTCTGCGACTGGGCGTCAGTTCCGACTCTCGACCAGCGACGCGGGGTGGTTTGCCTTTCTGTACTTGATCTGTTTTCTCGCGTTTCGGTTCGACATTCGCCGTCACGGACCTTCATTTCAGCACCCCGAGACGGTTAAGACGTCGGCGTTGGCTGCCCTCGTGATTGCAATTGTCGGTACGCTTTACCTGAAACTCAGATATCGGTAGGTCAATCGGCCTGACTGTCGGCTGTAAACAGATGGGATGAGAAGGCCGGTCTCCGGACGGGATGCGGTGTACGCTCCCAAGTTATCGACGTGCTCGAAGCACAGATAAAAAGGAGACCGGCAATGAAGAAGATTAGCATCACAGCGGGGAAGCAGATCAGGAATTGTTCTGAACAGAAGCTGACGATCGGGCTGGACCTGGGCGATCGATCGAGCTGGTATTGCGTGTTGGACGAAGCGGGTGAAGTACGGCTGGCACAGAAACTGGGCACGACTCCGAAAGCGATGCGAGAGGTGTTCGGCGCGATACCGCGCAGCCGGATCGCGCTGGAAACCGGAATGCATTCACCGTGGGTAAGCCGGGCACTGAGCGAGTTGGGACACGAAGTGATCGTGGCGCATGCCCGCAATGTGCGCTTGATCGGAGAGAGCCGAAAGAAAGACGATCGGCTGGATGCGCAGACGTTGGCTCGGCTGGCCAGGATCGATCCGCAGTTGTTATGTCCGGTGAAGCATCGCAGTGCGCGTGCGCAAGCGGATCTGACCGTGATCCGGGCGCGCGCCGGGTTGGTGCGGGCACGAACCGCGCTGGTGAACACGGCCCGCGGATTGGCCAAGAGCTACGGGGAGCGGCTACGCGGGTGCAACGTACGCAATATGAATGCGGAGAAAGCCCAGGAGCTGAGTCCGGAACTGCGAACCGCGCTGCAGCCGTTGCTGGCGGGAATCGAGTCGCTGAGTGAACGCATCCGGGAATGCAACGAAGGGATCGAGCGACTGGCGCGGGAAAGCTATCCGCAAGTGGCGCAACTGAAGCAGTTGAAGGGCGTAGGGACGCTGATCGCGCTGACCTTCCTGCTGACGCTGGAAGACGCGCATCGTTTTCGCCAGAGCCGGGACGTGGGCTGCTACCTGGGGCTGCAACCGGGGCGGAGAAACTCGGGCCAGAGCGAGCCGCAAATGCACATCAGCAAGGAAGGCGATCCATACCTGCGAACGCTGCTGGTGCAGGGAGCGCACCACATCTTGGGGCCGTTTGGAGCCGACAGCGATCTGCGCCGCTGGGGTTTGAAGCTGGCCGAGCGCGGCGGCAAGAGCGGGAAGAAACGAGCCATTATTGCAGTGGCACGAAAGCTGGCCGTCTTGCTGCATCACCTGTGGGTGAGCGGAGAGGTTTACGAACCGTTGCGCAATAGCAAGCAGAGAGCGATGCCGGCGGCTGCATAAAACCAAAAACGCTCTGCGAAAGGAAAGCTAAAGCCTAAAGCCGAGTTCCGGTGACTGCGTTAAACGCCTGGCCCAGCTTTCATCTTCGAGATGGAACCGAGGTCGATAAACAGGTGGCAGCACCGGCTGAAACGAGAACACCCAACTTGCACCGAGCGAGAATCGCTCACCAAGAGTGCGGATGGAAGGGTGGCGACAGTGGCGACTCGGCGGGGAAGAAACAGCGTGACCTACAAATACCAAAACGAATCCCCTTGACTCCGACCGGCCTTCTCATGGAAGGCGTTTACAGCAACAATCGGTTGAGTGTAATCCGCGATGTTACGACAGTTATACTAGGCACTCGCTTTTCAAACGACCGCCGATGCTTTTTTACCTGCTGGCGGGTTCATCGTCGGGGGACAAGACAATTCTGCTTTTCGCCTGGAACAGCCGATACTTGGAATAGTTGTGTTCCTCTCGGACAACTTGGCCCCTGACCTCCATTTGGAGTTTCACCGCTTTCGGCAACCACAACTCCGTGGCGAGATCCGCAATGTGTACAGGGCCAAACAGGATGTTTGCCGTCTGTTTTTCAACTAGGATCAAAGGCAAGGGCGCTAGTAAGTCCGTCCGCAGGCGAATGATGCGGAAATCCGACTGATCGATCCAGGCAACGCCTTGCAACAGCATCGGAATGGACTCGCTGTTCACTACAATCCGTCCCGGGGATTCCACCGAACCCGGAGTTTGAGCAAACCCAAGGACATAGGCCGCATACCCATTGACGCGTTGTTGTCCCAGGTACCGGAACCTCGATTCCGCTTGATTCGCGGAAGAGAATACGACCCAAGCGGATATAAACCCCTGGAAACTGGGCGCTCCCGCTGCCGCTTGTCCGACGGGTTTGCCATTGCGCGCGGTTCGGTACTCTGAAACTGCCAGCCGGCCGTCCTGCGCTGGATGAGTCAGGATCATATAGTGAAATAGTTCATCTCTAGTTGCGCCGCCTTCCTGAGGAATACACCCAACGCCGACGCAACCGTTCGCCGCTTCCTGAGAATAGTGCGACTCGCTTACGCCTTCATCGGAAATTAAGTTGGGCAGCTTGCGCAGCAATTCATCAGCCATGGTGCCAGTCTTAGCGAGAAGATCGGGCAGTTCGTCTTGGCTGGGAGCCGGCGTCAGTCCTGCCAGTTCATGCACGGTCTTTGTAAGTTCGGATAGCGGTTCGTCCATGTAAGGATGGGCGCCCGCGTAAAGTTTAGCTTCTGTCTTGGCTTCGTCTTTCGGCTCGGGGGACGCCGACGCCAAATGCCCGATAGGTGATGAAGCCGTACGTTCGGCATCCTTACCCATCGTGGCTTTGTACAACTGATAATCAAAATACTTGTAGTCCTCGTGGAGGAACTGACCGTTGGCCTCCATTTCAAAATCTACCCGTCTAGGCAACCACAACTGCAAGCCCGGTTGCGTTATCTCCACCGGGCCAAAAACGATATTGGCCGTCTGCTTCAGGAGCTGCTTTTCGGGCAGGGGTGCCAGCAGGTCCGTATGTAAGCGAACAATGCGGAAATCCGATTGATCGACCCAGGCAATGCCCTGCAGGAGTATGGGACGCGCGAGCGAGGCCATCGAGCCGGGCAGCTGGGCAAACCCGATTACGAAAGTGCCGTGTCCATCGAATTGCTGCTTTCCTAAGTAACGAAAGCGGGACTCCACCTGATTCACGGGATAGAAAAGTACCCAGGCCGGCAAGAAGCCCGGGAAATTTGGCGATTGCACCGTTGGGTCAACGGACTTCCCCTTCAGCGTGGTCCGGGACTCTGAAAGCACCACCCGGCCGAAGGCCCCCGGATGGGTCAGTAGCAGATAGTGGAAGGTTTGATCTTCTTCCGCGCTTGCCGTCCGGCCAGGGGAGCATCCTAGGCCCACACAACCGAGAGGCTCTCCCTTGGGAATCGTCCGCCGGGTCTCGTTCACGACTTCGTCAGAAACCAAATCGGGCACTCTTTGGAGTAATTCATCCGCCTTGACGCCAACTTTGTCCAGAAGATCAGGGAGCTGTTCCTGGCTCGAAGCAGGCGTCATTCCCGACAATTCCCGGACCACCTTCTTCAGTTCCGGGAATGGCACGTCGAGATAGGGATGAGCATCGGCGTAGAGCCTCGCGGCCTCCGCTTTGACCGCGTCAGCCGATTGGGATGGCAATTGCTGGGTTTGCGGGAACGCGGCGAATGCGCAGGAAATCAAAAATATGATCGAAACGCCACGCACCACTATGCGTCGGATCATCACCGCCTCCACTGCACTCTCACTATATCGCGAAGCAAATTATCACAAAATTAAGAGCGTAACTGTTGTCACCAGGCGATTACACTCACTGGCCGCCAGTAAACTCAACGGTGATATCACGCCAACAACGAACGGCACCATCTTCATCTAAATCAAGCGACCATCGGGATTTCTGCAAGAGTGGTAAAGATTTTCAGGCCCAGACTCCGGCCAACCATCACCATCTCGTCCGCGCCGGCCGACGGCCCTCCGACTCGAAGCACGGCATCGCACTTCTCCAGCAGCCGAATCGCGATGGGATGAAAGACTTCACTGAACGCCTGGTCGCCGACCTTTCTAGAGCCAGCCAGACCAACCAGCGGCAGCGCGAGCCACTCACCGACAATTGGGATGTGCCCGGCACGGAAGATGGGTAGCGCATAGGACTCCATGTCCTCGACGTTCTTCCGCATCAAGCCCGGATCGTCATTGGTGCCGGAACGGTAGGGACCGGCAATCAGGATCAGCATCGATTTATTTGAACTCGCAGACACAGATTCCTCTCTCGCAGAAACGCCCACCTATGGGATGGTGAGTGCGAAGATGATTTGGGGACAGTTAAACGCCTGGTTCCGTATTGCGCGTATCGCCTATGCCGCGGGCGTGTGTTCGAATGGGAGCTTGGCGTATCGCGCCTTTTCGATCTCGATGACAAGCGCCACTCTTCCTTCAGGGCCGCGAAACGGGAATGGCTTCCCGGTGTACTTGTGCGAGATCGGGTCCATGTACTTGAGATCAGGATCAGGACGACGCTCGACCACGCGGCCGCGCACCTGAGCTTCCTGGTAAGGATCGGTGAAATTAACGATGGAGAGAGCGACCCGCGGATCGCGGAGAGTATTCTTCGCTTTGAGCGAGCCTTCTCCAGTGCAGATCAGGATGCGATCTCCTTCCCGGCCCACCCATACGGGCACGCTCTGCGGTGATCCGTCCGGCAGCAGCGTGGCGAGGTGCGCGAAGTTAGGGCCATCGACCAAAGCTTTGATGTCACTGGAAAGCGGAATCGCCATGAAAGACCAGCCTTGTCCGGGAATCAGAACAAATTTAGCACTTCCTCGAACTGCTTGCTCTTCAGCTATAGACTGCCGCCTGTGCACATCTTCAACCCGACAAGGCAGGTTGCTTTTCCCCTCCCTCTTCGCCACAATACGGACGCCCGGAGCCGTGCCCTGATGTCTGGTACGCGAAGCTTTTTCGCTGTTCTCCGCTGCCAGTGGCGCCATTTGCCGCTCTGGCTGATTGCCCTATTTTTTCTGAGTGTTGCTGCCCTTTCCTGCCCTCCACTCGCTCATTCCCAGGACGTGCAAAGCCTCGAGGCTCAGCGCCCGACTAGTTCCACAAGCCTGCATGGCACTGTGATCAACAGCGTTACGCGCGAGCCCGTTGCACGCGCTCTCGTGTTTTCGACAGACAATCGGTTGGCGGGATTCACCGACGATCAGGGGCGCTTCGAATTCCAACTTCCGCGGATTGATTTCATCCAGTTGATGGCCCGCAAGCCGGGCTTCCTCGAGGGCGGAAGCGCGGGGCCTTCGCAGCCCCTAAGCGCCGCCGCCGACGTGACGATCGCGCTCACTCCAGAATCCCTCATCGTCGGCCGGGTGAATCTCCCCTCTGCGAACCAGTCCGACCGCGTCAGCGTGGAAGCCTACAGACGCTATGTACGAGACGGGCGCCCTTTCTGGGCTCCGGTCGCGAGTACCACCACGCGCTCCAATGGAGAGTTTCGTTTCGCCAATCTCCCGGCAGGAACTTACAAAGTCTTCACCGACGAACTGCTGGACCGCGATCCCATCACCTTCAACCCCGGCGGCCAGCTCTTCGGATATCCGCCTATCTACTACCCGGCAGCCGGCGATTTTGCTTCGGCTTCCGCCGTCACCCTCGAATCCGGCAAAACCGCTCAGATCGAACTCACTCCTGTTCTTCAGCCGTACTACAGGGTAAAAATTGCCGTTACGAATGTCGATGCCGGAGCCGCCCTCAATGTTTCCGTCGCTCTCAACGGCCACAAGGGGCCGGGATACTCTCTGGGCTACAGTGGAGAATCGAGCATCGAGGGCATGTTGCCTAATGGGACCTACACCGTGGAGGCGTCGGTGGGCTGGGGCCAGCAGACCGGTAACGGCAGCGTTGACGTGACTGTGAAAGGCCCCCCTATGACCAATGCCTCCATGGCGGTCATCCCTGGCGGATCTATTCCGGTGAATATAAGAGATGAGCAAAGCGAGAAGGGCCGCCGGTCCAGCGGGTCCATGACGTCCGGAAAATTCTCTCGCGAGGTGAAGGCTGACGTCTTTCTCGAGCCCGCCGACGACTTCGATACGACGGGAACTGCTTATCTTCGCGCACCGCGCAAACCCAACGACAACGATCTCGTGCTGGACAGCGTCCGCCCCGGCCACTATTGGCTGCAGGTAAATCCCGCATTCGGATATGTCGCATCGGCGGTCGCGGGCAGCGTTGATCTTCTGCGCCAGCCCCTCGTGGTCGGCCCCGGCGGTGCGAGTCTTCCCATTGATATCGTGCTGCGCGATGATGGTGCCGCGATCGACGGAACCGTTGAAGGCTTGCCGGCTGCGGTTCCTGGTGCGCAAGACGAGGCGAGCGCCCGCCCCGGCCCACCGGCTGTTGCCGCGATACGCTTACTGCGTTCCGCTCCCCGACTCCACCGGCCGCTTCGCAGCAGTTTGGATCTCGCCCCAGGGGAGATTCCAGTTCCAGCAACTCTCTCCCGGCGCCTATCGCGTTCTTGCCTTCGATCGTCAGCAAAGCGAACTGGAATATCAGAATACCGAAGCCATGAGCGTCTACGAAGGCAAAGGCCCGGTCGTCCGTCTTGTACCGGGGCAGACGGAGCAGCTACGCGTACCGTTAATCTCTACGAGGGAGTGACTCAAGATGTGGCGCTTCCAATCTCACTTCTTGACCCGGGGCTTCTTGACATCGGGAATTGCGCTCGGATGCTTGCTCTTCGCCGTGTCCGCTCCGCTTCGAGCGCAAACGCCGACTCAAGTGCCAGGAGCAGGTGCTGGCCATTTCCGCATTGCCGGCACCATCATCAGCGCCCGCGAAGGTTTTCCACTCTCCCGCGCTCGCGTCTCCCTGCAGGACGTCAAGAACCCTCAATATCAGATTTTCATGATTACCGGCGACGACGGGCACTTCGAATTCGGAAACCTTCCAGCCGGAAAGTACTCGCTCACGGGCGCCAAGCGTGGATACATCACCGCCTCCTACGACCAGCACGAGCAGTTTTCCACCGCCATCGTCACCGGCGCCGGGGTGGACACCGAGAGCCTCACCCTGCGCCTCGCCCCCACAGGAGTGCTCACCGGCCACGTCTTCGACGAGTTCGGCGAACCGGTCCGCGTCGCCAGCGTCACGCTCTGGCGCGATAACCACAGCACCGGCGTCGGCCGTACCGTGCCCGTACGAACCGATCAGTCCGACGACCAGGGATCGTTCGAATTCGCGCCCCTTGACGTCGGTACCTACTTCGTCTCCGTCGTTGCCAAACCGTGGTATGCAGTGCACGCGCCATCAATTCGTCAAAAGGGCGCGCCCGATACTCCTACTTCCGTGGATCCTTCTCTTGACTCGGTTTATCTGCCCACGTACTACGCTGGAGCTACCGAGGTGGAAGACGCGTCTCCCATACTCATTCGGGGTGGCGATCATTTCAATCTTGATCTCCACCTGACGCCGGTGCCCGCCCTGCACGTCATCGTGCGTGGCCCGGCGCCCCCGGAAAACGGGCAGATCGTTTCGGTTCCCATGCTTTTCAAGCGCGATTTCGATAATGCGCAACAACCGGTCCAGGCCGAGGTGCAGATGACAGCGCCCGGCGTCTTTGAGATCACTGCCACCCCCGGGAAGTACGAGTTGCGCATGCAGCAACGGAATGGCCAGCCGAGCCGGAGCAGCGAAGTCGAGATCAGCCAGGACAATCAAGAGCTCGACGCCTCCGCCGGTCAAGCCGCCAGCACCATCACCGCGAAGGTCGAGTTGATCGGCGAAACTGCGCCTCCTCGGCAAATGGTATTCGCACTCCGCAACGCTCAGCACCGCGTCGTCGCCCGGGCAGAGTTGAGCGCTGCTCGCGAACTCTCGTTTGCAGACGTGGCGCCGGGGAACTACGAAGTCCTGGCCGGAAGCGCGATACGCGCATACTCGGTTGTCTCGATGATCGTGAACGGCTCCCCAGCCCCTGGCCGGTCGTTTACCGTGCCCGCAGGTGTGAGCCTGGCTCTTTCTCTATCGGTGGTAGGTGGCGCAGCGGACGTAAACGGCGTTGCACAGCGGGCGGGCAAAAGCGCCGCGGGTGCGATGATCGTTCTGATTCCCAAAGATCCGGAGGCGAACCGCGATCTCTTCCGTCGAGACCAGAGCGATCTCGACGGCACTTTCACTTTCCACAGTGTGATTCCCGGCGCCTACACGGTGATTGCCATCGACAACGGCTGGGACCTGGACTGGTCGAAACCGGCCGTGATCGCGCAGTACGCGGCTCACGGCCAGAAACTTGTGGTCGGCGGCTCGCAGTCCATTCAGCTGCCGAGCCCGGTTGATGTTCAGTCGAAATGAGCAGGGTGTTCCGGACGGCAGAGGTCAGCCGTCTTATCTTGCAGCGCCGGGACTGACATCGGCTGGCTTGCACTTGTGCGCGTTGAACTGCTGCTGGATCACCGCCTGCGCCCTCGCCTGCTGGCCGGCTGGCTGATGCTCCGCCTGGAACTGCTCCTTGCAGGCCTCGCAGATTCCTATGACTGGGACATTCTTGACGCGTTTGATGATCCGAAGAGTGCGCTTGGGCATGAGTGCAGTCTCCCACAGTTTGGCCGCCCGAAGCGAAGGGGCTTAGTTCGTGTGGGGCGGACACTCATGTGCGCCGCGTTGATTTGGACTTTGCATTCAAGAATCATCCGTTCTGCCCGACGCGCACAAAGCAGCCAGATCTGGCCCCTAAAGATCAACGCCAAAGGCGGAGACATGAGTGTTCGTACCACACGACCGGTCCCGCTTGCACGCAAAATGCCGTTATGGTAACTTTTAGAATTGTCCCGGACATCAGGAAGGGATCAGAGGGTGTGTTGTCCCTATCGAGGGACGGGCACGACCTGAGAACTGCTGGCGTAGCTCAGTTGGTAGAGCATCTGATTTGTAATCAGAGGGTCAGGGGTTCAAATCCCTTCGCCAGCTCCAGCATTGGTTCCGGACGCAGGACACGCAAGGGCAAGACACGCGGCGCGGCGGCTTAACAGATTTTCCAACGGCACTCCATAAGGGAATTTTCCAAGTGTGGTGTTTGCGTGCGATAGCATTTTCGCGCGCATTTCTGTTCTTCACGTTTGCAAATCCGTACTTTTGCAGAATCCGTCTGAACGATCTCCGTACGCTGGCGTGAAAACCTGCGATGAATGCCGGATAGGCAGCGATGTCGGCAATAGAAGCCGGACTGTTCTGCAGTTCTGCACAGGTGGGTGAGTGGTTAAAGCCAGCAGACTGTAAATCTGCCCCTCCTCGGAGGTACGAAGGTTCGAATCCTTCCCTGTGCACCAGAGACTTGAATGAATCGTCTCTACATTGCGCTGGCCGCCTTCGTCGTCTTGGGCGCGCTGTCGTGGGCAACGTTGAGTGATCCGAAATTGCGCTTCGCCACACTGGCGGTTCTGGCAATGTTCGCGCTCAAGACCTGGCTGCGGCGCAACGACGTAATGCATCCGGATGGCGAGAGTGGATCGGAACAATAAGTTGAGCAGCAAGTAGTGGCCGGGGCCGTTGATTTAGCTGACGGCTGAAAGCTGATGGCTGGTTCAAGCCGATGTAGCTCAGTTGGTAGAGCACTCCCTTGGTAAGGGAGAGGTCACCAGTTCAATCCTGGTCATCGGCTCCACGAAATTGAGTGGTGAGTTGTTTGGGTAAATAGAAATCGGCGGCCGGAGCCAGGATTTTAGCTGAGGGCTGACGGCTGATAGCTGATGGCTGGTTTTAAGCGGGAGTAACTCAGTGGTAGAGTCACAGCCTTCCAAGCTGTTGGTCGCGGGTTCGATTCCCGTCTCCCGCTCCAGAAATTTCTGATGCAGGGTACGTCATGGTGAGCTTTCAACAAGTTGCCATCAGGGTTGATAAAGAGAAAGAGTTCGAGGAATTGAAAAGCGCGATCAATCGCGCATTCGGCCCGGAGAAGGTCGAAAAGTTCCTCAAGCAGGTACGCAGGAGCGGCGCCCGGATACGCGGCCTGGAGGCGATACTGGCCCGGGGCGTGTTCGAGAGAGTAGATGAAACGCTGGCGAAACTGGGAGCGCAGAGTTTGTATCAGACGCTGACTGTTTCCGACCAGGCGCAAATGCGGGAGTTCTACCTGACGCGAGTGGAGGAAGTAGAGCCTGCACTGCGAACGAAGTTTCAACAGCTGTATCGCTATTACTGAAGCGAAGATTACTGACGGAAGGAACAAGGCACGGCAAGATATGGCGAAAGAGAAATTTGATCGCAATAAGCCGCACTGCAACGTAGGGACGATTGGTCACATTGATCATGGCAAGACCACGTTGACGGCGGCCATCACCAAGGTGTTGCAGAAGCACAACCCGAAGATCGTGTTCCGATCGTTCGATTCGATCGACAACGCGCCGGAAGAGAAGGCGCGCGGTATCACCATTGCTACCGCGCACGTGGAGTATGAGACGGCGAACCGTCACTACGCGCACGTGGATTGCCCCGGTCACGCCGACTACATCAAGAACATGATCACGGGCGCGGCCCAGATGGATGGCGCGATTCTCGTAGTCGCGGCGACCGATGGTCCGATGCCGCAGACGCGTGAGCACGTGCTGCTGGCGCGGCAGGTGGGCGTGCCTTACATCGTGGTGGCGCTCAACAAGTGTGACGCAGTCGATGACGCCGAGCTGCTCGACCTGGTCGAACTCGAAGTACGCGAGCTGCTGAAGAGCTATCAGTTCCCGGGCGACGACATTCCGGTAGTGCGTCTGTCCGCTCTGGGCGCGTTGAACGGGGAAGCCAAGTGGGAGAAGCAGATTGACGAGCTGATGGCGGCGGTGGACAAGTACATTCCGCAGCCGGCGCGTGAGCTGGACAAGCCGTTCCTGATGCCGATTGAAGACATCTTCTCGATCTCGGGCCGCGGCACGGTGGTGACGGGAAGGATCGAGCGCGGCAAGGTGAAAGTGGGCGAGGAAGTGGAAATCGTAGGCTTCCGCGAGACCCGCAAGACAGTGGTCACGGGCGTCGAGATGTTCAAGAAGCAGTTGGACGAAGGGCTGGCGGGAGACAATGCTGGCCTCTTGCTGCGCGGCATCGCGAAAGAAGACGTCGAACGCGGCATGGTGCTGGCCAAGGGTGGGTCCATTACTCCTCACACCAAGTTCAAGGCGGAAGTCTACATCCTGACCAAGGAAGAGGGCGGGCGGCACACGCCGTTCTTCAAGGGCTACCGGCCGCAGTTTTATCTGCGGACGACGGATGTGACGGGAGTGGCGGAGTTGCCGGCGGCGACGGAGATGGTGATGCCGGGCGACAACGTACAGCTGGTGATCGAGCTGATCACGCCGGTGGCGATGGAGAAGGGCTTGCGGTTTGCCATCCGCGAGGGTGGGCACACGGTAGGCGCGGGTACGATCAGCGAGGTGATTCAGTAGCTTGGTCAAGTGTGGAATTTTGTATTGAAGATAGAACCAGTGATCAGTTGCTGGTTCTCAGTTCTCAGAAGGTTTGAGCTAGAAGCTAAGAGCTAGGAGCTGTTTTTATGCCCCGAGAAATTATCACGTTGCAGTGCGGTGATTGCAAAGAGCGGAACTATTCGACCACCAAGAACCGGAAGACTATGACGGAGCGGTTGGAGTTGAAGAAATTCTGCCGCGTCTGCCGCAAGCACACGCCGCATAAGGAAGTGAAATAATTGCAGATTTGAGATTGAGGATTTCAGATTTTTCAATCTGCAATCTGGAATCTCCAATCTGCAATGGGGAACAGGGGCGTAAGCTCAACGGTTAAACTGTCGGTCTCCAAAACCGAACTTGGGGGTTCGAATCCCTCCGCCCCTGCCAGAATTTGAGGGATGAAACGGTCAGGAACGTGATGGGAGTCGAGACGAAGAAAATGGCAAATTCACTCGCAGCTGCCGGCGACAGTTTCGGCGATCGGATCAAGTCCTGGCCAGAGCGGATCAAGACTTTCTACAACGACGTGCGCACCGAGATGAAGAAGGTCACGGCGCCCTCGTTCAAGGAAGTGCGGGCCACGACCATTGTAGTCATCGTCACGGTTTTCCTGTTCGCGGCGTATTTCTGGGCAGTGGATCTGGTGATCGGGCACGGTATTGATTCGGTGTTCCGTTACTTCGGGCATCGCTGAGCCCGCTTTGACCTGGGTTAGGAAGGATCCGAATTGTCGCGTTCAACGAGCGTAGAGCAACCTATGCAGGACGAAGAAAAAAACGAAGCCGGAACAAGCGGCGGAGAAAATCCAGCCGCCGCCGCCGAGCCTCCTCGCAATCCCAATATGAAGTGGTACATCATCCACTCCTACTCGGGGTTCGAGCGCAAGGTGAAAGAGTCGCTGGAGTCGCGGGTGGTGGCTTTCGGTCTGCAAGACAAGATCGGCAAAGTGCTCATCCCCACCGAAGCGGTCACCGAAGTTCGCAACGGCAAGAAATATACCGTCGAGCGCATGTTCTATCCGGGCTACGTACTGGTGGAGATGGACATGGATGACCACGTATGGCACGTGGTGAAATCCACGCCGCGGGTTACGGGGTTTGTAGGTACCGGGCAGCAGCCCACCCCTCTTTCTGAAGAAGAGGTCCAGCACATCGTGTATCGCGTGGGCGAAGCCAAAGACAAGCCCAAGCTTAAGGTCAAGTTCGAGAAGGGCGAGACGGTGCGAGTGACTGAAGGGCCGTTTGCCACCTTCCAGGGCGTGGTCGATGACGTCAATGAAGACCGCTCGACGTTGAAAGTCATGGTCACGATTTTCGGCCGGTCGACGCCGGTGGAGCTGGAATTTAACCAGGTGGAGAAAGTGGCCTGATAGGGATGCGCACCAAACTCGCGATTTAGGTGCCTTCGGCGCATCGCGCGGTGCGCCTGGGTCCTTCGGCGACGAAAGGCTTGTCACCTCAGGATGACAGTGAGATTAGTGAAGGCGAGATTGAGGATCAGGTAAATGGCAAAAAAAGCGACAGGTTCGGTAAAGCTTCAGATTGCGGCGGGCAAGGCCACTCCAGCGCCTCCAGTGGGTCCGGCGCTGGGCCAGGCGCAGATCAACATCATGGAGTTCTGCAAGCAGTTTAACGCCCGCACCGGCGCCAAGGAGCTGGAGGGACTCATCATTCCCGTCGTTGTGACGGTGTACAGCGACCGTTCGTTTACCTTTATCACCAAGACACCGCCGGCGTCGATTCTGCTCAAGCGCGCGGCGGGTATCGCCAAAGGGTCAGGCGCGCCGAATAAGGACAAAGTGGGTAAGGTGACGGCGAAGCAGGTGGAAGACATCGCCAAGCAGAAGATGCCGGATTTGAATGCGGCCTCGGTCGAAGCTGCGATGAAGAGTGTTCGCGGAACCGCAAGATCGATGGGAATTGAAGTGGTTGGGTAGAAAGCAAATTCAGTTGTCGTTCACCACGGCTGATCGGGAATAACGTTCAGCGGTGGGAGACAGGAAGAAAAGATGAAAAAAGCGGGAAAGAACATTACCAAGGCGCGGCAGGCCGTCGAAGCGCGTCCGTATCTGCTCAAGGATGCGGTGCCGCTGCTGCAAAAGGTCAAATACACAAAATTTGATGAGACCGTGGAAATCACCATGCGTCTCGGAGTCGATCCCAAGCACGCCGACCAGATGGTGCGTGGAACCGTCGTGTTACCTCACGGTCTGGGAAAGTCAAAGAAGGTTCTGGTCATCGCCACCGGCGACAAAGTGAAGGAAGCCGAAGCCGCAGGAGCCGACTACGTTGGCGGCGAGGAGATGGTCGAGAAAATCAACAAGGAAAACTGGACCGACTTCGATGCCCTGATCGCAACACCGGATGTGATGAAGTCAGTCGGACGGCTGGGGAAGGTGCTTGGACCCAAAGGCCTGATGCCCAATCCGAAGACCGGAACAGTGACGTTCGATGTGGCCAAGGCGGTGCAGGAAGTCAAAGCCGGTAAGGTGGAGTTCCGCACCGACAAGACCGCGCTGGTGCACGTGCCCGTAGGCAAGATTTCGTTTACCCCGGACAAGCTGGTGGAGAATGCGACGGTCGTGATCAGCAGCGTGATCAAGGCCAAGCCGACGGTAGCCAAGGGCAAATACATCAAGGGCTGCTACCTGAGTTCCACCATGGGGCCGGGAATTTCGATTGACACGGCACAGGTGGAAGCGGCGGCGAAGGCTTGATAAAGGAAGCGCCTGAACGCGATGTTCGCGCCTAATTTCGACCGCGTTGCGGTCGAAGCGCTCATCGCAGGCTGCCTGGGTCCTTCGGCGACGATAAAGCTGTCGCCTCAGGATGACATCGCGTTATCAGGATCGCAAAGAAGATCGAGGGATTGAATCATGGCGGTTAGCAGAGCAAAAAAAGTCGAACAGGTTGAGAAGCTGGGCGCGGAGTTGAAGAAGGTGTCCAGCCTGGTGATTGCCACCTACAGTAAGCTGACGGTGGCGCAGGATTTCGAGTTGCGCAAGACCTTGCGCAGCTCCGGAGCCAAGTACCGGGTGGTGAAGAACACGCTGGCGCAGCGTGCCGCCAAGGGGACCCCGGCGGAAGAGGCGCTGAAGGATCTTTCCGGCGTGACTTCCATCGCCTACACCGAGGGCGATCCGGTGGCGCTGGCCAAGGCCATCTCCAAGTACGCCAAGGACAACCCGGAATTTACCTTCAAGGCGGGAGTGGTTGAAGGCCGCGTGATCTCGATCAAAGAGATCCAGGCGCTGGCCACGATGCCGTCGAAGGAAGAGATCTACTCCAAGCTGTTGTTCCTGATCAGTGCGCCGGCGCAGCGGCTGGTCACGGTGATGAATGCGGTGGGCAAAGACCTGGCGGTGGTCATCGGACAGGGCGTGGAGAAGAAGAAGTTCAAGGAAGCTTAGGATTGCGTGGCGCGGGTGCCCTCGCCCGGGCAGAGTTGACTGCATGAGTTGGACGGAGTTTTTGATTCGGGTCTTTGGGTGGCTGGCGGTAGTGGCCTTGCTTCTGGGGCTCAAAGCAATTTGGGACCGTTGGACAGAGTGGCGGGGCAAATAGATTTCGGATGCTGCGCAGGTCGAGAGTGCGCGCGGCACGGGAAGATTTTGTTGTCCGCAAGTTGGGGGTTGCGCGGTTCCGATCCGGGCGTTGTCTGGCGCTGGGATAAGAATCTGGTCGCACTGGAAACTTGGCACGTGGATAACGAAATAGGAAATTCATACCTTGAAGGATGGAGACTAGACAATGGCGGATCTGCAGCAGTTGGAAGAACAAATCGTAGGCTTGTCGCTGCTTGACGCGGCGGCTTTGGTGAAGAAGCTGGAAGAGCGTCTTGGGGTTTCGGCGGCAGCCGCGGCTCCGGTGATGGTGGCGGGCGGTGGCGGGGCAGCAGCAGCGGCTCCGGCTGAGGAAAAGACCGAATTCGCCGTCGTTCTGACCGCGGTGGGGGCCAACAAGATCAATGTAATCAAGGCCGTCCGCGAAGTCACCAGCCTGGGCTTGAAGGAAGCCAAGGACCTGGTGGATGGCGCTCCCAAGACCGTAAAAGAGGGTGTCACCAAGGACGAAGCCGAGAGCATCAAGAAGAAATTTACCGATGCCGGTGCAACCGTCGAAGTGAAGTAGCGGCGTTTGCGAGGCGTCTGAGCCTCGTGCCGCTATCCTGAGCCGTTTTTTGGCGAAGGATCCCGGTAAAGCAAGGCGGATCTTGTCCCAAAATGGGCTTTTCGCTCGACGATTTAACTGGTGAATCCTGGGGTGGGGGTGGTAGCATCTATATAACACCGCTTCCCACTTCACGGTAAGGCGGCTCTTCACTCCAACGACCTAGGGAAGCGGAGCTGAGTCGCACACAGTTGGCAAACTGTTCCGTGAGTAGCGGGACGGAAACAGGCCTGAGAACTGGCACGGAAAGACAAAATTTCATTGACGCAACGCGCTGCATCTGGCGCCCGTGGGGAGCTATGTCCCCAAGGGCGCATACGTGTCTGCAGCATGTAGGTACGGTGACCGTACACAAGCGGGTCGCTTAAGCTGACGACCTGCCCGGACGGGACGAAATCCTGTCGCCACGCATCGTTTGTTGCAGCCCCGGTGTCGCAGCCCCGGCTGCCCTGAAAGTTTGGAGTCTCTGAATGTCGAAGAACACTACCTTCCGTAAACGTTTTGATTTTTCAAAAATTCCAGCCACCATCCAGATTCCGAACCTGATCGAGGTTCAGAAGCGATCCTACGAACGCTTTCTGCAAATGGACCGGCTGCCCAGCGAGCGTGACGATGCCGGCTTGCAGGCGGTGTTTCAGTCTGTCTTCCCCATCAGCGATTTCCGCAACGTCTCCCAACTGGAGTTTGTGGACTACGCCATTGGCAACTGGGAGTGCAAGTGCGGCCACCTCAAGGGGCTGCATCACCTGCGGACCACTTGCAAGAACTGCGGTTCGACGGTCATCACCGACCCGTTCCATCCCGGCGATGTGCTGTGCTCGAAGTGCGGCACCTACAACGCGAACACGCCGGATTTCTGCAACAAGTGCGGCGACCCGGTCGGACTGCAGTTGAAGTATGACGTGAGCGAGTGCGAAGAGCGCGGCATGACTTACTCGGCCCCGCTCAAGGTCACGATGCGGCTTACGATTTTCGAGAAGGATGCCGAGACCGGCAACCGCTCCATTCGCGACATCAAGGAACAGGAAGTGTTCTTCGGCGACGTGCCTTTGATGACCGAGAACGGTACGTTCATCGTCAACGGCACCGAGCGCGTGATTGTCAGCCAGTTGCACCGCTCGCCGGGCGTGTTCTTCGAGACCGCCAACAACCGTACTTACTTCCTGGGCAAGATCATTCCTTACCGCGGATCGTGGGTGGAATTCGAATACGACCAGAAGAACGTGCTGTATGTCCGCATCGACCGCAAGCGCAAATTTCTGGGAACAATCTTCTTGCGCGCGCTTGGTTTGCGTTCGGGCGAAGATATTTTGCGCACCTTCTACACTGTCGACCGGCTGGTGATTAGAGACAAGAAGCTTTTCTGGTCGCTTGATCCGGCCAGCGAAAAGCCCACCAATCTGCTGGGCATGAAGCTGGCTCACAGCGTCAAGTCGAAGTCGGGCGAGGAGATCGCGCACTCCGGACGCAAGATCAATGCCGCGACGCTAAAGGAAATTCAGAAGGCGAAAATCAGCGAAATCGAAATCGACGTCTCCGATCTCGAAGGCGCGTGGGTGGCGAGCGACGTGGTGGACACCACCACTGGTGAAGTTCTGCTGGAAGCCAATTCCGAGCTGACCGCCGACAAGGTTTCGAAGATTCTCGAGTCTGGGGTGGTTGAGATCAACCTGTTCTTCCCCGAGCGCGACGACGTAGGCACGGTGATTTGCCAGACCCTGAAGCGCGACGCGGTGAAGACGCCGCAGGAAGCGCTGATCGAAATCTATCGCAAGCTGCGCCCCGGCGATCCGCCGACGCTGGATACGGCGACGGCGCTCTTCCACGGCATGTTCTTCGACCCGCGCAAATACGACTTTTCGCGGGTGGGCCGCCTGAAGTTCAACATCAAGCTGTTCGAGAACCAGGACGCGAGCAAACTGGACAACCGGACGCTCGAGCCGGAAGACTTCTACGGCACGATTCGCTACCTGCTGAAGCTGCGCAAGAACATCGGCGCGGTGGACGATATCGATCACCTGGGCAACCGCCGCGTGCGAGCGGTGGGCGAGCTGCTGGAAAACCAGTTCCGCATCGGCTTGGTGCGCATGGAACGGGCGATCAAGGAAAAAATGTCCGTGTACCAGGAAATGTCGACGGCGATGCCGCACGACCTGGTCAACGCCAAGCCGGTGATGGCTGCGATCCGCGAATTTTTCGGATCGTCGCAGCTTTCCCAGTTCATGGACCAGACCAATCCGCTGTCGGAGATCACGCACAAGCGGCGTCTCTCCGCCCTTGGGCCGGGTGGTCTGTCACGGGAGCGCGCGGGATTCGAAGTCCGCGACGTTCACCCGACGCACTACGGACGTATCTGCCCGATTGAAACGCCGGAAGGTCCGAACATCGGTCTGATTTCGTCGTTGAGCTGCTATGCCCGGATCAACGACTACGGCTTCATCGAGTCGCCGTACCGGCGGGTCAAGGGCGGACGCGTGCTCGATTACGTCAGCATCGTCAATGCCGGCGACAGCGATCACAAAGTCGGCGACCATCTGGAAAAGCATGAAGCCGAAAAACTCAATGGTGAACTAAAAGACCGGAAGAAACGGGCGGCCGAACTTGAGCCGTTCTCGTTTTATCTCTCCGCATGGGAGGAAGACAGGCACACCATCGCGCAGGCCAACGTCGAACTCGACGACAAGGGCCGGATCGTGGGCGACCTGGTCAACGCCCGCAAGGCCGGCAACTTTGTGCTGGTGAGCCGCGACGAGGTTGATTACATCGACGTCAGCCCCAAGCAGCTGGTTTCGGTAGCGGCATCGCTGGTGCCCTTTCTCGAACATGACGACGCTAATCGAGCTCTGATGGGCGCCAACATGCAGCGCCAGTCAGTTCCTCTGTTGCGAGCGGAAGCTCCGATTGTCGGCACCGGAATGGAAGGCGTTACCGCCCGCGATTCCGGAGCTGTAATTCTGGCCAAGCGTAATGGCATCATTGATTCAGTCGACTCCGAGCGCATCATCGTGCGCGTCGAAGGCGAGCACCATCCGGGACAGCTCTCGCGCGAGGTGGGCAGCGACATTTACCAGCTCACCAAATTCAAGCGTTCCAACCAGAACACCTGCATCAACCAGAAGCCGGTCGTGCTGAAGGGGCAGCGGGTGACGAAGGGCCAAGTCATTGCCGACGGCCCCTGCACCGATCATGGCGAGCTGGCTCTCGGCCGGAACGTGCTCGTAGCGTTCATGCCGTGGCGTGGTTACAACTTCGAAGACGCGATCCTGGTCTCGGAAAAGCTGGTGAAAGAGGATTACTACACCTCGGTTCACATCGAAGAGTATGAGATCGAAGCTCGCGATACCAAGCTGGGGCCGGAAGAAGTTACCCGTGACATTCCAAACGTCAGCGAATCCATGCTGCGCAATCTGGATGAAGCGGGCGTAATTCGCATCGGTGCTTCAATCAAGCAAGGAGACATTCTGGTCGGCAAGGTCACGCCCAAGGGTGAGACTCAGCTCACGCCGGAAGAGAAGCTGCTGCGCGCGATCTTCGGCGAAAAGGCCGGCGACGTGCGTGACGCTTCGCTCTACTGTCCTCCTGGAATTGAAGGCGTGATTGTGGACGTGAAGATCTTCTCCCGCAAGGGGCAGGAGAAGGACGAGCGTGCCAAATCCATCGAAGCGTCGCAGATTGCGAAACTCGAAAAGAACCTTTCCGATGAAATCCGGATTCTTACCGACGAGCGCCTGAAGCGCCTGGAGAACATTCTGGGTGGCAAGGAAGTGCAGGCCGATCTGCACGACGAGCGCACCAACAAGCGCCTGCTGACCAAGGACACGGTGCTTGATCGCGACACCATCGAGCGCATTTCCACCCGCAACCTGAAGCGTATCAAGTATGCGGATAAAGACCCGCGGGTGAATGAGCAAATCGACGAGATCGAAGAAATGACCTCGCGGCAGATCGACGTGCTGAAAAAGATCGTCAACGAAAGGAAAGACAAGCTCACCAAGGGCGACGAGCTGCCACCGGGCGTGATCAAGCTGGTGAAGGTTTACATCGCTATGAAGCGCAAGCTGAGCGTGGGCGACAAGATGGCCGGCCGTCACGGCAACAAAGGCGTGATTGCCCGCATTCTGCCCGACGAGGATATGCCGTACCTCGAAGACGGCACGCCGATGGAAATCGTGCTCAACCCGCTGGGCGTTCCTTCCCGTATGAACGTGGGGCAGATTCTCGAAACCCACCTGGGATGGGCCGGACACGAGCTGGGCAAGAAGATCACCGAGATGTTGGCAGAGAACACGAAAGAAGAAGCGATCCGTCGCGAACTCAAGGCGCTGTTCAAGGACACGACGCTGGCGGGAACGATCGCAGACATGAGCGATGAAGAACTCATGGCGGTGGCTCCGACTCTGACCAAGGGCGTGTTCATGGGGTCGCCGGTGTTTGACGGCTCGCGTGAAGGCGAAATCAAGGCCTTGCTGCGGCAGTCAGGCTTGCCGGAGTCGGGCAAGACGTACTTGTACGACGGCATGACCGGCGACAAGTTCGAACAGCCCGTCACCGTCGGCTACATCTACATGCTGAAGCTATCGCACCTGGTGGATGACAAGATTCACGCACGGTCCATTGGACCTTACTCGCTGATCACCCAGCAGCCGCTGGGCGGCAAGGCACAGTTCGGCGGACAGCGCTTCGGAGAAATGGAAGTCTGGGCGCTCGAAGCTTACGGCGCGGCCTTCATTCTGCAAGAGCTGCTGACCGCGAAGTCCGACGACGTGTATGGCCGAACCAAGATTTACGAGGCCATCGTCAAGGGCGAAGCGGCCATGGAGCCGGGCGTGCCGGAATCGTTCAACGTGCTGATCCGCGAATTGCAGTCGCTCTGCCTGGATGTGGAGCTGATCAAGGCCGGGGAGAAGAAGCCGGTTTTGAGCGCAGCAGCGGACTAAAAGCGATCAGCCGTCAGCTTTCAGTGAAAGCGAGAGCTGGCGGCGCAGCGAATTTCGGAAACAAGTTTGGAAAAGCGAGCCTGCGGGAAGTTGCTCTCCATCCGGCAGGTCAGAGATGTGACGGGGCTTCGGGCCAGACCAGGAAACTGGACACCGGAAACTCGAAACTGGTTTTGGGGAGCCGCGTAGCGGCGGCGTACGACCGCGGGAAAGCGGAGGACCACCTTGTATCGTTCTAGCCCCTTTGACATGGCCAACCCCATCGCTGATTTTGACGCCATCCGCATCAGCCTGGCCTCTCCGGAGAAAATCCGAAGCTGGTCGCATGGCGAAGTAACCAAGCCCGAAACCATCAACTACCGGACCTTCAAGCCGGAGCGTGATGGATTGTTTTGCGCGCGCATTTTCGGTCCAGTAACGGATTGGGAGTGTCTGTGCGGCAAGTACAAGCGGATGAAGCATCGCGGCGTCATCTGCGATAAGTGCGGCGTGGAAGTGACGCTCTCCAAAGTACGGCGTGAGCGCCTGGGCCACATCGAACTGGCTTCCCCCTGCTCGCATGTGTGGTTCTTCAAGGGATTGCCCAGCCGCATCGGCCACCTGCTTGACATCTCGCTCCGCGACCTCGAGTCGGTGCTCTACTTCGAGGCTTACGTGGTGGTCGAGCCCGGGGACGCGCCGGTAAAAGATCACGAAGTCATCAAGGACGAAGCCAAGTACCGCGAACTAGACCAGCAATATCGTCCCGCGGGCTTCAAAGCCATGATGGGCGCCGAGGCCATCAAGGAACTGCTGAAGCGGGTTGACATCGAAGGACTGTCTGGCGAACTGCGCGAGAAGATGAAGCACGAGAACTCGCTGCAGAAGCGGCTGAAGTATGCCAAGCGGCTGAAAGTTGTCGAGGCGTTCCGCAAGAGCGGTAACAAGCCGAACTGGATGATTCTGGATGTGATTCCGGTCATCCCGCCGGAGCTTCGCCCCCTGGTTCCACTCGACGGCGGTCGCTTCGCGACCTCCGATTTGAATGACCTCTATCGCCGCGTGATCAACCGCAATAACCGGTTGAAGAAGCTGATGGACCTGCACGCGCCTGAAGTCATCGTGCGCAACGAAAAGCGCATGCTCCAGGAAGCCGTGGACGCCTTGTTCGACAACGGACGCCGTGGCCGCGTGCTGCGTGGCGCTAACAACCGCCCGCTGAAGTCGCTGTCGGACACGCTCAAAGGCAAGCAGGGACGCTTCCGCCAGAACCTGCTGGGCAAGCGCGTGGACTACTCCGGACGATCCGTTATCGTGGTTGGTCCCGAGCTCAAGCTGCACCAGTGCGGATTGCCCAAGAAGATGGCGCTGGAGCTGTTCAAGCCTTTCATCTATCACCGGCTGGAGCAGACCGGGCACTGCACCACCATCAAGCAAGCCAAGGAAATGGTGGAACAGCAGGAACCGATCGTTTGGGACATCCTGGAAGAGGTCATCAAAGATCATCCGGTGATGTTGAACCGCGCCCCTACCCTTCACCGTCTGGGCATTCAGGCTTTCGAGCCGGTGCTGGTGGAAGGGAAGGCAATCAAGATTCACCCGCTGGTATGCACGGCGTTCAACGCCGACTTTGACGGCGACCAGATGGCGGTACACATTCCGCTGTCTCCGGAAGCCCAGGTTGAAGCCAGCGTGCTGATGTTGTCGTCGCACAACATTCTGTCTCCGGCTTCGGGCCAGCCGATCACGGTTCCGACGCAGGACATGGTGTTGGGAATCTATTACCTGACCAAAGGCAAACCGGGCTCCAAGGGCGAAGGCCGGGCGTTTGCCAACATCGAAGAAGTGTTGCTGGCGCTCGAAGCTGGCGAAGTGGAGACACTCAGTCCCATCCGGTTGCGCTACACCGGTGAAGTGATTGACCTGCTGACCGCGTACGACGATCAGGAAATCATCCACACCGAACCGATCAACCTGGAGCGCGGGTTCCTGAACACCACTGTAGGCCGCGCCATTCTGAACGATCACCTTCCTGAGGGCATGCCGTTCATCAACGGTCTGCTCAAGAAGAAGGGTATCGGACAGCTGGTGACCTACTGCTATTTGCGGTTTGGTCTGGAGACTACTGTCAAGATGCTGGACGAGGTCAAAGACCTCGGCTTCCGCTATGCGACAAAAGCGGGTCTTTCCATCGGCATCGACGACATGGTCATTCCGGACAACAAGAAGACGCTGGTGAAAGACGCCGAGAAGCTGGGAGTTGCGGTTCAGCAGCAATATCTCGACGGCGCCATCACCAACGGCGAGCGTTACAACAAAGTCATCGAAATCTGGTCGGCGATTACTGAAAAAGTCGCAGATGAGATGTTCGGACAGATGCAGCAGCGCGACAAGGAAGGCGCGCTGAATCCGATTTACGTCATGGCGGATTCCGGCGCTCGAGGATCGAAGCAGCAGATTCGCCAGCTCTCCGGAATGCGCGGACTGATGGCGAAACCTTCGGGCGAGATCATCGAGACGCCCATCACGGCGAACTTCCGTGAAGGGTTGACCGTGCTGGAGTACTTCATTTCGACGCACGGCGCCCGCAAGGGTCTGGCTGACACCGCGCTGAAGACGGCCGATTCGGGCTACCTGACGCGGCGTCTGGTCGACGTGGCGCAGGACGTGATCATCAGCGAGTACGATTGCGGAACCGTCGACGGCATCTATGTGGCAGGCATCGTGGAAGCCGGAGAGATCATCGAACCGTTGCGCGACCGCATTGTGGGCCGCGTTTCGCTGGAGAAGATCAAGGACTATGACGGCGGCGTGATCGTCGACATCAACAACGAAATTACCGAAGACCTGGCCAGCGCGATTCAGGCGGCAGGCATCGAAAGGGTGAAGATACGTTCGGTGCTGACCTGCGAGTCCAAGCGCGGGGTGTGTGTGATGTGCTACGGACGCAACCTGGCGTCGGGCCGGCTGGTCGAACTGGGAGAGGCTACGGGAGTGATCGCGGCACAGTCCATCGGCGAACCTGGAACCCAGCTCACGATGCGTACCTTCCACATCGGCGGTACGGCATCGCGGGTCTCCGAGCAGTCGCGGCTGGATGCCAAGAGCAACGGCACGGTCCGCTTTATCGGCCTGCAGACGGTCAAGGCGAAGTCGGGCGATCTGGTCGTCATGAATCGCCAGGGCTCAATCGCCGTGGTGGACGAGAAGGGCCGCGAGCGCGAGCGCTACTCGGTGGTGTACGGCGCCAAGTTGAAGGTTAACGAAGGCGATCAGGTGACCCTGGGCCAGGTTATGGTCGAGTGGGATCCGTACACTTTCTCGATATTGACCGAAATCGGCGGCACCATTCAGTTCAAGGATCTGCAGGAAGGGGTCACGTTGCACGAAGAAGTGGACGAAGTGACCGGATTGTCGCGACACGTGGTGGCGGATTCGCCCGACGAAAAGCGCCAGCCGGCCATCGTGATCAAGGGCAAGGCCAGCAAGCGCTACCTGATGCCCTCACGCGCTCACCTCATGGTGCAGGACGGCGACCTGGCTCACCCGGGCGATGTGCTGGCCAAGATCCCGCGAGAGACCACCAAAACGAAAGACATCACGGGCGGTCTGCCACGCGTGGTCGAGTTGTTCGAGGCGCGCAAGCCGCATGAAACCGCGGTCATCAGCGAAATCGATGGCACGGTGAAGTTCGGCGAAGTCTCGAAGGGCCAGCGCAAGATGTATGTGGTCGCCGATAACGGCACCGAGAAGGAATACTCGGTACCGCGCGGCGTCCACATCAACGTGCAGGAGGGAGAGCGCGTCAAGGCGGGCGAACCGCTGATGGACGGCCCGCTCAACCCGCACGACATCCTGGCCGTGCTGGGCGAGAAGGAACTGCAGTCGTATCTGGTGAACGAAATCCAGGAAGTGTACCGGCTGCAGGGCGTGAACATCAGCGACAAGCACATCGAAGTGATTGTTCGCCAGATGATGCGCTGGCGCAAGGTGGAAGACGTGGGCGATACGCAGTTCCTGCTGGAACAGCAGATCGACAAATTCCGCTTTGCGGAAGAGAACGAGCGGGTGATTGCGCAGGGTGGACGTCCGGCGACGGGCCGGCCGTTACTGCTGGGCATCACCAAGGCGTCGCTCTCGACCGATTCGTTCATTTCGGCGGCGTCGTTCCAGGAAACCACCAGGGTGCTCACCGAAGCGTCCATCAACGGAGCTGTGGACCACCTGCGCGGCTTGAAAGAGAACGTCATTGTCGGACGGCTGATCCCGGCCGGCACTGGCATGGAGTACTACCGCAACGTGCGGCTCTCGCCGGAGATGGAAGAGGCCGCAGCCAAGGTGCAAGAAGAAGTTTCGCACGCCTACGAGGAAGCCGAGCGCGCGCTCGAGCTAATGCGTACGGAAGGCGAAACCGAGGAACTGACGGCGGAGTAATAGGCTGGAAGAACGAAGGGACGGCGCAAGCGTCATCCGTCCCTTCGTTCCTCCCGTTTGCTTTCTGGAGTTCCTATGCACGCAAACCCACAGCGATTGCACGATCAGGAACGTAGGCCTACTTCGCAGTTGCATGCGATGCCCCGGCGCACTACTCTGGGGCCAATCATGTTGCGTTTTTCGCGCCTGCTTCGACTGGCCTTCTGGCGAGCGTTTCAGCATGACGCGTTTGCCATCGCAAAAGCGTCGGCGTATTCCGCTATCCTTACTTTTTTCCCGCTCTTGCTGGTCATTGGGGCGGTTCTTGCTACCTCAGGCCAAACTGACGAATATTTGCGTGAGATTTCCTACGCGCTGGGCAGAATTCTGCCTGCCGGAAGCGCCACCGCACTGGCGTATCTGAGGGGCACAACGCAGCGCTCGGTCGGAGTATTGATCACTGCTTCGCTGATTACTCTATGGACCGCGTCGGGCGTGATGGTTTCCTGGATGGAAGGCTTTCGCCGCTGCTATGAGCTGCCCAAGAGCTGGGGCCTGGTCAAAGAACGATTGATCGCGTTCTCGCTGGTTATTCTTGCCGGTATTCCGCTTACTTTTTCCACAGTACTGGTGGCTTTTGGGACTCGCATTGAAACCCGGATTCTGTTTCAACTGGGCCATGAGTTCGG
Organism: Terriglobia bacterium; assembly: GCA_963809295.1. Lineage (GTDB taxonomy): Bacteria > Acidobacteriota > Terriglobia > Terriglobales > Acidobacteriaceae > JAIQFF01. Next base: position 321,838 of record CAWEJA010000008.1, on the reverse strand, counting down.
CCCTTACATTTTGTTGATGTGGACGGCCATCCGGTGGTTGATTGCTGGGCTCACCAGCATCGCGGTCATCTCTTTGATCTATCACAATGCGGTGCCGCGTACCCAGCCGTGGCATAGCGTATTGCCGGGCGCCACGCTGGCTTCGGCGATGTGGTTCCTTGCCACTACTTTGTTTGGCTGGTATTTGCAGCGCTACGCCGACTACAGCATCCTCTACGGCTCGCTCGGCGTCGGTATTGCGCTGCTGGTGTGGATGTACATGATTTCGCTGGTCGTGCTGGTGGGGGCGGAGTTCAACGCCATGCTCTTCCCGCGGGCAAGGCTGGGAATCGAACTGATCGAGTCGAACGCACACCTGAGAAAACCGTAGCAGCCCAAGGTAGAATCAATCAGACCAACTTCATAGGGATTGGGGACGCACGAGCCGGACGCTCGCGCCTACATCGAATTTGAAAACAGGTAAAGTGGATCTTGTTGCTGGCGAGATTTCCGCGGACTTCAGTGCCGCGGCCACCCGGCGCGCCAAGATAATCTGCACCATCGGCCCATCGTGCAACAGCGAGCCCATGCTGCGCGAATTGATGCGGTTGGGCATGGATGTAGCGCGGCTGAATTTTTCCCACGGCACTCACCAGGAGCACGCGCGCAATATCGCACGCCTGCGCCGTGCCGCAAAACTGGAAAACCGCACCATCTGCATCCTGCAGGATCTGCAAGGCCCCAAGATACGCACCGGGCGGCTCAAGGGGCATGAACCCGTGGCCGTGCAAGCCGGTTCCCAGGTGACGATTACGCCGCGCGACGTGGCGGGTACAGCGACCCTGATCTCCACCACATTTCCAGGTCTGGCCAAGGAACTGGGACCGGGAGCGCGGATTCTGCTCTCTGACGGACTGATTGAGTTGCGCGTAACCCGGGTGCGCGGCGGCGACGTGGAATGCGAAGTGGTCAATGGCGGAATGCTGGCAGAGCACCAGGGTATCAATCTGCCGGGTATCGCGCTTTCGATTCCCGCGCTTACCGCCAAAGACCGCGCCGATCTTGAGTTTGGCCTGAAGAGTGGCGTAGACATGGTGGCGTTGTCATTTGTGCGATCAGGTGCTGACGTCAGCACGGTGAAGCAGATCATCGCAGCTCGGGGCCGTGACGTGCCGGTGATCGCCAAGCTGGAAAAGCCACAAGCGCTGAAGAAGCTGGAAGAAATTTTCGAAGCCTCCGACGGCGTGATGGTAGCGCGCGGTGACCTGGGCGTGGAAATGCCGGCGGAAAAGGTGCCGGTCATTCAAAAGTATGTCATCCGCCGGGCGGCTGACTGGCGCAAGCCGGTGATCATCGCCACCCAGATGCTCGAATCCATGATCGAAAATCCGCGTCCCACGCGGGCGGAGGCCAGCGACGTTGCCAACGCGGTTTTCGACGGCACCGACGCAGTCATGTTATCGGCCGAGACCGCCACCGGCCTTTACCCGCGCGAGACCGTGGCCATGATGGCGAAAATCGTGGTCGAGGCTGAGAGCAACATGGCGGAGTTCACCCAACCGCGCCGCCGCCAGCAGCGGCGTCTCTCCATTGCAGAAGCTATTTGCGAGTCCATCGCCCACGCTGCCGAGGATCTGCATATGGGCGCGATTGCGGTGTTCACGGAAACCGGAAACACCGCGATTCTGATCTCCAAGTATCGCCCGCAGGCTGAAATCTACGCGTTCTGCCGTGCGCTGCCTGTGTGCAACCGCCTGAACCTTTTATGGGGAGTGCAGCCCGTACTGCGCCAGCGGACGCTTACCGCGGAAGAAATGTTGTCCGCCGCCGAGCAGGAACTGGTACGCCGTGGCCGGGTGAAAAGCGGAGACGTGCTGGGAGTGGTGGCAGGCACGCAAATGGCGTCCGGGTCCACAAACTTCATGCGACTGCACCTGGTGACGGCGGAAGAAGAACGTGTGATCTCCCGGCGAAAACGGCGGGGCAAGAGCAGCCTCGGTGGATGAAGCACTTCCGCCTTCAACCGCCACGGTTCGCTCGCCAAAGAAAGCTTTGAATTCTGGAAGACCAGTTTCAAGTTGTTAGTTCGCAGTTCCCAGTTGACCCCGATGAGCGGCGTGGTCCAATCGTTTCGCGATGATTCTCTCGTGCCGGTCCGCGGATTCCTTCATCATCCAGAACAGATGTCCGGCCGAGGCCTTGTACTCACCCATGGCGCCGGCTCAAATTCCAACACCTCTCTTTTGATTGCGCTGGCAGAATCATTTGCCGCCGAGGGTCTTAGCGTGCTGCGTTGTGATTTGCCGTTTCGACAGAACCGTTCTTTTGGCCCGCCCCGGCCGGGAGACGCCGAACGCGATCGCGAGGGGCTAAGGAGCGCCGTGGCGGCGATGCGGAAGCTGGGTTGCGAGCGAGTCTTTCTGGGTGGCCACTCCTACGGCGGGCGGCAGGCGACGATGTTGTGCGCCGAGGAGCGTGATCTTGCGGCTGGTCTGCTGCTGCTCTCGTATCCTCTGCACCCGCCGCGCAAGCTGGCGCAGCTTCGGGTACAGCATCTGCCCGGATTGCATGTGCCGGCATTGTTTGCGCATGGGACACGGGATCCATTTGGATCCGTCGCAGAAATGGAGGCGGCGCTGAAGATGATTCCTGCGAAGACACAATTGCTGACGGTGGACGGGGCGGGACACGATCTCGGGTTCAAGGGGAAATCGGTGCGGGATGGACTGGCTGGGGAAGTGGTAGCGGCTTTTGCGGGATTCTTTCAGTGATGAGGCCTGAGTTTTTTCAGATACCAAATTACGGAGCTTCGCTCCGCCGGACAGCCGAGGGCAGCTGTCCCCACGTGGTCCCCTCTAATTCACCCAGCCGGACTTTGAGCCTCCGTTCTTTTTTTCTTCGTCAGGTGGGATGTAGTTGCCCTGTTCGTCGAAGGTGACGGTGCGGTCGTGCTTGCGCATATAGACTTCAAACTTCCGGGCGGCGCGGCGTCGCTTCCAGCGGTAGTAGCCATTGCGCAGGCCGTAGAAGCGCTCTGACATGCCAAGCTTGGGAAGACCCTTGCGCGCGAGAAACTTCACGTAAATATAGCCAAAGAACAGCCCACCCAGGTGGGCTACGTAGGCGACGTTGCCGCCGCCCTGGATGGCGAACGCCAGAGTCACCACGATCAAAATCGCGACAAAATACTTCGCTTTGAGCGAGATCGGGAAGGGAATCATCAGGATGTCGTTCTCGCCGAAGACCATCCCGAACGCGATGAGAATAGCAAATACGCCGCCGGAAGCGCCGACGGTGATGGAGTCGGGGCGGCCCAGGGCATGGGCGAAAGACAACACAATGGTGGTTAACGCTGCGCCGATCACCCCGAACGAATACAGCTCCAGAAAGCGTCGCGTGCCCCAGGAACCTTCAAAGGCGGAGCCAAACATCCAGATACCGATCATGTTTCCAAACCAGTGCCAGAACCCGGCGTGGATGAAACTGTAAGTCACCAGCTGCCAGATCCATCCGTGCAGAACCACCTCTTGGGGCTGGAGGCTGAGGTAATCGAAAACCCAGCGCACGACATCCGGCAGCGCCATGCCGAATAGTTCCAGCAATAAGAAGATGGCCGTGTTTGTGGCCAGCAGCCAGATTACCGCGCGGGTGAATGGCGGCAGGCTCAGCGTCATTTCTCGGCTTCGTACCACGCTAGGCTCCGATCCTTCGTCTCGTAAATCGGGTGGTCGCAACTACTACTTTCTCACCTTTCGGGCTGGGGGACCACTGGCAGGCTCCTGTGGCCCTGGAGATCGACCGCCCGAACCCCGAATATCACATTATCCTTCGATATGGGGAGGGTTGCACGGGTTACCTTTCCAACCACCAGCCTGTCTTCCCATTCCGGGCTTGTGGTCGAGCGCCACACAACTTCGTAGGAAAAGTTGCCGGGCGAGGCGTCCCAGGTGATGGTCGAGTTGTTTTCCAGTTCTCTGGTTTGCAGCCGAACTCTGGTGGGCGGCGCTGGTGCCGAAGCCAGGGAGGCGAGCGTCGCGGCGTTTATCCGGGCCACATTCGCGACATAGTCGAAATTGACCCACTTAGGCACGTCACCATATTCGATGCCATTCTCAGTACGAACGTTCTGGTGCTGGTGGTGATAATCCTCTCGGTACTCCGTGAAGCGGACGGCCGCGTAACCTTGCTGGTTAAAGGAAAAGTGGTCGCCACCGCGCAGGTAGCGGTCCAGCCGAAACTCGAGCAAGGGCTTGACCGCAGTCTGGTAGGTTCGGCCGACTTCGGCGACATAGCGCGCGACTTGGCGGGACGCCGAGTCGCTCTCGCCACCCAGATTGCGAATCAGGCGCAACTCCGCGTCGGTGGCGGCAACCGGCACGCCTTCAGAGAAAACACGCACCACACCTGGATCCTGCTGGGAATTGCGGTCTGCTCCCACGATGTCGTTGTTCAGCACGGCTTCGATATCCCAGCCTTGCTCTTTTGCCATCCTGGCGAAATGCGAGCTGCCATTCAGGCCCTGCTCTTCGCCGGCCACCGTGAGAAAAATAATGGTGGCGGGAAACTTCAGCTTGCTGAGAACGCGGGCACACTCCAGGCTGACGGAAGTGCCGCTGGCATCGTCGTTGGCTCCGGGCGCAATGCCGCTCACATCAAACGTATCGCTGTTCCGGGAGTCGTAATGGCCGGTGACCAGCACAATACGCCGGGCGCTCTCCGGATCGGTGCCCTTCAGGACCGCATAAATATTAGTGATTACAGTGGGCGTGGGAATCCGATCGGCCGGGGCTTCGGTAAAGTTGTCGGTCTTGACCTCAAGACAGCCGCCGCAATCGCGCGAATAGCGCTCGAATTCGCTCTTGATCCATTCCCGCGCCGCTCCGATGCCTTGGCCCGCTTTGATTGCGTCGGGATCCTGTGGGGAAAGGGTGAGCCGGGTTTGAAAGCTCACCAGCTTCTCAATATCGGCCTGAATCCGCTGCGCCGAGACCTGCATCAAAGCGGCTTTGATTTGCGGATCAGCCGGCAATTTTTCAGCGTGTTGATCCGCGGCTGGCGCGACCGTGCGGTAGAGTACAAAGGCGGCCAGAACGGCCGGTAGCGCGAAAATAAAGGGGATTCTGCTACGAAACATGATGTCCACGGGGTAGGCTTGTAGCCGCACCCCTTTCCGCGGCCAAGCCACTTGACCTCTGGCCCCGGAGAAACTAAATATTAACAGGAGCACTCTTCCTAAGACGGAGGCCATTATGATTTATTGTCCGGAATGCGAGACCAATCTCGATATTGACGAGGAAGAAGTCGACGAGGGCGAAATCGTCTCCTGCCCGGAGTGCGGCAGTGACTTCGAGATAGTCACGGTGAGCCCCATTGAGCTGAAACCCGTCGAAGAAGAGATCGAAGACGACGACGAAGTGGAAGAAGCGGAGGACGGTGACTACTCCTAGGTCTCGACGATTGTTCTTCATTTCCCCGTTCACCATCTTCAGGTTCCCAATCGCTGTGCTCTGCTTCATCGCCGTTCAGACATCCGCCGCCAACCCGGCACCCGTGGAGCAAAGACACGACCGGCCTTACGCGCTCATTTTCGGAACTGTCTGGGGCCCAAACGATCACCCGCTGTACGGGGTGAAAATAAAGATTCGGCGGGCAGACCAGAAGAAAGCACACTGGGAGCTCTACTCCGATCACAATGGCGAATTCGCCCAGCGGTTGCCGGCGGGCTCGGCGGATTACCTGGTTTGGGCCGACTTAAAAAGCTATAAGTCTTCTAATGGCAAGGAGTTACATCAGGACGGGGAGGTCAAAGTCCACGTTGACAATGACGAGCGTGAAGATGTTGGTTTGCATCTAAAACAGTAGCAGCGAAGTGGACTGGTTAGTTGGGAGAGTTCGGGGAGGAAACGAATGAAGACGTACCGTGCTGTCGCGCTAGCAATTCTTCTGGCCAGCGTTGTCCTAGCCAGCCTGCCGTCTGCTGCCAAAGATAAGGGCGACGCTGGGCGCTTGCTGACCGGAAGAGTCATCGACAAGCAGGACGCTCCTCTTCCCAGTGCGGTCGTTTACCTGGCCAACACCCGTACCCGGGCAGTGAAGACCTTTATTGTGGGACAGGATGGAAACTATCGGTTCCCGGCTCTTTCACCCAATGTGGACTACGAAGTTTATGCCCAGTACCAGGGCCATAAGAGCGATACCAAGACGGTAAGCCAGTTCGACTCGCGTTCGCAGGTGAACATCAATCTGCGGATTGATACGAAATGAAGATGTGGTGTGGCGCGGGCGCCCTCGCCCGCGAACATCGGGAGTTAAATAAAGCAAAGCAATTCAAAGTCAAAAGCCGCGGGCGAGGGCGCCCGCGCCACACGGCCGGTTTAGCTGTTTTCCCCGCCGGCACGCTTCCACGTAATCAAGTCGCCGATGGTCGAGCCGCCGGTGCTTGACACCGGTTGCTTGTAGGCTTCGACTTCGGAGCGTGAGGCTTCCTCGCCTACTGCCTTGATGCTGAGCCCAACCTTCTTCTCTTCCGGATTCATCTTGATGATCTTGAAGTCGTGCTCACGCCCGGGCTCCAGGGTCATGGGCTGGCCGTTCCCATCTACCGCCTCCGAATTGTGGCAGAGGCCTTCGATGCCTTCGGCGATTTCGACAAATGCACCGAAGCTGGCCACCCGCAGGACTTTGCCGTGCACCACGTCACCGACGTGATGCTGTGCGAAGAAGGTCTCCCACACATCGGGCTGGAGTTGCTTCACGCCCAGTGAAAGGCGCCGCTTGTCCGGTTCGATGGCGAGGACGATAGCTTTCACGCGGTCGCCCTTCTTCAACACCTCCGACGGATGCTTTACACGCTTGGTCCAGCTCAAGTTGCTGACGTGAACCAGGCCGTCGATGCCCTCTTCGATCTCGATAAACGCACCGAAGTCGGTCAGGTTGCGGACCCGGCCCTCGACGGTCGCGCCTACGGGATACTTGTCATGAAGAGCGTCCCAGGGGTTCGGAGCCAGCTGACGCATGCCCAGTGAAATACGCCGTTCCTGCGGATTGACGCTAAGCACCACGCAATCCACCTGATCGCCCACGTTGACCAGCTTCGAGGGATGCTTGATGCGCTTGGACCAGGTCATCTCGCTTACGTGCACCAGGCCTTCGATTCCCTGCTCCAACTCTACAAACGCGCCGTAGTCGGTAACGCTGATGACACGTCCGCTGACGTGCGCGCCCACGGGATAGCGGTGTGTCGCATCCAGCCATGGGTCGGGTGTGAGTTGCTTGAATCCCAGCGAAACCCGCTGCTTGTCTTTGTCGAACTTCAACACCTTTACCTGGATCTGGTCGCCGACATTGACCAGGTCGCGAGGATGTGTGAGGCGGCCCCAGGACATATCGGTGATGTGCAGCAAGCCGTCGATTCCGCCAAGGTCAACGAACGCGCCGTATTCCGTGAGGTTCTTTACTACCCCGGTCAGGACTGCGCCTTCTTCCAGATGCTCCAGAGTCTTCGATTTCTTCTCGTTCTGTTCCTCTTCAAGCAACTGCTTGCGTGAGACTACAATGTTCCCGCGCTTTTTGTTGAGCTTGATGACGGCGACTTCGATTACGTCGCCCTTCAGAACGTCCAGATTGCGCACCGGGCGCAAATCGGTCTGTGAGCCAGGCAGGAACGCCTGCGCGCCAAGAATGTCCACGGTCAGGCCGCCCTTGATGCGCTCGATTACCACTGCCTTGATCGGTTTCTTCTCGTTGTGCGCCTTTTCAATCTCGTCCCAGGCGCGCAACCGCTGCGCCTTCTGGTGGGAGAGGTTGATGTAGCCTTCCTCAGCTTCACCCTTGTCCCGCATCACGTCGATTTCGTCGCCGGGCTTGAACTTGGGATTGCCGGTGTGGTCCAGCACCTCGGCGAGCGGGAGCATGCCTTCGGACTTGGCGCCGATATCCACCACCACGTGGGTGGAGGTAATCTTCAGCACGGTGCCCTTGATGACGTTGTCCTCGCGGGCAGCCTCTTCGCTCTCGGTAGTGAAAGTCTCGAGCGCGGAGGCGAAGTCTTCAGCGGTTGAGGGTTTTTCGTCCAGACTCTGAGCTTCTGAGTGAACAGGCTGGGGTGGCTGGTGGGATAGCTGGTTCGAGCCCTCCAGGTGGTCCGCAGGACGCTCGGCTACGGAAGTCGAAGTCGCGGAATCCAGGTCGTGGGCAGTAGTATCGTCAGGCAAGGTTGATGGCCTCTCTCGGGTTTACCCGGCACGTTGCGGTGCGGGGACGGATGCGGGGCGGTTAGCGGACGGCTGGCGTTAGTCTAAGGTTGTGTTGAGCCCGCCCTGGCGGACGGACTGGAACAATCCCAGCGGTCGGACGTCTCTAAGCAAACCCGCGTCCAAAGGGAACTCTTCGAGTGTAGCAACCGCTTCCGAACAGTGTCAAACAGCAAAATAAAGGATTTGGCGAGATGTAGGCGCGGGCGTCCCCGCCGGTGCGTCGTCTGCCCCTGCATTCTCTGGACCTGCCAACCCAGCGCCGCTCCAGCACGAGCGGGACGCTCGCGCCTACATTGGCACATCTGCTAATCTGCCGTTCCATATGGATTATCTCTGGACCCCCTGGCGCTACGCTTACGTTGCAAGCATCGGCAAGACCACCGGGTGCGTTTTCTGCGATCTGCCCCAGGCTGGAGACGACGCGAAGGCCAGCATTGTGTATCGCGGCCAGCACTGCTACGTCATGCTCAATCGTTATCCCTATACTGCCGGGCACGTCATGATCATCCCCTTTGCCCACCTGGATGAATTGCAGAAGGTCCCTGTCGACGCAGCCCATGAAATGATGGACCTGACACAGCGAATGGAGCGCATTCTGCGTGAACTGTACAAGCCGGACGGAATCAATCTAGGAATGAATATCGGCAAGGCCGCCGGAGCGGGCGTAGCCGGACACATCCACATGCACGCCCTGCCAAGGTGGATAGCGGACGCAAATTTCATGTCGGTAGTGGGCGAAACCAGGGTCTTACCTGAGAGTCTGGAGAGAACGTACGAAAGGATTAAAGGCGCGATGGCAGATTAGGCACTGCTAGCTTAGCAGTTCCTGCATCTCTTCTTCTCCGATTACCTTCACTCCCAACTCTTTCGCCTTGTCTAGCTTTGATCCCGCGTCATCTCCGGCTACTACAAAATCTGTCTTTTTGCTGACAGAACCTGAAACGCGGCCTCCGGCGTCTTCGATCATTTTCTTGGCTTCGTCACGAGTGAAATGCGCCAACGTGCCGGTGAGTACGAAAGTTTTGCCGGCCAGCTTGGTGCCGCGTTCTTTTCTTGTCCCCGTCAACCGCAGCTTCAGATCGTGCAGATCCTTTACCAGCGCCCGATTCTTCGGTTCCTGGAAAAATTCCACGATGCTCTGGGCGATCCGCGGGCCGACTTCGTTCACTTCCTGTAGTTCTTCCTCGCCTGCTTGCATCAGCGCGTCCATGGAGCCGAAGTGCTCGGCGAGGAACTGCGCGGTGCGTTCGCCGACCATGCGAATTCCCAGGCCATAGATCACTCGCTCGAGCGGCAGCTTCTTCGACAATTCGATTTCGTCGAGCACATTCTGGGCTGATTTGTCACCCATGCGCTCGAGTTTCAGGAGATCGTCTTTGGTCAGGCGGTAGATGTCAGCGATGTTCTTCACCAAGCCGCAGTCAGTGAGCTGAGTTACGAGAGCGTCACCCAGGCCGTCGATATTCATCACCCCCCGCGAGGCAAAGTGCAGGATGGTTTCCCGCAACTTGGCGGGGCAGTTGGCGTTGACGCAGCGGTGATCGGCCTCGCCTTCGGTGCGGACAACATGCCCTCCGCATACCGGACATCTCTCTGGCATGTGAAAGAGCCTGTGGCCGCGGGGATGGTCTTTGTCTTCGATTACCCGCGTGACTTTGGGGATGACGTCGCCGCCGCGCTCGACTTCCACCCAGTCGCCAATTTTCACACCCAGTCGCTCGATCTCGTCCATGTTGTGGAGAGTGGCGCGGCTGACCGTAGTCCCGCCGATGGGAACAGGCTTCAATGCCGCGACCGGCGTGAGTTTCCCGGTGCGTCCGACTTGCACCAGGATATCTTCGACCTTGGTGATTCCCGCACGCGCGGCGTATTTGTAAGCGATAGCCCAGCGCGGAGCTTTACCGGTGTAGCCCAATTCCCGTTGCAGGGCGGCGCGATCTACCTTGATCACGATTCCGTCAATTTCGTAGGGCAAGGTTTCGCGTTTGGGCTCTTCCTGTGTGATGAAGGTCCAAATCTGGTTGAAGCTCTTGGCCAGCTTTCGGGTCCGATTGACCTTGAACCCCGCTGCATCGAGTGCATTCAGGGTTTCCCAATGCCGGTCGAGAAGAGTCCGGCCATTCTGCAACAGGGCATAGCCGAAATAGTCGAGCCTGCGCTGAGCGGTGATTGACGGTTCGAGCTGGCGTACCGTACCCGCGGTCGCGTTGCGTGGATTAGCGAAAATGGAAAGCCCCTTTTCTTCACGCTCTGCATTCATTTTCTTGAACGCTGCAAGCGGCATGAGCATCTCGCCGCGAACTTCGAAATCCGCAGGAATTCTCGCTTTCTTCAACTTTTCCCGCGGGATCGATAGCGGGATGGAGCGCACGGTGCGCACGTTCAAGGTAACGTCTTCGCCAGTGGTTCCGTCGCCGCGAGTGATGCCACGCACCAGTTTGCCATCTTCGTAGTGCAACGCCAGCGACATGCCATCGAGTTTTAACTCGCAAACATAATCAATGTCTTGGCTCCCGCTGAGCTCGTGAACCCGCCGCTCCCAGTTGCGAAGCTCGTCTTCGCTGTAGGTATTGTCGAGCGAAAGCATGGGCGAGGAGTGCGGCGCTTTGAGGAAGCCTTCGCGCGGCTTGCCGCCCACGCGCTGGGTCGGTGAATCGGGAGTGATCAACTCGGGATTTTCAGTTTCGAGATTCTTCAGCTCAATCATGAGCTGGTCGAACTCTGCGTCTGAAATTTCGGGATCGTCGAGGACGTAGTAGCGGTATTCGTGGTGGCGGATTGTTTCCCGGAGCGCTTCGATCTTTTTTTCGGAGCCCTTGGCCATGACTAGGAGATTATATTCGGGGAAAGAGAAGCAGCGTTTTGCGATGACCACGTGGGGACAGCCGCCCCGGCTGTCCCCACGTGGTTTGTTGAGACCGGACATGAAAATTCTTGAAACAGATCGCCTACTGCTGCGCGAGTTCATGCCCGAGGATGTGGACGCGCTTGCGGCGGTCCTGTCCGACCCTGAGACTATGCGCTTCTATCCCGCGCCGCTGGACTGGACTGGAGTAGTGAAATGGATCGAACGCAACCAGCGGCGTTATGCCGACGACGGGCATGGGTTGTGGGCCATGGTCTTGAAATCCAGCGGCGAGCTGATCGGGGATTGCGGTCTGACCCGGCAGACAGTCGATGGAATCGACGAGATCGAAATCGGATATCACGTGCGGCGCGACCTATCGGGTCGGGGCTATGCCCCGGAAGCGGCACGGGCTTGCCAGCCTTACGGCTTTGGCCGGCTTGATGCTGACCGGCTTATCTCGCTTATTCGGCCGGAGAACATTCCTTCGCGCCGGGTAGCGGAGAAGACTGGGCTGAGTCTGTGGAAGGAAGTGGTCTGGAAGGATTTGCCGCACTGCGTGTATGTGATCCGGAGACGGTGAGATTGTGTGGGGCGGACACTCCTGTCCGCCGCTCTTGACCTGACTGGCACCTTTCGTGGACGAGGGGCGCGTCCCACCGGCGCCTGCGCCCCTTGGTTCATGCTGACCTGCGGAGCTGCGCTCCGCTGGGCAGGTGAGGACACCTGCCCCTACGCGGTACTTGCTCAACCTCCGGCGGCTACACCAGATCGTCCACCTTCAATGGCGCAGGACCGCCCTTCCACGACGCGCGGAATTGCTTCTGCACAAACCCTGCGTCGTAGTCCCGGTTCTGGGCTTTCAACGCCTGTTCCAGTCCGAATAGCGAGCGCGGGTTGCGCGGGTGGTGATCGAGGTCTTCGCGGAAGACCTTCTCTGCTCCCGCAGCATCGCCGTTCATCAGCAGCGCCGCGCCCAGTGACTCGCGTACTGGGAAGAACCAGTCCTCGGGCTCACTGTACTTGAGCGAGTCCTGCACGGCCACGGCATTTTGCAACAGCGAAATAGCGGAAGCGTTGTCTTTTTTCGCCAAGGCGATCTTTCCACCCAATACATCCCTGGCAACCGCCAGTACGTCTTTTGCCTTGTTGTTCACGGGCATGGCGAAGACGACATCTTCCGGTGTATTTGCTTCCGCTTCGGCCACAATCTTGTGCTCAGCTTCAGCCTCGTCGATCTTTCCCTTGGCGGCCAGCGCCATGCCACGGGCGAAATGCCAGAACACGGTTGTGGTCTTCATGTCAGCATCGGGTTTCGGCATCTTCAGGATTTCATCCCACTTATGAAAGCGGACGTCCACCGCGATGGGGATGGTCATGAAGCCTTCCAGGGGCGGCATGTCCTTAACATGCGGTCCCACGTGAGCGGCTAGCATCGCGGCGTTCTTCTGGGCCTCAGGGTAATCGCCGTTCATCGCCGAGCACATGGCGATGAAATGCAGGTTGTGGCTGTAGTACATCATGGGGTAGAGGCCCTGCGCCCCACTGGCCTTGATGTAAGCCCGATCGACCGCCGCCGCTTCCTGGTTGGTCTTGACCGCAGAGGCATAGTCGCCGGTGCGGATGTAGACATGCGCCGGCATATGAACCAGGTGGCCGGCCGCGGGTGCCATGGCGGCCAACTTGTTCGCCCCAGCCAACGCACGTTCCGGAGATGGCGAGGCTTCCACGGCATGAATGTAGTAATGGACTGCGCCCATGTGGTTGGGATCGCGCTTTATGACCGATTCGAGCGTGGCGACGATTTCCTCGGTGCCGGCTTCAGGACTTCCATCGTGGTGCCACAAGCCCCAGGGGTGCAGGTTCATGCCGGATTCCGCGAACAGCGTGGCTGCATCCAGGTCATCCGGGAATTTTTTCGCCACTTCGCGCATGGCGTCGTGACAAGCCTCGGCCGCCTGCCTGCGGTCTGCCTTGGGATCAGCGGGGAAACGCAACGCCATCGCCTGGATATAGGCTTGTTCGACCGGCGAGGCTGTGCCTGAAAGGTCGACGGCTTTTTGGATGGCGTTATGTGCTTCAGCAAAGCGGTCGTCGCTGGCTGGATCGTTGTAGTTTGGTCCCACGGCTTCGGCTATACCCCAGTAGGCGATGGCGAGTTTGGGGTCTAAATCCGCGGCGCGATGGAATGAACGGGCCGCCTCGTCGTGGTTGAAGGCATAGATCAGGCGCAATCCCTGGTCGAAGAATTGCTGGGCCTGTGTGTTCTTCGTAGATACAGAATGATGCAAATCGCCAAGCCCGGACATCAGAGTTGCCGGCTTGGACTGAGCATGAGCCGCATGTTCTTGAGCTGTGACAATGCCGCAGAGTGAGAGGGTGAGCAGAACGGAAATCCAGAATTTCATGAGGATGGTTCCTCCTCGGATTGATATTTTGAGAGATGACTGCGGGGGACCCCAGCAGAAATAGCTTAGTGAAAATGCTGTGAATACGCAACGCGTTTGCCGGGGGCTTGGGCTGTTTCCGGTACAATCCCTGTGATTTTCATTTTGCGCTTCCGATTTACCCATTTTTCCATCGTTCTATTGTTCGATTGTCCATGCGCAAGGCCGTTCTTCTCTACAACCCGCTCTCCGGCCGGCGCCATGTACGCCGGTTAGCGGACGTGGAGGCAGGGTTGACCGTCCTGCGCCAGGCTGGGGTTGAGGCGACCCTCGAGCCCACGCGCGGCCAGGCCGACGCAACCGGGCAGGCCCGCCACGCCATCGCTGAGGGCTGTGACACCATTTTTGCCTGTGGGGGAGACGGCACTGTGCACGACGTTCTGCAGGGCGTGGTGGGCAGCCAGGCAGCCTTAGGCGTGATTCCCCTGGGCACGGCCAACGCTCTGGCTCACGATCTTCGGTTGCCACTTTCCGCGGTCGCGGCGGCCCGTGCCAGCTTGACCGCGAAGCCACGGCGCACAGCTGTAGGCCGGGTGGAATACCTGGATTTCGACGGGAATCGCGGTTCCCGGTTTTTCATTGTCGCCGCCGGAATCGGCGCGGATGCCCATCTTTTCTACAAATTGAACCCACTGGTGAAAGGCCACCTGGGGATGGCTGCCTACTACGCCATGGCAACCCGGCTGTGGCTGACTCATCCGATGGAGAATTTCACCGTCGAGACGGAGCCGGGAACCAAGGTGGATGTTTCCCAACTGCTGGCGGTCCGTATCCGCAACTTCGGGGGCGTGCTGCGCGAGCTTGCACCGGGAGCGTCACTCGAACGCGACGACTTACGCCTGGTACTATTTCGCACGCGCAGCCGCCTGGCCTACCTGCGTTACATCGTCAGAGGCCTGGTTGGGGCGCAATGGCGGGTGAGCGGCATCGAACTGGCTCACGGCGTGAAAGCAGCTTGCAGGGTGCGGGGCGAGCGCAGCCTCAGATATCCGCATCTACGTCGAAGCCGACGGCGAACTGCTGGGAACACTGCCGGTCGAGATCAGCGTCATGCCCGATGCGGTATCGTTGCTGGTGCCGTGTGGGGCGGACACTCCTGTCCGCCGCCCTTGATTTTGACTCCGTTTTGGGGATTTTGTGGTTGCCAGGCGGGTGGCAGAGGCAAGTCAAAGTCAAAAGTGGCGGACAAGAGTGTCCGCCCCACACGGGCGGTCGGGCGCTACAATACACTTTGGAACCTATCACTCACTTTCTGACCGGCGCTTGTCTGGCGCGCACCGGGTTCAATCGCAAAACGGCGCTGGCCACGGCCACCATGACGCTTGCGGCTGAAGCGCCCGACATTGACATCCTGGGGAACTTCAAGGATCCCGTCTTCGGCTTTGCCCACCATCGCGGTTTCACCCATTCCTTCCTCGGACTCGTGCTGGTGCAGGCGCTGGTGGTCGCACTGATGTACGCCATCTGGCGCCTGCGCGGCCGCAAAGTGAAAGATCCTACCCTGCCCCCGCGATGGGGTCTGCTGTTCGTATTCGCCTACATCGCCGGCTTGACTCACATCCTGCTCGACTTCACCAACAACTATGGGGTACGGCCGTTCTGGCCTCTCGGGGAAAAGTGGTATTCGTGGGACATTGTGTTCATCGTGGAGCCCGTCATTCTGATTCTGCTGGTCGCGGGCCTGGTGCTTCCGGCGTTCTTCTCCCTGATCAACGACGAGATCGGCGTGCGCCGCAAGGGCCCACAAGGGGGCCTGGCAGCCATTGTCGCGCTGCTGGGGATGCTTGCCCTGTGGAGTCTGCGGGACTATGAGCACCGCCGTGCGGTCAACGCCCTGCAAGCCCGGGTCTACGATGGTGTGGATCCTCTCCGCGTCTCTGCTTATCCCTCCTGGTTGAATCCATTTCGATGGTACGGTGTGGTAGAGACCCAGGATTTCTTCGCCACCATGCTGGTTGATTCTTCGGTTCCGGAGGTAGACCCCGAGGGCCAGATGCGAATCCGGCGCAAGCCGGAAGAGACTCCGGTCACGCAGGCCGCCAAGGGGAGTTACCTGGGCCGGGTCTATCTGGACTGGGCGAAGTATCCCGTTACCGAAACTGAGCAGGTGGAGAATCCCCAGGCCGGCTACATCGTTCGATTCCGCGATCTGCGTTATTACGACCCGAACCAGACGCGCAGGGATCTTCTGGGCGCAAGTGTGCTGCTTGACCGCGATCTGAATGTGGTAAGAGAGAGTTTCGGATCGCGAAGGCGGTGATGTAGGCGCGAGCGTCCCGCTCGTGCGTCCCTGGTTCGTGCCTTGTCGGTCCCTCAAAATGCATTGCCGCTCCGCACGAGCGGGGACGCTCGCAACCCACATCACTCCGCTTGACGCCGGGGACGGACCGCGCCACAATCATTGCTCGGATTGTTGAGGTGATCATGCTGGCCTACCTGTTTCTGGTCCTTGCCGTCGCGGTTCGCTTTATGCCCCATCCCTGGACGTTTACCCCGGTAGCAGCGGCCCTGCTGTTCTTCGGGGCCCGCGGCTCGCGCCGCTTCCTGTGGGTGCCGCTGGTTGTGATGGCTGCTTCGGACGTCGTCCTGACCAAGGTCGTTTACGCCTACCCGTTTGTCTGGGACCATTTCGTGACCTGGGCATGGTACGCGGCGGTGCTGTGGCTGGGTACGAGGCTGCGGGCAAACGCGAAACCTTTGCCGGTGATTGGCGCGGCCCTGGCCAGCTCAGTTTCCTTCTTCCTGATCAGCAATTTTGCAGTGTGGGCGGCCTACGACATGTATCCCAAGACCTTCGACGGCCTGCTGACCTCCTACACCCTGGCTTTGCCTTTCTTCCGCAACGCGGTGGAGGGCGATCTGCTATTTACCAGCGTGATGTTTGCCACGCCGGTTGTATTGAGCGCGCTGTCGGAAGCCTTCGGCGAGGGCGACCACCCGGCTGCGGCCTAGCGTGTAATGTAGGCGCGGGCGTCCCGCCCGTGCGTCCGCTGAATCGGGCGTTGGCTTATATTCCTGATTCTTAAGATTGCCCCAACCAGGAGCGCTTCGCGCTTGTACGGGCGAGACGCCCGCGCCCACATGTATCTATCGTCTTTTCGTCCTTCGCACCACCAGCCAGATTGCCAATCCCGCCGCCACCGCTCCCAGCACCCAAGCCCAGTGTTCACGGAATATGGTCCCGGAGACTTGCACGAACTGGGGTCCGAACACCAGGGTGAGAATGGAAAGCGTCAAAAAGCGCACGAAACGCCCGGCAAAAATAGCCAGCAGGAAGTGGCTGAACTGCATCTCGGAAACTGCCGCCGCCAGCGCAAACAGCTTGAACGGCGTGGGCGGGGGTAGCATCGCTGGAAGCATCAAGCTCCAGAACGGATGTTTGTCGAAAGCCGTGTGAAACTTGTCAAAGCGTTCCGGCGAAATGCGTTTGCGCAGCAACTCTTCGCCGCCCAGATACCCGATCCCGTAAATCACGATGCTCCCCAGGGCCGATCCGGTCGAGGCCATGAGCACGTACAACAAAAACCGCGAGCGGTTCTGATAGACGTAAGTGGCGACGATCGGATCCATGGGTAGGCCAAGGGCGGCTCCATCGAGCGCGGCGACTACGAAGACGCCCCAGGCGCCCAGAGGCTTGAGCAGTGCCCACAGGAACGCGGTGTACCGCAAGAAGATGTGCTTGATGGTGTTCAAGTCGTAAGACTAGCAGTGTACGCGAAGCTGATTTGCGGAGGCTGAATTTGAGCGCGGAAATGGCGATGTCCCATTGGGTTCAATCCACTCCGAAGAACTCCTCCACCTGTCTCATGTCCGTCGTTCTTCGGTACGCTGGCAGGCTTTCGACGAACACTTTTCCGTAGGCCTTCTTCAAAATGCGGTTGTCGAGCAGTACCAACAGCCCGCGATCATGCAGCGACCGGATCAGCCGTCCGAAACCCTGCTTCAGTGTAATCACAGCCGCCGGCACCTGGTACTGGAAGAAGGCATTGCCGCCGTCAGCATCAATGGATTTCACCCGCGCTGCTACCACTGGATCGCTGGGCACGGCAAAGGGCAGACGGTCGATAATTACGCAACTGAGTTGCTCACCCTGCACGTCGACGCCCTGCCAGAACGATGAGGTCGCGAACAGCACGGCATGCGGAGTTAGGCGGAATTCCTCCAGCAGAGCGGTTTTGGGGGCGTCGCCCTGCAACAGCATGGGATACTCCAGCTCCCCCAGCAGGCGCTGATAAACGTCATTCATCTGCGCATAGCTGGTGAACAGAACGAAGGCACGTCCGCGACTTACCTCCAGCAACCGCCGGATTCGGTCTGCCGCTTTGGCCGCGAATTGCGGGGTGCGGGGGTCCGGAAGATCGGGCGGCACGTAGAACAGCGCCTGATTTTCGTAGTCGAAATGCGAAGGCAGAACAGTTTCTCGCGCATGCTCCAGCCCCAGTCGCTGGCGCATGTATTCGAAGCTGCCTCCGACGGCGAGCGTCGCGGAAGTCAGCACCGCGCACTCAAGCTTATCGAAGAGGCACGTCTTCAGGATGGGCGCAACATCAATAGGAGTGGCCTGTAGGAAGACATTCTGCCGGTCACGGCCGCCACGCCGCCGCTCGATCCAGAACACCGTGTTGCGATCCTCGGACTCCATCAGGAATGCCAGCTGCACCTGCAACTCCTGCGCCCGCCGCGCAAAGTTGAACACTTCTTCCGGCTTCGATGGCAGGTTCTCCAGTTCCGACCCCAGCCTGCCGAGCGATTGTTGCAACCCGAGAAATTCGTCGCCGTTTTCTTCCATGAACTCGCGCCGGTTTTCGAAACTGAAGCGGCCATCACCCTGGGGGAGGAGCGCAAAAAAGAACGGCGCCCGCTCGCGAACGCTCTTCAGCGCACCTGACATCGACGCCGACAGCATATGGTTGCGCTGCAGCGAGACTTCCACGTCGCGGCACAGCTCCTCAAAGCGCGCGTTGCTGACGGAAACTCCAAAGTAGCTTCCCGCCACATCTTCCAGCTCGTGGGCTTCGTCGAAAATCACCGCGCCAACCTCAGGCAGGATTCCGGCATCGGGCGCGTACTCGGCTTGCTGCTTGATCGAGAGGTCGGCAAAAAAAAGATGGTGGTTGACGATGATGATGTCACTCTCCATCGCGCGACGGTGCATCTCCGTGATGAAGCAGCGATCCCAGGCGCTGCACTTCTGCCCCAGGCAAGTGTCGGAGCGGGCGTCAAGCTTGTGCCAGAGCGCGCTGGCTTCTGGAAGCGATGCCAGTTCGGCCTTGTCCCCGCTCTGGGAGACTTTCTCCCAGGCCGCGATGGCGCGGTAGTGCTCGATCTCTTCCAGCCCGCTAAGCACAGGCTGGTCGGTAAGGTCGTACAGCTTCTTGCGGCACAAATAATTATTGCGCCCCTTCATGTAACAAACCTTGAGCTTGCCTTCGCCGTTGGGGAAAAGCGCCTGCTCGAGAAAAGGGATATCCTTACGGAAGAGCTGTTCCTGCAGATTCTTTGTTCCGGTCGAAATGATGACTCTCTTGCCGGAGCGAATCACGGGCACCAGGTAGGCCAGGGTTTTGCCCGTGCCAGTGCCGGCTTCAACGATCAAGTGGCGTTTTTCTTCCAGCGCCTGCTCCACGGCCTGCGCCATTTGCAGCTGTCCGCGACGGAACTCGTAGGCGGGATGAGTGCGCGAGAGCACTCCGCCGGGCCCGAAGAACTGATAGAGGGAGAGAGGCACATGCCGCTTATTGGTGTCAGGAACGGGCTGGGAGGCAGGAGGCACGGAGTCACTATAATAAGCGGTACGGGGTGCTTGTAACTGCTTGTGTGGGTCCGGGTCTTTGACCCGGACGGGCCGCGCTTTGCGCGGCAGGTTAAGCACCGCCGAGCTGTGCTCGGCCTGCACGGGTCGGAGACCCGTGCCCACATGTTCTGTGCAGACTCGGTCTGAGCCCTACCCTGAAGATTCTTATGGTCCAACCAATTCTAAACTCGCCGTCGGTCGCGGCCGGCATTCCCACTGTTGCCATCGTGGGCCGCCCCAACGTCGGCAAATCTACGCTTTTCAACCGCTTGGTGGGCTCGCGGCGCGCCATTGTCGGAGACGAACCTGGCATCACCCGCGATCGTCTCTACGGCGAAGCCGAATGGCGGGGCCGCCGCCTGCGCATCGTCGACACCGGCGGCATTCTCCCCGAGGACAAAGACTTTATCCCTGCGGAAATTTTTCGCCAGGCCAAGGTTGCGCTCAAAGAAGCCGACGCCGTCATCATGGTAGTGGATGGACGCACCGAGATGGCGTCACCTGACATCGATCTCGCGCGCCAGTTGATCCGCACCGGCAAACCGGTCTTTCTCGCCGTCAACAAGGTTGATACCGTTAAACAGCAAAGCCTCACCGACGACTTTCATCGCCTCGGAATCCGCAAGCTGTTTCCGATTTCCGCCGAGAATGCTCGCGGCATCGATGACCTGCTGGATGCAGTTCTCGATATACTTCCGCCGCAAACGCAACTAACCACAGAGGGTGCAGAGGACACGGAGGAAGAAGAACCCGAGCAGCCAGAACCCCACGAAACCAAGGTCGCTATTATCGGTCATCCCAACGTGGGCAAGTCTACTTTGCTCAATCTCCTTACCGGAGCAGATCGTTCGATAGTCTCGCCGATTCCGGGCACCACGCGCGACGCGGTCGACGAAATTGTCGAGCGCAATGGCAAGCGCTTCCGCTTTATTGATACCGCCGGCATCCGCCGCAAAGGCAAAACTCACCTGATGGCGGAAAAGCTTTCCGTCGTGATGGCGCGCAAACATCTTGAAGCCGCCGACGTTGCCCTGCTAGTGATCGATGCGACCGAAGGAGTGAGCCAACTGGACGCTTCTATCGCCGGGTACGCTCATGAGAGCGGGCGTTCGATGATCATCATTGTGAACAAGTGGGACCTGGTCATCAGCGGCCAGGAACGCGCAGGACGCCCGACGAAATCTTCTCGCATGCAGGAGAACAAGCGCCCCGCTGACCGCGCTGCCTATGAGCAGCGACTGCGTGACGCTTTGAAGTTCCTGGCCTACGCGCCGATATTGTTCGTCTCGGCTTCAACCGGGAAGGGCACCGAGAGGATATTTCCCACGCTGGAAGAAGTTGCCATCGAGCGCCGCCGGCGCATCGGAACCGGCGAGATGAACCGCTTTCTCAAGCACGTGGACTTCGAACGTGCGTCTGTCCCAGCCCGCCAGCAGGTAAGGATCTTCTACATGACGCAGGCAGCCGTGGCTCCGCCGACGTTCGTCATCTTCACCGACCGCAAAGTGAAGCTGCACTTCGCTTACCAGCGTTTCCTGGAAAACCAGATTCGCCATGCGTTTGGATTCGTCGGCTCGCCGATCTGGATCAAGAACCGGGCGCGAAACTGACCTGGTCCTTCATCGACATCGTCTTCGATCCCGTGCCATCCTCTATTCAGTATCGAGGTCCTTCGTCAGTAGTCCTACCCGCGTGATTCCAGCATTGTGGGCCTCTGCAATGACCTGCGCTACATATTCGAAGTCGAGATCGTTGTCCCCTTTGACATATGCGAGCTTTTCCGCCCGGCTAAGAAATATCCTTGCTAATGTCGGCTCCAGGTCGTCCCAGGGCACGCTTTCTCGGTTTATTTTTAGCAAAGGCGCCTGGTGCTGCGGGCTCCAGATGATTTGAATCACAATAGTGCGTTCGTTCTGGTGAGGTTGTTCGCCCTTCACCTCTTCGGGAAGCTGGGTATTGACAACGTATTCCTTCGATGTGGCCACGATCACCATGAACACAATAATCAGCACCAGAAGAATGTCGATCAACGGCGTGACATTCATTTCGGGCCGGGACGGACCACCGCCTGCCGTGGAGAACGCCATGGGACTTGCTCCTCTCAGGCACGCGCGTGTCTGAAAGGATTAGACACTTCAGGTTGCGGCGGAGTTCCTCGGTGAACGCACGAGCGGCCACGGATTCACCGATCTTGATGGAATCATCCAATCGGTTCAGCCGCAGGCGGCAACGGTGGCGGTTCCGGCGGTGGAGCTGAAATTATTGGCGGCGGTACCGGATGCAGCAGCGCATCCAGCGCGGGATAGCGCGAAGCGAAAAAATGGATGGAATAAGCGGGGAAGAAAACCGCGGCTGGCACGGCGACCAGTGAAAGTATGTACAGAATGAAAAAGATCGCCAGGCATCCCGCAACGACTGCAAGTGTAATGGTGTAAAGGTTCCAGGTCAGCCCGGCTGCCATTCCTGCGATGACAGCCACCGCACCGAGCCCTCCGACTGGAATGAGAAACAGCAGCATCACGATCGCAGAAATGATTCCGAGGACGATCGCGGCGCCGATCGCCATCACGATCTTCATGCCAATGTATGCGGCGTAGCCGCCCTTCTCGGCGGTAATCTGGGGCCAAAGTCGCCGCCAGCCCTCGATTGCGCCGATCCCTTCCAAAGCCATTTGCGGCACCACAAAATCCTTGGTCATGACATGAATCACCAGTTGCGCGACCACGAAAACCATCACCACAAAAAACAGAGCCATGCCCCCCAAAATCAGCGGGATCATGTGTTCCCGGGGCGCCCTGAGCCAGCCGACCAACAACGCGAAACCTGTCGGGATTCCAATCAGAATGGTCAAACCCACGATCCAGGACAAAAAAAGCAAGATCTGCCAGACAAAATAGCGCCGCCCCGGCCCCTGGCGCCGGCTCCAGCTTTCGCGAATGCGGCATTCCTTCGCCACTACACTGTCAAAGAGAACAAAGCGCATCACGCTGTTTATGTACAAAAACAAAACCGTCAGCACCAGCCCGGCTACAATAAGTATCGCGATTAACGAGGCATAGAGCATGGGATCGATCTTTGGGAAGCCGATCTCCAGAAAGCGCTGGGTGTGATTTGGCGGAGTAGGTATCTGGAAGCTGCCGGGGTTGCAGCCGCCCCCTCCCGAACTCATTTCGCCGGCCAGCAGCCCCACCAGCCCGAGTTTCGCCCACTGGCTGGCCCGGAACGGCTGCGTTAGCTGCTGCCGGGCGTGTTGGAAGGCCGGAGTAATTGCATCCACAGCGGAAATCGGCAAGATGCACCTCGGTCGATGGCAGCCTCACGGCAAGGTACTGCGAAGCGGCACGGACGTCAAGTTAAAGGCATTTGACAGTCAGTGGTAACAACATACGACCGCGCGTTACCTTAAAACAAAGCTCTCACGCAAAGTGTCATCCTGAGCGCAGTCTATCGTCCGTCGAAGACGGACGATAGCAAGCGAAGGACCTGTGTATTCCCCGCCACGCTTTACAGCGTTTGCTCAATCCAGCGTGCGCACGCATGGAATCTCGCAGGTTTGGCGCTGCTGTCGTCCGGAATGTACAGGTCCTTCGTCGGGAGCTGTTCGCGTGGCGAAGAGCTCCGTTCCTCAGGATGACAGCGCTTGAAAACATTTCACTCGTACCGCAACGCCTCCACCGGATCGAGCTTCGAAGCACGCAGGGCGGGAACCAGTCCGCTAGCCACTCCCACCGCCAGCAGCACCAGGCTTGAAAGCATGACTGTAGCCAGCGATATTTGCAGATGGATATCTGCCTTGCCGGAGTCGTCTTCGAACAGCGGCCCCATCAGTGGAAGCGTGCCGACGGCAGCAGCGACTCCATAAGAAAGCAACACGCCCGCGACTCCGCCCAGCAGCATGATGAGCAAAGTTTCAGCCAGGAACTGGAGCTTGATCTGCCACTTCTTGGCGCCCAGCGCCCGGCGCAGGCCGATTTCGCGGATGCGCTCATCCACCGAAACCAGCATGATGTTCATCACGCCCACGCCGCCGATGCCAAGTGTCAGTGTGCCGACAAACGTGAGCAGTACCTGTAGCCCAATGGTCAGGCCGTCGATGACTGGGCGGAACTCATCACGCCCGAACATCTGAAAGGCTTTCTTGTCGGTAGGAGAAAACTGCTGCCGCGTTGCAATGGCGGCTAGCACCTGAGCCGAAGCCTTCTTCTCGAACTGGGGAGCCATCGGTTCAAACACCATCACTGCTGCATATTTTGTATTCCACAAGTCGCCGGCGGAGCTGTACGGAATCCAGGCGGAATCATCGTCGCTGGAGAAGTAGTTGCTGAGCTGAATTTTGCGGGCCATCACACCGACCACGGTGAAGTGCACCCCGCCGATCTGCACCGTTTCGCCGACTGCGGGCCGTCCACTGAACAACTGCTCGCGCACGCGCGCGCCTAGAAAGACCACGCGCCGGCGCTCCAGTTCATCCCCGGAATTGAGCCAGCGGCCCTGGGCCGCGACTTCGTTGCGCATTTCGCCATATTCGGGGCATACGCCGCGGATGGCGGCGGTCCCCACCATCCGTTCACCGTAGCTGATGCCTGGACGATTTACGGTTTCCAGGCAAACGTGTTTGACCAGCGGAGCCATTTCCTTCACGATGTCCAGGTCAGCCTGCTCCAGAAGCACTTTCTTGCCGGCACGTTGCCCGCCGGGCTGTTCGCTGGTTTGCTGCGGCCAGCAGACCACGACGCTCTTGCCGAACGCGTCAAACCCGCTTACCAGAATGTGGCGGAAGCTGCTGCCATAGGCAATCAGCAGCGTGACCGTAGCAATGCCCCACACGATGCCCAGCATAGTCAGCAGGCTGCGCGTGTAGTTGCGCCTGAGCGCGATCCAGGCTTCGCGAATGATTTCAGTCAGCACCTAGCCTCCCGCTTCATACCGCAGCGCCTCAATCGGATCAATCGACGCTGCTCTTCGCGCCGGATACAGTGCCGAGAAAACAGCGACGATTCCCAGCAGGCCACAAGCCAGCAAGCCTGACTGCCAAGTCGCCAGCAACCCGGCAAAGAAATCCGGCATAGGTAGCAGGTTCACCAGGAAACAGATTCCGTAGGCGATCCCCATGCCGATAGCACCGCTGATAAATGCGATCAGCAACGCCTCAATGAAAAACTGTTTGAGGATGGTGCGGGCCGGCGCTCCCAGGGCC
Source organism: Terriglobia bacterium (assembly GCA_963809295.1). Taxonomy (GTDB): domain Bacteria; phylum Acidobacteriota; class Terriglobia; order Terriglobales; family Acidobacteriaceae; genus JAIQFF01. Next base: position 297,321 of record CAWEJA010000008.1, on the reverse strand, counting down.
TTGCGCACGCCGATCTCGCGGGTTCGTTCGCGCACTGCCACCATCATGACGTTCATCACACCCAGGCCGCCGAGAAACAGGGTCACGATGCCAACCGCGCCCAGAAAATACTTCATGCCGTCGGTCATCTGGCGGAAGGCTTTGGCTTCCTGCACCGTGTCCCAAATGGGGCAGGCTTCCTTGTCGTGCGGATCGAAGCTGTGCATTCGTCCCAGCACGGTCTGGATCTGGTGCTTGCAGGCCTCATGCTGGTCCACCGATCGGGGTGTGACCAGCAGCTGATCGAAAGTGGTGGAAGTCCCTGGCGGCTTATCCGGGAAATCGCGTCGCATGGCAGCGAACGGAATAAATATTTTGCTGACGTCCCAGCCGTCATAGCTGGAATCTTGCTTTTTTGTGGCCATTACGCCAATCACATCGTAAGGAAACGCGTTCAAATACACAGTTTCGCCAACCGGGTTCCGCCCGGGGAAGAGTTGCTTGGCCGCATCACTGCCCAGAAAAGCCACGCGGCGCGACTCCTTCTGATCGTCCCAGTTATAGAAGCGGCCCTCGCCCACATCCAGGCTGCGAATGTAGGCGAACGTCGGGTGAGACCCGGTAACGGTAAAGGCCGCATTGTTGTAACTGCTGTGGGCGCGGACGTCGCCCTGCTCCAGTTCCGGGATAGCGTATTCGCAATCCGGCGCCTCCGCCTGCACCGCCAAAACGTCGGCGTCTTCCCAGTGCACTGCGCGCCCGGCGCGCGCCCCGCCAGCCTGCAAGCTGGTGCGCCCGTGAAACACGATCAGGATGTCCTTACCCAGATTCCGGGCCTGGTCTGCCTGTCCCTTACGCAGGCCTTCCCCGGCCGCCACCATCAGAACAATGGAAACAATGCCCCAGGCGATCCCGAACATGGTCAGGAAGGTGCGTAGTTTGTGTGCCCAGAGGGTACGGAGCACATCGCCGATGAGATCGCTGAGAACCATCGCAGTTATGGACGCGCCTAACCCCCGAACGTAAGCCGGAGGTAGGGGTCCAAGCCCCTAAGTCCATATACGTGTCTCAGCCTGATTTTGTTCAGGAATTGGCCAGGCCCGTGTAGGGACGGGTCTCAGACCCGCCCAGGCCGAGCAAAGCTCGGCAGGCTTCAAGCTGCCGCGTAGACGCGGCCTGTCCGGGTCGAAGACCCGGACCCACACAGCTTGTGAAGGGAGCAAAAGGGCTGTCTCAGACGGCGACTACCGGTACCACTCTCTCCAGCCACCGATCGAATTCCGCCAGGGCTAGCATGCATTGCTGCCTGTGCCGCTCCTGGCGCTCCCGGACTCTGTGTTCGAGCGGCGGCAGCAGATCGAATGTGATGTTTGCGGGCTGGAAGTCTTTGGCAGCGGCGTGGCTTACGTAGTGCACCAGCGAGCCGAAGGCGGTGGGACGCGCCGGCGCCACTGGCTCTGCTCCGGAAGCCAGCGCCGCGGCGTGAATCCCCGCCATCAGTCCAGTGGCAATGGACTCGACATATCCCTCCACGCCGCAGATTTGTCCGGCAAAAAATATTGACGGGTGTTTTCTCATCTGCAGCGATTCGCACAACAAAGTCGGCCCGTTGATGTAAGTGTTGCGATGAATCTGTCCGTAGCGTAGGAAACGCGCATTTTCCAAGCCAGGAATCAGACGCAACACCCGAGCCTGGTCACCGAACTTCAGGTGATTCTGAAAACCCACCAGGTTATAGGAATCGGCGCGCAGGTTTTCCTGCCGTAACTGCACCGCGGCATATGGGATGCGCCCGGTGCGCGGGTCTTTCAGTCCTACCGGCTTCATGGGACCAAAGCGCAGAGTGTCCCGGCCGCGGCGGGCGATTTCTTCGATGGGGAGGCAGCCTTCGAAATAATTCAGTTTCTCCCAGTCGCGTTCCTCGGCCGATTGTCCGGAAATCAGCGCGTCGCAGAAACGCTCGTATTCTTCCTTCGACATCGGGCAGTTGATGTAGTCGGCCGAGCCTTTGTCGTAGCGTGCCGCCAGATACACCCTGGACATGTCGATGGAATCGGCCTCGACGATCGGACTGATGGAATCGAAGAAGTACAAATGGCTGGAACCACTGAGCCGGGCGATTTCCTGCGAAAGAGCGTCGGAAGTCAGCGGTCCGGTAGCGATGATCGTAATCAGGTTTTCGTTGATTCGCGTCACTTCCTCTCGCGTGACCGTGATCAGCCGCTCACTCGATATCGCCTCAGTCACTTTAGTGGCGAAAGTAGTGCGGTCCACCGCCAGCGCATGTCCCGCGGGGACAGCGCACTCCCTGGCAATCGTCAGCAGCAGCGATCCCGCCCGCCGCATCTCTTCTTTCAGCAGCCAGGGCGCCGTGTTCTCGCTGTCGGATTTCAGGGAATTCGAACAAACCAGTTCCGCGAAGTTCGCGGTCTGATGTGCCGGCGTCGAACGCGCCGGGCGCATCTCGCAGAGTTCGACTGCAACACCTCTCCGCGCGCACTGCCATGCCGCTTCTGATCCCGCCAGTCCCGCGCCCACGATGCGGACCGCTTCGGTCATCGTGTGCTCCGACTAGTACTCCCGACGGCACTCTCAGCCAGACACTTCAGGGCATCGCCCTGCAGGTTTACAATCCTCCACTCATCCAGGAACTCGGCGTCGAGCTTTCGATAGAACTCGATTGCGGGAGTGTTCCAGTCCAGCACGTGCCAGCGCACACCAAAGCAATTCTCCTCTCGGGCGATTGCTGCGACCCGGGCCAGCAAGGTGTGTCCAATTCTCTTTCCCCGGAAGGGCTCGCGAACATAAATGTCCTCGAGAAAGATTCCGGCACGCCCCTCAAAGGTTGAATAGTATTCGAAGAAGAAGGCATAGCCGGCGGGTTGACCCTCCCATTCGGCTATCAGCGCTCGAAATTTGGGCCGCTCGCCAAAGCCGTCGCGCAACAGGGCAGCGTCGGTCACCGAGATTGGGAGACGTTCGAATTCGGCAAGTTCATGAATAAGAGCGTTCAACACAGACACGTCGCCTGCGTTGGCTGGGCGAATTGAGAGCATTTGCAAATTCCTCCAAACAGCCGTCGCGAGTTGTGTTCTATTATACGGACGCAGATTCCCACTTCTTGAGGACCCCATGGCGTGAATCTCTCTCTCGTCGAACTCGATCAGGCCGCGCCCGAAGTGAAGGAGATATACGGAGCAGAAGGTAAAGGGCAAGCCTGGCAACTTGCAAAAAGCCTTGGTCCATCGCCATGACATGCTCAACCGCTTTTTGACTTCTACAAAATTATTCTTTCATCCCCTACCCTCCGAGTTACGTGCTCGCGGTCGAGATATTCCAGCAGCGGGATGGCATATTTGCGGCTCACCCCGGCGAGATCCTTGAACCGGGCCACGTCAATCTTCGGCGATTTTGTCTTTTCGGACGACATCCGCTTGCGCAGGTCTCCCAACGCGTCGCGATGAAAGACCAGATCTTCCGAAATCTTTACCAGCACCTTGTCGCGTAACAGCAGCGTAACGATCTTCTGGGCGCGGGACTTGTCTACCTTCAATCCAGCCAGCACATCTTTGAGCGCCGGGACTTTCAGCCCTGCCGAGGCAAAAGCTGCTTCAATTGTCTTCTTGGACTCAGCTTCTTCGTCCTTCATCGCCACGCCGCGTCCCGGCAAGTGGGCAAGCTCTCCGACAACTTCCAGCTTCCTCTCGCGAACCAGTGTCTCCAGCGCGGCTGCGAAGACGTCGGAACTTGCTTTCACCTGCTCGCGCAATTGTTCCTTGCCGATTCCTGCAACCAGCGGACTTTCTCGATGAAAGGTGGCGATGGTGTTGGTCACTAACAATTTCAACTCCTCCATCGCAGGTGCGTGCACAAACCGGTCACCGAGGCGCAGGACTTTCCCTTGGCGCAGGGACTCGGCCAGGTGCGCTTCGATCGCCGGCCTCGGCCAGCCGGTTTCGGCAATCAGTTGTGAAAAGGCTATTCCGTCTTGATTTCGTCGGCCGATGCGGGCTCGCAGGACCGATTGGGTATCAGCCCCCGCCAAAATCTTCAGGAACTCGTCCTGGTCGCGCGTTCGCGGAATCGGCGCAGCATCAAGCACTACACCGCCACCAATCGTCACTACCGGCGAAAACTGACGGATGATAAACCGGTTTTCAGGCAACAGAAGTGCCGGTTCAGCCAACCGCAACTGCGCAAAAGCAGTTTCTCCCGGAGACAGTTGCTTCTTGCCGAACAATGAAACCGTAGCGATGGTTTCAAACGTCTGGGCATGCAGATGCACGCGAGCACGGTCTTTCAGAGGCTTGGCGGACGGCAACAATGCCAACGAGACATCGATTCGCAACGTCGAGTGAAAAGTCGAGGCCGGCGCAAGCACCATCCCACGCGATAGTTTGTCCGTCGCGATGCCCGCGAGATTCAAAGCCGTGCGCTGGCCAGCCACCGCCTGATCGGTGTTCTGTCCATGCACCTGTACTCCGCGAACCCGCACCCGCTGACCATTGGGAAAGACTTCCAACTCATCTTCTTTACGAATCGTGCCGGAGACGAGAGTCCCGGTCACTATCACGCCGAATCCTTTCATGGTGAAGACCCGGTCAATCGGCAAGCGGGCCAGCGCGGTGGAGTCCTTGGCTGGAACCTCGGCGGCAACTTTGACTATCGCCTGCCGGAGCTCATCGAGGCCCGCTCCGGTCATTGCGCTCACGGCGACGATCGGCGAATGCGCAGGATCCAGAAATGAATCGCGCAGGAAGTCTTCCACCTCCAGCCGCACTACATCCAGAGTTTCGCGGTCAACCAGGTCGGACTTTGTCAGCACCGCGATGCCCCGGCGCACCGAAAGCAGCCGGCAGATATCGAAATGCTCGCGGGTCTGCGGCTTGATCGACTCATCGGCCGCAATCACCAGCAGAACGAGATCGATTCCGCCCACTCCGGCAAGCATGTTGCGGACAAAGCGCTCGTGTCCGGGGACATCGACAAAACCAAGCCGCAGAGTTTCTCCGTCGGGTAAAGCCAGCTCCAGGTGTGCGAAACCGATATCGATAGTGATGCCGCGGCGCTTTTCTTCTTCCAGGCGATCGGCGTCAATGCCGGTGAGCGCCTTGACCAGCGCGGTCTTGCCGTGGTCGATATGTCCAGCCGTGCCAATGATGACCGACTTCATGACGTGCCAGTATAGTTTGCCGATCGCCCCTTGCACCCACTGACAACTGAGAACTGGCAACCGGGAACTGTTTTTTCCAAGGCATTGTCCTTGTGCGACAATAGAACTTCCCCTATGACCTCTTCTGCGCCCGTGGCCCTGACTCCACAACTCATCCGGGAGCACGGCCTCACGCCCGATGAGTTCGAAAAAATCAAGCAACTGTTGGACGGACGTGAGCCCACGCTAACCGAGCTTGGCATCTTCAGCGTGATGTGGAGCGAGCACTGTTCCTACAAGTCGTCACGCGTTCATCTAAAGCGCTTACCCACGCGCAGCCGCCGCGTAGTGCAGGGTCCCGGCGAGAACGCGGGCATCGTCGACATCGGGGATGGCTGGGCCTGCGCCTTCAAGATCGAGTCGCACAATCATCCGTCGTTTATTGAGCCATTTCAGGGCGCGGCCACAGGCGTGGGCGGAATCCTGCGCGATATTTTCACCATGGGCGCGAGGCCGGTAGCGGTGATGGATTCCCTCCGCTTCGGGCCGATCACGGATCACGTGGGGACGGCCGTCCCCGGCCGTCCGGCCGAGCCAAGCTCGGCTGTCGAAGTTCGCAAGAACCATTCCGTCCTCGAAGGCGTAGTCAGCGGCATCGCCTCCTACGGCAACTGCTTCGGTGTCCCCAACCTGGGCGGCGAAACTAAATTCGAGCCCTGCTATTCAGGCAATCCCTTGGTCAATGCTTTCGCACTGGGACTGGTGAAGCGCGATCAGATCTTTTACGCCAAGGCTGCTGGTGAGGGCAATCCTGTCATCTACGTCGGCTCGAAGACCGGACGCGACGGCATTCACGGCGCCACCATGGCCAGCGAAGAATTTAGCGAGGCGTCGGAGGCGAAGCGGCCGAATGTACAGGTCGGCGATCCCTTTCTCGAAAAGCTTCTGCTAGAAGCCTGCCTAGAAGCCATGCAGACCGGGGCCATCGTCGGCATACAGGACATGGGCGCCGCCGGCCTTACCTGCTCCACCTGCGAAATGGGTGCTCGCGGTCACGTGGGCACCGAGATCGAACTCGATCTTGTGCCTCAGCGCGAAACTGGCATGACGCCATACGAAATCATGCTCAGCGAGTCGCAGGAGCGCATGCTGCTGGTGGCGCAGAAAGGCCGCGAGCAGGAAGTCTTCCGCGTCTTCGAAAAGTGGGGACTGGATGCGGTCGAAGTGGGCCGCGTCACCACCGACGGCAAGATGCGCGTGCTGCACCACGGAGCAGTTGTCGCCGAAATTCCCAACCAGGCGCTTACCGACGACGCCCCGGTTTACAAGCGTCCGCTGGAGCGTTGGGAGCCGCCGGTGCCGCGCGAAATGCCGCAAGGCATTAATCTCGCTGGGACTTCCGACCTCACCCCCAATCTGAAACGCTTGCTGGCCGCTCCCAACATCTGCGGCAAGCGCTGGATCTGGCAGCAGTACGATTCCATGGTGCTGACCAACACCGTGGAAGGGCCGGGCGCGGGCGATGCTGGAGTGATTCGCATCAAGGGCTCTCAAAGGGGCCTGGCCATGGCACTCGATGGCAACGGACGCTGGTGCTATCTCGATCCCCGTCTGGGCGCCATGCACGCCGTGGCTGAAGCCGCGCGCAACGTAGCTTGTGCCGGTGCGACTCCCATTGGTGGTACCAATTGCCTCAACTTCGGCAATCCCGAAAAGCCCCACATCATGTGGCAGTTCTCGCAGGTGATTGACGGTATCACCAAAGCCTGCGAGGAATTGGAAATCCCCATTACCGGAGGCAACGTCAGCTTTTACAATGAAACGCTTGGCGAGGGGATCTATCCCACGCCGGTGCTGGGCATCGTCGGCATTTTCGAAGACGTGCACAAGGCGGTGCGTCCAGGCTTCCGCGAGTCCGGACACGCAATCGTCCTGCTGCGCGCTACCGAGCCGGGCGACGCCACTGATGCCGAGTCCGAATTCGGATCTTCCGAATACGCCAAGGAAATTCTGGGCGCGGTTTGGGGATATCCGCCCGAGCTGGAGCTGAAAAAAGAAGCCGCGTTGCAGAAAGCGCTGGTAGAAATGGCTCAGATCGAAATTTTGAATTCTGCCCATGACTGCTCGGAGGGCGGGATCGCGGTAACGCTGGCCGAATCGGGAATAGCTAAGGGCATTGGAATGAGCATTGATCTGACTTCGCAGGGTCTGCCCCCGGAGTTTGTGCTATTTGGCGAGGATGCCAGCCGCGTGGTCATCTCTTGCGACCACGATAAGCTCTCCGCAATCCAACAAGTAGCGTTAAAATATGGCATCGCAGCGGACTTGATTGGAGAGACGGCGCCCGAGCGAATGGAAGTCAGGCTCGACGGCCGAACGGTAGTGTCAGCGGCGATTTCCGGGTTGCGCGAGGCATACGAGGGCGCGCTGGAACGGGCGCTGCAAACCGAGCCGGACACGATGGCGGCTGATTAGACAAACGCACAGGTCCTTCGGGACCTGAAGGTCCCTCAGGATGACGGATTTGGCTGAGGGCTGAAAGCTGAGTGCTGAATGCTTCGTTCCGACAAATTCCATGACGAGTGCGGCGTGGTGGCGATCTACGCCCACCCTGAAGCCGAGAAGCTTGCTTACCTCGGCCTGCACGCGCTGCAACATCGCGGGCAAGAATCAGCGGGCATCGTCACCTCCAACAGCCTGACGTTGCGAGCTCATCGCGCAATGGGGCTGGTAGCCGACATCTTCACCGAGGACGTTCTGTCGCAACTGCACGGTTCACTGGCCATTGGACACACTCGTTACTCCACCGCCGGCGACTCGGCCCTCTTCAATGCTCAACCCATCATGGTGCAATCGAACAAAGGCATGATTGCGCTTGCCCACAACGGCAATCTGGTGAATGCCCAAGAAATCCGGCATCGCCTGGAGGCCCAGGGATCGATCTTCCAGACTAATAGCGACACCGAAGTCATCGTTCACCTCATCGCGCTCTCCAAGGAACAAACCTTGCCCGACGCCATGGCCGACGCGCTGCGCCGCGTGGAAGGCGCATTCTCGCTGGTTATGCTCAGTTCCGACCGGGTTTTTGCCGCCCGCGATCCCCGCGGCTTCCGGCCCCTGGCCATGGGAAGAATCCCGCGCCTCGAAGGCCAAAAACAGGACACCATCGTATTCGCCTCCGAGACCTGCGCCTTTGACCTGATAGGCGCGACTTATGAGCGAGAGGTCAAGCCGGGCGAGTTGGTGATCGTAGGTCCCGAGGGCATCACCTCGCGTTTCTATTCTCCCGTGGCGGCGCAGTCGAGTTGCATCTTCGAGCACGTGTATTTCTCGCGGCCCGACAGCCTGGTCTTCGGACGCCCTGTGCAGGCAAGCCGCGAAGGATTGGGAAGACAGTTGGCGCGGGAAGCGCCAGTCGAAGCAGATGTTGTTGTTCCGGTACCTGATTCCGGCGTAACTGCGGCCGTAGGCTATGCCGCCGAGAGCGGCATTCCTTTCCGCTTCGGGCTGATCCGGAACCACTATGTGGGCCGCACCTTCATCGAACCGCGGCAAAGCGTTCGTGATTTTGGAGTGAAGTTGAAGCTCAACCCGGTGCGCACTCTGCTCCAGGGCAAGCGCGTGGTGCTGATCGACGACTCCATTGTGCGCGGTACTACCAGCCGCAAGATCGTGCGGATGATACGCAACGCGGGCGCGAAAGAGGTCCACATGCGCGTTTCCTGCCCGCCCACGGTTTCGCCATGCTTCTACGGCGTGGATACTCCTTCAAAGAAGGAATTGATCGCCGCCAACAAGTCCGTGGATGAGATTCGCGAATTCATCGGCGCCGACTCCCTGTCCTACCTCTCGCTGGAGGGAATGAAAAAAGCCTGCGCCGACGGCGAGAAGACCACCTACTGCACTGCCTGCTACACCGGCAAATACCCCACCAAATGGGTCGACGTGGAAGAAATTCAGCCCGCCGCTATCATCGAACCCTAGCTGCAAAGAAAAACCTGTCATCCCGACCGAAGCGAAGCGTAGCGAGCGCAGTGGAGGGACCTGCTTTTTCCGGGAAGGGGCGAGACCTGGCGAGCTCCGCTCGCCCGCCCGGACAGGGGCGTCCGGGCCTACATGGTCCGTGCTGAAACCACTCTAGGAATTCCCTGCAGATCTTTCGTTACCTCCACATCGTTCCACCCAGCCAGCAGGCGCCGCACATCGTCGGCAATCGTGCCGCTGATCTCCATAACCAGCCATCCTCCGGCCTTAAGCGCGATACGGGCCTGCGGAATCAGGCGCGCGATAACTTCAAGCCCCGTTGGGCCAGCAAAAACCGCCCGCCTCGGTTCAAACTTGCGGACTTCGAGCTGAACCTGGTCTTCTTCGGATTCTCCAACGTAGGGCGGATTGGAGACTACGAAATCGAGCGTGCTGGGTTCAAATCCTTGCAGCAGATCGCCCTCATGAAAGTAGACCCGGGCTTCGAGTTGAAGCCGCGCGGCGTTGGCGCGCGCGATTTCAAGCGCCGCCGACGAGATATCCGTCGCATGGATTTCGGCGTCTGGCAATTCCTTGGCCAGCGCCAGGGCAATGCAGCCTGAGCCGGTACCGGCATCGACGAGGCGCAAAGTACGTGTGGGGCGGGCACCCCTGCCCGCCGACTCCAACCGCAGCACGTTCTCAACTAGGTGTTCGGTCTCTGGCCGCGGGATGAGAACCGCGGGCGTAACGATAAAATCCATGCCCCAGAATTCCTGATGCCCCGTAATGTACTGTGCGGGTACACCACGGGCACGCTCGGCCAGAACCTGGTCATAGTGGCTCTGTTCCCCGTCCGTCAATTCGCGTTCCGAATGGCCGTAGAGATACGCGCGATCGCATCCTAGCGTGAACATGAGCAGTAGTTCCGCATTCATGCGAGGGGAGGGAGCGTTTGCGGCAGCGAGGCGGGAAACGGCGGTGGTTAAGGCTTCGCGGAGCGTCACCGATGCACTTCCTCAAATCACGCTGGTAGCTTCCGCCTTCAGCTTTTCCGATTGGTAGTGGGTGACCAGCCCGTCGATCAGCGGCTGGAGCTTGCCGTCCATGACCTGCTCCAGTTGGTGAATGGTCAGGCCGATGCGGTGGTCGGTGACGCGGTTCTGCGGGAAATTGTAAGTACGTATCTTTTCGCTGCGGTCGCCCGAGCCCACCATTGCCTTGCGTTCCTTGGCTAGTGCGTCCTGCTGTTTCTGCATCTCCACTTCGTACAAACGCGCGCGCAGCACCCGCATCCCCTTCTCGCGGTTCTTGATCTGTGACTTTTCGTCCTGGCAGCTCACGACGGTGTTGGTCGGAATGTGCGTTATGCGCACCGCGGAATACGTCGTGTTGACCGACTGCCCGCCCGGACCGGAAGAGCAGAAGGTATCAATCCGCAGATCCTTGGCCTCGATCTTGATGTCCACATCTTCAGCTTCGGGCAGAACCGCAACCGTCACTGCCGAAGTATGTACCCGTCCCTGCTGCTCGGTGGCAGGCACGCGCTGCACGCGATGCACGCCACTCTCATATTTCATCCGTGAATAGACGCGCTGGCCTTCAATGATGGCGATTACTTCCTTCAGCCCGCCCACGGAGGAATCGGAAGTCGAGAGCACTTCGACCTTCCAGCCCTGAGTTTCCGCGTAGCGTGTGTACATTCTGAACATTTCCGCGGCGAAGAGCGTGGCTTCGTCCCCGCCAGTACCGGCGCGGATTTCCAGGATCACGTCTTTTTCGTCGTTGGGGTCCTTGGGCAGCAGCAGAACTTTGAGTTCCTCCTCCACTCCGCCGACACGCGCTTCCAGTTTGTCGAGCTCTTCCTGCGCGTAGGCGCGCATCTCTACGTCTTTTTCGTCAGCCAGTACGGCTTTGCTTTCGGCGATGCCGCGCGTCAGATCCTTGTACTCCCGGTATTTCTCGACGATCGACGAGATTTCGCTGTGCGCCTTGGCCGTCTTCTGATACTTGGCCGAATCGCTCATGATCTCCGGCGAAGCGAGGGCTTGCGTCAGCTCCTCGTAGCGGGCTTCGATTTGGTCGAGTCGTTCAAACATAAAATCGGTCGTTGGCCTTTGGTCGTTGGCCAACCCACACGCCTCTACAACCGGATCAGGCGGCATCGTCCCGCGGAGAACCGCGCAGGGAATTAATCAGGCCGCTCAAGGCGCGCCCTACGCATTCCGCCAAAGCCAACAGACGCTGAGTGTCTGACGCAGATAGATATTCTAATTCCTCGGCAAGGATAAGTTGGGTTTGCAATTCCAACAATGAACCTCGCGCGTTAAATAAAAAGTGCGCGAATTCCTTATCCGAGTGCCGCCCTTTGCCTTCGGCGACATTGCTGGGCACCGAGACAGCAGCGCGGCGGATTTGCTGCGTCAAACCATAAGTTCGTGCTTGGGGAAGCTGCCTGTGCCCCGATAAACTTCCCGCGCCAACTTCATTGCTTCTTGCCAAACCCTTAAATCGCGAAACGATCCCGTTGAGGACATAAGCCCCTCCGGGGTAAACGCTTATCAGTTCATCGAAGTGAAGTATGTGATGCACAACCCAAATGAGGGTTTAGGTCAGGAGGCCAACGACCAAAGGCCAACGACCAAGGACGGGTTCTAAGCAATCACCAATTCGCCGCCGTGCTGCTTCTCCAGTTCCATGGCGCGGTCGAGCGCGACAATGGCGCACTGGGCCTGGTCGTCCGACGGAGGCTGGGTGGTGATGCGCTGCAGCCACAGGCCGGGCGCGGTCATTAGCGCGAAGAGCGATCCGCGATGTTTCGCAGCAAAGCGGATAATTTCATATGACACACCGGCAATTACGGGCAGCAGCGCAATGCGGGCCCCAAAACGCGCCCAGAACGTAGTCGCCGGAACCAGCGTGTAGACCACGATGGAAATAATCATCACCGTCATCAGGAAGCTGGTGCCACAACGCGGATGATACGTCGAATACTTCTGCACCGCGGCGGTTTCCAGCGGGTCGCCATTCTCGAAGGCGTACACCGTCTTGTGCTCCGCTCCGTGGTACTCGTAGACGCGGTGAATATCACGCATCAGCGACACTCCCCAGATGAACAGCAGGAACAGGGCAATCCGGATGACGCCATCCACCAGGTTGAAAATAATCTGTTCGCCAAACACCGGATTTACCCGCTTCAGTTCGGTAGCCGCAAGCAGAGGCAGAAACTTGTACATGAAAATAAAAAAGCCGAGCGAGATGACAATGTTGACTGCGGCCATCCAGCCGCTGATCTCAAGTTTCTTCTTGTCCGGCGCGGGCTCAGGCTGCAATTCGTCCAGTGCGACGTTAGCGGAAAACTTCAGCGCGCGGAAGCCCAACGACATGGCATGACCGAGCGTGACCACACCGCGAATCACCGGCCAAGCCATCCATTTGCGTTTTTCGGAAAGCCGCTCCAGCGGTTCGCTGTGAGTCGAAACCCCGCCGGAAGGTTTGCGGCAGGCGATAGCCCACGCGTGCGGAGACCGCATCATAACGCCCTCAAGCACAGCCTGGCCTCCGACCAATGTTTCCTCGCCGCCCTCAAGCGCGGGCAACAGCTGCACCGCCACAAGAAAACGCCACCATGTCTTCAGAAACCGCATGCCTATTAGATGCCCTTCTACTGATCAAGGCTCAATCCATAACGATACCACAGGCCAATTCGTTTAGGATGGCACAGCAAGACTGCTAAGTGACTAAAGAGACTAGGGTTTGACTATGTGGGGCGGGCGCCCTCGCCCGCCGCTTTTTGAAGATGACATAAAGCCCCCATGCTGAAGCTGGCTGAAGCCTGTGAGCGGATTGCAGGCACAACCAAGAAACTCGAAAAGACAGCCATCGTTGCCGAGTATCTGAAATCGCGCACGCCGGAGGAGGCGTCCGTCTCGGCAGTGTTCTTCTCGGGAAGGCCGTTTCCGGTCTGGGAAGAGACCACTCTGCAAGTCGGCGGAAGAGTCCTATGGCGGATCGTAGCCGAGCTCTCCGGAAAAAGTGAAGCTCAACTCACCACGGCGTACCGTCAATTCGGTGATTTAGGTGCAGTCGCGGAAGCGGTCCTCCCGGCACCCAGCACCCCAGACCATATCACCCCAGACCATGTGGGGACGGGCGCCCCCGCCCGTCCAGGCCGGGCAAAGTCCGGCAGTGCTCGCCTCGGCGTCTTGGATGTCGAGGCCACGTTCCGGGTGATCGCAAAAGCCCGCGGCCCGGCCGCGAAAGCCGACCTGGTGCGCGATCTCCTCTCCAGCGCCACGCCCCTGGAAGCTAAATACATCGTCAAGATCATGACTGGCGATCTCCGGATCGGCCTCAAAGAAAGCCTGGTCGAGGAAGCGATCGCCAAGGCCTACGGCAGAACTCTAACCGAAGTGCAGCAGGCGAACATGCTCTTGGGCGACGTTGGTCAGACTCTAAAACTTGCGGCCGCGGGCAGGCTGGGTGATGCGAAGATGCGCCTGTTCCATCCCCTCGGTTTCATGCTGGCCAGCCCGGCGGAGTCGGCGGAGCAAGCTCTAAGCTATTTCCAGAATGCGCTGGTAGAAGACAAGTACGACGGCATCCGTGCCCAGGCGCACTGCTCCGGCGGCGAGGTGCGGATCTTCTCGCGAACGCGGGACGACATCACGGAATCTTTTCCCGAGCTGCCCGAAGCCCTCGCCGGCCTGCCGCAAGACGCGATTCTCGATGGCGAAATCGTGGCCTGGAGCTATGCCAGCCCCGTGCTCGGCCGTGCCCTCACCTTCAGCGCCTTGCAGCAACGCCTGGGACGAAAACAACCCAGCGAAAAACTGATCCAGCAAGTTCCCGTCGCCTATCTCGTCTTCGACGTGCTCTACGCCGAAGGGGAGTTGCTGCTGGAGCGCTCTCTGCGCGAGCGGGAGAGCATCCTCGACGCCCTGCTGGCAGCGCCTAGAAACTCTCAAACAGTTCGTCCAAGCGCACCAGGAGGTCAGGCGCGTCTTGAATTCGGCGATGACGTTAGTAAACCGGCCACCCAAGTGATCCGCGCCCCGGTATTCCTGGCCTCCATGCCGCAGGAACTCGATCAACTCTTCGAAGCAGCGCAGGCGCGAGGCAACGAGGGATTGATGATCAAAGACCCCGAGTCGCACTACACCCCAGGACGGCGCGGCAAATCATGGCTGAAGCTCAAGCGCGAACTGGCTACGTTGGACGTGGTAGTAACGGCCGTCGAGTACGGCCATGGCAAACGCATCGGGGTGCTGAGCGACTACACCTTCGCGGTGCACGATGGTGAAAAGCTGGTGAACATCGGCAAAGCCTATTCGGGCCTGACGGATGTCGAAATCGCCGAGATGACCAAGTGGTTTCTGGAACACACAATTGAAGATCAGGGTTTCCGGCGGCTGGTGGAGCCAAAGATCGTGCTGGAGGTAGCTTTCAATAACATGATGCACTCCGACCGCCACGAGAGCGGCTACGCGCTACGCTTTCCGCGGATCGTGCGACTGCGACCCGACAAGCCGCCGGAAGAGGCAGACACGATTCAACGAGCCGCAGCGATTTACCAGAAACAAAAGAACTGAGGAGATTCTGGGTTCCATCGCCGATCGCAGCTACTGCTGCGATATTACTGGTCCGCTGGCCCGTACTTTCTCCTCTACAAACGACAAGAGCCAGGGCGCCCTGGCTCCTGCCGTCACCGCTACTCTGTCACCGCTCCAATCCAACTAGTTGCTTCCGGATGGAGACACCGTGCTCTGATCCGTTGTCCTGGCCGTGCGAGCCTCGACCCGTGGCGAAGCCAGAGAATAAACCCCAAGCTCAGTCGCCACTTCGGTGAGATAGTACGCGTCGCCCACTCGCGTCAGCCGCACCTCAGGCCGCTCGGGCGAAGACGCGTCACGCGTGGTTGGAAGGAGGAAAATCGATTCGCCCGGCTGCTCGCCGCGCAGAATCAGCACCTGACTGGTTCCCGGGGAATCTTGTATCACCTTGTAGGTCCCCGCGGGAAAAGCTTTCTCCCCGGCTATAAAATCCTGGTCGATCTTCACCACGATGTCGCCTGTCCCTGCCTGAGCCCCTGTGGCCAGCGCGAACAGACCGGTGAGCACAATGATGCCGCCTAACAAATGCTTTTTCATGCTTTCTCCTTATGAATTCTCGTTAGTGGCTGTTCCCATGTCGATCTTCGAGCGCTCCTGTTGCACGGCTTCAACCACAGCCATGGAAATCTGCCGTGAATCAGGCTCGCCCGAAGGTGCCTTCTTATGTCTGCTCATTACTTAAAACCGCGCGTTCTGTTCGTGAAGAGTCTTCAGCTGTTTGAAGGATTGGATTCAACCGAAGCGAGGTTGATGCTCGAGCCGTGTCACTTTATTGTAAAAAGTTGTTTGCTACTTGTGAAGAATTGAACGTGCGGTGAGGCTCCGGCTCGGTTAGTGCCGATGTTCTCTTGTGCTCGATTCGCCGACCGGAATCACGCAGCCATGCGCCACTTCGCAGTCCACGTTCTCGAACTGGATGGTGGTGTGGTTGATGTGAAACTCATGCCGCAGGCATTCCTTCACATCGCGCAGAATGCGTTCGCTGACCGAGGGCGGGATGTCGGCGATGGAAATGTGGCAGGAGAGTGCGCGCGTCTCCGACCCGATGTTCCACACGTGCAGGTCGTGAACGTCGTTCACCCCATCGATCTGGCGCATGGCGGCTTCGACCTGCTCGAGCTTGATGCCGCGCGGCGTGCCTTCGAGCAGGATGTTCAGAGTCTCGCGCACGATGCCGAACCCGGACCACAGGATGAGGACGCCGATTGCGATGGACAGCACCGGATCAATCCAGTACTTCCCAGTGGCCATGATTGCCCATCCGCCCACGATGACTGCGCCGGTAGAGAGCGTGTCACCAATTTCGTGCAGCAGCGCGCTGCGGATGTTGACATCGCGCCCCGCGCGATAAAGCAGCAGTGCGATCACTCCGTTCATCACCACCCCGGCGGCGGCTACCCAGATCATTACTCCGGCGTGCACCTGCTCGGGATTCTGCAGGCGACGGAACGCTTCATAGAAAATGAAACCCGATACCGCGACCAGCGAGACCGCATTGACCAGCGCAGCCAGCACCCCGGCGCGGTGGTAGCCGTAAGTCTTGGTGGAACTGGGCGGGCGGGACTGCAGGTAGACCGCAGTGAGAGAGAGCAGCAGGGCAAAAAAGTCCGAGAGATTGTGCCCGGCTTCGGACAGCAGCGCCAGCGAGTGGGCGCGAATGCCGGCAACCACCAGCAGCACAATGTAAGCGGCGGTTACGGCCAGCGAAAAGCGCAGGACACGTGACGTCCTTTCGCCTCCTCCGTGGCTGGCGTGCATGTGCATCAATCTAGTTTAAGACGACAAGAACTAGGCTTCAAGGTAGGGCCCGGCTCACAATTCAGAAGCTGCCGTATCCATTGGCATTGCGGACCTTGAACCAGTCGTAGCGCAGGTTGTACTTGCCGATTCCGGTGCGGATCTTCATGAAGGCCTGCTGGATGCGCCCGGTTACCATGCCGTTGTCCCGCATGACGAATTGATCGTGACGGTTGCCGCGGATCTCGGTCTGGCGCCGCTCCTGGCATTGCTTGTAAGAGACTCCCTGCTGGCACATCTCATAGCTGTGGTACGAGGTGGATTCGCGCTGCTCCCGGAGCTCTTTGTTTTCCCGAATCGCCGACGCCAGCAATTCGTCGTACTCATCGTACCAGTTGTGTATGGCCTGCTCTGTTTCCTGTTCGTTATGTTTGTCCTTGAACTTGCCGATGGCCGCGATGATTTCGTCGGAGTTGTCGGTGTCCTCCATGTTCAATCGAGGCAGTGGACCTTTCTTGGACTCCATGTCGTCATCGGTAATGGATTTCCTGGCGTGCGCCGTCTTGTCTTTCTTGGCCTCTTTGGCAACGTCGGCCAGCGACTGGGAATCGTGCGAGTCTCTTACCGGACAAGGGCAGGTTTCCTGTTGTGAGTGGGCCGGTAAGGAAAGAGTCATCACCACGGAAATCAGCACTGAAGAGAAGAATGCGTTTTGTAAAGACACTAGCTCACCCTTAAAAGACACACACCCGGCGGATACTAGCACTGCCACATAGGATCGCAAGTTACCAGAGTTTGCGGACGCAGACGACCCAGGAGATAGAAAGCAGCGCACGGCAAAACCAGGCCATGCACTACAATGCTCAGTCGTCCGGGAGATCTCGCTGAAGACTGAGGACCGACGACTGACGACTATGACGAGTGTTCGGGAACACAACTTCTGGTTGACGACGGTGAAGATACCTGAGACCGATCCCCTGCGCCCGTTGCCCGAGGTAGTTGACGTGGCCGTCATCGGTGCCGGGTTCACCGGTCTGTCGGCGGCGAGAACGTTGGCAAAACGCGGAGCCACCGTGGCGGTGCTGGAGGCTGAAACCGTTGGCTGGGGTGCCAGCTCCCGCAACGGTGGCATGGTGCTGACCGGCCTCAAGCTGGGCGTCAACAAGTTGATCTCAATGTACGGACGCGAGCGCACGCAGCGTATGTATGCCGCGTCGGTAGCATCGATGGATTGCGTCGAGCAACTGGTCTGCGAGGAAAACATCGACTGCAACTTTTCCCGATGCGGGCATCTCGAAGTAGCCTGCAAGCAGAAGCACTTCGACGACTACGCCCGCCAGGTGGAAGTAATCGCGCGAGAGTTCAACCACCAGCTGCGCATCGTTCCACGCAACGAATTGCAATCCGAAATCGGATCGTCCATCTACTACGGCGGCATGGTAGATGAAGTCAGCGCCGGTCTGAATCCGGCGAGATACGTAGCTGGCCTCGCCGGCACCACGGCAAAAGCTGGCGCGGCGATCTTTGAAGGAACAAGAGTCGAGAAGATCGAGCGCGAAGCGCGGCAAGGGACCCAATGCTGGCGAGTAACGACCTCGCGTGGCATTCTCCACGCTCGCGACGTGTTCGTTGGCACCAGCGGCTACACGGGCGCGGCAACTCCGGCCTTGCGGAAAAAGATTATTCCCATCGGCTCCTACATCATTACTACCGAAGTCTTGCCGGAAGCGCTGGCGCGCGAATTGAGCCCGCGCAATCGCATGATTTACGACTCCAAGAATTATCTCTACTACTACCGGCTCACGCCGGACAATCGCATGCTGTTCGGCGGGCGGGCGGCGTTCTTCCCTGAAACGGAGGATTCAATCCGCAAGAGCGCGGAGATTCTGCGCCTCGGCATGATCGAGGTCTATCCTCAGCTGCGCGATGTGAAGATCGAATACGTCTGGGGCGGCACACTCGACTTTGCTTTCGACATCATGCCGCACGCGGGGCAGATGGATGGCATCTACTACGCGGTGGGATATGCAGGACACGGCGTCGCCATGGCGACGTGGCAGGGCCAGAGGATGGCGGAGCTGATCGCCGGCGACAAGCCAGAGAATCCGTTTGTGGATATTCCTTTTCCCGGCGCGCCTTTGGGGCTCTACAACGGGAAGCCCTGGTTCCTGCCGTTCGCCGGGGCCTGGTACAAGTTTCTGGACTGGGTTAGTTGAGGGGGAATCAACGTAGTGTTCCACGTGGAACATTCTGATATACATAAATGTACTTACAATAATGTATGAAAGTGCTTCTTTTGTTGGGGATGGTGGGATTTGGGCTCGGTGAGTCGCCAGCACCCACCCTTTCGCAAAGGGCGCGAAAGGATGGGGCACCCTCGGGGCCTCAGGTGCTCTACTACAATTGGAATTTCTTGTCGACCAATCTCAACTCCAATCGGAGGCGCAAAATGATTGCGCGAATCTGGCACGGGTACACGAAACCTGGGAATGCCGATGCTTATGAAGCCATGCTCACGCCTGAAGTGCTGCCCGGAATCAGCCAGGTGAAGGGATTCAGGGGCAGCTATTTTCTGCGGCGTGAGCACGGTGCCGAAGTGGAGTTCATTACTGTCCTGCTGTGGGATTCGCTGCAGGCGATCCGCGATTTTGCTGGCCCGAATTATGAAGTCGCAGTCGTTCCCGCAGAACGGCGCCAGGTGCTCTCCCATTTTGACGAGCGCGCCAGCCACTATGAGGTGATTTCGCATCCGCCGGGGATTTGATGGACGGACCTCACAAATGGAAGAAGTTGATTCAGTGTCCCCGCACAGCCGCGCCTTGCGCGGCCGGACAGCTGGGGGCAGCTGTCCCTACGTGGTTCTTGCCCATTCATGTCGCTCGCGGTGGATCCGTGCTTTGCATTCCTCCACGGCGCAGCGCGAAATACACCACCGGCCCCACTGCCAGCGCCACTGGCCCCCAGATGAGTCCATAGCGGTCGCTGCCTAGCAGAGCGACCGCGCTCATGATGATGACTGCGACGACTGAGTAGATCAGTCCTGTGCGGCCGCCAGGAATGACGAATGGGCGCGGCATATCCGGCTTCTTGCGGCGGAGTTGCCAGGCAGCGAGGACTGTCATGACTGTAGTGGCTACGCGGAGCCAGTTGTAGATCGCGATCAGTTGCAGCAGGGAATGAATTGCCAGCAAGGCGTAGACGGCCGAGGATGCGATGATTGCGATCCACGGCGTCCCATAGCGTGGGTGTTTGCCGGTGAGGGCGTGCGGGAGGTAGCCGTCTTCGGCCATGGCGAAAGGCATGCGCGTGGACGCCAGGATGGTGGCGTTAAGCAGCGAGACGTAGGTGATCATGGCTGCCACGGTCATCCAGGCGCCGAGCCAGGGGCCTCCGATGAGTTGGGCGGCGGTGGAGAAATATCCGGTGTGCCAACTGCTCCAGTTACCCAGGGCTGCGAGCGAAGCGATCGTGGGCAGGAAATAAGCTGCGATCGACATGGGGACGACCAGGGCGAGGGCTATGGGATAGGTGCGACGCGGATTCTCCACTTCTTCAGCCACCGTTGAACATTGCTCGTAGCCGGAATAGAGCCAGAGGCCAATTGCCAGTCCCACCCCGAAGACGCGGAAGGGCGGCTGATGCGGGGGCACGATTGGGACGAATGGATTGTGATGCCACTTGGTCAATGCGATTACCACCAGCACCAGCACCGGGAGCAGGATGAAGAGTTCGAGCGCGGTGGCGAATTTCCCTACCATCTCGATGCCGCGCACGTTGATGTAAGTGATAACCGCGACCATGGCGAGGGAGACGACCCAGTGTCTCCATCCAATGAGGTCGGGGAAATAGAAGGTCAGGTAGTCGGCGAATTGCACCGCGTAGACGCTGCCCAGCAGGAATGACGCGGACCAGTTCCACCAGCCGGCAAGGAATCCCCAAAGATCGCCGAAACCGGCGCGCACCCAGCGGTAGAAACCGCCTTCGACGGGCATGGCGGTGGTCAGCTCGGCCGAGACCAGAGAGACCGGGATGCACCAGAAGAACGGGATCACCAGCAGGTAGATCAGAGTCATCCCTGGGCCGGAAGTGGTGATCATGTCCTCGAGTCCGAAGGGGCCTCCGGTGCAGTAGGAGAACATTACCCAAACGAAGTAGAAGAGGCCGGCTTTGCGCAGGGCGGACTTGGCGGGGGTGGACACGCGGTTGGATTATACGGGAGGTGGCGATTGCAGATTTCAGATTGCGGATTTTGGGTTTCAGATTGTCGATCCCGAAATCAGCAACGCCGAATTAGAAAAAATTTCAGATCTCAGAAAATTCAGTTCTCAGTTCTCTGATGGTTTCAATCTGCAATCCAAAATCATCAATCTGAAATTAAAAAGCCTCCTGCTTGCGCAGGAGGCTCTGGTTTCTGTTCGTCCGACTACTTCGCGGGCGCTGGCTGGTCCTGAGTTGCGGGAGCTGGAGTGGCCGAAGTTGAGGCCAGGGTTTCCAGATCGTTCTTCAGGAGGCTGACTTCAACGCGACCACCGCTGGTGCGCTTGGTCTTGTCATCAGCGTTGGCGCTCGGAACCGGAGCGTTGCCCATGCCGACCACGTAAATCCGGTAGACCGGAATGTCGTGGTTGAGCACGAGGTAACGGACGACAGCGTCGGCCATCTTCTGGGAAGTGGCGATCGCAGTCTGGCCGTGTCCGGAGGAGAAGCCCTGCACTTCGACGATGTAGCCACGCTGATCTTTCAACGGAGTGGCCATATCATCCAGCGCAGCCTTGGCGTTCTTGCTGAGCACGCTCTGGCCAGGACGGAACCGAATCTCGGTCTGAGTGGAAGCCTTGTATTGATCGATGTTGCCGACAACCTGCTCGACCGTGGTCAGGCGGGTGTTAGCCTGGGTTGCGGTCTGCTGCGCCAGCTGGGCTTTATTGCCGGCGTCGATGGCGTGCTGGTCAGCTTCGTTGGCCTTGGTTGAGGCCAGGCTGATGCCTTGCTGGGCGCGCGAGTCGGTGTCCTTGATCATCTTGGTGTTCGCGGAGGTGAGCTCGTCGAGCTCATTCACGCGATCACGGATGGGAGCGGTCTGCCGCTGCACATATTTCTTGCGAGCGAAAGGATTGATCTTGCCCCAGAAACCCTCGTGGGTGTCAGGCTGCAACGCGGGTTTTCCGCTGGCGCCAGAAGAGGCGGCAGCGGCGGGTTGGTCTTGTGTAGTGGAACTGGTCTGCGCCAGGGCGGGAAGCGCCAGTACACCGGCCAGAAGTAGCGCTACGAAGATTCGGTTCTTCATTTCTAAGTCCTCCAAGTGGGGGAGCATTGGGCTCCGCTCCAGCATTAAGCCAAAAAATATCGGCGTCCAAACTCTCAACGCCTGCCCTGTATATAACAGGTGGAATGCCAAACTACGGTAAATCTAAGTCATTGCCCAGCAACACATTGTAACGCCGCTGAGCTCCGGGCGGGACCGAAAATGTGCTGGCGGCGGGTAATTTTGGGGAAATTTGATATAAAAACTGCGTGTGCCTGCCGGCAGAAAATGAATGCAAATAGTTGCGGTAATCCAGTCACCCACCGCCGTGGTTCTGGTACCGTTCAGACCACGCGCAGTTCGATTGAAGATTCCCATGCGAGCCTCGCCTGTTCGAGCCTGCCTTTTTCGAGTTTGGATTTCCGCGTTATTTCCTTTGCTACTGCTGTCTTGCAGCCATGTGGAGAAACTCGATCCAGCAAGGTTGAAGGTGCCACCGGGTTTCCACATTGCGGTCTTTGCCGATGCGCCGCATGCGCGCGAGATGGCTTTCAGTCCGGGCGGTGTGCTGCTCGTCACCGATATGAGCGATGGTACGGTGCTGGCTTTTCCTGATCCCAAGCACACAGGGCACACAGAACGGGCGGTCACCGTGCTCAGCGGACTGAATGCACCGCACGGCATCGCCTTTCACAATGGCAAGCTCTATATCGCGGAGATCAACGCGGTCCGACGGTACGACTGGGACGAGTCGCAACTTCGTGCAGTCAACGGGCAAAAGATTGCGGAACTTCCGGGAAGCGGCGGCGGGCATTCCACTCGGACGATTCTTTTTGCCAATGGCAAGATGTATGTGGCGGTGGGATCGAGTTGCAATGTGTGCGATGAAGATGACAAGCGCCGCGCAGCGGTGACCGAATTCAACGAAGACGGAAGCGGTCAGCGCCTGTTCGCTTCGGGATTGCGCAACGCGGTCGGGCTGACAGTGAATCCCAAGACCAACACGATCTGGGCCACCGACAACGGGCGCGACTGGCTGGGCGACGATCTTCCTCCCGAGGAAGTAAATGACCTGGGAGCGAACGGTGGCAACTTCGGCTGGCCGTATTGCTATGGCGACCGGGTTCTCGACCGCTCGCGGAGCAATGACTACGACTGCGCGAAAACCGTTGCGCCCAAGGTGTTGATGCAGGCGCACTCGGCGCCGTTGGGATTGCTCTTCTACGACGGGATAATGTTTCCCGCGGAATATCGCGGGAGTTTGTTTGTGACCTTCCACGGTTCGTGGAACCGCAGCGTGCCCACCGGATACAAAGTGGTACGCATAAAGTTCAACGACAAAAGCGAGCCGGAGGGTCCGCCGGACGATTTCATTACCGGATGGACCCGTCCGGGTGAGACGAAGAGAGGCGTTTGGATGGGGAGGCCGGTCGGGCTGGTGGTTGGGCCGGATGGGGCGATGTATGTCAGCGACGATTCGGCGGGAGTGGTGTATCGGGTGACGTGGGAGAAATGAGGACGATTTTTCAGGAGCCTCATGTCTTGTAGCTTACGTAGTAAAGTCTGTTCCTCTTTTGCTCATACAGAATTATGTCGGCGGCGGTCGGCCATTGGCCATGCAAGGTGACTGACCCGAACATGATTTGTACAGCCTCGGAATTCGCTTCGTCTGCAGACGGAAAACAATCGGTGTGGGCGCGGACATCGTTAATGCCTAGTTTCAGCGCTTCGACCAACAACGGGTTCTTCTCGGGGCCGTCGTGCCACCCCTGTTTTGCGTAGTCGGCAATCTCGAATTTGGGCAGCTCAATACAGTAGTAATCGAGGTGGTCCCCAGTGAAACTTCTCGCAGACTCGTAACTTGCAATGACTTTGAAATTCTGGTTCGTGGCTATTCCGCCATAGTTGAGGATGAAGAGCGCGTCCTCCCGCTTTGCCCGATTAACTTTGTCGGATGTGCCCTGACGAACGATCCATACCGCTCCAACCAATAAGAGAAGCAGCGATAATGCGCCGACGATCTCCAGTCCTACGCGTAGCCATTTCATTGGAAATTCTCACCTACTTTGTGATTCATCCGCAAAAATACCATAGAGGTGTAAATTACCTGTCGCCACAATACTTCTCATGTTGTTCGTAGATGAAGTTATCCGTCATGCCTGCGATGTAGTCGCAAACTACGCGCGGCAGTGGATCCTGCCCGGCCTTTTCCTGATAGCTCTGGGGCAGGCTCTCCGGTTTCGCCATCCAGAATTCAAATAGTTCCCTGATGACGCGCTCGGCGTCGTTCTTTTCGGGGTCGAGCGCCGCGCTGAAATAAAGATTCTGATAGAGAAATTCCTTGGTGCCGCGTCGTTCTTCTTCTACCTCGGGACTGAATGTGGCTAGCCGGCGCGGGCATGCGCGCACATCGTCCAGGCTGCGGATGCCGGCAGTCTTGATCTGGTTTTGCAGGTTGCGGATCAGGTCGCCGACCATGCGGTCGAGAATCCGCTTCAGGGCTTCATTGAATTTCAGCTTCTCGATGGCGTTGGGATAGCTCTGGTCGGCCTCGCGATAGAAACGGTCGAACATCGGCGCGCCGCTGCGAATCTGCGGCAGGGTGAGCAGACGAGATTCATAGCCGTCGTCGAGGTCGGCAGTGTCATACGCGATTTCGTCGGCGAGATCGATGAGCTGGGCCTCGAGCGGCGGGCGCTGATCGAGCAGATATTCCGCCAGCTCGGGAAACTCGTTCGCCGAATAATCGTGCGAGTGCTTGATGATGCCTTCGCGCACTTCAAAAGTCAGATTCAGGCCGCGGAAGGCGGCATAGCGTAGCTCGAAGTCCTCGACGATCCGCAGGGCGTGCAGATTGTGATCGAAGAAGAAGCCGTGCTCGCGCATGGCGGCGTCGAGCGCCTTTTCGCCGGCGTGTCCGAAGGGCGGGTGGCCGACGTCGTGGACCAGGGCCAGAGCTTCGACCAGATCCACGTTCAGGCCGAGTTGGGCTGCGATGGTTCGGGCGATCTGCGACACTTCGAGGGTGTGAGTAAGGCGGTTGCGAAAGTGGTCGGAGAAGCGGCGGGTGAAGACCTGGGTCTTGGCTTCCAGGCGGCGAAAGGCGCGCGAGTGGATGACCCGGTCGCGGTCGCGCTGGAAATCGTTGCGATAGGGATGCTGGGGCTCGGGAATGCGGCGTCCGCGGGATTGCTCCACCCGCACGGCATAGTCGGCCAGCATGGGGGAAGTTTAGCATTGCCGGATGTAGGCGCGAGCGTCCGCGCTCGCTGCGGGGCCATTCGATCATAGCCTCGGGAAACATGGCATCGCCAAGATTGAGAGCTGCAGGAACAGGGACGCACGAGCGGGACGCTCGCGCCTACATTGTTTCCCTCAGCTTCAGCCGCATCTCGGTTGTTGGTTCGAAACCTAGCGCTTCGTATAGTGGTCTGCCGTCTTTGCTGGCGTGCAGATAGACCGCGGCGAAGCCTTCTTTTCGGCACCAGCCGATCATGGTTTGCATTAGTTGGCGTGCGACACCCTTTCGCCGGAAATCTGGGTACACGTAGACATTCAGAATTGTGGCTCGGCGGCATTCCAGATCGTAGGGATGGCTGGGCCAGGGGTTGATCAGGATGGCTCCTCCAGCGACGATCTGTTTTCCTACAAGTGCCAGCCAGCTTCGGAAGGAGCCGTCTGCCAGGGCTGCGGTCAGATAGGGTTCAGAGGTGGACAACATCGCTGACAGGGCATTCGTGTCGCGGTAATCCATGTCCTCATACATGCCCCGCCTCTGGCGCAGGATTTCGGGTATGTCGCTTTGTGTGGCTTGCCGGATGAGGACATCGAGACTCATTTTGCCGTCTCCAGGATTTACGAGGATATTAAGAGGTCTTTAGGATAAACAACAAAAAAGCCGAGCTGTGCTCGGCAGGACGGCCGAGGGCGGCCGTCCCCACGTAGTCTGTTCAGGCTACTTGTTGTCGGAGTCTTCTTTGGCCAACTTCATTTTCGCGGATTCCAGTTTCTTCTGGACCCGGGCTACGTCGTTCTGATCGATCTCTGCGGCGACCGTCTTGTTCCACTCCGAGAGCGCACGCTCCCAGTGTGCGGCGGCTAACTTGAGGCGTCCTGTCTTCTGGTAGAGATCGCCGAGGTGATCCTGCACGGTTGGATCGGTCCCGATGCGCTGCGACGCTTTGATCAGGCTGTCTTCAGCGGATTCGTATTTACCCAGGCGGAAGTAGGCCCAGCCCAGCGAATCGAGGTAAGCGCCGTTCGAGGGGTCGAGATCCACTGCCTTCTTGATCATGCCCAGCGCTTCGTCCAGCTTGACTCCTCGATCAGCCAGCATGTAGCCGAGATAATTGAGAGCGGTGGCGTTTTGGGGATCGACGGCCAGCACCTTGCGGAACATCTCTTCCGCGGGCTCGTATTTCTTCTGGCGTTCGTAAGTCGAGCCGCGGAGGAAGTAGACGTACTGCTTGTCTTCGTCCTTGGTGGAAAGCGGTTCCGCCTTGTCGAGAGCCTCTTCGGCTTCCGGCCAGCGCTTCAGCCGGCTGTACATTTGGGACAGTGTGATGTAAACGTCGCGGTCTTCGGGCGTGCCCTTGAGCAGCGATTTCACTTGCTGTAAACCGGCGTCGGCCTGACCCATGTCGGCAAGCTGGGCGGCGTACACCATCTTCAGCGAGCGGTCATTGGGCAGTTTCTGCACCGCTTCCTTGGCGGTGTCCGTGGCCTGCTGCCACTGCTTGGCTTCGCGGTAGGTATCGATGATCTGCTGGTAGCCGCGTTCGGCGTTCTCATCACCGAGTGCGGTCATTTTCCGGAAGGTCTCAATTGCCTGCGCGTTGTTATTATTTTCGCGGTAGATCGTGCCCAACCGCTCCAGGAATACTGACCGGTTGTTCTTCTCAGCCTGGGTGTAGCTGTTGTCCGTCTTCTCGGTCTTCTTGAGAAGATCCTGCATTACCTGAATGCCTTCGTCGTAACGCCCCTGAGCCTGGTACACCGCGGCCATGTTGTAGGGCACTTCGATCGAGTCCTGCACCATGGTCCCGGCCTTTTTCAGGTTTTCCAGCGCCTGGTCGAACTTCCCGCTCTTGCGATAAATTTCCGCCATGCGCAGGTAAGTCTGGGCGTCCTCCGGGTTGGCGTCGGCGATGATTTTGTATTGTTCGAGCGCGGCGTCGGTCTGGCCGTCGTTCATCAGGTTCTGGGCCAGGCCGCGGATGGCGTCCAGGTTGTCGCGATCCAGTTCAATCGCCTTCCTGTAGGCGGTGATCGCATTCTTGAATTGCTTCTGCTGCTCGTAGGTGTAGCCCAACGCCGAGTAGAGCTTGGCGGAGCGGGCTGCATCAGGGATCGAACTCAGGACTTCGCCGGCCCGTGCGGTGTCGCCTTCCTCGTTGTAGAGATAGGCCAGCGTGGTTACAGCCTCTTCGGAATCCGGATCTAGCTTGACTGCGGTCTTGAATTCGCCTTCTGCTTTTTGCAAATCGTTGTTCAGGCGATAGAGACGTCCGAGCAGTAGGTGATCGTCCACATTGTCGGGCTCGATCTTGATGATCTGCTCGTACTGCTCGATGGCCAGCTTGAGAACGTTTTGGGAACCTTGGCCGGCCTGAATGTCGCCCAGCGAGCGCAAATAAATGCGGCCCAGCAGCTTGTGCGCTTCCAGGTTGTTGGGATCGCGCTTGAGGATGTCCTGCGCCTCCATGACTGCGTCGCGGATGCGGCCGGTCTTGGCATAGAGCTCGGCCAGCGCGGAAGTCAGGTACTCAGACGTAGGATCGGCGTCGATGGCCAGCCGGTATTCCTCGATTGCCTTGTTGGCCAGCTCGCTGCGGCCATAAACCGCGACCTGCTCCTCGTACATGTGCGCCAGCGTGTAGTGGTAATAAGCTGCCGCCTTATCCTGCTTGCGGGGCGTGGGTGCGGTTGCGGGTTTGGAGTCCGAGGCCGGCGCTTGCGCGACCGAAGAAACAGCGGTAGCCAGCAGCAAAGTAAGAGTGCAGTAAATACTTTTCATCGAGAACCTTCGGCTTCCCGTAACCATAGCGATTGGATGCCGAACCGCTGCTGGCGGGTGCTTCTAATCATTGTAAACCGTGCCAGCGAGAGGCGGTCAAAAAGGAGCTTACGGAACCGGGGGAATTAACGATCAGAAGTACAGGGACTTGTAGATTTCACAGTCGCGGGATCCTCGAATTAACGAATTGTAAAGAACTGTTACGGGCGATCTAAAATTCGCCAATGCGAAAATTCTAGTGCCTGAAGTGCCTGACTCCGGTGAAGATCATGGCCAGCCCGAGCCGGTCAGCGGCTTCGATGACTTCCTGGTCGCGCACCGATCCTCCCGGCTGGATGATGGCCGTGGCTCCTACCCTGGCAATTTCCTCTACGCCGTCGGGAAAGGGAAGAATGCGTCAGACGCGGCGACCGTGCCTTTTAACGGCAGGACCGCCTTCATGGCGCCGATCTTGCAGGAATCCACGCGGCTCATCTGCCCGGCGCCGACGCCGACGGTTTGCCCGTCACGGGCATAGAGAATGGCATTTGACTTCACGTGCTTGGCCACCTTCCAGGCAAACAACAACGCACGTTTTTCTTCGGCTGTGGGCTGACGTTTTGTCACAACCTTGAGATCGGCCTCGCCCAGCGGGCGGACGTCGGCGTCCTGGACAAGAATCCCGCCGGAGACGTTTTTCAGCACCCACTTTTGGGGAGCGTTGTCGATTTCCACGAGGCGCAAGTTCTTCTTCCCGGCAAACTTCGCCTTGGCTGCATCGTCGAAACCGGGCGCGGCGATGACTTCGAGAAAGAGTTTGGCCATTTCCTCCGCGGCTTCGCCATCCACGGTGCGGTTTACCCCGATCACGCCGCCGAAAGCCGAGACCGGGTCGCATTCCAGAGCTTTCTTGTAAGCTTCGGTGAGTCTTTTGCCGGTTGCTGTGCCGCACGGATTCGTGTGCTTCACGATGGCGCAGACGGTCTCGTCGAATTCCTGGGCCAGTTCCCAAGCGGCTTGCAGGTCGACGATATTGTTATAGGAAAGTTCCTTGCCCTGAATTTGCCGGCCATTGGCCACGCCGCTGCCGGAGCCGTCGGTGTACATAGCGGCTTTCTGGTGGGGGTTCTCGCCGTACCGCAAATCCATCACCCTGCGGAAAGACAGGCGCAGATTTTGCGGGAACCCCGATTCGGGGTGGAACTCAAAGTGGCCGTTAGCACTGACGCGTTCAAGCGTGGAAGCGATGGCTGAATCGTAAGCAGCCGTGGTGGCGAAAGCCTTTTGCGCCAGGCGCCACTTGGTGGCCGAAGAGAGTTCTCCGCCCGACTTCGCCATCTCTTCCGCAATCGCGTTGTAGTCGCCGGGCGATGTCACAACTGCCACGTCCTGGAAATTCTTTGCCGCGGAGCGGATCATCGACGGCCCGCCAATATCGATGTTCTCGATGAGATCTTCAAAAGGCACGCCGGGTTTGGCGGCAGTCTTTTCGAAGGCATAAAGATTGACGACGACCATATCGATCGGCTCAATACCGTGCTCGGCAACTGCGGTGCGGTGCGAGGGATTCTCGCGCCGGTGCAGGATGCCTCCGTGCACCTTAGGGTGGAGAGTTTTGACGCGGCCGTCGAGCATCTCCGGGAAGCCGGTGAGTTCGGAAATATCCTTTACGCCGACGCCGGAGTCGCGCAGGAGCTTCGCGGTGCCGCCGGTGGAGATAAGCTCCACGCCCAGGCCTGCAAGTTTGCGGGCGAATTCTACTAATCCCGTCTTGTCGGTCACGCTCAGAATGGCACGCTTGATCTTCGTATGGCTCGCGGACATGGCAGACCTCGAAGGATGGGGATGTGAGGGGAAATTCTATCAGTAGTCGTTGGTCCTTGGTCGTTGGTCGTTGGCCAAAAAGCCAAACTTCCCGCGCCGTCCCCGGAAACCGACATACCTCGGGAGTGAGATGCAGAAGAAAAAGAGATTAAGAGTGACTTGTGTAGTGAAGGGCCAACGACCAACGACCAAGCGACCGACGACTAGGTTTTCGCTTTTGCCTTCAGCTTTACCTGGCCGTTTTGCATTTCGACCGTGTATTCGACTGCTTCACAGCCGTACTGTTTGCGGATTTGTTCGGTTTTCTTTTGCACGAAGGAGGAAAAACTTTCCAGGTTGCCGGAGACGGCTTCTCCGGACTTTTTCTTGGCTTCGGTGAGGGCCTGATAGAGCTTTCGCACCTGGTCCTTTTCGGCCCGGACATCGCCGCACTGCACGCTGAAAGGCTTTTCCTCGGGTTTGGAGAGAGACGGTGCGGAGAGAGGGGCCACGCCGCGCGGGGTTGCGCTTGGAGCAGCTCCTGCGGCTTGTGCGCCTTCTGCCACCGTCGCTCCAGCTGTGGCCGCCGCGAGATGACCTACGCCGTAGACTTTGTGTTCCGGTTCGCGCTCTTCGGGGCGCACTCCCTGGACCGAGAGAATCGCGTCCTGCGGACGACGGTATCCTTCTTCACGAATCCGGTTCTTCTTGCGCCACAGGTCGCTATAGATGGCATAACGTTGCGCGATTTCGTTGTAGCGGAAGCGCTGCGAAAAGCTCATGCGGCCTCCGTCGCTGAATTTGCGCAGCAGGGACAGCACTTTCCACTCGACGTCGGTAGGGGGTCTCTTGGTCGGGTTGCTGAAATAGATCTCGTACTCGATCTTCAGCCGGCGCAGTTGCGAGTCCAGCAGGGTCAACTCTTCGTCTATGGTCACCCGGAGATCTCCAGCCGACAGTGTAGGCGTCGGCTGGCAAAGCGACGAGATTCCCTTTGGCCACGAGAGGGATGGAACGAAAGTACCCAGGCAGCTGTCAGCTATCAGCTTTCAGCAAAACCTCTTGCCCACACGTTCACAGCTTCGCCAAGGTACAAGGGGAGTGCAGAGGTAGCGACCCTGAATCGAAAGGATTTAACTGAAAGCTGAGAGCTGACGGCTGAGAGCTTACTTTGTTGCCATCTTCTTGACCATGGCCAGGACCAGTTTGCGGTCGCTGTCATTCAGGCTGACAGAGTAGCGGCGGATTTGGCTCAGGAAGCGGACTTCATCATCGGAGAGCTGGGGCAGGTTCTTGGAGCCGTTGCTGTGTCCTGATTCGGAAAAAAATTGCGAGAGTGCGATTTCCATGGCACCGGCAATCTTGGCCAGCGTGTCGAGCGAGGGGATGGTGTGCCCGTTCTCCACGCGGGAGAGATAGCAACGTAAAAGGCCGGTGCGTTTCTCGATATCACCCTGGGACATGCCTTTTTGCAGGCGATAGTTGCGGATGGTCTCGCCGATGTTCATAGAGAAAGCAACCAAAACAAGCCCCCGATGATGACGTGCATAGTAACCAGAGTAGTACCTTCTGGCAAGAAGAATTTCGTTGCACCAGGACTGGTGACAGAGTAGGGTCGCCGACTTCGGCGGATGGGCGTGCCGTTACAACGAGTTCGAAGTCGCTCGTGCATTTGTCCGCCGTTCACTCCATTATTCTTGAGTTGGGCGCAATCACTTTTTCAGGGTGCTGGCCAGGAAGCTGGTGGTGTGATTCCAGGCGTCAGCAGCGTCATCCGCGCGATAGCCCGTCTTGTTGTTGGGATTCTCAAAGGCGTGCCCGGCGTCGGGGTAAATCACGATTTCGACTTTGTTGCCCTGCTGTTTCAGAGCCTGCTCAAATTTTTTCACATCATCCACCG
Organism: Terriglobia bacterium; assembly: GCA_963809295.1. Classification (GTDB taxonomy): domain Bacteria; phylum Acidobacteriota; class Terriglobia; order Terriglobales; family Acidobacteriaceae; genus JAIQFF01. The sequence continues at coordinate 265,935 of CAWEJA010000008.1, read as the reverse complement.
GGATGCCACGATCCTGCCCACCGAAGATGCCCAGTACTGCGGCGTTAATCTTCTTTAGCGAATCCGCGTCGGCAGCCAGATGCCCGTAATTAATCACGGCAGCAGCCAGGGTGGGCTCCTGCAACGCAACGTTGAGCGAGTATCCGCCGCCCATGCACCAGCCAATCGATCCGATACGGTCCTTCTTCACATTGGACTGCGATTTCAGAAACTCTACCGCGGCGTGCAGATCGCGCGCGGCGCGGTCTTCCGGAACGCCGCGCATAATCTCGTGGGCCTCATCGGGAGTGGTCGCAACTTTCCCACGGTACAGATCAATCGCCAGCGTTACGTAGCCCTGGTCGGCTAGTTTGGTGGCTTGCTCTTTCACCCAATCGTTTAATCCCCACCATTCGTGGATGACCACGAGCGCCGGAAACGGACCCTTGCCTTCGGGAGCGTAGAGGATCCCTTGCACGGTTTCATCGCCGCTCTTGTAGGAAACAGATTTGCCGGTGGCGGCGAAGCTGGAGATTGCGCAAAGAGAGGCAAGAATCAGCAGAAGGATTGTTTTCATAGTTGAGTCCCCTCGAATTCGTTCCATATCGACGGTCTTTGGATTACGTTTCAGCCGTCCCTACGGGACGGGGCCTTGTTCCCCGCTCGGACGAACGCACTGGTCCCGTAGGGACCGCTGATAGTAGCCCGCCAGTTCACTGGCGGGTTGCGTGCAACCCGATAAGCCGCGTCCCGTAGGGACACCTGAAATCTACGGCGGCGCAGGGACCGTCGTCCGTGACGGACGAACGCGAGATGCGCATTCGCCGGGATGGAACGCTGGGCTATGAACCGCCCCTCCGGGCCCCCCACCCGCTTTAAAGAGCCAGTTCCATGTACAGCGCCCCTGCAATCGGATTGGCCCGATAGGGTTCGATCTCCACGAATCCGAGCCGCCGATACATGGCCACTGCATTGGGCATTACCGGTTCGACGGTATCGAGGCGCATCTTCTGATAGCCGATCGCCCGAGCTTCCGCGATCACTGCTTCCGCCAGGGCGCGCCCCACACCTCTGCCACGAAGCTGCGGACGAAGGTAGAGCCGCTTCATCTCGCAGATTCCGGAATCCACTTTGTGCAGCGCCACGCAGCCTGCTGGCTGACCTCGATACTCGGCGACCAGCAACCGGCCGTCCGGCGGCGCATAGTCTCCCGGAAGCCCGGCGAGTTCCTGGTCGAAGTTCTGAAAACACAGACTGAAGCCGAGCGAGTCAGCATACTCGAGAAAAAGCTCACGTGCCTGAGCAATCTGGGCGGGCGATTCTGCCTGCCGCAGGGTAAGCCTGGGATTCACCACAAAGATCTTTCCTTACACAACATAGTTCCGGCGAGTCATCGATCCGCGCCGCAAATGAACCTTAACCTTGAACGCTTGCGGCAGCAAAGAAAAGCAGGTCGCTCCACTGCACTCGCTGCGCTACGCTCCAGTCGGGATGACAAACTTTATAAGGGGCCTCAGATCCAGGAGCCTAGCCCATCAACATGCCGCCGTTCACGTTCAGCACGTGCCCGGTAATATATGAAGCCTCGTCTGACGCCAGGAATGCTACTGCGCCCGCCACATCTTCCGGCGAACCTACGCGCCCGAGTGGGATCAACTTTACTGCGTTCTGCTTGAAGTCATCGCCCAGACCGGAGGTCATGGCGGTTTCGATGAAGCCGGGAGCGACCGCATTGCAGGTAATGTTTCGCGAACCGACCTCGCGCGCGATGGCCATGGTCAAACCGATCAGTCCCGCCTTTGAAGCCGCATAGTTCGCCTGTCCCGCTTGCCCCATCTGGCCAAAAATCGAAGTGATGTTGATGATCCTGCCCCAACGCTGCTTGAGCATCGAGCCGATCGCCTGCTGGGTACAGAGATACGCCGACGTCAGGTTGGTGTTGAGCACGCTGTCCCAGTCGGCCCGTTTCATGCGCATGACCAGTTGGTCGCGGGTGATGCCGGCGTTGTTTACCAGAATATCGATCTTGCCGAATTGCGTGACGACGGCCTTGAAGGTGGATTTGATCTGCTCTTCGTCGCCGACGTCGAGCGGGAAGGCTGCAGCTTTGCCTCCCGCGGCTTCGATCTCACTCACCAGTTGTTGCAATTTGTCCTGGCTGCGCGCCGCCAGTGCAAGCGTTGCCCCGGACTGGGCCAGCTTCAACGCGCAGGCGCGGCCGATGCCTTGCGACGCACCTGTCACCAGCGCAACCCGGCCTGAAAGAGTCATGAATGTCCTCAGTAGCAGAACGGTGAATTATACCTGTGAAATGTGGGCGCGAGCGTCCCGCTCGTGCGGGGCTGTCGATCATGGCATCAGGAAAATATTGCTCAGCAAAACTGAGAACGCAAAATAGCGGACGCACGAGCGGGATGCTCGCGCCCACATCGCAACGTTTCCTTAATTTAAATTTACTTGATGTGGCAAGTCGCCAGTCCCCGCTTTTCCAGATATTGCTGGTGATAGTCCTCGGCGGGATGGAACGTCACCGCGGGAACGATCTGGGTGACAATCGGCTTTTTGAAGCGGCCGGATTTCTCCAGTTGTTCTTTTGAGAGCCTGGCTTCGCTCTCCTGCTCCGGAGAGTGGAAGAAGATTGCGGAGCGATACTGCGATCCCCAGTCGGGGCCTTGCCGGTTGAGCTGGGTGGGATCGTGATTCTCCCAGAATACTTGCAGCAGTTTGTCATAGGAAAGCTTAGCAGGATCGTATTCGACCTCAACGGCTTCGGCGTGGCCAGTGCTATCGCTGCACACGTCTTTGTACGTGGGACTGGCGAAATGCCCTCCGGTATAGCCGACCCGTGTTCCGGTTACGCCTGGCAGTTGGCGGAAAGTGGCTTCGACTCCCCAGAAACATCCTGCGGCAAAAGTAGCTTTGGCCATGGGCAAACTCCTCAATCTGAATTATAGCGACACCAATTAGATGAACGGGCGGGGGAAAAGTGGCAGGGCGCGGCACCCCTTGCCCATGGAAAAGCAGTTTGCCGGCGGGACGAGTCTGATACGATACTCCGCCGCAATTCGACGCAGGGAAGGGAGAGGATCAAATGACCTTCATGGGTGTCAACCTTTGGTCGGTGCTTGTGGCCGCGATTGCCACGATGGTGGCGGGCTTTCTCTGGTACTCGCCGATGTTGTTCGCTCGTCCCTGGATGGTGGAGATGGGCTATGACCCCGAAGACAAAGCCAAAATGCAAGAGATGCAAAAGAGCGCGGGCAAGAGCTATGCGATCTCTTTTGTCGCGAGCCTGGTCTCGGCTTTAGTTCTGGGCAAGATTATCCATCTGGCGACGGTCGATACCGCGCTCTACGGGATGAAAGTGGGCTTCGCAATCTGGCTGGCTTTTGTGACGACAGTGCAGTTGACGGCCAAGCTGTTCGGCAACCAGTCAACCAAGCTGTACTTGATCAACACGGGCTATCAGTTGGTGTGCTACCTGGCGATGGGCGCGATTCTTGCGGTTTGGCCACGGTAGAGTGCCTGCTCCTTACGATGTGGGCGCGAGCGTCCCGCTCGTGCGCGCCTGGTCTCTGCATTTTGGGTTTTCCTGATGCTATGATCGCCAGCCCTGCACGAGCGGGACGCTCGCGCCCACATTCCCTTACTCCATCACCATGCCACCGGTCAGTGCCGCCACCCGCTCAATGCGGTGCATCATGCACCAGGTTTCCAGTTCCGCGGCGATCTTCTCGGTTGCTACCGGATCCCAGTAGCTGGCGGTTCCGATTTGTACAGCGGTCGCCCCAGCCAGCATGAACTCGATGATATCGGCTGCGGTCGAGATGCCGCCCATGCCGATGACCGGAATGTTCACCGCTTTCGAAGCGTCGTAAACCATGCGCACTGCAATCGGCTTGATGGCCGGGCCGGACAGCCCAGCGGTCACGTTGGCGATGCGGGGCTTGCGGGTCTCTGGGTCGATGGCCATGGCTACGAATGTGTTCACCAGCGAGATCGCATCGGCGCCAGCATCCTCAGCTATGCGCGCCATCTGCGCGATGCTGGTTACGTTCGGCGAAAGCTTGACGATCAACGGACGCCGCGATACCCGCTTGACCGTGTTCACCACCTCGTCCAGAGCTCGCGGATCGCTGCCAAACTGGATGCCGCCGGAAACTGTATTCGGGCAGGACACATTCAATTCGTAGGCAGCGATGTCTTCGCCTTCGTTCAGGATCTCGATGGTTCGCTCGTAGTCTTCGCGGCTGTAGCCAAAAACGTTGGCGAACACGGTGATATTTTTCATCTGGCGCAGTTTGGGCAGCTTTTCCTCGAGAAACGCGCGCGCGCCGATGTTTTGTAATCCGATCGAATTGAGCATGCCGGCCGGCGTTTCGTACAAACGCGGTGGCGGATTCCCGGCCATCGGTTCGGCGGAGAGTCCTTTCACTACCAACCCTCCGAGTTTGTTGAGGTGCACCACATCTTCGAATTCGACGCCGTAGCCAAAGGTGCCGCTGGCCGCGATTACCGGATTTTTCAGCCGGATACCGGCGAAGCTTACGCTGAGATCAGGGCCCGCAGGCGCCGCGGGTGGGGTCATCGGGCGCCTCCCGCCATCGAATTGTCGGTGTGTGGGGAAGCAGACTTGTCTGCCCCGGGCCTGTCCGGGCCGGGCTTGGGGCCCTGTCCCTCGACGCTCGGCGAGTTTCGCTCACTTGCTCCGGCCGGGGAAGTCGCGGCGCGACGCGGCGGGGCCAGCATCTCGGTCAGGACCCGGCCAATAGAATGGCTTGGAGCGTTGATGCCGAGCAGCGAGGCCAGAGTTGCGGCCAAATCCACGGGCTCAGCGTGGCTGCGGTAGGCTCCCGGCTGGAAGGGAAGGCCGTAAAAAGCCAGCGGCACGTGCGTGTCGTAAGTGTACGGTGAAGCATGATCGGTTCCGCTCGTTGTGCCCACCGTGAAGGGAGCGGGAACGCCCAGCACGTACCAGCCACCGAGAGGCGAGTAACTGTGCAGATACTTCAGCCCTGTTTCGGTATTCGGAGCGTCACCCCGTTCCAACTGCGAGCGGGTGTAGAAGCCGCGCAAGCCGGCCTGGATTAGCGCATCGCCCACGGCGCGCTCCGCATCTTCTTCCTTTATTTTTACGGCCGCGAACGCGTCTGAGTTTACCCACACCAGCGGGTAATCAATATCTTTTACATATTCGGCTGGGTGAGCGAACCGGGCAGAGAGCGTGCTGTTCACCTGCGCCCGCAGCTTGTCGACGGCCAAACCCACGGCCGGTAAATGTAACTTGGCCGCAACCTGAGGCACGGGCGCAACTCCATGATCGGCGGAGAGCGCGACCCACACGTTGGCCAGTCCAATCTGATGTCCCAGGAACTCGAAGAACCCAGCCAGTTGCCGGTCCATGGCGAGCGCCATGGCTTTCATCTCGGCAGAATCAGGGCCAACTTTGTGGCCGAGAATATCGTTGGCCGACAAGCTGACGATCAGCAAATCGGTGGCGGGGCCGTTCCCCAACTTCTCGTAGGTAATCAGTTCCCGTGCGAATTCAAATTCGTAGTCGTTGGCATAAGGTGTGGAGCCAACCAGTTCATAGAAGCTGCCTGCCCTTCCATCCGCTGGTTTGGTGGTGCGCAGGACGTTCCCGTCGCTGTCTTTCCATTCCTGATTCAGATACTTGTCCGATCGCTTGCTGTCGGCAAAATCCTGTACCCACCTGGGTAACTCGCCGCGGTAGTAAGTGGACGTGACCCATGTGCCGGTTTTCTGGTCGATCCAGTAGGCGCCGTCGCCGGCAAAACCAGCTGGCAGAATGGCAGCGCGATCCTTTAATGCGATGCCGAAAACGCGTGCCTTGCCCTGCGTGGCGAGCTTAAGTTCGTCCCCCAGCGTATCGGCCAGCAGGCTGTGCGGAGAAGCTCCCGGCCCACTGCCAGCGATGCCGACGAGTTTTGTACCGTCGTCCTCGACCGAGGTGACCATTTTCCTTTTCTGCGGATCCCACCATTCGTTGGCCATGATGCCGTGGCCGTTCGAATAGGCTCCGGTCAGAAGAGTCGAGTGTCCGGGGGCGGTGCGGGTGTTAGCATAGTCGTAGTTGCAGTCGGTAAAATCAGCGCCCCGTTCGAGGAAAAGACGGAACCCGCCTTCACCCCATTGATCGCGGTAGCGCTCCAGGTAGTCACCGCGAAACTGATCGATGACCACGATGACAACGAGCTTGGGCCGCGCGTTGTAGGCGGAACCGAAGCTGACGCCGGTGAGACTAAGGCACCACAGAAGACCGACGCCAATGGCGCGAAGGGAGAATCGCATCGCCGTAGTTTACAGCATGCATGTGTGACGCGGGCGCCCTCGCCCGCGGCTTTTGATTTTGACTTACAGCCTCCGCGGCCGGGGGCGCCGGCGCCACACATGCAGTGGTGGGTGCACTAGCCGCCTCTTTTTCGATACAGTTATTACTCCCATGCTTGATCTCAACTTCGTCCGTGACAATCTGTCCCTGGTTCAGGAGAAACTGCGCTTGCGCGGTATGGATCCGGGCGAGGTACTGAAGGACTTCCAGGCAGTAGACACGCAGCGGCGCCAGGCCATCACAGAAGCCGAGACTGCCAAAGCGCATCGTAACCGAGCGTCGGAAGAGATCGCGAAACTGAAAAAGAGTGGGCAGGACGCCACCACTCAAATGTCCGAAACCAAGGAATTGCGGGAGCGGATCCAGCAACTGGAGAAAGTGGCGGCGGAACTGGAGGCGCGTCTGCAGGAGATTCTGGCAGGCATCCCTAACCTGCCGCACCAGAGCGTGCCAGCAGGAAAGACCCCCGAAGACAACGTCGAAGTCCGGCGCTGGGGAACTCCGCCCAAGTTCGATTTCACCCCCAAGCCGCACTGGGAACTCGGCGAACAGCTGGGCATTCTTGATCTCGAGCGCGCCACCAAACTCTCGGGGGCACGATTTGCCGTGTACTGGGACCTGGGGGCGAAGCTGGAGCGGGCGCTGGCCAACTTCATGCTCGATCTGCACACACGCGAGCACGGCTACAGCGAAGTGCTGCCGCCGTATCTGGTGAATTCCGAATCCTTGTATGGCACCGGCAACCTGCCGAAGTTTGCCGCTGATCTGTTCCGTGTGCCTCACGGAGAAAAAGATCTCTGGCTCATCCCCACGGCGGAGGTCCCGGTTACCAATCTTTACCGCGACGAAGTCCTGGAAGCTTCGCGCCTGCCGGTCTCGCTCACCGCCTACACCCCCTGCTTCCGCAGCGAGGCTGGTTCCTACGGCAAAGACGTAAGGGGCATTATCCGGCAACATCAGTTCCAGAAAGTCGAACTGGTGAAATTCGTTCGGCCGGACACTTCCTACGAGCAACTGGAGAAACTTACCCACGACGCCGAAGAGGTCCTGCAAAAGCTGGGCTTGCACTACCGGGTGGTTGCACTCAGCACCGGTGACATGGGATTTTCTTCCGCCAAGACGTACGACATCGAAGTTTGGCTGCCGGGGCAGCAACTGTTCCGCGAGATTTCTTCGTGCTCGAATTTCGAAGCGTTCCAGGCGCGCCGCGCCAATATCCGCTATCGTCCCGAAGGCAAGAACAAGACCGAGTTTGTCCACACGTTGAACGGGAGCGGCCTTGCCGTGGGCCGCACCTGGGTGGCAATTGTCGAAAATTTTCAGCAGGCTGACGGCAGTGTTCTGATTCCCGAGGTCCTGCAGCCGGCCATGGGCACGGATCGCATCAAACCTAAGAAGTTCTAGCTTCGGCACGCGACTCGCGCGCGAAAGGTTATCCAAGACCGCAGTTTGCCAAGCGGGGAGCGACAAACTAGACTTGTCCGGGACCAGGTTGCCCGAGACTGGATTGTCCCAGAGCACGATGAACACAACCATCGCCGACGCGCCCGCCGTGCCCATGTCCAATTTCTGGCGCACAATTCGCGACTACATTCTCTGGTCCTACGAGCGCGGCACCATCCAATACGACGTAATGGTGACGCTGATCCTGTTGTTCGTCTTCCTTTCACCTTACTGGATCAACTTCCACGACAAACCGGTGGAACGCAATCCGCATCCAACCGGAGTAGTCGTAACTCCGGAGACCGGTGGTGGTTTTATCTACCAGATCGACGGCGCTGCCGTTTCGGGTGAAGATGAGGCAGCCATAAGGACGCAATTGCTGCGCATTGTCGAACCTATCTCCGGCGAGGTGAGCATCACCAGGTACGAGGCCGTGCGCGATCGTCAGGGGCGCGTGTTGACGTATAAGGTGTGGGTTCACAAGGAGTAATCCGTGCCGCCCTACTTGCACTCCCCAAGGCGAAATATGAAGCCCGGAAAGTTGCTCGGCGGGCTATTTCTAATCATTGTCATGGTCAGCCTGCTTCCCGTTGGCTTGGCGCAATCCCCAACTGATCCGCCGGCGAACGCTTCCTCTTCACTCGAACGAGTCCTCGGCCAAATGGATGCGGCCGCCTCAAGCTTTCGCACCACCGAGGCTGCCGTGCTTTGGGATCAATATCAAAAGGTAGTGGATGAACACGAGGCCCAGAAGGGAACGGTCTATTTCCGCCGGGCCGGAAATGAAATCCAGATGGCTGCGGACATCACCGAGCCGGACCAGAAATACGTGCTTTTCAGCGGCTCCAAGGTGCAGGTCTACCAGCCCAAAATCGAACAGGTAACGGCTTACAACACCGGCAAAAACCGCGAAGAATTCGAGAGTTTTCTGGTGCTGGGCTTCGGTGGTCGCGGGCACGATATGCTGAAGTCTTTTCAGGTGAAATATTTGGGCGATGAAAAAATGGATTCCTTGAACGCGGCGAAGCTGGAGCTGGTTCCCAAGGCAGCCAATATCCGCAACAACGTCGACCACATCGTCTTGTGGATTGACCCCGCCCGGGGAATTTCGGTGCAGCAGCAGTTTTTTTTCGGGCCCTCGGGCGACTACCGTCTGGCCAAATATTCCGATATTAAGGTGAACGAAAAGATTCCCGACGCTGTTTTCAAGCTGAAAACCACCGGAAGGACCAAGTTCATCTCAACCCACGATTAAAGAAAATCGACAAAAAGCCCGAAGATAGAGGCTGAAAAACCAGCAGTGGGGCGGTATACTGCTGGGGCGTTTCCCGAAATCCGCACTCAACGCCTGAATTGCATGGCCAAGGTTTTTACCATCCCGGTTCCCCCCAAGATTGGCCGCAAACGCCGTGAGCGTACCTCCGATCCGCGCTACGTGGACGGCCAGCGCCTGCTGGTGGAGGCCATGAAATATCTTGCCCAGGCCGATCCCATTGCCAACCGCAGCGCCATTGAACTGCTTTCCGAACATGTCCGCACCCGCTTCCGCATGAGCGACTCGCCTTTGAGCTAGGTCAGAACTCTGAACTTTTCCCACCCTCAGCATTGGAATCTGATGGCCATGGTTTCCCGGCGTCAGAAATAGAACTTCAAAGCGAACTGTATGATCCTCGGATCTCGTGCCTGCGTGATTTGGCCAAAATTGCTATCGAATCCGCTGTGGTCCGGATTAAAGAACTGAGCGTGATTGAAAGCGTTGAAGAACTCCGAACGGAATTCAATGCTCTTGCTCTCGGTCAGGCTGAAGGTTCGACCGATGGTCAGGTCAAAATTGTTGCGCCCGGGACCACGGAAAATATTCCTGCCCGAGTTCCCAAAGGTAAAGAGCGCATTGTTGCAACTGAACGAGGTCGGATCGAAATAGAAGTGTGCGTCAGTGACCGACCCTGGGAGGCAGTCAGCGCTCGAAGCATCGAAGCTATGCAGCGATCTAGGAGCAAAGGTGCGCAACGGTCCGATTAGGTCTGCTCGCTCCAGAAAACTGTTCTCCCCGCTGGAGCCGGATGCCGAGAAGATCGTAAATGGCGTTCCAGTTTGGAAGCTGCCAATTCCACTCACTTCCCAACCTTCCGTAAGCTTGCGGAGCAATCCGTGCTGTCCGTCCCGGAAAGGAAGGTCTAGAGGCAACTTCCAAATGCCGCTGATGACCAGCCGTCGAGAAACGTCGAAGTTGGCGAGTCCGCGATCAAAAGCGGGGTTGAAGGGATCCGTATAGACCGAACTGTTGTACCGGAATCCTGATTGGTCATCAATCGTTTTCGCCACGGTTAAGGCGCCACGAATGTTGAAGCCGTGGCTGAATCGCTTGTCCACCGTAAGCTGGAATTGGTTGCTGCTCGAAGAACCGGAGCTCAGGTCGGTGTACAGGTATAGAGCTCCAGTAGGGCTGGAATTGGGATCGGTCGGGTCGGCGCAACCGGCCAAAGGCCGTGCACAATCGGGGTTGATGCTCCCTCCCGAATTGACGAACTGCTGTTGCAAGATACCAGGCAGTGGGGCATTGACGTCGTTGGTGATAATGGACTTGCGAGAAAAGCTTCCCACGTAGTCCGCTTCAATCATCGTGTCGGGCGTTAATTGATATTGCAGACCGAAGTTTGCGTTCTCCGAGTATGGCGTCCGGAAATGTGGGTCTACAACATATGCAAATGAAATCGCCGGAACGTCGAATGTGGACCCCACCACCCCCCCGGTCGGATAAGGGTTGGTCAAACCGAACGGCGTGAAAGGATCTCCGACTGTATCGAACCCAGGCGTGACACCAGAGTAGTCTGCGGGCACGATGTCAGTGACGTGGCCGAAAGGAGCCTGCCCGCCGAACTGCAAGTTGAGGGCGCCATCTTCAATGTCGTAGAAGATGCCAAAGCCGCCACGCACTACCAGTTTGGCGGTGCCCATCACGTCCCAGGCAAAACCGAACCGGGGAGCAAAGTTGTTACGGTCTGGGTAGGTCAAACCAGGATTTGGTGTTCCGGGATCGCCGGGGTAAAGGACTCCTGGGGGAGCCCCTGGAAATTTGGTGGACTGCTTCCCCGGGAAAAATCCTATGACCTCGTTGTGCGGATCCTGCAAGGGAGTGTTGTACTCATAGCGCAGCCCGTAGTTGAGCGTCAGCCGTTTCGTGACCTTCCACGAATCCTGCCCGAAAAAATGCCAAGAGGTGGTGCGAATCCCGTAAATAGCCCGCGAGAACTGCGTATAATCATCGAAAAATCCTCCCACAAAGTCCGCGGACGGACTGCCAGTGTAGTTCTGGAAGTTGCCGAAATCGAAGACCCCGTTATTGTCAAAATCGTAGTCGAAGTTGTTGCGTACTCTCCGAATGTCGGCGCCGAATTTTAGATTGTGATGTCCGCGGTTCAGCGATACCGTGTCCTGGAAGTGGAAAGTCGCGTCACGCAGCTTGGTAGGACCTTGAGGGTTAGGTCCCAGGTTGAAGCTCGGCGTGTTGATTCCTGGCGGTGCGGTACCCGCGGGGTCGTCCGAATTGACGTTGGTAAATCCCAGATCGGCGGGAGAAGTCGTGTCATGTGGCACGGCCTGCAAGGTCGCACTGCGGTTGCCGGCGAAAACGAATTCATTCAGCACTGTGGGGCTGAAGTTGTGCACCCAGCTTATGGAGCCTAGTTGGGTACGGAGGAGAGTATTAAAGCCTGAACCGATCGGCACATTGCCGCCGGTTGATGCGCCATTCAGGATCTGGAAAGGAAAATTCTGACTCAGGTCGTCGATAATGTAAGACGCGGAGATTGCATCTTTCTCCCCGATGCGATGATCAATGCGAACGATGCCCTGGTCCTCCCGGTCTACTTCGATCGGCGAGGAGACAAAATTGTTGTTGGGCAGATTGGGAAGAGGCAGGTACTTGCTGATGTAATTGGCAATGACCGGACTCACCGGCACCTGGTTATTGGCGTAAGGATTGCCAGAAATCGGATCGAACAGCTGAGTGTCGGGTAGTAGATCGCTGAAATCTCCAGTTCGCTCCGCTGGGCTCAGGACCGAAAGAATCGGAGCCACTTCGCCTTCATGCCGGCGTACACCCTGGTAGGACAAAAAGAAGAAAGTCTTGTCTTTGCGAATCGGACCGCCCAGCGTGCCTCCAAAGGTGTTCCGTTTGAAGGGCGTGACCGCGGGCAGGAAGTAGTTCCGCGCATTGAATGCATCGTTGCGGAAAAACTCAAACACGTCGCCATGAAAACTGTTGGTGCCCGATTTGATCACCTGGTTGATGATGCCTCCGGCTGTGCGTCCGTATTCCGCCTCATAGTTGTTGGTGAGGATCTTGAATTCGCCGAGCGCATCGGGATTGGGGTCGACGACGGCGTTGTTCCCCAGGAAGTCATTGTTGTCTGCGCCATTGACCAGAAAAGTCAAGGATTCCGAGCGTTGCCCGCTCACTGAAAATGGATTGAGGCTACCGTCATCCTCATCGGGAGGAAAGACCCCCGCCTGCAGCAGCCCCAACTGGAAGGCATCACGCTCTACCAGCGGCAGGTCCACGATGCGGCGTTGGGTCTCCACGGCCCCCAGCGTTGCACTGACCGTGTCCACCTGGCTGACATCTCCTGTCACCTCCACGACCTGACTGGTGGCGCCGATTTTCAGCACGACGTCCAGTTTGGCGTTCTGGTTCACGTTCAGGGCGATGCCCTCGTGGACGTATTTGTTAAATCCAGCTTGTTCTACAGCGAGACGGTAGGTCCCGATGGGCAACTTGGTGAACTGGTACAACCCATCATTTTCGGTCGTAAGACTGCGCGCCTCGTTGGTACTGGTGTTGGTCAGCGTAACTTTTGCCTTGGGAACGACGGCCCCGGTCGAGTCCGAAACCGTTCCGGACAGATTTGCGGTGACCTCGGCCGCGCGCACGGAAGAGGCAAATAACAAAACCGCAAGCACAAACGTTAGACTGCAGACCGCGAACATGTGACGGGAGGCAAGCCGAGTTCGTTTCATGAGAGACCCTCACCTAGGATTTGAACCGGTGCGATGTAACAGCGCGCATACAGGGCAGTACTGTTATGGTTACATGGATATTACTGCAATCATGCGTCCATAAGACAACAACATCTTCTGCAATAGGTTGACACCACCCAATGCAACTCTCTACCAATTTCAGTAGTACGAATTACTACACCTTGTAACCTGACCACAGGTCAGCTGCAAGTGTTATGTCTTGGTCAGAAACGCGGCAGCGAGAAGTATCACCACGGGATAACACTCCAACGTGTAGCGGGGTTCTGGATTTTCCAGCGTGCCCAGAAAGAAAGACCGCAAAATCACAAACGTAAGCGGCAGTCCCAAATACGCGAGGTTTCGTGCTTTCGCAAGACCCGTGGCCGCCAGGACTACGTAGGCCAAGCCAATGATCCCGAGTGCGACTGCGAGGGTTGACCACTTCGGGTCGTCATTGAATTCCCACCAGCGGGTGTCGGAGGGCAGCGTTTCGGTACGCGGGCGCAGCCACATGTCAGTGATGCGCACAAATGGCAGCCACAGATAGTAACGCAGGGGGGCCGCCCGGATGCGTTCGTCTGCCAGCGCGGTAAACCGAGCATCGAGTTCCGGCGTAACGTGAAGTGCGTTGTTGTAGTCCGTCAGCAGATCCACGGTCTGCTGTTTCTGTGCTTCCGAATCAAAGGCGCGCGCGGGAAGTTTTTCAGCGTCGACGGCTTCTCCAGGGACGGGCCAGTAGATTTCCTCCACCGACGCAAAGTCCGCGATCCAGGTTTTTACCCAGCGGTTGAATCCCGCGGGGACGAATTCGTCTTCTTCGTTGGCATAACGGGGCGCGAGCGGCTCGAAGCGATGCAGCGTATGCAAGTTGCGCAAGGCCCAGGGAACCAGCGGCGCCAGAGAGAACAGCGCAAGAATCAATCCCGCTCGAACCAGTTGTGTCACGGAAAGCCCGTGTGACGCGGGCAGGCCCGCCCGCGTCCCGTGTCTCCAGGCACGTACCAACTGGACCAGCAGATACAACTCGACCGCCACCAGAAGTAGACCGCCGTCGGGCCGCAACAGAATTGCAGCCCCCACCGAAAGCCCGCATGCTAGCCACGGCATCAGTCCCTTCACAGTCGTCAGCCCCGCGATGGCAAAATCCAGAGCCAGGGCGGTGAAGAAAATCTCCAGCGTCTCAGTCAATGCCGCGGCCGAATAACTGGCAAGAAACGGACAAAGCGCCGCTAACAAGAACGCAGCTCTCGCTGCTCTGGGCGAAATCAATCGCCGCGCCATGTCGGCGATCACCAAACACGTGCCGATATCCACAAATATCTGTATTACCAGTACCGCACGGTAGTGCTCCATGCCGAAGATGGCAAATACGGCGGCCAAGAACGCGGGATACCCCGGCAGGCGAATGTAGGTGGCAGAAATTTCGTCAGGCCCACTCAGCCCGTAGATGCCGTGTTGCAGCCAGTTCTTGGCGATGTCGCCGTAGACGAACGAATCAGTGGTAATGCCCGGAAAGCGAAGAAGGAACAAGAGCCGCAGCCCGAAGCCGGCCAGGGTGGCAACCAGAAAGAACCGAAGATGTTGGCGCACAAGTTGGCGCACCCTAAGAATATACCCCAGCGGCCGAGAGTCGCAGCGATGCGGCGCCTCTGGGGTGCTGTGGTTGCAACATTGCTGCTTCTAACCTTGTTTGACCGTCCGTATACCTCAGCTTAGGATGGATAGACACCGATATTCATGACGCAACCTGTCTTTTACGATCCCCGCAAGGCTCGCTGGAAGCGAATACGACTGGCCTTTGACATCATTGGCGTGAGCATTACCTTGCTAGTCGTTTTCTTCGTTTACACAGCGTTGCGCGACGAGCCTTTGCCCGATCTTCTGCTTGCACCGCAGAAGCGTCCGTATCATGCGTTGAAGGAAAAGGAGAAGGAAAAGGCGAAGGAGCGGCGAAAGCTGGCGGCCGCTCACCGCGGCCATCGCAAGTCCAAATCAGCGCCTTCGCAGGTGAAATTGAACGAGGAAGAGGGCATCCGCGCTGCTTTCTACGTACCCTACGACGCTGCCAGTTTTTCGTCACTGCGCGAATATGCTCGCCAGATTGACCTGCTCTTTCCCGACTGGCTGCATATCATCACGCCCGATGGCCGCCTGCAGAGCATCGACGAGCAAACCAACAAGTTTTTCGATGTTATGCAAGAAGACTCGACCGTCCGCTCCGTAGATGACAAGGTCATGCCATTCCTGAAGGCAGAAGACACTGGCATGGAAGTTTTTCCCATGGTCAACAATTTCGACGGGATCGACTGGGTGGACATTACCGGTTTTCTAAATGACGAAGCCGCCCGTGCCCGCTTCCGGCAACAGGTCGCAGCATTTCTGGCGACGGACAAGTATCACGGTTTGATGATTGACTTTGAAACCTTTTCCAAGAAGGGTCAAGCGGGCTACGTTGCCCTGTTAAACGAACTGTCAGGTGATTTGCATGCCAAGGGCATGAAGCTGTACGTCAGCGTTCAGGCCCGCAACACGGACTACAACTACGCCGCCGTTTCCGCCCCCGTCGATGGTGTAGTGCTGATGAACTATGACGAGCACTATCCGTTCCCTGGGTTGGCGGGACCGGTGGCTTCACAGGACTGGTTTACCGACAACCTGAAGGCGGCGGTCAAAGTAATTCCGCAGGACAAACTGATCTCGGCCATCGGCAACTACGGCTACGACTGGGTGCAAAGGCCAAAGCACGGGTCGTTGCCGCCGGGAGTGAAGGACATTAACGTCTCGGTGCAGGAAGCGTGGCTGACGGCACGCGATTCGGATGCGGACGTGGACTTCGACGGCGACAGTCTCAATCCCCACATCAGCTATCTGGACGAGCACGACCTGCAACATGACATCTGGTTTCTCGATGCCGTGACCGCACTCAACCAGATGCGCGCGGCCCAATCCCTGGGCATCAAGACTTTTGCGCTTTGGCGGCTGGGTTCGGAAGACCGCTCGCTGTGGCGGGTATGGGACATCCCTGGCGAGGCCGGCGCGGAGAACAAGTTGAAGGATGTTCCGCCGGGCCAGGATGTGGATATGGAGGGCAACGGCGAGATTCTGCGCATTGAGGCGCGCCCCACTGACGGGGAACGGTCTATCACGTTGGATGCTGCCACAGGCCTGATCACAGATCAAAGCTTCGACTCGCTGCCCGAACCCTACCGCGTGGCCCGGTACGGGTCGAGCCCGAACAAAGTCGCCATCACCTTCGACGATGGCCCCGACCCGGAATGGACGCCCAAAATCCTGGATGTGCTCAAGCGCGAGCAGGCGCCAGCGGCTTTCTTCCTGATCGGCATTCAGGCCGACAAGTTTTCCGACGTGACCAAGCGCATCTATCGCGAAGGACACGAAATCGGCAACCACACCTTTACGCATCCCGATATCAGCAACATCTCTCGCGGTTTCATGCGCGCGGTTGAACTCAACCTCACCGAGCAACTGTTTGCCAGTTTGCTGGGGATGCGTACGATTCTGTTTCGACCACCGTATTCGATCGACGCCGAGCCCGACACGGAGGATCAGGTCCGTCCGCTCGAGATCACGCAGGACATGGGCTACATCACCGTGGGTGACAAGATCGATCCTAACGACTGGCGTGACAATCCACGTCACAGCGCCGATCAGATCGCCGCCGACGTTCTGGTCCATCTTCCGCCCTGCGAGGCGAACGACCTCCACTGCGGCAATATCATCCTGATGCACGATGGGGGAGGAGATCGCGAACAAACGGTCCTTGCCCTGCCCAAGATTATCGCTGGCGTGCGGCAGAAAGGATTGCAGATTGTGCCGCTTTCCGAGCTGCTGGGCCGGACCCGGGCGGATGTCATGCCTCCGATTCCTTCCAACCAGCGCTGGACCGCGCGCCTGAACCTGTTCGGCTTCGCTCTGTTTCCGCTGACATTCAACGTCATCACATGGATATTCTTCGTCGGCGACGTGCTGATGACCGGGCGACTGCTTTTTATCGGAGCCTTCGCCATCTTCGACCGTTTGCGGCCGAGACGTTATGGAACTCCCGCTCAGGCGGAAACCTACCTTCCCCGCGTTGCAGTGCTGATTCCCGCCTACAACGAAGAAAAAGTGATTGAGCGGACCATCCGGTCGGCGCTGGCCGCGACCTATCCCAGCGTGCGTGTGATCGTGATTGACGACGGTTCCAGCGACAAGACGCTCGAAGTCGCCCAGACCACGTTTGCCCGGGAAGAGGCTCTGGGCAGGGTCCTTATTCTGACCAAGTCGAACTCCGGCAAAGCGGACGCGCTTAACTTCGGTCTGGAGCATCTGCGCGACGAAGAAATCTTTGTCGGAATTGACGCCGATACGCTGGTTGCCCAGGACGCCGTTTCCCGCCTGGTACCCCATTTTCTGAATCCCAAAGTCGGTGCGGTCGCGGGCAACGCCAAAGTCGGCAACCGCATTAACCTTTGGACGCGCTGGCAGGCGCTGGAGTACATCACCAGCCAGAATTTTGAACGGCGCGCCCTGAACACAATGGGCGCGGTCAGTGTAGTTCCGGGCGCAATTGGTGCATGGCGGGTCTCCGCGGTGCGCGAAGCTGGCGGCTTCCACACTGACACGGTGGCGGAGGATGCCGACCTCACCATGGCTCTGCTGCAACTGGGATATCGCGTCGAATATGAAGATCTTGCCTTGGCCTATACCGAAGCTCCGGTGAATGCTCGCGGGTTGATGCGTCAGCGCTTCCGGTGGTCGTTCGGCATCCTGCAGTCGGTGTGGAAGCATCGCGCCGCCTTTGCCCGGGAGGGAGTGCTGGGCTGGATTGCGTTGCCTAACATAGCCATCTTCCAGGTGCTGCTGCCGCTGGTCTCACCTTTCATTGACATCATGTTCTTCGTGGGTGCGATCTGGTACTTCATTCAAAGGTCGTATCATCCCGAGTCCACCGATCCCGCCAGCTTTCAACGCCTCTTCGTTTTCTTTGTGGTGTTCCTGGTAATGGACTTTCTGGCCTCGGCGATCGCCTTCGCGCTGGAACGCCGGCGTCCGGATGCTCCCGAAGACCCGTGGCTGCTCAGCCAGGTATGGTTGCAGCGCTTCGCTTACCGCCAGTTGTTTTCCGTGGTATTGCTAAGAACCTTGAAGCGCGCGGCGGAAGGCAAGGCCTTCGCGTGGGACAAGCTTGAACGAACTGCGGCCATGAGCTACAAGCCGGCAGAAACAGAAGAGTCGGTAAAAGTGCCATAAGCAACTCGGGATAATTCCGTACCACGTAGGGGCAGGTGTCCCACCTGCCCAGCTGGGCAAGGCCATGCAGTCCTTACCCGCCAAGGCACCCAGTAACGTGCCATCCATGTCCCCGTAGAGACGTAGCTTGCTACGTCTCTACCCACGGTGGCAAGACGTCGCAAGCAACGTCTCTACAGCGACCGCGTGACCTTCTGTAAAGGCCCATCCCCGGTGCTACAATTAACAGGTTCTTTCCCGTCCCCTGCGACCATCGATATCCTCCGAGGTGCAATGATGGCAACCGTCGAAGCTCCGACCCGCCCACAAGCACGCCTGCATGAAGGACCGTTCGTAAACGAGCCGCTTACCGATTTCAGCAAGCCGGAAAATGCGCGACAGATGCGCGCCGCGATCGAGAAAGTGCGTGGCCAACTGGGCCGCGAGTACGACCTGATCATTGGCGGCAAGCGAGTGCAGACCAAGGACAAGATCAAGTCCCTCAATCCCGCCAAGCCCTCGCAGATCGTCGGATTGCACCAGAAGGCCGGGAAGGAGCACGTCGAACCCGCCATGCAAGCGGCGCTCGAAGCCTTTGCCAGCTGGAGCCGTACTTCTGTCGAAGAGCGTGCCGCACTGCTCTTCAGCGTGGGCGATCTGTTGCGTGAACGTAAATTCGAATTCTGCGCATGGCTGGTGTTCGAGGTGAGCAAGAACTGGGCTGAAGCCGACGCCGATATCGCCGAGACCATTGACTTCTGCGAATACTATTCCCGCGAAGCGCTGCGCCTGGCCCGGACTGAACTGCCGGTGCAGATGCCCGGAGAGCGCGACACCCTCCTGTATATTCCGCTGGGTGTGGGCGCGGTGATTCCGCCGTGGAACTTTCCCTGCGCCATCATGGCGGGCATGACCCTGGCTTCGATCGTCAGCGGCAACACCGTCATCCTGAAGCCCTCGAGCGACTCTCCTACCATCGCGGCGAAATTCGTCGAGCTGCTGGAAGAATGCGGCATGCCGGAAGGCGTGGTGAATTTCTGTCCCGGCGCCGGTGCGAGCTTTGGGAATTCCGTAGTGGCGCACCCCAAGACCCGCTACATCGCCTTCACCGGCTCCCGCGAAGTTGGCCTCGACATCAACAAGAGCGCGGCCACGCAGGCGCCCGGCCAGCTCTGGATCAAGCGCACGATTCTCGAAATGGGCGGCAAGGATGCCATCGTCGTCGATGCCGATGCGGACGTTGACACCGCTGTCGAAGGTGTGGCCCAGGCTGCATTCGGCTTCCAGGGCCAGAAGTGCTCCGCCTGCTCCCGCGCCATTGTTGACGAGCGCATCTACGACAAATTTCTGGAGAAGCTGAAAGAACGCGTGGAGAAAATCACCGTCGGTGATCCCGCGGAAAATGCCAACATGGGCGCGGTGATCAACGAAGGCTCGATGAAGTCGATTCTCGATTACATCGAAGTCGGGAAAAAAGATGGGCGCCTCATCACCGGCGGCGGCCCGGCGAAGAACGCCGGGGAAGGATATTTCCTACAGCCCACTGTGATTGCCGATATTCCGCCCAGGTCGCGTCTGGAGCAGGAAGAAGTCTTCGGGCCGTTGCTGGCTGTGATCAAGTCAAAGAACTACGACCATGCCCTCGAGATCGCCAACGACACCGAATTTGGGCTGACCGGCGCGGTATATACGAAATCGCGCGAGAAGATTGAACGTGCGATCCGCGAATTTCACGTCGGCAACCTTTACATCAACCGCAAGTGCACCGGCGCCACGGTTGCCGCGCACCCCTTCGGTGGTTTCAATATGTCGGGCACGGATTCGAAGTCCGGCGGCCCGGACTATCTGTATCTGTTTACCCAGGGCAAGGCAGTGGGAGAGAAGACATAGGTCTGTCTAAATGGCTGTCCGATGCGCGGTTGGAGAATTCGTGTAAGTTGGCACGAAGAGCTTTGTCTTGACCTCGAATGTGAAATTCCTTGTAACATTTCTGTAACAGAAGATTCCCGCAACCCTCTCTAAGATTCCTTTAATACCATAAAGTTGCGCGAAAAGGTTTTATGGCCGTGATCGAAAATTGCAATTGGACAAGCCCACTGTCGACTCCTATCGTTAGGACATGGCCACCTCATCAACAATTGACGATTCTTCTGTAGATTTCCTTCATGAACTTGGCACTCAAATGGCTTCCGCGGACGCGCTTCACGAAGTGCTGGCGCGGGTTGTGGATTTTGCATCGGCCCTGGTGAAGTGCGATTCCTGCCTGGTTTACGTTCTGGAGGACGACGAACTGCTGCTTCGCGCCTCCAAGAATCCGCACCCGGAGGTTGTGGACAGGCTCAAACTGCACGTCGGAGAGGGCATCACCGGCTGGGTGGCGGAACATCGCGAACCGGTCGCTGTCTCAAAAAACGCTTCCAAGGATCCCCGCTTCCAATTCTTCCACGAACTGCCTGAGGACACTTATGAAGCCTTCCTGTCCGTGCCGCTGATGTCTCGCGGGCGCGTGGTGGGGGTGATCAATCTGCAGCACCGGCGTCCTCACGTGCACAACCAGAAAGAAATTCGGCTGATCTCAACTGCTGGTTTTCTGGTGGGCGCCGAAATCGAGATGGCTCGCCTGGAGAGCGAGAATACGCATCTCTCGCAGAAGCTGGAAACCCGAAAAATTGTGGAGCGCGCAAAAGGCATTCTGCAACGCGATCTCTCGCTGGATGAAGAGCAGGCCTACCTTGCGTTGCAGCGGCAGAGTCGGCAGACGCGGAAATCAATGCGGGAAGTTGCCGAAGCCGTGGTCGTCACTGATGAATTGCGGCGCGGCTCCCGGACCAATACCAATTAAGGATGCTCTGAAATTAGTTTAACCATGGAAACGCGGAAGCGGGTGGCCGCTTCCGCATTCATCTTTACTTTTACTTGCCCGCTTGAGAATCGGCGATCGGAGCCAGCTTGGCCGTTTCCGCCGCTGCCACCTGCGACTTGGGCGCTGCATAGTGCAAGCTCAAGCCGAGATCTCCCAGGTATAGGGCACTCACGAACGATTCTCCGGCATCGTTTCGAGTCAGAACCAGTTGGCTGCCCCCCTCGAGTCGTTCTGGAGAGACCGCTTCAGGTAAGACGATCGCTATCTGCGCACTGCCTGGTCTTGCCGACCATGATTGGCGCTGGCAAGCTCGGAGACTGCAGGGAGAAAGAATAGACTCCGGGCGTCAAGAGCACATTTCCCCAGCGGGCATCGTGAGTAAGGGTAAACCTCCCGTTGGCGGACTGCGCGTGGGCGGAACCTACAGATGTGCCCAATGTGCCGATGGCTAGAACAAGCACCTTCAACAGCATCGAACTGCGGATTGATTTCATGACCTCATCTCCTATGTAGTTGTCGTGAGCGGACACATCGGCGCATGCGCCGAACGGCCTTCGCTCGCGGGGGTTTGTGGTGGGACGACGAGGTCAGGAATGAACAACGTGAAACGACAGGAGTTAGGGAACGAACTTCAAAGTTCGCAGCACCTGCCTTGCAGTCTGGTCGCGCAAACTATTGGACATTGCTACTGTGCCAGTAGGAGGCGTCAAAGTCCAACTCAAATAACCAATAGATTGGATTTGAGGAACGTGCTCCACCGGCAACCGTCGAGCTTCGCTCGACTGGACAGCTGAGGGCAGCTGTCCCTACGTGGTTCTTGCTGGAAGCAAAAAGGCCGCCCGCAGGCGGCCCTTTCTTAACGACAAATCTTCTACGACGTGACTCCGGCTCCCGCCTGTGGCGTTGCCGCTGCCGCCGTGGCTGCCGCTGCTTCGTTCAGAATCCGGTGATGGATAGTGAACAGCGCCAGTTCCAGACGGTCGGAGACGCCAATCTTGTCGTATACGTTGCGCAAATAATTCTTGATCACCTGTTCGGTGGTTCCCAGTTGCGAGGCGATTTCCTTGTTCTTGTAGCCCTGCACGATCAGCGCTACGATGCGTAGTTCCTTCGCGGTCAAACGGTCGCGCACCCGCAATCCCACCATATCGTTCTCGGTCAACTCGCTGGGCACCGCGATGTCCTGCACCCAGTTCTCGCCGCGCGCCACCTTGCGGACACAATCCACCAGGGCCGCGCTGGTCACGTTGCGGTAGACCACGCCGTGCGCGCCCGCGCCCATGTAGCGCTGCGCGCTTTCGCCGGTATCGGCGAGCACTACAACGCGAGTTTTTGCCTTGTCTGCGGCTTGCAGGATGCTGGGGAAATCGGAGTGGAATCCTCCCGCGACCACCAAAACTGCGGCGCGAAATTTATCCAGGGCCATGAACATCTGTTCCTGGGTTTGCGCCTGCGCCACAATGCGCATTTCGTCCTCTACCGCCAGTACCTTGGCGATCCCCGCGCGAAAGATGGCTTGATTGTCGGCCAGAATCAATTTGAGCATTGCTTTAAGCTCCTCGCCTCTAGTGGCGGACGAAATCGTAGGAGTCGATCACGCAGGCCACGCCGCGCGCCTCCGTGGGACCGCCGGCAGGCTCGTCGGTGCGTACCACGCGGCCCCGGCACTGAATGACTACGCCTTCCTTGGCCCCTGTCATTTCCGGTGGCAAAGTGATCTCGAACTCGACGGTCGAGCCTAGATCCAGGGCGGCGTCGGACCGGATGTACACTCCGGCGGCGCTCAGGTCGCCGGTGATCCCGCTGTGCTCCCCGGCTTGATCAGACTTGTGAATCTTAATCGGCAATTCCAGGGGGAAGCGTTTCCCCGTCCGCGCATCGGACACAAAGCCTCCTCAGCCTGCCCACTTGAACCCGAAACCCGGCTCGGCCCGGATCTCACGAATGGAGCCCCTAAACCATGTGCTTGCGCGGTTATATCACGGATGGTACCCCTCGCAAAAGCCTCATCACGGCGATGGCTAGGGTAGGAACTAGGTTCCCCCCAAACGCCACACCTTCACTTTGAGGCTTATTAGCCGTTGGTTAGACCAGGACTGCGGGGTTCTAAAACGCGCTGCCACCCCCGCCGCCGAACCCGCCGCCTGAGAAGCCGCCCCCACCTCCTCCGCCAAAGCCTGAACCACTGGAACTCGACCGCGGCGCGGAGACGAATACCTGGTGCATATCCGTTGCCATATTGTGCATCGAGCTGGAGAAGAACACAGGGTTGAAGCCGGTCATCCCGTTAGGCGACACATACCAGCTTGGCGGGTTCTGGATGATTCCGGCAAAGGCCTGCGCCCAATGGTGTTCCACGCCCAGCGCCATGGCGTAGGGCAGATATTTCTCAAATGTGTCCGGCGGCATGCGCTTCAGCCGGTCGGCGTCCACGCGGTCCATGAACTCCTGGAAGCCCAGCACGGCAACGCGTGTGCGGCCACCCTGGACTGTCTTTGCCGACATCTCGCGCGCGAACAGCCACCAGATCGCCGCGGAAATGACGGCGCACCCGATCAGAAGCACAACCGAGTTGAATACCTGTTTGTATCCCGTGAACTGCGCGATCAGAAATGGGGCGGCGATCACGATCAAGGCCCCGACGCTGTAAGCGTTGGCCGAATCGGGATCGAGCAGGTACATGCCTTTGTTCCTGAGCGCCGCCTTAATATCCTGCTGAATGACCGGGATCGCGGTGTAGAAGCGGTTCTTAAGGCTAGAGAGGCGGGTCTGCTGTCCGCCGGCGAAAATATTCTCCAGCATCACGCGCTCATGTGGCGCCAGGCCTTGCCACTCGGTGATCGGCTTGATCAGGTGAAAAACATAATCCTTCGAATGAAAGATAAGAAGACTCGTGTCCTCGGTCTCTTCAATCTTGACGTAGCCGCGCACCGCCAGGTCCACAATCGTGGATGTAATGTCGCGGGGATGAATCGTGTCATCAATCAGCGCGCCCGCCTCGGCGGGAGACATCCCCGGTGGCGGTTCGTACATCGGCGCCACCGATCGCCCAGGGTCGGGATCGCGCCCCTTGTACCACCACAGCGCGAACATCACGCCGAAAGTCACGAAGGGCAAGAACACGATTGGATTACTGCCAAGAAACCAGAATGCCCGGGTGATTGCACCGGGCTCCTTCAGAATCTCCTTGGGGATGAAGATATCAATCGTCATTCCACCGCGCATGGGCAGCGGATTTCGGGTCTCGAAAGCAACGTCCGCACCATTGACCTCCGACGTCGCATCGCGCTGAGCCGATCCGTATGCGCCGGTGAAAGCCTGCGCCCTCAGCTTTCCGGCGGCGGTCTCCGGCAGGTAAACGTGGGCTTCGGCGTGATCGATCGGCACCGGCCAGTCGTTGCCGGTGACGTTCCAGTAAAACTCGTCGTGATCTTCGAAATACCGGACGCCGTTGCGGACGATGTAGTCGATCTCCACCGTGCGCGTGGTGTCTACCGCGTCCGGGATGTAGATTTTCAAATCGCGATAGTTACCCGAAGTCTTGGATTCGTACTTCAGCTTCTGCCCGGCGCCGTCGGTAACGGCAGTGATATCGAGAAACAGTGTGTAGTTTGTGCCTCGTGGGCCGGGATACTCGATGGGAAGGATGCGATGGATGCCATGCCACTGGCCGATGAAGACGAGGTTAATGCGCTCCTTCACCAGCGTGGAACCATCAGCGCTGATGGAGATGATGTCCTGGAAGTCGGCGATCCGCCAGCTCTGAGCAAAGAGCGGAGATGTCAGGACAGCGAAGCAAGCGAGAAACAGAAGCGTTCGCCGCAAGGCTCGCGCCTTCAGTCGCGAAGGGTCTAGCCGCGAAGCGGCGCAAGAATGCAGCCCACGGCGTAAGCCGTGGGTCAAATGCGGAAATAGAGCGAGCCCCGAAGGGGCGAAAGGGCCGCTCACTTCAACAGGATCTTGATGATGACCGGCTTTATTTGCCGAGGTGATGGACATTTAAGGCAGGTTCCTCGCGGACTTTCGCCCCATTGGGGCTGGCACTGTTCCTACCCTGGACCCACGGCTTACGCCGTGGGCTGCATTCTTGCGCCGCTTCGCGGCTAAAACGCTTTTCGCGGCTGAAAGCCCGCCGACTACTTGCTAGAACTTCACCGCCACCGGCTCGCGGTCGCCCGCGGCCGCCTCAAAGAACTGGCGCTGCTGGAAGCCGAACATCCCCGCCAGAATGCTGGTCGGGAAAGACTGGATCTTCGTGTTCAGGTCACGCACCACCGCGTTGTAATAACGGCGCGCATTCTGGATCGTGTCCTCAGTCTGGCTGAGCGAGCCCTGCAATTGCGTGAACTCCTCGGAAGCCTTCAACTCTGGATAATTTTCGGCTACGGCAAACAGGCTCTTCAGAGCGCCGCTGAGCTGGTTTTCGGCCACAGCCTTGTCGCCGGGGGTCGTGGCCTGCATCGCCTGGGATCGAAACTTGGCGATGTTCTCGAATGTACCCTTCTCGTGGGCCGCGTAACCTTTAACGGTCTCGACCAGATTGGGGATCAGGTCGTGGCGCCGTTTGAGCTGGACGTCAATATCTGACCAGGCGTTGTCGCAGCGCACGCGCAACTGCACCAGGCTGTTGTACATCCCAATCAACAGCACAACGATGACAACCAGAATGCCCAGGAAGGCAAAAACCATGAGCGTCTCCCTCGCGTGGAATGGGAACAGGGGCGACGGTAGCACACTGAGCATTCCGGCGCAATCACCAGGACAAACGGGGCGACGGACGGCGAAGCGTTGGATAACGACAGGGAGTATCGAGCCGTGCCTCCGGCAGTTTAAGATTGTTTCTTGAAGATTGTTCCGAGGTGAAATATCAGCTACCGAAAGATCATCTTGAAATGGCTGCCAGCGCTGCTGATTTCCTCATTGTCGATAGCCGCTCCGGCGCAGACCTGCCTGACCACCAGTGACATGGACGAACCCACGCGTTCGGCCCTGGTGACGACCGGCAAGCGTTTCTACGATATGGCGGCTCACGGAGACGCGGCCTCGCTGCGGCAAAATGCTATCACCAGCCTCGCAACAAATTTTTCCGGCATCGAAAGTGCGGTCAAAGAGAACCAGGTCAATCTGGCAGCGGCCCAACCGGCGCCGCGTCCCCCATTCCTGCTCAAGGCGGAGGGAACCGAACCGGTGGCGCGAGCCGAGTTCCTGTGCGGTGTTTTTGGAGCGCAGGGGCAAACTCGGGACAGCGCCGTTTTTGTGATCCCCAATCTGCCGCCAGGAAATTACGGAATTGTCACACTCGATGCGGTCTCTGCCCAGGGCGCTTACACCGTCTCCTTTGTGCTGCAGCAGCAAGCCGGTGACTGGAAGCTGGGCGGGTTCTACGTCAGGCTGACCCAGGTGGCAGCGCACGACGGCAACTGGTTCGCCGAGCGCGCCCGCGAGTTCAAGACAAAAGGACAAAACCACAACGCCTGGTTCTACTATGGCGAAGCCCGCGAACTACTGGTCCCCGTTCCGTTCATGGCCACCGCCACAACCGACAAGTTGTATGACGAGATGCAGACCGTGAAGCCAGCAGACCTGCCCCCCGTGGACTTGACCGTGGGCACAAAAATTTTCAAGATCACAGACTTGTTCCCTGTCCCAGTGGGCCAGGACTTCGATCTGGTGGTGAGGTATCAGGCCGCGGATGTCTCCGACAGCGGACGGACTTTTCAGGACAACGCCGCGGTGATGAAAGCGATGGTGGCCAAATATCCCGAGTTACGCGACGGATTCGCCGGGATTGTAGTCCGAGCTGTCGAACCGTCAGGACGGGACTACGGATCGATGCTGCCGATGAAGGATATTAAGTAGTGTGGGCGCGAGCGTCCACGCTCGTGCGGGAGCGAAATGAAACAATAAGCCCGTTGCACTGCCGCACGAGCGGGACGCTCGCGCCTACACCTGTCCGAAAACACATTCCTTCGGGTCTTTGTCCTCCCGCAAACCCAGAAACACGGGAGCGCGCAACTTTGCGCCGCCTTCCGCCGTGACATGGGTCCATTCCGAGAATTTGATTTCCGCCACCAGCTCCGGCTTCACCCAGTGTACTTTTCGTAACGCTTCCACGCCATTGGGAAAGGGGCTGCGGCTCGTCTCTCGCTTGTGCAATTCCTGCCAGATTTCCTTCAGCATCGCCTGATCGAAGCCGCTACCGGCCTGCCCTACGTGGATGAGGCCCTTGTTCTTGTCGTACAGACCGAGCACAACCGATCCGAAATACGATCGGCTGCCTTCGGGATCGGTGTATCCCCCGATGACGCAATCGAGCGTCTGGGTCATTTTGATCTTTAGCCAAGCCTGACTGCGGCGCTCTTCGTAGTAGCTGTCCCTGCGCTTGGCCAGAATCCCTTCCAGCCCCTTCTGTCTGGCCACATCAAACAGCGCCTTACCCTGGGAAAAGTGGTCGGAGTAATGGACAGGGCCGGTGGAGTCAGTTATGCGTGCCAGAGCATTCTTACGCTGCTCCAGCGGAACTCGGTGGAGATCGTAGCCATCCAGATAAAGCAGATCGAAGACGTAATACAGCACCGGAATATCCCGGCGAGATGCCGTGCGACGGCCGCCATCGCGAATTCCGGTGCGCTGCTGCATCAGGCTGAATGACGAACGCCCCTGCTCGTCTAGCGCAGCGATTTCGCCGTCGAGAATTGCAGTCTCTGCTTTGATAGATGCGGGCAGATTGTGAAGTTCGGGATATTGCGCGGTCAGATCATTCTGGTTGCGCGACACCAGACGAACCTTTCCTTTGGCGATGAATGCCACGGCTCGGTAACCATCCCACTTGATTTCAAAAAGCCAATCGGGATCGTCGAAAGGTTCCTCGACGGACGTAGCCAGCATGGGGTGAACCGCAGTGGGCATCGGCCGCTTGACCGCGCCATCCAAACCCTTAACCACAGAGGGCGCGGAGGAATTCTCTTTACCTTCCGCCGGTGGCAGCGATTTGGGATTGCTCTCAGGTTTAGCCTTCCTGGCTTTGTCGTTTTTTTTTACTCTGTGTTCCTCCGTGTCCGCTGTGGTTAATTTGCTCTTGCTCTTCTTCTTGTCAAACTTAGCAATCGCATCCGCCAGCCAGGGCGCCTTCACCGCTCCCCGCGACGCCGGACGGCTGCTGGTCCACTGCTTCGAGCCCTGATCGCCACCGATCTCCGCGATGCTGCGGCCAGTGAGCGCCGATTCATCGTACTGGTCGATGTCATAGCCCTTCACCACAGCGTCGTCCTGCTTCTTGATCAGCAGCCACTCCGTGCCCTTGGTTCCGGGACGCCGCGAACGCATGTGAATCAGCGCGAAATCGCCATTCAGCTTCTTGCCGTGCAACCGGATTTTGAAATCACCCTTCTTCAACATGGCCGAGGCTTCCGCGTCGGTCCCGGGAACAAACTTTCCCTTTACCGGTTCGGGCGAGAGCGGCTCCCATGTGCCCACATCCCAAACCATCACTGTGCCCGCGCCATAGTTTCCTTCGGGAATCGTGCCTTCAAAATCAAAGTAGGAGACTGGATGATCCTCCACCTGCATGGCCAGGCGTTTGTCGGCGGGATCGAGCGATGGGCCTTTAGGCACGGCCCAGGACTTCAGCACGCCCTCCATTTCCAGGCGGAAGTCGTAGTGCAGGCGAGTCGCGCGGTGTTTTTGCACCACAAAACGATGCCGTGATTTTTTTTCGAGCTTGGGAGGTGGCTCGGGAGTTTCCTCAAAACGACGTTTGCGCTTGTATTCGTCCAGGGACACAGGCCCATTCTAGCGCCTGTGGAAATGAAATTCGCGAATCCGAGACGCAAGGCAGTCCGGAAAACTGCCCCGGCTCGCCAATTTCGACGCGCCGGGGCAGCAAGGATCAGGCAGCCTTCCCAGCCGCGATGCGGCGGGTGGTCCATGTATCGACGTTGTAAGTGTCGACCACCGGGTCGCGCTTCAGAACTGGTTTGAGCATTTCGGAGACGCGGTTGAAGTGCTCGCGATGATAGCGCTCCGCATCCTGCTTGTTGTTCCAGAAGCTGACGGAAACGACCCGTTCCGGATCGTTATCAGAGACCAGACTGATCAAGTCTACAAAGCCCGGTTGCTTCTGTAAGATGGGCAGCACGTCGTTACGCAGCTTGGTAGTGAAGTCATCCTTTTTGTCCGGCTTCACGTGGCATTCCACAAAGCGGGTAAACATGAGGGTAATCTCCTTTCGCATTCGTTGGAATTAATGAGAGGGACCGGCCCGCCGCCAAAACAGCTCAACCCACCAGCCAGAACGGCGGGGAAGGATTGGTTGCCGCTATTTGTCTACTAGAAGAGCGATGAGATGGAAATTATAGTCCCGTTGACCGGGCGCAGTTTTGCACAGGCCGGCAATTCATGAAACGTGAATATCCCGATTCGCCACTGGTAGGCGTAGGCGCAATTATCATCGACGACGGTCGCGTGCTCCTGGTCAAGCGCGGGCATCCGCCCCTGGCCGGTGAGTGGTCCATCCCCGGAGGCGTGCTGGAACTGGGAGAGACCCTTCGCGACGCCGCGATCCGTGAGGCTCGGGAAGAAACATGCCTTATAGTCGAGACCGCCGAATTGCTAGGTGTGTACGACCGCGTGGTGCAGGACGACGATGGCCACACGCTCTATCACTTCGTCCTCATCGATTTTCTATGCCGCCGGGCCGCGGGACAAGCGCAGGCGGCCGACGACGCCGACGAGGTGCGCTGGTTCACCCAAGCCGAAGTTGAGGAGCTTGGTTTGCCCGAAGACACGGCGGAGGTAATCCGGCAAGGTTTCCAGAAAGCCTCCTGGACGCCTGAGCAGGTATAATCTGCGTCCACTGGGTTCGCTATGCCTCTCACGGCTGGCACACGCTTAGGTCCGTACGAGATCATTGCGCCGGCTGGAGCTGGCGGAATGGGCGAAGTCTATCGCGCCCGCGATTCCCGGCTGAACCGCGACGTCGCCATCAAGGTACTGCCCGACCATCTTTCCAGCAATCCTGAACTCCGCGAGCGCTTCGAGCGCGAAGCCCGCGCTATCTCACAGCTCTCGCATCCTCATATCTGCGTTCTGTACGACATCGGAAAGCATGAAGGCGCCGACTTTCTTGTGTTGGAGTACCTCGAAGGTGAAACCCTGGGAACGCGTGTGCGCCGGGGGCCGCTTACCGCCGACCAGGTGTTGAAGTACGGAGCGCAGATGGCCGACGCGCTGGACAAAGCCCACCGCCACGGTGTCGTGCACCGTGATCTCAAACCCGACAACGTGATGCTGACCAAATCGGGTGTCAAGCTGCTCGATTTTGGCCTGGCCAAGCCGGTGATCGGAGCTGTCGGCGTGGCCTCGTCCGGCGCCGCCACCATGACCCACAGCCCGCTGACAACTGAAGGCACGCTGGTGGGAACGTTTCAGTACATGGCTCCCGAGCAACTGGAGGGGCAGGAGGCCGATGCCCGCAGTGACATCTTCGGCCTGGGATGCGTGCTCTACGAGATGGTGACCGGCCGGCGCGCCTTTGAAGGTAAGTCCACGGCAAAAGTTGTGGCCGCGATCATGACGACCGAGCCTCCGCCGTTGACCACGCTGTCGCCCCTGGCACCAGCCGCGCTCGAAAGGGCAGTCAAGAAATGTCTCGCGAAGGATCCCGACGAGCGCTGGCAGAATGCCGGTGATCTGGCCAGCGAACTTAGATGGATTCTGGAAAGCGGGTCACAGTCCGGAGTTGCCGCACCGGTCGCGGTCCGCTCTCGTGGCAGATGGCTGCGCTGGACAATTCCATTGCTGGCTGCGGCCATCGGGATTCTGGCCGGGTTTCTATTGCGACGTCCGGCCGCAGGACCGGTGCTGCGGGTAGCGGTTAATTTCCCGCCCGGCAGCAGCCTTCTTCAAGGCCAAAGTGTCGCCCTATCCCCCAATGGAAAAATGATGGTCATTACGCTCAGTGACGCTGACGGGAAAGCGAAATTCTGGATCCGTGCCTTGTCCAGTGATACTGCGCAACCAATGTCGGAAACCGATTCGGCAGTCGCTCCCTTCTGGTCTCCGGACAGCCAATATTTCGGTTTTTTTGCCGCTGACGGACAGTTGAGAAAAATTGCAGTTGCGGGCGGCGGGCACGCAGAATCAGTGAGCAGCGTCCCGTGGACTGTCTACGGTGGCACCTGGAACCGTGACGGGGTGATTGTCTTTTCCTCAGGGCACCTTGGCCTTTATCAAATTTCGGCCTCTGGTGGAACGGCCGTAAAGGTGCCTATACCGGAAAAAGACCAAGCCGCCTATCGTTGGCCCAGTTTCTTGCCCGACGGCAAGCATGTCCTGGTGACGTCCAACGACGGCTCGGGCGGAATTTTCGTTGTCACCCTGGCCACTGGGCAGGTTCAGCTGCTGTTGCCGGATGAGGGTGGGCCGGCACAGTACGTCGAACCCGGATATCTCTTGTTCTTGCGTGGAGGTGTTTTGCTGGCGCAGCCGTTCGATGCGCGCGCATTGCGCACAACCGGCAGCGCGCAGAGCATTGCCGAGTCGGTAGCCGCAGGCTCCGGTTTCTCGGTGTCCGACAATGGGCTGCTGTTGTATCAACGAGCCTCCCAGTCACAACTCACATGGGTGGATCCGGAAGGCAAGAAGCTCTCCACAGTCGGGGATCCGGGCTACTTGTCGTCGCCCTATCTCTCGCCGGACGGCCGCTACGCGATGGTTAACGTGCTCCCGCCCGGACAAAAAAATCAGAAGCTTTGGTTGTACGACCTCAACCAGGGCACGGCCACTCCATTTACCTTCGGGGAAGGGGACGATCTCTATCCCACATGGTCTCCCGACGGTCAGCAGGTAGCATTTTCTTCTAACCGCGGCGGGAACCAGGAAGACATGTACGTCAAACCGGTGGGAGGGGGCAGCAGCGAGCAAAAAGTGCTCGGCGATGAAGGCAACAAGGAACCCGACCGCTGGTCCGCGGATGGCCGGTATATTCTTTTTGACTACACCAGCAAGAAGACAAAGGCCACCGACATCTGGGCCCTGCCGATGTTTGGAGACCGCAAGCCCTTTCCGGTTGTCCAAGGTCCGGAAGTCGACTACTACGGAATGTTCTCTCCGGACGGAAAATGGGTAGCCTACGCTTCCGACGAATCCGGAAGATCCGAAATCTATGTCGTGCCTTTCCCTGGCCCGGGAGGCAAATGGCAGGTTTCCACTGGCGGTGGCCTCCAGCCTTTCTGGCCGCCCGGCAAGGAACTGGTTTACTTCACCGTGGATTTCAAGTTTGTCGCCGTGGAATATGCTGCACAGGGTCCGAATTTCACGCTGGGCAAGTCCCGGCAGATTTTTGGAGGACGCTCTTTCGGAAGTCCTTCCGGCCTCGATGTGAACCGCAATGACAAGCGCTGGCTTATGGCCATGCCAGTCGCGGAACCGAACGCCTCTCCGCTGATTCTTACCACGAACTGGACCGCCGCATTGAAGAAGTGAGCATTGGAAGTGAGCATCGTAGATGTAGAGGGATTTGTGTCTTAATGCCGTCTTCCCCGGCGTCACGCCGTGAGAGACTTCTTCATGATCTGGTTCTTCATACTGTTTTTCATTTCGGGCTTCTGCAGCATCCTCTACGAAATCGTGTGGCTGCGCTTGGCCATGGCGCAGTTCGGAGTCACCAGCGCCCTGACTTCGATCGTGCTTTCCATGTTTATGGCCGGCCTGGGACTGGGCTCCTGGGGTGCGGGCCGCCTGATCCGAATTTACGAAGGAAGTAACGAAGGAAGCATCAAGTTCCCAGCCCTCCGCTTCTACGCGCTGGCGGAATTGCTCATCGGCATATCAGCCCTGCTGGTTCCGTACCAGTTTTTGTCGGGACGCCAGCTGCTGGAGCGCCTCGCCGTATCCTCTTCATGGTCCTACTACCTTGGCTCCGGCATTTGCGTCGCGCTCACGCTGATTCCATGGTGCGCCTGCATGGGAGCCACCATCCCGCTGGCCATGCTGGCAATTCGCACGCGGCATGCGGCAGGATCGGAGCGGTCGTTCAGCTATCTCTACCTGGCCAACGTGCTGGGTGCGGTGGTCGGAGCAACGGTTCCCCTGCTGCTGATCGAACTTTACGGCTTCCGCGGCACCCTCAAAGTCGGCGCCATCTGTAACGCCACGCTGGCGGCATCGGCCATCATCCTCAGTGCGATGCATGCGATGCACTCTCGTAGAGACGTAGCTCGCTACGTCTCTACCACGAACTTGGCTTCCACCACGAGCCACGTCTCCGCAACCGCCACCACCAAACCCCTTGTTCTTCTATTCCTCACCGGCCTAACCAGCATGGGAATGGAGGTCGTCTGGATCCGTCAGTTCACGCCGTACCTTGGAACGGTTGTCTACGCTTTTGCCTCCATCCTGGCCACCTACCTTGTGTCCACCTTCCTCGGCTTGCAGGTCTACCGTTTGTGGAGCAAAAAAAACCGGCAGGAAGGCAGGCTGATCTGGGTCCTGCTTGGCCTGTTCGCATTGCTGTCGCTGGTCGGAGCCAACCCCAATCTCACTCTCACCCGTTTTTTGCGCCTGAGTCTGGGAATCGTTCCGTTCTCCGGTGTCTTGGGATTTGTCACTCCGTTGCTGGTCGATCGCTGGTCGGGAGGCGATCCCGGCCGGGCCGGAAAAGCTTATGCGATGAACGTCCTCGGCTGCATTATGGGACCGCTGCTCTCGGGCTTCGTCCTTCTGCCGTTGATCAGCGAACGCTGGGTACTGTTCACGTTCGCCTTGCCATGGCTGATCATCGCCATCGTGCCGCAATGGTTTTCCCAGGAAGTAAAACCCACCTTCGACAGACAAGCCGTCTTCTCTTACGCCGTGGTGGTATTCGCCGTGGTGCTGCTCTTTACCCAAACCAGTTTCGAAGACCAGTTCGGACGCAGCCAGACTCAAAAGAGCCAGATCTCGCGAGGTATCGTACTGCGGGATAACACCGCGACTATCGTTGCCACCGGAGCCGGCCGCTACCGGCTGCTGCTGGTTAACGGACAGGGCATCACCGGCCTGGTCCCCGCCACCAAGATGATGGCGCACCTGCCGCTGGCTTTTCTCGATCGTCCTCCGAAAGACGCCCTCGCGGTCTGCTTCGGTATGGGCACCACTTACCGCTCTCTGCTCTCCTGGAACATTCCGGTAACCGCAGTGGAGCTGGTTCCCAGTGTTCCGCGCGTTTTCTGGTTCTTCCACGCCGACGCTCCCGAGCTGCTGCGTTCGCCGCTATCACACGTCGTGATTGATGACGGACGCCGCTACCTGGAGCGCACCGCCGCGCAATACGACGTCATCACAATCGATCCGCCGCCGCCGGTGGAAGCGGCCGGGTCGAGCCTGCTCTATTCGAAGGAGTTCTACGCCACCATCAACCGAAGATTGCGTCCGGGAGGCATACTTCAACAATGGCTGCCCTATGGCGATGCGGTGGTCCAGGCCTCGGTCGCCCGCGCCCTGAAAGAATCGTTTGCCTATGTCCGCGTCTTCCATCCGGTGGGAGGCGTCGGCTTTCACTTCCTCGCCAGCCAGCAGCCGCTGCCCGACCGAACCCCCGCCGAGCTGGCCCAGCGTCTGAGCCCGAAAGCGGCCGCCGACTTGGTCGAATGGGGCCCGGAGCCCACTGCGGAGCTTGAGTTTGCCAGCGTACTCCACAAAGAACTTTCCCTCGACCAGATGATCGCCCAGGCCCCTCAAGCCCCCGCCCTGCAAGACGACCGCCCCGAAAATGAGTACTACATGCTGCGCCGCCGCGCCGAACGCCACTAGACTCATTAAGTGTGTGGGGCGGACACTCTTGTCCGCCGCCTTTGGCTTTGATCTTTAAGACTTATCACATCTGAATGGACTGGAACCGCAACATCACTAAACCAACCCTCTCCCCAAAAAATAGAACGGCCCGCGCATGCAACAATGCGCGGGCCGCCCGGTGGACTGATTGGGATTGACCAAGAGGTGGTCACTCTACGTGGCCCCTTCGGCAACTCCGGGGTCCCGGCGATTACTCGCCAGGCGCTCCGATCGTTATCTGAACAAAAACGATTCCGATCAAGCCTGCATCACCGGTAGTCGTGCGATGGATGTTGTACCCCCAACTCGCCAAACTGCATGCGCATTGGGAGCCCGACAAAGAGCGACCGCCCTAAGTCTCAGCCACCTCACCTGGTCTTTGATTCCCACAACTATTACTGTCAGAACTTATCATTCGACCACCTCCTTTCCGGTGTAATTGCACATTAGTACGAAATCCTCCGCCACGTCAACCGGCACGAAAGTGGGGAGTTGAAAGAGTGTTGAAACAGTAAATGAAATCTCCCCCAGCCATGTGGGGACGGGTCGGAGCCTGTCCTGAGCGCAGTCGAACGGACCCGTCCAGGCCGAGCAAAGCTCGGCAGGATTTTGCGTCCGCAAACACGTCGACAGAAGGGTAGCCCACCAGCCCCACCGGAATCGCGTTACCGGTTTACCATGGCGTAGCCATGGCTCCCTCGCTCCCTCTCACCTTTCGCTCCACCCTGCGTCGCTGGTGGAGGGAAGGTCTCGCCCGCGATGGCTTCCGGCAGACCGTGCGGAACCTTGCCAACCGTCTCTGGGAGTTCGTGCGCGAGTCCACGCCGGCGCAGCGGCGGCAGCGCTACGGCGATGCCGACTTTGACTGGGATTACCGCGTGGACACCACCAGCGCGACCGTGAACTGGCACGACCGCCTGCTGGGAGAGTTCCACTCCGCCTATCAACCCACCGAACCGGCGCTTTTTCGGGAAATGATGGAAGCCATGTCGGGCCTGGAGATCGATTTTCAGGATCTTACTTTCATCGACGTGGGCTCCGGCAAGGGACGCGTATTGTTGATGGCGGCTGGCTATCCTTTTCGCCGTGTCCTGGGAGTGGAACTGCTCCCCGCATTGCATCGGGTGGCGCAGGCAAACATACGCGCCTACAAAAGCGAGTCCCAGCGCTGCTTCGCGGTGGAATCGGTGGCCGCTGACGCGCGTACATTTGCTTTCCCAGTTGAGCCGATCATGCTCTATCTGTTCAATCCTCTGCCCGAAGCCGCGTTGATCGAAATGCTGTCCAACCTCGAGCGCTCGCTCGGTGAAAATCCCCGGACGGTGTACGTGCTCTATCACAATCCCTTGCTGGAGCACGTCTTGGCCAGCCATTCTGAGTTTCAGAAAATCGGGGGCGGGCCCCAGTATTCGATATTTCGAACCCGCGCGTAGACGCGCCGCCAGCCTTCCTGACTCGACGGGTGGCCCACTCAAGCCGTCTCTTGGCTTGAGTGGGGCAGTTCTACAGCTGGACAAAGTCTTCCCGCCGCTCGTTCGCGTTTTCGTGCCGTCCATCCTGACTCGATCTCGACCCTTCCGTCACAGCCGGTTGTGTAGTGGCGAAAACTGCTCCACGCCCAGTCCTCCGGACGTTCGCACAACCCGCGCTTGACCGGATTGCGATGAATATAGCGCACCTTTGTCCACAAACTGCGGGTAATTTCGGATATTGAAATCGTAGTACCGCTTTTGCCAGAAATGATCCGCATCGCCAATCAAGCGCCGCGATACTCCTTGCTTCAACGACTTCAGCGCATCGGCCAGCGTATCCTGTTGTGGTTCGCTGAGCTGGAGGTGAACGTGCTCCGGCATGACTACGTACCCGTAAACGTGAAGCTCGAAACTGCGTCGCGCTCGCTCTAAGGCTGACTCGAAGATTCGTCGGCTTGCGTCTGTGGTAAACAAGCGACGCCGATGGTAACAGCAGAACGTGACGAAATGACTTTGACCACTCTGGTGAAAACGTGTCAGTCCCCAAGGCATGAGGACAATCTAGTTTGTTCGTTAGCCCAAGTCTGTGACGTGTGAACATCCCCACTCAAGCCAAAACCGGGCTTGAGTGGGCCACCCGCGGCTTGCTCGCGCTCATGATTCCTGGACCCGGCTGACCACCATCGTGATCGCCCTCTGGGCCGCAAGTGCCGCCCCTTCCTGCCAGCCGACGATGTGGCTGCAATGGTCTCCCGCAAAGTAGATTCGATCGTCAGGGACAATTAGCTCCCGGTACGGTCCGTTGTAGTACGGCGTCTCGTCGGTGGGAGGAAAACCGGGCCCGCGGCTGACCCACGACCCCAGACTGTAAGGGATCTTGCCCCAGGACATATAAAGAGGCTTCTGCAGTTCCCCGCTCTTGCCCGGGTGCAGTTTTTCCACGGCTGCCCTGGAGGCGGCGATCTTCGCCTCATACGAAGGCAGCTTGCCGAAGTCGGTCCAGTTTTCGACTGCGTAGCCGGCAGATGACGACTCCGCGTTGGGACATCAGGTTCGCGCTGGGATACCAGACCAGCGGGATCGTGCCGGTGGTCAGCCAGGAGATGCCCCC
Organism: Terriglobia bacterium; assembly: GCA_963809295.1. Taxonomy (GTDB): domain Bacteria; phylum Acidobacteriota; class Terriglobia; order Terriglobales; family Acidobacteriaceae; genus JAIQFF01. The sequence goes on along the minus strand of CAWEJA010000008.1, from coordinate 228,652 downwards.
GTAGATCTCGTCGCCGTCCTGCTCCCAGAAGCGCCGCGACTCCCACGCGATCTTGAAGGCGGAGTCGTAGTTTACCTGTTCAATCGCCGCCTTCACTCGCGGATTGAAGTCATTGGGGATGGTCTTGAGGATGGTGAGCGGCATGGCGCAGATGCAGTACGGCGCCTCGATCGAACGAACGGCGCCGGAACGAATCGCGCCGGACTCGCCGTGGCGGTACAACACTCTGACTCCAGCCGCCGTTTTTCTGATCTCTGTGACCGGCGAGTTGTAACGGATCACCTTGCCCAGCGACTTGGCGAAAGCGTAGGGGATCCGGTCCATGCCGCCGACCGGCTGGAACATGGTCGCCTGCATGTCGGGCCGCTCTTCGAAGAGCATGGGCCCACAGAACTGCGAACGCAGCAGGTCGGAGAACGGCAGCGGAGCGCGGGGAACTTCGATCTGATCGGCGGCGCCGGGCAGCTGTCGGTCGCCGGAGCGCGTCGAGCCCTGGTATTGGTAGTTCGGTCCCAGGTCGCCATACAATTTCAGAAAATCCATCACCACGGCATGATCGTCCTGGGTGAAAACCTGGTCGAGCGCGCTCTGTTGCACGCACTTGCCCAGCAGTTCGGCAACATGGCCGCGAATGTCATTGATGGCCTGGGCCTGGCGAATCGGTTTGCCGCCGAAGACGGTGTCATTCTGAAGCAGCGAGCTGCGCGAGCTGTTCACCTCGACCTCGAGCTCCACTCCCAGTTCCTTGCAATAGCCGAGCATGGTCTTGTGTATCGAGGGCAGGCGCGCCGGGCCGCAGTTGAAATAGTTTCCTTGGTCGAAGGTGCACGCTTGCGATGTCCCGTCGTTGAACACCAGCTTCGACCCCGCGCGCAGCGTCCAGTTGCGGCCGCCAGGACGTTCGCGCGCTTCCAGCACGGTGCAATCAAAGCCGGCCCGGCGCATCTCATAGGCGGCGACCAGCCCCGCAATTCCCGCGCCGAGAATAATCACCTTGGTCCCCCGGCCGGTCGAGGGAGGCAAGGGGAAGTCTTTGCGCTGCTCGGTTTCGACCATGCCCAGAAGGCCAAGCGAATGCGCGGTCATGAAAGCAGCGCCATAGCCGCTTGTCTGCGCCATTCGTGTGATGAACTCGCGCCTGCTGATTGCCATCCTGTTTCGCCCCTTGTCGAATATTTCGCCGTCGATGAGGGTTGTCCGGGTCCAAAGCGACAACCGGCGGCTGCCCTCCGCTTCGCGTCAGTATAAGACACAGCCTGAGTGAGAGTCCGGCGGGCTGGCCCTTTATCCGACAGTTTCCTGGTCATGCCAGAGTCTCAAGTGGAGATCCCTGTCTTTCGGCTGTTGTTTCATGTACTTAGCATCCATTATGTATATTTATGTACGTACAATAAAATAAGTGCAAAATGTTCCACGTGGAACACTTCTGCGTTTTGCGCGACCGAGTTCTGCCCGCAGGTCATGGCCCACTGGAATCTACCTGCTTCTCTCCCGCCTTCCTACACTTGAAGTAACCGCCAGGTAACCGGACCACAGTAGGTCGCGGAGGTGTCAGCCCTTCCAGCGGTAGGCCTTGGGCTGGGACAGGCCGATATGAGCGAGTACGCGGTAGGCGAACTCCGTTGCCATGGCATCCAAGCTGGCGGGGCGGAAGTAGTAGGCGGGGATGAGCGGGAAGATGGTGGCGCCGGCGTCGGCGGCACGGTACAGGTTGCGGATGTGGATTTTGTTGAGCGGCGTCTCGCGGACGCAGAGCACCAGCGGACGCTTCTCCTTGAGGCAGACGTCGGCGGCACGCTCGATCAGTTGTGATGCGATGCCGTTGGCGATGCGGGCCAGAGTCCCCATGCTGCACGGGATGACGACCATGGCGTCGGCGGGGTAAGAGCCGCTGGCGATGTTGGCGCCGATATCGGCATTGGCTTGCTGCTTGATTTTGCGCGAGGCCTTGCTCGAGCCGAGTATCTGGCCGACGAGGTTGCTGCGCCCGCGCAGGCCGAGCTCTTCAGCCATGACGCGCAAGGCGCTGTCGGAGGCAATGAAATTGACGGTCTGGACGCGCTGATCGCGTTCCACCGCGAGCAGCAGCTGTCGCAGGAAGATAGAGCCGCTGGCCCCGGTCGTGGCGACGGTCAGGTTCTGCGGTGGCTGGTTAGGCAAGTTAGGCTCCCGAAGTGCCGCGACCTTGGAGCATAGGGAGGCGCAGGAGAAGAGTCAAGAAAGGCGGTCGTTGGTCGTTGGCCCTTGGTCGTTGGCAATAGCCGCCAAGACCGTGAGCGGTGCCAACGACCAACGACCAAGGACCAACGACTGATTTATGGCATCTACTTCCAGCTTGCGACTGCGGCGCAGTGAAGCGCAGTTGCACGCCCTGGCGGGGGTGGAGCGCGAGATTCGGGTTAACGATCCCAACGGCCGGCGTAAATATCTGCGGGACTTCAGCCGGGCGTTTCGTTCCTACGAGTCGGTCATCGATCGTGATCAGTTGAAAGCTACGGTCGCAGTTGCCGACAGCGTCCTTATCGGGGACTACCACGCGCTCCCTGTGGCGCAGCGTTTTGCCGCGACCCTGCTGGAAGAACGCGCACAGCCTGGAGATCGCCCCCTGGTGCTTGGGGTTGAGACCATTTTCTCTCGCGACCAGCACATTCTTGACGAGTGGTGGCGGCGGCAGATCGACGAAGAAGAGTTCCGGCAGCGCATTCGTTTCGATATCGACTGGGGCTACGACTGGCCGCCGTTCTATGAACTGCTGGTGACCGCGCGCGAGCATGGCGAGGCGATCTACGGCCTTGACTGCATGCCGCGGGAAGACCTGCGCAAGATCGGAGCCCGTGATCGCCATGCTGTCCACAAGATGGCGGAGATTCGGCAGCGCCATCCCAACTCAGTCATCATGGTGCTGTTTGGCGAGTCACATCTGGCGCCGGGCCATCTTCCGCGCGTGCTGCGTGAGCGGCTGCCCGAAGAGCGGGTGCTCACTGTGCTGCAAAACGTTGACGCGCTCTACTGGCGCGCTGCGGGCGAGCGGCATGAGCGCGTGGACGCGGTGCGCGTGAGCGATGATGTGGTCTGCGTATTCAATTCCACTCCGCTTGAAAAATACGAGAACTACCGCCTGCACCTGAGCCGCTGGGGACGCAGCGATGAGGAAGGTCCCGATCTTGCACCCACCGTCTACAACCTGATCGACAGCCTGGTGCGCTTCCTCGACATCAATCGCTACTCCTCGCACAACGGCAGCCAGCCGCAGTTTCTGGTCGACCTGATGCCGGAAGTGTATTGCCGCGCCTCGGATGCGCGCTTGCGGCAGTTGCTCTCGCGTCACTCGGCGACGGAGGAAGAAACCGAGGCCATGGTGCGTCACGTGGAACAGCGAGGCAGCGTATATCTGCCGCAGGTGAACGTCTTCTACGTGCGCGAATTCAAGATGACGTATGTGGCCGAAGAAGCCGCCCGCTTCTTGCACCACGCCTGCCGCGGATTGCCCGCACGGGGAAACAAACAGCCCCGTGTCAACTCGAATCGTTTTTACACCCAGGCCCTGGAATGCGCTCTGGGATACTTCGGATCGCGGGTGCTTTACCCGGCTCGCCCCGCCGCCGAGGATGTTGCCGGGCGCGAGTTGCACGATGCCTCGGAGTCCGAGCGAAACAAGATCGATTCCAGCGCGCAGTTGCTCGGCTACATGCTGGGCGATGCGTTGTACGAGGCTTATCTCAAGGGAAGAGTTTCCCGGAGTATGCTGCGCCGCTTGTTTCTGGTTCGTCTGGAAGAGCCGGGCGTCGCAAAAGAGATGTTTCGGGAAATTGCCGCGAAAGTTCGCTGCAACGCCAAGAAGCTGCCTGCCTCGGTTAGGCGGGCTTAGTATCTCCATTCTCAACGACAAGCGAGCTACGTGGCCGGCGTCCCGCTCGTGCGGGATCCTTGGCGCTGCCAAGCCGCTCGCCTCATACCGTCCTCTATGGTCAGAGCCTGCGAGTGCTAATCTAGACTCGCGTTGGCTGATTGCTGACGGCTGAGCGCTGCCTTGAACGCCGATTCCATCCGCAAACTTTTCGAGCAGGTCCGACGGGGTGAGCTTTCTCCCGATGAGGGGGTCGAACGCCTGCGGCATCTTCCCTTTGAAGATCTTGGATTCGCCAAGGTGGATCATCATCGCGCGTTGCGCAATGGGATGCCGGAAGTGATCTTTGGTCAGGGGAAGACACCGGCTCAGATGGCGTCGATCTTCTCCCGGCTGGCCAAGCATGGGGGAAACATCCTGGCCACACGAGCGACTGAAGAGCAGCTGGCTGCGGTAAGAAAGAAAGTTCCGAAAGCAGAATATCGGGAGCTGGCGCGAGCGATCGTTCTGCAGCGCGACCAGAAGACATACGGCAAGGGAATCATCGCTGTGGTTTCCGCTGGCACCAGCGACATACCGGTGGCCGAGGAAGCCGTGGTTACGGCTGAGATGATGGGCAACGACGTCGAGCATCTGTATGACGTGGGCGTCGCCGGCATTCACCGTCTGATGGCGAGTCGCGCATCGCTGGCGCGGGCGCGGGTGGTGATCGTATGCGCAGGGATGGAAGGCGCGTTGCCGAGCGTGGTGGGCGGACTGGTGGGTGTGCCGGTGATCGCGGTGCCTACCAGTGTGGGCTACGGCGCGGCGTTCAAAGGGCTGGCGGCGCTTTTGGGGATGATGAATTCCTGCGCTTCGAATGTGAGCGTGGTGAATATTGATAATGGGTTTGGGGCGGGGTATGTGGCGGCCTTGATCAATCGCCTGTAGCGCTGTCGAAAAAACTGCCGGGCTTTGCCCGGCTGGGCGGGTGGGACACCTGCCCCTACGTGGCTGGTGGTAATTCCTCCACAAACAAGAAAGGCACGGCCGAAGCCGTGCCTCTTTCTCCGATCCGACATCCAATTACTTTACTTACGAGCCTTTGACTACTTCCAGATTGTTCTGGACGCTGAAGACGCCGAACACCTGGTTGGCGCGGATGCCGGCGATCTGCTTGTCCATCGCGCTGGCGACCGTGCCGTAGAGGCTCAGCTTGCCGTTGTCCACCACGATGCGGATAGGCTTGGCCGGGTCACTGGCATAGCGGCCCAGTACCGGGTCGCGATAGATAGCGCGCAGAGCGCTGATCCTGATGCGGTCGTCGAAGCCTGAGACCGGGGAGACCTTGACGTTGTCGATCACGTCCTTGACGCCCGGCATGTTGTTCACCAGCGACAGGGCCGAGTCGCGGCCTACGTCGGTACGAGTTTCCCCGCTCAAAGTGGCGACGCCGTTGTTCACTGCGACATCGACAAAGTTGAACTGGTTGTCGTAGCCGATGCGGTCGTAGTGCAGCTTGCGCTCGAGTTTCGCGGCCAACTCGGTATCGGGTGCCGTGCTGCTGACTGCAACTTCATTGCGGACGCCCTGGACCTTATCCAGTTTGCGGACTTTTTTAGCTGCATCGAGCTTTTGCTGGTACAGGTCCACCGTGCCGGAGAGAGTCACGATGCCATCTTCGGTGCTGGCCTGCAGGTTGCGAAAGTCGTTCTTCTTCGCCAACTGTTGCGTCACCCGGGTTTGAATGTCACTGTCGTAGCGGGCGCTGGAGGTTTGAGCCGCCAGTCCCGCGCTGAGAATGCCTACAGCGAGAAACGAAGCCATAGTCCTGAGAATGCTTTTCATAGTGTTGCTCCTCCGTCCAATTATTAACCGGTTAGTTAAATGATTCGATGCGGTGATTCGCGGCAGGGATGCCAGAGGACGGGGCGCCTCCGCAGTACAGCGAAGAAGCGCGCAAGATCCCTCAACCGGCTGAAGCCCAGTTTCGGGATGACGGATGGCTAGGGAGTATGAGAAATTATTCAGCTTGACAATAATCGTTATAACGATTAGATTGAGCTGATGGGTAAGGGCATTCAGGCCGAGATACAGCAGACCAAGCCTTTCAATTCCCTGGAGGACGAGGCGGTGGTTTCGCTGCACCGTACGGCGGATGTGGTTAACGGCCGCTTTAGTGACATGCTGAAGCCTTATGGGTTGTCACCCACCCAATTCAACGCGCTTCGTATCCTGCGCGGTGCCGGAGACGGGGGTCGCACCTGTAGTGAGATTGCGGAGCGCATGATCAACCGTGATCCCGACATCACGCGCCTGCTGGATCGGCTGGAGCGGCGTGGGCTGGTGGTGCGGAGTCGCGAGGGCCGCGACCGGCGCGTGATCATCACACGCATTAACCAGGCAGGCCTGGAACTTTTGCGGAGCCTGGACCGGCCCATCGAGGAGTTTAACCGCAAGGAGATGGGGCAATTCAGCGAACAGCAGCTCCGGACGCTGGTCAAGCTTCTGGAGGCCGTCCGCGAGCAAGCGGGGTGATTTTTCCCGCCGCATTATCGTTATCACGACATTTGTTGTATAGACTACCAAAAAGGAGCAGCAAACATGAGCAATTCCACGGCAACTAGTGAAGTAGCGGTAAAGACCATTCCAACCCAGAGCATTTCAACTCAGGAAGTTCGGCAGTTTCTGGATAACAAGCATTCCTTCGAGTTCTGGAACGTGCTTACCGACGAGTGGTTCAAGGGCGAGAACATCGCCGGATCGCGGCGGGTGCCGCTGGACAAGGTTGGGAACGAGGTTCGCAGCACGAATTTGCCCAAGAACGCGGAGATCGTCGTATACTGCGGCGGCCCGAAGTGTCCGCAGAGCCGCATGGCGGCGGAGAAACTGGCGAAGCTCGGCTACGAGAACGTTCGTGCTTACGAGGGCGGACTGGAAGAGTGGAAGGGCGCAGGCTTCGCTGTCGAAAAGGTGTAACGTACTGCACTCATCAAGTCAGAGGGCCCGGCAGGGCCCTCTGGGTATTTGCAGAAGTTAGCCACTCTACAAGAGATGACGGTTCTGGAGGAACGTTTATGAGCAGCGTTGCAAATCAGTCTTCTAGGCAGGCGTGTGGCGTTACGGTTTTACGAGTCGTGGTCGGGATTGTGTTCCTGGCGCACGGGTGGCAGAAGCTGTTCGGATTCGGCTTTCATGGAGTGGCTGGGTTCTTTGCTGGAGCGGGGATTCCGTTGCCCTTTGTGTCGGGTGTGATCGTGACCCTGGTCGAGTTTCTCGGAGGCATCGCTCTGGTGCTGGGACTACTTACACGCTGGGCTGCCGCTTTGAACGCTTTTGACATGCTGGTGGCAATCCTGGTGGTTCATATGAAGAACGGTTTCTTCGACCAGAACCATGGTGTCGAGTTTCCGTTGACCCTGCTGGCGGCGTGCGTTGCGCTGACGATGCTCGGGCCGGGATCGCTTTCGGTGGATGGCGCGCTGTCGAAGCGTGAATAAGAGTCAGATTCACGCTCAGGGCTGGCAGACGCCGAGGTCCCTGGTCATCTGTTTTGTTTCCCAGACAAGCGTCTTGGTGCTGTCCTTCGGCTTAATTTTCTTGCCCTGCAAGGTCACTCGATCACCCGGCTTGATGCCTGACGTGTTGCCGGAGAGTTCATATGACCGTTTGTCTTTTTCGTCTGTCACGCTCATCCCGTTTTGTCCCGAGTTTACACATCCGGTAATGGTTCGCTTTTCGGTCGATTTGTGAACGACCACAACTGCCACGATTACCACGACTGCAACCACACCCACGATTGCGGCCACGATCGCGCCGCCTGAAGGATATCCCTTTGCCTCAGCGGGGGTGGCGAGGATCACACTGAGAGTGACGATCAGAACTCCTTGCCAGAAGCATTTTGAGGTCACGATGCCCTCCTCGTGTTAGCCGGAATCTCCATCGTCGCTTCGCGTCCGACCGACACCGTACACCCGAGTGCCAGCGAATGCAATTGTCGGGTTTCGCGGAGCCAGGTATTTACACGGGCCACGGACGCCGGGCTGAGAGACAGATGCGCGTGCCGTAGGCGCGCTTGAAATGGATCCCCACACGACAGATAGTATTTCAGCCGTCCCTACAGGACGGAATGTGTTCTGTCATCCGACCCGGCGTTGAAACGCCGGGCTACTATCGGAGGTCTCACCGGGACTTCGCTTCTTTCGCGCTTTTCCACCGGGGTTTGGGTTGCTGCTTACTCTTCTCGACAAATACCCGTGCAAAAATCTTGTCGATATTTCTTAGCTGGCGCTTCAAATCGAAAGCCCGCTCAATCTGCTGGCGCGGGACCCGGCTGGTGATGGTTTTGTCCCTCAACACGAGGTCACGGAAGTTCAGGCCTTCCTTCCAGGCGCGCATGGCATGGCTTTGGACTGCGCGGTAGGCGTTCTCGCGTGAAACTCCATGTTCGACCAGATCAAGGAGAAGCTGACCGCTGAAGACGAGGCCGCGAGTGCTTTCGAGATTGGATTTCATCTGTTCCGGATAAACGAACATGGTATCGAGCACGTTCGCGGTCTTCTGCAGCATGTAATCCACCAGCGTGGTGGAATCGGGGATGATGATGCGTTCCACAGACGAATGCGAAATATCGCGCTCGTGCCATAGAGCCACGTTCTCGAAGGCCGCCTGTGCGTTCGAGCGCACTACCCGGGCCAGACCGCTAATCTGCTCCAGGGTAATCGGGTTGCGTTTGTGGGGCATGGCGGACGAGCCCTTCTGTTTCTCGCTGAAGAACTCCTCCACTTCGCGGACTTCGGTGCGCTGCAGATGCCGAAGTTCAGTGGCAATCTTGTCCAGGGTGCAGGCGATGACCGCCAGAGTGGCGAGGTAGGCGGCGTGACGGTCGCGCTGGATCACCTGGGAAGAGATGGCAGCGGCTTTCAATCCAAGGCGCTGGCATATGCTCTCTTCCAGTTCGGGGCTGAGGTGGGCAAATGTGCCTACCGCGCCGGAAAACTTCCCCACTCGCAAGTCTTCGGCTGCGCCGCGAAAGCGTGCGATATTGCGCTGAGTCTCGGAATACCAGTTGGCCAGCTTGAAACCAAAAGTGATGGGCTCGGCGTGGATGCCGTGGGTGCGCCCGATCATGGGCGTGTCTTTGAACTCCCAGGCGCGACGCTCGAGTACATTCGAAAGCTTTTCCAGATCGGCGGCGATGATGACGGAAGCCTGCTGGATGAGCAAGGCCTGGGACGTATCGACTACGTCGTTCGAAGTCAGGCCGTAGTGAAACCAGCGGGCGTGCGGGCCGACGATCTCAGCGACGGCGGTGGTGAAGGCGATAACGTCGTGGCGGACTTCAGCTTCGATCTCCGCAATTCGGTTGACATTGAAGTCGGCACGCTCGCGGATGGCGTGGGCGGCGTCTTCGGGCACCATGCCGGCTTCGGCCAGGGTTTCGGTGGCGGCCACCTCGACCGCCAGCCAGGTCCGGAAGCGATTCTCGTCGCTCCAGATGCGGCCCATGTCGGGACGGGTATAGCGTGGGATCAAAGGATATCTCCCGGATGATTGTCAGAATTGCGGGACTACGGATTGTAAATGGCAGCGGGGTGGGTGACCAGTCGGGCTTATGGCAATCGTCAGTGGTTGGTGGCCAGCCAGGTCGGCTGAGCTTTCGCTCGGCCGGGCAGGCGGGACATCCTTCGACTTCGCTCAGGACAGGCTCTGCCCCTACGTTAGCCGGTTCGCTTCCTACGCCAGGGCGATCACGTCCATCTCTACCAGGACATCCTTGGGCAGGCGGGCGACTTCGACAGTGGATCTGGCTGGAGGCGCGACGTTGAAATACCGTCCATAGACTTCGTTCATGGCGGTGAAGTCCCCCATGTTCTTGAGGAAGACGGTGGTGCGCACCGCTTTTTTCAGACCGCTCCCGGCCGCCGTAAGGATGGCAGACAGGTTCTTGAGAACGCGCTCGGTCTGCGCCGCCACGTCTCCGCTGATGACCTGCTGGTTCGCCGGATCGATGGCTACTTGCCCGGAGACGAATACGAATCCGTTCGCCCGGATCGCCTGGGAATAAGGGCCGATTGCCTGCGGTCCTTCTTTAGTGACGATTACGTCGCGCATGGAGCCTCCAAGATCAGTGGTCAGTGAATCAGAATTAATGCAGATCAACGGCGTGGGAGTCAACTTACGGAAGAAGAAATAAAACCAGTAGTCAGTTTCCAGTTCTCGGTTCTCAGTTGGTTCGTGCTGGCGACTAGATCTTCTGCAGTCTTTGCACGTCGTGTACACCGGGAATTTTACGGACGCCGTTGACGATGTTTTCCAGATGCTTCAAGTCGGCGATATCGAGCACGATATCGACGTTGGCCTGGCCATTGCTGGTGCGGGCTTCAATGTTGCGGATATTGGTTTTGGTGTCGCTGATAACGGCTGTGATCTGCTTCAGCATGCCGAAGCGGTCGTCGCAGAAGACGGTGAGTTTGACCGGGTAGGCGCTGGGAGTTCCGTCATCGTGTGCCCACTCGACGTCGATCTTCCGTTCCGGTTCATACATCAGGTTCACGACGTTGGGGCAATTGAGCCCGTGAACCGCCACGCCTTTGCCGCGAGTGACGTAGCCGACGATGGCTTCGCCGCGAATTGGGTTACAACAGCGAGCGCGATAGACGAGCAAGTCTCCCTGTCCAGTTACGCGGATGGCGTTGTTGTTCTGGTCGCCACCGAAGACGCGACGCACCACGCTGGCCAGGCCGCTGGACTTTTCAGTTTCTTCCTCGGCGAGAGGTTCGCTGGCAGCCGGAGCCAGGCGCCCCAGGATCTGCCGCGCCGAAAATTTGCCGTAGCCGATGCCGGCCATGAGGTCGTCGGCCCTGCCTACGCCGTAGTCAGCGGCGATCTTCAATAACTCTTCGTCCTTGATGTCCTTCAGCGACACGCGGTATTTGCGCGCCTCTTTCTCGATCAGTTTGCGGCCGATTTCGATGGCGCGCTCGCGCTGATGCACGTTGAGCCAGTGTTTGATCTTGTTGCGGGCGCGAGAAGATTTTGCGATGGCCAGCCAATCGCGGCTGGGTTTGTGTCCGGCCTGGGTGAGGATTTCGACGATGTCGCCGCTGTGCAATTTGAAGCGGAGCGGAACCATGCGTCCGTTCACCTTGGCCCCCACACAGCTATGCCCTACTTCGGTGTGGACGGAATAGGCAAAGTCGATCGGTGAGGAGTCGCGGGGCAGAACCACGACCTTGCCCTTAGGGGTGAAGGTATAGACCTCCTCGGGATAGAGATCGATTTTGAGGGTGGAAAGAAATTCGCTGGGATCGGAGACGTCGCGTTGCCACTCCACAACCTGGCGCAGCCAGGCCAGGCGCTGCTCGTCTTGCGCCGAAACCGGACCATCCTTGTATTTCCAGTGCGCCGCGATGCCTTCCTCCGCCATCTTGTGCATTTCTTCGGTGCGAATCTGCACTTCGAAGGGCATACCTTCGTCCGAGATCACCGAGGTGTGCAGCGATTGGTAGAAGTTTGGCCGGGGCATGGCGATGAAGTCCTTGATCCGGCCGGGCACGGGCCGCCACAGGTTGTGGATGATGCCTAGCACGGCATAGCAATCCTGGACCGATTTGGTGATCACGCGCATGGCATACAGGTCGTAGACCTGTTCGACCGTGATGTGCTGGCGTTGTAGTTTCTTATGGATGCTGTACAGGCGCTTGATGCGGCTTTCGACCGTGGCGGTGATTCCGGCTTCTTTCAGCTTGTCGCGGAATACCGCCTCTACCTTCGCCAGGAAGGCTTCACCGGCCTTGCGGCGCGCTTCGACGGCATCGTGGACCTGCTGATAGCCGATGGGATCGACATAGCGGAAGCCGAGGTCTTCCAGTTCGCCACGAATTTTTCCCATCCCGAGGCGGTGGGCGATGGAGGCGTATATATCGAGCGTCTCGCGGGCAATCTTCTGCTGGCGTTCAGGCGGAAGATGCTCCAGGGTGCGCATATTGTGCAGGCGGTCGGCCAGCTTGATGAGCACGACGCGAATGTCGTCCACCATGGCCAGCATCATCTTGCGCAAGTTCTCCGCTTGTTGCTCTTCCCGGGTGGCGAAATCAATGGCGCTGATCTTGGTGACGCCCTCGACGATATGGGCCACCTGTTCGCCAAATTCTTTGCGAATATCGACGACGGTGACCGAGGTATCTTCCACGGAATCATGCAGTAGTCCGGCGGCGATGGCGACAGGATCCATCTTCATTTCGGCCAGAACCAGGGCAACTTCCAGGGGATGAATCAGGTAAGGTTCGCCGGAGGCACGGCTTTGTCCAGCGTGGTGTTTTTGGGAAAACTCGTAAGCCTTACGGATGAGTTCGAGATCGTCGTTGGGCCGGTTGGCCCGCATTCTGCGCATCAGCTCGCGGAACTTGGTTACCGTGAGAACGTTGGTCGCGAACTGTTGGCGCAAGGTCGCCATGCATGATTATAGCGTGCGGATGCGTGGGAGCCGCCACGGACCAGGTGGGGACAGCCGCCCCCGGCTGTCCAGCGGAGCGACGCTCCGCTGTTCCGCCCACCCAAAACCTCGTCGAGCTTTCGCTCGACCGGACAGCCGGGGGCGGCTGTCCCCACGTGGTCCGTGGCGACAAAGACGAATGCGATTCTGCTAGAGTTGAGGCGCATCAGGCATGGTGAATCCACAGCGCATTCTCGTCAGCGGGGCCTCCGGGCTGATTGGGGTGGCACTTCTACCAGCACTGAAAGCAAGTGGCTGGACAGTCAGCTGCCTGGTGCGGAAGGCGGCCACTGGCCCACACCAAATCGTCTGGGACTCGACCCAGCCCCTGTCGCCGGAGTCGGTTTCAGGTTTCGATGCGGTGATTCACCTGGCTGGGGAATCGATCGTCGGCCGCTGGACCGAAGCTAAAAAGCGGCGCATTCTCGACAGTCGCAGACAGGGCACCGGGCGCCTGGCCGAGGCGGTAGCCAAAGCGGCGCAGCGCCCTCGGGTATTCATCTCGGCTTCTGCAGTGGGTTACTACGGCGATCGCGGCGAAGAAGTCCTCAGGGAAGAAAGTCTGTCGGGAAGCGGATTTCTCGCTGAGGTATGCCGCCAGTGGGAGGCCGCTATCCAACCAGTCGCCGACGCGGGGATTCGCGCTGTGCAGATGCGGCTGGGAGTGGTGATGAGCGCAGATGGCGGCGCCTTGCAGAAAATGCTGCTTCCGTTCCGTCTAGGCCTGGGCGGCCGCCTAGGCGATGGGAGTCAGTGGTGGAGCTGGGTGTCAGTGGATGACGTCGCCGGCGCAATCCAGCATGTGCTGAATCACGACTCGCTGCAAGGCCCGGTTAATACCGTCGCGCCGCATCCGGTGACGAACGCAGAATTCACTAAGACTCTGGCAGCCGTGCTCAGACGCCCGGCGATTTTTCCCATGCCCGCCTTCGCCGTCCGGCTAGTTTTTGGAGAGATGGGCGACGAACTGTTCCTCGCCAGCCAGCGCGTTGAACCGGCCAAACTTACCGCAAGTGGATACCAGTTTCAGCATCCAGAGTTGAAAAAGGCTCTGGAAGATATTCTGAAGCAGTAAGGCAGCTCACCGCGAACCTAAGATCTTCAGGATTGCCTGATTCTGGACGCTTAGGTCATCCCCGAAGCCAGCAAGCCACGCCGCGTCAGGCTCGCGGCGGAACCACGTCATCTGGCGCTTGGCATAGTTGCGATGCGCCTGTTGTGCAGCTTGCACCGCGGTCCCATGATCGATTTCGCCGCGCAGCAACTGTACCGCCTGCTTGTATCCGAGAGCGGCCAGCGGACGCGCTGCTTCGCCATGCCTCGCCAGCAGAATTCGGGTTTCTTCCACCAGGCCGGCGTCAAACATGCGCTGAGCGCGCTGGTTGATCCGCTGGTATAACACGTTGCGGTCGGGATCGAGACCTATCCGCACGATGCGGAAACCGCGAAGGGGGTCACGTCCCTGCTTCCACATTTCGGTCATTTTCGTGCGCGAGGCCAGGCAGATTTCGATGGCCCGGACCAGCTTGGGGAGATCATTGGCGTGAATTTTTGCCGCGGCAACGGGGTCCAGGCGCCTCAAGATCCGGTGAAGATGGGGCGAGCCTCTCTCTGCCGCTCTCTGGCGCAAACGTTCGCGCAGTTCGTCTGAGCGCTGCGGCCCGGCGAAGAGGCCTTCCAGCAAAGCGCGGAGGTACAGTCCAGTGCCACCAACCACAATGGGCAGAGCCTCCCGCGACCTGATCTCCTGGAGCACATCACGGGCCTTGCGAGCGTATTCCCCGGCTGTGATGTAGCCTGCGGGGCCGACAAAATCGAGCAGGTGGTGAGGGGCGCGGGCGCGCTCCGCGGGGGTCGGCTTCGCCGTGCCAATTTCAAACTCGCGGTACATGGCGACCGAATCGCAGTTTACGATCTCGCCGTGGAAGCGCTCGGCGAGCGCGAGCGAGAGCGCAGTCTTCCCGCTTCCTGTCGGTCCAAGAATCACCACCAGGAGGGGTTCGGAAGACACGGTCAGCGTGCACCCCAGGCGATGTGATGCCCGTAGCGGACCAGAATGAGAATCAGAATCAGGGCGCCAATGATTAGAAGGCCAACAGCCTCCAGCTTGAAGATGTGGTATCTGCCGGGCCGTCCTGCGGACGGATGATCGGGCTGCGGCGGCGGGCAGGCGGCGGGCACCGCAGTATTGTAGCGCTGTCGATGTGGGCGCGAGTGGCCCGCCTCGTTCGGGGCTGTCAGTTCATTTTCCTCCGGGCGGGGGTGACTGGCGTGCGCCATCGGGATTTCAGTTCAGATCGACGCAGTCATGGCCGAAACCCAGTGATTGCCAGCCCTGCACGAGCGGGACGCTCGCGCCCACATTTGCGGATGCTAAACTTCGGGCTGACGTGTCGACGCCTCAGAGCAATTCCGCGGGGAAGATCGTGCGCTTTGGCTTGTTCGAGGTGGACTTGTCAGCGGGGGAACTGCGCAAGAATGGAGTCCGCATACGGCTGCAGGAGCAGCCCTTTCAGGTTCTGGCTCTTCTCCTGGAGCGCCCCGCCGAGGTAGTCACGCGGGAGGAACTTCGTCAGAAGCTTTGGCCTGCCGATACGTTTGTGGATTTCGATCACAGCCTGAATACCGCCGTGAACAAGCTGCGCGAGGCGCTGGGGGACTCCGCATCCAGTCCGCGTTACGTGGAAACGCTGGCGCGGCGGGGATACCGGTTTTTGGCTCCGGTGGAGCGGGGGGAGACAAATGTTCCGGCGGCAGAGTCTAGCAACCTGGCGCCTGCCGGAACGGTACCTGTCACGAGGCTGCATCGCGATCTTGACGTTCCCTTGCCGCATCGCGGTCTCATCCGAGGGCTCTTTGGGCTGATTCAGATTATGTATCTGTGCTTTTATGTGGCCGCGCTATTTCGTTTGGCGGAAATCGACCGGATGACGAGTGCGTTCCTGCCGGGGTGGGGGGCGTTCGCGATTTTCGTCGCGGTGCTGGTCACGGCCGGGGTGGGTATCCCGCTGCGCTTTTATCTGCTCTCGGCGGTCGCTTTCGATCATCAAGGGACCGGTGAGAAATTCCGGCGGATATTCCTAGCCATTCTGGCGATGGACCAGTTGTGGGCAATCGCCCCGTTTCTCCTGGTCAACAAGATCGGATTTGGGGCGGCATTTGCGGCGGCAGCGGCGCTGCTCTATGTTCCGTTTTCGGAGCGGACGCTGGTGCGCATGGCGTATCCGTAATGTAGGTGCGAAAGACAGCCGCCCTCGGCTGTCTGGTCGAGCGCAGCTCGACAGGTTCGTGCTGAGGTGTGAACCGCAGAGTGTTGCTCCGCCGGACAGCCGAGGGCGGCTGTCCCCACGTGGATGCTTAGTGTTACCGGAGCTCCCGCACGAGCGGAACGCTCGCGCCTACATTTCCCGGAACCTTGCTCACAAAAAGCCCGTATCACCGTCTGAGACCGAGGCAGGCGTGTATCTGCCCGGGTTGGAGGCAGGTTATGCACCGAATTGCATCGATGATCTTGGGTCTGTGCCTGGCAGCCGCGCCATTGGCCCGGGCTGAACAGTGGTCGAAGACCTTTACTCTCACCGGAAAGCCCAACCTGCGGGTGACGACGTCCGACGCCAACATCCGCGTGGATACTTGGGACCAAAACACCATCGAAGCCCGGGTCACGGCCGATGGCTGGAAGATCGGCGAGAATGGGACCGGCGAACACGGGGTCAGGGTAATTGATCACCAGACGGGAGACTCGGTTGAGCTGGAAGTTCGTCTCCCGCACACCGTTTGTATTGTCTGTATCCACACCCCCAACCATCGGGTTGATGTCGAAATCCACATGCCGCGTGAAGGACGAGTGAATCTGCGCAGCAGTGATGGCTCTATCCGGCTGGCCAATTTAAAGGGCGACATGGATCTGCAATCGAGCGATGGCTCTCTCGAAGTTGAGGGGGTGGACGGGGCGCTCAAGGCTCACGCCAGCGACGGCCACATCAAGATTGCCGGACGATTCGACTCGTTGCAGCTCAGCAGCAGTGACGGCCGCATCGAAGCGCGTGCCCTGGCCGGATCGACCATCAGTTCGAGTTGGGATCTTCATTCCGGCGACGGGAGCGTCACGGTGCAGTTGCCGGAGGCCTTTGCCGCCGACGTGGAACTGCATACCGGTGACGGGCATATCGATCTGGACATGCCTATCAGCGTGGAAGGACAGTTGGGACACAACAACATTCATGGCAAACTCAACGGTGGCGGGAACCTGCTGACCATTCATACGGGAGACGGCTCGATTCACGTGGAGAAGTCGTAGGGAGATGCTCGATTTCAGGTTGGTGATTCTAAAATTGAGAACGAGCTATTTCGGCTCGACCCTGAAATCTAAATCTGAAATCAACGATCTGAAATCACTGCTGTTGTTGGCTGAGGAGTTTCATGTTTCGAACCGCGTTTACGCTGAATATTCTTGCGCTGATTCTTACCGCCCCAATCGCCTATTCACAGAATGCTCCGACGGCGCACCAATCCGTTCTCGACGTCAATTCCATGGACCCCAGCGTGGATCCTTGCACGGACTTTTTCACCTATTCGTGCGGCGGCTGGCTCAAGAAGAATCCCATTCCACCCGACAAGACCAGCTGGGGCCTTTCCTCGAAGCTCGCGGATGACAACCGGGTGCTGCTGCGCGAGATTCTGGAAGAGGCGGCGGCGCCCGCAGTGCAGAAAGACCCGGTTAAACAAAAGATCGGCGACTACTATGCGGCCTGCATGGATGAGAAGGCGATTGAAGCTGCGGGGACGGCGCCGCTGAAAGCGGGTCTGGAGCGAATTGCCAGAATGCATTCCAAGCGGGACATTGCCAAGGTTGCCGCCAGCATGCCTAATCGGGGTGCGCTGTTCGACTTCGAATCCGACCAGGACTTCAAGAACTCCACCCAGGTCATTGCGGAACTGGACCAGGACGGGCTCGGACTTCCGGATCGCGACTACTACGTTAAGACCGACCCGAAATCTGTTGAGCTTCGCCAAGGTTACGTGGCCCATGTCCAGAAGATGTTCGAACTGCTGGGGGACTCACCGGCCGTCGCCGCAAACGATGCGCAAGCCGTGATGCGGATTGAGACGGCGCTGGCCAATGGATCGCTCACGCAGGTGGAGCGTCGCGATCCCAAGCTGCTTTATCACAAGATGACGCGCAAGGAAGTGGAGGCACTCAGCCCATCCTTCCGTTGGAAAGAATATTTCTCTGGAACCGGCCAGCCTGGGCTGGGCACGTTGAATGTGATCGCGCCGGAATTCTTCAAGACCATGAATGCGGTACTCCAGAAGGAAGATCTGGAAAGCTGGAAGGCCTACCTGCGATGGCATGTGGTGCACGCCAATGCGCCCTATCTTTCGTCGGCCTTTGTGAATACCGACTTCGAGTTCTTTGGCAAGACTCTGTCAGGAGCACAGGAACTCGAGCCGCGCTGGAAGCGTTGCGTGAGTTACGCGGACAACGATCTGGGCGAGGCATTGGGCCAGGCCTATGTGCAGCGAGCTTTTCCTCCCGAGGCCAAGCAACGCGCACAGGAAATGGTGAAGGAAATCGAGCAAGCCATGGAGCGCGACATCGATAGTCTTTCCTGGATGTCGCCGGAGACGAAGCAGAAGGCTCTCGAAAAATTGCATGCCATGGCCAACAAGATCGGCTATCCCGAAAAGTGGCGCGACTACAGCGCGCTGACGATCACGCGCGACGACGAACTAGGCAATGTACTGCGGTCTCGCCAGTTTGAGTTTCACCGGCAGCTGGCGAAGATTGGCAAGCCAGTGGACCGGGGCGAGTGGGGCATGACGCCGCCCACCGTGAACGCATACTACAGTCCGCAATTGAATGAGATCAACTTTCCGGCGGGCATCTTGCAGCCGCCGTTCTTCGATCCCAGCGCGGACGATGCCCCCAATTACGGGGACATGGGCGCCACTATTGGCCACGAGCTCACTCACGGCTTCGACGATGAAGGCCGGCAATTCGATGCACAAGGCAACCTTCGTGATTGGTGGACGCCGGAGGACGGAAAACAATTTGAGCAGCGCGCCAGTTGCATCTCGGATCAGTACTCGCAGTATGTTGCCGTGGATGACATCAAGATCAACGGCCAGCTGACGATGGGTGAGAATGTGGCCGACCTGGGCGGACTGATGCTGGCTTACATGGCGTGGCAAAATCACACTCGCGGCAAGAAACTGGACGCGATCGACGGCTTCACCCCGGAACAGCGCTTCTTCATCGGCTATGGGCAGGGCTGGTGTGCCGAGACCCGCGACGAGACCAAGCGCATGTATGCCGCGATAGACCCGCACTCGCCGGACAAATATCGAGCCAATGGCGTGGTTGCCAACACGCCGGAATTTCAGCAGGCTTTTCAATGCAAGGCCGGATCGGCGATGGTGAGGGAGAAGAGATGTAGAGTGTGGTGAGGCTAGTCGTCAGTCGTCGTTCATCAGTCTTCAGCGAAAGCCCGGAGCCGAGATCTTGCTGACGACCGACGACTGACGACTGCTCTACTGTATTTCCGACCTGTCCGGGTTGTAATAGAAGTGGAAACGCAGGGCCAGATACTGACCGCTGAACTCGGCGGGGAGCGGCGGGAAGGGTTTGGAGGCGGTGATTCCGCCGTAGGCGGCGCGATCCAGGGCTACATCTCCTGAAGTGCCGACGATCTGCAGGCCAGCGACCTGGCCGTTCTTCAGGATGGCAAACTCAATCGAAACTTTCCCCTTTTTCATGAGCGGCGCTCGGGCCGACTCGGGGATGATGCGATACCAGTTTTCACGCACGTCGTGCAGAACGCGGGCAAGGTAAGGACCAAAGTCGACGCCCATGGTGTCGCTCAATACGTCGAGCGGTCCAATGGCTTGGCCGGCTTGCTTGCCCTGGCCTAAGCCGTAGTCGCCGCTGTCGCCACCATATCCGCCACGATTGGTGATGGCGGCTCGAGCTGCCTGTTCGATCGCCGATCCTGGTGACATTGCGCCAGTGCTAAAAGTCGGTCTGGGCGCACCCGTGGGCGGCGTCTGTAGCCGCGCGACCTGGTTTGACGGCGGCGGTTGCGGCGATGCCTGCTCCTGCGGCGCCGGCGGATTCTGATCCGCGGCGGGGGTGGGCGGCGCGGGCTGCTGCGATTGCGCCGGAGCGCCGCTGGGCTCAGGTCTTCCGGGTCGGGCGCTATCCAGAATCTTCTTCAATTCCTTGCGATCCAGTTGCGGTGCCTTGGATTGTGCAACCCGGTCTTTGTCCGAGATGATGTTGGTCTTTGGCCGTTGGGTCAGCTTTTGCTCGTCAGGGGGAAGCTCCAGGTAGGTGAGGTCTTTCTGTCGCATCAGGTCTTCCGGACTCACCACAATCACGGCGCGCCTGTGCATCAGACCCTCGAGCTTGGTGGAGTTGACCGCCAGGATGACGATTGCCAGGTGAACGACCACCGAGATCCAGAACGCTTCCCGTTGCCGCGAGCGCGAGAGATCGTCCTGCAGCTGAATCAGCAGGGCGGGGACATCGTGCATCTCGGTATAGGCGGTTTCCCAGCTACCTGCATCGTAAAGGTCGCTGCCCGGGGGGGTGGCGGATAGCGGCGCAGGGACGGGGCTTCGCGGCGGGATTTCAGTGGCTGGCATTGACCTGCTGGCTTACTGCATTAGACACGACGGACCGGGCTTGAGTTGCTATAAGCGCAGTCTCATTCTTCGGAATAGACGCTTGTGCGATATCCCGGGGCATTTTCCATTTTCGCATCTTTCGGGAATATCTGCGAAAAACCAGTGCATCCGGGCACTTACGTTTGTACCTGACTGGTCAATAAAGAGTACTCCGAAGCGCCGAGGTCTGATGTCAAGAAGTGTAAATGGGTGATTCGATTGAAAGGTTTACGCAGCAAGCATTTAGAGAGACCGGACGACTACAGGAATGCCGCATCCCGTAGGGACGCCCTACGGCACGCGTGTCGTCCCCTCGCAGGGGACCCGCCAGTGAACTGGCGGGCTACTATCGATGGTCCCTCCGGGACCGTTTCATCCAGAGTGCGAAAAATTTGCGGGCGATGGGCCCACGGCCTAAGGAAATGCGATTTGAAGATGGGTTCAGGCATTCGGGACGCTGCCGTGCAACTGGTCCAGTTGGACCTTGTTGCTGTGCTCCCGGATTGCGGCTACGATGTCGAGCGCCAGGGCCAGGGCGCGACGGCCGTCTTCGAATGAGACCAGCGGCCGGGAGCGTGTCCGGACCGATTCGAGGAACGACCTGAGTTCGGCCCGCAGGGGCTCTTCCGCCACGATTGGTGGCTTGGCAACCTTGATCTGC
The DNA here is from genome assembly GCA_963809295.1 of Terriglobia bacterium. Lineage (GTDB taxonomy): Bacteria > Acidobacteriota > Terriglobia > Terriglobales > Acidobacteriaceae > JAIQFF01. The sequence continues at coordinate 208,000 of CAWEJA010000008.1, read as the reverse complement.
GGATTGACCGAGGGAGTTCCCGGGCAGTGCCCTCCTTCGCCCACGCTGAACACGAGAACATCCTGGCGGCTGTAATCCAAAGACACATATTGCCGCGGCTGGAAGAATCGTATCTTTCGCACGCGTTCGGTGGAAACCCGGCTGGCGGTGAAATTGGCTACGCAGCCGGATTCGAACTCCAGGCGCACGTTGGCGATGTCAACTTTGCCCGAGAGTATCGGGAGACCTACCGCCCGAATCTCCCTGACTGGCGAATTCACGAAAGAGAGTACGACGTCGAGGTCGTGAATCATGAGGTCGAGAACGACGTCAACATCAAGGGAGCGGGGCGTGAAGATGCTGAGCCGATGGACCTCAAAAAACATGGGCTGGGTGATAAGCGGAGCGGTAGCGCGAACCGCCGGATTGAATCTTTCCAGATGACCGACCTGGCCGACGCGACCCAGGTTCTTTGCAACGCGAATCAGTTCATCGGCGTCCGCCAGCGACGCGGCCAGCGGCTTTTCGACCAGGACATCAATGCCGGCTTCCATCAGGGCCCGGGCGGTCTCGAGGTGGCGGACCGTTGGCACGGCGACCGAGGCAGCCTGGACTTCGCTGTGGGTGGTGGTGAGCTGCTCAACGGAACCGAAGGCGCGGCAACCGAATTCGCGGGCGACGGCGTCGGCTCGCGTCGCCTCTGCATCGACGATTCCCACCAGGCGGACGGGTTCTCCCTGCTGCGCCAACTGGTGATAGACGCGGGCGTGGTTGTGTCCGAAGGCGCCCACGCCGATCACGGCTACGTTAATGAAGTTGTCGGTTCCCAGATTCTAGTTCTCGAGCGAAGCCGATTTAATCACAAATGGTTTTATGTCGCGTGGAACTTCTTCAGCAAAGCGATCTGGCCGGCGTGGTAGAGCTCGTGCTGCACAATACCGCTGAACAAGTAAAAAAAGTTGTGATACTTCTCAGTCTTGCCCGGAACCTGGTCGTGCAGGCGCGAGTCGGGAAAGGCTGCCACTGCCTGGACGAGTTGGTTGTGAGTTTGTTTGGCGGTCTCGATAGCCTGCCGCCAGGCAGCTTCGCTGACGTCTTTCACGGCTGGGAAGTTCTGTTCGTCACTGGGTTCAACAGCCTCGCCGCCGGCACGGCGGCGGACGGCGTCGTCCCAGGTGGTAATGTGCAGCAGAAGCTCCCAGATGCTGTGAGCGTCCTTAATCGGCTTGGCGGCTGCGGTCTTGCCATTCACATCGGCGAGCAATTCGAGCAGAGAGTCGCCGTGCCAGGCGTTGCCCTCGAAGGCACGGCGAATTTGATCAGCGAGGCGAACAGATTCAGTCATCGAGCATCTCCCAGGGGCAGCCTAGTCAGCCACGATTGTGATGTTGGCTGAGTCGGCCGCCGCGATAATCGCTTTTCCATCCAGCAGCAGACACTTTGCTGCATCGAGCGCGAGGCAAGTGGCTCCAGCGCGGCGCATGACTTCAATGGTTTTCACTCCGACCACGGGCACGTCAAAGCGCATGTCCTGATTCGGTTTTGCGATCTTCACCACGGTGAGTTCGCGACGGAGCGTCGACGCCTCGCCCGCAAGCGAGCGCATGAGTTCTCCGGCGCGCTCGATGGTTGCGTCGGTGCCCTCCATGGCTTCCACGGCCACGCAGGCTGACTCGGCGACGACCACGGTCTGTCCAATGTCGTACTGTGCCAGGTGGCGAGCCACCGCGCGCCCGTACTCGATGCTCTTCCGTTCCTGCGGCGTGGGCTCGCGCTTGGTCAGCACGCCGGCGCTCGGCCAGCAATGGCTCGAGAAACGAGGTCGAATTCTCCAGCGTGATGCCTTCGTCGGCCAGCGTTTTGGCCACAGCGCCGAGCAGTGAGTCAGTGTTGCGAGTGCCCAGCGAAAGCAGGAGTTTGGCAAGCCGCCAGTCGGGCCGGATGCTGGAGAAAATCTGCTTGTGCTTTACCTGTCCGGCCATGACGGCGCGGGTCACGCCTTCCCGTTGAAAAGTTTCGATCAGCCTGGACAGTTCGCCCAGGGAAAGCCAATGTACCGCCGCGGCACCGCGGGTCGCAATTTCCGGGAAGGCCTCTTCCTTGATGGCGGCGACAATCACGTCGAATCCCTGGGCTCGGGCGGCGTCCAGCACCAGCAGGGGGAAGGTTCCGTTGCCCGCGATGAGGCCGATGCGTTTCGCCATGGTCAGCACGCTCTCCCGGAACGGTGCTTGCTTATGATTTGCATCGCGTAGCACAATCCTTGAACCGAGAATACTTCTTCATCACGAAACGTTTATGGCCGAGGAACCATCCATCATCCAGCACCCGTCCGGATTTCTGTGGGGCGCGGCAGTACGAGTCGCGGCCCGGCACCGGTTCAAAATCTCGATGCGGTGCGAGAGCGCTCTTAAAGAAAGGCTCAAGTCAGGCCTCGAAGTCAATAAAGTTGGGCTGTACGAGTTCACTGAACGTAAGAGTGAAGCACAGAGCAATGTCGAGAAACTGATTTCTGCCATGATCAACGCGCAGCTGGCGAAAGATCCCACGGTTGACATTCTCGACGACTGGACGATCTTCCACGCGCTTTATGAAGAGAAATTATGTCCTGGCCTCTGGCCGATCTGCTAGAACGGCTTCATCTTTAGCCTACTTGATAACTCCGCGCTCCGACGCTTCGATGAAGTTTATCAGCATGTCGACGTCTTCCCCGCGGTCCGGTTCCGACCTCATTCGTTCCAGCGCTTGCGAAGTGTTGAGCTTGGAGGCCTGCAAAAGTTTATAAGCGTGGTGAATCTTGCGGATGCGTTCCTTGCTGAAGCCACGACGCTCCAGCCCCAGAGCGTTCAGACCGTAGGCGTGGGTGTCGCGCGCGGCTGCGGTCTTGGAGAACGGAAGCACGTCGCGAGTGACGGTCGTGCCGCCGCCGATGAAAGCATGGGCTCCGATGCGAACGAAGTGGTGGATGGGACACAGCGCCCCCACTACCGCCCACTCTCCCACCGTGATGTGACCTCCCAACGTTGCGGCATTAGCGAGAATCACGTGGTCGCCGATGTCGCAATCGTGCGCGATGTGGGTGTAAGCCATGACCAGCGTGTGGCTGCCCACGCGAGTGAGGCCACCGCCCTTGACGGTGCCGCGATTGATGGTGACGAACTCGCGGATCGCGTTGTGATCGCCGATTTCGAGGCGCGTGGGCTCACCGGCATAGGTCAGGTCCTGCGGCGCCATCCCGATCGAACAGAAGGGAAAGAAGCCATTGTCGGCCCCGACCCTGGTGGGTCCTTCGATTGTCACGTGCGATACCAGATGGCAGTCTTCGCCCAGTTCAACCTCCGGCCCGATCACACAGTAAGGGCCAATCCTGCAGGAGGGATGGACCTTGGCGCGTGGATCGACAATGGCTGTGGGATGGCTGCCGATGGAAGATTTCGTCACGGAATCAGCGGGCGCTGGAGTAGTGGACGGCGCTTGTTTCGGCATACGGGACCTTATGATTCCGGCTCGTCCGCCTCTGCTGCGCCATCGGACGATGCCCGCCCACGTGCGGTATCCACCAACTGGCAGCTCACGACGGCTTCGGCGACGCGTTTTGCGCCGACGTAGACAATGCCTTCCATGCGGACGGCAATCATGCTAGGCCGTGCACGCCAGTTCTTCAGCTCAACCTCGATACGGAGCTGATCTCCCGGGACTACCGGGCGGCGGAACTTGGCCCGCTCGATTCCGGTGAACATGATGAGCTTGTTCTGTCGATCTTCAACTTCGGTCAGCAACAATGCCCCGCCGGCCTGGGCGATGGCTTCGACGATCAGCACTCCGGGCATGATGGGCAGATTGGGGAAGTGCCCGGCGAAAAACGGCTCATTGATGGTGACGTTCTTTAGGGCCACGATCCGCTGCTTACGCTGGATTTCGATTACACGGTCGATGAGAAGAAAAGGAAAACGGTGGGGCAGGATATGAAAAATGTCGATGATGTCCAGCGTGGTCTTTTCCGCCGCCGGAGCCGCGGTTGCAGGGTGAGCGATGTCGGTCATTTTCTTTCGCTAGGCTTTCTCGCCAGGAGCGAAGATTATACTGTACCGCGGCTCAGCCGCGGTGCGAGAGGCAGTCGACGAATTCGAGGTACAAAGGAAGTCAATGAAGAAAGCTCGGAAGAAGACCCCAGAGATGGCGCCCGCCACAAAAGCCATGTCAACGGAGAGCACGTCACGATTGCATTTCTTCGTTGACCGGAAAGATGCGATCACAGAAACCATTCGCCAGATGGTGGAGATCGAATCGCCCAGCGAAAACAAGCAGGCGGTGGACCGGCTGGGCACTCTTTTGGCGGGGCGGTTCGAAGGACTTGGCGGTCACTCAAAATTCCATCGTACCCAGGATTTCGGAGACCATCTGCAAGTGGATTTCGCCACCGAGCTCGGCGGCAAGCCAGTCCTGCTGCTGGGCCACCTTGACACCGTATATCCGATAGGAACGTTGGCGGGCATGCCTTGCCGAGTGGCCGACGGGCGGCTCTCGGGGCCGGGTGCGCTCGATATGAAGTCGGGGATTGCGATGATCCTATATGCCATCGATGGGTTGCGCACGTGGCACGGCGACAGCTTGCCGCGCCCAGTGACTGTGCTGCTGGTTTCCGATGAGGAAGTGGGCAGCGCGTCCTCCCGCCGCATCACCGAGAGTCTGGCCAGAAGATCGGCGGCAGTGCTGGTGCTTGAGCCCGCCTACGGGATGAAGGGTGCAGTGAAGACAGCGCGCAAGGGCGTCGGCGAATACGTGCTCAAGGTCAGTGGGAAGGCCGCGCACTCCGGGCTCGACTTTGAAAAAGGCGAGAGTGCGATTGTCGAGCTGGCGAGGCAGATTACCGCGATTTCGAAACTGGTGGACCTGAAGCGGGGGCTCACATTGAACGTCGGACTGGTTTCCGGGGGCACTCGGACGAATGTTATTCCCGCGCAGGCAACTGCTTCTCTTGATGTACGAGTGGCTCGCATGAAGGACGCGGCGGGAATCGATCGTCAGTTGCGTGCACTAAAGCCGTTCAACCGCAAGTGCAAGCTGGAGATCACGGGAGGCGTAAACCGTCCGCCGATGGAACGCAGATCAGGCGTGACCGGGCTTTACCAGCAGGCCTCGGAGATCGCGAAAAAGTTGGGCTGGAAGCTGGAAGAAGCGTCGGTCGGTGGAGGTTCGGACGGTAATTTTACCGCCAGCCTGGGAATCCCTACGCTGGACGGCCTGGGCGGGGTAGGCGAGGGTGCCCATGCCACGCACGAGTTCGTCACAATTTCCGAGCTACCCCGGCGGGCAGCCCTGCTGGCGGAATTGATCGAGAGAGTCTAGATTCAAAGGTTTTCAGGACGAGAAAGGCGCGGCTTCTGCCCAGTGAATTCGCATGTGTTCTTTGACTCTCGGCATTGGGAAGCCTAGAATTTCAGTAGGGTAATTTACCAAGCCTTGTATGCGCTCGGCAGCGCGCTCGGCGAACCCACGGGGAGGATTATTCGATGCCTGGAAAATTGGGCTTGCCTGAGATCCTGATTATTTTGGCCATTGCGCTCCTGATTTTTGGGCCGAGCAAGCTGGCCGATTTGGGCAAAGGTCTAGGCGAGGGCATTAAGAACTTCAAGGCTGGCCTGAAGGACGGCGATCAGGAGTCGGACAAGAAGACGTAGCTGATCGCAACAGCCCTTCCCAGGAGCTTTCGGGCTATAAAGCCAACTTTAGGGTCTAAAACCGTGCTCCTGCAGCATCCGGCATACCAGCGACACTGGTAGTCCCACCACGTTGAAATAGTCTCCTTCAATGCGCGGAATCCAGCGCGAGGCAGTGCCTTGAATCGCGTATGCGCCGGCTTTGTCCATGGGTTCGCCGCTGGCGATGTAGGAACCGACCTCCTCGTTGGTGAGCGGGTTCATTGTCACCAGCGTGGTCTCTGAGCGCGTGTCTTCAAAACCAGTTCCTAGTTTCTTGTTCTCGGTTCTCAGCGGCGGTCCTATTAGGCAAACGCCGGTGGTGACTTGATGAGTTCGTCCGGAAAGCAGGCGAAGCATGCGAGCGGCATCTGCTTCGTCGCGAGGCTTGCCGAGAATCTCTCCCCCGACGACAACCACCGTGTCTGCACCTAGAACGAAGGAGTCTGGCTGGTGGTGGGACGCAGCCACGGCCTTTTGCCGCGCCAGGCGTTCGGCACAATCGCGACCACTTTCTCCCGGTTGCGGCAGTTCGGGGATGTTGGCCGGATTAACGGTGAAGGCAATACCGGCGTTACGCAACAGTTCCTGGCGGCGTGGGGAAGCGGAGGCGAGCACAAGCATTGGAGTCTCGCTCAAGTGGCCTACCGGCTCCCCGCAATTCCCCGCACGGAGTCAAACAGTTTGCTGGGGTCGTATCCGATTCCATCCTTGAAGACGATTTCCGCATTCTCGATGTCTTCGATTTTTTGCGACGGATCGCCCTTGATCACGACCAGGTCGGCAGACTTGCCTGGCGCGATCGTCCCAAAATGATCGGCCTCGCCTAGAAACTGCGCGCCGTTGGCGGTTGCGATGTGAATAGCCTCCAGGGGAGTGAAACCTGCCTCGACCAGCAACTCTACTTCGCGCTGGTCGCCGAATCCGGCGAGGACGCCCCCGATGCCGGTCGGGTCTTCCCCAGCCAGCAGCGTGCCTCCGGCTTTCACGAAGGCGAGTTCGAATTCCATTTCTTTCTTGAACGCGCTCGTCATGGGTGAAACATCGCTCCCGTAAATTCGCTTCAGACGGCTCTGATCGGCCATCCGTACTTTGTTCTCGAGAAAGGCACTGCGGGCGTCGGGCGAGAGGGCATCCATTACACGTTGCTGGATACTGGGGCGCCCTGGCACTTCCACTTCAAAAACCGGCAAAGTAGAAGTGATGGCAACGTGGCGTTTCACGAGATCGAGAATCATTTCGTGCACCGGCCCGGACTGCACATCCAGCTTGGAAACGAAATCCATATCCTTCGGGGTATAAGGGCATTCGCCGGGCTTCTTCCAGGGAAAGAATTCGGTGTCGACAAGCAGGCCGTGCTCCAGATTGTCGATGCCTAGAGCGGCGGCCTCGCGAAAGCCGATCGAACACAGGTGTCCGGTTACCTTCGCACCGCGTTTGTGAGCGGCAGTGATCGCCGCGGAAAGTTCGTCAGCGGTAATGAAGTTGTAAGCCTTGAAATTGTCTACGCCTTCGTCCAGCCAGTAGTTCACTGTACGGATCGCGTCTTCCGGTCCGTTTAGTTGGTGCAACTGCACCGCGAAAGTGCCTTTGCCTTCGAGATAAGGCCCGGTCACGTGCATTTTTGGGCCGGGCGCTTCGCCGCGATTGATCTGGTCCCTGATTTCCAGGTCGGTATAAGGTTCAAGCGAGCCGCCGGTGCGGATGGTGGTCACTCCCGCCGCGAGGTAGAGACGCGGGAAGCTGAACGCCATTTCCCCGAAGACGCCATCGCCCATGGGATAGAACAGATGATCGTGCATGCCCACCAGGCCGGGAATGACGGAATAACCTTGCAAGTCCAGAACCTGCGCGTCTCTTGGGACTGACGCGTCAGCCGCGTGCGCTTACCGATGCGATCTTTCCATTCGACAAAACGATCGTCTGGTTCTCGCGCGAGGCGGCGCCGGTTCCGTCAATTACGCGCACGTGAGTGAGCGCCACCACTGGCGCGTCCACTTTGACGAACGGACGCACTTCCGGCGAGAGCTTCTGGCCTGAGGCTAACGCGGCAGACACTAGAAAACAGATTGCTGCGGCAATGACGCGGCGCATGTTCCACTTTCAGACTCTGGGATCAATTCCCTGAGATCAACCGCTGAGATTGTATCGGAGAGGAAAGCCGACAGCTATGCGCCGATCAGTTCAATGCGGTTTCCAAATGGATCGTGAATGTGGCAGCGGCGAACGCCCGGAATATCGTCTACTTCTCTGACATCAACACCCACGCCGCGCAGATGCGCAATGCAAGCGCTGTAGTCCTGACAACGGAAGGCAGGATGAGCCTTCTTCGCCGGACGAAAATCGTTTTCCACGCCCAGGTGAACCTGAACCGTTCCACTCTGGAACCAGCATCCGCCACGTTTGGCTAGTTCCTGAGGTTTCGGCAACTCGATCATGCAAAGGACATCCACGTAGAAGCGCCGGGCGGTCCCTTCTTCACCCGCCGGCATCGCCAGTTGGATATGATCGATGGCAGTGAATAAGACGTTAGTCATAGCGATCACAACGATTCCTAGTCTATTGCATTGCCTGTGTGCCTGACGCCCGACGCCCGCACTGTTAGAATCAAACATTGACCCCTGCAGCCATGGACGCCGCTTTTCTCCGCAATTTTGCCATCATTGCCCACATTGATCACGGCAAATCCACGCTGGCCGACCGCCTGCTGGAGCTGACCGGGGCGCTGACTGCGCGCGAGATGCAGGCCCAGGTACTCGACTCCATGGACCTGGAGCGCGAGCGGGGTATCACCATCAAGGCGCATGCGGTGCGCATGATGTATACCGCGAAGGATGGCCAGCTCTACCAGCTCAATCTGATCGACACGCCCGGCCACGTGGATTTTTCCTACGAAGTCTCGCGATCCCTGGCCTCTTGCGAAGGTGCGTTGCTGGTAGTCGACGCCTCGCAGGGCGTGGAAGCGCAGACGCTGGCCAACGCCTATCTTGCTATCAACAACCGGCTGGAAATTATTCCGGTCATCAACAAGATCGATCTGCCCAGCGCCGATGTGGAGCGCACCAAGGAGATGATCGAAGGCGCAGTTGGTCTCGATGCCTCCGACGCGGTGCTGATCAGCGCCAAGACTGGCCTGGGCGTGCCCGACGTTCTGGAAGCCATCGTCAAGCGCGTCCCGCCGCCCAAGGGCAACCCGGAGAACCGGCTGCAGGCGTTGATCTTCGACTCCTGGTTTGATCCTTACCGTGGCGTGATTGTTCTGACTCGCGTCTTCGAAGGAACCATTCGCAAGGGGCAGAAAATCCGCCTGATGTGGAATGGGCGCGTGCTGGAAGTGGAAACGCTCGGTGTTCTGACCCCCAAGCCCGTGGAGGTGGAAGAACTGCGTGCCGGCGAAGTCGGGTTCCTGATGGCCAATAGCAAGACCGTGGCGGACACGAAAATCGGCGACACCATTACCGATGACGCCAACCCCGCGATTGAGCCCCTGCCGGGCTTCGAAGAAATCAAGCCCATGGTTTTCGCCGGCCTTTATACCGTGGACGCGCACGAGCACACGCAACTCCGCGAGGCGCTGGAGAAACTACGGCTCAACGATTCGTCATTTTTCTTCGAGCCTGAGAGTTCGGTGGCGCTGGGTTTCGGCTTCCGCTGCGGCTTTCTGGGTCTCCTTCACATGGAGATCATCCAGGAGCGGCTGGAACGCGAGTTCAATCTGGAGCTGATTACCACCGCCCCGGGTGTGCGCTACAAAATCACCAAGACCGACGGCACGCTGATCGAAGTGGACAATCCTTCGCGCTGGCCGGACCCAAGCGAGATTGCCAAAGTCCAGGAACCGGTCATCCTGGCCACCATTCTTACCAACGAAGAATACGTCGGCGGAATCCTGAAGCTGGTGGAAGACAAGCGCGGCAAGCAGAAAACGTTCGAATACGTCAGCTCGTCGCGGGTGATGCTGCACTATGAACTGCCGCTGAACGAAATCGTGCTCGACTTTTATGACCGGCTGAAGTCAGTGTCTCGTGGCTACGCCTCGCTGGACTATCACCTGGCGGATTATTGGGAATCGCCGATGGTGAAGCTGGACATCCTGGTGGCGGGCGAGCCAGTGGACGCTCTTTCCATCATCGTGCACCGGGATTTCGCCTACGAGCGCGGGAAGCTGCTGGTCTCCAAGATGAGGCAGTTGATTCCCCGGCAAATGTTTGAGGTCGCGATCCAGGCCTCGATTGGGTCAAAGATTATCGCTCGAGAAACGGTCTCCGCCATACGCAAGAACGTCATTGCGAAGTGCTACGGCGGTGACATCTCGCGGAAGCGCAAGCTGCTGGAAAAGCAAAAAGAAGGCAAGAGGCGCATGAAGCGCATCGGGCGTGTGGATATTCCCCAGGAGGCATTCTTGGCCGTGTTGAAAGTCGGCGAAGACAGCTCTTAAGTGCATTACCGCGAAGGAAACCGAAGGTGCTCGAAGGACGCAAAGGGCATGGGAATTCCTTCGTGGACCTTCGTGTCCTTGGTGGTTAAAGCCTTTGTGGACGTCTACTGCCTCCACTCCGGATGTATCCGGACCCTGCCCAGTTCGGCGAACTGTATGCTTCGATTATGACCATGGTATAATGACCATAGCTATAGGAGTTTTCTCGCAATGAAGACAATGCCCGCGGGCGTGTTCAAAACGAAGTGTCTCGCCGTCATGGACGAGGTCAAGGCCAAGCGGGAGACCATCATAATCACCAAGCACGGCCAGCCGGTGGCGAAACTCGTTCCGGTCGATACCGCGGTGGATGAAATTTTTGGGTTCTTCAGCGGCAGAGGTTCCATCACTGGCGACGTGGTTTCCCCCGCTCTCTCCCCGGAAGAGTGGGGCAATCTTCGGTGATTCTGGTGGACACACATGTCGTGGTCTGGCTGGCTCTGGAACCGGCCCTTATCTCAAAGAAAGCCAGAACGGTTATTGAGGAAGCGCGTCACAGCGGACAAGGGCTCGCGATATCCGATATTACGCTGCTTGAGATTGCCCAGATAGAGAGCAAAAGGCGCATCAAGCTGAACTCCAGCCTGGAAACCTTTCTTTCAGAGGTTGAGGCTCGCTTTGTCGTCTTGCCGATCACGGGCCGGGTGTGCGTGCGGGCCGTGGGACTGCCAACCGTCTACCCCAAAGATCCGGCGGATCGCATCATTGGCGCGACCGCATTAGTCGAAGCGATCCCCCTGGTCACTGCAGACGAAGATATCCGCCGATCGAAAGCACTGCGCACCATCTGGTGAGCGGAACTCTACTCGATCCAGTCAAACGAACGCGTCACCGCTTTCTTCCACATGCGATACATGCTGGCGCGCTTCGTTTCATCCAGTCCAGGTTTCCAGGTTTTGTCCGCCGCCCATGTCGCGCGCAGGTCGTCCGTACTCTTGTAGAAGCCTACCGCTAGGCCCGCCGCGTAGGCTGCGCCCAGAGCCGTTGTTTCTTTGATCAAAGGCTTGACCACCGGGCGGTTGAGAATGTCTGCCTGGAATTGCATCAGCAGCGAGTTGTCTACCATGCCTCCATCCACCCGCAGGATGTCGAGAGCGATACCCGAGTCTTTCTCCATGGCTTCCACGACTTCACGGGTCTGAAACGCAGTGGCTTCCAGCACGGCCCGTGCCAGGTGTCCCTTATTCACGTAGCGAGTCAGGCCGGCGATTACGCCGCGTGCGTCGTGCTTCCAGTACGGCGCGTAGAGGCCGGAGAACGCAGGCACGAAATAAACGCCGCCGTTGTCTTCGACGGTCCTTGCCAGAGTTTCAATTTCCGGGCTTGTGCCGATCAGACCCAGATTGTCACGAACCCACTGCACCAGGGCTCCGGTGATTGCAATGCTGCCTTCAAGGGCATAGTTCGCAGGCTGTTCTCCAAACTTGTAGGCGACCGTGGTGAGCAGCCCGCACTTGGAGCGGACAGCTCGTTCTCCGGTGTTCATCAGCAGGAAGCATCCAGTGCCGTAGGTGTTCTTGGCCTCGCCGGATTTAAAACAAGTCTGGCCTACTAGTGCGGCCTGCTGGTCTCCTAGGATTCCAGCAATCTCGGTTCCCCTGGCGGCGCTATTCTTGACTGTTCCATACACTTCGCCGCTGGAGCAGATGCGCGGCAGCACTGCTTCCGGGATGCGAAACACGTCCAGCAATTCCTTGTCCCACTGGAGCGTGTCCAGATCCATCAACTGAGTGCGGCTGGCATTGGTGACGTCTGTGATGTGGAGTCCGCCATCGAGGCCACCGGTTAAGTGCCAGGTTAGAAAAGTGTCGATGTTGCCGAAAATTACGTCGCCGACTTCGGCTTGCTCGCGGACGCCCGGCACCCGATCGAGCAGCCAGCGAATCTTCAAGCTGCTGAAATAGGTGCTGAGCGGCAGGCCCGTCTTCGCACGAAAGCGGTCTGGCCCGCCGTCGCGTGAGAGCTCGCTGACGTAATCATCCACCCGAGTGTCCTGCCAGACCAGGGCGTTGGCGACCGGCTTGCCGGTTTTGCGGTTCCAGACCACCGTGGTCTCGCGCTGGTTGGTGATGCCGATAGCCGCAAGATCTGAAGCGCGAAGCTTCCCCTGCTGAAGAGCTTGCGCAATTACGTCTTGGGTAGCCCGCCAGATCTCCTCGGGATCATGTTCGACCCATCCCGCCTGGGGATAGATTTGTTCGTGCTCTTTTTGGGCTGCGGCGACGATCTTGCCGGCGGCGTCAAATACGCAGAAGCGTGTGCTGGTTGTTCCCTGATCGATGGAGCCGATGTAGTTGGCCACGGGGGACTATGGTAGCCGAGGCGGCGGGATGGGGCAAAGAGCCGTCATTCTGGGGATCGGTTTACCGCTGGTTCGTTCCGATCCTGCACGAGCGGGACGCTCGCGGCCACATGTTTGCTAGTGCCGCGCCGAAAATTGGAAGGCTATGTAGAACAACTGTACGATCGTCAATCCGACGATCACGTAGGTCGCGATTTCCATTCTGCGGCCGGATTCGCGAACGGACCTCACGATTTCGACCATGTCGGTGGTCGATTGCAACAATCTGTCGGTGAGTTCGTCGAGGTGGTCGGTGGCGCTGCGAAGCTTATCCAGCACGCGGGACGTGTCCACCAGGGCGTTCGCCGACCGTTCGCTGTTTCGCAGGTCGAGCTCGGTCTTGCAGGCGGCCCACCACGGGCTTCCGGGTGGATTGTCGTACATGCGCTGCCGTATCTCCTCCGAGGAGCGGGAACGGAGAAGTTGCACGAGCGCCTGGACCGTGTCGCTGGTCTTCAGATCGACAGCCTTGGGATCGAGAGTCGGAGTCGCCATAATTTGCTAACAAACGTCCAATAATAGGGCGCGGAAGTAACCTTGGACAGGTAACGGAAGACCATGCGAAGTTTGTTCTGGGACAAAGAGAAGCCTTGAACAATCGCCGCCAGGGCGCTAAACCCATGTCAGGCAAGGTGTTCTGGAACGCGGTAATACGTCTCACTTCGACACTCATCCGACACTAAGTTTCGAGACTATTTTCGACACCTGGAGGTCCCTTGCCGGCAGGAACTCAGGCGGTTCTTTCCAGCTCCGCCCGGTCCCACTTGGCCAGATTGGCTCCTGCCTCGTACGTGCTTTGCAGAAACTCAAGCAGGGCTGATCGGGGCGAGGCGTCCAGGCGAACGTCGTCGTACATGAGGAAGAATTCCTTCATCTGAGGATGGTAAAAGGCCTTGCCGGGGCGGATTGTGACCTGCGCATAGCCCGGGGGCTCCGGAGAGGCGTAGGCGTAGAACGCAGCGTCCTTGATGTCGCCGCCACCCGGCCAGAACCCGGCGCTGATTACCTCATGCGAATAGGCTTCCCGCGTGATGGAGTCCGCCCCCTCACGCGGAGGGGCACGCCGCCCGGAAAATCGCGTTACCGCCAGGTCAAAACTCCCCCAGAAGAAATGCACGGGACTGTTCTTGCCGATGAAACCGGACCGGAATTCTTCAAAAATAGTGTTCACTGCAACCAGGATGCGCCAGAACCGGGACACATACTCGCGATCGTAGGACGCATGCTGGGTGTCCTGATCGAACGCAATGGGGTTGGGAATCTCAACTGGCATGCGCCATATCTTCACGTCGATGCCGAGCGATGCCAGGGCGGCCAGGAACTCTTTGTAGAAATCGGCCACCGATCGCGGTCTCAGCGGGATGGTCGCGCTTGTTCCTTCACTCGTCTGGATGACCAGGTTGTGAGCAAGAAAATCGAACGCGACTTCGAAGACGCCGCCCTTGTATGGAATGGCGGAAGTCGTGAGTCCGCGCGGGCTAATGTAGAGCGGCACTTCCCACCAATGGTTGATCAGCGGGCTCAGGGCCAGGCGGACCTTGCCCACGATCTGGGTCCACATGTGAAGCGTGTCACGCGTATCCTGCCAGGCTTCCAGCGGCAGAGCGGGCCATGATTCCGGTCGCTCGGTGAAATCAGCATGGTTCACGAGAGCCTCCTATGAGCTGCCGTCGCCGAATGTAGGCGCAAGCCTCCCGCTCGTGCGGGAGCGTTATGCACTTGTAAGGTAAGGCATTTCCGCTATCGACGAGTGACCAGCCTTAGAGGCTCCGGACATAGCGGACGTGATTACTCCCCAATCAGGTTACTCCGCGGCTACTTTGCGGGCAACGAGGAGGCCGACGAAGATGTCTGGCCGCCGCTTGCCTGGATCAACTTCTCAACCGCTGGAGCAACCATGATCAGCAATTGGGCCTGCGGCTTTTTTGCCTGCTCAACTACGGCGAGCTGTTGAGTGACCCATGCAGCCGGCGCAGGTTCGCCGCGGTCGAGATAGTCGAGGGCAGCAAGGCCCGCGGCGCCAAGAGCCGAGAGGTTCTGCGAGATCGGAGAAACTTCCTTGAGCAGAAGAGATTTTTCGAACATCGGCTGAAGCTCAACTTGATTCTCTCGCCAGCGGCTGAGCAAAGCTCTGACCCGGGCTTCCGTGCCTGGTCTTGAGCCCCCCGCGACTAACGCATTCACGGAGTCCGCAAACTGTCTTGCGGTTGCACTCTCCGGCCGTACCGCATCTACCACGCGATTCAATGGCTTCGCGCTGGTAGCAGGCTCGGTGGCAGTTTCCTCTCGCGTGTAGTCCTTGACCGGCTCCAGCACGTCGGCCAGCACTTTGAGAGATGCGACGTCATCCGTTCCTGCAATGCGGCGGAGCATCGGGACGTAACTGGAGTTGTGGGTCAAGCCGAGCCAGTCGAGGCGCAGGCTTACTTCTCCGAGATGCCGGTACATCGAATTCACGTCGCGCACATCCTGCGGCGACCACAGCCGTTCAGCGATGGCGGCGGTCCGCGGCCAGATGCGGGAGTCGATATTTTCCGATGAAACGTACTCCGACCACATGCAGGCCTCGCCACCCAGAATGCGCTTCTGTTCGTCGGCGGACAGGTTCGCGGCGGCGCCGCTCATGGGCTCGGTCAAGTAATGCCGCTCACGCGGACCACATCAGGTCGACGTAGTAGCCGGATGACAGCAGGCCGCGGTAGCCCTGCTTGGCAGCCTGCGCCAGCGAATCCGGCCCGCGCCAGGACTGGATGACGATGCTGTTCGGCAGATCGGGGCGGAGAATCTCGTCCCATCCCACCATGGTTTTTCCGTGCTTGCTGACGATCTTCTGTACGCGCTGGTTGAAATACGCCTGCAGATCGTCGTTGTCCTTCATGTTGTGGGCGTGCATGAAGTCCTGGATCTTTGGATTGGCGTCCCACTGCTTGCCGTTTACCTCGTCGCCGCCGATGTGGAAGTACTGATCGGGGAAGAGCTCGGCCATCTCGCCGATGAACGCGTCGAGGAACTTGTAGGTTTCCTCGCGAGTTGGATCCATCGCAGGATCGAAAACGCCCCACTTGCGCTCGATCTCATACGGGCCCGGTCCGCTGGCCAGTTCGGGATATCCCACGAACCAGGCCGTGCTGTGGCCGGGCATATCGAATTCCGGGACGACGCGGATGCCGCGCTCGCGCGCGTATGCGATCAGGTCGCGCACTTCGTCCTGGGTGTAGTACTGGCCGTCCGAACCCATCTCGCTGCAGCTTGGGAAATTTCTTGCTCTCGACGCGGAAGCCCTGGTTTTCCGAGAGATGCCAGTGAAAGACGTTGAGCTTCACCGCAGCCATGCCGTCGAGGTTCCGCTTCAGCACGTCGAGCGGGATGAAGTGGCGGCCGACGTCGATCATCAACCCGCGCCAGGGAAACCGCGGGCTGTCCTCGATGGAAATCGCCGGCACGGCGAAGCCGTCGCCGCGTGGTCTGCACCAGTTGCAGGAAGGTCTGCAATCCGCGCATGACGCCGAGCGTGGTGGGCGCGCTCAGGCGGCGCGCCGGTAGCGGCGATCTCGAGCCGGTAGGATTCGTCTTCGCCCAGTTGCTGCACGTCCTTGGTCCCGCCGTCGCACTGGATGACCAGAGTGGCGGTGGCAGAATCCGCGATCTTCATGTCGATAGGAGGCATGCCGGTCTGCCGTCGAAGCTGAGTGAGGAAAAGGTCGACAGCGGCATCGAGTCGCGGTTCTTTGTGGCCTGTGATTGCCACTGAGAACGATGGGCCGATCAGAAGCCGGCCACTGCCCAACTGTACCTTGGCGGGCATGGGCATGAGATTGAGCGACTGCTGCACCTGTGCCATCCCCCGGGCCGTGAATATCGAACAAAGTATCGATAAAGCGAGAATAGTCCGCACCATTCGTTCTCCCATGATTTTCCAGTTATTTAAGAAAATTCCACGAAGTGGGCAGCATAGTAGAACAATCGAGGCGCTGCAAACCCTGAAGCCCGCGGGAGCAAAGAATGTAGCGTCCCGGAGGGACGCCTGAAGGTAGCCCGGCGTTTCAACGCCGGGTGGGGAAGCAACGTGATTTCCGTCCCGAAGGGGACGGCTGAAATGCCGCCTGCGGCGAAAGGAGGTCATTTCAGGCGTGCCTACGGCACGCGTATCTCCTTGTCTGAAGGGACCCGCCACTGAAATGGTGGGCTACTATCAGAGGTCCCTCGGGGACCTTAATTCAAGATCCAAAGCTTCAAAGTTTGATGAGGCATCCGGAAATTAGGTGTGTGTGAAAATTGGAAGACGGTACGGGAAGAGGCTCTAGCCTTCGGCCACAAGTTCGCTGTAGCAACCTAACGCCACAGTCCAGATACAAGGCTCGGAGGCCAGCCTCTGTAAGCCAATCTCCCCAGCTGCGCTCGTGCCGGGCATGCCTGTCCATACCACCCGGAACTGCGCTTTATCCTGGTCCATCTGCACTTCGAGGATTTCCCCGGGACGCATCTGGCGGCGCATGCCATGAATAACGGCGCCGCTGCCGCTGAGGTTCTTGACACTGGCCAACTGCATGAAGGGCAGATCGTGCGCGTCAACGCCCCAAACCCGTACCGGAAGATTTGCCCCGACCCGAGGACTGCGACGACGATCCATTCCGCGCTCCTTCGTGCTTCGAGGATGGTATGGCGATCGCATACAGAAGAAAACTTACCGGGGTCACCCTTTCTGGTACCTCAGGTCACGTCCTTAACTAGCTGTCCTTACATGTAGTTAGATGGAAGTTTAATAGGCGCGATCCAGTGCCGAGACGAAAAATGCTCAGTTTAGGTCAGGTCGCGAGCAGGACCCTGGTCCGCGCGGGTCGCCACAGGAGCCGCAGGCGCCCCCAGGCGAGGGAGCGGCCGAACTCCCCTTCGCGCTCACGGCGAATACGGAAAGCTGCGGTGCAAGATCACTACCGTGACACTTTGGGCATGCCGCCTTCTCCTTGCCGTAGACCAGAGCTTCGAATTCGTGATCGCACGCCTTGCAGACGTATTCGAAAATGGGCATCGCTGCTCCTTGATTGCGGACGGCCTTTGGTGACATTGACCATTTAAAATCAAAGCGTGGAGACGAAGCAAACAAAAACGCCAGTTTTCCTGCCGCGTCGGGGCTTGAGCGGTGGACATCGGCAAACCCTGGCGACTTTCTTTCTCCCGCGCCGCGTGGCCCTGACGCCAGGCGAAGCGCGGTTAATCGAGGTCGAGCCGGGGGTGAAAGTTCTGGCCCATTGCCACTGGCAGACCGATCGTCGGAATACGTTGACAGTCATCGTTGTACACGGCCTCGAAGGTTCGAGCGATTCGCAATACATGCTAGGGATCGCCGCCAAGGGGCTCGCCCTGGGCATGAACGTGGTCCGCATGAATCAAAGAAACTGTGGCGGCACTGAGGCCCAAGCTCCTACGCTCTACCATTCGGGGCGCTCGCAGGATGTGGCGGCCGTGGCCCAGAATCTGATTGCGCAGGATCAGATCTCCCGCCTGGCTCTGGTGGGATTCTCTATGGGCGGAAACCTGGTGCTGAAGCTGGCGGGCGAGTGGGGAAGCGCCGGTCCGGCGCAGTTTCGGGCCGTAGCGGCGGTTTGTCCCGCTGTGGACCTTGCCGCATCGGCAGATGCTTTGCATCTGCCCATCAACCGCTTGTATGAAGAATATTTTCTGTGGAAGTTGAAAGGCCGGTTGCGGAAAAAGGCCCGGCTGTTCCCAGGAGCGTTCGACACTTCGCGCTTGCACGGTGTTGCTACCCTCCGCGATTTTGACGACAAGATCACGGCCTTCTATTGCGGATTCGCCGGCGCGACCGACTACTATGACCGAGCCGCCGCCACCCACGTAGTGGATCGCATTGCCGTACCGGCATTCATCCTGCATGCGGCGAATGATCCGTTCATCCGCATTCTTCCGGAAACCCGGCGGAAGCTTCTGGAGAATCCCAACATCACGTTCTTGGAAACTGAAGACGGCGGCCATTGCTCTTTTCTGTCCACGGCCAACGGTGATGATGGCTACTGGGCGGAAGTCCAGATTCTGGAGTTCCTGCGCAAACATATGTAGGCGCGAGCATCCGCGCTCGTATGGTCGAGCGAAGCTCGACTCGCCTTTCCTATACAATCACCGCGAATGCGGTTGTTTGTGAAATCGATTCGCGCCGCCATCGTTCTGCTGGCGCTCCCGCTCCTGCTCCACGCCGAGCCTGTGGCGCAACTGCGCCCGACCGATTACGTCAACGATTTCGCCCATGTTCTCGACCAGGGCACAGTCACGCAACTCGATGACATCTGCCAGCAGATTGAACAAAAAGCACACGCGCAGATCGCGGTGGTGACCATCAATTCTCTAGACGGTTCGGACATTAACAGCTACGCGGTCGAACTCTTCAAGCGATGGGGCATCGGCAGCAAAGCGACGGATCATGGAGTCCTGATTCTCCTTGCGGTCCAGGACAGGAAATACTGGACCGAAGTTGGTTACGGCCTGGAGCCGATCCTGCCGGACGGCAAAGTCGGCAGTTTTGGCCGCGAAGCAGTTCCCCTTCTGAAACAGGGAAATTACAGCGGCGCCTTGCTGCTCATGACGTCGAGGGTTGCCGACGTCATCGCGCAGGATGCCGGCATCACGCTCACCGGAACGGATCCTGAAATTCAGGAGCAGCCACAGGAACAACCAGGAAGAGGACTGTCGGCGGGAGGGATCGTTCTTCTCGCGATAATCGTCCTGCTGGTCCTGTTTGTTCCTCCGCTGCGCCGAATTCTTTTCTGGATGATTCTGTTTGGAGGTGGCGGCGGAGGCGGAGGGGGATATCGCGGAGGCGGCTACAGCGGTGGCGGGGGCTTTGGTGGTGGCGGAGGTGGTTTTGGGGGCTTTGGCGGAGGCAGTTCCGGTGGCGGCGGCGCCGGCGGGGGATGGTAAGCGGTAGCGCCGGCATCCTGTCGGAGGATTTCTAAAATGGTCGCAGAAAAACAGCTCGACGAATTTGTCAGCCGTATGCACAAGACTGCGGGCGAAAATCTCCAGAGCGTGATCCTTTATGGTTCGGCGGCTGCCGGAGACTTCAACCCCGAATTTTCCAACCTGAATCTACTGTGCATTCTGCGGGAGACTTCATTTGCCAAACTTTCCGCCATCGCGCCCGTGGTGGAATGGTGGCATCGCCACAAGCATCCTGCGCCGCTGGTCATGACCCGGGAGGAGCTCGAGCATTCAGTCGATGTTTTTTCCATCGAACTGCTGGACATGCAGCAGCATCACCGCGTGCTTTTCGGCGACAATCTGGTGACGGGGTTGCGAATCCCCATGCGCTTGCATCGTGCCCAAGTGGAGTACGAACTGCGCGAGAAACTGATCCTGCTGAGACAGCGCCTGTTGCTGGTGGCAGGGAAAGAGCACGATCTCTGGGATCTGCTGCTGGGATCGCTGCCTGCGTTTGCCACCCTCCTCCGGCACGCGCTGATCGCATTGGGCGACAATTCGCCACGCACCAAACGCGAAGCTGTGCAGACGCTCGCCGCCCGCATTCAATTCGACGCGTCTCCGTTGCTTCAGTTGCTCGATATCCGCGAACACAAGGCTGATCGCAAGGGGTTTGAAGTGAAAGAGGTTTTCGCGCACTATCTGACCGCTGTGCAGCAGGTCACCACGGCAGTAGATACAATGCTGGA
Source organism: Terriglobia bacterium (assembly GCA_963809295.1). Lineage (GTDB taxonomy): Bacteria > Acidobacteriota > Terriglobia > Terriglobales > Acidobacteriaceae > JAIQFF01. The sequence continues at coordinate 187,825 of CAWEJA010000008.1, read as the reverse complement.
TACGTCCGGGCCGGCTCAGGTCTGAGTTTTTGGGGATGCTTGGTTCAGGAGGAAAATATGGGCAAAGCCGTAATCGTGATCATCATTCTGGCGTTGATTGCTTTTGTCGCCTTCGGACAATATGTCGGTGTCCGTAACACGCTGGTCACCAAGAACGAAGCCGTGAAGGCCTCCTGGTCGCAGGTGGACATCGTGCTGCAACGCCGCGCCGACCTGATCCCTAATCTGGTTAACACTGTGAAGGGATATGCGCAGCAAGAGGTTACGGTCTTCGGCGACATCGCCAAAGCGCGCTCCGCCTTGCTCTCCGCCGGTACCCCCGCGGACAAGATTGCTGCCAACCAGCAACTAGACGGCGCACTGGGACGTCTGTTGGTGATTGTGGAGAACTATCCGCAGTTGAAATCGAACGAAAATTTCTTGCGGTTGCAGGACGAACTGGCCGGGACCGAAAATCGTATCGCCGTCGAGCGCAAGCGCTATAACGATACGCTGCAGGACTACAACACTTACGTTCAGAAGTTTCCCAACAACATTTACGCCGGCTGGGCGGGATTCAAGCCAAATGACGCTTACTTCGCGGCGTCTGAAGGATCACGCCAAGTGCCGACGGTTAATTTCGCTCCGCCTGCCGCGCCGCAGCCTCCATCTCAACCCGCTCCTCAACCCGCGCACTAGGGTGGAAGCCGATTTTGCGGTTGAACTCGGGGCTGGCGATGAGACCCTGGAGTTTCCCTGGGCCGCCGCCGACGGCGGCCTGCGCTATTACGATCTGAAGCACCAGCCGGAACTGCTGCTCGAAATCGACGAAGCCCGGCGGGTGCCGGAGCTGGGCGAGTTTCTTGCCGCCATAAACTCGCCAGTCTGCATTCTGGAAACTGCCAAATGTGACAGCTGGGCCAGCACCGAAATAAATCCCGACGAGGAGATTTTTGGCGCTGCGTGGAAGTCTGGCTCCTACGTTGACCTTCTGTTCTCGCAGGAGAGTCCGCGCTTCTCTTTTGCCGAACACGAACAACTCGCTCGGAGGATAACAGAGCTTCTGAAGAGAGTCCCCGAGATTCCGGCAGCCGCGGAATTGATCATCCGCCGCTGCTTCTACCACACCAGCCCTGCGATGCGAGACGGTTTCTACATCACGTGCTATCTCTTCGGCTACGGAGACGATGAGACTCAGGCCCGGCAGCGCTGGGCCATTGCCTTGAAGCTGGTGGAGAATGCGATCCGGCAGATTTCAGCGCGCATTCTTTCGAACGATCCCAGCGCCTTGTAGGGCCCCAGCTGGTTGCGTCTTGTCGGCCTTCCGTCCGAACGGAAGCCAGCGCGTCCCACGAGGCTTCAGTCTGGTGCGGAGTATCGATAGCAGCAGCATGGCCAGGAAAATTGTCAGCAGGCCAACCGATGCCGTACGAAGGTCGACCGAACGTTTGGGCAGGATGGAAAGGCGCCCGTACACGAATTCAATGTGCACCCAATAGACCAGCAAAGAGGTTTGCCCCAGCTGTATCAAAGGGCTGAATCCCCACTGGCCTGCGCCCCAGCGGCACCAAACGTAAGCCGCGGACAAAATTACCAATAGCAACCCCACACGAATTAGAAAGAAATTGGGGCTGGTGTGCCAGAAGTCGTACACCGGATAAACCTGTTCGGGCCGTGCGTCCAGCCATCGCGCCAGGTAAATTAACCCAACTCCTCCTGCTCCGGCCAGAACGAAGACGGCAGCCTCCCGCTTCCGCCCCCAATCACTCAAAAGAACGAATCCGGTCGCCAGGCCGGCGAAGGCAAACGCTGTCCAGGGGAAGACTGGGAAGAGCCACGCCTGGGGCTGGCCGAGATTGTGGACGCCGTCGATGTACGATTCGATCGGCCAGGGCAGCCATCGTGGACGCCAGGTGGTCCAGATGGGCGGGGTAATGAGCGAAATCAGCAGAGCGACGCTAACGGCCATCCCTCCCAGCGCCTGGCGCGCGCGCGATCCCTGATTCCAACCTAGAACCATCCAGCACGCAATGCCCATCAACATCATAGAAACACCGATCGTGTTCAGAATGTCCACGCGCAAAAGATCGCTCCAGGGAGCCCATCCCCAGGCGATGGCGTATTCCTGCAGTCGGAACAGAAGCCCGAACCCCAGAATTTCCGCGCCTCGCCGGATGGTGACGCGCGCGATGTGGTTCGGCGGCAAACCTTTTTGCCTGAGCTTGTCGGTGACTAGCGCGAACGAGACCCCCGCTAGAAAGAGGAACAAGGGTGCGGGTAGAGTTCCACCCAGTTGCGACCACATGAAAAACGTGGTCTTCCTGGAATCGGGATTCAGCCAGGAATCGTAACAATGAGTTTGAAACATCAGCACGCACGCCAGGCCGCGCATCCAGTCAATGTAGGCGAGGCGAGATGTAGCGGATGCAGCCATGCGGTGCTGCGGAAGTATAAGGCACGGTTCATGTGGGCGCGAGCGTCCCGCTCGTGCTTACGAGACCACGGAGACAGCCGCCCTCGGCTGTCGGGTCGAGCGCAGCTCGACAGGTTTTGCTGGTGTCAGAATCGCGGAGCGTTGCTCCGCCGGACAGCCGAGGGCTGCTGTCCCCACGTGGCTACTGCCGGATATCGAAACTGCACGAGCGGGACGCTCGCGCCCACATTGCTACGGCACGTTTACCGTGACCGTCGTCATGCTGCGGTCGTACTGGTTGGTGGCGTAGAGCGTGTAGGTAGTGGTTTGAGCCGGGCTGACTGTCACGCTCGTGCCCCGCACGGCGCCCACCTGAGGCGAGATGATGACGTACGAGGCATTGCTCACGCTCCACGACAACGTGACGCTGCTTCCCGCGCCGCTGGACGGCGTAGCCGTGAAACTCGCGATGCTGGGAGCCGAACCCTGCGGCACGTTGGAAGCGGTGTAGACCGGGTTCATCTGCACCACTTCAAACGACGACGCCGGCACTTGCGACAGATTGTGCAGATCGTCGTTGTCCCAGCGACTATCCGGCGCGCCACTGATGTACATGGCGCTGCCGTTGTCGGCCATGATCAGACCGTACTTCTTCATCGCGGTCAGGATGACCTTGACGTTGGTGGAGAATCCGGAAATATCGTAGCTGGCCTTAAGCCGAAGGCGCATGCCCATTGGCGGCGCATTCGCACTGGTGGAGTTCGCCGCCCAGTGGGAAGCGGGTGGGACCATCGCCGCCCGGCTCTGCGGCAGGGTGAAGCGGATGGCATGTTGAATTTGCCCGGCGGCCACTTCGTCGTAGCGAACCAGGCCGGGAAAAATCGGCAGGCCGGCGGCGTCGGCGGAGGTCCATGTCCACGGACGCTGCTCATTGGCCAGCAAGTCCCAAACCGCGGCCGAGTCGGCGCTCCAGCTACCGTTGCCGTTCGGGGCGGAGTTGAAGAGTTCGTATAGAAAGCAGTTGCTGTTATCCAGCACCAGCACGTGGCGATCGCCGCCAGGATTGGGATCACCTTCGATCGGAGCATTGCCGGGAATCGGCATCGGACCGGGATCGCTTTCGTCGCCGTACGCGGTGAAATTGATGCTCACCGCAGATTGTGTTCCACCCACCACGACGTACGGGATTCCAATATTCGAGCCCTGGTATTGTCCTGAACCAAAATCGGGATGCATCCCGATGGTGGGTCCGATGAAACTAATGATTGCGCTAGAGTTGGCGTCCACGGGCGAGCCGGAAATATCCTTGTTCCAAAGAGTGTCGCTGGCAAAGGGAACGAATCCGTTTAGGCTCGCGCCCTGTCCTGCGCTCATGGCGCTGCAAGCGCTCTGGTTGCTACCGCCCGAGCCGGATCCGCCGCCCGAGCCGCTCCCTCCGCCTGATCCACTGCCGCTGCCTGAACCGGAGCTTGATCCGCTGGATGAAGATGAAGACGTTGAGCCCGTCGTGCCCCCGCCGCAATTCGCGCAGGAAAATGCTAATGCGAGCACGGCAATTGCCGCAGGCAGGTTTTTCCATGAGACCTTCATGAGTCTATTTTCACAGGAAACAGCCGCGAAAGCGGCGCGCAGTCAGGCTATGCCTCATGGGATTCAGGACATGTACTGTCAGCATCTGGCTCATAGTTTTCAAGCAGATGTGACCTTCTTCATCTCGTAAGCAAGCCCGCTGCCGGCGATGGGGCGGAGGGAATTGTTGGGGGATCGGACAAGAATGAAACCGACCGAAAATAATTTGTGGAAAAAGTTCCGGAGTGCAGCCAGCTTCCCGCTATCGCTCGCCAAGGCGACTTTTGGAACCTGTGCTGGCTGTTTACGGCTCAGCCAGGAATTCGTATTCGTCAATCACCGCAGCCACGGCGACTTTGCCGTCGCCATCGTCCACGCGCACGACCTTGCCTTTGCAACGCACGCGGATGCTTTCGGTCAGGGTGATTTCGGGCGGAAGGGTTAGAGTGAATTCGATCACCGACCCCGGGGCGATCGCAGAATCCACGTAGAAACAAATACCGCGCGCGCTTACATCCCGGGTTTGGGCACTTTTTTCCTGCGAGCCGTTATCTGAATAAGTGACCGCGACGGGCAGCCGTAGCGCGAACCGCCGCGTTGCCCGCTTCTCGGGTTCAGCTTCGACCATGAGGTCTCCGTGTAAGCAGCATAAGCATGAAGTCTTGAGTGCAGTGTGTCAAGGCCGTACTTTGAGTACACTGAATCGTTTTGGGCGCAATTCCGCGCGGTGTGCAAACATTTGACACTAGAATCGCCCAGCCAATACTAGGCAATCGTGGCCCACGGACAGCACATGCCGAAACATCAGCTTGGCGGTAAGGTCGCTGTAATCACCGGCGCGGCGTCCGGCATTGGGCGGGCGACCGCGCTCCTCTTCGCCACCGAAGGCGCGGCGGTGGTGATCACTGACATCAATGAACCGGGCGGGCGGGCGGTTGCGGCCGAGATCGCCAGCAGCGGCGGCCGATCGGCCTTCGAACCCGCCGACGTCACCCGCGCGGCGGACTGCAAGCGCGTCATCGATCGTGCCCTCCGTGACTTTGGCGCCATTCACGTTTTGTTCAACAATGCCGGGATCATCCGCCGCGCCTCGGTCGTAGAACTCAGTGAAGAAGACTGGGATCGGGTGATGGCAGTGAATGTAAAGGCTATTTTTCTTATGTCGCGTGAGGCGATTCCGCCGATGGAAAAAAATGGCGGAGGCTCCATCATCAACACTGCCTCGGGCTGGGGTTTGGCGGGCGGGCCGCGAGCGGCTGTGTATTGCGCTTCGAAGGGTGCGGTGGTGCTGCTGACCAAAGCCATGGCCATCGATCACGGGCCGCAGAAGATTCGCGTAAACTGCATCTGCCCCGGCGACACCGACACCGCCATGTTGCGCAACGAGGCCGAACAGTTGGGAGAGCCCAGCAGCCAGTTCCTGGCGGATGCTACGAAAAGACCGCTGGGGCGGGTCGGCAAGCCGGAAGAAATCGCTCAGGCAGCTCTGTACCTGGCCAGCGACGCCGCGTCGTTCGTAACCGGGACCGCGCTGGTAGTAGATGGCGGAGGTCTGGCGGGGTCCGTGTAGCGCCACAGCATGCGTAAGCGAAGGCCGCGGTGCTGTGTTGAGAAGCGATCCTGGCGAGCTTCGCTCGCCTGCCCAGACGAGGACGTCTGGGCCTACGTGGGCGGTGGTGCCTTCAAGGTCCGGAAACATGCGTCTGAAAGACAAAGTCGCTCTCATCACCGGCGGCACCTCTGGCATCGGCGAGGCTACTGCCCTCCTCTTCGCCAAAGAGGGAGCGAAGGTTGCCATCACCGGCCGTAATGAGAAGCGTGGCCATGCCGTAACCGAGCAGATATTGAAAGACGGCGGCGAAGCCATCTTCCTGCGCACCGACGTTCGCAAGGCCGACGAATGCCGGCGCGCGGTCGATGAGACGGTGGGCGCCTTCAAGCGCCTCGACGTCCTCTTCAACAACGCCGGCATTTTCTATCCCCATACGACGCGTGATTGCACCGAGGAAGAATGGGACCTGCAGATCGATGTCAATTTGAAAGGCACTTTCCTGATGTCAAAGTTCGCCCTGCCGGGCATGATCGAGCGGCGAACTGGAGTGATCATCAATAACAGCTCGGGCTGGGGAATCGTGGGCGGCGACGCCGCCGTGGCGTACTGCGCCTCGAAAGGCGGCGTCGTGCTGCTGACCAAGGCTATGGCGATCGACCACGGGCGGCAAGGTATTCGTGTGAATTGCATCTGTCCTGGAGATGTAGATACGCCGATGCTGCCCGAAGACGCGCGCATGCGCGGCCAGAAATGGGAGGACTATCTGGCGGGCTGCAGCAATCGTCCTCTGGGGCGGATTGGCACGGCCGACGAGATTGCCAAAGCCGCCCTGTTTCTGGCGTCGGACGATTCGTCCTTCATGACCGGGGCAACGCTGGTTGTGGATGGCGGCGGCACGGCGGATTAGCCACACCGCGTAGGAACAGCCGCCCTCGGCTGTCCGGCGGAGCGAATCTCCGCGGTGCTCTGCGGCGAGCGCTACTAGCCTCCCGGACGGGGCGTCCGGGCCTACTTCGTATTGTGTAAACATGACGACTCGCAAACGGTCGCAGCAATTATTCGAGCGAGCCCAGCAGTCGCTGGTTGAAGGCGTGAACTCGCCTTCTCGCGGCACCGCCGTGTACGTGCCCAGCCCGGTATTTCTGGAACGCGGCCAGGGCTCGCACGTTTGGGATGCCGACGGCAACGAGTACGTTGATTTCATGATGTCGTTTGGGGCGCTCATTCAGGGACATGCGCACCCCAAGATAGTTCAAGTCGTGTCCCAAGCCATGGCGGAAGGCTCGCACTTTGCGGCTGCAACTTCCGCCGAAATGGAGGCCGCGGAGCGCCTCCGGCGTGTGGTCCCTTCCGCGGAAGCAGTGAGGTTCACCAACACCGGCAGTGAAGCCACGATGCTGGCGGTGCGCCTGGCCCGCGCACACACCCGCCGAACTAAATTCCTAAAGTTCGAAGGCCACTATCATGGCTGGTATGACCCATATCTGCTGAACGCGCACAGTCACCCGCCGGAGCAGTTGGGTCCGTCAGACAATCCCACTCGCATTCCCGACTCGGAGGGCATTCCGGCATCCTGCTTCGACGATGTGGTGCTGGCGCCCTGGAACGATGTTGCTGCGCTTGAACAAGTCATGCGGCGGCACGGGCGCGAGTTAGCCGCCGTGATTACCGAACCCATCATGGCGAATATGGGCTGCATCCCGCCGCGCGACGGCTATCTCCAGCGGCTGCGCGAACGCACTCGAGAATATGGCGCTCTGCTGATTCTCGATGAAGTCGTCACCGGCTTTCGCTACGCCCTGGGTGGATGCCAGGAATACTACGGAGTAACGCCTGACATCAGCACCTTTGGCAAGGCTCTGGGTGCGGGATTTCCCGTGGGGGCCGTGGCTGGTCCGCGTTCCATTCTTGATCGCATGCGCTGGAGCGAACACATGGTGTTGCACTACGGCACCTTCAACGGACATCGTCTGACCATGAGAGTTGTTGCCGCCAACCTCGATCTATTGGCTGCCGAAGGCACGTATCAGAAGTTGTATGGCATAGGCAATGCAGCCATCGCGGGGTTGCGGGAAGTCTTTCAGCGCCGCGGAATGAAGGCTATAGTGCAGGGCTTCGGGCCCATGTTCCAGATTTACTTCACCGAGCGCGACGCCATCCATGACTACCGCGACTACTGCACATTAGTGGACACGCAACGCTACTCCCGTTTCGTTCACCGGCTGCTCGAACACGGCATCTATATGACTCCTTCGAACGGACTGCACTGGATCATCTCCACCGCGCACACGGAAAGGGACGTGGCAACGCTGATCGAGGTGGCGGACCGGGCCTGCGCTGATCTCGTATGAAAGGTGGAGGCACGAAAGACCGCACCGAAGTCAAAGTCAAAGGCGGCGGACAGGAGTGTCCGCCCCACACTGCTCACACCACCGTGTTTCTGGGTGGAGGCCGCATCACCGGGGCGTTGCTGGCCGGGTTGCATCTCGCTGGATACAACGGGCCTATCGTTGTGCATGATCGGCATCCCGCCAAGTTGCGGCAACTGCGACGGGACTATGAAGTTGCCGTCGAACCAGATCTTCTTCGCGCCGTTCAGCAGGCCCAGCTTCTGATCATCGCGGTCAGGCCGGACTCAGTCCGCGAGTTGCTGGAAAAGATAGGGCCCAATCATTCAACCTTAGCCGTCAGTCTGGCGGCTGGCATTCCGCTCGCCCATCTGCGCGGGTGGATGGGCAAGCCGGTGCGTTGGGCGCGAGCCATGCCTAGTCCGGTGGCTCGCAGTGGGCGTGGTTTGACCGCCGTGACCTTCGGTCGCGATTTTCCCGCTGCGGCACGGAAGGAGGTACGCGCTTTCTTCGCCCGAGTCGGGACGGTGCTCGAAATTCCCGAGAGCAAGTTCGACACATTCAGTGTCACTTACTCTTCCAGTCAGGGGTACCACGCACTGGCCGCGCTGGCTGAAGCGGCTGAGATTCTTGGGCTGGATCGCAGAACTGCCTTAACCGCTGCCGCCCATGGGCTGACGGACGGAATTCTGGCGTGGCGGGAAGGTTCCATTTCATTGGAGGACTTGCTACACGAAGCCGCCACTCCCGGTGGTATCGCCGCGGCCACTCTGGCAGGCATGGACAAATCCGGGTATAAGCGCGCTGTACAACAGGGGCTACGAGCGGGGATGGACCGGGCACGCAGGTACGCTAAAGGATGAGTTCAAGCCTTTGATCTTGAAGAGGCCATCCGGCCCGCCAGTCTGAACATCCGCACTGCGCGGTAGAGCGGGAACATGGGGCCCGGCAGCCGGATCGCAGACCATTCTCCTGCGCTGGGCGTCGCCAATAGCCGCCACGCGAAAGAAGCGCGATCCCGGCGGCGCTCTCGCAAATCCATCATCAAGCGAAAATAGCCAATCGATTCCGGATCGAATTCGGCATCCCCTACGATCTGGTGCAGGATCCGCTCAGCGAGTCCTTCTGTAGCTGGATCATCCTGCAGGTCAAACTGTGCCGGCTGAGCGGTTGTGAGCAATTTGTGCGACAGCAGGAACGAAACGGCAACAATCCGCGCAATGCCGAGCCTCTCGGCCTGTAACCTCAGGGCTTTCCAGTCGAGGGCTCGAGATCGAGCCAGTTGCGCAATGTCACACAGCCAGGAAAGCTGCACCCAACCGTGTTTAGCCGCATGGACGCAAAGCACTAGCATCAGGTCCTGATCGCAGAGCGTGCGCAATTTGTGTCCGGCCACGTCGATGCCAACTGCCCGCTCGAAAAAATTGTCGACCTCGAATCCAATCGAATAGAACCGCGGGAGAATCTGCCACTTGATTTCAACCAGGTTCCGTCCCTGGGCGGCGTCGAATGTGTACTCGTACCCTGACTTGAGGTAGGCGCGCTCCGCGGCACGCGTCAGCTGCAGTCCAGGTTTGTATCCCAATTCGAACAGGGCGGATCGGATGGCCCGCAGGTCTCGAGCACGAACCAGCAAGTCCAGATCGGAAAACTGGCGCAGGGCGACATTGCCATAAAGACTCTCCGCCAGCACTGGTCCTTTGTAGGGCAGAACCTCCAGGCAGCGAGCTGCCAGATGTTTGTAAATGTTGAGAAGTTCGACCGTCAGCCACAGGGTTCGGTGCGCATTGAGCTTGTCCTGCTGGCGCAGCGCCACCAACCCGGCGGATTGGGTTCCCCCCATCGCAGTCGACAGCCGGCGATATACCAGCGGGACCAGGCCGTGATGCTGAGCAACCTGCAGCAGTCGGTCCCAATCAAGATATGCGTTCTGGAGAATGTGCTGCAGCCGTGCGGAATTCTTCCCGCCTGGATCGTCGCTGCAACAAGCCAGAATCAGGTCGAGCTCTGGACTGAAAGTGACAGAGTACGCAGAGGTCGGGGAGGGCAGCCGGGATGGTGCAGTTTGCGGCAAAGTGCTGGTCGTAGGTACTGACTGGCGATCCTCGGACCTGAAAGATTCCTCTCGCGAAACTATCACATGGAAACCTCACATTCGTTTACTTGCAGTATTCCGCTTTGCCTGGCCAGATTTTCTCTTGGCTGCGCGGCGACAAGCCTGCGAGTGAACTCAAATCTTGGAACCAGTGTCCTGCGGTCATGTCCCCCAATTGTCTTCAGCAGGTATCTGGCAACGCAACAGCTCCCGCCCATTTTGCCTTTCGCTCGCTTGTGCACTGGGTTATCGTTTACCAGGTCTCGCCCAGGTTGTAGAGACGTAGCTGGCTACGTCTTTTTGCGTTGCAAACAAGGCGTAGCAAGCTATGTCGCTACAAGATATGAACCCTCATGTACAAAAAAAAGAAGCCAGATGCAGTCTGGTGGCCGAGGCGCTGCGAGCGTGGGGGATAGTGAAGATTCGGGCCACGGGAGTCAGTATGCTCCCCACTTTGTGGCCGGGTGATCTTCTCACGGTTCAGTCCAGCCGACTGGAAGACATTGAGCCTGGAGAGATCGTCCTATACAGGCGTGGAGGGCGTTTTTTCATTCACCGCGTTGTGAGCAAGAGCCTTACCGGGGACGCAATATTTCTGATTGCCCGCGGGGACTCTATGCCGGCGGACGATCCTTTGGTTCGTGGCGATCAAGTGTTGGGAAAGATCAGAGAGATTCATCGTTCCGGTTCGGCCTTCTCACCGGCGCGCAGACTTTCGCCGTTCCGCCGGATGGTGGGGTACATGCTTTGCCACTGGGGCCTGTTCCGGCGCGTCGGGCTGCGACTATGGGGACGCTGCCACCGAGGCGATGGCCAGATCGACGTCGCACTCGTGGAAGCAGCATCGTAAGTGAATATGCGCGGCGTGATCTGCCGCCCGTGCTACGGAGCTGCTACAGAGTGAGTCAGAACTGCGAGATCACGCTTGAGATAGGGGGGATGCCGATCCTGCTGCATATGCAGGACGCCTCTTTCCGGCAGTTACTTGCACTCCGCTACGCGGGTTTTGTCGGCTCGCCTTCTCCACCCAAATTCGAATTTGACGTTGAACTGACTGCGCCATTGGCGGACGATCCGGACGAAGACGTACAGGTGCGAATGCAGGACGGAGTTTGGCGTCTGCGGCGAGGTGATTTCCGTGCCCACTGGGATCCGCGCGCCGGCCGCGGGCACATTCGCCAGTCGGCCAACCCCTACTCCATCGATTCTGTCCTGCGCATTGTGCACACCTTGATTCTGGCGCGGGAGGGCGGTTTCCTGCTGCACTCAGCCGGGGCCATTCGCAACGGCCGGGCCTTTCTGTTTTCTGGAGTGTCCGGTGCCGGCAAAACTACAATCTCCCGGCTCGCACCTCCGGATGTCACGCTGCTGACCGACGAGATTTCGTATGTCCGTCGCGACGCCGCTGGCTACCACGCCTGCGGAACTCCCTTCGCGGGAGAACTCGCGCGAGTGGGAGAAAATTGCTCCGCCCCGATCGGCTGCCTGTTTTTCCTGAAGCAGGGGCCGGAAAACAAGATCGAACCCATGGCAAAGGCGGAAGCCATCCGGCGTCTGATGCGAAATATTCTGTTTTTTGCCGAGGATCAGGACCTGGTGCAAAGCGTTTTCCAGTCGGCTTGCGAGTTTGTAGAAAGGGTTCCGGTACAGCAGTTGACCTTTGTCCCCGATTCGCGGGCGTGGAGCATGATCCAATGAGCGAAAAGTACGTCGCGAAATATATTGCGAGGAGTTCCGCCATCGCCTCCCGCATGCTGGGCGGCGAAATGATGATCATGTCGGCGGTGGATTCCACTTTTTTTACGCTGAATGCAGTCGCCAGCGTGATCTGGCAGGCAGCCGATGGCAGTACTCCGTTGTCTGAGATCGTGGTCCGGCAGGTCTGCAATGAGTTCGAGATCGATCCTCAGACCGCGTACCGCGATGCCGAGCAGTTCGTGGACGAACTCTCGGGCTATGGCATCCTGCAGGTTTCGGAAATGCCGTTTAACGCATCCGCCGTGGCTCCAACGGAGGCGGCATGACATTGATGCAGGAAATGAGCCAGCGGGCTTTGGACCTGGGCGTGCCCATGTCGGTTCATTTCGACATCACATACCGCTGCAATGAACGCTGCGTTCACTGCTATCTGGATCATGACGACCACGGCGAGATGACCACCGCCGAAATCAAGCGGGTGCTGAAAGAGCTGGCGGACGCCGGCACATTTTTTCTGACCTTTAGTGGCGGTGAAGTACTGATGCGGCGCGATTTTTTCGAACTGCTGGAGTATGCGCGCGGCCTGATGTTTAACGTGAGGATCAAGACCAACGCCGTGATGATTCGTGAACCCGATGCCCGGCGCATGCTTGACTTCGGTGTCGACCAGGTGCAGGTCAGCATCTACTCGCATCGTGCGGAGATCCACGATGGCATCACAAAACTTCCAGGCTCGCTGCGCCGAAGCGTGGAGGCGATTCGCTCCTTAACCCAACAGGGACTCAGGGTTGTAATTGCCAATGTGCTGATGACAGCCAATATGCGAGACAGTGCCGGGGTGCAGGCGCTGGCCCGCGAGTTGGGTGTTCCCTACACCCTGGACCCGACCATCACGCCGAAAATGGATGGCGACACATCGATCCTGAATCTGCGTATTCCGGGCGCGGAGTTGAACGGCGTCTTTCACAATGAAAGCCTGGTGGGGAACGTCGAAGAATTTTGCGCTCCGCCGCCACCTCCGGACCAAGATGTGATGGAAGGATATCCGTGCAGCGCGGGTCACACCCTGGCCTATATCTCTCCCTACGGAGATGTTTTTCCCTGCGTGCAATTTCCTCTGCCCAGCGGCAACGTGCGGCGGCAGAAATTCATCGACATATGGCAGCACTCTTCCGAGCTGAATGACGTGCGTTCGATTCGCGCCAAAGACCTGCCTGTCTGTTCTACCTGCAGTCATGTCGGCACCTGTACGCGTTGTCCGGGCTTGGCCTACATGGAAGGAAGTATGCGTGGACCCTCGACTGCGGACTGCGAGAAGTCGTTCCACCGGACTGGAATCCGTTCCGCCAACATGCTGCGCAAAGAGAAAGGTAGCGACCAAGGCCGACTCAGTACAGCCGGTCCACTGATCCAAATACAATCAGCGGTTGCTTAGACGTTGGTCATCCCTCTACAGGATGGATTGCGGCCTCCGTAGGTGGAAGGAGTAGTTACTTTGGTGTGGGCTCAATAACAGTGGGGTCACTGCCGACTTCGATTTTGGCCGTAGAATCAAACGTAAACCATTCAACAATTCTCAGGCGAACTGCCCTTTATGGACTCGAAAAAAGAAACGATAGAACCTGGACGGCGCAGCACTCGGATTCGCGCTCAAATTCCGCTTCGTGTCACCGCCTTGGATGCAACCGCTCCGTTCTCCGAATCCGGCCACACCCTGGTGATCAATTCTCAAGGCTGCGGCGTTCGGCTTTCACGCCCGCTCAAGCCAGGGACAGAAGTTTTCCTGGACGAACTCCCCACCGGCAAACGTGTGACCGCCCGGGTTGCCAACTGTGTGCCCTTAGGCGCGGGAAGCAAGTGTTGGGTAGTGGGTATCGCACTCGATCAGCCGGGAAACATCTGGGGCATTCATCCAGCTCCCGAAGATTGGGGTTCGGAAACCGTCGTTGCCGCGCCCGCCGCCTCCCCGGTCACTCCCGCCAAAGACGGCGAATGGCCCTTTCGCCAATTCTCGAATCGTGGAGAGTTCCACCCCGGCAGAAGGTAAAGCCTGTGTGGGGCGGACACTCTTGTCCGCCGCTTTTGAAGTTGACTTTTCTTCTTAATTCGAGACGGACCGTTCTCGTGTGAATGCCCAGGCATCTGAAAGATCCCAAGCAAGAAAATCAAAGTCAAAGGCGGCGGACAAGAGTGTCCGCCCACACGGTTCATGGCTATTGCTTCAGGAGCTTGGAGAAGTACCGGTTGTCGTAAAACATGGTGCTGTTGTGCACAAACTCCAGAACCTTGTGCATCTTCTCCCGGTCCTCGCGGTTCATATCGTTGAACCGGATGGCGATGCCTGACCCGGGATCGGTTCGGACCACGCTGCCAGCGGCTTGCAGGCGGCCGTCGTCGATGGAGAAGATGACTTTTACCGCAGAGCCAGCGGGCATGAGAGCGCTGGTTTCCACGTAGCAGCCGCCCAGGCTGACATCGATCAGGTTGCCCAGCACTGGGACATCACCTGCCCCCGGCCGCAATTCGATCGTAACCCTGCATTTCATCCGTGGATACAAGCGGCGATTCTTGCGGGAAGGCTGCTTCTGCTTTTCGATGTACATGCGGCGGTCGGCTTCGGCCAACAAAGCTTCCGCGTCTTTCCCGTCTTCGGGATACAAAGCTTGTCCCACGCTGAGCGAAAGGATGTCTTCGCTGCACACTTCCTGGCCAGCCTGGCGCGCCAATTCGCGCAGGCTCTCCGCTTTCTTGGTGGCCGCTTCCAGGGTGAGGCCGGGCGCAACTACCACGAATTCGTCGCCACCCATTCGAGCCACGTAGTCGTACTCGCGGCAGCTGTCTTTCAAGGCCTGCGCGAACAGGCGCAACACGCGATTGCCTTCCAGGTGGCCGAAGCGGTCGTTGATCTGCTTGAAGCCATCCATGTCGCTGACCATGACGACCAGGGACGTGGAGTCACGTTTGCAGCGGGCCAGTTCCCGATCCAGTTGCAGGAACAAAGACCGGGCATTGGGCAAACCGGTGAGGTAGTCAGTGACGGCCGAACTCTCGGCCTGCTCGTACTTCAGTGCATTCTCGATGGCCAGTGCCATCTTCGAACTGATCGCCAGCAGGATGCGCAGGTGATCGGAAGTGAAGGCGTCAGTTTCGGCATGATAAAGAGCGAGCACGCCTACGACCCCGGCCAGCCCTTCCAAAGGAATCGCCAACGCCGAACGCAAAGTGCTGAACTTGGTCGGATCGTTTAAATACCCGGGCTCGACTGAAGGATTGCCATTGATGATGGGTTTCCGATTCTGCGCCACCCACCCGGAGAGGCCGGAGCCCAGGGGAATACGCAGCGAAGCGAACAAGCGATGGTTATCGCCGCTGACCAGTTCCGGAATCAATTCCTCCCCGTGCTTTACGTAGATGGCGATGGCATCGTAGGGCACTAGCCGCCGGAGCTTCACGGAGAATACCGAAAGGGTTTCACCCAGGCTGAGCGAGGCGCCCAAGTCCTGACTCAACTCGAACAGGGTCTGCGCTTCTTGCCGCGCGGCCGCGATCGAGAACAGGAAAGTGGCTTCCTGGCCGGGAGCATCCTTGACCGTAATGTCTTCGAAGCCCGCCGCCGGCGCCGCTCCGGGTTCTATTTTCACCTCGGTCGAAAGTTTTAAGGCTGCTTCTGGCCGGTTGGTCGATTGCACCAGTTTCTCGAGCTGGCGATAGCGCTTCTCCAGCACGTTTACGACTTTGGGGTCAAAGGACTTTCCTGACTCCGCGACCAGACGCTTCATAACGTCTTCCAACGGCAACGCCCGACGGTATTGCCGGTCGGAAGCCATGGCATCGAGAAAGTCGACGGAGGAAAGGATTCGTGCTCCGATGGGGATTTCTTCCCCCTTCAGTCCGAAGGGATACCCAGATCCATCCCACTTCTCGTGGTGTGCGCGGACGATTGGAACCACGGGATAGGGGAACCGTACCCGTTCCAGGATCTCCGCTCCGACCAAAGGGTGAATCTTCATCTTTTCGAATTCTTCAGGCGTAAGACGGCCGGGTTTCGAAATGATGTGTTCGGGCACGGCGAGCTTGCCGATGTCGTGCAGAAGCGCAGCCGCGTGCAGAGCTTCCATTTCTCCCGGAGTCACCCGTAGCTCCTTGGCTACCTCGATGGCATAAACTCGGACGCGTTGCAGATGGTCATGAGTGGTGTGGTCCTTGGCTTCGATGGCCAGGGCCAGGGCCTCAATGGTGCGCAGGTGTAAGGTAGCCATCTCTTCCACGTGGCGCTTTTCGTCCTCGAGCTTGCCAAGGTAGAGACGGTAGGAGCGGTAGATCAGGTAGATGATGGGAACGATCAGCAGCGAGGTTTCCCATCCGAACTCGCGGTTGAACCAGCCGATCATGCCGGCGAAGGCAGCGCCCACCAGGTAATAGGGGAACGACCAGAAATAACATTCCACCCAGAGTTTCTTGATGGACTTACGCTCGGTGAGTGCGATCACCGCCGCGATTGACGCGGTATTGGCTGCGAAATAAGTGATGGCGGCCAAGCCCAGCCACAAGGGGTGGGCCTTCACAGGGGTACCCGATGTTTCCAGGTGATACACGTTGTAGGCCACGCCGATGGCGAATGCACTCGCGCACAGGTTGAACGTGACCTGGATCGGGCTGGGCCGGTCGCGATAGAAACATTGCACCAGGATGGCGGCAGTCCCGAGTACCAGGGTTTCGGCGAAGCCCAATTCCAGTATTCCCAACAGGATAAACAGGAAATTTACCGACATGGTGCCGGTAATCCCAGGTAGACGTACCTTGAGACGCGAGGCCAGAATCGCAATCAGCAGATAACAAATGAACTGTGCGATATTCTTGCTGGTGGGGTTGAAAGCACCGTACAGGATCACACACGTGCCCGCCAAGACAACAAGGCTGATAAACGCCTTGGCGCCTATGCTCAGTTCTCTCCACGACTGAGAGCCGCTAACCACGTCCCTCCGTTAATCACTCTCTAATGTTTTGGGGTGCAAGATTCCCGTCTCATGTAATATCAGCTAAGCTTCCTCACTTCAACAACTTACATCGCTCACGCCTAAACTTTCGTAACCGAAATCGCGTGACGGGAAGGGCAGTCGGTCAAGCCGCTACACCGACTCACAATTGCAGGAAAGGTTGCGATTTCAACTAGTTGTGACGTGACTTTGAGGACCCGGAACCTGGCTGGCTGCAGGTGCGAAATAGGAAGGATTACGAAGGTCCATACCGGGCTCTAAGGGCGCATCCCGGGGGATGAGGAGTCGACTATTCCGAAATACGGTAGAAGCTCAAGGCGGCATCTCCTTGCTCCAGCTTGCGATAGCGATGCAACGGCGCAAAACCATCGCCCGGGTCGAACCTCTTGTCGTGTTCGGCGACGACGATGGTCTTGGGTCCGAGCAGCCGGGATTGCGAGAGCTGTTGCAAAGTCTGCAGGTACATCTTTTCCATGCGGTAGGGAGGATCGAGGAAAATGAAGTCGGCAGTGACGCTTCTAGCTTCCATCTGGTTCAGGGCGCGGGCGACCTCCTGCCTTAACAACTCAAAACCAGATGCTTCGGAACCACCCTCCAGCCCCAGCGAGCGCAGATTGCGCTGGATCAAGCCGGCAGCCGGGGCCGAAGATTCCACAAAATATACCTTGGCTGCTCCCCGGCTCAGAGCTTCGATGCCGACGGCACCGGTGCCCGCGCACAGATCCAGCCAGACTTTGTCGTGGAAGGCAGCCGGGTCTCCCGCCGCCAGCACGTTGAACAAGGTTTCGCGCAAGCGATCCGCTGTGGGGCGCAGGTCCATGCCGCGGAGTGAATGCAGCGGACGGCTACGGAACGTGCCGGCGATCACTCGCATAAGTCTGCCCGTCCTCCTTGCCCACAACCGTCCCAATTACCTTTGATTTGGTGAAACTGCAACTCTTCACTCCAACCCGTTGTCTAACTAGATAGAATGGTGGCAGGACAAATGAGGGTGGGTGTCTCATGAGAGGCTGGTCCATCTCGGCAGGCCGCGTTTTCGGAGTTGAACTTCGCATTCACTGGACGTTCTTCCTGCTGCCACTCTTTGTCTGGTACACCGAATACGCTTCCCATGGTACCGCCAACGAAGGGCGAGGTCTGGCCATGGTGGGGATCATTTTCGGTTCCGTCCTTGCCCATGAACTCGGTCACGCGCTGGTGGCCCGGCGCTACGGCATCCGCGCAAAGTCGATCATCATGCTTCCGATCGGCGGAATCACACAACTGGACGAAAGCCAGCCGACGCCGGATTCTCTTGCCGCGATTCCCCTTGCCACCGATGCGATCTCGATCCTCAAGGCCACGAAGCTGGTTCCCTGGAAGCGGGATATTTATATCGCAATGGCAGGGCCGCTCACCAACCTGCTCATTGCACTGGCCTCCGCGGGCATAATCCTGGTGGTTGCCCCACACGTCGATCTCCGGACATGGCCTTTCATGCAATCGGGCAATCTTCCCCGCAGTCTGGTGTGGGCCAATCTCTATCTCGCGGGATTTAATCTGCTGCCCGCTTATCCGATGGATGGCGGCCGGGTGCTGCGCGCACTATTCAGCCGGCGCATGGATGCAGTCCAGGCCACACGTCGAGCGGTCTCCATTGGCCAGGCCTTCGCCACCATGTTCATCCTGGTAGGCATGCTTCTGCCCAACTACTGGCTCACCCTGGTGGGATTGTTCCTGTTCATCGCATCCCAGATGGAAGAGCGCTCGGTGGTTTTCCAGTCGGTACTGGAGAAGGTGCATCTCGAAGACATCATGCTCACCGATTTTGCCACGCTCTCCCCCGCCGACACGCTCGAAGACGCGCTCGACAAGGCCGTCCACTCCCTGCAGGACGATTTCCCGGTGATTCGCGGCAGTGACATGGTGGGTGTGATTTCGAGACAGAAGATTCTGGAAGCGCTCCGCGTCGAAGGCAACGGCTACGTCCAGGCCGTGATGAACCGCATTTTTGAAGTTGCGCAAAAAGGCGAATCGCTGGCCTCCGCCTTTCGCAAACTCACCGCCCGCAATCTCAGCATCATTCCAGTGGTGGAGGATCAGCGGCTGGTGGGCATCGTCACCCTGCAAAACCTGATGCACTCCATGGCGCTGCTGGCAGAAAGCCGCAAACTGCGCAAGCAGGCTCTCAACTCCTAAGGAAAATCAGCCACGGATTTTCACCGATCTTCACGGATCAAACTTTTTTCTCTGATCTATGATCCGTGAGAATCCGTGCAGATCCGTGGCCGTTTTTCTAGAACTTCACCACAATTCCGATGGTGGGCTCCGCCATGTGTCCCCTGGCACCGGTGAACAGGTTCTGCACTTTGAAATCCGGGGCTTTATAGAGAAGGCCGCGGTACTGCAACCGCAAAGCCAAATGATTGGTCAAGCTTGATCTACGAACGAACGGCACACTCGAGAAGATACGCCAGTCGAATCCACCGCCATAGAGGAATGCGGGCTTGGTTTGCTGCGATGCCGGAATAGTTGTCAGCACATCGTTGACGGTGTTCGAACTGTAGCCGGGATAGAAGATCACTGCCGCCGCACCGACGAACGCAAACGGCTCGACTTTTGCTGACTGGTGGAAACTGAGAACGTAAGCTCCCGAGTATTCGCTGATGGTGTTGAGAATGCGAAAGGTCAGTGGGGGCGTGGAGTAGATCTGCGAGTCCGACGTGTGCCCGTAATTGAACTCGACGGAGCTCCTTTCCGAGAACCGGTACCGGCCGGTGACGAGCACGGCACCAGACTTCGTCGGAGTCAGGGTCGTGCCATTTCCGGTTGGCTGGTTGGGGATCACGGGCCCACCACCCAGGCTGACGTCGTAACGGTTGTCCTGGCCCAGTCCGATCGATGTGAACAGAAACAGTGCCGCAATTAGGATGCCGATCGTTCGTAACATCAATTGCCCTCGCGCGGTTGCCAGATTAACTCTCCGTAGAGAGCCTGCTATGTCTCTCTTGACCGCAAGCAAGACGTAGCAAGCTACGTCTCTACAATGGTTGGAACCAGATGCGGCTCTCCGGGATGTACGTACGATCCGTGGCCGTGCCGAGTCCCTAGAACAGCCGAATCGCCTTGGCCTGTTCCACCGCAGGCACCTTTCTCAGTTCGGCTAGCACTTCCGGAGGTACGCGTCCATCTACGTGGACCACTGCGATCGCTTCCCGCGGCGCGCCAGGCTTCCCGTTGCCGACCCGGCGGCCCAGGGAGAAATCCGCGATATTGATCTTGTGCTTGCCCAGAATCGTGCCCACCTTCCCGATTACGCCGGGCACGTCACGGTTGCGCATGTAGATCAGACTGCGCTCGAGCGGGGCTTCCACATCAATCCCATCCACATGAAGAAGCCGGGGCGTGTTTTTGTGCAGGACCGCGCCTTTGACCAGGTGTTCTTCGCTGGCCGTCTTGAGCAGAATCGAGAGTACGCTGCCGGAGCCCCCGGTTGAGCTCTTTGGCTTGCGTGACTCGTGGATAAGCAGGCCTCGGGCGGAAGCAATCGCGGCTGCATTCACCAGGTTTGCCTTCTCCTCGAGGGCTTCATTCAGAATACCCTTGACCGCCGCGTTGCGAATCAATTCCGTCTTCGCTTCTGCCACATGTCCGGAGTAGCGGATCGAAATCTCTTCCAGCGTCCCTTCGCTTACTTGCGCCAGGAATGCTCCCAGCCTCTCGGCCAGCACGATATAAGGCTGCAGTTCAAGATATTCATCGTGGGACACAGAGGGCACGTTGACGGCATTCTGAATGACGCCATCCTTCAGATATTCCTTTACCTGGTGCGCGATCTGGTAGCCGACGGCCTCCTGGGCTTCGTACGTGGATCCCGCGATGTGGGGCGTCAGAATTGCGTTCTCGATAGCCGTCAGCGGCGAGTTTTTCAGCGGCTCCTCGGCAAAAACATCCAGCGCCGCGCCGGCCACGCGGCCCTGCTTCAAAGCCTGGGCCAGCGCGGGTTCGTCGATCAGTTCGCCGCGCGCGCAATTGACCAGTCTCACGCCTTGCTTCATTTTCTTGATGGATTCCGCATTGATCATGCCGGCGGTTTGCGGAGTGAGCCCCACGTGCAGGCTCAGGTAGTCCGCTGCGGCATAAACTTCGTCTAGCTTTGCCATGCGGATGCCCTGCTCCTTCGCCACCGCAGTGGAAACGAAGGGATCGTGCGCGACCACTTCCATGCCAAAGACTCGCGCCCGCCGCGCGACTTCCATCCCGACTCTTCCCAGGCCCACGATGCCCACCGTCTTGCCGTTGAGCTCGGTGCCCTGGAGGGATTTCTTCTCCCACTTCCCGGCATGCATCAATTCATTGGCGCGGCCGATATGGCGAGCCATGGCAAGCATCAGGGCTAGCGTGTGCTCAGCCACGGCAATGGCATTCGCGCCGGGGGTATTCATCACGGCGATGCCTTTGCGCGTCGCGGCGTCAAGGTCGATGTTGTCAACGCCAACACCCGCGCGTCCGATTACCCGCAGCTTGTGCGCATGTTCCAGAAGCTCGGCGTTAACCTGCACCGCCGAGCGGACGATGAGGGCGTCTGCCGATTCCAGTTGTGCGGCCAGCTTGCCGTCGAGTTGGTCCGATGTGACGACGGTCCAGCGCGGCTCGCGCAAAAGATCCACCGCGGATGACGAAATCTTCTCTGCCACTACGACTTTCATGATTTGGGTTCAGTCTCCAAGAATATGTGAGGTTATGTTTCGTTGCTACAGCCAAAACCAGCCTGGTTGGCATGCAAAATCTTTACCAGAACGTGACACCGCGTTGACACCCCGTCCATTACCCAATTAGTAAGCTATCGCTAGAAATTCAACACCATCTCGCGTGAGGATCATCATGAAAACAATCCACCTTCTACTGACGACAATCGTTCTGCTGTCCCTGTTCGGTCTCGGGTGCGGCGGCTACGGTTCTGGTTCCGGCTCTGGCTCAGGTTCAATGGCGGCTGGAGCTCCGAACGTTGCGGCTCCGCTGGTTCCCAACACGGCAACTGCCGGCAGCGCTGGGTTTACATTAACCGTCAACGGCAGCGGGTTTGTTGCCGGGTCGGTGATCTATTGGAATTCTACGGCGCACACGACGCAATTCATGACCAGCGGCCAACTCACTACACCGGTCGCCGCTGCGGACATTGCCACCGCCGGCACTGTGCCCGTCTATGTGAAAAATCCAGGCGGAACGGGAATCTACAACAGTCAGCCCGCTCAGAGTTCCAACACCGTGAACTTTACGGTGCAGTAAATCGAGTACGGTGCGTCGATCGCCGCGGCGCTCAGGCGCCAACCGGTTGCCGTTTTTCCGTCAGGCTGCGCGCGTACACTTCCTGCGCTGCTCTCACGGCCGCGCCGTACTCCACTGGTCTTCCGGTTACTCCGGTGAGCACGTGCTCGAGCGCGGCCAGAATTCCAATGGTGTCGAGATAATCGTAGTAGCCCAGGTGAGCGATGCGGAACAGCTTGCCCTTCATCTCGCCCTGGCCGTTGGCCACCACCGCCGCGAATGATTCCCGGAATTCCTTGACGATTGCGCTGGAGTCAACCCCGGCCGGCGACTGAATCGCGGTGAGCGCGGCAGCCGGTGCGGACGCCGCGAACAACTTCAGTCCGAGGGCATGCGCGCCCGCGCGGGTCATTTCCGCCGCCAACTCGGCGTTGTTGACCAACGCTTCGCGCCCCGCCGCCAGATCGCCTTTCCCCATCTGCCGGACGAAATCGAGCGCGGCCCCCAGCGCGGCAAACAGCGAGGTGGCAGGCGTATAAGCAGACTCTCCCTTGGCCGCAGCCTTGCGCTCTTTGCGGAAGTCGAAGTAGTAGCGCGGAGACTTGGCGGTTTCCATGCGTTTCCAGGCCCGCTCGCTGACCGCGCAATAGGCCAGACCCGGCGGGATCATCAGCGCTTTTTGCGAACCGCCGATGATGACGTCAATGCCCCAGCCGTCCACGTCAAAGTGGGTGGTGCCCAGGCCGGTGATGGCGTCTACCACGAGCAGGGTGTCATCGCCCTGGGCACGGACCAGCTTGGCGATTCCCTTGACGTCATGGCGCGCGCCGGTGGAGCTTTCCGTCGCCTGAACATAAACCACGCGCACATCCGAAGTAAGTTTCTGGCGGACTTCATCGAGCGAAATGGTTTCGCCATACGGCGCGCTGATCATTTCCACGACACACCCAAAGGCTTTAGCCAGATCGCGCCAGCGTTCGCCGAACTTACCGGCAGTCAGCACAAGAACTTTGTCGCCGGGCGAGGTGAGGTTTGAAACCGAGCCTTCCATCGCCCCGGTGCCGGACGAAGCCAGCACCAGAACGTCGTTCCGCGTGCCGATGAAATCCTTCATGTCGGCCAGCACTCGCGTGTAGAGAGCGCGGAAGTCGGCAGTGCGGTGGTGCATGGCGAAAGAAGCCATAGCGGTCTGTGCCGCTGGAAGTATGGGTGTAGGGCCGGGGGTGAACAGACGATTCTTAAGCAGCATTTACCAAGGGGTCCTTTGTTAAGAAGATCGTTCTAGTTTACCGAATCGGGCGAATTTGCGCATTTTAGGAGCCCACGCGCCACCATGTCCCGCCACGCCGCGCATAGAGACGTAGCTCGCTACGTCTCCCGCCACGAATCCAGACGTAGCAAGCTACGTCTCTACAACCGGGGCGCTGTGCAGACGCGGCGCTATAATCCCACCATGAGCCTCCCCGAGCAGATTCAGCAAGATATCGTCGCCGCCATGAAGGCTCGCGACGAGCACCGCCTGTCCACACTCCGCATGGTTAAAACAGCGCTCAAGAACCGCGAAATCGAAAAGATGGCGCCCCTCGACGATAAAGAAGCGCAGCAGGTCCTCACCACGCTGATCAAACAGCGCAAGGATTCAGTCGAGCAATTCACCAAGGGCGGCCGCCAGGAAATGGCCGACAAGGAAGCCGCCGAAATCACCCTCATCGAAACCTACATGCCCAAGGCTGCGAGCGAGGA
Source organism: Terriglobia bacterium (assembly GCA_963809295.1). Lineage (GTDB taxonomy): Bacteria > Acidobacteriota > Terriglobia > Terriglobales > Acidobacteriaceae > JAIQFF01. Next base: position 164,184 of record CAWEJA010000008.1, on the reverse strand, counting down.
TCAGGTCATAGCCGGGGTGAAGGCGGTCATCGCGGAAATGGGCACGCCCACGATGAAAGAGATGGGCGCGGTGATGAAAAACGTCATGGCGCGATTCACGGGAGCGGGCATTCGTGTGGACGGGAAACAGGTTAGCGATGCGGTGAAGCGGGAGTTGGCGATGAAATAATCTGAGCTTTCAGAAACACGCCGTGGAGCATTACTGGTGACATTGCGGGTTTTACACCAGTAATCCGGCGCTCTGAAAGCATGAGAGTCGGCGGCCGACCCGAACCCCATCGGTTTACAGTCTGATGGCGGTTTGGGGAGCGCGAGGACTAGGTGGAAGCGTGATCTGACCGAAAGAAGATGAGAAAAATTCCGCTAAGGCTACTGGTTCTTATCGTCGCGACAGTTAGCGTCCGCGCGGAAGCGCCACTGGTGGCCAAAGTCGAGAACGCGATCCGAAGGACCGAGCCGGGGTGGCGATGTACCAGAGGCATCTTGAATGCGCCACCACCACTTGTGTCAAGCGAAAGACCACTGGTCGTGAGCGTATGGGATCACGCCTTGGAAGGCGGCAAACGAGAAAGTGTCGCTGTGAACATCTTTCAAGTCGATTCCCTCGCTGATGCCGGGATGTCCCTAAGCCCTGTTCGTGAAGGGAAGGTCGCAACGGGATGGAAGGTCCAAGGGTTTAAGATTGGCGATGAAGGTTACTTGGCTACCTTCAGGAATGGCGCGCAATTCGAGATCCATTTCCGCAAAAGCACGATTGTCGTGAGAGTCAGCGGCGGTTCGTTTCGAATGGTGGATAGGTTTGCGCAGCATGTCGTGGCTCAAATTGACGCCACCTGACTCCGCGATTGGGCGGATGTTCAGCGGCGGCGTTAGGCTATCCCGAATGGCCATTCTTAAAATGGCTTCCAATTTCGTGTTGCACAGATCACCGGCTCCGCTGCAACTCCCGATACGCCTCGCTCTTAGACACTCCCATCTCTTTCGCGATTTTCTTCAGCGCCGCTTTCTCATCCAGCTTTTCTTCGGCCATGATCTGCTGAAGCCGCTGACGCACACTCACACTGGCCGCCACTTTCCGCTCCGTCTCTTCTGCTTTGCCGATCAGTAGCGTGATCTCGCCCTTGATGTCACCCCGCGAGTTCAAGATCTCCAGAATCTCGCTGGCCCGGCCGCGCAGGAATTCTTCATGAATCTTGGTGACCTCGCGCGCGATCACCACGTGTCGTTCTTTCCCTAGAATCTCAACTATGTCTTCGACAGCTTCTTTCACTCGATGCGGTGCTTCGTAGAAGACCTGGGTCCGTGGCGACGCCTTAATGCTCTCCAGCATCTGCCGCCGTTGCCCGCTCTTCGGGGGAAGAAATCCGCTGAAGCGAAATGAGTCGGTGGGCAGGCCGCTGGCTACCAGCGCCGCGAGAAACGCCGATGCACCTGGGATCGGCACCACGGGAATGTGGTGCCGGATGGCGAGAGAAATCAGACGAAACCCGGGATCGGAGATGCCCGGCATGCCGGCGTCCGTCACCAGCGCGACGCGCGCCCCACCTTCCAGGTCGAGCACCAGTTCCGCCGACCGGGTCATTTCATTGTGTTCGTGATAGCTCGACGTCCGAGTCGTAATGCCGTAGTGGTTCAGCAGCTTTTGCGTCTGGCGGGTGTCTTCACAAGCGATCAGGTCGGCTTCCTTGAGCACACGCACCGCCCGCAGGGTGATGTCCTCCAGGTTGCCGATGGGTGTCGCCACCAGATAGAGTCCCGGCGTCAGATTGCTTTTCGGACTTGCGCCAGTGTCATCTGCCGACCTCATGAAGGCGAGTCTAACATCGGGTGCCGCGGCTGGGTGCTGCGACTAGGTACCGTTACCATGCCCTCTGGTTCATTGACGTGACTAGGCACAAACCCTAGAATCAACTGGATAGCCGTCAGCTTTCACTTCTCAGCTCCAGCCTTAAAGGTTCGCACTGAAAGCTGAGAGCTGACAGCTGAAAGCCTTTAAGCTTCACCCGCGCTTGAGGAGAGTCTCAGGAAGTCCATGCCACTTTACGAATACGAGTGCAAGAAGTGCCATCATCGCTTTGAGAAAATCCAGAAGTTTTCCGATCCTCATGTTAAGAAATGCCCGGAGTGTGGTGGGGCGATCGAGCAAGTAATCTCCGCGCCCGCAGTGCAATTCAAGGGTTCAGGATGGTACGTTACCGATTACGCCAAGAAATCCTCGGCACCCTCTTCCTCTTCTAATTCTTCTAACGGAGATTCTTCTTCGAAGAAGGAAAGCAAATCGAAGTCGGAAGATTCCTCGAAGTCGGAAAGCTCTTCGAAATCAGAAAGCTCCCAAAAGTCTGAAAGTTCGAAGAAATCAGAAGGATCATCCAGTAAGAAGAGCGAGAAGAATTAAGCCAGTTCACCGGCATCTCAGTGGGCGGCGCACGTTCCGAGGGAGCACGAGCGGGGACGCTCGCGCCTACATCACTCACCGCCACTTCAGGCTGTAGCCGAGCGACGCCAGGATCTGGTTCTCGAACTCGTATTCCAGCACGAAGGTAAAGCTGTCGCCTTGATCTTCCCAGGAGGCGGCATATTGGGTCAGGTCCCGGCTGTAGATGGAATACGCGGCGGCGTAGTGAACGTTGCAGGGTTGCGGACACGCGATCATTCCGGTCGGGTTGTCCCGATCCAGGCCCGTGGCGGCCAGCAACACGCTGGAGGAGACGTCTGGCTTGGCGCAAACTCTGAGTTGGTGAGGCTGGACCTTGAGCGCACGCGCGTCTCCTGGCCGAATGTCCGCCGGAGCGCCGGAGAACGACCGCTGCAGGGGATTCAGATCGATTTCCTGGGCTAGAGTCTCCTGGGCGGCCTTCCAGATCGTCCAGAGTTCGGCGTCGGAATGGCGGGTCTGGTTCACAAAACCTGCGGGCGGCGCCTCCGGCTGGCCTCCGCAGCCCACCAGGACGATCTCCAGCACCAAGAGCACCAACAGATTGCGCCTCATAGTCCACCTGATTTGCATGACTTGGCCAGTAAGTAGTGCCAAGATGAACTATCGGCTGCCTGATCCTTTGCCTTCAGTAGGTTGACCCACTGAATCGTTCCGGGAGGGAACGCATCTAAATAGTCGTTATAACGAGGATTCCATTATGATGACGATTCGACGCAGCAGTGAGCGAGGCGGGGGCGACTTCGGCTGGCTCAAGACTCATCACACGTTTTCCTTTGACACGTACCACGACCCAAGCTTCATGGGATTCCGTTCCCTACGCGTGATTAACGAAGACTGGGTGAAGGGAGGCCATGGCTTCCCGATGCATCCGCACCGCGATATGGAGATCATCACCTATCTGCTCGAAGGCGCGCTTGAGCACAAGGACAGCATGGGGAATGGGTCGATCATTCGCCCCGGCGACGGGCAGCGCATGAGCGCGGGCACCGGAGTGCGACATAGCGAGGCCAACGCATCCGAGACCGACGGGGCTCATCTGCTGCAGATCTGGATTCTGCCCGACCGCAGCGGCCATAGACCGGGCTATGAACAGAAGTCGTTCCCTGAAGCTGAGAAACGTGGCAAGTTCCGCCAGATCGCCGGTCCGGACGGCAAAGACGGCTCAGTAACCATCCATCAGGACGCCAGACTGTATGTTTCCCTGCTCGAACCTGGGCAGGAAGTGAAGTACGAACTGGGGGAGGGCCGCTATGCCTGGCTCCAGGTCGCCAAAGGTGCCGTCGAACTCAACGGCAAGAGTCTCAACCAGGGCGACGGCGCTGCAATCAGCGACGAGCACAATCTAGTCGTGAAAGGTGCCAGCGATGCCGAGGTTCTGTTGTTCGACCTGGCGTAATCATCATCTGGTGCGGGGCGGACACCCCTGTCCGCCCCACACATTCAGAGTCTGACTCCAGGTTACCGGTGGCGGTTGCCCCATCCCCGCTTGCTGTGCTAACGTCGCCGATCAATCGTACTGTGCGCTTCCTTTTCAACCACGAAAAGTCTTCCCGACCCCTGCCAGAGCCGGTACATGCGGTGGTTCCGGAGCTCCGTCAAGCCGAACTGGCTGCCGCCTACTACGGTGAGCGCCAAGGGGGCGACCACTACGATTTCCTTCGAGTAAGTCCGAGCCGGGTGATATTTGGCTTGCTGGATATAGCGGGGCGCATCGAAGAAAACCGGACGGTTGTATCCGCGGCCCAGCATACCTTTCGAACCCGGTCGCCTGAGCTGTTCACAGCTGACGACGTCAATGAAGCCGATGCTATGGCCGAGCTCTGCCTCGAACTCAACCGAGCCATTATGGCGGCGGAGGGCGGTATCCGGTCATGTCCAGCTTTTGCCGGCTGCTACAACGAAGATCTGGGCACGATCTGCTATTTTAACGCCGGCCATACTCCTGGCCTGCTCCGCGACACAAGCGGCATCACTGAGCTCAAGGCTACTGGCCTGCCCATGGGACTTTTTTCTCATGCGACTTGCGATGCCGCCCTGGTCGCACTGCCTCCGGGCGCGGCGCTTCTGCTGGTTTCGCGAGGAGTGCTTGAAGGAAAACGCAGGCGCGAGGAATTCGGGCTTGATCGGGTAAAGAGCGGCCTGCAACAGGCGGCTGGCGAAACTGCGAAAGAGCTGTGCGTTACTGCCATCGACGGAGTGCAGCAGTTCATGCGCAAGGCGCCCGTCCACAATGACGTGACGGCCCTGGCGCTGGTTCGGACGAATGATGTTCGGACCGCCAATGCCAAAAATAGCGGCTAGGTCTTTTGCGGGCTCCGCACGAGCGGGCTTGTCCTGAGCGAAGTCGAAGGGACGCTCGCGCCTACATTCGTGTCTTTTTTCGTTTTCGCGCCGGCTTTGCCGGCAGCTCGGCTTTTTCCGGTGCTAGCTCGTCTGCGGTCACGAAGATTGGTTCAATGTCAGTCGGAATTCCGCCAAGGCGGTCGAAGGCTTTTTTCAAAACTGGGCGAAGGACTCCCATCTCGTCCAGCAACTTCTTCGCCCCCGCATAGTCGCCCTGCGCTTCGAGGGTGAGCAGATCGTGGTCCAGGTCGCGCACGCCGGCTTTGAATTTCCCCAGATCAAGGGCAAAAGTCCCATCCGCCTGCTGGGCAAACGCCCCTTTATCCATGAGGTAGTTGAACTGGATCGCCATGCCTTTGCCGTGAGCGTCGCTCAATCCAAAGCGCAGGCTGCGGAACATCGAAGCCATGTAAGTTGTGTAGAGCTGCCGCTGAGCTGCTTCGTCGGAAGGCAGCACGCTAGACAATTTCATTTCCGGGGCGTGGTCCATCATGTACTGCAGTGCGAACAGGCCGGTGACATCAGCCTTGGCTTCTTCGATCGCGCTATAGACCTCTTTCAATTCGTTCCGCACGGTCGTGTCTCGTCCATCGACTTTGATCTGGTGCGGACCCAGGCCATGCATCAGTTCATGAGCCACAATGTGGGTAAAGAACGATTCGAAATTCACGTCCAGCCTAGCCGTCGGAGAGAGCATGCGGCGGGCAATTGGTAGCAGTACGCCACGAAACTTGGCCTCCTGTATGTTCTTGAGCATGACCCGCTTGCTGCCCTTCTGCTGCACCACCCGCTCGTCGTTGGGCAGGTTGTAGGCGGCGGTAGCAATTCCACGATTGCCGTCTCCGGCGGAAAGAATCTCATCCACAACGCGAATCGGCGCGGCTGCACCCAGTTTGGGGTTTCGATATTGCGGATCGATCGGGAGATTGTCTTCGATCTCCTGCAAGTGGGCGCCGAAGGCGGAAAGCTTTGCGGTTTCTTCGTCATCCCGCAGGTTCACGTAGACTTCGAAGGCTGCCTTGTAGCCAAAGAGTTCGTCGTTGTAGGTCTCGTAAGGGCCAATCGTGATATCGATGGGCGCGTCCAGGTCCATCCAGGCCAGGTCGCTGGCATAGTAGTCGTTGGAGAGAAATGCGTCAGCGCGCAGATTGAGGAAATTCTTCAGCGTTGAGTTATCAGTCAGACTGGCGGCTTCTTTCAGCAGGTTCGCAGCCCGGGTAAGGCCATCTTTGTATTCTTCGCTGTAGGGAATTGCCGCAAGTTGCTTGTGAGATTTTGAGTCGTGGTCATCTTTCCAGCGGATGACGGTGAAAAAGCCTTTCGCCTGTTCCTGCTCTTCCTTCGGCAAAGATGCAACCCAGGTTTCGAATTCCGCGCTGGTCATGTCTTCAGGATAGAAATTTGAGCCCTTGGGTTTCTCTGGGGGAACGCCGGGAAGAAAAGCCGTGAAGCCGTCCAGCACGGACCAGGGACCCTTGTTGATCCAGAAGTATCGCAGGCGCGCCTTACCCAAAGGTGTGGTGTCGCGTTGCAGGCGAGCATAGAGTTCGGTATCGCCATTCCAGAATTGCATCAGGAAAACGTGATCGAGAAGGCGGCCGGCTTCAATCAGTTTGACCAGCGCCTGGCGGTCCGCCGGGGAGAGCGTGGAGGTGTCCACCTGCAACGGTGTGGGCGCAAAGCGAGCCGTCATCTGCTGCAACTGGGCAAGTCCTGGCGCTGAACTGGTTTTCCGGGATTTAACCTGCTGAGCCTGCATGGAATTATTGGCAACTCCGACAATTCCGAGAATAGAGATTGGTGTCAGAACGGCAAGTGCAAAACGTAGCAGAAACTTCATTGACCTCTCCGGGCGTTCATATTCAAAGAGTTCCACCGGTAGCTGTCTAGAAACGAATCATCATAGCAAGATGCTGTGGCTGCGAGCGTGCTTCCAGAGGTACAATTTATAAGTCGTGCTTTGTTCGTTACTGAACCCCAAGGTGCGACCCAGAATACTATGCGAAAACTGCTGCCCTGGCTGTTGCTGCTTTGTGTCGCCGCTCTGCCGCCGGTTTTATCCGCCGACACCGTGGTCGAGGAGATTATAGCCCGCATCAATAATCAGATTGTTACTCGCACTGAATACGTCCGTAGCAAGGACCAGTTGAAGCAGGAAGCGCAACAGCAGGATCCAGCCAACGCCGACAAGATCGTTGCTGAAAAGGACAAAGACGTTTTGCGAGACCTAATCGACCAGCAATTGCTGCTCGAAAAGGGAAAAGATCTGGGCATTACGGCTGATACGGAAGTGATCAAGCGGCTCGACGAAATGCGAAAGGAAATGAAGCTGGAATCCATGGAAGAGCTGGAAAAGGCCGCCGTGGCGCAGGGCATTTCGTTTGAGGATTTCAAGCAGAACCTGAAGAACCAGATCATTACCCAGCAAGTCATCTCCAAGGAAGTCGGCCAACGGATGTCCATCTCCAAGGAGGAATTGCAGCAATTCTACGACGAGCACAAGAGCCAGATGGAGCAGCCGGAGCAAATCCGGTTGAGCGAACTCTTGGTTTCGACCGAAAAGAAAGATACGACCAAAGACGCGTCCGTCGACGAGTCGGCCCAGCTTGCCGCCGCACAGGCCAAGGCTGAAGACTTGCTGGCCCAGATTCGCAAAGGTGCCTCATTCGACGAAATCGCCAAGAAGAACTCGGACGGGCCTACAGCCGCGCAGGGCGGCGATCTCGGTTACTTCAAGCGTGGCGCGCTGGCCAAGGAACTTGAAGACAAGACCTTTGCCATGAAGCCGGGCGATGTTTCCGACGTCATCCGCACCAAGCAGGGATTTGTAATCCTCAAGGTTGCAGAACACCAAATGGCGGGCGTACCTCCTCTCAGCGAAATCGAGCCAAAGGTTCAGGACGCGATCTACATGCACAAGCTTCAGCCCGCGCTTCGTGCCTACTTGCAGAAGCTGCGCGAAGACGCTTTCATCGACATCAAACCCGGATATGTAGATACCGGCGCCAGCCCGAACCAGACCAAACCCGTCGAAACCACTGCCAAGGAATCTGGCGCCAAAGAACTTAAGAAAAAGAAGAAAAAGCTGGGCATTATCTAGCTTGCACTGAGCTCTAGTGGGCGCAAAATCAGGGGCGCAGATGACGGACAATGAGCCATGAAGGAATTTTTCATTTCCGACTGCGTCCAGTTCGAGAACAAGATCGTCACGTCCAGTTTCGTTGTGGTTTCCAAGCAGGTCAAACCCAAGAAAAGCGGTGAGCCTTATCTGGCGTTAACCCTGGGCGATCGCAGCGGGCACGTCGAAGCCAAGATGTGGGACAACGTCGAAGACGCGATCGACGCCTTTGACCAGGATGACTTCGTCAAGGTCAAGGGCCTGGTCAACAAGTACAAGAACCGGTTCCAGTTCACCATCCACAAGCTGCGCCGCCTGGGAGAGTCCGAAGTCGACTTTTCCGATTACCTGCCCAAAACAACCAAAGACATCGGCGAGATGTGGCGGACGCTGGCCGGCTTTGTGGCTACTTTCAAGGACCCCCACCTCAAGGCGCTGGTTGAGGCTTTCATGGCCGATCCGGAAATCGCGGAAGCTTATCGCAACGCGCCAGCCGCCAAGACACTGCATCACGCCTTCATCGGAGGTCTGCTTGAGCACGTCGTGTCGTTGTTTCATTCCTGCGACCTGATGTGCCGCAACTATCCGAGCATCAATCGCGACCTGCTGCTCACCGGCGCCTTCCTGCACGATATCGGCAAGATTCAGGAGCTTACCTACAACCGCTCCTTTTCCTACACGACGCGTGGCCAGCTGCTCGGGCACATGATCATCGAACTGGAAATGCTGCAGGCCAAGCTCACGCAAGTACCAGGTTTTCCGGATTCGCTGAAGACGCTCGTTGAACACCTCATCATCAGCCATCACGGCCAGTACGATTTCGGTTCACCCAAACTGCCCATGTTTCCTGAAGCGCTCCTGCTGCACTATCTTGACGATCTCGATTCCAAGATGGAAGCCATGCGCGCGCAATTCGAGCGAGGGGCCGAGTCCGACGGCGCCTGGACCGCATACAATCCATCACTGGGCCGACCGCTGCTGAACACTGCCAAGTTTTTGACCGAGAAAACCTCTCAAGAAGAAGAGGAACAGAATCTCATTGCCGAAACAGAGGCCGCCGTTTCCGGAGAAGTGGCGACATCGGACAGCGACGCGACGCCGCTGCTAACTGGTCTCGAACCTGTGGAGAAAGAAAAGAGCACGTCAACCATGACATCCGCGGCGCATGAGGATAAAATCTAGGCCTATCTGTTGTGGACCCCAGACAGAGTCCTGTTTTAAGGCATTTGCGCACCATTCAGCTTTCTGATAAACCATCCCGACATGGAGGGAATCATGCGAACCCGTTTGGTTACACTCACCCTGGGCCTCTATCTCCTTTTCTTTGCGCTCGGCTGCAACAGCAAGCCGGCTGATTCCACCGCCTCAAATTCAAGTGACAGCAGTGCTGCGCCCGCTTCAGGTAGCGGCGCGGCGGGTTCCGACAGTAGTGCCGGTTCTGGCAGTTCTGGCTCGGCGATGTCGAATATGTCAAATATGAAATCCGAGGCCAAGCCTGCGGCCCCGAAGGCTTTGATTGTTCCCGCCGGAACGGTACTGACCGTCCGCCTGGGCCAGGCTGTAGGTTCGAAGATCAGCTCGGCAGGCGAAACTTTTACAGCTACGGTGGCGAGCCCGGTTTCGGTCGATGGCAGAACGGCGATCCCCTCAGGAGCGTCAGCTACCGGGAACGTGGTGGACGCGAAACCGTTGGGCCGCTTTAAGGGTGGAGCCTCGCTACAATTGCGGCTGACTTCGATTACCGTTAATGGCGCCGATCAGGCCATCTCGACGTCTTCCGTCGTCCGTACTCAAACCGGCAAAGGCAAACGGACCGCCGTGATGGCTGGCGGCGGGGCCGGTCTGGGAGCTCTGATCGGCGGTCTGGCCGGCGGCGGCAAAGGCGCTGCTATTGGTGCGCTCGCCGGCGCGGGCGCAGGCACAGGCGGCGCTGCATTTACTGGAAACAAGGATATCGTTCTGCCGGCAGAGTCTGCGCTCAGCTTCAAGCTGGAGCAGCCATTGGAAGTGAAGTAGCTCAGTCGTCAGTCTTCAATCGTCAGCCCACGGCGCATGTCGTGGGCTGAACTTTGTAGGGAGAGAATTCTGTGCTCGACTTTTCCCAATATCGTGTTCTCAGCTTCGATTGCTACGGTACCCTCATCGACTGGGAGACAGGGATCTTTTCTGCGCTGCGCCCCGTTCTGGCCGCGCATGGCAAAAACATCTCTGACGCCGAACTGCTGACTGTGTACTCCGAACTGGAATCAGAGGCCGAGCAGGGAGAATTCCATCCGTATCGCGAAGTTCTCGAATCCGTGGTGCGCGGATTCGGCGAGCGCTTCGGATTCACACCGACCGGGGCCCAAGCCCGTTCTCTGCCCGACTCGCTAGCCAACTGGCGGCCTTTTTCCGATACCGTTGCCGCCCTCCGCCAACTCAAGACGCATTACCAAATCGCAATCATTTCCAACGTGGACGACGACCTATTTGCCGCGACTGCTCGCCTGCTTGAGATCCCTTTCGATCACGTGATCACCGCTCAACAGGCTCGAGCCTACAAACCTTCGCTGCGAATTTTTAACCTGGCCCAGCAACGAGTCGGCGTGGCCCCAGCGCAGTGGCTGCACGCTGCCCAGAGTGTCTACCACGATGTAATACCCGCGAGATCGCTGGGAATTACAACGGCATGGGTGAACCGCCCTTCGCTACGCCCCGGCGCGGGCGCAGCCAAAGCTGCTGCGGGTGAGCCCGACCTCAAGGTGCCTGACGTGAAAACCCTGGCACAGCTGGCCGATCAGAAACTGAGAACCGGGAACTGAAAACTGCAAACTGGTTTTCCAGAGCCCCAGTATTAAACTGGAACAGCGGCTAATCTGCATTTTCTGCAACGACAAGCGGAGAGCACACGATGGCGACAACCACGGCTCGAGCCAACCCCCTTTCGTTTCTCACTGACCAGCTCAACGAGCTCAAAGCCAAAGGCACGCACTTCCGGCTGCGGGTGCTCGACGACGAGCAGGCTGCGGTTTGCAGCTTCGACGGCAAGAAGGTTATCAACCTTGCGTCGAACAATTACCTCGGCCTGACCACGCATCCCAAGCTGCGCCAGGCAGCCCTGGAAGCCACGCGCAAATACGGCGTCGGCTCGGGTGCGGTGCGCACGATTGCCGGCACCATGAGAATTCACATGGAGCTGGAAGAAAGAATTGCGCGCTTCAAAAACGTCGAGGCCTGCGTGGTCTTCCAATCCGGATTTGCCGCGAACGCAGGCACCGTGTCGGCGGTGTTGGGCAAAGAAGACTTCATCATCTCAGACCAGCTGAACCACGCTTCGATCATTGATGGGGCTCGCCTGTCCCGTGCCAAGATTCTCGTCTTCGAGCACAAAAATATCGCCCAGGCCGAAGAGCGGCTGGCCAGCGTAAAGGACCAGCCCGGCAAGAAGTTGCTAATCAGCGACGGCGTCTTCTCCATGGACGGCGATATCGGTCCGCTACCTGCCCTGTGCGAACTGGCCGAGAAATACGGCGCTATCATGATGGTGGATGACGCGCACGCCTCGGGAGTGTTAGGACGCAATGGCCGCGGCACGATCGATCACTTCCAGATGCACGGCAGGGTGGATATCCAGGTTGGAACGTTGTCGAAAGCGATAGGAGCGCTGGGTGGATATGTTTGCGGCACTCGTGATCTGATTGATTTTCTGTATCATCGCGCCCGGCCGTTCCTGTTCTCTACTTCACACCCGCCTTCTGTGGCGGCAACCTGCATTGCAGCCTTCGATGTCCTTGAAAACGAACCCGAGCGCATCGAGAAGCTCTGGGAGAACACTCGCTTCTGGAAAAAAGAGCTGGCTTTGCTTGGGTTCGAGATCGGCGGCAAGACCACGCCTGCTAGTGAAACGCCAATCACTCCCATCATCATCGGAGACGGCAAACTCACCATGGATTTTTCCCGCGAGCTGTTCAAAGAAGGGGTGATGGGCACGGGCATTGCGTTTCCGACCGTGCCGGAAGGTAAAGCACGCATCCGGACGATTGTGACGGCGACGCATACGGAAGAAGAATTGAAGCAGGCGTTGGAAGTGTTGAAAAGAGTCGGCAAGAGGATGGGGATTGTTGTGTAGGCGTGAGCGTCCTCGCTCGTGCAATCCGGGGCGATGCGGTACGAGGTCCTTAGTCCGTGCCTCGGGAGCACGAGCGAGACCCTCGCGCCTACATCGTCTATTCCGCCCGGTACACAATCTTCCCGCCGACAATCGTTGCCACCACTCTTCCGGTTAGCTGGGTTCCGTCAAACGGCGTGTTGTGCGACCGCGAATGCGATTTCGCGGCTTCAAATGTCCAGCGTTTTTTGGAGTCGAAGATGGTGACATCGGCGAGACTGCCGCGGGCGAGTGTTCCGCGGCCTCTTAGGGTGAACACCCGCGCCGGACCCGCAGTGAAGAGTTCAACAATCCGGCTGAGTGACATTTTCTGCGCGCGATGCAGGTGACCAATCGCAAGGCCGAGCGCGGTTTCCAATCCTGTGATCCCGAATGCGGCGCGTTCGAACTCGATGATCTTTTCGTGGGGCGCGTGGGGGGCGTGGTCGGTGGCGATCGCGTCGATGGTTCCGTCAGCCAGCGCCACCAGGATGGCCTCACGGTCTGACGCTGAGCGCAGCGGAGGATTCATTTTGAAGTTGGTGTCATACTCACCGACATCTGCGTCGGTGAGCGCGAAGTGGTGCGGCGTCACTTCGCAGGTTACGTGAGATTTGCTACGTTTGCCGCGACGGACTGCCTTGAGCGCGTCGGCAGTCGAGATATGAGCCACGTGCAGGCGAGCACCGGTGAACTGCTGCGCCAGTTGAACATCACGTTCCACGATCGAGGCTTCAGCCGCTGCCTTCATGCCGCGCAGGCCTAAGCGAAAAGAAGTTGGGCCGTCGTTCATGGAGCAGCGTTCGGTCATGCGGGTATCTTCGGCGTGCTGAACCACGGGAAGATTGATCTCGGATGACAGGCGCAGCGTCTCACGCATCACCGTGTCGCTGAGAATGGGCTTGCCGTCGTCGGTGACAGCGACGGCTCCAGCTCGTTGCAGGCCGCGGAAATCCGTGAGCACGGCTCCTTTGCTGGCGTGAGTGGCTGCGGCGATGGGGAAGACGTTGACTACGGCACCGCGCTCGGGACGCTGGATCCACGTGACCCATTCCGGCGAATCGACGACGGGTTGTGTGTTGGGCATGCAGCAGACTGAAGTGAATCCTCCCGCGGCGGCGGCAGTGGTGCCGGTAGCGATGGTCTCCTTGTAGCCCTGGCCAGGTTCGCGCAGATGGACGTGCAAGTCGATGAACCCGGGAGCCACGATCAGTCCGCGCGCGTCGAACTTCTCTTCTGAAACGCCGCGAATCTTGCCGGGCGGCGCGATCTCGGCCACTTGACCGTCACGCAGCAGGACGTCCATGAGGGCATCGATCTTTGCGGCGGGGTCGATCAGGCGGCCCCCCTTGATCAGCAGGCTGTGATTTTCTTTTCTCGTCAAGTTGGCGACCTGAAACTTCCTCTCCACGGATTCACGCGGATCTTCGCGGATTCTTTCGTTCATTCTCGAACACGTAGCGTTTGAATTGTGCACTGGGACCGAAGTTGAACAACAATCCAACTTCGATCTGTGTAGCTCGGAGATAGTTTAGAAGTTGTTTTTCCCAAGCTGGATCGACGTCTCGACCAGTCTTTAGCTCGATAATGACCTTCTCCTCGATCAGCAAGTCAGCGCGAGAATCTCCGATCTTCTGCCCTCGAGACCATACGGGGACCGCAATTTGGCGCTGGAAAAATATCCCACTATCGGCCAAGGCGACCGAAAACGCTTGCTCGTAGACTGATTCTAGAAACCCATGTCCGAGTTCGTTGTAGATACGGTAGAAGATGCCGATAAGTTTCTCTGTCAATGCGTCATGCTTCAATTCGTTTTGATCCGCGTAAATCCGCGGAATTGAAGTTGCTGTTCTCATCTTGCCCTTCCCAGCGCCTTAGCCAGGATTGCCATGCGTACCGGCACTCCGTTGCGAACCTCTTCGACAATTGCCGATTGCGGACAATCTGCTACTTCCCAGGTCAGCTCCAATCCACGGATGATCGGGCCTGGATGCATGAGCATGGCATCTTTCTTGGCCAGTTTCAGACGCGGCATCGTCATCTGATACCGGGCAACATAGTCCTGCAAACTGATCTTCGTTCCGGCCAGCCGTTCCTTCTGCACTCGCAGGGTCATGATCACGTCGGCGGCGTGGACCGCATCTTCCACCGTCCGCGTGATGTGCAGGCCGGGAGCCAGGCACGTGGCCGTTTCAGGCAAAAACTCCGGTGGCCCGCAGAGCGTGATGCGCGCCCCAAACTTGCTGAGCAGGTGAATGGCGGAACGCGCCACGCGGCTGTGATAGATGTCGCCCACAATCGCCACCTGCAATCCCTTGAGCGTCTTCTTGTGGCGCAGGATGGTATAAGCATCGAGCAAGGCCTGCGTGGGATGCTCGTGCATTCCGTCCCCCGCATTGATTACCGGAATATCCAGATACTTTGCCATCAGCGCGGCCGCACCGGCCTGGGGATGGCGGATTACGATGAGGTCCGCGCCCACCGCGCGCAGGGTGTACCCGGTGTCCAACAGGGACTCACCCTTTTCGATACTCGACCCGCTGGAGAGGACCAGCGTAGTCATCGCCCCCAGTGACTTGGCTGCGATTTCGAAGGAACTGCGGGTGCGCGTAGAGGCTTCGTAAAACAGCAACAGCACCCGCTTGCCCCGCAGCAGTGGCCGGGGCTTCTGCGGGTTCATGCGCCGGGCCAGTTTGAGCAGGCCCAGAATTTCCTCTGCCCCGAGATGTTCAATTCCCAGCAGGGAGCCGCGCGCAGCTTTGTTCATGTTGTGCCAGGGCTAATGGCCGACCAGCGTATTGACGACCAGCGCATGGACGAGCCATCCATGCTTCTTTGAGATTTATGCTCAGTCTTGCCGCTCAACCAACAGGACCTTCTCTGCATTGTCGATCTCGCGCAGTTTGACCTCGATAATCTCCCGGTCCGTAGTCTGCACTTTGCGTCCGACGAAACCAGCCTCGATGGGCAACTCGCGGTGTCCTCTATCGATCAGGACGCAGAGCTGCACCTGTTTTGGCCGCCCTTCGCGGAACAGCGCATCCATGGCAGCACGGATGGTACGGCCGGTGTAGAGAACGTCATCAACCAGAATGATGTTCTTGCCGGTAATCGGAAAGCCAACCTCGGTCTTTTGTACGACCGGCTTCGGGCCCAGTGTGGAAAGGTCGTCACGATACAAGGTGATGTCGAGAGTGCCGATGGGGACGGGAGTCTTCTCGATGCGCGCGATCATCTCTCCCAGGCGCTGTGCCATAGGCACACCCCTCCGCCGGATGCCCACAAGTCCAAGATCCTTGGCCCCGTTATTCTTTTCGATAATTTCGTGGACCAAGCGGACCAGGGTGCGCTCAATCTCAGATGCGGACATCAGTTGCGACTTCTCGCGCAAGCCGGGCGGACGGGTGGAGGGTTTGGTAGTCATGAACGCTGCATCATAACCGGGGGACGCGATGTGGGGCAAGGTGGCGGGAGGCCCAGTCTCCTGAATGTAGGCGCGAGCGTCCCGCTCGTGCGGGCCGGGTCCTTGCATTCTCAGCTTTGGGTCATGCCAGTGGCACTGGCCGCACGAGCGGGACGCTCGCGCCTACATTGGGCTGGGTTGCATGCGGTACGCAGGCGGTCTATAGTCACCGTTTCGGAGCACGCCATGAAACATCTCCTGAACTGGGCGCTAAGCGCGTTAGCGGTCTGGATTGTTGCCCGGCTGGTCCCGGGTTTTCATGTCAGCGGGCCGTTGGCGGCCTTGATTGCCGCGCTGGTGATCGGTTTCGTCAACGCCACCCTGGGAGTCTTTCTTAAGATCGTCACTTTTCCGCTGGTTTTGCTCACTCTCGGATTGTTCTGGCTGGTCATCAATGCGGCCATGATCGAATTGGCGTCGGCCATTGTGCCGGGCTTCCATGTGGACACGTTTGGCTCGGCCTTCGTGGGAGCCATCGTTCTTGCGCTGGTCAACATGTTCTTCCGCTGGCTGGCGGGCTCGGGGAGCGCGCGCGGCTAGTCTTGTTGACCGAAACCCATTGGCGCTACAAGTCGCACGCCACGCGGAATCCGTAGTCGGCGTAGTGGAATTCCGGAGGGATGCTGGACCGCGCAGCGCAGCGGCTTACTTTAATGTGATGGCGCCAGGAGCCTCCGCGAGAAGCGCGCCGGTTGCCCTCCTCCGGGCCTGCCGGGATTTCGCTCCGGAGAAGTTGCATAGTATTCGGCCTGAAACCAATCGACGCACCATTCGTGTACGTTTTCGCAGATGTCATACAGACCGAACGCGTTCGGTGCATACTGCGCCACAGGCTCGGGTCCTTTCTTCCAGCGCGTTTCGTAATCGGGCAAGGATTGCGGCGGGGCATCGCCCCAGGGATAGAGTTTGTTTTCTGCGCCGCCGCGAGCCGCCCGTTCCCACTCGGCCTCGGTGGGCAAGCGAAAGTGCCGGCCTGAACCGCCGCTGAGCCAATCACAATAGCTCGCAGCCTGGTGCCACGAAACTCCGACGACAGGCTGTTCCGGATGATTGAAATTCGGGTCTTGCCAGAACGGTGGATGAGTGGCCTCCGTGGCAAGCAGGAATCGCGAATAGTCGGAGTTCCTTACCTGACGGGGGGCCAGGAGGAAGGCATCTCACCCACACGCGATGAACTGGCCGCTCGTTGTCCTGACCGGAATCCGAACCCATCCAGAACCAGCCCTCGGGAATGCGTACAAGTCCGGTTTCCATTTGTTTGCCAAATAAAGACTGGTTCCCGGCTACCCGCTCACGGTCGGCAGGTTCCAATGCCGCCAGACGCTGACCATGCGCAGACAGAAACAAAGAACGCCACCCAGCACGGCGGCCAGAGTGGGAGGAAGTCCCAGCCTTCGACCCAGGATCATGCCCGCCGATCCGGCCATGGCCGCGGTCGCATAGACATCGGCGCGAAGCACCACCGGAATCTGGGCCAACAGGATGTCACGAACCGTGCCGCCTCCGACGCCGGTGATTGTCCCCAGCAAGATCGCGATGAAGGGGTGCATTTTGTAGAGGAGCGCCTTTTCAGTGCCGGCGACGGCGAACACGGCCAGGCCAGCAGCGTCGAGAACGACAATCACTGCGCCGGGGATTCCTTGAACGAAACGGTGCAGAAAGAAAACTATCGCAGCGCCGGTAAAAGCAACGGCTGAGTAGCGCCAGTCGCGTAATGAACTGGGTGGAACCGCCCCGATGAGCAGGTCACGAATGATGCCGCCGGCCAACGCCGTCGAAAAAGCCAGCACCAGAAGCCCCAGAAGATCGAGATGGCTCCCAATGGCCGCAGTGGCACCCTCGATGCCGAAGAGAAGTGTCCCCGCCAAATCGACTGCGAACAGGAGTGTTCCAGAGTTGTACTTCATAGAATCCTCCCGCCCCGCTTGAAGCAGGAGATGGGGCAGGTTGAAGGAAACCGGGATTTTATCAAAACGGCGTTTGGCCTTGGACCCTCGACCTGCCTGGTGGAGTGTTGCAGATACACCGTCTGCGGTTAAGAATGATCCGCGCATGCAAAACGGGACAAGTTCGTCAACGCTCGCAAATATTCTTCACCAGCGCTGCCCCCGATGCCGCTCGGGGAGCATCTTCCACCATTCAATCTTCCGGGGTTTCCCTAAGATGTGTGAGCGATGTGCGGTCTGCGACCTCAAGTTTCAGCGGGAAGAGGGCTACTTCCTCGGCGCCATGTACATCAGCTTCGGCCTGGCACTCGTGATCATCGCGTTGATCGCGGTCCTGCTGTGGGCTATCACCGGATGGTGGATCACAAAGGATATGATCTGGGCCGTGGTGTTGTTCCTGCCACTTGCGCCGGCAACATCGCTCTTCGCTCGCGTCCTTTGGATCTATCTGGATCAGGCCTTCGATCCTGAACCCCCAAGCCCGAACGGCTAGCATGGATTATCGGTGTCGTGGGGAAACCCGATATAATTCCTGCCCACTTGGGGTCACCTGCCCGGTTTCAGGCCGACAAGAGGGGAAGTACTTGCCGGGGCGTACTCAATGATGCAAGAGCTTTTCAAGGAGGAAGTTGTGAAACATTTCCGGACGGCTCTGATTCTTCTCTTCTCTGCGGTTTTCATGCTGGGATGCAGCCAGTCAACCAAAGACAAAGCGTCAGACGACGCCAAGGCAGTAAGCGATGCTACCAAGAAGGCCGCCTCCGACGCTGCGGACGCGAGCAAACAAGCAGCTTCCGATGCCACCGACGCAACCAAGAAGGCTGCGTCCGAGGCGACGGATGACGCTAAAAAGGTAGCGGCTGACGCCGCCGACAAGACCAAGAGCGCAACCTCTCAGGCGGTCGATGCCACCAAGAAGACGGCATCCGACGCGGTTGACGCCTCAAAGAAGGGTGCCGATGTGGCGGTGCAGGGCACCAAGAAAGCGGTGGCAGCCACATCCGACACCGCCAAGAAAGCGGCGACCGCGACGGCAGATTTCGCGAAAGAGGCGGCGGATAAGACCGCGGCCGGAGTCAAGAAAGCCACCGAAGCCACCAAGAAGGCGGCGCAGGACACGACCAAGGCGGTGACAGACGATGACTCCAAGAAGCAATAGGTGGTTTGCAGGCTTATCGCCGCGTTTCCACGAGAATCAGCGAACTTCCGCCAGTTGCGTGCGCAGCTTGTGAGTGGCGCGGAACAGAGTGTTCTTGATCGTGCCTTCGGTGGTGTTCAGCATCCCCGCCACAGTCCGCAGCCTCATGCCGTGGTAGTGCTTCAGTTCGAAGACCATGCGTTCCCGCGGCGAGAGCCGGCTGAGCGCGCTGATGATGCAGTGCCGCAATTCCCGTCCGGCGAAGCTGCGCTCCGGGCTCGACCCGGGGCGGCGATCAGGCATGCGGTCCAGCACGTCTTCCTGTTCGCCTTCCGGAGACGACGTGGCGATCAGATCCCGTCCGCGCGAACGTTTCTTGCGCAGGTGATCCAGGCAGAGATTGGTGACGATGCGATAAATCCAGGTGTAAAAGGAGCACTCGAACCGGAAGCGCGCCAGATTGATGTAGGCTCGGAGAAACGCTTCCTGATAAATGTCCTGACCGTCTTCCTGGGAGCCGGTGAGATGCACGGCCAGCCGCAGCACCGCGCGATCGTACTGCCGCACCAGTTCTTCGAAGGCCGCCGTGTTCCCCTGTTGAGCCTCGCGGATCAGCGCGGAATCATCCACACGAACCGGGGCTCCGCTGCCGCCTGCTTTCACCGAGGCCAGTACCGGACGGTTCAGGTACGGCGTTTCCCGAATTTTGCTGGTCTCCGGCACAGTTATCTCCGTCTATCCGTTTACGCGTTACCCCACAAACTTGTAGCCCGTGCCATGCACGGTGAGGATGAAGCGAGGCTCCTCCGGCTTGGGTTCGACCTTCTGCCGCAGGCGCACAATATGCGCGTCCACCGTGCGAGTGGTGGGAAAGCGGTCATAACCCCACACATCTTCAAGCAGGCGATCGCGGCTCAAGGCCTCGCCTGGATGGCAAAGAAAGTATTTGAGCAGCTCGAATTCCTTGGAAGAAAATTCGAGCTCTTTGCCCAAGCGCGAAACCTGGCAACTCTTCACATCGACCTCTACATCTCCGAATGAATACTTTTCCTGTTCCTTGGGTGCGGTCTTGGAGCGGCGCAGAACTGCCTTTACCCGGGCCAGCAGCTCGCGGATGGAAAACGGCTTCGTCACATAATCGTCCGCGCCCAGCTCCAGGCCGACTACCTTGTCCACTTCCTGCCCGCGCGCCGTGAGCATAATGATCGGTACGGAAGGGCGCTTGGTTTTTAGCTGCTTGCAGACGTCAAGGCCGCTCATGCGTGGCATCATGACGTCGAGGATGACGAGATCGGGAGCCTCGTTCAGCGCGCGTTCCAGGCCAGCTACGCCATCCGGAGCGGTGATGACGTCGTATCCTTCGAATTCAAAGTTGTCGCGCAAACCCGCCACCATGTTGGGCTCGTCTTCGACAATCAGGATTCTGGTCATGTGCTTACCACTCCCACCACCGACTAGGCCGACGCCATTGTTCCGTTGTGCGCGGGCTTTACCGGCAACGCGATGGTGAACTTGCTGCCTTGCCCCGGCGTGCTGTCCACGGAAACCTGGCCGCCATGTGCCTGCACGATGTGGCGAACCAGGGAAAGGCCCAAACCGCTTCCCTTGGTGTTGTGAACCAGGGGATCGCCAACCCGATAGAATTTCTCAAAGATCTTTTGCTGCTCGTCGTGCGGGATTCCAATACCCTGGTCCACCACTTCCAGCTTCACCGACCCATTGTCGCGGTAGAGATTCACCCCGATAAATTTTCTATCCTGCGAGTACTTGAGAGCGTTGTTGACCAGGTTGAGGAGCGAGCGAGCCATGGCCTCGCGATCCACCCGCAGCGGCGGTACTTCGTCAATCTTTTCTTCAAACTGGAAACCGCTCTGCTCCAATTGGTAGCGATAGGAGTCGAGCGTGTTGTGCACCAGTTCGCTCATATCGGTCTCACGGAAGTCGTATTCCTTGCGGCCCGCCTCGATGCGCGAGAAATCCAGAATGTTGTTGATAAGCGCGGTCAGGCGCTCGCTCTCCTTGCGAATGATGCGGTAATACTCCTGATATTTTTCTGGGCTGGTGAGCCGGCCCATTTCGAGGGTCTCGGCGTATAGCCGGATGAGAGAAAGTGGCGTCCGCAGTTCATGGGAAACGTTGGAGACGAAATCGGACTTCAACCGCGCCAGCGCCATTTCCTTGGTGACGTTGCGATAGGTCAGGGCAATTCCGCCGGCCAGCACCAGGGAGAGCGCGCCCAGCGTAAGAAAACTGATGCGGGCGAAACGCTGGCCGATGGCCGCAAGCGTCGTGCCCCGCTTTTTGATGGCTAGCGTCAGCCCGCCGAAAGCGCCTTCCAGGTTCCGCTCCACTTCGGGAGTACCGCCATCCCATCCACTGGACTCGATGAACGCACCGGAATCGTACTTGCTGCGCAACATCATGACCGCGTGATTCTTGTCGGTCTGGGCGTCATTCACGTTGCGGCTAATCACGTCATCCAGCATCTCCGGGAAGAACTTGTCGTGCAGATAGTCGGCGTCGAAAGCCACCCCGCCGATCGCGACCTCGCCTTTTTTGTCGCCTTTTATGGAGAACAGCGCGGTCGATTGATAGACCTTCTTGTCGCCCCGCGGCACCCATTCCGCCTCAAAAATATACGGGGATCCCTTTTTCTGGAGGTGCACCAGCCTTTCGGACTGCGCGGGGAAGTCGATCTTCAGCCAGCCGTCATACATCTTGCTCAGGTAGTCGGCTTCCTCGCGAAATCCGCTGTCGCTTTTCAGCCGGTCGGACTGGGAACGAAACACCATGCCGCCATCCGGCGAGAACACGAAAACGTGCGCAGCGTAGGGATGCGCGGCCAGGAGCCTGTCCAGGTTTACCGAGCACGCGTCGCTGGGTGCGGGGAACTCGGTGCGCACATCGTCGACCAGTTCGTTGGCTTTTTGATTGATCTGTTTTTCCGAAATAGCCAGCACCTGGCTGAACTCGCGCTCGATGGCGGCTTCCACTGCGCGGTCGCGCTGAATGTGCAAGACGTGCCAGGCGCTCACGATCACCAGGGCCGCGGCGGGCAAGATCACGGCCAGCTCCAGGGTTAGGAGCAGTCGCGCTTTCTCGTTCCGCGGTTTCGATTTCATTCTGAATTTCCTGGCGCTGGGCTCAAGTTCGCGTCAGCCCGCAACCAACATAGTCAAATGGGACAGGTTGGGTGTCAATTAGGGGTAAAAATACGTAAAAAGTTGTGAACTCATTGATTAGGAAGGCCCAAGTGTGAGAGAGGTTTGATTCGGTCTTCTTGTGTCGTCGCGATGTGTCGAGACTCAGCCGACAGGCACGAGCGGGACGCTCGCGCCCACATCTACGGCAGCTTGAAGTCGACGGTGACCAGAGTCTGAGCTTCGACGGCGCGGCCGTTTACCAGGTAGGGCTGATAACGCCATTGCCGGACAGCGCGGTACGCAGCCTGCCCGAGAAGGAAAGACCCGCGAATCAATTTAAGGTCCTGAATTGTACCGTCCCGAGCGATAAACGCCTGCAATACGACCGGGCCCTGCAAGCGTTCCCGGATTGCCTTTTCGGGATAGCTAGGCAGGACCTTCTGCAGCAACAGCCTGCGGGAGAGATCCTCGGACAGTTCCACCGGTTCCAGGGCAGCCAGCAGCGACGGGGTGATGCGCGCCGCCACGTTGCGCATCGTCGCATTCTGTACCGGAGCTTTCAGGCTCTCTGGAATGTGCACTGTGGCCGCAGCTGCCTTAAGTGGCTGGCTCACCGGTTGGGTCTCCACTTGAACTGGTTCTGGTTGCGCCGGCGCTGGTGCTGCTGCCGTGCTCTGAAATGGGTCTCGAACTGGAGTTACCCGGATGTGCGAGGCGCCCCTGCGCGAAGGCGCGGGGTCAGGTCCGTCATCCTCAGCCATCTGAACTGGGGAGGTTGCCTGTTGCTCATTGGCGCCGTGCAGCCATTCCTGGGTACGTCCCAACGCGCGCCCCCACATCTGGACGACGGTTGTCGAGTTACCGTGGCTGTAGAGTGGTTCGCTGAATACATAGCCCACCGACAGGAAAGCTACTGCAATCGCAACGCTTGGCAATAGTCTGACCAGTTCTTTTCGCCGAACCGGGCCGGCGGCTACCGGGTTGGTGGATAACGAGAAGCTCGGCTCGCGTGGGACTACCGTCTGAACTCGGGATCGATAGAACAGATTCTCGTCAAAAATCGGTTCGGCCGCCACCACGGGCGACTCGTTTGCAGACCTGCGAGGGGGAGGGGGAGTTGGGGAGGGCCAGGCACGGAGAGGCCGCAGTGCTTCCGGAATGACGCTAGCTGGTTTCGGAATCGGAGGTGGCACAGGCTCCACGTTACTCGCGCTGTTTTTTTCTGCCGCTGGAAAGCCAAGTTTTGGCAGCCACATCTTCATGTGAGCCAGAAACGGATCGCAGGTCAGCAGAGCGTACTTGACTTCATCGGAAACAATGGGCCGGCTCAGAACCAGATCAGCCCCGGCTTCATACGCCGCCTCTGCCGATTCCGGATCGGCGATGGCTATGGTGAACGCCGCATGGTTGGCCTTCAGTTCTCGTGAGGTCTTCAGCAGGAAGGCAGCTTCCAGACCTTCGTTCCAATCCGAAACGATAATGTCGAAGGCGCGGCTGGTGATTTTCTCGACAGCACCAAAAATCTCCGGGCAACACTCAACTACGAATTCCAGCTCGGTAAGAGCCTTGGCCAGAGAGTGTGCGGCCTGCTCATCGGAGGAGAACAAAAGAGAGAGCGGCAACATAGTGTGAGGTTAAAGTGTGGTTGCCACGCCTACAAGTTACGAAGTGCCCGAATGCCGCTCTCCGCGGGCCAAGTAACCGCGAGGCCGATTACCTGTCCTGTAGGACAGATGCCGACAGTAACATCTGCGGCAAGAGCCCGGTTCGGCACCGGCAGGGAGCATCTCGCCGCAAGCTTTACTCAGGTTCTTCGGAATCGAAGGGCGACCGACTCTGGCAGGTCTTCTTCCAGTTTCGCGCCCAGCCAATTCTGCAGTGTAGAGCGCTGCTCTGAGGGAATAATCAACGATCGCAGTCCAGCTCTGCCTTTCTCGTCGTACCAGCAAACCTCGGACTCAAAGGCAAAGCTAGCGCTCTGGCCGGGGAGTGTGAACAGGACTCTTACCTGCCCTCCCGGCTTTAGCGAGGGCGATTCAGCGATTGCCATGCCGCCCTCGCTGATGTTTACTACTTTGCAATCAGCTTCCTTGCCGTTGGTCAGGATAACTGCGGGAATCATAACTGGACAGCGGAAGGAGCGGCGCCGCTCCCGCACGATCAGTCCGAAGGCAGCTTTCAGCGTGCGCTCGACAGAGCTCTCGGAAAGAGGCTTCGCTATCATGAAATTCGGCTGAATCTGGAGTGCGCTAGGCTTCTGAGAGTTCGTAATCGCCAGTGTTATGGCGGTCCGATTGGACGAAGAAAGACGAACTTGCTCCAGGATTTCGCCTGCCCGTTCGAGTCCGAAGTCCACGACTACAGCCTCGAATTTTTGACGGTTCAGCAGGGAGAGAGCCATGTTGACGTCATTACAGACCTCAGTGGCAATAGCGAAGCGTTGCATCGCTTCGGCCACCTGCTCGATGGCTGTTGAGTCGTTGGAGACTAGAAGCACCCGACCCATCGCGGTCCCGGGAGAACTCATGCAGATGAACTCCTCCACGCATGGCCATGTACCTATCGAGGCGATTGTCCTCTGAAATGAGACGTTTGCGAGGTATTCATCCAATCTCGTCGGAAAACCGACGTTCGCGAATACACCCGTCGGAAAAGGATTCCTGTGTTTCCCCAGGCTGAACTAGACGCCGGACAAGTCATTGAGGGCTGAGAGTGCCATCTTTTGCCGACCATCGGGCCCAAAGTTCGACGGATCCAACCATCGCTCGAAACTCGCCTTTCGCGCCGGCCATTCCAAATCGAGCATGGAAAACCACGCGGTATCGCGATTTCGGCCTTTGACAATCATGTGCTGCCGAAAAATTCCTTCGAAGGTAAAGCCGAACCGCAGCGCCGCCTTTCGCGACGGTGCGTTCAGGGCGTTGCACTTCCATTCGTAGCGGCGGTAACCAAGGTCCTCAAAAACGTGTCGCGCCATCAGGTACATGGCCTCGGTAGCCAGGGGTGTTCGCTGCAGTCGCGGCGTGTAGAGAATGCTGCCAACCTCGATGACCCGGTGCGCGGGTTCGATCCTCATGTAAGCAGCATATCCGAGAGCATTTCCTGAGGCCCGATCCAGTATCGCGAAGAACAACGGATCCTCGGAAGCGGCCGCTCGCCGCAAGTGGAGGTCGAAAGCCGCGCGGTCAGGGAACGGGCCCTCGAACAGATAAAGCCACAACTGCTCGGCGGCCTCTCCGCGGGTCGCTTCGTAAAGAGAGTCGCCGTGGGCGACAGGGTCAAGCGGCGTCAGCGTGACCAGGCGTCCTTGCAGCGTCCTACGCGCGGGACGCGTGGCTGGGGAATCGCTGACGCGAGGACCGATTGGCCTCGTGATTCCGTCTTCAATCATCGTGCTCTCATCCTTGGAGCTGCTAACTTAGGACTGCTGAGCCTGGGCGAGGACACCATAGTTGCACGGTTAGCGCTCTTACCGAAATCCCTGATGCCCTTGTCGGTCATGCTCCTTGAATGGGGAATCTCCCTTTACAAACTTTTACGATCAGATCTCACAACCAATTCCTGCTTCTCCAGGTTCTCAGTTAGGGGGAGCAATCTGTCTTGGCCGGTATCCCACAGCATTCCTTATTTACTTTGCTTGTCGAAAGGTCTATCGCGTGAAATTTAAGTTCCAGCATTTTGGCGTGATTACGACCTTGATATTGATATCCAATTTTACGATGGCTCAATCGGCAGGCGATGCGCCGGCGAAGAAGAGTTCGACGGTGACTTCGCAGACGCCCGCGGATCAGCCGGTGACCACGATGTCCGTCCAGGTCAAGGTGGTGAACGTGTTTGCCACGGCCCGCGACAAGCATGGAAAGATTGTCAACGGCCTGAGCAAAGATGACTTCACGCTTACGGAAGACGGTCGTTCCCAGGCCATTCGTTACTTCGCGCGCGAAACCGATCTACCGCTTACACTCGGTTTGCTGGTGGACACCAGCATGAGTCAGAGGCGCGTGCTCGGTGAGGAACGAAGCGCCAGTCAAAGCTTTCTAACACAGATGCTGCGCGAGGACACGGATAAGGCTTTCGTCATCCACTTCGACCGCGACGTGGAGCTCTTGCAGGATCTCACGTCCTCGCATGAGAAATTGGAGGCTGCCCTGCGATCACTCGAGGCACCCCAATTCACTCGCACTTCGGGAGGGAACTCGCCGGGAGGGGCAGGCGGCTCGGATCCCAACTCCGGTCGTGGCCCCGGGCGCGGCTCCGGACGCCACCAAGGCGGAGGCACGACGTTGTATGACGCCGTCTACCTGGCTTCTGACGAGCTGATGCAGAAGCAGCAGGGCCGCAAGGCGTTGGTGGTGCTCTCCGACGGCGTCGACACCGGCAGCAAGGAAAGTCTGGAGGAGGCAATCGAATCCGCGCAGCGCGCCAACACCGTGGTCTATTCCATTCTGTTCAAGGATGATGAGGCCTACGGCAACGGCGGAGGTTTTGGCCGAACCGGGATCAGCATTCCCGGGATGGGCGGGCCCGGTATGGGCCGCGGGGGAATGGGAGGTGGCGGGCGCGGCGGGAGAAGGTTCCCCGAGCAGCATGCGGATGGCAAGAAAGTTCTGGAGCGGATATCAAAGGAGACCGGAGGGCGGCTGTTCGAAGTCTCGAAGAAGGAATCCGTCGATCAGATCTACTCTCAAATCCAGGAGGAGCTGCGCAATCAATACAGCCTCGGCTACACCCCCGATCGAGGCGGCGCCCCGGAGTCGGGTTATCACAAGATTCAGGTCGCGGCGAAGGAGAAAGATGTCGTCGTGCAAGCCAGAGAAGGGTACTACGGCAACTGACCCTCTCGGGATGCGATTCCACGGTGCGCCAACCCCCGCCCATCACGCCAAACGAGGTTGGCGGGGCGTGGTTCAGATGCGACCGAGTACCAGAAGGATGACGACGACGAAGAGAACCAGTCCCACTCCACCGGTTGGAGCATAACCCCAATTGCGGCTATGCGACCACCGTGGTAGGGCGCCAAAAAGTGCCAAAATCAGGATCACGATCAAGATAGTTCCAACCATGTTTTGCTCCTTGTCATTTATTCATGAGGGCTGCAGCCTCTCCCGAGGCTGCACCGGGAAGACTCGCTACAACGTGATATTGATAGCAATTCCGCTGCCGGGATACCTGCGGTTGTACAGGTAGTAGCCGTTGTCGACGTAGCTGACGTAGACGTCGTCGGTGTCGTACCAGTCGTTCCCCCAGTATTCCGGCCAGGGATCAACAGCACTGATCCAATAACCGTCGTATTGGAAGCGGGGATACCCTCCGACCACAAGGAAGGGGAGGGTATTGATTCGGAACCCATGGTCCGGCCCGAAGTATCCACGGTAGCGGTCGTCAGGAATGCGGTAGCCGCGGTAGCCGCCGCGTTGTTGCCAGGTGCGGTGGTCTGACTGCCAGTTTTGTGAGCGATGCTGTTGCCATGCGCTCTGCTGGATACGCTGCTGTTGCTGTGTACGCTGTGGCCGTTGGGCTTGAGCGCGCTGTTGTTCGTTGTTCTGGTTCTGCCGCTGCTGTTGCTGGGCCTGCTGTTGTTCGTTTTTCTGGTTCTGTCGCTGCTGTTGCTGGGCCTGCTGTTGTTCGTTTTTCTGGTTCTGCCGCTGCTGTTGCTGGGCTTGTGTCTGTTTTGCTTGCTGTTGCTGGGCATGCTGTTGCTGCTGCTGTTGAGTTGCCGCGCGCTGTTGCTGCTGTTGCTTTTGGGCTGGCTGTCGTTCCTGTTGAGCACGCTGCGGGCTAGGCTTAGCTTGTTCGTGCTTGCTCTGTTGCTGTTCGGGATGGTCTTGCTTCTCGCCGTGCTGCTCCTGCTGTGCGTAGGCAGGAGCTGCAACCCCGAGAAGCAAAGACAGAATGGCTGTGCTGGTGATTCCAATTGTCTTCATAAGGTGCTACCTCCGTTACTGCTGGGTACCGTCGCTTGCTCTACTGCAAGCTTCCTGTCGTCGCGTTGACCGGGTTGCCGATGGCTTCACCGGAGACTAGAAGTTCAACCCTCCGGTTCTGCTGGCGGCCGGCGGAATTACCGTTGGACGCTACCGGCAAAGTGTTACCGAAACCTCTTGCACTGACCGAATTTGTCGCTACGCCTTGTTCCACCAGATAAGAGCGGACCGAGCCGGCGCGATTCTCAGACAGGGTTTGATTCATTTGATCGCCGCCTACATTGTCCGTGTAGCCGCCGACTTCAATATTGAGTCCAGGGTAAGCGAGCAAAATGCCAGCCACCTTTGCCAGCTTTTCCCGTGCACCCGGCTTCAACGAATATTTTCCGGTGTCAAATAAAACATCGGACATGCTGACGATGAGGCCACGTGCACTGTCGCGAGTCTGAAGTATCTTGTTCAACTGCTCCGACAATCGCAGCCGCATGGCAGCTTTATCCGCGTTGGCTTGCTGCGAGTTCAACTGAGCCTGCTGCGCGGCGAGCCGGGATTGGTCCGCGTCGGCCTGGGCTGCGGAGAGTGCGTTGGCTGAGGCAGCCTGACTGTTTGCCATATCCGACTGGGCTCTGGCAGCATCGGCCTGCGCCCTGGCTGTGTCGGACTCTGCCTGGGCCCTGGCAGCTTGGGCACTGGCTGTGGCTGACTCTGCACGATCCTGGGCGCGCTCGGCTCGGGCTTGGTCTAACTGGGCCCTTTCTTTCTGCCGGGTAGCGTCGTCCGCTTGTGCCTGGGTATCTGCCTGCATGTTAATCGCGGCTTGGCGTTCGTTTTCCAGGCGCTCCTGCTCTATCTTTTTGACTGTGATGGCGCGTGCATCTTCCGCGGTCTGTACTGCCTCACGGGCAACCGCGATCATCGGCTTTCGATCGAGGTGCTTGCTGGTGGCGTATTCATCGGTTCTATTCATCAATCGGACAGCATGCTGATAGGTGTCGTTGGCGTAAGTTTCGGCTCCCTCAGATTGCGCGATGCGCAGCGCGTTGCGTGCTTCAAAGAACTCCAGCGGCAACTTGGTATTCAGAATCACCGGATCGAAGTTGTAGCCGGTGGGAATGTAGCCACCACGTTCCAGAAGTTCATACTTTGTATGCATCGCCTCGGTAGTCCCCTTGGTATCCTCGCGGACGATGTTTTCGAGCACGACCACGTTGCTGGGCTGTCGCACCGCATAGTAAGGTTCCGCGGTGACGACCAACGCGAAGGCCTGGAGGTCGGTGGTGACATCCACCTTGCTGCGGTGGTTATCGCCCACCAGGATCTCGCCCAGGTTAACTGCCCGGCCTTCGGGCGAGATTGCCCAGAGGACGTAAGTCAGATACTCGTTGCCGAAGGTCGTGGGCCTTTGCAAATTGCCAAATTCCACTTCGATTTCGATGTAGCCCTTCTTGCTTTCCACCTTGGCTTGGCCGTTCGCCTGAGGCATCAAGTCAGTACCGGCGAAATCCAGCTTGGTGGCTCCGCCGCGATGCTTGTAGTTGACGGCCTGAATGCTGCGGCTGACTACGGTGACTCGGAACGTCGGGGTGTGAGCCATGGGCTCGATGACCACGGATTGAGAATCGGTTTGAGCTACTGCGGGCAAACTCAGTGCGATTGCGGCGGCTAACAACAGCTTTATCTTCACAATGTCTCCTTGGGCAGGTGTCTGCCGTCTTGCCTTGAATCCGATCTTGGGTGGTGCGTTCAGCCTTCTGACTGGCTTCGCCGCTGGGTCATCCCTTTCCGATGTGGATCTGGGAAAGAGAATGAAAGAGTCCAAAAACATTCAGTAGCCACAGAACCACGGCAATCACGACGACGCCGTTCAAAATTGACTTGATGGATGACTGCATTGGGATGAAGCGATTCACCAGCCACAGGAGAACACCCACCACGACGAGAACTTCCAGGAGTTGAATTAAAGGCATGATCTTTGACCTTTCTTCTTACGCGGGCCAACGCCTCCTACTCCGGAGGTGTATTGCCCAATCTCAATAATCAAGAGCTTTTCGGGTCGATTCGTGTCCGCCAGAGGCCCTGGCATACACACGGATGCAGAATGCCAATCGGCTGGATGTGGTCACTCGGATGTGAATCGTTAGGATCTCACTCAAAGCGACCTAGAATGGGAGCTACGAATTAGCAGTCGCCGCTCCCTCGACACACCTAGGAGAATTAAAGAATGACAGGTGTGGACTTCTGTGTCTGAGCAAGATAGCTCACAGGGGAAAAAATGCAGGCTTGTCATGCCTGAGTGACAGGACCTCCGGCAAATTGTCAAGAATTTGGTGGCGGCGAGTGGACTCGAACCACTGACCTACGGATTATGAGACCGTCGCTCTAACCACCTGAGCTACGCCGCCACGATGCAAATAAACGACTTGTTAATTGTTACCGAAGATTTACTGCACAATTACTACACAACTGCTACTATTCCTGCATGGGAACACATCAACTTGGCCGCATCTACGAAGCATCTGGAAAATTCTATGTGCAGTACCGTGTAGTGGTCAATGGCAAGCGTGTGCAGCGGTCACACTTCTTGTGTACGAAGGACGACCGGCACCGCTCCAAGGCTGACCGGTCTGTGAAGCTGCTACGTGATGAGCACATGCTCGGAGTCAACGCGCAGCAAGCCGAGCAGTCACACAACCGGGACATGCGGGTAGTGGACTTCTGGGAGAAGATCTACCTACCGTACTGCGAAGAGATTGTCCAACTCACCGGCAAACCGCGGAAGACACCTTCGACGGTGCGCGGCTACAAGCAGATCTGGCGTCAGCATCTCAAATCTCATTTTGGTAATCTCACCTTGCAAGAATACTCGCCACACATAGGAACAGCGTTCCTGGACAGTCTGACCAGTGTCCAAGGGAAAGCCACGCTGAGGCACATCAAGGCTTGTGCCACGTCCTTATTTAAGCGCGCGGTAAACAAACAGCACATCAAGGTGAACCCCTGGCACGATGTGCAGATGCCTGACGATGCCGTAGAGTCTGCGCCGACGCTGCACTACACCGTGGAAGAAGCCGAGGACATCGTGTCCGCGCTTGTTGACCGCGTGGACTGCCAGCTCATCATGTCACTGGCTTGTTTCCTCGGCCTCCGACCCGGCGAGATTGCCGCGCTCCGATGGGAGGACTTTGACGAGGAGAACGTTCACATCCGCAGATCGGTGGTGCGCGGTATTGTCGGTACTCCGAAGACGAAGGAGTCAATTGCCAGTCTGCCCCTGATAGATCGGGTGCGTATTCCGTTGGAGCTGTGGCGCCGGAAGAGTCCGGATACTTCCGGGTGGGTGTTTCCGTCGGTCAACAATACCCCGATCGACCTGCACAACCTGGTCGCACGCGTCATCCGGCCTGCGCTCGACGCCAAGGAAATTGTCTGGAAGGGTATGTATGCTGGCCGGCGTGGCGCGGGGACGGCCATTATTGCTTTGACGAACGGGAACGCGGCTGTGGGACAAGCTCTGCTGCGTCACAAGAACATGAGCACTACGCTGACGTTTTATAAGAAACAGATACCCGCGGCGGACTTGCGGGCCGGCATGAAGCTGCTAGAGGCTGAGGTGGCGAAGTGAACTGGTATCTCGCCGTTGAGACGCATTACCACATGATCTTCGTCAATCGTGTGACCGGTGAAGTGATTATCTGGGAAGTTGACAACGCCTAGGCCGCCGGGGGAAAACCGACTCGCGAAACTGCCGGTAGTTCTGGTCGGGCTGTTACTGAGAATCAAAGTCCCCCCTGCGGGTTCTTGGTTCTCAGTGGCCCCGATTGCGAACCTGACCCACGTAATCCCTCGCACTTAGGTTCTGCAAACCCGGAAGGGCAGGTACACATCATGGCCGACGTGTGGAGCGTCTTCGACTACGAAGTCCAAATGTTCAACGGTCTTCTCGCCCTCTGCCAGGGCAACATTCGAAACTCGTTTCAGTGGCCGATCCCGAACGCGATCACCGAATCCCTGCTACTGCACGCCCGCATCCTCACCTGCGTGTTGATATCACGGGGCAGAGGAGACGACATCAAGCTCAGCATTCTGTTGCCAGGTTTCAACGTTCCTGAGATCAACACCCTCGCGGCGGTCTACGGGAAGGACGACGACCCCAAGAGCATCTGCTACACCATCAACAAGCGGCTGGCTCACGCGACCACGGTGCGGATCGGAACTGAGGGGCACGACTACACGAGGGACGTGCTGACCTTGAGGGCTTTTATCGATCAGATATTGGCCGCAGTCGAGAAGAAGAGACCGCGCTGACTTTTGTGCAGGCCGATTCTGGTGGGCGAACTCAGGCGGGGGAGTGCACAGCGGCGGGTGGTAGTAGAATCTGGCGATGCCATACCCGAAAGAGTTCTCTCGGCACTCTTGCTGGAGCAGCCGGTCGAGATGGCGGCCCACAGAAATAGGAATAATGAAGCGAACATCACCAGATGCCGATGCACGGATACCTCCTGCTACGGAGTCTTGATCGTAGCTCGCCCGGCGTATTACGTTGAGGGAAGAAGGTTCAAAACGGGTAACGAAAGTAACCGCAGTTGAAAGCGGCGGGCCTCAGAGCCGGACGCGCTGTCACATTTCTTTGGAGGCAGGGTGAGAATTAAAAAGATTTCGGCCGTGACCTTTCGGGTTAGGGACATGCGAGCTTTACCGGGATGTGCCCGGGATGAAGCTTCTCTACGGTGGAGAAGATGCCTGTTTCTCTTCGTTTCGGGCCAAGGACGGCAAGACCCCGATCCTCAATCTTGGCCAAGGTCGTTTGGTTACTGGCTGGGGGCGGATGATTTTCTACGTGGCGGACGTGGACGCATTCTGGGAATACCTGCGAGGCAAGGGATTTAATCCAGAGAGTCCGCGAGACGCTTCATGGTGTGAGCGGTATTTTCACATGCCAGATCCGGATGGCCACGACCTGTCGTTTGCGCGTCCGATCTAGCAGTCTTCGAGCAGATGCATGAACTCATCGTCATTTAGGAGAAGTTTCTGAAGATACTTTCGCAACATCGTTGCGCCGAGGTTCTGTCCGGGGTGAGGTTCGTGCATTGAGATGACTTTAGGGACGCGATTCGGGTTTGTAAACGCTCTTGCTGCACCGGCCTTTCCCTTCTGGGCGGTGTAGCCCAGTTTCCGGAGCACGCAGACGAAACGCCTCCACGGGAGCTGAGAGGGCAGCGCAGACATCAATTAGACTCTAGGCCACCCGCGGTCTCGGGCGCAAACGACGCCGATGCGTCGTGAGTTCGTTGAACGCCAAAAGGCATCGGTAAGGATGGAGTGAAAAATCACGAAGAAGACTCCCACGACTTCAGACACACCCTTCCTTCATAGCCACCGGATGCGATCGCCAAAAACAGTCCCTTGCGGGGCTGTTTTTGTTTCTTGGTACACTTCCGCGTATATGCCGGGGTGTGCGATGGCGTATTACAAGATGCTCATTGAAGTCTGGTGTGATTTCGATCCGAGGAAGAGCGACCTAAAAGATATTGCCGGACATGTAGCGCTTCATGAGGGCGCTATTTGTACTCTTCAGGAGATCGTCAGGGTTGTCGACCGTCCGCAAGACATTGAGAATGATGCAGCACTGAGCTTCTTCGGGGGATCAGAGGGTGATGCGGATGAGAGTCAGGGGTAGGTCGCGGCCGGACCCGCTTGCAAGTGTGATCGGAAGATTATGCGGCGCCGGTGAGGTCTGAATCTACGGAAATATTCCAGGCTTTGAGTAGCCATTCGGGGATGTAGTGTTGATTCTTGTTCTCCTCGCACCATTTGCGCAGGCGATCCGAGGCGATGTATTGGTCCGGTGTCAGGTGCAATTGCTTAACTTGCGTTTCGAACGCCGTCGCCATAGCTGGAGGGAACCGACCTGAACGGCCCCAGTTCGGGTTGCCGCGTTTGTTAGGCATGAAAGTTAAACCTGCCGCTCCAGATAATACTCCCCCGGCCTCAGGTTGGGCGATATGAACAATGGGAAAGTTTAGGCGCATGAAAAAGACCCCGGAGCGTGTCCGGGGCCTGCCTCACTTTCTGGCTGGGAGTGTGTGGACAAATCAGGCGGTGGCGGTTCGAAACTTCTTGATGGTGATCTCCTCTTTTGCGCGGAACCAATCTTCCAGCTCGTGGCCGTCCTCTCCTCCGCGTGCCTCATAGAGTTGGTACGCGCGTAGGCGGATCTGGTATTCGAGTTCGAACTCTTGTAGCTCGCTTATCCCGGTCGTCGGCGGTTTCGTCAGGGGACTTGTGTTCAATGGGGGAAACTCCTTGGAGGCAAACGTACGCCTGAACACTTCTTCGGTCAATTACCGAAGATTAGTGCAGTGAAAAGCGTACACTGCAGCCGTACGGCACTTGCGGAGGGAATCTTGGCACCAGATACGCGCGGAGAGGATAAGCAGAAAATACGAATCGAACAGCACACCTTCATGGGGACGGTGTGGCTCGCCGGATGGCTCTTCACCATCGGCTTTCTCCACCTGACGTTTTGGAAAGGGGTTTTCGCGATTGTGCTCTGGCCGTACTATCTGGGCGTACACTTCAGTTTTTTGGCGCATTGATCAGCCTTGTATCCGAAAGGAAATAAGATCCCACTCCCCGTCAGGCGCTAGGGTCTCGTGCCGGAGGATGTAGACGTTGCGGTCGTCCGCAGGGCGCGAGGCGGCATTCATGAACCTGAATCAAGTGACGGTCCCATCGACCGATGTCCGGAGGTCAATCGACTTCTATCAGCGCCTCGGATTGGTGCTGATCGTGGAGGACCTCCCAAGCTATGCCCGCTTTGAGTGTCCAGAGGGTGACGCAACCTTCTCTGTCCACCAGACCGGTCAGCCGTCCGGCGGCCCTGGGGTTGTTGTCTATTTCGAATGCGAAGACTTGGACGCGACCGTGGCACGGCTGAAGGAAGGAGGGTTGCGATTCGAATCCGATTCGCAAGATCAGCCTTGGTTGTGGCGAGAAGCATTCTTGAAAGATCCAGACGGTAACGTCATTTGCCTCTTCCGAGCGGGAGAGAATCGCAAGAATCCGCCGTGGCGGCTGAAGAGAAACTGATCCTCTATCGTATTTTTCAGGCTTTTTCGGGACCGACGTGCTGACGGTGAGGGTTGATTTGGATGAGTGATTATCACTCAAGGGCGAATTGGTGAGCACGAGAAATGAAACATCAAATTGTTCACGCGCTGCAGAAATACGTGCTGAACCCACCGATTAAGATGCTCTTTGCTATGAATGTTGCGCCGCCAGGGTATGCGCTGCTCGAAACCACTGGCTACAAGACCGGGAAGGCGCGCCGCACTCCAGTAGGCGACGGCTGGATCGGCTATCAGTTCTGGCTTGTGGCAGAACACGGCATGAAGGCAGGCTATGTCCGCAACATTGCGGCGAACCCACGCGTACGGCTGAAATTGCGTCATGGGATTCTGGCCCGCTGGCATACGGGCACGGCGCAGGCGCTACCCGACGATGATGCGCGGGAGCGGCAGCGTTGGGTCGCTGGTCAATTGCCTTCGAGCGCCGCGAATGCGGCCGCCGTGCGCCTGTTTGGGACCGACTTGCTAACGGTGCGGATTGATTTGGATGGGTGATTCTTTTACGTGGGTTCTGGCTAGAATACTCATATGTATTACGAGGAGGAATGGATCATAGGTATTTCTCTCGTGAGCGGCGTCCTATTCGGTCTAGCGGCCGCCCTTTCGCCCGTCCGGCGACTGCACTTGGCATTGTCGGCGGCGGTTCTGTTTCTCGTGTTGGGGTATGAGATTCAGATGGATCGATGGGAGAAGACGGTTACCGCGCCGATTAGACTAGATATGTTTGTGGAAATCCCGCTGGTGATTTTCTTCCTGATGTTCGGCACATGGCAACTATTTTTATGCAGCAAGAGAAAAAAGCTTTAGCAGTTCATCCAACCCGTTAGAGAAATTTTAGACAGTTTGTAAAATGAAACCGAGCAGCGTGGGCTCCCGTGCTCACAGTGCGGATTGATTTGGATAGTTGATGCTGGGAGCGAAAGCTTAGGCGAGTTGCCGCGACTTCGCCCAAGAGAAAGTGTTGAAGTAGTTGATGTGGGCCGCTGGGGAGTTGAACCCCAATAACCCCCTTCACCAACGCAGCGACAACACTGCGCTCGTGGAGGAGGGAGACGGCGCCGGTTCGAGCATCGCCAGGAGTTCAGTCACTGGGGTATTCCCGGAAAGCCAAATGCGTTCCTGATCAGTCGTGAGAATGACCGGCATCCGAAGGTGGATGGGTTGCATGAGATGACGCAGATGGAAGGACGGGAGAAGCAATTCGAGCGTGGGCGTCACAATGAGCCGACTCCAGGCTCATAGTTGTGAACTGGGCCTACGCCTTCTGGCGTGCGAGCACAAGCAAGAAGGGCGTAAGCGCACTAGAGATCAAACGTCACTGCCAGATAAGTTACAGGTCGGCATTGTTCCTGATGAACCGGATTCGATTTGCGATGGCACCAGCACTAGATGCTCCGAAGTTGACTGGCACTGTAAAACTCGACGAGGTTTACGTTGGCCCGCGCAAGCCTTGCTATAAGGGCGCGAGTGGACCGGGACGATCTACCCTAAAGACTCCGGTGTTTTGTGCCGTAGAGCGAGGCGGACAGCTTCACCGCCGCATTGTGGCCGATGTCACCGCCGCCACATTGCGGGACGCAATCTTAGAGGACGTTGATAGCCGCGCTCGTTTAATGACCGACGAATTTTCGTCTTATCGCTGGCTCAAAAAGGGATGGACGGGAACCCACGAAACGGTCTGCCACAGGACGTTTGAATATGCGCGTGGCGATGTCCATGTGAACACTGCGGAAAGCAGCCATGCGCTCATCCGGGGTGGCCTTATCGGTATCTATCACAACGTCAGCCGCGAATATTTGCATCGCTACCTCTGGCAGTTCGATTTCCTCTGGAACAATCGGCAGTTGAACGATGATGAACGCACCATTCTTGCCGTGAAAGCAGCCGAGGGAAAGCGGTTGATGTACAAGGACCCAGTTGCAGAGCGAGAGTATATTAAGACTCGTGAACAGAAAGAGGGCGGTGAAACGGCCCCAAGCCAGAACGACTTAAGCTGAAGGGCAACTGGAGAGACCTCGTGAAGAAATCCCTGTCCAAAAAGAAGCCAGCGGAAGGCTGGCCGAAGTAGGAGAAGCTATGAAACGTGGCGAAAGAGTGCGAGTCAAACTGTTAGCTAAAGTCGAGAACTGGCTTCGAGGAAGGACTGGGACTGTCGATGCGGATAGCGCCCCCGGTGAGGTGGTGCTGGTGTCCCTTGATGAAGAGACCATTGTGCAACAGTTTTTGTCCGAAGACTTAGAGCGGATTAATTGAACGATTACGGCTTGGCCGCTACTTGGCGTAAACGTAGCTATTGCGTAAAGTGCATACTTCCGACAGGCGTTTACACTCAGAACCATTCGGTTATGAGTGTAATCGCGATATTTCGTCAGTTGGCTATTGGCGGCCGTGCGACAGGGTGGAGTAGGCCGTATCTTCGGCGTGTACAAATCAATCAAGCGAGATTTCGGGCGGGATCCACTCCTGGATTCGAAAGGCAAGCGAATGACATGGGTGCGGCGAATAGCCCCCAGATGATCCTGCTGGTCGGAAGGTAAGGCAGAGCCACATCAGCCACACCGCCTGCCGGAATTGAAGGGCCTTTTGACTAGAATAGGACTTGTTAGTTTCCGAAGCCGACATAACTCTGGAGGTAAAGAATGCCGAGGGAAGCCAAGCTCTTTCTGTCAAGTTCCGGATCGGCCGCACGCGGGTTTCTGAGGTTCCGGGCGAACATTCCACCTCGATGGATAAGAAATGCTCAGAAGTCACGCAAGCGGATTGAGCCGGAGATCGTGGACGCACTTCGCTCGGTTAGGAGGGTTCAGAGAAATCGCCCGCGGGCACAAGTCGCCCTGAAGAATGCCAGCAAGCAACTTAAAGCCGTGTTGAGCCGATGGGACACAGCCTACAATAAGGAAAATTTCTACCGCGGGATACGCATTCTTCTGGAGTTACAGCGGAAGGGGTCGTCAAAATTGTAACCGCACCGATTATTTCAGA
Organism: Terriglobia bacterium; assembly: GCA_963809295.1. Classification (GTDB taxonomy): domain Bacteria; phylum Acidobacteriota; class Terriglobia; order Terriglobales; family Acidobacteriaceae; genus JAIQFF01. The sequence continues at coordinate 126,437 of CAWEJA010000008.1, read as the reverse complement.
TGTTTATTGACCGCCTTGGTCATCTGAAACATGTCCAACTTTTTCCCACCAAAAATAGGCTGTAATTTATCATCGGCCAGAATTTCTCGTTTATTTTGGGGATTCTGCAGTTTGTGCTTCTTGATGTGGGCCCAGATCTTTTTCGTGACCTCACTTCGTGGAAGCGGTTCTGTGCCGACAATTTTGGCCAAATGCTCCGAAGGCTGCATTGGCTTCATGAATGCGCTATTTTTCTTTGCTTTACTCGCTGTTTTTGCCATCCATCACTCCTAAACATCCGGCGTCTCTCAACGAGTGGAATTGTAACGGATCAGGTTACAGATGTGCGGAAAAGGTTTACGGCGTCGCGACTACTTCGATGTCGCCTCGTTGGTCGGTAACCTCAACTCGCACAGCATTATTCCTGCGTTCGAAAAATAGGTCCACCGAAGCATTGCCGCTGCGAAGGCCCGTAATCCAGAGCTGCGGGATGCCCTCTGGCAGGTAAGGACGCTCAAACAGAATCCGATTGCGAGTGCCTTGTACGGAAGCTCCCAAGCACGCCTGAACCAGCAAGAACACTGCTCCCGCGGCCCAAGCCTGGGGCGAGCAGGCGACGGGATAAAGTGTAGGACCTTCGCCGCGACTCCGATCCAGTCCGCAGAACAATTCAGGAAGACGGCGAAGATCCGCCCACCTGCTGGCGTCGAGAAGGCCAAGGAGGATTCGGCCGGCCAGGTCCTTGCATTCATACTTCGCGAGGCCGCTAACAATAAGGGAGTTGTCATGCGGCCAAATGGAGCCGTTGTGGTAAGACAGTGGATTGTAACGAGCCTGTCCCGCAGCGACGGTGCGGACACCCCAACCACTAAAAGACTCCGGGCTTAACAGCGTTTCGGCGACCAAGCGCGCCCTGTCTGGTCTGACAATTCCAGCGTACAGGCAGTGCCCAGCGTTAGAGGTTCGCACCCGGCATGGTTTTTTGTTTCCATCGAGTGCCAAAGCGTAAGTGGACAGATCCTCGCACCAAAATGCTTCTTCAAACCTTGTTCTAAGTGTTTCTGCTTGAGCCTCCAGGGCAGCGCATCTTTCCTTCTCTCCCAACGCGCAGCTCAGTCGGGCCGCCGCCAGTTTGGCTGCGTATACGTAACCCTGGACTTCGCATAAAGCGATCGGTGCTTCGGCCAAGGTTCCGTCGGCGTGAAAAACTGAATCATTCGAGTCTTTCCAACCCTGTTGAACCAAACCTTTGCTCGAACGTTGCGCATATTCCACAAAGCCATCGCCATCCATGTCTCCGAATTTGTCGATCCATTCCAGTGCGAGCTCGATGTGCGGCCATAAACGCCGCAAACACTCAAGATCACCCGTCCGCTCGTAATATGAGCCGGCAAGAACAATGAAGAGCGGAGTCGCGTCAACACTCCCGTAATAGCGCCCGAAGGGAATTTCGCCCAGAGCAGCCATCTCTCCACTGCGCGTCTCGTGCAGGATCTTGCCGGGATCAGCTTCAATCGCTGGATTGAAATCTTTTGCCTGCGTTGTCGCCAAATACTCCAGAACGCCTTTGGCGATCTCCGGGCTGAGCCAAAGCATTTGGAGAGCGGCAATGATCCCATCCCGGCCAAAGACCGTGCTGAACCACGGCACTCCGGCGTAAGGATAATTTATCTCAGGGTTGCCGATCATCATCATTTGAACGTCGGCTGCGGAACGTTTGATCCAGTCAGTAAAACGAGAATTTGAACTGTAAATTCGCGGAAACGTTTCCGAAGCTGTTTTCTGTTCGCCCCTGGCAGAGATTATTGCGCTGCTGTAGCCGACCGAATCGCGTTCAGCCTGGGAGACGCAAAAAATAGCTAAATGGAAAACTGCCTTCTGGCTGGGCTGGAGATGCACTTCGAACTGCAGTTCCGACGTCAAGATAGTTTTGGGGAGGGGATCGCATTGAATGCAGGTTTGACGAATTGTGTTGTCCAGGCCTTCATACGAGAGCAGCACTTGGTCCTTCTCGACATGGTCATTCAAGCGCCGCCCTCTCTTCTGCCGGTGCATACCGCGCACCTCGAATATGTCGGCGAAGTCGGCGCTATATTTCATGCTGAATGGCACGGACAGAGGTGAAAGACCGTAATTGATGAACGCGAACTCTTCATAGCAGGCATCGTGCCACAGGAACTTGGATCGCTGAAGGTGCAGCGTGCCCCGAGGGATGGCAACGCTGTTCCCGTGTGAAACGTCGAGATTGCTGAGGTCAGCGGTGAAGAGAAAATTGTTCGCCTTGATAGCGGAACTTAGAAGCAATGGCCGGGCGTCCCATAAGCAAAGGATAAGCTCCGAGAGGTGACGCGTACCTTGAAAAAAAAGTCCCTGCTCGCCCAGCCCGGACGTTTGGATGTCCCCCAGATGGTCGAACACGGAGAACATTCTGCCGTATTTAAGAACTTTGGCACGGTCATCAGCAGGCGATGACTTCGTAGCTATGTAGTATTGCTGGGTAATGCGAGCTTCATCCAACTGGGAACTCCGTCCGATATTGTGCTCAATGAGGATTCTCCTCGAGCCAACCGTTGATAAATGTTCAAGTAGTTCTGTGCCATACGCTCGGCGTCAAAATGCTGTTCAAAATGTCCCCGGCATTTCCTTCTGTCGATTTCTCCAATTCTTTCCACTGCTCTCACAGCGCTCTCCAAATCAGGCACTATGAAACCTGTAACTCCCTCTTGTATGACCTCGGGAACGGACCCTAAGGGGTAAGCAATCACGGGTGTGCCGCAAGCCATGGCCTCAATCATCACCAAGCCAAAGGGCTCACGCCAATTGATGGGAAAGAGAAGAGCAGCGGCGTTACCGAGAAATACATTCTTCTGTGGATACCCAATTTCGCCGATGAACTCAATGAGAGGGTGATCAAGCAGCGGCTTGATGACATTCTCAAAATACTCCACATCAACTCGATCGATCTTAGCTGCTATCTTCAAGGGCATCCCGGCACGTTTCGCGATCTCGATTGCCTGGTCCAGGCCCTTTTCCGGAGAGGTCCGACCGAGAAATGCGAGGTATCTGCCGGCTCCGCCACCAAGGGAAAAAGACTCTCGCGGCAAACCATGATGGACCGTGCCCTCCCAATTCGCCCAAGGCAGAGGCTTACGCTGGGCGTCCGAAATTGAAATCACCGGCATGTCCCGAAAATGCCGGAAAAGGGGCACCAAATCCGGAAGGTCGAGCCTGCCATGAAGGGTCGTAACGTGGGGGACTTGCTCATGGCGACTCAACGGGAAGTGCAGGTAATCAACGTGAAAATGAATTAGGTCGAAATTCTCTTTTTCGCTGAAGACCTGGTCGAGCATCACCACATGATATGCTAGCTGGTCCACGCAGTTCGAATCCAGCCGCAAGGCTTTCTTGCACGCCGGCACCAGACGAGCAGTTGTGAGGGAATCGCCGCTTGCGAATAGAGTTACGTCGTGACCAAGACGGACCAACTCCTCCGTAAGCCAAGACACAACACGCTCCGTGCCCCCATATAGCGTGGGCGGAACACTTTCGTAAAGTGGCGCAACTTGTGCGATTCTCATTTGAGAGCCAACTAGTTCGAGTTTAGTCTAAAATCCGGGGAAAACCACGGGTGCACGCGAAAGGCCAGTCCTGAGCACGTAATCAGTCTACGTCTTTTCTATGTCTCAGCCATCAGGTTCTTGCTGTATCGTTCCAACTCCTTTCCGAGTGGGGCATCCTGTTTGCTTCGCTTCGAATGTGTGGCAAAAATATTGTACTTGCCGCAAGCCATGGCCTCAATCATCACCAAGCCAAAGGGCTCACGCCAATTGATGGGAAAGAGAAGAGCGGCGGCGTTACCGAGAAATACATTCTTCTGTGGATACCCAATTTCGCCGATGAACTCAATGAGAGGGTGATCAAGCAGCGGCTTGATGACATTCTCAAAATACGTGCCGGTACCACCGATCTGCATATTCTTGATCGGCCAGTTTGTTTTCTTCAGGGTCAAAACGTAACCCTGCTCCTTCGCTGTGCGACGACGCAGCGGCTCACGAGGGGCAGAGATGGCGTTCTGCAGGCATTAGCGGGTCTTCAAGGCCAATGCGTGATGAAAGCCTTTTTGAATCGTGGAATTCCATGAACCGGGCAGGGTATCTTTCTGGCTTCATTATGTATGAAATTGCGCCACACCCCATGGGTGGCAGATGCAGTTCTCATCCGCAAACCGCTTTGCGGCCTTCTCTTCTAAAGCCTTAATTCGTTTCTTTCGGTCTGACATTCGCATCCAAGATTTCCCCCATGGCTTGAGGCATTCGAAGGCGTCAACTATCACCGAAAAGCCAGCATGCTAGCTACATCGCTAGGCGAGCCAGTAATGGCTTGACGCGTCCTTTCATCGCCTGCCCTCGGCAGGGCAACACATGTCAAACAGCTGGAGCGAGGCCTACTCGAGGAATGCACCGTGTCTCTTGACGTATAGGAAAAACAAAAATCAATTTCAGGACAGGTCACCGATTGAGGCTGCCGTCACGGTGTTGCGACCCTCGCAGAAGAAGACCTGGCGTCGCACAGAAAGTGAGCAAAACCTGCCTCAGCAACGCCACTAGGTGCGGAATATGAGGTTCTGAGCAGGGCTCCCAGGGCCCATCTCTACTTAGAGTCGGCCAAGAATAGGCTGATAGTCGAGGGGACTACACACTAGCTGGCGACCGGGCCCAGCCGACCCCAGCGCAACCGAAGCTATCCAGAAGAGCAAACCTGGGCTGGAAGATTCACCGGATATGGTCAACGGATTGGTTCAAGAGCAGAGATAGTGAAATTAGACGATTGCTACGATGCATCGAAGAACTCTTGGGGAGTGATCCAGTCTACCGTTTGGAGAAAGACAAGGTCCATAAGTCAGAATCGTTAAGGCAACGCCTGATAGCGTTACGGGAAACAGAGATTAAACCAGAGTTCCCAGAGTCCCCCCTCGAAACCGGTTTGCTACGCTATTGGCCGAGGAGTCCAGGTGTTAGTTGCTTTTGGGGGGTCTTTGGCTGTTTCAGCTCCAGCTGTTTCAACTTCGACATCGTGGCGGCTGTTGTGTCCTTTCGATGACCGGACTTGTGCCGCCGTTTACGCTTGGTAACTGAGTGGCTGTTTCCCATTCTGATCATTCTCCTTCTCTTGTTTGACTTGCACAACAGTTTACATCGGTGGGTCGTGTCCTAATTTCGATTTTGATCTTAATCTGCCTGTGCGCCGTTAAGGTTGACGCCACAGAGCAGATCCAGCATTCGGGGAGTGTTTGACATCAGTAGCGCACAAGGCCTAGCATTGAAATTGAGCAAGCCACCACTTCTTACTCATTTCAGGTTCACTGAACTAAGTCAGCCCATCTGAAGTTCTCCCTCTTAGATCACCTAGCCACTCGATGGAGGTTGATCATGTTTGCTCGCAATGTCTCTCTACTCCTGAAACCAAACACTCGGAGCGAGTTCACGCGGATTTTCGATAAAGAAGTCATTCCCATGCTGCGGAAGCAGAGTGGGTTCCGGGATGAAATCATATTTGCTGTCCCGGGAGGGCTGAAGGTGGTCGCAATCAGTCTCTGGGATACCAAGGAGCACGCGGAGGCCTACAAAACTGCAGGCTACCCCGCAGTGCTCAAAATCCTGCATAAAGTATTAGACGGCACTCCCAAGGTGCAAGTCTCGGATGTGATCTGTTCGACTATTCACAAACCGGCCGCCGTGGCTGCCTGAGACGGTGGTCGTCACTCGACCGTTCGGCTTCTGGCAGGATGCGCTGTGAACCCGTTAGCGCAAGGCTGAATATGGAGATCAGACTGACTCACTGCGTTACCGTCTTCCCATAAATGCCAGTGTGCTGCATGAGCACAGGGTCTAGTTTCGACGTTTGCCGTCTCCCCCTACCACAGAGGCGACACTTTGCCGCGCCCTTCGAAGTGCTTCCTCTCCGTCCTTCCACTTGCGATTGCCAGGTGACGCAGTAAGGATTACAGGCCGATCCGAGGTGCTTGATGGTGTTTCTTGCGATCTGGAAATGCAGTTGCGGCCATGAAACTCTAATCCCGCCGTCAGACCTTCAAGGAACAGCAGTTCATCAAAAAGGGATGCCCAGGGATGTCGTTTTTGTAGATTTTGTATGCCCTCAATGCGGGCTCGGTATTCGTCGCTACCTGCGCGACATCCCTGAGCAACGTTTTCTAAGCGCAGTCCGCTATCGGCTGCCCCTCTTTCATGCAGATCTGAAATGTGTCGTACAGAATTGCGAAGCTCACACCACAGTCCATACGCAAGCGGAAAGCGGTAAGCCCACCGCTGGACCGACAATACCGGTGCCCAAATGGAGACTTGTCGGGATAGGCTGTTACGAGGGGCACCCAGTAAGAGAGCCTTTAGAAGTGATATCTTCCCGCGTGACGAATCCCGCTGGCTAGGAGAAAGCGCCGAGGAGCGCGCCTCGCAATGGAAGAAGCCTTGCGAGGCTGCGATTTTGGAGCTTGACGACACCAAGTTGCAGCAGCGGATTAGCGAAGCACACCAAGCCATTCTCGATCGACTAGAGCAGTTGCGGACACCGCCATCAGATGGCGAACAGCGGGTCCTTAACGACCCTTTGCGGAACCTGCGCATTCTGCGCAAACTGTCTGAGGTTGGGGCCGACGGTTGCACGAAGATGCTAATTTAGCAATTCATACTTCATGCTTCTCTCTGCTTCTGAGCACTCGTCACTCCGGGAATGCGCACAAGACCAGAATCCAAGTGAGATCAGGCCAAGCTGCGGTGACACTAGGCTGAGACACAGGGGCTCTCTCTCTGCGGACACGCGGACGTGTGATTGTAGCCGAATCGAGTTGTTCTACAGCTTGCATACTTCGTTGTACGCATATGCGTTAAAACGGCAGATCGTCACGCGGCCGACAATCGCGGAAGCACGGGGCACACGACTTCATCCGCGCTCAGGGTTTTCTTGGACAGCAATTCCTCAGCTACTGCCTGCACCGATGGCCAATTGTCTTCGATCAGATCCCGTGCGCCGACGTATGCAACCCTGAGCCGAGCGTCGAAATGCTCCACGGAGGTAGAGATGTATTCCAACAGATCGGAAGCCCGCAAGAGGTCCGAATGTCCGCCGAGCCGGCGCCTACCATTAAACTTGCGTTCGGCAACATCTCCAGCCAAGTGGGCTACCGCCCAAGCCTCAATGCGTGCTCTGGTCCTTGCGCTGGTCGCGCCGTCCGGGCGCTCCCTCAGTTGGGCTGTGATATTCGCATAACCCAGGGTGCCGCGCCAGTTGTCGGGCACAATGGTCACGCCCCGCCTGCCGATCTTCAGTCCCAACACAACAGCGACAACGGCGTGACCGGCTTGATGGTAGGCAGTGCTTTCGTGCTTGCGTCTCCGTGGCTTCATTGCACCTACCGCGTCATAGGACCGCCGCTGTTAAGGAGGACATCGACGGCTGCCCCAACCTTCTCGAAAGGCTGGTCGGGGCCCGGCGCAGGCTCCAGTCGTCCCCGGCGATCGATCAGAAAAATCGCCGGGTAACGCGCTATGTCCCGATAGAAGTTAGGGACTTCACCACTAACCGTGAGAAGCGGGTAACTCACCAGGACTTGTTCCAGATATTTCCGTTGCAAATCGACGTCCTCGTCCGACAGCCCGAACACAATAAACCCGTGGTCCTTCCGCTCTCGGTATAACCGGTCGAGCTTTGGCATCTCCTCCCGGCAGGGCCCGCACCAGGTCGCCCAAATATTGACGAGCACGACCTCTCCCTTGTGATCTCCCAGGCGCTGGGTCTTCCCGAGAATGTCCACGGTATCGAATGGCGGCGCGGCCACGTCCCGCATCGCCATATTTCGGGACTGCCTCGCGCGGGTGATGCCGTCGCTCGCAGGTTTCCAAGCGAGACCCAGCGAGAGAATCGCGATGGCCAGGCCTACTTTTCCGGATAGGAAAAGCGCGTGCCGCCGGCGGTCCTTTACCGCAATAGCCAGGGTGCCGAAAAACGGCACGGTCATCGCGAGAGCCGACAAGGACAGACGAAAGAGCCAATCCTTTTCGCGATCGGCACTGAACCGGGTGAGTGTCCCATAGACGAGCGCATACAAGAAAATGGCTGCCAGCGGCGAGAGGATACCGGAGATGAGCACACGGTAGTTGGACAGTTTGGTCATTCTAGGTCTCCTCGCTTCTGATCACGCCGCCCAATTCAACCCACCACACTTCTGACGGAAGCATTTGAACTCTGGTTTCTCGGGGTTCGCTGCATGGCCACAACTTAGGCAGATAAACCAGGCCGGCCACTGCAACATCGGTCTGAACTGATCGCCCAGAACGCAGTAGGGGCAGCGGACTATCTCCTCAGCCATTTTGAGCCTCGATCTCGTGGCGCAACTCCTGAATCCGGTTGCGAACTTCTTCCAGTTTCAGCCCGCCGTCTTTCCTCATTGCCATGGCCAAACCCATTCGCCCGTGTGCCTTGCCTTCTTTTCTTTGGTCCTGCGAGTCCCGCTGCGGTTGCTACTCAGGCAGTTCGATCCGGTCCGGGTGTTTCTTGTCGCGCTCATGCTCTTCAGCAAGGACCTTTTCCAGCCACTTTGCACCGGCGCGGGATTGTGGCCTATGAAGAATTCTTCGCCGCAAAGGTCACACCTGAGAGTCCCCATCTCTTGGAAACCTGCTGTCTTCTCTCGGCTACTCTTCTTTATCGCCACCGCTATCATCTGCCTTTTGCCCCTGGCTCCGCGTACATGATTCACTGTATTACGAAAACCACGAAATACGAAAACCGACCATTTAGGCGCGTCTGGGCTTTTATCAGGAACGCGACGCCAGTCCGAAACGGACTACTGGTCAAAAGAAACGATCCAGTTGGGAGTTTTTGGCCAAATGCGCTTTACTAACAGTAGGGGATACGATAACAGGGGCTAGCGGGCTCTAACCACTGAGGAAGGCGGCTTGGCCTCCTGCGATGTTATGGCTGGTGAAGGTATCGACGTCGAAGGTCCGGGCCACCGGTGCGCTCTCAACCAGGCGGGAGATGAGATCGTTTATCCGCGGATATTGTTCGTGGGAGTAGCGGTCAGCATCTTGCTGACTTTTCCAAAAGCTCAGCGCAAGGATCTGGTCGGGCTCGGTGTTCGACATGAGGACAATTTCGTCCACGAACCCTGGCTGGTCTTCAAGGATTGGGAGGATCTTATCGCGAATGGTTTTAGCAAGCTCTCCCGATTTTCCCGGCTTGGTCCTGACGGCGACGACTCGGGTGAACATAGCGGTTTCTCCTTCTTGAGTCATGAGGAGCGTAGGCGACAGACTTACGCATGGGCGGCAACACAGAACCTTATCGCCCCTGCTAATTCAATTTTCGAGGCGACACCAAACCGTCACTGCTTCGCGCCGGGCACCGGTTTATCGCAAAAGGCCAACCGCCAGCACAACAAGCACGCCGCACGCTATGCCCGATGAAACCAACACGGCGTACAAGAAGTATCTCTTGCACCTTCGCCGGGACGAATAATACATCCGGTTCCACCTTCTTCCCGACCAAAAATTGGAGGGCAGCGACAGGCTACGAAGTCCTCCCGACCCGATCGGGCCGGTGCGTCGAAACTCCTGAACGCCTGACATACGCTTCGCGCCTGACGCTGCCTCAAACCGAACCGACAATCTTTTTTACCTCCTGGATATTTCTTAGCTGACTTGCACGCAGAACGCTGTGATCCTTGTCACGGCTGGAAGTGACGACGGTTACGGGCTGATCCCCTTGTGCCGCTATGGGATGCAAATGGACAACGTGGGAACCGGCAAGAGAACACCGAAAACCGACCATTTAGGCTCGTCTGCAGCTTTTATCAGCTTTTATCGGGAACGCGTAAAGCAGGCACGGAAAGACGCCAGGAAGAGAGAGCGTGGCATTCACTTCCGAAATTCCCTGTTCGCGTTAGTCACTAGGCTACGTCGGCTATGTTCTGTCAACGTGAAAGATTTTTGCACATCAGATTTCGTCCGGTCAATTTGCTGATGGATTGTTGTCACACTTGAGCGTGACCAACATCACAGATCGCAGCATGGTTCCCGAGTTAGTGTTTCTTGCGAGGTGAGGCCATGCCGGCGTTTTTCCTCGTTTTACTTCAGGCCTTTCTCTTTAGTCTGGGCTTGCTGTGGCTCGCCAGGTCGCTTGAATCGCACCACAGTCGCCGAACGAGAATCCAACCTCTGGAGACCCCACCGGCTACGCTTTCGATCAGCCAGGCATTCAACCCGATCTACGCGATTCTCTGGGAAGCGCCACTGGCTGCTTTACGGCTTATCGAATCTTCCGGGCCGTCAGGTATTCGAGTTGCACGGGTGCAGCCGATCTTCAGCCGGGCCGCGGCCTGCTTTCCGGAGATTTATGACGGTTACACATTTTCGCAGTGGCTTGAGTTTCTGGAAGAGACCGGACTCATCGTGTGGAGTGGTGACAGGGTGAAAATTACGCCCGAAGGTCGGGCGTTCCTCACATATCGGTTTGTCACCGACACAATGGTGGCAGCATAAGAATCAAGAGAGACGATCAGGTTAAACTCTCATGAAGAAAATAACTCTGCGTATATTGCTGTTAACAGGCCTCTTGCGAGTTTTATGAGCTGAATTCCTGAGGCGACGCCAATGCCTCGATCTCCGTCTGCTCTGTGCCCGCCGCGACGACCTGTCGCAACGTCGCGAGGATAACGGCAGCGTCGGCAACCTATGTCGGCTGATCACATGGATGGGTGCTCTCTGTCACAGCGGATCACACGATCCGCCGGCAATACTCTGCATAGGTAAGGAGGTAAAGCTTATGCCAGCAGACGTCTTGGAAAAACCAGCAATGGTTGAGGACGCTCTTCGCGAAGTCTCAAAGATTGGGTCTATTCTCACTGATGCGGTGGAAGATAGTGTGCGGTCGGCACGGCAGGCCATCAAGCATGGTCGCGATGCTGCTGAAGACGTAATCGAGGAAGCGCAACACACGGTCAAGCAGAGGCCCTTTCAGGCGATGGGTATAGCTTTCGCTGCCGGAGTCTTGGCCGGAGGCTTTCTAGCCTGGATTGGATTCCGTCGTCGTTGAGTGCAGGCGCCAGCCCGTCCTGGGGTCGCGGGCCTGCTGCCTCACCCACTTAAAGTGACCGCCGTCACAGCAGTCCAACGACGTTGCTTCTGACAGCGAGCGAACACGCTCCAATCTGCTATGCAAAAGTTGCGGTTATGTTTTCGCAGGCTTCCTTGAACAAATGGCTGAGCATAACGCCAAACAAATGGCGGAACATAACCCCAAAGAAACGACTGAACATCACGCCAATGTCACCTACCCTAAATGCGGCGCGAAGCACGACTATAGCCACTCCGGACCCTCACCCGCGGGCGATACCAGACACCCGGATAGTCGCAGGTGATCGAGGGACCTTATGCCGCCGCCAGGCTGACCGGATGGTTTTCCCTGGAGCGGAAGAGCTAGCTCAGGCGGGGGTCCTTCAATTGGCAATCGTCCATGCCTCTGTGTCTCAGTTGGCGAACCGTGGCTTTGCAGGTTTATCGTTGAGTCGCACTTCTGGAGGCATTGCCATGAAACGCGCTCTTGCCTTTACACTCCTCGCTGCGGCTATGGTTGGCTTCGCGCAGCAGAACAAAGATCCGGTCTCGACCGTAGTGAAGGAGATCCTTCCCCACCAGGAAAAAAACCTGGTTGCTGCCGTCGAGGAGATGCCTGCGGACAAATTTGGTTACAAACCTACGCCACAGCAGATGAGCTTTGCCCGTCTCGCCCTGCACACTACAGAATCGAACAACTACCTCTGTGCCAAGGTCGGCGATGTCCCTGAGCCCCAGGCTCAAGAACTAAGAGAAACCGACGGCAAAGACAAACTTGTTGCCGCGCTCAAGGCTTCATTCGACTTCTGCAATATTGCGATGCCAAGAGTAACGGACGCCACGCTGGGCGATACGATTGAGGTCTGGGGCGGCCGCAAAGCACCGCGTGCGTTCGCATTGATCGCCCTCACCAACGACTGGGCCGACCATTACAGCGCCGCCATGTACCTCCGCCTCAACGGCCTGCTGCCGCCAACCGCGAAGAAGTAAGCGAAGATTGGCGACAAACAGCGCATGAAGACGGCCTGCTTGGAAGACCGGGATGCAGGAATCGAATTGATGTTTCCCGGCTCTGCCGTCCTGATGAAACGCAACCGGGCAATCGTGGGCGAAGCGATTACCGGAGTGCGATCGCGGACCAGGCTCGAGCAGTACGACGTCTCGCAGCTCCAGCAGTGTGTCGGCATTCTGATGTGTTTGGAGCACCGGTTGAAAAGCGGAACCGGCAGCGACCGAGGCTGATCTGCTCTCCCAGGTCGGGATGGCGAAAGAGGACTTTAGGGGCAAGCCTCAGCCCTCCCTGCTGGAGGTTCAGCTGCGGCAAAGCGTGGACCACGTCGAGAAAGCGAACGGGGCGGGCAGCCAAGAGGCTGGTCAGCCGTTCTAGGGCCGAAATTCCAAAGCCCAGCTCAAAGACAGCGAGCAACTCAGGCATTTGCTGGATCTAAGCCGGAGAGCAGGGGCATTTTCATCGCGATCACCACCTCCAGCAACGTGGCTGTGTTACGAACGCTTCCCGAGATGCCGATGAGTGCGTCTGAGACGAGGGGATGTTGTTCTGCCAGCAAGTCAAGACGCTCACTCACGTTGTAGAGTTGCCGAATTTCGTGCAGAATCGCATTCGGATGCATGGGATACACGGCTTTCCTGAGAGCCTAACAGCCCGGGCGGAACTGCCGAAAGTTCGTGGGCGATGACGATTTAAGCACTTGTCACTCGGGAAGACGGAGTTTAACCGCCCTCCCCGTGCGACATGTTTACAGACCTCTACGCTGCAACGGCGACTTTATGGAAGGTCGAAGTAACCGCCTCAAATGTCTGAACCCTGGGCGTTCCATCGATCATTCTTTCAAATGTTCTCAGCACTTGTGGGTAGGTATTGGTGTTGTAAGTTTCTGCATTGGCCTTGCTGTCCCACAGACTGATGGCAATAACATCCAGGCTGCCGGGATTTGACAATGTGATTTCGTCCTGGAAGCCTTTCTGTTTGCGGAGCAAGGGAAGAGTGTCGTTCTCGAAGGTCCGGGTGTAATCAGAAAGCATGTCCGATTTCAGATGAATAGAGACATTGCGTGCAAACATATGAACCTCCTAAAAGGTTTGTTACCGCTAAGAGAAGAGAACTTCAGATGGGCTGACTTAGTTCAGGGAACCTGAAAGAGGAGAAGAATGCTCACTCCACTTAACTGCAGCAATTGAGTGGCCCTCTCCCTCAAGACCGCAAGTTGTTGTTTCGATACGTCACAGAGCAGATCCGGCACCGCAGAGTCCCGGTTCCGTCGCGCATCTTTGGCGGGGTAACGAGCACAAACGGCAACCTCATCACGGCAACCGCTCGTCAACGGTACCTACTTCCAGGCCGCTTGACCTCGATAGCTGTTGTAATCAGATGGGATGAGAAGGCCGGTCTCCGGACGGGATGCTGTACGCTCCCAAGTTATCGACGTGCTCGAAGCACAGATAAAAAGGAGACCGGCAATGAAGAAGGTTAGCACCGTAGCCGCAAAGCAGAGCAGGAATTTTTCTCAACCGAAGCTGACGATCGGACTGGACCTGGGGGATCGATGGAGTTGGTACTGCGTGCTGGATGAAGCAGGTTCGATTGTCCAGGAACAGCTGGGCACGACTGCGAAAGCGATGAAGGAAGAGTTCGGCAGATTGCCCCGGCTTTCTTGTTGACGCTGGAAGATGCGCATGGTTTTCGCAAGAGTCGTGACGTGGGCTGCTATCTGGGACTGCAGCCAGGACGGAGAAACTCGGGGCAGAGCGAACCGCAGATGCACATTAGCAAGGAAGGCGATCCCTATTTGCGAACGCTGCTGGTGCAGGGAGCGCACCACATTCTGGGACCGTTTGGAGCGGACAGCGATCTGCGGCGCTGGGGGCTGAAACTGGCCGAACGTGGAGGGAAGAATGGAAAGAAACGAGCTATCGTTGCCGTGGCCCGAAAGTTAGCCGTGCTGTTGCATCGACTGTGGGTAAGCGGAGAAGTGTACGAACCCTTGCGGAACCACAGCCGGAGGACGATGCCGGTAGCAGCGTAATTAAAAATATCGACGAAAGAAGAAAGACAAAGCCCAAAGCCGAGTTCCGGTGACTGCGTTAAACGCCTGGCCCAGCTTTCATCTTGGAGATGAAACCGAGGTCGATAGTCAGGTGGCAGCACCGGCTGAAACGAGAACACCCAACTTGCACCGAGCGAGTCAATCGCTCACTGAGAGTGCGGATGGAAGGGTGGCGACAGTGGCGACTCGGCTGGGAAGAAACCGCGTGACCAACAAATACCAAATCGAATCCCCTTGACTCCGACCGGCCTTCTCATGGAAGGCGTTTACACCAACAACTGCCCTGATACCACGCTTTTGCTGTCCCAGCCGCGGTCCACAAACAAGTGTATTTGAGACGGAGGGAAGATGATTTTCGAGCACTGTAGGGAAAGCACTTAGCAGGCTTAAATTTTATGGGATTTTGGTACACCGATTGAGAGCCTGTACTGCTCGTCTGTGGCGAAGGCTTTGGTTACGTCTGTCAGCTTCACGGCTTTTTCCAGTCCTCAGGGGTCACCCAAAACCGGCCAATGAGGGTCACTTGAAAACCGGCCAACGAGAATGAGGCCCGGGACGTTGAATTCGGCGTGAGGCATTTAGCCTTCGTCGATATGAGCAACGTCTTGAGCGAAGCGAAAAAACAACAAGTGATTGCCCTGGGACGACTCGGATGGCCACTGCGGCGCATCGAGCAAGAGACCGGGGTGCGTCGCGAGACCGCCGGAGCCTATCTGAAAGCGGTCGGGATCGGGGTGCGGCCGCCGGGCGCATGGGGACGGCGACCACCGGCAAAACCGGCCAACGAGAACGGGGTGACCACCGGGTCGGACGCGGCAAAACCGACCCACACGATCAACCCCAACCCCAACCCCAACCCCAACCCCGAAAACCTTTCTAATAAGGAAAAAGCAAAAGCAAAACCGGCCAATGCCAATGAGGTGACCACCGGGTTTGGCGTGGAGTCGGCAGGCCTGGAAGTAGAAAATCCTAAGCGGATTCGATCCGCCAGTGCCTGCGAGCCGTTTCGTGAAGCGATCGAGTTAGGTCTGAGCCGCGGTCGGGATGCCGCCGCAATCTGGCAAGACCTAGTCGCCGAGAATGGGTTCGACGGGGGTTATCAGACGGTCAAGCGCTACGTGCGCAAGTTGCGTGGAAACCAGCCACTGCAGCCACGCGCGGTGATTCTGACGGGACCAGGAGAAGAGTCTCAAGTGGACTACGGTACGGGCGCCATGGTCCGTGATCCGCAGACCAGAAAATATCGACGCACTCGACTGTTCGTGATGGTGCTGGGCTGCAGCCGCAAGGCGGCACGCTTTCTGACCTTCCGTTCCAGTTCGCGCATCTGGGCCGAGTTACATGAGAAAGCATTCCGTCGACTGGGTGGCGCTACGCGGGTCGTCGTCCTGGATAATTTGCGCGAGGGCGTGCTCGTCCCTGACATCTACGATCCCACTCTAAATCCTCTCTATCGCGACGTCCTGGCGCACTATGGCGCCGTAGCCCTGCCCTGTCGGATCAAGGATCCAGATCGAAAAGGAAAAGTTGAATCCGGCGTCGGCCATGCCCAACGAGCGCTCCAGGGAAAACGCTTTGAGAGCCTGGAGGAGGCCCAAGCCTATCTGGATCGTTGGGAGGCAAGCTGTGCCGATACCCGCATTCATGGCACCACAAAACGACAAGTGGCCGCCATGTTTGCCGAAGAAAAACCAACCTTGCTGCCGCTTCCCCTGGAACCTTTTCGCTACTACCAGCATGGCAAGCGGGGCGTGAATCTGGACGGTTGCGTCGAAGTCGCTGCCGCCTACTACGGCCTGCCGCCGGGTTGGATCGGACGAGAAGTGAATGTGCAGTGGGATGAGCTTTATGTTCGCATCCTCGATCCCAAGAACGGACTGCTGCTGCGGGAGCATGTACGCCAGAAACGTGGCTGGTATCGCATAAAAAAAGAAGACCATCCCAAGCCGATGCCGCTGCAGGTTTCCCAGTTACTGTGGCGAGCTGGACGAGCCGGTACTCACATCGGCACACTCTGCAACCTTATTTATAACCAGCTCGGAGAACCGGGGGTTCGCCGCGTCTTCGGCATCCTCTCCTTGGCCAAGAAGTTCGGCACCGCCGCGGTCGAAGAGGCGTGCGCGGTTGCTCTGGAAATGGGCGTGCATGAACTCCGCTTCGTTCGTCGCTATCTCGAACGTGCCCCACAACTTACCCTGCGGCAAGTCGACCCGCTCATTCGCGAACTGGTTCACTACCGCGATCTCATCAACCTCAAAACCAAGGAGCCAGAAGATGAACCTCATTGAGTTGAATCGTGCTTTAGGACAACTACGCCTGGGAGGTATCGCCGCCGTGCTCGAAACTCGCCTGCGCCAAGCTCAGGCCGAAGCCATACCCCCGATCGATTTCCTCTCCTGCCTCGTCTCCGACGAACTCACTCGTCGTGGCGAGCGACTGCTGGAGCGAAGAAAAAAACAAGCCGAGTTCCGAGACGCTCAGAAGACTCTCGATAACTTCGACTTCAACTTCAACCGAAAGATGAATCGCAGTCTGGTGTTCGATCTCGCTACCGGTGCCTTCATCGCTCGCCATGAAGACGGTTTGTTTTTAGGTCCACCTGGCACCGGCAAAAGTCATCTTGCCCAGGCCATCGGACAAGCCGCTATCCAACAGGGTTATCGCGTCCTCTATCGCGAAACCCACAAACTGCTCGATGACTTGGCCGAAGCCACCATCGATGGAACCCGCAAAGAAACCATGGAACTGTTCGTTTCCGTACCGCTTCTGATTATCGACGACCTCGGTATGCGGAAGTTACCCATGACCGCCGCAGAGGACTTGCTGGAAATCGTAATGCGGCGCTATGAGCGCGCCAGCAGTTTGCTGACTTCGAACCGACCAGTAGACGACTGGGGCAAACTGCTCGGCGACAGCGCCGCCGTTACCGCTATGCTCGATCGTCTCCTCCATCACGGCCATGTACTCAAATGCGGTCCACGGAGTTGGCGCACGAAAACAGACTTGCCTCCACAGGAGGCGTCGGAGTAAAACAACCTAGTCCCAGGCCACTTTTCGTTGGCCGGTTTTGAAGTGACCACCGTTGGCCGGTTTTGAGGTGACCCCTGAGGTTCCAGTCAGTCATGGACATCAATTCATCTAGGATTTCCTGCAATCTCAGAAGCCGTCGGTCTTGCTCAGCTACAGGTGCGCTGTATTTACGGCGGTGCAAGTGCTCTCGGTTCGCTTTGCTAATTTCGGCTATTTCATCCCGCAACTCTTTGATGCGCTCTTTTATGGGTCGCGCCATGTGGAAAGCCTAGCAAAGTAAATCATCTGTTCAAGAGGCCAATTTCAAAGTAGCCCGCTGTCTCGGTCGCTTTACTAAATCCGCCGCACCGTGGAGAATGGTAAGTCCGCCCTGCAGCGCGCCTCGTCACCACAATCCAGACGCAGAACTCACGGCACAAGAGCTGCGAGAGCCAGGGGAATAGGGGCCCTCATGCAAACCACCGGTGAACTCGTTCGTTTACTGGGCTACGTCGACGATATTGCCGCGACACTGCACCGTATTGACGCTGCCATCCCAACCCTGACCCCGGAAGAGCGGAAGCGCTTGGCTGAGTACATGCGCAAGTCCGACCCGAACTTCATCGTCGTACTCGAGACACTGGGAAAGGGAGGCCACTAGTGAGCGAAGTGTTCCACGAAGCGCCATGGATGCAGAACGCCTCGCACTCTCAAACCCGCTCGGGATCGCGACAATCCCGCTGACATCCTTTGGCGTTTCTACGTTAGCGTCCGCCCACCATGTGGGAGATGTTGGACATGACTCCCCAGCAGCGTTGCGCGGCCGGGGAGTGCGCTGGCGAGTATTGCCCCAACAACCCGCCAAGCGCCGATTGACAATCTCGACGGACCCCGTGAATGCTTTGGTCAGAATTGAACATCTTGCTGCCCAGCAACGCTGCACTATGTAGCCATGAAAGTCACGCAGAAACAGAGCCTAGCGGCTCGTTTTCCCACGTGTGGCGCTAAGAGCGGAGAGAAGGTGAGCTTAGCACTGGTCAACCTCGGACTGAGCCGCATCGAGAGCGTCGCTTGGCGGACAGGTAAGGCCTCAGCAGCACCGGATCAGACGACCTCCGCGCCTACTCAAGTTCTTGTGGGTTAGCAGCACCCAAAAGGCCTGCCGCGTATTGCCTCCCGGGCTTTCCCAGATGATTGGCGGCGTGACGTAGCCACGTCACAACTCTTTTTGTTGTTCTTCGGCCCGTCGTCTCTTGTATAAGTCTTCCAACTCAGCAAGCGAGAACACGCCTTCGGCCAAGTCGTTCATTTCTGCCCACGAAACCAACATCCTTTCGTCTACATGGAACCACTGCTTACCGTCTCGCACTTGCACGCGAACGGAATGTCCTTGTTCCCTCAGCATCTTAACTGCTGCTACAACTTTTTCCTTCATAGTTGGCCCACTTGCTAACGTCCTTTCAGCTTTTCCAAAGAAGACATCGCGGTGAGGACCCTCATTTCTATCGGTTGCGCAAAGGGACCGTCGAAAAGGACTAGGGTGCCCAGAAGGGCGCCGGAGAGATACGAAAGGGACTTTTTAAGGTTAATCCCCGGCGTCAGCAAAAGCAAATGAGACTCGGCAACCAACCGCAATCACTCTGCCAAGCAATGGACTTAACAACGGGCCCATCGTCGCGGCACACATGACGGAGAATAGCCAGATGGACCGACGGCATCGCTTCCGACGGTACGGAACCCTGGATTTTTCCGAAGTCAGGCGGGGAGGATAACCTGACGTTTCATCGGTGATGACAGCACTGAGTCTGCCCCATATTTGGTCAATTGACCCTTGGCCTGACTAAGCGTAGCCTACCTTCGATAACAGAATTGAAATCCATCAGAGTTCATGCGGAGTTGGATGCTGTTCCACACTCTTGCGCATTGGGATAAGACTCCGGCAACTGGTAGAAAAACGTGTGGAGGTGATTTATGACCCCGGGAATGGAATGGTTGCTGATTGCGTGGGGTATTGTGACTGGAATTCTCCTCATCCTGCTCTTCTATCGCAGTACGCTGACTAGGCAAGAGGACGACCAGCTTTTCATTGATGAGTCTTCCTCATCAAGGGCAACGGAACAAAGCCAACTGATCGCCAAAGTGAACAAGATAAATCCTCTGGTGAAACTGGTAGGCGCAACTTCGGGAGTGATGATCTTGGTAATCGCGGGCTGGGCGGTCTACATTGGATTGAACTCGGTACAGCCTTAAGCGCCCAAGTAAGGTAGCTTGAGAGTTTCAGCGTCGCGGCGTCATCCTCTGCTGCCGTCAATCGCGTCCCCTCAATTGAGCTAGCCCCAGCGCTCCCGGCATCCCAGTCCCAGTGGATCGCTTCGAGCCCCCAATCACCCAATTAAGTCCGTCGCCGCCAGAGTGGAGACTCGACCGGATATTCCTTAGACCAGTTGAATCTGTCTGAGCCTCTGTCACCCCATGTGAGAGCTAGCGAGCCGTACTCTGCCAACCGAGCACCGGGCTGCTGTGCAACAAGACCTTAAGCGTAAAAGACGTCTTGCGCTACCATCTTGGCATGGATGCGCCACCAACAAACAGGAAAAGTTTAAGACTTTGGATCATCACAGCTGCCTTGCTTGCTCTGGCCGCGTGGAGTTACTTGCGGAGGTAGTGGGTGGTCAAGCGTAATCTTCAAGCATGGCGCAACTCATTACAGAGCGCATCAAAGAGCTGCGACGGAAAATAGCGGAAATCAGCGATGCGAGCCGCAAGTTTTTTCATGGCCCTAAATATGGCTCTGCTGGGGCCGACCATGAACGACGGTTTGAAAGATTGCAGGAAATCCTAGATGAGTTGATTTCTTTGACTGACTGGAAAAAACCATGAAGCTGATAGACGTAACCAAAGTCTTCGGCCGCATAACCAGCACGATTTGACTGTCGCTGGTCTCGGTAGGACAAAGCACTAGCCCTTGTAGTCAATGAGATTTGCCTTTTTGCTGGGCGCGGGCATGCAAAAACCGACTTCTCATGTTCCTGCCAGACCAGCTTCCACGGCCGAAGTGACTTTTGGGGTTTGCGCCGAGTGCTGCATGAACAAGATAAGCTCGCCAAAGAACTGATTGCCGAACGCACTCGCATGCGCAATCCGAACGTTTTCCGAGGCGGAAATAGATAACCTCGCGTCAGCCATCTGGCCAGTTGGAACGAACGCTAGTTTGTGGGAGCAGTAGACGATGGGAAGAAGGCGTTGATCTGGGTCGCAGCAACTTGGGGAGCCAACCTTCTACCGGGCGCGATGGCCGGAAAGCGCTCTTTAGTTGCTCGAGAGTTTCCGCCGACATCATCGACCGCGGCATCGTGCTCGCCGGAGGCGGTGCTTTACTGGAAAACCTGGACAAGCGAATCCGGGAGGAAACCGGGCTGCCGGTATGCATCGCCGATGATCCGTTGTGCTGCGTGGTGCTGGGCACTAACAAGATTCTCAGCAACTTCAAACTGTTGCAGAGGATTTCGATCGAATAGGCTTGCCGCGCTAGTCCAGAGGTGACAATTCTGCAGAGCAGATCCAGCATTCGGGGAGTGTTTGACAACGGTAGCGCCCAAGCCTAGCATTGCTCTTGAGCAAGCCACGACTTCTTACTCATTTCAGGTTTCCTGAACTAAGTCAGCCCATCTGAAGTTTTCCTTCTTAGCGTCCCCAACCTTAAGGAGGTTGACATGTTTGCACGCAACGTGTCTTTTCATCTGAAATCCAATATGCTTTCCGACTATACCCGAACCTTTGACAAGGACATCCTACCCTTACTGCGCAAGCAAAATGGCTTTAAGGACGAACTTACCTTCTCTGGTCCCGGCGGAATCGATGTGACTGCAATCAGCCTGTGGGACAACAAGGCCAATGCAGAGGCTTACAACACCAAAGTTTATCCAGAAGTGTTGAAGACTTTGGCAAGGTTTATCGAGGGAACGCCCAAGGTTCAGACCGGCGAGGTTGTCAACTCGACCTTCCATAAGGTCGCCGCTGGGGTAGGAGCGTAAGAGCTATGAGCTTTTTCGCACGAGAAGACGGTTAACTCCGCCTTCTCGGTCTTTTCTCTCTCGTTCAGATCTCCTGATGCCAAACGGAGGAGGCGCACTATGAGTACTGGTATTTGCAAGTCTCCAGACAGCAGATATTGGAGAGCGCTTTACAAAGCTGCACTCTCTGAAATTGGTAACAGCAACCTAACGGGGCGCATTTGCAGAAGCAGAGAAGGCGGTTGTGCTAAGGGCGCGGGAGTTGTTTCAGGCTGCCGACGACAACGGCGAAGAGAAAGAGGCTCTAGAGGACGCGATGTATGCTTTGCACGCCTTAGGAAGCAACTGTCAGATGCAGTAAGGGCCGCCCGGAGTCTCAAAAACGGGGAGCCAGCTCGTTCTCCCTGATTCGCTCTCGTGAGATCCGGTGCTTTAGAAGCGGTTCCCCTCGGGCGCTCGAAATCGGCGAGCAGGAGCGCACTCATGAGCGCAATGGGAATTTCGTTGGGCCTGCTGATTGCAGTATTCGCGATCCTGCTGCTCTACAAGATCCGCGGGCTGAAACCACAGGTCGCCGGGTACAGGTTGCAGAGGATGTGCCCGTTTTGCGGGTTGATTACGTCTCGAGTAGAAGCACATTGCTTGGAGTGTGGTAGGCCGTTATAACGGCGAGTGTGACCCCGAAATAGAGCGCTGGTTGTCACCACAGTCAGCGAGGCTTCGATCGCCAGAAATCCGAAGCATAGAAGGGCGAAGGAGATGTCAGATGCTAGTTGCAGAAAAAACAGTCGGCTTGTCGTGGGTTTCCGTGAGAGACAGACTTCCATTTGATGGTCATGAGTGCGCTCTTATCTGCCGTAGTCCGAATTCCAACGATCTGAGAAGAGCGATCGGATGTCGGCGTCATGGAAACTGGGAAATTCAGGATCATTCACTGGTGAATTGTGATGTCCGGGCGTGGTTAAAACTTCCTTCAACTCCTTGCAACATCTGACGGTTAGTGTTGTGGAGCGCCGATGCCGCTCATCCGCGTATAATTAAAGCAGTGAGAAACCATGAAGAATACAAAATTTGTTGTGAAAGTGAATCGAGGTAGTACTCGCGCCACGGAATACGTGCAGCGGATTGATCTGACACCCATCCAAATGACACCCAATCGTAAGCTAGCCCTGGTTATGGGGAGATTCACAGCCGAAGACGCTGTCAAATCGCTCCAAAACTCCCGGTGCAGCCCGGAACTAGTTTCCGTCCAAGTGAGCGCCTAGTCGGGAATGGGGGCTCCAAGATAAACAGAAATGCCCGAAATCCTTTTGGATAACGGGCATTCTTGATTACGACCTAGACCGCCTGAACGTTCTCGGCCTGCCAGCCCTTTGGGCCTTTGGTCACCTCAAACTGCACGGCTTGCCCTTCTTGCAGACTGCGAAAGCCACCAGCCTGAATAGCGGAGAAATGCACGAATACATCCTCGCCACTCTGCCGGCTGATAAAACCGTAGCCTTTGGCGTCGTTAAACCACTTTACTGTTCCTTGCTCCATTGATATTCCTACTTCCATTTTTGATTTTCGGCTGAGAAGAGTCGCTACGAGGTGAGAAGGGCTGACGCTGATTGGCGGAACCGGTTTTCAACTGCAGATGAATCAAACTTAGCTGATAACGATTTGATGCATCCCACCAAGAAACGACTCAAGAATCCCAGTCCGTCCCGAATTGCCCTTCAAGCCGCCTTCTTCTCCCGCTTGACCTTGGCCCACCTCGCACGTTGAGCCGCTGCGATCTTGCGACGGGCCGACGCCGACATTGTTCGTTTGCCAGGCTTGGGACCTTTCGTCTCTCTTTTTGCTTTTGCCCAGCGTGCTCTCTGGGCGGCGGCGATTCGAGCGCGTCCTTTGGCTGACATCTTGCGGTGTGGTTTGGCTCCGTTTTGGCCCCGGTAGACCCCCGCAAAAGCCTCAAGTGCTGCATTCAATCCGGATAGTTGTTGTTGTACTCGCTCACGTTCCTTCTTCAACTGCTTCACAATCCCAGACAAGTTGGCCAATGTGTTTCCCCCTCGGCTGCGGATTGTAACAGAGGGAATAGCACGAGGATGCCCGGTTTGCCGATACACTTAGGGGAAGGTCGAAAATAGGAAATGGCACCTCCAGACGAGCCCGAACCCAGAGCCCATCATTTCGTTCCACAATGTTGGCTCTCAGGATTTACAGAAACAGGGCAGAAGAGTGGTCGGCTTTGGGTTACAGACCTGAAGAAGAAAAAACAGTGGCAAAGCAGTCCACCGCAAGCTGGCCACCGTCGCGACTTCTACCGATTTTCCGATCCACAACTCGATCCAGTCGCTGCTGAGAGGGTGTTTTCAAAGATAGAAGCCGAACTTGCGCCCGTTCTTAGGAGGCTTGACGATGAGCGACGAGGCCCTACTAAAGAAGAATTGGATGGTCTTCTGTTCTTCATGGCCATCCAGTGGACAAGAGTCCCCGCCTTCCGTCCGACCGCCCTTGCAATAGCGGATCGTATTCAGCGTTCTTGGATGTCAAGGGCCCTGAAGAGTCCCGAAACCTGGGCAGCGACGTTGAAAGAACTCAATATCCCTGCTGACAGTTCTGGCGCGCAATATGATGCGATGCGCGACTTCCAACGTCCGGGGAAGTACTCGCTATCAGCGGAGCCTGAATGGTTTCTACTAAGGGCATTCCAAGCTTCGAAAGGCATCGTTCGATCACTTAGCGCGAGGCGGCGGGCGGCTTATGTCAGCAAGAGAGGCAGTTTCATCGGATCTGACAATCCGGTTGCACTAGACGGACCAAAAGACCAAATGATCGGTTTCAAGAATGCCGATATCGTGATCTATCCGGTTAGTCGACACGTCCTGTTGCGTGGAACAAACATCCCGATCAAACCTCCGGCCGTAACTAGCAAAAGCATAGCCGCCCACAATACCTTCGCCATGCTCACATCAGACGAGCAGGTGTACTCTCACGTGCCAGACTTCTGTTGGTTAGACGAAAATGACAGGTATCAGACAGACTGGAGATTGTTTTCGCGAGAAAAGTTTTAACCGGCCAAACGGTGCAGAATCCGACTGCGGGGGGTGTGCCGAGCCACTTGATGACCCGAAGATTACGCTTCTTAATCCGGTTGGGCATACTCGACGAACCGGTCAAAACAGTTGTGCTTGGGCTGGCGTTGCAGGATGTTCAGTTGGCTTGGCACAATCCGCATCGTCATTCTGCACCTGATTGACTCTCGTGCTCACCGGATAGCGCCTCATCAGCCCTGCGTCGAAGGGCCTGAGCATCTCGGACAAAGAGACGGCATCTCTGAACGCTGAGTCCAGCCAGAGATCGTAATCGCCCGGACTGAGAATCACGGGCATCCGGTCGTGAATCTCGGCCAGGAGAGAATTCGGTGTGGTCGTCAGGATCGTGCAACTCTCGATCGGCTCTCCCTGCGGATTAGTCTATCTGTCCCACAGGTCAGCGAAGGCGAACAGCTCGCCGTCCTTCACCTCGAAACAGTAGGGCTGCCTCGCCCCGCCGTTTCTCTGCCACTCGTAGAACCCGTCAGCGGGGATGAGGCAGCGCTGCGACTTGAAGGTCACCCGGAACGAGGGAGTTGTGGCCACGGATTCAGCCCTGGCGTTGATCGTCTTATATCCGATGCTCGGGTCCCTCGCCCAGGATGGCACAAGTCCCCATCGCATTGTCGAAAGCTTTCGGACGGGCTCTCGGGCATTCTGGCGGATGGTGAGGACGTGCTGAGTCGGAGCGACGTTGTAGCGGGGACTCCACTCGTATTCTTCCGATTCCGCACCGAAATACTCCTCAACAAGCTGCTTTCTCCGCGATAGTCGATAGCGCCCGCACATGGTGAGGAAGATTATGGCAGATCGGAAGGGCGGGTCCGCGTTGACTTACCCGTCCATCAACCCTAAGATTGCGGCCCGAGGATCGGAGTCGCTCACCAAATTCTAGGATGGGCTGACCAGGTCACTTCCGGGGGGCTGCACTCACATGCCCTTCTTCATCGTTATATGGCATTAAAGATGGAGACCGACATTTCGGGTCTGTATTGCGCTGGACGCCTTGTGTTTGGCGACGAGACCGCTGCTTTCCGCGAGAGGATACAGAACATTCTATTAGGGACCCAACAGATTGTCGTGAACCTAGCCGGAATAGAGTATGTAGATAGTGGAGGCTTAGGAACGCTGGTTGGAATGCTTGCGTCCACCAGAAACCGGCACGGTGAGATCAAATTGGTTCGTCCCAATCAGCGCGTGACTGACTTGCTTCAACGGACAAGACTAACGACGGTCTTCAAGTCGTATGAAAGTGACGACGAGGCGGTTACGGCATTCAGCACAAATACCTAGCCCGTTCTGCCAAGCTCTAGCTGTTTTGACTTGGTTGTGGCACTTCCTACCATACTCTTCAATGCCGGTCGAGCATCGAAGCTTTATCGTCATTGTTCAGTCGCTCTGCGTCCTTGCCCTGCCGCACAACGTGCGCAAACGCAAGGCGCTTGGCATCAGTAAGCTGCCTCGGACTCATTAAGTGGGATAGCGCTTTCATTCTCGCGATGCCACCTTCATCTCCTCCTGCCGCTGCAACGGCGTACCAGGTATAAGCTGCAACGTAGTCGAGCGGAACACCCTTTCCCTGTTCGTAAAGGTAACCAAGGTCTGTTTCTGCCGGAGCGTCTCCCTGCTCTGCGGCACGTCCTGTCCACTTTGCAGCTTCTGCATAGTCCAGGCTGACTCCTCGGCCCGTGTAGTACATGAATCCTAGGTTGTGCTGAGCCGCAGGAAAACCTTGCTCTGCAGCTAATAAAAACCATGTTGCTGCTTGCCTATCATCCCGGTGGACACCCTTGCCAAGAAGATATGCCGTAGCGAGATTGTACTGGCCAGTGGGATCTCCCTGCTCGGCCGAAGCGTGATACCACTCTATTGCCTCTTGAAGGTTTTTTGGCACCCCCCGACCATGTTCGTACAAGGAGGCCAGATTGTTTTGCGCTGTGGGGTGCCGCTGTTCAGCGGCTGCACGGTAATAGCTAGCTGACGCGACGTAGTCTTTCGTAACTCCCTTACCCTCCTGGTATAGGTATCCCAGATAAAACTGGGCGCCCGCAAGACCCTGCGCGGCGGCGAGCTTGAACCACTCTGCGGCCGCGGCATAATCTTGTGGCACACCTGATCCGCTCAGATATGACACGCCTAACCTGTATTGTGCGACGGCGTCGCCCTTCTCAGCGTTTTGCCGCGGCGTTGTAAACTCAACGGCCGACCGTTCACGGAATTGTGTTTGGTTCGTGCCGCGATCCGGGTTCTCTTGGCCCTGCGCTGCTGAGGCAGCTAGCGGCATCAGCGAAGATAGAGCAATTGAAAGAAAACCTCGCACCTGCATGACGATCTCCTTTCGAGCGCGAAGAGCGTTCGTTTGGCATGGCTCGTCCTGGCAGGCATTTGCCTGCTAAGTTCGGTGCACGCGAGGAGTACCTCTGCGATCACCGCGTTGAATGACTTGCCCGATCCAGCTTGGAAAATCCATGGCTCACAGGTGACGCGGAGGGGACTTGTTGATCCCATCCGTAAGCCACTGAAGCTTGAGCGGTTAGGTGGATGGCTCTAAGGCTGGTGCCTGGAACGTGAACGCAGGGCGGTGCTAAACTTCAGCAGCTTTTCGTGGAGTAGGTGAGATGTCTCTCCCCGGCCAGTCGCCTCATCAAGTTCGCTTTGACGACTTCGAAGTTGATCTGCAAACCGGTGAACTCTGCAGGAAGGGCCACAAGTTTACATTGCAGGGACAGCCGTTTCAGGTTCTTGCGATTCTGCTCGAGCGGCCGGGCCAACTCGTAACGCGAGAAGAGTTGAAGAACAAGCTGTGGCCTTCCGATACCTTCGTGGACTTCGATCACAGCCTCAACAAAGCAGTGAACCGGCTTCGTGAGGCGTTGATGGATTCAGCCGAATGTCCTCGCTTCATAGAGACCTTGCCGCGACGGGGCTACCGTTGGGTTGGGCCCGCTTGCCAGGAAATACCGCCTCCCAAACGACCGGTGCTTCCTGTTCAAACGCCATCGGCTGCAGACGATCCTTCCAGCTTGGCCCACAAAAGCGTTGTGCATTATCTGGGCCAGATCTGGATCGCTGCACTCTTAGCTGCGGCTGTCGTTGGCGGGGTATTGTTTTGGCTTGAGCGCCCTCTTCCGCCACCAAGAGTCGTCAACATGGTTCAAATTACCCAGGACCGCGTCCCGAAGGTTGGCATTCTGACGGATGGATCTCGTATTTACATCAATGAGACGCTTGGCATCAAGCAGATTCTTGTACAGGCGTCCGTAAACGGAGGCGAGACCTCGGTCATTCCCACTCCCTTCGCGAACATTACTGTGTACGACATCTCTCCCGATCACTCCCGGATCTTAGCCGCAGACACGCTAGGGACCACGGTTGATGTTCCCTTTTGGGCAGTGCCACTCGCAGCTGGAATACCCCAGCGTCTCGGAGGTGCGACAGGTCACTTCGCGGTATGGTCGCCAGACGGTCACCAGCTGGCGTTTGCAAAAGCGTCTGACATTTATGCTGCTCAGGCCGATGGCAGCCATGTTCGGAAATTGGCTACGGTCTCGGGATTGGCGAACTGGCTCCGCTTCTCCCCGGACGGCACTCGCCTTCGCTTTACTCTCACGAGTACTACAGACAATACCTCCTCATTGTGGGAGATGCGTGCGGACGGAAGCACTTTGCAACCTTTGCTTCCCGGTTGGCACACTGTCCCCGGGGAGGACTGCTGCGGGATGTGGAGTCCGGACGGACGCTATTATTTCTTCAACAGCAGCATCAGTGGTGTAGGAAGTGTGTGGGCACTGCGTGAAAATGCGGGATTGTTCCACAAGAGCCACCCTGTGCCGGTCCAGCTGACGACAGGCCCAATGTCTTTTGCGCCTTTTGTTCCAAGTCTCGATGGTAAGAGGTTGTTGGCCGATGGGTGGTTGCTACGGGGTGAACTGGTGCGGTACGACAAGAACTCTCGCCAGTTCATGCCATTCTTTTCAGACATATCGATTACTGATCTGGACTTCTCCCGAGACGGTCAGTGGGTGGCGTACGTAACCTGGCCCGAACATACTCTCTGGCGCAGTCGGGTGGATGGAAGCGAGCGTTTGCAGCTTGTGTCCGCGCCGGGCTTTCCCTATCTGCCCCGCTGGTCCCCTGATGGTAAGCAGATTGCATACGTCAATATGCAGGCTGGCCACCCTTACCAGCTCTTCCTGATATCGGCAGATGGGGGAACTCCACGAGAACTGCTCTCGGAAGCGCGACAGCAGATGGACGCAAGCTGGTCACCTGATGGCACGCAAATCGTCTTTGGACGAGTTCCGTGGCTCTGCGGCCCTGATGAGAAGATCGCAATTCAAGTGGTGGATCTCAATTCGAGGCAGGTGTCGCCCATTCCTGGGTCGGAAAACCTCTATGCGCCCCGCTGGTCTCCTGACGGTCAGCACCTGGCAGCTCTTACTGCCGATTCGAAAAAACTTATGCTTTTCGACTTCGAGAGCCAGAAATGGACAACCTGGGTCGAGGGAGCTGGGGCGATTTCATTCCCTTTTTGGTCGCGCGACGGCAAATACATTTACTACGACAGCTCCTCAAAGCTTGGTCTTGGGTACCGTCGCGCCAAAATCGGTCAGACGGGATCCGAGCTGGTTGTGAATTTGAGTAATTTGCGCCGCCTCGGTCCCTGGAGTGGTCTCGCTCCCGACGGTTCGCCGCTGTTCATTCGTGACGTAAGTGCTGACGATATCTATGCGCTCGACCTGGAACTGCCGTAGCTCCGACGCAACATCCCCATCCCGCGCGAAGCGAGGGCAGAGTACACGAAGATGTTGGGTCTAGGTTTCACCTTACCTTTTTGAGTTGCTGATTAATAAGTTAGTTCGGAGCCTTTTCGGTCGTGTAAACGAGTGCCCCAAAATGGCACGTGCGGTTTGAGAGACTCCGACTCCTCAGCAAGCAAAAGACCGTATCGTCCCACATTCGCTACCCACTCGGACTACCAATTCGCGGAACATTTACACCAGACGTTCACACCGTAGGCGGCAGTAACAGGCAGGTGCTCGGATCGAGTTTGCCCGTGTCCTTTCGTTACGTCGGAGCGGCGCAAAACCTGTCCTAGAATCGACGTGTTGATACGGGGTGAAGGCCAATAAAATGGGGGTGGAACATGCATACGCACGTAGGGATACCGCCGTCAGTTGGCTCGTTAGCGACCAACATTCAAGGTCGGATAAGTCCGTTAGCGACCAAGATGCAACGGTGGTTTGCCTCCTTGGGTAAGAAGGCTAATAAGGACATGGTTGCTAATCTGTCTGCCAAATGGATTCACAACACAATTCCACTCGTCGCGGTGCCTGGGGGAGCCGTAGCATTTGGATTCTGGCAGGACAGCGTCAGTGCCGGACTGTTCGCCTGCTTTGCCTTGTTTCTCCTGGCAGGTATCTACAAAGCCCTGCGGGAGATTGTTGCGACCCTTGGTTGGGGAGCTGACCGCATTGTTGCTGCGAACGCGAATTGGAATACTTTCAGTGCTGCAGAACGAAGCGAACCGAATTTCGAGACTAGCGCTAAGGCTATCGAGCATCTGCTGCCATGGGTAAAAGAGGAGACTTCATTGACGGAGGAAAGTGCAAAGGCTTATTGCTCAGTTCTTCTGGATACGCTTGCAACCCATCCCAAGTTTGCGGAGTGAGCGCTGGGAGGAACGCCCCCGTGACCATTCCCGGGTGGTGGTACGAGCGCGCAGGCGAGTTCATCGCGCGGCGCCAGAAAGACGAGAGCAGCCTCATCCTGCTCTTTCGTTTTCTCGTCTCCAATGGCAGTCGTCAGGGCTCAAATTGAGATAACATACTCTGAGGATGGGAATTTCCATCGAGGAAGACATAGGCCAGATGGCGGGTGCCATCTGGTACGCTCTCAACACCCACGGCGAGCTCTCGCTCGCGCAGCTCAAGAAGGCGGTGGAGAGCAAGGCACCCATCTTCGATTGGGCCATCGGATGGCTGGCGCGAGAGGGCAAAGTTGTGCTAACCCCCAAGAAGCGCTCCCTCAGCATCCGCCTGAAATAATCTACCTTTCCCCTTAAAACCCACGCAAAATCCGAGACCCAACCCTCAGGAAAAACCTGAGCGGCCCTGGAGGCTCACAAACGGCAGTCCTTGTTCAACATCGTTGACCTGGCAACGGGGAAGATCGACTTCATCATCCGCAAGTCCCGAGCTTGGCAGCTATAGTATCCAGGCCGCCACGAAATTCGAGTCTCAGGCGCGGTGCGGCCAGTCCGAGAACTGCCAGTTCGTGTCTTCCGCGATTTCCAGCAGGCGGTTGTACTTGGCGAGTCGCTCAGACTGGCGAATGGATCCATTTTTGAATTGGTCGGCCTGCCATCCGACCGCAAGATCAGCCGCCCAGTTATCTTCAGTTTCGCCGCTACGGACACTCAGTGTGACTGACCAACCTGCCGACCGTGCTTGCTTGTACGCGGCCAGAGCTTCGGTGAGGGTTCCGATCTGATTCACCTTCAGCAGCAGCGCATCGCACGCCTCAGCTTCAATGGCGCGTTGGATGCGGGCTGGATTCGTGCACAGGAGATCGTCGCCCAGCGTCAATGCCTTGCCTGCAAATTGCCTGGCGAAGTTTCGGCCAGTACTCCCAGTCATCTTCCGATAAGCCGTCTTCCACGCTGATAATCGGAAAACGTTCAAGCCAGCCGGTGATTGTCCTGATCATTCCATCGCTATCCAGAATGTCTGAATCGATTGCGTACCGGTTGTTCTTGTAGAAGTGCGTGGACGCGACATCGACGCCCAGGAAGATATCCTTGCCCGGGCGCGTATCCGGCCCGTTCAATCGACTCCACCGCCAGAGCAAACATCTCTTCTACCGTCTTGAAAGGAGGCGCCAACCCACCTTCATCCGCGGTAAGAAGACGCATCCCGTATTTCTTGAACACCAGGTCTGCCGCAGCGCGATAGACATCAGCGGCCGCGACCAGAGCCTTCATCGACGCCTGGTGCGGACATCGGAATGATCAAGACATCCTGAATCGACACCTGCTGTCCGGCATGCTTGCCGCCGCTAAAGAGGTTAATAGTGAGACGAGGCAGCGCACGAATTGGAGAATCGAGCATATCCCCAAAATGCTGATAAAGAGGGATACGCCGATATAGCGCATGTGCGCGCGCGAAAGCCACCGACACCGCCAGGATTGCGTTGGCGCCCAGACGCGATTTTGTGGCCGTGCCATCGAGCGCGATCATCCTTTGGTCCACTTGGCTTTGGTCCGCGAACTCATGACCGGCTAGTTCGAGGTGCAGATCGTGTCCAATATTCGCGGCCGCGCGTCGGCAGCCCAAGCCGTGATAGCGCCTGGCATCGCCATCTCTCAGTTCGAAAGCTTCCGCCGTTCCAGTCGACGCTCCCGATGGGACCGAGGCCGACGCGGAAACTCCTCCTTCCAGGGTGCACGTAGCCAGGACCGTGGGCTTACCACGGCTGTCTAGAATTTCGCGTCCGAACCAGTTTCTCAATTTTCGGCATGAGCCTCGATCTTCTGAATAAACCCGGCGATCAAATCGGCTGATCGTAGTCGGTGGGTTCGCAATCAGCTGTAAGACAACATCCTTTTGCCGCGTGGCTTCCTCGGCCGTCAAATACTCCAGCGGCGATTTTCCCGCCACGCGTGCAAGCAGACAACCCAGGGTATGCCGCACTGCCCGCAGGCTCGATCGCATTCCAACCGAGAGGCGCAATTTCGTTGGAATATACTCGCCAAAAGAGCGCCGCTGCGTTGGCCAGGCGAGTCCGCTCGTTTGCCCAGATGATGCGCCTTGCTGAGAAAGTGCGTCAGGCCAAACCCAACGTCAAACGTCGGATCTCCAAAGTGAACAACCTCGTAGTCCAGGAGAATCAGCTTGCCCCGATAGACAAGAGCATTCTTCGGACTGAAGTCGCCGTGAACCAGGCTAAGTTTGTGGCACAGCGTTTCCTCGGCCAATGTCTACAGAAAACTGGCGGCTGCTGGAGTTTGCTCGGCGGCATAGCGATAATACGGTCCCAGTCGCAGGCTCTCGAAATACGAAGTATCGGCAAACGCTCTGCGAAGTTCTGGCCCAGATTCGGCGGACTTGCGGTGGATGGTTCCAAGAAGAAAGCCGAACTGTTCGAAGTGATCCGGAATAACCCGCCCCGACAGTAAGACCGACTTCCAGTTTTCGTGGTCTTCGGGTATGGCTTCCATGGCCATCAGATGAGTCGCCTGCTATCTTCGAAGGTAAAGGACGGAGTTGTTCCGGGCGGGGCCAGCCGGTTCAGCCAGCGTAGAGCTTTTGCTTCTACCACTATCCTCTCCGGACTGCTGAACCAGTCGACGCTGACTCGCAGTTTCGCCAGCGCTTGCTTCACAACCCAACCGTGCCCGTCAGCCCAGGTAACCTGCACTACGCGGTTCGAAACACCTCCCAGGAGCTTCTCGAATGAGACAGGCTCGCCTCGGCCGACGTACCGCGTCAGATAGCAGCGCAGAGCGTCAAAATCTTCGATGTCAAGTTCCATTTATCAGCCAGGACTGCACACCGACCAAAAGAAACCCGAGAATATCATCGGGGAGAACGGCCTGCTCGAAGCGCTGACCAAAGCCATACTGGAGCGCGCGCTTGACGCGGAGCTGACGAGGGCAGGGAATGCAGTATCCTTTTCTCCAGCACGTGTAATTACCAACCGAACTATCGCAGACGATGCACCGTGAAGGTTTATTAACGCGTCTTCTTACCCTTCCTCTCAAAAGCTAGCGACGAGTCCTTGCGGTTGGAACCATGGTTGTCACTTGAAACCGAAACTCCCCTCGCCTTGCGTGGCACTCCAACTGGTATCTAGCCAAGGTTATGCCTTTAGAACGCCGCCATTGTTCCCGGTGCACCATCCAACCTGCTGGATACGCCTGGTTGGGGTCCGATCACAAAGCCATCGTTCTGAACGTGGGTGACTGCGGTATTGGGATCCTAGGGTCGTCCGCCATCAAGTCTGACTCTGATGTTGAGCTACGGATTATGTTGGACTTGAATTCGAGTATTTTCAACGCAAAGGGCAAAATTGCTTGGGCGAATGATACCGGTGGAGCCGGCATTCACCTACAGCTGCGGGAATGGAAAGAATACGCGCAGCAGTGGCGTGCGCTTTCAAAAAGATCGGTTTTTGCAATTCAACCAGTCGCGCCGCCGGCAACTTCGGTGACGCTGCCCTCTGCGCCCGAGCAATTGCAAACAGTCGGCTATGCAGATGACGAACGTGTGGTAAACCAGTTGAGAGCGTGCTATCTGCGCAGCGTGGAGGCGGACCTTGAGGCAAAACGTGTCCGAAGGGTTCGCATCAGATATCTCGCCGCCATCACCTTAGCTGGCCTGTTTTGTGGGTGGACCGTCTGGTTGCTTAAGGGCAGATCGCCACTCTTCGGCTCGGCGATGACGCCACCGAGTATTGCATCGGAATCCCAACAGCTGACGATATTTCCCACCGCGGCTGCGCGGTCATCGCCGCAATCTCCGCAACCCGCAGGGGCGGCGGTATCCTTACCGGTTGTTGACGCACAATCGAGGGCAGCATTCTTAGAAGTACTACCAGGGATCAGCTACGAGCCCGGTCCGAATCTTGTCCGCTTTCTTGTCGACCTGCCGGAGCACTTCGAGTTGCACGCCGTAGCTCTCAGGAATCCCGACCGCATCTTCTTCGATGTTCCGACGTCTGCCGCACGGGTAAGACGCAAATCGGTCGACATGAGCAACGACTTTGTGCGGCGAATCCGCGTATCGCCCAGGGACGGCGGGGTCACCAGGATCGTACTGGATCTGAAATGTTCTTGCACTTACCGTTTTCAACCATTGTCTGGCCCGGGCCACCTCGTACAAATCGAGGTCTGGCCGCAGAGTGCGCCCGCTGCGCTCGCCCCCACCCGCGCTCCCGTCCGTCGAATCGCCTCGTCCACGTCCCACGCCTCACTAGCCTAGCGGGAAACGAGGATTCTCACACACCGCCTGCAGTGCGGGTCCGCATTGACTTGCCCGTCCATCCAACCTAAGATTGCGGCCCGACGATCGGAGTCGCTCCAACAAATTCCAGGATGGGCTGACCAGGGCACTTCTTGGGGGCCGCACTCACATGCTCTTCATCATCGTTATCGCGATTGCGCTTCTGCTCGGGACTTAGGACTGAGTAGTGCGCGCACTGTCCCGAGCAGTTGGGCTCCCGCTTGTCCTGCTTCGCGGCTTGAGAAGTCATTCTCCAGTTCAACAATGGGAAAACACATGGCGGCTTTTCTGAATCTTTCCCAGATCTGCCCTGGATGCTCCGATGGTGGGTTAGGACCAAGAATCACCAGTTTTGGTCGCGCTGCGGCAAGCAGGATTAGCGAATCAGGGATGTTGTTGTTGGTTATCGGGTTGTAGCCTGCACGAAGCAGCAACTCCCGGAGATAAGCAAGGACATCTGTGGATCTGTCTACACACAAGATCGCAACCTCGGACGGGGTCACCCTGGTGCTAGACGTTGTACGCTGATAAAGGGCCGAAATTGCTTCTAGCTGGGTTTCATGTGTATCAAACAACGTAATCAAGTTTGTAATCTTTAAGGTGTGATGGATTTCACGAGGGACGTTGCAAAGTTTGATATCACCCCCAGCGGCCCGAGCGCTGGCAAGAAGGCGCACTAAGATCCCCAAGCCACTGCTATCGATAAAGGTCACCTCTCCTAAATGCAAGACGATGTCCCTGCTCTCCGGAAGAAGGCTCTTGATTTGATCGCGAAGAGACTCTGATTGGGGCCCGGCGACTATGCGGCCACTGCAGGTGACCAGGACAACACCGCCAATTCTTCGGATTTCGGCGTTCAGCCGCACAAAATCCCCGCCCTTCGATTCAGAACGTATTGCAGGTTGGCCGAGCGAGGGGCCGGTCGCCAAATTTTCCGCCGCCGCCTCTACAGTCGTATAGAGAGTCACGATTTGATCTACGCGGGTCATTTTCAGGGTCTGCTCGACGATCCCCTGCGCTCCAGAGACCCGCAGTTCGCCACCTGCTTGCTTCACCTTGCCAGAGCACATGACAAGGATGCCTACCCCCGTGCTATCCAGATATTTCAACTCAGAAAAATCAAAAATAATCTTCTTCTCATGCTCTTTCAAGAGATCTTCGACCTGCCACTCCACTTCCTGGCACTCGAGTCCCAGGGTGATTCTGCCTGCCAGACCTAGGACAATAACATCGGCACCGACACGCCTCTTCTGGATGTTGAGCGACATATTGTTTCTCCTTTCGAGGTCCGAGTTTGCCGCGAGACTGAGACCTAACCGGAATTTCCTTGTTGGTCAATCGCGATATTACGCCAACAACCCTCTTTCAGATACCGTCAACTCCCGGCTTTGATTGACTTGCCTACTTGGGCTGGCGTGCGGTAGGCGCTGCGAGCGCCTGCAGCAGACCCTGCCCGCGGCGTAGTCGTGTCGCAGTTGGCTACCATGCTCTGGGGCGACCGAGTCGCTGAGGCAGATCTGTTAGGCAGCGTATCGCGTAGTTTCGATGATTCCGATGATGTCACGGGCAGACCGTCAGCTAACGCTATCCTGACGGGCGGGGCTCAACTCAGAGTAGCCGACCAACCGTCCACGACGGAAGTGCGTGCCCACTGCCGGGCCGCTTTCCAAGGAAAGGCTACTTGTAGGCAATAGCCGCGCTGGATGCGCCTGCGAGATGAATCACCTCAAAGCGTTTGAAGCCAACTTCCGCGCACCACTTGCGGAAATCCGCCCCGGAATAGTCGAACGCATCGCCGAATTCGATGAGCATGTTCAACGACATGAGCAGACCGAAGACATTCTCACGGCGGGCGTCGTCAATCAGGGCTTCGATGGCGACCAACGCGCCGCCCGGCGGCAGGGCATCGTAGGCCGCGCGGATCAGGTGCATCTTCTTCTCCAGATTCCAGTCGTGCAGAATCATGCCCATCGTGATGAGGTCCGCCTTGGGCAGCGGATCCTTGAAGAAATCGCCGCGCGGCCGTGCTGATGCGGTCGCTCAGCCCGGCGGCCGCGATGTGCTTTCGCGCGATCGGTTCTACGGGCGGCAGATCGAAGGAAATGCACTGAAGATGCGGATGCTTCTTGGCGACTTCGATGCAAAGCAGGCCGGTCGCGCCGCCGACGTCGCAAAGAGTCTTGAATTTTGAAAAATCAAACTTCGCCGCGAACGCTTCGAAGTTGATCCGCGAGAGGCCGGTCATCGCGCCCATGAACTGTTCGAGTCTCGGCAGCTCCTCGTAAAGCTCCTCGAACATTCCCTTCTGGCCGTGCTTGACTTCGTTCTGCGGCCTGCCGGTGCGCAAGGCCTCGGGCAAGTCGTGCCAGAACTTGAAGAGCCGCTCGTTGAGCATCACTAGCCAACCACCGACATAGCGAGGGCTGCCGCGGTCGAGATAGAGCGCGCCTGCGGGCGTGTTGAAATACTTCGCGGCCGGGCCGTCGCCCTCGCGGTCGAGGAACTTCATCGCGACGAGAGCGTCGAAGAAATCGCTGATGCCGCGCGGGTGCAGGCCCAACTTCGTCGCCGAGTTCCGCGCCGGTGATCCGGCGATTGCCGAGTTTGGTGAACACGTCGAACTCGACGGCGGTGAGAAGAACCTTGGAAGACCAGAAGGCGAAGGCCGTCTGGAGAATCGGACCGGGATCGAGGTGCAGGCTCGTGTTATGCATACATGATCACCACAGATCACTACATGAAAATGTGAGGCCGACTGTGCGGCCGCGTGAGTGAATCTTACTTGATCGGAGACTGGGGGACCACCTCGGGCCAGCAGTTCGTTTGTGAGACGTCAGGCGGGGCGCCACGACAGTTACGGTCGGGTGACGTTAGTGCTTTTTCGGACGCGACGCCGGGATGAGTGCTTGAGGCTGGAGGAAGGCGTGGCGCGTCGCGTTCGAAAAAGCCGTCAGAAGGAAGCCGCTGACGCGGCGGACGCGGGCCTTATGCACATTGAATGTGGTGAGAGAGGTTTGTAGAAGTTGTCGGGGTAGTCAAGGTTCGTGGCGGAGGAGCCGACGCGCATGGGCAAGGGCGAAGTGGCGCTTGAAGCGATCCTGCTCTGGGGCATGAAGAAGGTGTCGAGCGGCGACGGAGACGCACTTCGGCGGAGCGCGCTGAACCGCGGCAGCAGTTGGGGTTGTGGGCGAGTGATGTCATGCAGCGGCGACCAGGAGCGGTGGAGAACGAAGTTGGAGTTGTGCCGCGGTGAATCGTTCGATGACGACCATCGGTCCGCCGCACTTGGGACAGCGCCACAGGGAGTGCAAGGTTGGAGTGGTCGAGCGTTCGGATTCGGCTTGCGGGGGAACTGCATGGAGAGCAGCGAAGCACAGCGGCAGGAGCGAGGCGCGCCTTCGGTTGGCGAGAAAGCCAAAGTGGCGAATGCGGACGAATCCCTTGGGAAGCAGGTGAAGTAGGAAGCGGCGCAGAAACTCATCGCGTGACAGGGTCAGGAGCTTCTGTTGATTGTGGTCGGCGGAGTCGCGCCAGCGGAAGGTGACTTGATCGTCGGTCAACTCGATCAAGCGATGGTTGGAGATGGCGACGCGGTGAGTATAGCGGCCGAGATACTGCAGCACGTACTCGGGTCCGCCGAAGGGTGGTTTTGAGTAGACGACCCAGTCCTTGCGGAACAGGGGACGTAGCCAGGCAGCGAAGAACTTGGGATAGGTGAGCGGCGCGAGCTCTCCGGCCAGGTGCAGTTGACCGCGCTCGAAAGCAGACTTCAGGCCGGCGACGAACTTGCCACGAAACACGCGCCGCAGTACAGCGACGGGGAGGAAGAAGCGCGGATGGGATCGAATCCAGCGGGCGTGATCGCGGGAGAGTCCGCCGGCGGGAACGACACAGTGGACATGGGGATGAAGTTGGAGTTTCTGGTTCCAGGTATGGAGCACGCTGAAGAAGCCGATCTCAGCTCCGAGATGGGCAGGGTTGCGTGCGACTTCCAGCAGGGTTTCGGCGCTAGCCCGGAGCAGCAGACCGTAGATGACCGTCTTGTTCTGTAGTGCTAACGAAGCCAGTTGCGGCGGCAGCGTGAAGACGACGTGGACATAGGGCGTGGGCAGCAGTTCACGGCGACGGGCCGCGATCCAGCGTTCGCGCGCACCGGTCTGACACTTCGGGCAGTGCCGGTTGCGACAGCTGTTGTAGGAGATGGTGGCACGATGTCCGCAGCAAGCGCACTCATCGATATGACCGCCGAGGGCAGCGGTGCGACAGCGCGCAATGGCCAGCAGGACCTTGAGGTGGGTCCAGCGGAGCCAGTGACGGTTGCGCTCGATGAAGTCTCTGCCTGCACTGCGAATGATGTCGGCCACCTCTAGCCGTGGCCGACTCATCTACTCCTCCTGTGGTGACCTGCCTTTGTTCAGCACCAGCGCGTCCAGCGGACTGGCAGTGGCATGCAAGTGCCGTTGCGAGAGGTGGAGATAGCGAGCGGTTTCTTTCAGATCGTGATGGCCTAACAGGATCTGGATGGTGTGCAGGTCGGCGCCGGATTCGAGCAAGTGGGTCGCAAAGCAATGACGGAGCACGTGGGGATAGATACGTTTCTTAATCCCGGCGCGGCGGGCGGCTTGGACGCAGGCGTGGTAGGGAGTCTTGGCATCGGTGTGGTGATCGCTGCTGTGCCAGCGGTTGCCGGGGAATAGCCAGATGGACTTTTTGCGCAAACGTCGCCAGTGAGCGCGCAGTTCCTCGAGCAGGACGGGACTGAGCATCACGTCGCGGTCTTGCCGGCCTTTGCCGCCCTGAATGTGCACCACCATGCGTCGGCTGTCGATGTCGCTGACCTTGAGGCGCGTGAGCTCGGCGCGGCGCGCGCCGGTACCATAGAGGGTCATCAAAATGGTGCGATAGAAGGAAGTGGGTGCGGCATCGATGAGCTGCGCGACCTCTTCGTGACTGAGAATCTTGGGGAGGCGATGGCGCTTCTTGGGATAGGGAGTGTCGGCCATGCTCCAGGGCCTCTTGAGCGTCTGGACGTAGAAGAAGCGCAGGGCGCAGAGATGGTTGGTCACCGAACCAGGAGCCAGTTTGTGCACGGTGAAGAGCTGGGCTTGGTACTCGCGGATGTGCTGCGGTCCCAGGCGATCGGGCGAGCAGTGGAAGTGCTGGGCGAACCGCTCGATGAAGCGAATGTAACGCTGTATGGTAGCCTCAGAGTAATGACGTCGCTGGAGTTCCTCCAGCATCATTTTGCGTAGATGGGTCACAGGGACACCTCCTTGTGACCCACAATTATCTGCGCCGAAAAAACAGGACTGCCGACATCACCCACGCGGCAGCGTCCGCCGCGTCAGCGGCTTCGTTCTGACGGGCTATCCGGAAACTGAGCTTTAACGTGTGGAAACCATGTAGTTTCGGCGCAATCCGTCGGCCAAAATCCTCTCCGTAGAACCTGTGGCTTAGCGGTTCCGCCTGACAGAGATTTCCGGCACACTCCAGGTGCGTTGGTCCGCGCATGTAGTTTTTGCCAAAAACCTTTTGCGCCGACACTGCACAACTGGTTGAATCCTCAGCGATCGTTTCGAGCGTTTCGGATGTTCCAGAAACACTTGATTTTGGAACAAGGGGCTTGTTGGTGTAATCGCCTTGATTTCGAACCTTGAGAGGTAAGGGGAAGTTTTCCTTTCCTCTTGCAGGATGGGACATGACCTCGATTCGCGACGATCATCACTAAAGACGGCTAAGTTGAGGCCCGTACTTTCGCTCTCCGGCTGGGCGCGGGCCCCTTCATCCACAGCAGTCCCGAATATCAATGAACCGCGCAACCGTGCAGCGCGTTTGAGTATTCGGGCTGAGTGGCGTACAAGTGATCGTCAATCTTGTAAATGAAAGGATCGGAATACACGTTGGAGGATGTAAAAACTAAGAACACGCATTCGTCTCCAATTTCCTGGCCAAAGAGGCCACCTCCAGTGGAGTTCCACCAGGCATCTCCGTCTGGGTCAGTGATGGTTTCAAACAGCTCGTGGGAAAGCACATCGTTCGTTGAGTCCACCAGTTGCCCGTTCGGTGTTCCGGGGCGCACTTGGCAACCTGGCACGTTTTGGTAGGGCTCCACGGAGTACAGCACATGACCAATGTCAGTGAAGTCAACACTGCCGTGGTACGCACAGAAGAAAAAGGTATTCGAGTTGTCTGGCGAGTAGCACACCGTAAACGAAGAATCGAAACACTCATCCTGGCCCGGCGGGAGAAACACGTGGAAGATGTGACCATATCCGCTCCCACCAGTAGCTGACGCAACCGCGTGCACAAACGCGAGCACATCTGTATCCGTAAGTGGAACCTTCGGAGGCATGTATTTGACCTTTGCTCTGTTGCCCAGCGTATAGCGTTCGCTTGCGCGGAGGCCGATGTATTGGTCGACCAAATGTATGAACTGGCTATCCGAAAGATCCCTCAGGAATCCTTCGGGATCGCCCCAACATTGGGAAATCGGGCACTTGCCGTTTGGGAGTAAGTAGATGGGATGCGATTGAGCAGAATCCACCACGGCTCCTCCCTGGAAGCTCAAATCGCCAGGGTAGCGCACACCACCCTGCCCGGATGAATCACCTGACTTTTTCCCACCAGAGGATGACCGCAGCGTTAGTGCCCCCTCCTCTCCTCGCGTAGCCTTCCAAAGCGCTGTCTTCGTAGGTTGTGCCTGGCGGAACACATTCGTGGCTTGCCGGGCCGCCGCCTTGTCGGCGGCGTCTGTGCTTACCTCAATCGTGTCTTGCGACCATGCCGCGCTCCCCAGTGAAAACAACGCGATTAAACACAATATCCAATTTCTCTTCATAAACGTCTCCGTATTTGTTGAGATTCTCGAAACGTTGGCCTAGCCTGGCAAATTAGATTAATCATGGTTCCCGATTGGGTTCGTTCGGTCTACGAACAGGGCCGGATGGGAGAGGTCCTTACTCTAGGTCCAGGGTGAGCGTCAGTACTGTTCAGGTATGAAATATCGGGCGGATTTTGCTCCCGCAGACACTGGAAGTCAACAGAAATATGGAAAAGGTCGAATCGCAGCGTCATTTCACGGAACTCTGGAAACGAGTAACTGTTATTGGAAAAGGCACAGAATGCACGTGCAGCCCCTTCCAAAATCAAGTGTTTTTGAGACGGAGGGAAGATGATTTTCGAGCGCTGCAGGAAAAGCACTTAGAAGGCCTGGATTTTAGGGGATTTTGGTACACCGACTGAGGGCCTGTAATGCTCGTCTGTCGCGAAGGCCTTGGTTACGTCTAATCAGTTTCGCTGCTATCTCCGGAAGTAAGTCCACGCGGCCAGAGCAACCAAGGCAGCCGTGACGATCCAAAGCCTTAAACTCTTACTGTTGGTTGGTGGCCCATCCATGCCAAGATGGTAGCGCAAGACGTCTCTTTGCGCTTAGGTTTTCTTTTTGGCTCCTGCTTCATGCCTGTAGTCATCCATGATTTCAAGATGGTGGGAGCCGATCTCTTTCCCGCAGCGATCGCGTCAGTCTCCGGCTCTTGCCCGCAGCAAGCTCAAAATGTACAGGGCCCGAGTGATAGCTTCCTGCTCTTTCCCACTGTTGGCTGGCGACTTTGATAAACTTCGTGATCGCTCGAGAATCGCGGCCTCTGCGTCCTCGATCCGCTGCAGCAACCTGCTCCGGTCAGACTCGACGATGGCAGCGCGGTAAAGCTTTTCCCAATCTTGCTTGACATCACGCTTTGTGCTCTGGCTTTTGGCTCTTGGGTGATCGGCGCAAACATGCAACCTAAACTCCTTGTCGCGCTGCAACTCGAAGTTCCGCACCGCTTCAGCAAGAGATTTGCCAGTGGGCGCGCCAGAAGAGTTGAAGACCCAGGCACATTCGGAGCAACCCCATCCCTGAAAACGGTCATGTTCGATCCATACGAGCTTGCGTAGAGCCGCCACTTACAGGCGGAAGACAAAATCTCGGCTCACGATGTTTCGTTTCATCTTCTTTTCTCCTTAACTATCCAGAGTCATTCAGTGCATTTGAGTGGCCCTGCCGACGAATCGGTGCAACTTGCTGTTTCGATAGGGGCAGAGCAGACCCGGCACCCGGAGAGTCTTGGTTCGGGCGTGTATCTTTGGGGAAAGCACGCACAAACGGCAGGCGACCGTTAAAATCTTGGGCACTACGCACGAAACGTTACACATCCGGGTAGTGGTTGCTTTTGTACGAAACCGTCATAAAAGGACTAGAATGAAGTTGACCCTCGACCTACAAACCGTTGTAGGCACCCACCCACGAAAAGCCGAGAATCTTGCGTGCGGGAGATGGCCAGCCAGAATGGGGGCGCGACATGGCTCGCACCGATTCGGTTCACTCGCAACCTAAACAGCACGGATCTGACAAAGAAGAAGCTGAGACCCTGCTCGATCTTCACAAACAATACATCGATCTTTACTACTCTTGCATTGCGAAGCGATTGGGGGTGGACGCTTCGTACATCAATCGGGTCGCCAACGGTGAGCACCAGTCTGAAAAACTAAGACGCGCCTTGCTGTCTGAGCTTGGCCTAATGCAAGCCGCGGCCTAGAGGCGGTGAATCTCAAGACTTAGCTGACGTCCGCATCCGCCACTCAAACGGGCGTACATTTGAGAGCTGTGGATGAGCGAAGATTCAAAGACGTACTGTTCTTCGTGCTGGCCACGGATCTAGTCCGTTCGCCTTGCCCACAGGCAGCGCTCACCGCGTTGTTTAACTCCCAGAGATGGCTTTTCTTTCAAGGTTCTCTGATTCCGCCTTGTCGTGGAAGGAGAAGAAATGCGAAAGGCCTATACGTTCGCAGGATTGACGTTTCCCTTGGCACTGGCGTTCAGCTTAACCACTACTGCGCAGACATCAAGTACGGAGTCCAAACAACAAGCCTCACCAGATCAGAGCCAGACAGACTCCGCCGGAAATAAGCATCGGGACCGGGTTGGTGAACGCCTGGAGTGGCTCAGTCAGCACCTGAACCTAACGGAGGATCAGAAGAAACAATTGAAGCCAATTCTGGCTGGCGAGTTCAAACAAATGAGAGCGGTGGGCGAAGACTCATCGCTGACTCAAGATCAAAAACGAGAAAAGATGAAGCAAATACACGAGGCTTCGCGACCGCAGGTTCAGGCCATCCTTACGCCCGAACAGCAGCAGAAATTCGCTCGGATGAAAGAAGAAGCGAAAGAGCGACGCGGCCAGAAGAAGGACGAAGGCCAGAGCGACTACCAACCACCACAGTAGTGAGTTCAATCCGAACCAGAAAGGATTCCGCTTGGCTGCTGACGACATTAAGAGACTCATTGATGGTGGAAGGGAAAACGGGCATCTCACCTACAACGAGGTGAATGTCCTGATTCCCCATGACATCCGTTCCCCGGAGGATCTGGACGACATGCTTGCCACCGTCGGCGGGCGGGGCATTGACGTGCTTGAGGGCCAGCACAAGCTAGTTTCCTTGGCCCTGAAGGGAAAAGTTGGGGAGGAAGTGGAGCCCGGCGAGGATATCGGGCTCGATCTGGCCCGGGGCGCTCTTGAACAGACTGACGATCCGGTCCGCATCTACCTGCGAGCGATGAGTGCAGTCCCTCTGCTCACCCGCGAAGGGGAAGTGGACATTGCGAAGCGTATCGAGCGCGGACAGCGGCGAGTGCTGAAGGCGCTTTCACGCTCGCCTATTGTAATCCGTCAGATCGTGGCCATTGGCGAGGATTTGAAGCGCGGCGCACGCTCGATCAAGGAAATTGTTGTCTTCGATGAGGAAGAGATCACTGAGAAGGTCCTGCAGAACGGCGTCAAAGACACCACGCGCCGAATCGACGAGTTGCAAAAGCATTACAAGAGGGCTAGCCAGCTGGCCGGACGGCTATCGACCATTCCGGCTGAAAGGAAAGCACGCGAATACAAC
The DNA here is from genome assembly GCA_963809295.1 of Terriglobia bacterium. Lineage (GTDB taxonomy): Bacteria > Acidobacteriota > Terriglobia > Terriglobales > Acidobacteriaceae > JAIQFF01. The sequence continues at coordinate 82,234 of CAWEJA010000008.1, read as the reverse complement.
CGCTGCCGATGCAGGCTGGGCCGCGAGATCGTTCGGATTTCGCTCATCATCCGCGACCTGAGATTCACCAACTTAGAGCGCAAACACGTGATCGATCGGGTGAATAAAACCATGGACGGCATGCGCTCTCTCGACCGCCAGATCAGCAACCTGGAAAGGAAGATTGAGAGCACGCGCAGTCAAGAACTCAAGAAAGATTACCGCAAGATGCAGCGGCGGCATCGCGCCGACCTGGAAAGGTTGGAAAGCGATGCCGGCGTGAGCTTTAAGGAGCTGCAACGGACGCAGCGCGACATGATCCAAGCCGAGATGGACGTGGAGCAGGCCAAGCATGAGCTCATCGAAGCCAACTTGCGCCTCGTGGTTTCCATTACCAAAAAGTATGCCAATCGCGGGTTGCACTTCCTGGATCTGATTCAGGAGGGCAACGTCGGCCTCATGAAGGCGGTGGACAAGTTTGAGTACCGCCGCGGCTACAAATTTTCCACCTACGCCACGTGGTGGATTCGCCAGGCCATCAGCCGCGCCATTGCCGACCAGGCGCGCACCATCCGCCTCCCGGTGCACATGGTCGAAATCGTCCACAAGCTTAGTTCGCATCTCGCGACACCTGGTTCAGGAGTTGGGCCGCGAACCCAGGTCAGCAGAGATTGCCAAGCGCCTGGACATTCCCGAGGCCAAGGTGCGCAGGGTGCTCAAGATCATGCAGGTAACGATCTCGCTGGAGACGCCAATTGGAGAGGAGGGGGATTCCCACCTCAGGGACTTGATCGAAGACCGCGCCATGGTCTCGCCCGCCGAGGCCATCATCAACGTGGACCTGAAGGAACAGACCGCGCGCGTGCTGCGCACCCTGACCCCGCGCGAGGAGAAGATCGTGAAGATGCGCTTTGGTCTGGAGGACGGCTCGGAGCACACGCTGGAGGAGGTTGGCCGCTCGTTCGACGTCACCCGCGAGCGCATTCGCCAGATCGAAGCCAAGGCCCTGCGCAAACTGCGCCAGCCTTCGCGCTCCCGCAAGCTCAAGGCATTTCTCGTCGACGTGCATGAATGACGACAGAATTTGCGCAGGCTGGAAGCGGTAGTCGAGGAACACGGGACGGCCTGCGTATCCCTGTCACCTCGACTTCGGCTCAAGCTGAGGAACGGCGGCGAGGGATTGTACTTTGGAGGTGGAGCGCCCCAAGGCGATCCCGGCCCGCGCAAGCGACATCGTCTCGTCAATCATTAGACACGATGGCGCCGGTGATCCCTACTCGTAGATGACTCGGGTTCGCGATTGAGGTGGAGCTTGGGACGAGCTTCATTGACAATCAACGCGCGCCCGCCGTGGACCGAACCGTTCAGCGCGCGAATAGCATCTTGGGCCTTACCATCATTCGTCATCTCGACGAATGCAAGTCCGCGCGGCTGACCGGTGTCGCGATCCGTGACAATCGTGACGGTTTCAACTGCTCCGTAGGCCCCGAATAGCGTCCGAAGCTGCTCTTCAGTCGTGGCGAAATCCAAATTACCGACATAAATGTTGGTCATGGATTACCTTGTCTTTTCCCGCCAATCAACAAATTTGGAGATCTGAAGTCGTCATGGGCGCTCTCCCGACTAACGTATCTTGCGACCAAAAAAGGGTGGCGTCGGTAGCCACCCCCGGGCGATCGACGACCACCGTCTCAGGCAGCCACGGCAGCCGGTTTGTGAATAGTCGAGCTAATCACATCCGAGACTTGCACCTTGGGAGCGCCGTCTAGTACTTTATCCAACATCTTGAGCACTTCGGGGTAGCCTGCAGTTTTGTAGGCTTCCGCGTACTCCTTGCTATCCCAGAGACTGATTGCGACCACATCCAGCCCTCCTGGGAGAGCAAATATGATTTCATCCCGGAACCCATTCTGCTTCCGCAACATGGGAATTACTTCTTTATCAAAAATCCGTGTGAACTCGCTCAAAGCGTTTGGTTTCAGGCGTAGAGAGACATTGCGAGCAAACATGATCAACCTCCATCGATTGGTTAGGTAATCTAAGAGGGAGAACTTCAGATGGGCTGACTTAGTTCAGGGAACCTGAAATGAGTAAGAAGTGGTGGCTTGCTCAATAACAATGCTAGGCCTTGTGTGCTACCGATGTCAAACACTCTCCGAATGCTGGGTCTGCTCTGTGGCTTCAGTCTTGCTTGGCCGGGAAACCAGCGAATGCGTAACGGCATGTACCGAAAGCGCGATGCGGTTCTGCACTCCCACTTTGCGCAGCAGCTTGGCTACATGAGCTTTCACGGTGCGCTCTTCGATGCCTAGTGTGGCGCCAATTTCCTTGTTGGAACGGGCGGCGACCAGCATTTCCAGCACTTCCTTCTCCCGGTCGGTAAAGCTAACGCGCCCGGAGGGAAAGATGCGAGCGCCTGACAACTCGGGTCACTCAATCGCCGCCTAGCAGCTCATTTGAAATGCAATCGCGCGCACAATGAACCGGTTCTTACTTGTTCTCGCGGTCTCGCCGGTCGCTTCAGGAGCGGCGACTGTCTCGCCTGCCTTCCGTAGTCAAGCACCCACGCAGGTACGTCCCGGCAATGGAAGATGCCGCATGCACGGCGGTGCCAGTACCGGACCGCGCACCGCCGAAGGCCTGGCGCGGTCGCGGCGCGCGCGCTGGAAACATGGGCTCTATTCTGCCGAGGCCCTGGCCGAACGAAGGCGGGTGCGTGAGCTGCTGATCCAGAGTCGACAGCTCTTGAAACAGATGCAAGCAGGCTAAACCGGGCTTCACGGTGCTCGGGGTTCATCCCGGCAATTATGAGTTACGGCCGGCCAAGGGCCGGACTGAGTTCCAGACCTGAACCCTGATTGCGAGCGAGCCTTGGTTGGATCGGCACTTCTTCCGCTAGAGCGAAATGGCGCTCTTCCTCGAGTGCATGCTGAAGTGTGTGCCGATCACGGCCAAGTGGGACGTAATCCCAAGGTAAGGTTAGCCGACAAACCGGGAGTTATCGCCTTGTGGCTCGAATCAAAATGCTGACTGTAGCCCCCTCCCGTCGATGTGTCTCGTGGAGCCTTGCAGACCGGCAACGCGGAACAATCACGTGTTATACGCTGACGTACCGCAGGTAGTCTCCGACCCCTATCTCTCCTTGCAAATCAGGCTCCGCAACGCCTCTTGATCCGGCGCCAAAAGCTCGGAGATCCGCTGATGGTCGACGTCGGCGACGATGATTTGGCCGACCTCGGTGTTGACCTCGCGGAAGATGCCGTGAGACTTCATCTTTGAGACCTGGTACTGGTTGTCTTCGTTGGGGGTGACGTAGTGCACCGAGTCAGCCTTGAAGCGGTGCACAAGGAAGAGGTGGACGAGGGTCATCAGGCGCTTCTTGCGCAGCGACTCCGCAAAGGTGTTTTGGTCGCGCATCGAGAGGATGCTCCGGCCACGCCGGTCGTGGATCGGGGCAAAGACCACGTTGGCGAGCTTCTCCTCCCCCTTGCCGTAGACTCCGAGCTCGAGCAACTCCGAGCCGGCGCGATGGGGCCGAAGCTCGACGCGGAGCGCGCCGGGGAGCCCATAGTGCTGCGTCCACATCGCCAGCCACTCCTCGAGGAGCTTCTTGGGCACCTCGGTCTGTATTAGGTGCTGGTGCTGGGTCGAACCCTTGCCCATCGCCATGGTCGTCGCCGTGCGTCCCGACGTAGCGGCCAATGCGGCGTCCGCGCGCGGTCCGCCGACGAGGGTTTGGGGCGTGCGGTAAGGAGACTCAACCATGCGGAGTTTTCGTTGCAGGCGGGCGAGAGCGAGCATGCCGTCCTGCTGGAGGGCGGTGGCGAACTCCTCGACGGCGAGGCCGTCGATCTGGTGACCGCCGTAGGTGATGAAGTTGAAGACGAAGCCCAGTTTGCCGAGTTCCTCGGGGAAACTTCGCATTTCCTCGTCGCTCATGCCGGTTGTGTCCCAGCTGAACGATGGCGAGAGGTTGTAGGCCAGCAGCTTGTCGGGGAAGTCGGCGTGAATGGCCTCGGCGAACTCGCGCGCGTCGTCGAGGTTGGCGGTCTTGGTCTCCATCCAGAGCAGGTCGGCGAAAGGGGCCGCCGCAAGTGACTTGGCGATGGCGTACGGAATGCCGCCGCGCACCTGGTAGTATCCCTCGGTGGTCTTGGCCGCCTCGCAGTCCCAGTCTACGTCGACGCCGAGTTCGCGGGCTTTCTCGCGGGCGGAATAGAGCGCGGCGCGCCCGGCGAAGCGCCGCCAGTCGTCGGCGCTTATCTCGACCGGTTCACCTTCGCTGGCCCGGAATTCGATCACTTCGGCAACCGCCTCGCCGAAGGTTTTCAGTCGGGCCTCGTCCTCCCACGCGTTGAGGAAACGGGCGGCGATCCGGTCGAACATCGCGTCGATCGAGGATTCTTTCCCTTCCCGCAACGACGCCACTGCTTCGGTTGCTTGCGCCAGAATGCCCCGGCTTTCCAGCCACTTCCGGGCGACGGCGTGCTCTCCGGCCGGTATCTCGTATAGCAGATGGCCGTTGAGTTCGGCGACTCCCAACTCGTGGAAATGCTGGATCAGCGCCAGGAAGCACGGCTTGTAGGCCGGCACGTCGGGGTTGGTCGTCCCAAGCAGCAAGGGTTGATCGCGCTCGTCGCCGCGACCGTCGATCAGGTTGGCGGCTTCGGCGTCGGTGCGGGCGACGATGATGCCGGGAACGCCCATGACGTCGAGCTGGAAGCGGGCTGCGTTCAGGCGCTTGTTCTGCTCGTCCTGTGCCACAAGCACTTTGCCGCCTTGATGGCCGCACTTCTTGGTGCCCGGACGCTGGTCCTCGATGTGGTAGCCCGGAATGCCGGCTTCCACAAAGCGGCGGATCAGGTTGCGAACGTGCGGATCGCCGCCGTGGCCGGTGTCGGCATCGGCGATGATGAATGGCCGGAAGTCGTAAGCCTGCGTCGCGGCGCGCTGCGCCTCGGTCATACGCGAGCGCAGATAATGCTGGTTGCGATCCGCCGTCAGCAGGGCGCGCACGAGCGTCGCCGCTTCGTCGGGCACCTGGCTGAGCGGGTAGCTCGCGAGATCAGGTCCCGGGTCCTCGCTTGTTCCGCCCTTGGCGGACGTCGCCCAGCCGCCGAGGTAGATTCCCTCGATTCCCATCCGCTTCATCGCCACCGCCTGCCCCGGAGAGTACGGGCCAAAGGTGGTGATGCACTCGCGCTTTGCGAATAGCTGGCGCAGGCGGTCATGGAATGCCGCCGCGGCCTCGCGCGCCACGGTATAGTCGGAGGCGATAGTACCGCGCTGCTCGACTACCTGGCGCGCGGTATAGAGGCGAATGATCCCAGCGAATCTGGGGCTGTCGAACCACTGCTGGGTCGCGGCGGTTTCCTTCTCAATCGATCTCATGACGTAGTTCCTTTGCTTTAGACGACTAAAAAATCGAGGTTCTCCGTGATCCGCGTTCCGTCCCGCTCGAAGGTTTTGATGTAGGTCTGGATGCGGGCTCTGGCGGTGGCCAGGTCGCGGTTGTTGAGGTTGAGGTTCAAAAGGTCGATGTACCAGGGCAGCTTGACGCCATTGGTAACATAGGTCGCGACGATCTCTCGCGCGATGGGCAGCGTGGTCGCCTTCGAGTCGTCGTGGACGTCGCGGTCACGGGCGTCGAGCAGCTTCTCGTACTCTTCGGCGAGCAACCGCGCGAAAAGCGTCGCGTCGAAGGTATCGCCGGCGCGAGCGCCGGTCGCGGGGTCGTCGTCGGTGAGCTGTGCGCCCTTCTGCAGCCACTCCCAGAGGATGCTGACACGGATCTCGCCTGTCGCCATGTCCTCCATCAGGTAGAGCTCGTTGTCGTCGCCGAAAAAGTCCGCCGGCTTGAGCGCTGCAGCCTGGAAACCTTGCTCGAAGGCGTTGCCGTACTGTAGGGCGACGCTCAGCAGGTCGCGGGCGCCCCGGACGGTGCGCGGCGCCGGCTCGAGCAGCACCAGCCCGTCGGCGTCCTTCTGCGTGTAGGTGAGCGGCGGGAACTCGCGTCCGAGCTGGTTGTCGGCGCCGATCTCCTGCCACACCGGCCGCACGATGTGCACCATCTTCCAGTGCGCGACCCACTTGCCGCTCGCCCCCTCGAGCTGCTCGCGCTTGCCGCCGGCCTTCGCTCTGCGCATACCCGCCGCCACGCCCGCCTCGGAGCCAACCGGGATGTTGGGCTCCATACCACCCTGCCAGAGGGCGCAGTGGCCGTTCCGGTCGGGAGTGTTCACCGCTCGGCGCACGCGGTCCTCGTAGTTGCGCATGTAGCCGTAGGTCATGCCGATGGCGTCGATATTGGGGTTGACGAAGCCCGGGTCCCACGCCATCGCGTCGGCGACACTGTTGATGTAGTCCCACCGCCCGGTGTTGAAGCCGACGAAGTGGCGGCCCAGGACGGCGCGGATCTCCATCAACTGGAAGGCTGCCTCGATCTGCTCGACCAGGACATAGGCTTTGATCGTGCCTATCGCCATTCCGAGGTTCTGCTCGAGCGCCGCGAGCAAGTCGTTCCACAGAGCCGCCTCCTCGGCGGTCTGTATCTTCGGCAGGTAGATGACGATCGATGCCCCCGAGTCGCGTAGGTTCTGGTGGTTGTTGACCACGTAGAGGGCGAGGTCGACGATCGAAGCAGAGAAGCCGGTGCCGTCCTTCTCTCGCACGTGCCGGTCGTTGAGGTGCAGACCGCGCGCGCGGAAGATCTTGGTGGTGAAGTCGAGCTGTCGGCGCCAGTCGGCGACGATGGGTCGCCCGAAAAAGCCTTGTGCCCACCGGTTCATCTCGCCGGCGACTTCTTCGGCGACGCGCAGGAAGCGTGGGTCCCGGGCGATCGCGAGCCGGAGGTTGCGCTGGTTGTCGAGCGACATGGTATCGACCTGCCCGAGGGCGTCTTCGCCATCGAACATCCAGCCGTCGGCACCCGAGAGGAGCGCGTAGGCGGCGTTGCGCAGGCCGTTCTCAGTGCTCGCCCTCGGCCTGGCGGCAGGCCCAGTGCCCTGGATCCACTGGCGCTTCAGATCGGCCGGGATCTCGCTCCCCTCGAAGTTGCCGTCGCGGGCGTCCTGGACCCGGATGCCCGTGCGCGGGATCAGCGCCTCGGGGTCGAGGAAGGCGATACGCTGCCGGCCGCGCTCCCGCGTCAGTCGCCGCGCGATGCGCCTTGCCATTAGCTCCCGCCGGTCACGGTTGAGCGGCGTCAGGACCTCCAACGCCTCACGCGCCGCCGGGGTGTAGACCTCGGGGTACGCCTTAAGCACGCTGTTGCGGTAATCGAGTCTTCGAGTCATTTGCCTCTCGTACCCCAAAACTTATGCCACCGAGGAATCTGGATAAGAACGGTTATCTTGCGTTCAGTATCATAATTCGATTATTTCGTTGCTTACTCTTCCCAGTTGATACTGCCGAACTTTCAATCGTGTTGCCATGCTGGGCGGTGAACTTATGCCCTTCAAGCGCAAAGTCGCCTTTCAAATATAGCTTCGGGTGTGCGCGGCTGCAGTGACCAGGATCACTCGCTACTGGCAGGCGCCTTGCAGGTAACTTCCAGTGAAGTGATGAAAACGCGCGCGAGGAGCGGGTTGCTAGGCTACATCGGCAATTAGTCCCGAATGACGGGCAAGCGGGAAGTAATCTCAAGGTAAGGGTAGCCGACAATCCACCCAGAATCCTTCTATTCTCCGCAACGCGCTACGGAGAGATCAAAATCCCTCTCGTCGGGCAAGGCATACTGCGAGCGGACGTGGGCGGCAGGCAGGATATCGCTGAATAACTTACCCAGCTCCGCTTGGTGAAATCCTATCGCTACCACGACCGCCGTCGGGCGCTTATCGGGTCCCCAGAAACCTTGGTTGGATCGGTACTTCTTCCCCTAGAGCGAAATGGCGCTCTTCATCGAGTGCATGCTGTAGTGTGTGCCAATACTGATTGACAACGCCGACATCGATAAGGGCGTTTCCCAGTACTAATCTCGACGCGTCAGAAATTTCGCCGAACAAAGCCAACGAAAGAGTCGCGCTCGAACTCAAGAGAATCGACAACGTGATCGCTGCACAGTGAGTTTAGTTCTTCAAACCTATGCGGTGAAGGAGGCTTTGGAATCGGGGGTCGGAACGAACACCGTCCCATTGCGGGTCGATGTTGAGGTAAATAAGCTCGGTCTCATGCTTTTTGTATGCCGTTTCCAGCGATTGGAAGGCAGCATCGAATTCGCCCAAACGAACGTGGAGAAGCGCCAAATATAGGTCTTTGACATAATCGCACCAACCGTATCCTGAAACGGTGCCAAATTTGCGCCGCTGCTTTGAAGCCTCCTGACAGAACTCCAGTGTCTTCCGCCAGTATCCTTTCTCACCGGAGTTCTGATACGCTGTTCGCAGTTCCGCGAGTCTGTTCTGGCTCAGGCCGAATACTTCCTGCGCCTTGGTGTATTCCTCAATGGCTTCCCGATGTCGGCCCGTCCCGTCGTAAATCTGGCCAAAATCGTAGTGCGACCATGGGAATTCGGGTGCGAGTTCGGAAGTTTTCTGGGATTGTTTTGTTGCAAGGTCATAATGCCGGGTAAGGTAGAATGCCCATTCGCTGAAGTCCATGGTAAATACGGAGAACGGATCGAGCTCCAGCGATCGTTTTGCCTCTGCCACCGACTCGTCAGACCGACCCATGGCAGCCAAGTAATGCGCAAACCAGACGTGTGCTGGTGAGTAGTTGGGGTTGAGATCAATCGCACGTTTGAACTCCCGTTCCGCGCCAGCCCAGTTCCAATTGAGAATCATCTCCACACAGGCAAGCGACGTATGTGCCTCAGCTAAGTTCTCGTCGAGTCGCAACGCCTGGGAGGCTGCGTCTCTGGCCTTCGGCATCATTTCGGCAGCTGAAAGATCTCCCACAAAAATATCGCCTCCCCAGCTCAAGACCGTATAACAATTGGCAAGGCCCGCGTAGCCGAGCGGATCTGACGGTGCTTCCTTGATGGCTAGTTCGAAGTATTTGATTCCTTTTTCCACGGGCTCGCGCGCATCCTTGGCACACAAATACCGGCCCCTAAGGTAGTCATCATGGGCTTGCGGATCCACGGGTCGGGCGCTGCCCAGCAGCTTTTGCTCCTCGGGCGTCAACTTAACCTGAATCTCGCGCGCAATGGCCTGCGCCACTTGACCTTGTAGCGTCAGGATATCACCGGCTTCGCTCTCATAGCTTTCCGCCCATAAGTGCTTCTCGGGAGAGGCTTGCAGAAGATTCGCAGTGATGCGCAAATGACTCCCCGAGCGCAACACTGTCCCCTCTACCAAGGCATCCACATTCAATTCCCGCGCAATTTCAGGCAGTGGCTTTTTCGTCCCCTTGTACTGCACAACCGATGTCCGGGAGATCACGCGCAGAGCGCCGATTTTGCCGAGGTCGGTGATCAAGGCCTCGGTCATTCCGTCAGCAAAAAAATCCTGCCCGGCGTCGCCCGAAAGGTTCACCAGGGGAAGAACTGCCAGAGATTGGATGAGGGGAGGCCCGGGGCGCCCAAGCAGGTGTTCGCGCACGCTGCTTAAGCTCAACCCAGTTAGCAGTGCGGCAACTACTGCAAGGCCGACCACCAAGACTTTGACCCACCTGCCATGAAGGGGAGCCACTGTCTGCACGGCTCCGGGAAACGGAGTCTTCGCGGAAATGCTGTCGGCTTGCTCTAAGACCTCGGCCCGCACCGGGGCAATGAAGCGATACCCGCGGCGCGGCAACGTCTCAATGAAGCGCGGGTTCTCGGCCGAATCGCCCAGCGCTTCCCGGAGCCGGTTGATGGCCGTGTTCACTCCAGCGTCGAAATCGACAAAGGTGTCTCTCAACCACAGCCTTTGGCGAAGTTCTTCACGCGGGACTGTTTCCCCGGGTCGCTCCAACAGCATGGCCAGCACTTCAAAAGGCTGGCCGTGGAGTCTGATGCGTACCCCGGCCTTGCGGAGTTCGCGGGCACTGAGGTCTGCCTCGAAGGTTCCAAAGCGCACAGTCCGGGGCGGTTCGCGGGGTTCCGTTACCATATTCACGGCTTTCGTGCGTGGCAAAGTTTATCACCACACCGCTTCCAAGATCGGAATAGTCTTGCCAGAAGCGCCTGCAACTATTGCGTTGTCATCTAGTTACAAATCCATAAACCTTTAAGGTCGTGTCTATTGAGATACGCGTGGCAATCCAGGATTCTCGCAGTCGTTCGCGGCCGGATTCGCGCCAGGGCCGACGACAAAAAGGAGAACCGGCAATGAAAAACAATCAAGCACTGGCAGTCAGCAAGATGTTGTTTCTAGCGCTGGCCATCAGCTTTATCGCCGAGATCGCGCCGGCCCAGCAGGACCTTTGTGCCTTTACGGGAAAGTTCACGCTGACCAATCAAGTCCTATGGGGCGATACAGTCCTTCAGCCTGACACCTACACCATCACCATTGGATCTACCGGAATGCCGACTTCTGCGTTGATCAGGGACAGCAAAGGTCGCCCTGTAGCCCGCTTCATGAGCGGGATCGACGGCGGAAGGACAAGTGCCGGAAACGAGTTGCTCATCAGCCAAAAGGGTGGACAACTCCGCGTTTATTCCTTGGCACTCGCCACTTTAGGAAAAGTGCTGGTCTACGACCCGGTCTTGGCGCGGGAGGCAGTTCTGCAGGCGCGTGCGAACCAGACGGTGCCGGTGACGTTGGCAAAACGGTAAGAGAAGCAGCGATTCGAGCCTACGTTGGAAGGGCTGTCGCCCACCTCTGCCCTTATGCGCGGACACAGATCCAAGTACTGAAAGGAAGGAGACCATGCCCCCAGTACGTCATCGAACGCGAGCCTCCCGGTATCGGAAATGTGACAATGGGATCAATTGCTGGCCGAAGATCCAATGGCTGCACAGCTGCGTAACGGCCGACAAGATCTACTGTCTATCGGTTCCAACGAATGGCTGATTCGTGAACATGCGAAACTGGAGGCTTTCCGGCGAACCGCCGGTCGCGGCGGGCGCGCTGGAAGCACGGGCTCTATTCTGCCGAGGTCCTGGCCGAACGAAGGCGGGTGCGTGAGCTGCTGATCCAGAGTCGAGAGCTCTTGAAACAGATGCAAGCAGGCTAAACCGGGCTTCACGGTGCTCGGGGTTCATCCCGGCAATTAGGAGTTACGGCCGGCCAAGGGCCGGACTGAGTTCCAGACCTGAATACCGATTGCGAGCGAGCCTTGGTTGGGTCGGCACTTCTTCCCCTAGAGCGAATGGCGCTCCTCATCGAGTGCATGCTGTAGTGTGTGCCAATACTGATTGACAAACGTCGACATTGTTAGAGAGGCGATTTTACGTCAACAGACCACGAGTCATTCACTTCCAGGATGCCATTGCCGCACTTCATCTGGCCTCGACCAGCCCCTCAGCAGGCCTCCTCAGGTCGTTATTACCGGTCGTGAAGCCCGATAAAGCTGCCCGGCAAAAGCTCCCAACCCCAGGCAAACCACACCCAAGTGGGCCAACCCGCCAAGATACGGGATGAACCCCACGATAGTTAGGATCAACAGGCCCACCAGGAGTCCCAGCAACCAATCGCCCTTTGTGGCTCCCGAGGGCTTCAGAAGCACCCGCCCAAGGAAGGCTCCAACCCAAACCTTCGCCAGGTAGATCGCAGCCAGATACACCGCGAACAACATTAGCGAGATCGGGATACCAATCAGCGTGATGGCTAGCAAGACCATGGCCACCGGCACACCCGCCAGAACCCCAACCCCCAGCCCGAGGCTGAGCCAGCCTGAGCCCACCGCCTGAGTCGTGGCCCGGAAGAAGCCGGGATACAGAACTAGGCCCAGCCATCCCACCAGCATGGCGGCAGCGAACCAGACAGCTTGGTGGAAGTAGAATCTCGGGCGCGCGAACTGGCTCTTCCTCACCTGCACCTGGATGTCACGTTTGCCCGCAATGGTCGCGCCGTCGGCGATGTGCACCTCTTTCTGCTGGTGTACGCGAGCGCTGAGATTGCCGCCAACCCGGGCTGTGTTCGTCAGCGTAAGGCTAACTCCGGCCATCGTCAGATCGCGGCCGATACTGCCGCTCACATCGGCATTGCCGCTAGTCAAGATGTCCACACTGCGCTTCACTTCGCCCTCGAGGCTGACGTCGCCGGCGGCAACCACGATACCGTCACCCACGTGGCCCCGGTCATTCACGCGCAAGGATCGCACAAAGCCGTAGATGCTGTGACCCAATTGCCCGTCCAAGTCGAGCGACTCCGAAAAGGTGTAGATGCGGCCTTCCACGCTTCCGCTGACCACAGTTCTCTTGGCAAAACTCACCAGGTCGCCCTTGACGGTGCCGCGCACCTCCACGGTCCGGCCAAACGCCAGCAAGTCTCCGTTAACCACGCCTTCCACGCGCACAGTGTTACCCGCGGCCACAAGCGTGTCGTCCACAGTCTCGTTCGCCGCCACGGTGATGAACTCACCGTGACGCCGCTCCAGGGCAAAGCTGGGCAACGACAACGCGAACAGCACGATCAGCAGGCGCAGGCCAGACTGGCGTAGCCGTCCTCGTCCCAACAGCAGTGCGCTGCCGCCCAACAGCAGCAGCAGAGAAAGAAACCCCACGACAGCAGCATAGTCAGTTAGCATGGCAGTACCTCCGGGTGCAAAGTGGTCAAAAAGGCTGAAGATCAGGTTCGTGCGGCCGCTTAGGGTGAAGGGATTGAACCATTCTAGCCCTGCCGGAATACTCAGTTCGTCGAACCAAATGGAACTGATCGAACCTAGCACCAGCACCGCGGCCATCACCGTCAGGTCGCCCCACACCCAGGACCTACGCAGACGGGAGAAGCCCGCTGGGCTGGCTGTTTCTTCCGGAAGCTCGTGCAGACTTTCGCTCAGAACGCGGTTCTCAGTGCGCAATGCGTCCACTAGCTCCCGGCAGCGCCGGCACGTGGCTAGGTGGTCTCGCAGGCGCCGCAACTCGTCCACCGCTAGTTCACCGTCCACAGCGAGGGCGCAGGTCTGTTCCGAATAACATTCCATGATCACTTGCTCCTATGGGCCAGTCTCCGGCGCAGCTCCTGCTTAGCCCGAAATATCAGCGCCGCTACGTAGTTCCTCTCCAGGCCCAACACTTGCGCGATTTCGTCATAACTCAGCTCGCCGTAATAGCGCATGACTAGCGGCACGCGATAGTTCTCCGGCAGGCGTGCGATGGTATCCCGCACCTGCGCTCTCTCTTGTGTGCTGATGACAGCACCCAGCGGCGACGGCTCCGAACTGGCCGCCTCGATGCCGGCGGCTCCCTCTTCAATTTCCGCAAACACTTTCAGTCCACGCTGTCGGCGCCGCAAAGCGTCAATACATTGGTTGCCAGCCACCCGTAGCAGCCACCTGGGAAACGGTATCGAACCGTCGTAGCTCCCGATGGAGCGCTGCAGCTTGAGGAAGACTTCGCTGGTGGCATCTTCTGCGCTCTCCCGTGAGTTCAGCATGTAACGACACAATCCGAATACCCGCCGGACATAGCGGCGATAAATCTCCCCCACGGCCTCGGCATCGTGGCCCCGGGCGCGTTCTATTACCCTCTCCAAACCGAGCCCCTCCATCTGCCTGGTTTCGCCCTCGCGGGGCCGCGGTTCTTTCGCCATGTTCCTTTTGGCGTCCATAAAGCAGTACGCTGCAGATCGAAGGAAGTTACATACATTTTAGGGCGACGAGGGAACCCAAGCCTGGATGCCTGGCTCTTGCAAAATCCGCGATAGCCCGTGGGGAAGGCTGTGAATAGCATCTTTCCGGGTTGCCAGTTCCATCTTGTCGCCGGATAAGTGTTGTAACCAGATGGGATGAGAAGGCCGGTCTCCGGACGGGATGCGGTGTACGCTCCCAAGTTATCGACGTGCTCGAAGCACAGATAAAAAGGAGACCGGCAATGAAGAAGATTAGCATCACAGCGGGGAAGCAGATCAGGAATTGTTCTGAACAGAAGCTGACGATCGGGCTGGACCTGGGCGATCGATCGAGCTGGTATTGCGTGTTGGACGAAGCGGGTGAAGTACGGCTGGCACAGAAACTGGGCACGACTCCGAAAGCGATGCGAGAGGTGTTCGGCGCGATACCGCGCAGCCGGATCGCGCTGGAAACCGGAATGCATTCACCGTGGGTAAGCCGGGCACTGAGCGAGTTGGGACACGAAGTGATCGTGGCGCATGCCCGCAATGTGCGCTTGATCGGAGAGAGCCGAAAGAAAGACGATCGGCTGGATGCGCAGACGTTGGCTCGGCTGGCCAGGATCGATCCGCAGTTGTTATGTCCGGTGAAGCATCGCAGTGCGCGTGCGCAAGCGGATCTGACCGTGATCCGGGCGCGCGCCGGGTTGGTGCGGGCACGAACCGCGCTGGTGAACACGGCCCGCGGATTGGCCAAGAGCTACGGGGAGCGGCTACGCGGGTGCAACGTACGCAATATGAATGCGGAGAAAGCCCAGGAGCTGAGTCCGGAACTGCGAACCGCGCTGCAGCCGTTGCTGGCGGGAATCGAGTCGCTGAGTGAACGCATCCGGGAATGCAACGAAGGGATCGAGCGACTGGCGCGGGAAAGCTATCCGCAAGTGGCGCAACTGAAGCAGTTGAAGGGCGTAGGGACGCTGATCGCGCTGACCTTCCTGCTGACGCTGGAAGACGCGCATCGTTTTCGCCAGAGCCGGGACGTGGGCTGCTACCTGGGGCTGCAACCGGGGCGGAGAAACTCGGGCCAGAGCGAGCCGCAAATGCACATCAGCAAGGAAGGCGATCCATACCTGCGAACGCTGCTGGTGCAGGGAGCGCACCACATCTTGGGGCCGTTTGGAGCCGACAGCGATCTGCGCCGCTGGGGTTTGAAGCTGGCCGAGCGCGGCGGCAAGAGCGGGAAGAAACGAGCCATTATTGCAGTGGCACGAAAGCTGGCCGTCTTGCTGCATCACCTGTGGGTGAGCGGAGAGGTTTACGAACCGTTGCGCAATAGCAAGCCGAGAGCGATGCCGGCGGCTGCATAAAACCAAAAACGCTCTGCGAAAGGAAAGCTAAAGCCTAAAGCCGAGTTCCGGTGACTGCGTTAAACGCCTGGCCCAGCTTTCATCTTCGAGATGGAACCGAGGTCGATAAACAGGTGGCAGCACCGGCTGAAACGAGAACACCCAACTTGCACCGAGCGAGAATCGCTCACCAAGAGTGCGGATGGAAGGGTGGCGACAGTGGCGACTCGGCGGGGAAGAAACAGCGTGACCTACAAATACCAAAACGAATCCCCTTGACTCCGACCGGCCTTCTCATGGAAGGCGTTTACACTCACAATCGGATTAGTGCTGAAATGATTCCATAACAATGTCGGCTCCCAGACCCGAGTAGAGTTGGTGGTGCTAAAGCCAACCAAGAAGGCTCGGGAGAAAGGAGCCGAACATGATCATTATAGGTTGTGATTATCACCCGGGCTTCCAGCAAATTGCGTACGTGAACACCGACACAGGCGATTTCAGCGAAGAACGCCTGGGACACAAGGAGCAGGCCGAGGAGTTCTATCAAGACCTCAGAACCCGCGGCGTGACAGTGCGTGTGGGCATGGAAGCCAGTGGGCATGCGCACTGGTTCGAGCGGTTGCTGAACGAGTTGCAGATTGAGTTGTGGATCGGCGACGCAGCCGCGGTGCGCACGAAGCGGGTCCGGAAGCAGAAAACGGATCGCCAGGATGCGCAACTGTTATTACGGCTCCTGGTGGAAAATCGCTTTCCCAGGATCTGGATGCCGGACGCGGAGAATCGCGATCTGCGGCAACTGCTCTGGCATCGCCACCGACTGGTGCAGATGCGTACGCGTGTCATGAATCAGTTGCACGTGGTGGCACTCAACGAGGGACTCCGGCGCAAGAAAGCGTTGTGGCGGCCGGCGGGCCGGGCGCAGTTGGAATCGTTAGCCCTCGCTCCGTGGGCCAGCCGACGCCGCCAGGACCTGCTCGACTTGCTCGATCAGTTCACGCCGAAGATCCTGGAACTAACCAGAAGGTTGGAAGAGGTAGTGGAGAAGCGAGCCGTGGCTCGGCGACTCCAGACCCATCCTGGAGTGGGCCCGCTGACCGCGCTGGCGTTCGAGTTAGTCATTGGCACGCCCGAACGTTTCCAGTGCGCGAAACAAATCGCCAGCTATGTGGGACTGGTGCCGTCGGAAGAGTCCAGTGGAGATCGGCGACGACTGGGCCACATCAGCAAACAGGGCAACGCTCTGTTGCGCTTCTTGCTAGTGGAAGCGGCGCAGGTCACGGTGCGCAGCGATCCGCAGTGGCGCGGCCAGTTCTTTCACCTCGCCATGCGGCGCGGGCGAAAGATCGCGAAAGTAGCGATGGCCCGGAAACTGGCGGTCGATTTGTACTGGATGTGGCGGCGCCGATGGGACTACAACGAAATGCAGCAGCTCGGTTCGCACGCGGGAGAGCCCGGAAATCGCCATGGTGTGCAGTAAATCACCGCCGTAATGATTGGGTATCCCGCTCCCTTTCACCGGGGAGTTCGAAGTAGTAATCATGATCGAGGTTGCGATCGAAGAGATGGTTGGGTCGGACTGAGTTCCTGACCCGAACGATTAGAAGCGAGCCCAAGGTTGGCCTGGCAAATCTCAACCAGAGCGAAATGGCGCTCTTCTCTGAGTGCATGCCGCAGTGTGCTTAGAAACGTGCTTGACACCGCCGACATTGTTAGAGATGACGATTTAACGCCAGTTGAGACGATTGCTGGCGGCTTGGATTACTTTCGGTTAGCCGACACATCCGGGAGTTTAGTCACCACAAGGGCGTTTGATGCAGTGTTTGTCGATTCGCACTGGGCTAGTTCGTGCGCCAAACTGTTGCGTACTTCTTCCGATATTTGGGGTCTTCTTCTATAGCCATGAGTCGCTCGGCCGTCAGCCGAAGTTGTTCGTCGTTGACGAGATCGAAAACGCGCCGAAGAACGACCAGGATGTCGTACCGAATCAAAGTACAATTCCTCTCGGCCTTGCACTCTTTGAATCGAGCTTCCAAACCCCTCAACAGCGCTTTGCGTTGCGGTTCGCCGGCTATGCCGACTTTCCACAGGGATTGGAGGCAATGCCGTGCCGTGACGAACCGCTCATCCTTGGTGACTTTCACTAGCGCGGCCAGATCCTTTAGCATGCGCTCCTTCGGGTCACTTTTGGCCAAATTGGAGAGCACCTGTGCGGCAATCGACCTCTGCCTATTGTCGCCGTCCACGAGGGTACGTAGCAGATCCTCCCACACTTCATAAGCCCAACCCACAGGACTGTCAGTAGCTTTGAGCAGCGACTGGAATGCGTAATTCTGGCGATCTGGAACTGACGAACGCAGATCTTCCAACAACTTTTTGTACGGAGGGGATGGAGCTTGCGGCATGGATGTCCTCTAGCCCTTTTGCGCCAACTGAATCAGATTCCCGCATGTATCATCTAGGACGGCGGTCGTTACGGGTCCCATCGTGACTGGCGGCTGCGTAAACACCACGCCGGCGGAGCGAAGACGTTCGTATTCAGCGCGCACATCTTCAACGGCAAACGAAGTGAAAGGAATACCATCCTGCACCAGGGCACTCTTGAATGGTCCTACAGCCGGATGGCTATCGGGCTCCAACACGAGTTCGGTTCCATCGCGATCATTTGGCGCAACTACCGTCAGCCACCGCGCAGCCCCTAATGGGATGTCGCTCTTCTTCACGAAGCCTAGTCTCGTTGTGTAGAAAGACAACGCTTTGTCTTGATCATCGACAAAAATGCCGCTCACCACTATTCTCATTTCCGTGCTCCCTTCTTCGCTGGTTTTAGCCATCGCTTGACAATCGTGTTGAGCGGTGTCGTGTGTAGATAGTGCAGTTTGTACTTACCCTGCCGGACCGTTGTCACCAGACCCGCCGATTCCAGTACTTCTAGGTGCTGCGAGATTGCCTGTCGCGTCAGCCCAAGCTGATGCTTCATAGCCAAACGACTGCACAATTCGAACAGGGTCTGGCCATCCCGCTCAACCAGTTCGTCAAGAATCGCTCGACGCGCCGGAGTAGCGATTGCCTCGAACACATCACTCACACATGCGATGATAGGCAAGTAGCAACTTGCCTGTCAAGTGAAGATTAATTTTTGCGGAAGCAATCCGGCGCTTCTGGGCGGTTGATGGGCAAACGTGCGCCACGAGCGCAAAGGGCCGAAAGGCCCAATGTGTGTAACTGCTTGATCGATGAGGGAAGGCCCCTCGGAACCGGCTGCAGGAGCAGGTTCCAAACCACCTTCGGCGGCTGTGGTCAAAAGCCATGGTCGTGAGCACAGAAGGAAAAGGCCTGGCAAGAACCAGGTCAGGTGACTGGCAAGAAGAGGACCGCAAGGGAACCACTGATGGAAGTGTCGAAAGCGTAGGGACGATGTCAAAACCGCGGGGGGGTTGTTACTGCGGGACCGAGCTTCGGCGGAGCCTGTTTACGGACGGAGCGGCATCCGGCATTAGAGGTGGCCTGAGCTTGCCAGGAGGCGGTTGAGCGGAACGTGGGAACCTGGGACTCCGATGCGAACGGAGAAGCCACAAGTGGAAGAACCACGAGGGCGAGAGTACGGAAGCGGAGACCAGGGGCGGAACAACCCGTAGTAGCGATGAAGTCCCCGAAAAGGGATGGAGCGAAGGGGTTGTGTTATGGAGCCGAATTCAATGAGCCAACCAGCAATGGGAGGAGCCGATGAGTGAGGCAAAGCCGTTTTGTATTTCCAAGTGGGAGGTCTGGGAAGCGTACAAACGAGTAAAAGCGAACCAGGGAGCGGCAGGGGTCGACGAGCAGTCGATTGAGGATTTCGAAAAGAAGCTGAAAAAGAACCTGTACAAGATCTGGAATCGGATGTCGTCGGGCAGTTACTTTCCGCCGCCGGTGCGGACGGTGAAGATACCAAAGAAAACGGTGGGGAAAGGAAGCTGGGCATTCCGACCGTGTCGGATCGGATCGCGCAACAGGTGGTGAAGTCGAGACTGGAGCCGGCGGTGGACCCGCTGTTCCATCCGGATTCCTACGGGTATCGACCGGGGAAGTCGGCGCTGGATGCAGTGGGGCAGGCGCGGCAGCGATGCTGGCGCTATGACTGGGTTTTGGATCTGGACATCAAGGGTTTCTTCGACAACATCCCGCAAGATCTGCTGATACGGGCGGTGAAGAAACACGCCGGAACAGTGGATGGTTCTCTACATCGAGCGGTGGCTGAAAGCGCCAGTGCAAGAAGAGGACGGCCAGTTGGTCCCGCGTGAAAAGGGACGCCGCAAGGCGGGGTCATCAGCCCTTGTTGGCCAATCTGTTTCTGCATTATGCCTTTGATCGATGGATGGCGAAGCAGTATCCGCAGTTGCCGTTTGAGCGGTACGCCGATGATGCCATCGTGCATTGCAGAACGGAGTGGAAGGCCAGGAGGTGCGGGAGGCCATAGCCGCACGATTGCAGAATGTGGGTTGGAACTTCATCCGGAGAAGACGAAGATCGTCTATTGCAAGGATGATGATCGGCGGAAGACATATCCGAACGAGAAGTTCGATTTTCTGGGCTACACGTTTCGGCCGCGGAGATCGAAGAATCGCAAGGGGAAGTACTTCATCAACTTCAGTCCGGCAGTTTCGGACAAGGCGGTGAAAGCGATCCGGGAGATTCGAAGCTGGAATCTGCATCTGCGCAGTGACAAGGCGATCGAAGATCTGTCGCGGATGTTCAACCCGATCATCCGAGGCTGGCTCCAGTATTACGGGCGGTTTTATCGCTCGGCGCTCTATCCGCCGATGCGCCAACTGGATCGAGAGCTGGCCCGCTGGGCCGAGCGGAAATACAAGAAGCTGCGCGGCCATTTGCGCAGGGCGACACATTGGGTCGCGCGTATCTCGAGACGCGATCCGAAGTTGTGGGCGCACTGGCAGATGGGAGTGCGGCGTGGCTCCATGGTGGGAGCCGTATGAGCTGAGAGGTTCAAGTACGGTTCTGAGAGAGCCTCGGGGTGAGATTCCCCGGGGCTACTCACCCGGAAGTCAACTGTTGATAACAGGCGTTATCGCAACTTTGCACCTTTTGTTCGCCAGACAGGCGAAAGGAAAGCGCAAACTTGTGCTATGGCGATTTTTCGACAATTTGGCTTTATTTGCTACTGGTACACTTACTCAATGTTGAGAATAGTGGGCATCTGGCTAGCCGAACAGCGACTGCATGGCGTGCCGCCAGGCCAGGCTGTTGAGCAGGACGACGCGCACCGCGACGCCCAGCACGAGCAGCGCCAGCCCCCACCAGTACACCGGGTGGACGCGCCCGCGGGACCACCGGTCGTACACCGCGCCGGCGATGGGGAACACTAGCATGAGGCCGTAGGAAACCAGTGCTCCAAGGGCCAGTACGCCGGGCCAGCGCACCAGCGCCGCGGCCATCAGGCAGGTGGAGGCGAGGATCATCAGCCGCTTGTGCTTGTCCTTGTCGTTGCGCCAGAGGACGGCGCCGATGAAGAAGATGGCGAAGGTCGTGATGTCGCCGAAGGGGATGGCGATGAAGTTCCACGGCTTGGCGCCGGGAGGGACCGCGCCGAGCCGTGCCGCTTCGACCGCGGTGCGGCCGCCGACCACGATCATTGCCGCCGCCAGAGCCACCCCGAAGTAGCCGAGCTTGCGATGCACTTTCACGCGGTGCGTCGCGACCAAGCTCGTCTGCACGATGAACAGCACCATCCACGACATGAACAGCAGCGCGTGCAGGTGCACGGTCGCGTTCGGAACGCGGCCGGTGAGGGTCGTCGCATGCCCGGAGATCAGGCCGAGGAAGTAGGTTCGCGAGAAGCCGACCAGAACGGTGAACAGCATCACGATGGCGATCCCGGTGTAGAACTTGCGGTCGCGGGCCGCGGGGGAGACGAGCGGAACGGGAGAAGCAGCAGCGGTAGCCATTGGCGGCAACGATACTAGCACGAGGAGGTTGTGCGAACCTTGGAATCGCTATTTTTAGAGGTTATGCGTCACTGCTTGTCTACTCGGTGCGGAAAGAATTGGACGGTTGGCGGTAACAGGCGTTAGCACTCAGAACCCCCTCGACAGGGTCAATGAGTGCTACGGCGATATTTCGCCAACAATTTGGGGGGACGACTGCCGAGGCGCGCCGACACCAATTGTCCACGTGGTCTTTGGGATAGTCTTCTGAGAGCGTGAGATTTTGGACCAGTTGCAGCATTTGCACGATTCGTAGACCAGGAAGGCTGGGATTTGAGAGCGGCCACTTGTGAACGTCGCAGGTTTACAAGTGGCCAACTCATGCCTCTGAAACTCAGTCAGTCTTCGTGCTCGTGCCCGTGTTTTACAACGACTGTCATCCGCATCCATGGGTGGACGCAGCACTCCCATCGGGAAACCCCGCTCGGCAAAACAGAGCTGCCAGCCGTGGGGCCTGGCTCGGTTGTCCCTGCCTCGACGAAGATGTTGCTGTCGGTTTCTGGTTGCGGCACAAGCGACCCGTCGCCGAGAACTTGGGCACACTCGGGAGCCGGTATCGGATTACCCGTCAGGCCATTAAGAACATCAATGAAACCACCTCCGAATTTGTCAACTCGAGTGAAGGTGTGAGTTTCGCCCCCGTTGTTCACAATGACAGTATGGTCTCCGGGAGCAAGCTTTACCTTGACCAACTTGAAGGTCCCAGCCGATGCATCCAACAACGGATCGAATCGCCAACCACCAGCGATGTGGTCGGTTTGCAATTCCCCTAAAAAATCACCTAGGACAGTCTGCCCGTGGTGGCCAGCAATACATGTCCCCGTTCCAAACACTGCGTTGAAACTATCTGGGTCGCAAGCGTCCCACATTTTGATGGTTGTGGTACTTGTCTTCGTCTGGGTCTGTGCGTTGCCCTGTGCCAGACAACCAGACAGCAGTGCTACTCCGATTGCTACAGCAAACCATTTCATAAATTCCTCCTGCGGTTTGTCGAATCTGGTCTCAGTGAGCTAATGACCGAAGATCGGTCGAGAAGCCGGAATAGGAGAGCCGGGAAACTCAGCTGGCAAAGCCGAAATTCCCAGTCGCACTCTGAAATCTCTCCTCCTTTCTCGGGGAGGACATTGAGTTCCTTGGACCTTGCCCGGATGGGACGCCGTGGGGGCGTTTAACAGGCCCGGCGCAGGTGTCTTGGGCCGAAGTGGGGAGATGTTGCTCCTATTGGAGCCGAAAGTCAAGCTGGACGGCGAGTTCGGAGCACCCTCGTTAGAGTGCTGTTCAGGGTGCGCTAGGACTCAAGGCGCACAACTGATCGGCGATTCGGGGAACACAGAGGTGGCGGCCTGCGGCGTCGTTACTGTTGTAAACGCATTATAAGAGGGCGTCCCTTTAGGAGTAGGTTATGAGCGCAAGCATCATTCCCTACGAAAGGAACACCCTCCATGAATAGCGAAAAGTATATTGGGCTCGACGTTCATCAAGCAACCATCTCGGTGGCAGTATTGGATTCCACTGGCAAGTTAGTCATGGAATCCATCCTGGAAACAAAAGCCGCGACCATTCTGGAGTTCTTTGCCGGGTTGCGCGGAACTTTGTCGGTCACCTTCGAAGAAGGAACTTGGGCCGCGTGGCTGCACGATTTACTGAAGCCGCATGTGGCCAAGCTGGTGGTGTGCAATCCGCGAAAAAATGCTCTGCTCAAAGACGGAAACAAAAGTGATCGTATCGACGCCCACAAGTTGGTCGAACTGTTGTACCTGAACAAGCTCAGCTCGGTCTACCATGGCGAGACGGGCGTGCGCATGCTGCGCGAGCTAGCCCGCAGCTACCTGACCATCGCCAAAGATCTGACCCGAGTCATGTGTCGGTTGAAAGCGGTCTATCGCAGCTGGGCGATCCCCTGTGCCGGCCGGGACGTCTACTATACTCGTCATCGAGCCGAGTGGCTGGGCAAGATCAAGGAAGCCGGCGTCCGTCGCCGCGCCGAACGACTCTACCAGCAACTGGACATGCTGCAGTACTTGCGCCAGCAAGCGCGCCGCGAGCTGTTGGCGGAGAGTCGCAAACATGCCATCACCGTCAAACTACGGCAGATTCCCTCACTGGGACCGATTCGCTCCGCCTTGGCGGTGGCGCTGATCCAGACCCCGCATCGTTTTCGCACTAAGCGACAGCTTTGGGCTTACAGCGGACTTGCTTTGGAAACCCGCACCAGTGCGGAATATTGCTATGTCAAAGGCGGACTGCGACGTTCCAAGAAACAGATCTCCATTCGCGGTCTGAACAAAGACCACAATCATGATCTGAAAGGCTTGTTCAAAGGTGCGGCCACCAGGGCCAGTGTACTGCCCGGCCCGTTCCAGGATTTCTACCAGAGATCATTGGCCAAAGGTATCAAGCCCACGATGGCGCGTCTCACGCTGGCGCGCAAGATTGCAGCCATCACGCTAACTCTATGGAAGAAGGGAGAAAACTTCGACGCTGACAAACTGAAATCGCAAGCCGCTTGAGCGTCTCACGGGAAGAGCCCCTCCATCTCCGGTGATCTTTTCTGGTGGTGGCCAGTTGGTTCTTGAGACGCTCGGGTTCGAGGGTGAGCATCCTTATCGCCTGTAGGCACACAGTGCCCCGTGGCAGTGAGCCTCTGTGTAAACCCTATGCCCTCTCGGATAACCCGAAAAAGCACTAGGCCTCGAGTCGCAGATAGAACCATGGTTGACACCGTACAACCACGAGTGCTTGCCAGTTTCAGAAACCGATCGGCGTTGTCGCTACTAATGAACATGCAGCTGCTGAGATGGAGCAAAGCAAAACCCGAAACCACAGGGCAAGACACAAGCCTCGAGCGTCACTCCTATCTGACAAGGGGCTGGATGCCGCGAACCATAACCGCGCTTCCGGCGGAGGTAGAAAAATGTTCTTGACATCCCCTCTTATAGAACAGGCGTTTACAGTCAGAACCCGAGTGGAGTGCTGTGGCGATGCGCTAAACAACCGGATGATTTCCACCCCCGACCACCGGCCTGACAACTGGCGGGATTGCGGACAATTCTCTTCAATTCAATAGCTTGGGCGGGCGCGACCGCAGTCTCACGACTGGCGGCCTTCCCTGTCATC
Source organism: Terriglobia bacterium (assembly GCA_963809295.1). Taxonomy (GTDB): domain Bacteria; phylum Acidobacteriota; class Terriglobia; order Terriglobales; family Acidobacteriaceae; genus JAIQFF01. The sequence continues at coordinate 58,177 of CAWEJA010000008.1, read as the reverse complement.
CCGAAACGCACGTCTGCGCGATCGCAAGCATAAGAAAGAATAAGCAACTCCCCAAACCAGAAGTCCGAGGCCGGGAAAGGTGCGGGGACTTATCCACCAGGACTTTCCCCGGCGCAGCCATGCCTGCTCCGTGAGGATCTGAACCGCAAGGCCGACGGTCAAGGCGATCCAAAATCGCACTTGTCTCGCCAGAGGTGGCCAGATGACAAGCACTAGACTCATCCAGGCCAGAGCGCTGAAGACCGGCCCTTCCCACAAGTAAGGAAGGTGGAATCGGGGCGGAATCAGACCTTCGTATACGAGCAAGACGACAAGCCAGGCGACAACAAGGAACAGCAGACGCCCCGAGGGAAACCGGACCGAGGTTTGGCGAAATTCTCTCATGTAGCGGTTTTCGTCCGCGTCGTCGGTGAGTGTAGTCGCGATTTATCGACAAATAAAGATTCAGTCCCAGGAAACTTGGGGTCGGGAGAGGCAGTCAGTTCGCGAGCACGTGCAAGACAACAATCGTGAGGATGGCTCCGGCCGTCAACGTCATTACCGCGACGATCAGCATCGCGCGGTTTGCATAAATCGCGGCGAGCGTTTGCTGCGCGGCCTGCGGCAGGCGAACGTCTTTGCTCCAGCTGCGCGCGAACATGATGCAACCCGTAACCAACACGCCCAAGGGTAAAGCGATGAGAAGTGCCCAGAGAGTCCACATCCGTCCCGCATACCACATGACGATCTGCTGAGCCGTGTACGCCGGTTCACTTTGCAGCGGTGACAGGTTCCGCACGACCAACGACCCCATGAAGAGAATGGCCGGGCAAATAAACAGTAGTTGCGATGCGGCGACCAGACGCTCGGTGGCTCTCATGGCCCGTACTTTATAACAAAGGCCACGACATCACAATGTAGTACGATTCGAGGCCAACGGCGTCTTGTATTGAGAAGGCAGAGATTGTTGAAAATAGGCGTGGCTGTTGAAAAAAGTCCGTGATCGGAATGTACTTTTGGCTGCGATTATCACTGCCGTCGAGTTTTTCCTCTCACCTCAGCTAAATGGCAGCCTCCACAGTGGGTGTTGTCGGTTGGCTGAGGAACCGCACTAACCGCTTGATGTTCTGGGCCGCCGCTGCAAGGAAGAACTGCTCCCGCACGAACTTCAGTCTCCGCAGGCGCAAGCGACGCAATCCGATCTGATTCTTCAGTTCCGCGAACAAAGCTTCCACCTTCTTTCTTTGCCGCTGTGCGTGGGCGAACTCTGGCGTCTTCGCCAACTCCCGTGCGCGTTGCCGGGCGGGTTCGTCCATGTGGATGGCAAGAAAGCGAAACGCTCCGTTGGTGCATTGGGCTTTTAGCGCACACCCACCGCAACGTTTGCGGGTCCCGATGTAGGCATAGGCGCGGTTCCGCGTGTTGCGGCCACCATAGTTCAGTGGCTGCCCCGCAGGACAGAGATAGCTATTGCTTTCGGGTTGATACGTGAACCGCTCGGGACCGTAGAATGGGCTGTTCTTTCTGTGGATACTGTCGCGGGTTCGCATATAAGGCGTAATGCTCCGATCCGCCAACCATTGCAAGAACTCCCCGTTCCCGTAGGTCGTATCGGCCGCTACCGATTCTGGCTCTCGTCCTTGCCATTGCGTGAAACGAGTGAGCATGTCCTGCGCGGCCACGGTTTCCTGACTCATCCGGGCGGCGGTCGCTTGCACTCCCACAATCACGCAGCTGTGATTGTCCACCAGATAGTTGTCGTAGTACCCGAGTCGGGCCGGCGTGCCGCCTTTGGTGGCGTAGGTCGAGTCCGGATCGGTAGTCGACACCTGCTCTTGCTTGTGCACCGGTTCCTGCAGCGGGTTCAGCTGTTCCAGTTCCACCAGATACTGACGCACCGTATGGCTGACTTGTGCCGCTTCCGCTAGCTGCTCACGTGGAATGCGGCTCTCTTTGGCCGCGTTCGCCTCGATGAAGCTACCGTCCACCGACAGCTGCTTCCCCTGTACCAGGCCCACTTCTACACATTGCCGCACGATCTGTTCAAACAACTCCTCGAACAGCTTCGATTCTTGAAACCGTCCGTGCCGGTTTTTCGAGAACGTGGAGTGATGCGGGATCTCCTGATCGAAACTCAGACCGGTGAACCAGCGCCACGCCAGATGCATGCGCAACTCTTCCACCAGCTTCCGTTCACTCGTGATGCCGTACAAATAACCAATGAGCAGAATGCGCAGCAGAAGCTCGGGATCAATCGAAGGCCGACCGTTCTCGCTGTAGCTGTCTTTTAGCTTTTCGCGCACAAACGCAAAGTTGATGTGTTTTTCGATGAGCCGCAGCAGGTGGGTCTCAGGAACCTGATCTTCCAGGCGGAAATAGTAGAACAACGCTTCCGAGCGAGAATGATACCCCATCATGATGATCACGCCTCCGAGAATGGTGATCCAGCACAGCATGGCAAGGATTTCTTCCTTGTACCACCCTTCTGCTCCCACTCCGCGTGCTAATCACGGTGACTTTTTCAACACCCACAGGCGTTTACACCAACTACGACCCGAAACCTCCCCAGGGCAGCTTCCCGATGCGCCTGTCACAAACCATAGGGTCCGCTGCTCCCAAGTAGCACGTAAAGACCAACTACATCAAGCCCCGGGGAGAGAGCGCGGAAGTTCAATGGGCCACATCGCTAGCACTGGCGTCCAGTGCTCGTCGCACCGTTTTGCTCGCCTTCTATTGGACGGCAGCGTTAGCATTCCGCTGTCGAATCTTGGAAAGGGTGTCTTGTCTGGCTTCATGGCTGGCCTCGAGAGTCAAATCGCGCATTCCGAACTCGACGCCAATTTTCTTGAGGAAATCGTTCGGGGGCACACCACCGGCAAAGACCCAAACAAAATCGTTGGCAATCTCCTGCAATGCACCGCTGACGTCCAGGACGACGGAGTCAGGTTTGAATTCGATCGGTGTCGAGTTGAAAAGCACTTTGACCTTACCGTTGCGCATGCAGTCTGCGATGCGCAGCCCGTTTCGTTCCTTGATCCGGCCAAAACTGTCTTTGCGATAAGAAAGCGTGACCTGGTTGCCGTGCTGGTGCGCAAGGCCCATCGCGGCTTCGACGGCGCTGTCCCCGCCACCCACCACGAGAATTCTCTTGTTGATGTAGTGATCCGCCTCGATCAGGCGGTACATGACTTTGGGCAGTTCTTCGCCTTTGACGCCGAGCTTTCGTGGGGTGCCGGTCCGGCCCAGCGCGAGAATTACGGCGTGTGAACGGTACTGGTTGTTGGGAGTCGTGACCGTGAAGATGTCGTCATCGCTCTTGCTGATGTCATCTACTTTTTCACCAGTGACTACATTGAAGTCGGCTCGGTTCAGAACCATGTCCCAGAAAGCGAGGAGGTTTTCCTTGGAGAGCTCTGTCTTCTTGAACTTTCCGTACATGGGGAACTCCACCGGGCTCGTCATCACCAGCTTTTGGCGAGGATATTTGGCAACCGTGCCGCCCACTTCGTCCCGCTCCAGAGTCAGGTAGTTGAGTTTGTTTTCGATGGCCCGCAGAGAGGCGCTTATGCCGCCAGGCCCGGCGCCCACGATCAGGACGTCACGCAAATCGGAATCTGAGTTCGTCGTTGATCTTCTTGTTAAGCGGCCCGTGATGGTGTCAATACAATCGCGGCCCTGGTTGACGGCGTTCTTAATCAGAGCCAGCCCCCCGAGTTCGCCGACAATAAACAGATTCTGGATGCTGGTCTCGTACTCGGGTGTGAGGTATGGCATGTCCGCGCCCATGCTGGGGCTCGCCATCGCCATCGTGATCGCGCCCACCGGACAGGCCTCCGCGCACAGGCTGTGGCCAATGCATTTGTGTCCATTCACAACGACCGCTTTGCCTGCCAGCATGGCGAGGACGTCGCCCTCCGGGCAGACCGAGGTACAAGTCGCGCAGCCGATGCAGTAGGTTGTGTCGATGTGGGGATGTTGGCCTTTGGGTCCGTCAGAGAACAGCTGTCCTTTTTCGGCGGCTTCGCGGGCAAGCGTGTCCCTCTTCTTCAGGTTCTTCGTATAGCGGTATAGAAAGAATCCAGTGACCACCGCCGCAATGAAAAAGGCAAAGAGCGTGTCCATGATCGTTCGTCCTCAGAAAAAGCCCATCATCATTACAACCACGATGTGAATGATCGCCAGCAGGGCGAAGGAATAGCTGAACGGTTTGTGGACAACGTGCCACAAGTGGAATACCTGCTGGGAGCGGGATAGAAAAAGGATGCGTTTTGCCGTCGCCGCCTCTTCTCTTGCCAGCGAGATCGATCTTTCAAGCCCGGCGTGGCGTGTTGGCAGGAATCCGCCCAGTGTGGTCAGGCGCTCGCCGAACGCTAACGCTCGGCAGCGCAGTTTGGCGATCCGGAAGGAGCGGCTCAGGTCGAGCGCCATCATGTAGCCCAGCGCGAACAGCATGGACATCTCCTGCACCCGTTCTGGACTGGGCAGGTGCAACAGAGATCGGACGTCTTCTTCCGGTAACAGGTTTTGCTGCTTCAACCGCTCAGCTAGGCCGGTCTGGACTTCCTGCAATTCTCTTGCTGACATCTCTGCAGAATTCAGGCGACGCGGAATCTGGCCGTAGAGATATCTGCCAATCACGCCGCTCAACGAGACCGCCACCATGATCCAGAAAGCCATCCCCGCAAAGCCGCGGAATTTGAAGGCGGAGTGCAGGGCGATGACGAACGGTGCCGTCAGTCCCAGCAGCACGTGTATATCCAGCCAATGTTTGGAGCTGCCCTGGCGCGACAGCCATAGCCATTTCTTGCGCAGGGGATAGAGAAAGATGGCCAAAAACATGGCCAGGCCCATGAAACCGAGTTTGATTCCGATCGCGCCGCTTGGACGCAGGACGTGATGCTTGTCCGAGAACGGCCGCTCGGCTGAACTGAGCGTGTAGTAGTCGAAGCCGTAAACGGCCAGACCCACAATCAGAGCGATGGCCAGCACGTAACCGATCGCGAGACGAACCTGATGTGCCCGTTCACGGTTGCGGGCGGGTAAAGCTGCAGCTGCGACAGTGGCGTTAGCGCTCATTTGTTTGCGACCTGCTCCTCGGTATCGACTGAAAATCTCTTGTAATCGGCGAAGCGGTGAGTGTTTCGCCAATGCTGGTGCGAGCTTTCGACTTCCACGCTGGCTTGTGCCGGAAACCAATAAACTTCCTTCATTCCACGGAATGGAACTGGCCCATATTCAACTTCGGAGCGTAGAGTCTTCAGGCCAACATCCCGCAGGGTGTCTCCGATGTCGGCAACGATCTTGCGGATCGCACCGGTTCGCGCATCGATCCATGCCGTACCCGAAAGCTCGAGAGGATACTCCCGCCCGCGCAACGCCAGGGCAGCGATCGAACGGGTTCCCCCCACATGCCGGAAGGAGACTTTGTTGAGGCGTTCGCCGCTGACCACTTCGTCCTCCAACGCGGTGAAGTGAAAACTTTGAGCGTAGGAGGGATGAAAGACCAGAAATAGAGTGGCGAAGCCGTTGGTCACCAGCATCGACGTGTTCTTTTTGTCTGACTTGGCTTCGTGAACCGCGAGCCGCGACTCGTCCAGGCTCAACTCACCGTTAGCGTTGGTCAGGATCACCAGGTAGTCGTAGGTGGACTCTTCCTTCAGTTCGACCTTATCTTCCTTTCCCAGCTTTTCCTGAGTCACCTTCTCCGTACATTTCACGTCTGAAAACTGTTCGAGGAACTTCGAAACCTGCTGGCTGGTGCGACCGAGCAGACCATCAAGGTCATCGGTTGCCGCGACGGCGGGCCTCGGCATCAAGGAAACGAACGCAAAGATAATGAGAAATGTGGCCGATGCGTTTCCGAGTTGTCGTCGCCTAGTCATCGTCATCGCTGATGCTTTCCCTTCGAATCGAAGCGGTAGCCGAGGGTGAACATCCACTGGTCGTAACTGAGCTCGCCACGATTGACGGTGATTCCACCCTGCACGAAATAGTGCGCTCCCACCGCGAAATCGAGGTTGGAAGTTACAAACCGTGAATGGCTGTCGGTGGTCAGCAACGAACTGAATGTTTGGTCGCCGCCGAGGACTTCCAGACGAATGTCATCGCTGAAGTTCCGGGACAGAGAGACGGCCCGATACGATCCACTTCCGAACGAACTGCTAAATTTCGAATAGTGCGCGTCCGCGCGAAGTCCCAGCCAAGGTAGATGGCTGAAGGTAACGCCGTACATCTGATTCAGTGAGCTCTTGGCGTCTCCGCTGCGATTGCTCTGCCCCAGGGTGCTATAGACGAAAATCTGTTTCACCACCTCAACCCGGGCGCCAACGCTGAAGCCCTGGAACAAATACTTATCCAGCAGCCCGGTGCCAATCAGTTGGGGGTCGAATGTAGGCACGTCGCGGAAATAGTTGTGATTGAAATCCAACTCGAGGCGAGGGTGGGGCTGAATGCGGAAGGTAAGAAAGCTGCGGCTGATGCCGGGCCCAGGCGCAGGGACTGCGGGATTTCCCGCAGGACTATCCGCCTGAAGAGAATGGTAAATCGACAGGTATCGTTTGTAAGAGAGCGTATTTTCGAAGAACACGAATGGCCGGTCGATCTTCCATTTCAATGTGCTGATGCCGAGTCCGGAGGTGCTGGTGTAATGGAACGCATCGAAATCACCGCCCTGAAAGTTGACGAAAGCACCGCCAATGCGGCGGTCCAGATTGTAGTCCCATGATGTGGGATCGGGAGTTGAGCCGGCGAAGATGCCGGTGGTGATTCCGGGCGCGAGTCGCCGGCCGAAATATCCGCCATCAATCGTGTCGAGGCTGTTGGCCCAGGGTAGATAGAGCCGGCCAAAACCCGCCACCCACGGGGAGTTCGGATTGTCGTACGTCATGCTGAGGTGATAGGTGCGGTTGATCAAGTCCTGCAGGGTTTGCTGGCCGGTTGAGGAGAGCGAACTCAGCCGTCCCCGCCAGTAGCCGCTGAGGTTCCAATACGTCCCGTTAATGCGGGTGATGTCGGCGCGTACAACCATTCCGATGTTCGAGCTGGTCAAGGAAGAGCTGCCTCGGCTGACCGTGCCCATGTAGTCGAAGCCGATGCGTCCGCGCGCCCGGTTCACCGACGGTTGGGGCGGCCGGGGAACTTCCGCTCTCGCCTCTTCTTCGATCGGGTCGCCGTCGTCAGTGAAGGTCACAACCGCGGGATATTTTCGCGTGGCGCTGATCGAGCGCTGCTGCACCAGGGCTTGCGCATCGCCAGCGGACAAATACGCCAAGTCACCGGGCTTCACCTGACGCTTGGGCAGGTGGATATCGGTGACAGCGGAAGTTTCCGCCAGCGCGGTGACTTCGAGCTCAGCGATCACGCGCGGATCATTGGGATCGGCGGTTGATCCCTGTTGCGCGGGCAAGTCGGTGTCCTTGATTTCCAGCTTCATGCCTTCGGTGAGACCTGCGCTGCGTCCTCCGTCGAGATAGGCGACACCTTCGGCCACATATTTCACTTTAAAGACAGTGCGTAGGTTGGGATCTACCGCACGAAGGGCGAGTACCGAGAGATCGGTGTCCGTCGGTGCCTTGTCTGGAGTTGCGCCGGGCGCGGCGGCGGGGTTATCGGGCGAGGCAGGAGTGGCGATCGCGGTCGGCTCGGTCGCGACAACCGTCTGGGCTTCGGTGATTGCTGGTGATTTGGACACAACCTCAGCCGAGGCGGTCTCGCTGGTTGCGGCAGATCTGTCTTGATTTTCCGCCTGCACCTCGGGCATCGAGAAGGGTTTCTGCGCGACTGTATGTTCTGAGGAAGGAGCTGCGCTCGAAACGACGTCTTGATTGGTGCCTGGGATGGTTTCGGTGTTTGGCTGAACCGTGGGCACCACAGCAGTCACCTCGCCAAGCGTCCCCGGCACCGACCGGTTGCTGGCAGGTATCGAATCCGCATTGAGCGCCGGAACCAGCAGGTTCGTCGGGCTGGCCGAGGCCACATCGGATGAAGTTCCAGAAGACTGTTTTTCTAGATTCGATGGCTGAGGCGGTGGAACCACTTCCGACGCACCGCCGTTGGCAACAGTGCTTGCAGGAAAGACAGTCCCGGACTGTGTGGTCACGCGACCAGATGCGGGCGCGGCTACAGTTGTCGCGGTATTACTCGCGGCGGTGGATGCCGAGGCTGTCTGAGACGGTATCGTGCCGGTTCCGGGCGATCCCAAGCCAGGAAAAACCGTGCCTTCCTGCAGGCTGCCGCGATCGGGGTGCGCAGCGGTGGGACGCCGGGATTTGTCCAGACTCCTTGAGCTGGTTGCATTGCTGGCTTGCTCCTCAGGAAAATTGATTGGGGTTCCTGGGGGCGGTGGTGCGGGCAATCCGCTCGCGGATTCCCTGCCAATTTCCATCGGGGGAGGTGCCGGGCGGCGGCTGAATAGTCCTATCAAGCCTCCAGATGCGCCCGCAGCCCGTGCACCTTGTCCTGCGCCGGCAATTTCGTTGGGCTTAGCTCCGATGATCAGTATGACCCGGTTGGTGTCGTTTTGCAGAACATACGGACGGATCTGGTCCATGTCGACGACGACACGCGTCACGGGAGGGTGTGCACTATTCAGGCCGAGTCGCACCGCTCGCACTCCCTTGTAGTTCACGGAGACTTGCTGCTGCTTTCCATTCGATACCGTGTTGGGCAAGTCGAGCACCAGTCGGTTGGGATTCTTGGCCACGGTCACGGCGATGGCGGCGCCAGACGCGGCACTGAGGGTGATTTCCACGCGCACATTAGCGCGGTCCGGCACAACCCGTACACCTTCCACGTTCACTGTGCCCGGCGCCGCGCTCTGGGCGACGGCGCACGATAGGAGCAGCAATAAAACTCCGGATTGTCTTCTGGCCAACATTTTTCGGACTTCGCTGTTCTGTGTAATCCAGGTTCCCTTCGATCTAGCCGCCCGCCCTGCCGTTGCGATGGCATTGATAGCAGTTCGGGCTGCTGTACACATAGCCATTTACGCCCCGGTGATTCGAGTCAGTCTGGGTTTTGCCATGGCAATTGGTGCATGAAAAGACTGAGTAGTCGGAAGCGTTCGTGTGGCAAGCTGAGCAAACTCCTCCTGCATTGCCGTGGTTGGTCGGGAACCAGGTGTGGTTGAAGGTCGCACCTGTCCACGCGGTGGTGGTGTGGCAGGTCTGGCAGGTGGTTGGGAAACCGGCTGCCGTGTGATTCGGATTGGTGGTTGTCTGGTAATCGGACTTATGACACGAGAAGCAATCGGTCGGAACCGAGGTGTAGTTGTTGTTCACGTGGCAGCTGGCACAGGCGACCGTCGTGTGCTTGCCGGTCAACGGGAATGCGGTATTGCTGTGGTTGAACGACGATGGAATCCAGGCCGTGGTGTTGTGACACACTTCACACTGCTGCGGGAATCCCGACTGGACGTGATTCGGACTCGTGGTGCTGTTGAAGTCCTTCGCATGGCAGGTAGAGCACGCGGTGCTGTTCAGGCTGTAGTTGCCATTTACGTGGCATTGCGAACACTGCAGTGGGACGTGTGCGCCGGTCAGCGTGAAACCCGTGGTCGCGTGATTGAAAGTTGCATTCGCCCATGACGCCGTCGTATGGCAGGAGTCGCAAGTCTGCGGAAATCCCGCCTGAGCGTGGTTCGGATCCGTGGTGCCCTGGTAATCCTTCAAGTGGCAGGTGGCGCACGCACCGCTGCTCAGTGAGTAATTTCCGTTGACGTGACACTGGGAACACTGGAGCGGGACGTGTGCTCCTGTCAGTGCGAATCCGGTGGTCGCATGGTTAAAGCTCGCGTTTCCCCATGAGGCGGTGCTGTGGCAGCTTTGACACGTCTGTGGGATCGCAGCCTGCACATGGTTGGGGTCGGTTGTACCCTGGAAGTCTTTTAGGTGGCAGGAGACGCAACTGGTGTCGGTCAGGTTGTAATTCCCATTGATGTGGCACTGCGAACATTGCAACGGGACGTGCGCCCCGGTCAGCGGGAATCCAGTGGTTGAGTGGTTGAAGGTGGCGCTGCCCCATGACGCGGTGGTGTGGCAACTCTCGCAAGTCTGCGGCAGTCCGGCCTGCACGTGGTTGGGATCGGTCGTTCCCTGATAGTCCTTCAGGTGACACGAGACGCAGGCGGTGTTGGTCAGGTTGTAATTTCCGTTGATATGGCATTGTGAACATTGCAGCGGAACGTGGGCGCCACTGAGCGGGAAACCAGTCTTGTTGTGGTCGAAGGTGGCGTTCGTCCATGAGGCCGTGTTGTGGCAGTTCTCGCAGGTTTGCGGGAATCCTGCCTGCACGTGATTGGGATTGGTCGTTGCCTGGTAGTTGGTCAGATGGCACGACACGCAGGTGGTATTCGTCAGGTTGTAGTTTCCGTTGACGTGACACTGGGAACATGGAGTGGTCACGTGAGTACCGGTCAGCGGGAAGCCGGTCTTGCTGTGATCGAATGTGGCATTTCCCCACGACGTCGTGGTGTGGCAGGTGGCGCAGGTCGTGGGGATTCCTGCCTGGGCGTGATTGGGGTTCGTTGTTCCCTGAAAATCTTTCATGTGGCACGAGACGCAGTCGGTGGGTGTCCCGACAAACTGGCCGTTCACGTGGCACTGGGTGCAAGCGACAGTCACGTGGGCCCCGGTCAGCGGGAATTTAGTGAATGTACTGTGGTCGAACGTCGCGGGTTGCCAGGCCGACGTGGTGTGGCAGCTCTGGCAAGTCTGCGGGAAACCAGCCTGCACGTGATTGGGGTTGGTCGTCTTCTGGAAATCGGGGAGATGACAGCCCACGCACGTTGCGGGCGTCCCGGCGAATTTCCCTCCGACGTGGCAAGCGTTGCAATTCAGCGGGATGTGCGCTCCGGTCAGGGCGAAGCCGGTGAATTTCAGATGGTCAAACTTGGCACTGAGCCAAGTGTTGACGTCGTGGCATTGTTCGCAAGTGGTGGGAAAGCCCGTGGCCACGTGATTTGGGCCCGTGGTTGATTGATATTCCTTGGCATGGCAGGAATAGCACTGCGTGGCCAGACCCTGAAATTGTCCGGTGGCCGCTCCTTTGTGGCAGGAGGCGCAATCCAGCGCTGCGTGGGCTCCCATCAAGGGAAAGCGGTTCTGGTGCTGGTTGATCTGTTGCGCGGAAATCTGCCAGCCCTTTACGCTGTGGCACTGCTCGCAACTGGCGCCGAATTGACGCTTGTGGATATCCGCATGGCAATCGGCGCACTTGTTACCTACATTCGTAAATACCGGTTTGACGTGGCATTGGGTACAAGCGACTCCCTGATGCAGCCCACGCAGCGGGTACCGGGTCTGATTGTGGTCAAATTCAGGCGTGTTTCTGATCGGCTTCCATCCGCTGAGGGTGTGGCAATTCTGACAGGGGATATTGAGGGGGCCGTGAGGACTTCGGGTATTGGCGTAGGTCTGCGACTGCCCTCCCGCAGGCGCGGAGAAGAGGAGAAACAGGCCCCCGATCAGTAAGCCGAACCGGATCGTCGAAGACAAAGCAAGATCGCCCCGAGTCGAATTCAACCGCCCGAAAAACAGAAAAAAATATGAGAACAGACGAATGCGACGATTCTTATCTTATGGATGTAAGACTCATGCAATTAGATGTCCCTTAGGTTACTGGGCTATGGAGGGCGCAAGAAGGTTACCTAAGTGTTTGTCCAGACAGACAGTTTTGGGTAGTGTCCACTTTCTGTTCTGCACAGCATGTACTTCTGAGTAAATGTAGCTTTTTCAAAACAGGGCAAGTTTTACGAGAGGCCCACGGCCTATTTCTTGACCGGGGTCGCCGAAGCGTGACAGGCAGCGCAATCTTTCGGGGTAGGCTTGTAGAATAGGACGGCCTTGTCCTCGACTGAACGGGTCAGTTTGTGACACCCGTCACAGCGAACGTTCTGGTGGGCTCCCTGTAGCGGAAAGTCGGTCCGCTTGTCATGGTCGAAGAGGGACGGCTTCCATTTGGCGCTGTTGTGGCAGTCGGCGCAAGGCGTAACCCCGGCCTGAACAAACTGTCCGCCGTGGACATCCTGGTGGCAATCCTGACATTTCGTCGGCGCGGCCTTGAAATCCACATGGATCAGCCGGGTCTCCTGGTTCGGCGGCTTGTGGCAATCCATGCAAGTGGTGGCACGGTGCGCCCCCAACAACGGAAACGAAGTCTTCGCATGATCGAACCCTGTCAGCTCTTTCCAGGACTTGGTGGAATGGCAGGCTTCGCAGCCTCCAGCGGTGCCGTCGGCGCGGGCTCGCTGCATACGGTCTTTGAACTGTCCCTGGTGCGGGTCGGTGTGACAACTGGTGCAGGACAGTTCATTCCAGTGATACGCGACCGCCTTTGGTTTGAAGGTCTCGCTTTCCTTGTGGCAATCGCCGCATGGGACCGCCATGTGGCCGCCGGTAAGGACGAATCTGGTTTCCTTATGACGCGCCAGCGCGAAGGTGGATGGCCGATACCCTTGCAGATTGTGGCAACGCTCACAGGCATTGAAGTACGGCGCAGCAGCAAACTGCCCAGAATGTTTATCACTATGGCAGTCAGTGCAGCGCTGGAACTTGATTTTGAACAGAGTGTCCTTGCCCTTGGGAATATGGCAGCCGGAGCACTGCACCGCAGCGTGTCCACCCTCCAGCGGATACGCCGTAGTGGCATGGTCTTTTACTGTGAAGGTTGATGGCTTGAATCCATCCACGGTATGGCAAGAGGCACACTCGCCGCCGTCACTCCGCTTGGCAAACTGGCCGCTATGCGGATCGGGCCGGTGACAATCCATGCACTTCTGAAAAACCAGCGGCTTCTTGAAATCTCCACCCGCGTGGCACTGTGAGCATTCGACAGCGGCATGTTTTCCCAACAGAGGGTACTTGGTTTTGGAATGGTCGAAGCGCTCGCTGACCGCCTGGGTCGATACCCGCTTCCAGCCGCCGGTGTTGTGGCATGCCTGACAGCCTTGGGTGAAGCTTCCGCGATGCGGATCGGAGTGACAATCAGAACATTTGCCGAACGCAATGCCGGCATAGCGAGGCTTGCTGTCGGGTCCTGGCGTATGACATTTCTCGCAGGCGACCTGGGCATGCGAACCGGTCAACGGATAGCGAGTCTTCGAGTGGTCGAACTGGCCGACGCTGACTGTTTTCCAATCGTTGTAGGTGTGACATTGCAGGCAATTCTCGCCCAGCCTTCCTCTGTGCTCGTCCTGATGGCAAGTCACGCAACTTGTGGAGACGCCGAGGAACGTCTTATTCGGATCGTTGACTTTGATCGCTTGGCGTTCGGACTGCGAGATGTGCTGGGCATTATGGCAGCGGTTGCAGGCCAGTCCCGCGTGTTTACCCTCGAGCCCGTATCCGCTTTGCTTGTGGTCGAAGGTTCTGATGTCCCACTTGATGAGAGGAAAGTCCTCTCCGTTATGCTCAGAGTGGCAACGAACGCATTCCTGGCTCGAGCCCGGACTCAGGTTGTAAGAAGCGTGCAGGCCCTTCCGTGCGGTGACGCGATTCCCAATTTCGGTGTGACAAGCCACGCATTTAAACGTGGCCTCACCACCCAACTTGTGACAGGTGGTGCAATTGCCGGTTCCGCTCAAAGACTGATGGGCTCGACTGAGGGGGCCGGGAGAGATCTGAGCTGGAGTGGGAAGTGCAGACCACAGCATAAGAGTAGCCAGAAATATCGGAAGCCGCGACGGCCGCATTGGGCCCGCGGGCTTCCGCATCTTCCATGTTGCCTCGCCACGACCGCCCATGTTGGTGACCTGAAGTTTGTGTTGTCGAATTCCTCGACCGACTCTGCCACCGAGAATCTTTGACGATCGCGGTGTTCGTGAGCACCTTACGAACATTCATGCCTTCTAGGAACCGATCTCTGTGGAACCGATTGGGCTTCCTCAAGAAAGCATGGAGAGATTCTGAGGGGATAGCTGGGTTGTCAGTTTAAAAACCTCAGTGAGTCTCGCCCGAAGCCTGAATTTTGATATCGACCGATTGATCCACCCGCAATAGAAATGTACTCGGGTTCTTCATTCCCCACTTTACATATGGAACCTCGAAGTTCAGGACTGCGGTCCACCAACCCGGCCCCATCTCTACCTGGACGGGAATCGTGATCTCGTGTTCCGTACCATGGATGCTGAACATCCCATGCACCTGAAGGGCTGAGACTCCCAGGTCCGCAACCCGTCCGTCCACTCGATCAGGCCTGAACGCGATGTCTGGATAGCGGGCACTTTCCAGAACTTCGCCGTCCATTTTCTTGTCACGGCCGTCACTTCCGCTGTGACCGCTGGCAGCGTCCACCACGATCTCTCCGCTGATTTTGTTGCTTGCCGGATCGAAGTGAACGGTGCCACTCTTCACGTTGAATGATCCGTGCACGGTATGGAGCACATCGCCCAAGGTGAAATTGACCGAAGTTTTCGCCGGGACGACATTCAGGCTGATCTCGTGGCTCTGGGTTTGTGCAAGTGTCATTCCGGTCAGCCAGAGAAGGACGATTGCGGTGAATGTCAAATGAGTCGCAGGTTTCATAGAGTGAGCAGATTCCATCCCAGAGAAAGGCCGATTCCCGCCAAAGCTAGAGGGGTTGTTGCGCCGACGTGCAAAGCCAGCATTCTGGCGAATGTCCGAGGTTGAGTAGCGAAGGCTTGCATCACGCGCTGCCGGAGGGAATCGCGGCTTTCGAGCGTGAGCATGAGCCGGGACATCAAAGCCGGGTGCCTCCCCAGATTCCGATGCCCAGTCTGATAGGGATTCAGGCTACCGCCGGCAAAGCACTCGGACAAGAGGATCGCCTGGCGGAATGCAAGGCAGAGACCTTCGCCGGTAATCGCATCCACGCCGCCGGAGGCATCGCCGATGAGCGCGATCCGTCCGCGATACACCTGTCGCAATTTTCGCGTTGCGGAGACCGCTCCTCTCTCCGCCGAGGTCCGCTCCAATCCCGCGAGGCGGGCGGCAACGGCAGGAAACTTTGCCAGAGCACCGTCAAGCCGCAGGTGCGGGTCCCGGGAGATGGCGGCTACGCAGATTTCGTCGGGCGCCACCGGCGTGACATAAAGCTGGCAATTGCTTCCCCAGTGAAGTTCCATGCAGTTCGTCCATGGGGAAATGCGGTAGTGACGGCGGAACGCAAAGCGTTGCTGGTGGTGAACATTTTCATGAAGGCCCGCCCACTGGCGCACGCGGGAATGAGCGCCGTCCGCTCCGACAATCCAGCGCGAGCGCACCAGATTTGTGCCCAGCCATACACCGTCCGGATGCAGTCGGGTGACAACAGTTTGCCAGAGCAGATGGACTCCAGCCGCAGCGGCCCGGTCGATCATGAGGCGGTGCAGTTTGGTCCTGCGTATTCCAAGGCCATGCCCGGCTGGAAAACTGGCGTCGACCTTCACTCCGGAACTGAGAAAGCGGATACCGCGGAAAGGATAGGACTCTTCCGGCGGAATCGTGACGCCGAGATCGGCCAGGGCGCATAACCCGTCCGGCATGAGACCTTCACCGCAAGGTTTGTCGATGGGAGGAATCGCGCCATCGGCGACCACTACCTCGAAGCCATGCTGGCGGGCGGCGATCGCAGCAGCCAGTCCCGCCGGACCTCCTCCGGTGATGAAGACGTCCGTGTCCCGCCTATAAGGTGAATTTACCATCTCAGCAAGACCAGTTCTGAGCAGAATCCTGGGCCCATTGCAGCCAGCAATCCCAGGGTGCCCGGCTCGGGACGGCGGCGCTTCATCACTTCTTCCAGCACTACAAGCACCGAGGCGGAAGACAAGTTTCCAGTCTTGCGAAGGCAATCCCAGGAAGCGTCGAGTTGTTCCCTTTCAAGACCGAGCGCTGCCTGGGTGGCTTCGAGGACTTTGGGGCCCCCGGTATGCAATACCCAGCTTCCAATGTCGCCTCGGGCGTAACCCATGTCGGCGAGAAAGGCGTCGACGTCTCCGCCCAGGCGCTGACGAACCAGGTTTGGAACTTCACGAGAGAGAACAATGCGAAAGCCTTTCTCGGAAATCGCCCATCCCATCATGTTTTCAGTCTCGGGATAAAACACCGAGCGTGTGGCCAGAATTCCCGGCCCGGCCAGTTCGAGCCCGCCGGATACGACCTCCGACGGCAGATCACATTCCGCCCCTGCCACGATCACCGCGGCGGCGCCATCTCCAAATAATCCGGCCGAGATCAGGTTCGCTACCGACAGATCTTCGCGCTGCAGGGTAAGCGAGCACAGTTCGACCGATAGCAAGACCGCCAGCTGAGAAGCGTGCGCCTTCACGTAATCAGCCGCCCGCGAAATGCCTGCGGCTCCCGCGACACAACCCAGCCCGAACATTGGAATGCGGCGGATATTCGGAGAGAGCCCCATGCGGTTGATCAACAGTCCATCGATGGATGGACTCGAGATACCGGTTACGGACGTAAGAAAGAAAGCGCCCAGATCGCGCGGCACGAGACCAGCCTGATTGAGAGCGCGACAGACGGCCTGTTTGCCCAGTTCGACCGCGGTTTGGATCCACAGATTGTTGGTTTCTCCCCATGTCGCCAGCTTGGTATAGGCCTGAAGAGGGAGTGATAGATAACGCCCTTCAACGCCGGTGTGGCGCTGCAACCTCCGCATCAGTGCAGGGTTCTCCAACTTGTCTCCCCAATATTCTTCCAACGCACGACACAGTACGTCTTGAGAGTAGTAATACTTGGGAAAGGCACTGGCTGCACTTATGATTTGCACGATTGTTTCCGTTGGCTCCCGGTAAGGCTTCGAGGTAAGAACGTCCGCTTCCCTTTCACGCGCTAAAAGTCGACCGCCCGCCGTGCCAGTCCGAGCGCCTCAGACCAAAAACTTGTAGAACAATGCGCGAGTTCCACGACCTTGCGAATCGCGCAAATGAATTCGTCTACTTGGATTTCCGTGACTACTAGAGGCGGCGCAACTTTCAAGACCATGAAATCGTTCCCGCAAATCTGAGTAAGAATGCCGTGGTCGCGAAACAGACGCATGACCAGAATCTGGCCAAACATAGCGGGATGAATCTTCGCGAATGCTTCGAAGGCAACCCGCAGGCTCAAGCGGCGGGGAGCCGCGAATTCGATCCCCACCAACAGTCCCATGCCGCGAACGGCCTTCACCATCTCGTAAGAGGAAAGTTCGTCCGTCAGACGACGCCGCAACTCGCATCCCATGCGGGTGGCGCTGTTTCCCAGTTGCTCGCGCTCCAGCACATCCAGGGTAGCCAGGCCAGCGCGCATCGCCAGGCTGTTTTCGCTGAAGGTGGACGCGTGAACGACGGCTCGCTTCATCGAGCTGAAGACCGAGTGATAGACGGCATCGGACATCAAGGTTGCACTGACCGGAATCAGGCCGCCACTCAGCGCCTTGGCCAGCACGACGATATCCAGATCGAGACCAAAATGGTGCGCCGCCAGAAACGATCCAGTGCGGTACATGCCGGTCTGCACTTCGTCGAGAACAAGGAGCGATCCGTGGCGCCGGCACAGCGCCTGCGCGGCGGGAAGGTAGTCCGAATCCGGAATTCGAATGCCGCCCTCGGACTGTACGGGCTCCACGAAGAATGCGGCGTAGCGCCGGGTGGCGAGCTTCTGTTCCAGAGCTTTGAGGTCCCCGAACGGCACAGGTTCGGTCTCGGGAAGGAGCGGGCCAAATCCACCTCGCCAATACTCGCCATTCATGAGAGACAACGCGCCACAGGTCAGACCGTGAAAAGCGCGGTCGGCGTAGAGCAAACCATTTCGTCCGGTATGGGCGCGGGAGAATTTGATGGCGGCTTCGATGCCTTCACTCCCCGAACTGGCGAAAAATACCTTTGCCAGCCGTCCTCCGGCGCGGTTACAAAGCCGTTCAGCCAGTTCGCCCGCAAGTTCGGGGACATGGCTTTGCAGCATGACCGGTCCGCGCTTTTCCAGTTCATCTCTGACGGCTGCCACCACATCGGGATGATTGTGCCCCACATTGTGTACGCAGTATCCGGAGAGAAAATCAAGGACGCGGCGGCCGTCCCGTGTGAATAGCTCCGCTCCGATGCACCGTTCATAGCTGACCGAGAGTTCGAGCACGTTGAGCAAGTTGACCCATTGCGGGTTCACGTGTTGAGAGTATTGACAATCGGTCGAGATAGGTTCGGCGAGCGGCATAGTGATCAATATATCGGAGTTAAACTTAGACGTCCTCAAGGCTGATCAGCCAATACGCTCAGGGTTTGGCCTCCCGGGTATGATGCACGAACTTTGGAAGATGTGGCCGCTTATCCCCTCTTATATTGTTAAGATTCTAGATCACGACACCCCCTCTGATGTTGACATTAAAGTCTTAAGTGATTAAGACTACCCTTGCAGGCTCCATCGGCGCAAAGATCGCAGAAATACCCATCGCCAATCTCGAACGCAGGAGCGGGAAATCCAACTACGGCATCGGGTGCACCGTTCGCGTATTTCTTGATCTCATCATGGTGAAGTTCTTGCTCGACTATTCCACGCGTCCGCTGCAGTTCTTTGGACTGCTCGGCTTGAGTGGCACGGGGCTTGGATTAGTCGTCGCTGTCTTTCTGGTGTACGAAAAACTCAGTCACCGCGTTCCGATCATGACGGAGCACGGCCCCCTGATGCTCCTGGCCGTAGCTCTTTTCGTGAGCGGCATGCAGTTCGTTTCGATCGGGTTGCTGGGCGAAATCATGGCGCGCACTTACTACGAATCGCAAGACAAGCCAATCTACGCGTTGCGCGAAGTCAAGAGTCACCGAAAGATGTTGAGTGATTCCGCCGAGTGGCCTCGCTCGTCGACAAATCCAGATCGCTGAGGACGATGTCGGTGCAAGGAAAACTCTTCATCGGAGCCCCGAATCCCCAATCTTGCAGACCCCTTCCTCCCCGTTAGTCGTAATTAATTTGTTGATCATGAAAAATACGGGTATGGCCCGGTGTCCGGGCGAGGTTTTCCTCCCAGGACGATATTGGACGTATTCTGATAGAGCTGGAGATGGCGATCGGGTAGTTGCCTTTCGACTCGTTTGTCGGTGGCGAGGAACGCCGTCGTCGCGGCCAGGGCCGCGGCGTCCCACTTGATATTGGAGTGCTGGAAGGGGGCGGTGTAGATTTCCTTCTGATCCTCGAACCCTCGCCTTAACATTCGCCCGACTAGGCCATGGGTCTGGTTCGGGTCGTGCGGCGGTGCGGAAGAATCGCCATCTCCACTCGAAGACTCCATTCGAAATCCCATTACGTTAAAACTAGGTGTCGCGGAGGGAAAGGCGTTCGCCCGTAGCCGTATGATCGTGGGTGGCGCTGTCTGGCTACGACAGCTGTCGCAAAACGCCAAGGCGGGGAACCCCACCAGAAATGTGCTGTTCATATCCGTTATGGCCTCTCCCTGCGCGATTCGGCCGTAAATGGTGCGTTAAACAATTTCTGCAACGCCCCGCTTCGGTACCACGCTGGCTTCGGCGGGTCCTCCATCTTGAATGGATGGCGTCGCTCTATTCGGCGGACACTAATTTCAGGGTGAGTGAGATTTGTGAAAGAAACGTTGCCTACTTCTTAAATGTTTAAGACTTCGTTTGTCAAGCGCGCCCAGTTAGCGGCTTGGGGCTAGAGGCGTAGAAATCTGCTGCCGGCCAGCGGACGACGTTTGATTTAACTTCTGGCAGTACGACGAAGAAGGGTAACGGTTGATGGCAATTCACCTAGCTGCTAAGCTTTGAACGGTTGGCCGACACACGTTCGCACGTATTCCACATCTGAGCTACAAAAGGTTGCCTGTGCCCCGCCGAGTATCCATACCAACTGCAGGAGAGTTCCGGCTCCTCGAGATTCTTTGGCGTCTCGGAGAGGGCACAATTGAAGATTTTCTGCGAGCATCGGAAAAAGGCAGCCCCCTAAATTACAAGACGGTTCAGACTGTCCTGCGGATCATGGAAGACAAGAAATTCGTCAGTCACTCGGTCCGTGGGCGCGCTTTTGTCTATCGCGCACGAGTGAGGCAGGACGAGGTTAGTCGCAGTTCGTTGCGTTCATTGCTTGAGAGGTATTTTCGGGGCTCCAGGTCTGAGCTTCTGGTAAACCTCTTGGAGGACGAGCGGATCGGGACAACCGAACTACAAGAACTGGAAAGCCTGATCCGTAGCTACCGCAAAGCAAGCGCTGCCGGACGCAAGCGCGCTCGTTAAAGGTTGGAACACTATGTGGTTCGACGGACCGCTCGCGAGTTTGAGTGTTTGGATCACCTATTTTCTGCAGGTAGTCCTTGTTTATCTGACGCTTCGTTTCATTTGCGGTTTCATCCAGAATGCCCGCACCCGCGTCCGAATTTGGGGTGCCTTCCTGGCCTTGACGACAGGAATGTGGATTTATCTTTGGATACCGGCGAGAGTGGGTGGTCCGGTTCACTCAGCATTTCGGTCAGTGCGCCTGCCCCTTAACGCTGGCTTGCAAGTCGCAGTGCCGGTGGAGGATTCCTGGGTTTCCCACTTTGCCTGGCTCGCACCGGCCGCAGCCTACCTTTATCTGTTCCTGCTGCTGGCGTCGGTATTACATCTGGCCGTCAGATCAGCGCAGCTTAAAATCCTTCTGCGAGAAACTCAGCCGCCCTCACGCCAGTTGCAGCTTGTTTTTCGACGGCTTTGCCTCGAGCTAAATGTGAACCGATGTGTCTTAGTCCTCACTTCTGGCGCTAGTTCCCCTGCAA
The DNA here is from genome assembly GCA_963809295.1 of Terriglobia bacterium. Taxonomy (GTDB): domain Bacteria; phylum Acidobacteriota; class Terriglobia; order Terriglobales; family Acidobacteriaceae; genus JAIQFF01. The sequence goes on along the minus strand of CAWEJA010000008.1, from coordinate 37,519 downwards.
CCTGCTACTGGTTGCGGAGTCATGTCTTGCTCCCCCTGGAACTCGTTCCCGACCTCGAGAGTGATCAACTGGACGATGTTCTACGCCACGAACTCATCCACGTGCAACAGCACGACTATTTATGGGATCGGCTGGCCGCCTTGGGATGCCGACTGGTGTTCTTTCACCCCCTGGTGTGGTTAGGCTATCGACATTTTCGATGGGAGCGAGAGCTAGCCTGTGATTTCGCTGTTGTGCGGGAACGCACCGAAGCACGCCTGCGTTATGCCGAGTGCCTTACGCGCCTGGCTCGTTGGCTGATGGCCAAGAACGAACATTCCTCGGGAATTAGCTTCTTCTCGTCTAAGTCCTTGCTGGCGGTCAGAGTTCGCGTTCTTTTGAATGAGCCATCAGCCGGTTCTGGATTTCGCCGGGTCGCCCGCGCAGGATTGGTTTCGTTGGTTGCCGGCATTGCTCTGTTGTTGGTCCCGGGCTTGGGCCTGTCTCTGTATTCGCCGATTCACGTGACTGATTTGTTAGCCCGGTCTGCCCGTTCCCATTCGCGTTCTGCGCGGAAGAAAGCGGCCGATACTCGACCAGTCCATTCTTCCAGACCCCAAGAACCGACGGTTGAAACAGCGCTGGTGTCATCCCAATCTACATCTCCGCAATCGATCAGTTCATTGTTCGACGCAGGCTCGGCGTCCTTACCCGTGCTAGGCTCCTCCTCCGCGGTTGCGAACACGAGTGAGATGGGATCCACGCGCGCCCTCGAAGATGCACCTTCGCCAAAAGCTGTTTGGGACGAGACTCCCATGCCACAAGCAACTTCGCCGAAGTGGCGCACTCTCGCAATCGGCACAATCACGCGAGGCGTGAGCATGGCGACGGGCCGAGTTGATGTAGACGGTGACGATGGACCTCGCAGGCGGGGTCGCTAGTTTAAATCATCATTTCTTAACTCTCATACCATTGTTGATCTTCAGTTGTCGTTATGACAGCACTCCGCCCCGGTGCGGTTCTTCAGACGAACGCGGCACTTTAAACGCGCTGCGTCCGCCGGCTCATTTCTTGTTCAAGGCCTTGAGTTGCTGGACCAATGCGTCGATTTCTTCCGGGGTCAGTTTGCTGGCGTATCTGGGCATCCGGCCCTTGCCGTCAGTGATGATGCGGCGCAGGTCGTCGGCGGAGGAGATTTTGTCGGAGATCAGCGATGGTCCGCCGAAGTGGCGGCCTTCTGCGGTCTTGCCGTGACACTTCGCGCAGTTTTTCTGGAAGATAGTGTTCTTGGACAGTGAAGTGTCAGACGTAGGGGCCTGACCGAAGCATGGAGTGAGTGCCAAGGCCAGCAAGCAGATTCCGATTGTGACTCGAGATGGTTTCAAGAGGACCTCGCCGAGATTGCCCACGCAATATGCAATTGATGCAACCGGACCGCGATCGTGCGAAAACATGAACAACTTGTCATTTTTTCGACACGTCCAATTCATTTGTCACGGGTGGTGTCGTGTGCATGTGCGCCGATGTAAAATCTGAATGACTTATTTTAAGCCAGTTCAACATGGCAACAACCCGGAGTGAGCCTGTTCGAGGTCGTGAGGTCGTGCCTGGCCAGAACAGGAGCTATCTATGAGCAGTGTTTTCAAGAGTGGCCTTGTGTATGGGCGGCTAGGCAAACCAACCAAGGGTGCCCGGCTTTTACCGCCAGCGGCTTAATTTCGGGAAGCATTCTTTCTACCTGAGTTTTCTTTCCCTCAAGCCACTTAGGAGGCCATGAATCAACATTAACTATGATGAATGGCGAGAACAGGCGTTAGCACAAGCTTGCGCCGTTTGTTCGCCAAAATCCGGGTTAATGAGTGAAATCGCGATGTTACGCCAATTGACCAGGAGACCCGAGTTTTCGTGGCCGTCCGTCCTCAAACAACTCCCCGAATAGCTCTTGCACTTTGTCCCTTGCCGCGGTCAGCGCTTTTCGGCCCTTTGGGGTGGCGCGGTATACACGACGATTCCGGCCACCTATCAACTCCGTTGTCGAACGCACCCACCCTTTCTTCTCCATCCCATGCAATACCGGATAAAGCGCTCCTGCACCAATTCGATAACCATGGCGTGACAGGTCCCGGATCATCTCCAGGCCGAAAATTGGCTCCTCACACGCGTGGTGGAGAATGTGCAGGCGTATCAAACCCGCATAGAGTTCCTGATATTCATCTGTCTTCATGCCTAGTCGCGCCTCACAGTCGTATGACAGTCTTTCCCACTCCGAGTATGCCGGCCGCGAGTATCAGCCATGCTGAGTTAAGGGCGCGGAATCGCAGCAGCAGGAATGCGCTCAGCAATGCTATGGAAAGAGTAATCCAGTCGATCACGGCCGTCCTCATCAGCTGCCAAGTAACCATGGCCATCAGCGCCAAGGACGCAACATTGATCCCGTCGAGGACCGCGGTCGCCACCCGGGAAGATCGAAGTCGAGGCATCATCGGAGCAGTCAATGCGACGAATAGGAATGCTGGCAAGAAGATGCCGAACGTCGCTGCCACGGCTCCTGACGAGCCGTGAAGAAGGTATCCGACAAAGGTCGCTGTCGTGAAAACCGGGCCCGGCGTGATCTGCCCCACGGCAACAGCGTCTAGTAATTGTTTTTCAGTCAGCCAGTGGTATCGCACTACCAGATCTGCTCGAAGAAATGCAAGCAAGACATATCCGCTACCGAATAGGACTGACCCGATCTTTGCAAACACGAGAAAGATCGGCCATAACCCAATCAGTGGAGCTGTCGTCGATGCTATCGGTCCGCCGAGAAACCCGGAAAGCGCAACCGCGGACGAGATTCGTAACTCTCTCCACCGGATCGCGAGCGACACGACGCCCCCGATCGCAAGAACGATTAACTCGTGGAGTCCGGCTAGAGTCAGCAACAAGCAGGAAGCTCCGACGAAAGCTAGCCACTTCGTTCGCACGGCCGAACGCCCGAGCCTCCATAACGCCTGGACCACTATGGCGATAACCACTGGTTTGATCCCGTAGAGCAGCCCAGCAACTTGCGGGAGTTCTTCAAACCTGACATAAAGCCAACCGATGAACCCAACGATGATTGTTGCCGGAAGGATGAAGCAAGTTCCCGCAACGATGAGGCCCGACCACCCAGCCCTGCTGTGTCCAATGTGGATTGCCATCTCCGTGGAATTCGGGCCTGGTATGAAATTCGTGGCACTCAGGTAATCGAGGAATTCCTGTTCGCTCAGCCATCGGCGCCGACGGACGACTTCTTCGTCCATCATGGCAATGTGTGCGGCAGGGCCTCCGAATGCAGTCGTTCCAAGCTTCAGGAATAGAACTGCAAGGTCCCGCAGCGCAGTCCTGCCGTCGGCATGAGCAGCATCCGACATTTCAGCTAGCCGTTGGAACTTCGGAATCGTGCATCAAACGAAAGCCATCCGCTGCCGACTGCGATTAGAAACACTAGACCCAGAAACATGCAGAAGTCGGTTCGAGCTTCATGCATCGCGCCCCAGAACCCCGTCTTCGACAGCATAGGGACCTTCGTTGTCGCAATTGCGACGGAAATGTCGATCAGGAGGGGGATCGCGGCAAGTCGAGTAAGAAGACCGACAATAAGCAGCAAGCCGCAAACGATCTCGACCACACCGACAAAAGGCGCAGAGAAGTAGGGAGCCGGAATTCCGATCTTCTCAAACCGGCCCACGCCGAGAGCGGCAGGATACAGGAACTTCTGAATGCCCTCGGACAAGAACACCCATCCGACCATGACTCTCACCAAGAACACGGAACCGGGGGCGGTTTCATCAAATAACCAGTTGCTGAGTGACATAGAACTTCCTCTGCGAAACTAAGCGTTATAGCTGGAACCCGCGTCGTCGACCAGAAAACATGGCCGAATCCAATCTTGTGCCATCTGATCCGCTAGTCCGATCATGTCCCCAGGTCCAATAGAGGCCCAAATAAGCAACGGTGTGCGCCTCACCGCCGACAGTGTGCCCAACCGTGAACAACAGGCTAAAGTTCTGATTGAAGTTGTAGAATCCACCGACGTTTGCGATCTGGGCGTTTGTCCCTGCGATCGAGCCGCGGCCGGGATTGAACCACTCTGCTCCGAGTGTCAACTTCTTGTTCAACTCTCGCTGGACCTGCCATCCGAAGAAGGCATGGTCGCGCATTCCGGGAGCGTGATTCACGATGTAGCCGCCACCTCCATAGCTCGTCCACGGTCCCCAACTCTTCTGTACCCACACAGGCAGTTTCGCCCACAATTGTCCGTTTCCTAGCCCCCGCCCTGCGTCTCCAGACGGCAGCTCAAGCATCGGGAAGATACCGACCTGCGGCCGCAGTCCCTTCTCTTGGACGAAGCGATACTTTGCCCCGACCTCAACATCTCCCGCTCCATAGCTATTTCGACCGTCAGTCGGAACAACCAGTTGAAGAGGAGCAACTACGTGCAATTGCAGGTTGGAAGCCGCTCCAATGTTGAACTCGCAGGCTGGAACCGCCACTCCATACCCATCGGGGGAACGATCCAATGTGGAAAATGCGTAGAACTCATAGTGTCTAAATGCAACAGGTTGCGGGTCATCGGTGAGGAAAGGTGGGCCGGAAAACGCAGATGGTGCGATCCACGCAAGGAATAAGCCGAGAATCACAACTGAACGGACCATTGACTCACAATACCTATTATCGAATATCGATATCGTGCATCGATAGTAGCAGGTGGCGTCTGCGCTTCCGGGCGGCGTTCGTCTGCATCTCAAGAAATCGAAACACTTGCTGAAACCCATCCCGCGACTGGAGGGAGTCGTTGTTTTTGCTTCCGGAAAAGCATACGTGGTGAATGTTCCCGTGTCGCAATCAGGTAAGGGCAGTCACACGAAATGAACGGACTCATGGAAGAGATTATGAAACGGAATCTGTGGAGCAGCCTGGTTATCACACTGTTGTTAGTTTCATCGGCATATGGCGTGAAGGTGGGCGAACCAGCGCCAGAGTTTCAAGCCACCGATAGCAACGGCCACGTACAGAAGCTCTCCGGGAATCGGGGGAAATTCGTGGTGCTTGAATGGCACAACAACGGTTGTCCTTATACGGAAAAACATTACGAGAGTCGCAACATGCAGCGCTTGCAGAACGAATGGACGAGCAAAGGCGTCGTTTGGTTCACTGTGATCTCGTCTGCGCCGGGCCAACAGGGATACGTCACCGCCCAACAGGAAAATGACTATCTAAAACAGATGGGCGCCTCGCCCACGGCTGCGCTTCTGGATCCGCAAGGAGATGTAGGGCGACTCTATTCCGCGAAAATCACTCCGCACATGTTTGTCGTCAACCCTGCCGGTGTGCTGATCTACGACGGAGCCATCGACAGCAAACCGACAACTGACCAGGCTGACATTCCGAGCGCGAAGAACTATGTCTCGCAAGCGCTGGAAGAAGCGATGGCGGGCAAGCCAGTGAGCACACCGACCAGCCGTCCCTACGGCTGCTCGGTCAAGTATGCCCACTAGGAGTTCCCCTGGGTGCGTTTGGCTCCGTTAATCCGGTTTTCGGTTACCGGCGGCTGGTTGCGAGTGAATCACGGGCTACAATAAAAATGTGAAACCGCTGTTTGAAGCCTCTAAGTTTGCTTCACGGCTGACGCGGAGAAGGTTTCTGCGCGACGCGACATTACTGTCTGTGGGCGCGGCTGCCGGCGCGCATGCGGCTCGCGAGGTGGCGGAACCGTTTGTCCAGACCGTTCTTGGCCCAATCCCAGCCTCCAAACTAGGAGTCACTCTTGTTCATGAGCATGTCATGTGTGATTTCATCGGCGCGGAGCAAACTAACCGGAGTCGCTGGGAGGTCGAAGCCGTGGTGAAACGGATGCTTCCCGTACTCACACAGTTGAAGGAACGGCGGGTGACAGGATTCATCGACTGCACACCGGCCTACATCGGGCGCGATCCGCGCGTGTTGAAACGTCTGGCCCAGGAAACCGGGCTCCACATAGTCACCAACACCGGTTACTACGGCGGCGCGAATGACAAGTTTGTGCCCAGGCACGCCTACAACGAAACACCAGATCAGCTCGCCGACCGCTGGGTGCGAGAGTGGGAAAACGGCATTGAGGATAGCGGTGTAAAGCCGGGTTTCATGAAGATTGGTGTCGATGAAATCGAAAGTGATTCCGCTGGCCTTTCTCCGATCGATGAAAAGATTGTGCGAGCCTCTGCACGTGCTTCAAAAAGAACCGGCTTGGTTGTGACCTGCCACACTGGGGGCGGTTCCGCTGGATTGGCAGCTACGAAGGTCTTCATCGGAGAAAAAGCCGACCGCAGGCCGCTTTGTTGTAGCGCATTCTGACGGCCACGGGCTGCCCATCAACCGGGCGGTGGCGGAGCTCGGCGCCTGGGTTTCGTTTGACGCCATCAGCAGAAAGCCACTCGAACTGCATCTCGAGCTGGTGCGTGCGATGACGGAGAGGTATGCCAGTAGCCTCCTGCTCTCGCACGACAACGGCTGGTATGAGGTCGGACAAGAGAATGGTGGCGAGGTTCGGGACTTCAACTACATTAGCGATGTATTCCTGCCCGCTTTCCGTAAGGGTGGTGCTAGCGAAGCGACGATTCGAAAACTCACGGTAGAAAACCCGGCCAATGCTTTTGCCATCCGACCTACCTTCTAGCCGAGAAACATGAAAACTGGATCTGAAGTCGCCTACGGGTGGCTCGACCTAGAAGCGATCAGATCGCCCAATGAAAGGCTGTAGAACCCTCTCCATTTCGCGAAAGACCAAAGGCGGAGATTCCTGGGGAATATTCACGATGGCATAGGACGCGGCGATCCCCTTCCACCCCGGAAGTCCAGAGCCATCATGTTCCGGGGAAGGGGCATTGCTCCGAGAACGGCTCAACAGAAGTAGCGGGGACCGTGGAATTTGACGACTCTGCGTGACTGTGGTGAACGTCGTGAACGTATGTTGGTACGTGCAGGAACGCACGGGCTCTATTCTGCCGAGGCCCTGGCCGAACATAGGCGGGTGCGTGAGCTACTGATCCAAAGTCGAGAGCTCTTGACACAGATGCAAGCAGGCTACACCGGAGAGCTTCACGGTGCGTGAGGTTCATCCCGAAGTTTATTGGAAAAAAACCGGAGAGCGAGAAGTGGGAGCTCGGGTACCGGCCAACCGAGAAAGGGACCGCGCTGGTTGGTAGATTGGTTGCTGACGGGAAAGACACATGTTGAGCCGAAGAAACGGGGGGCCAAAGATCCACCAACCCTTGGAGAGGAACTTCCTAAGTGCCGTGAACCGGAAAGGGACAGGAAGTGAATCCCTGTTCTCGCTCGCACCCTACGGTGTCCGTTGCTTCCGGCTGTGGCGGCGCTCGACGCCGCGCAGGATCAGAAACTGTGCCGAGTAGTAGGTGATCCAGATGAGCTGCTCGCTGCCCAGAAAGGGGCCGCGAAACTTGTTGATCGCGATCATCGCATCGGAGGCAATGAACAACAGGACTCCGAAGCCAGCCAGGGGAGTCCCCAGATCGGCCAGCATCGCGCTGATGCCCATGCAGGACAGGACAAGCGAATACACCACCACCGGGATGAGCATGGAACCGAGCGACTGCCGCAAGATTCGTAGCATGGACCCGAGCGCTACCAGGATCGCTAGCACGCCCCACACTCGCGCCGGGCTAGGCTTCCACCAAACCAAAGCCTGGTACTTGCGGAACAACGCGATATAAACCAGATGGGCGATCAGAAACGAACCCAGCCCGAGGAGAAAGAGCGACTCCCCGTCCAGACTCCCGAGTCGCCGGACGCCTAAAAGAAAGTCTCCCAGCGAGGAAAGTGCCAGCGCACCTCCCAGCAGCCCGTCCACGCGAAACCCAAGCACCGATAGCAGGAGAATGCTCAGAACCTTGAAGATCACCGGCCAGTCGCCTGCAGTGAGCGGGCGTGCCAGGAGAAACGTCAAAGAGGCAGCAGCGGAGACGAGGAACAGCAGCCCAGATGTTCTCATTTTCCACTGAGTGTAATCCCGGTAAAGCCTTACGGATCGTCAACGTTGCAGGCAAGACCGAAAGAGAGCGTTTCGAGTGACGGGCGACTCTTCCCCCAAACGGTTATGGAAGAGTTGCCGACGAACCGGGAGCTATCGCATTGCGGCTCGAACCCGAATGCCGAGCGCCGCCACTTCTACTGTACGCATCCAAGCGGGCACGACCCTTCACTACAATCCTAGAGTGAAGTAGCGTAGCAGAGGAAGGTAGAGCCGCTGCCACAACCTTCTCAACCATGAGGTCACCTTTTAAGCGGAATGTCTTCGCTGCCAAGCGCCACGGGCGGTTAGTAGGAGGATTGTGTTGTTAACACCAATTTTCTGGTATCCCGCTTGGTAAGGAAGGAGATAGACAGTCACAGGATGCCGGTTGGTCAGCGGGGCATCTCGTGGTCACTTCGGCGGCCAAATAGAAGCCACCCGGCTACAGCGCGTGCTCGCCCCGCTCATCGTTGCGAATGCGGATCGCGTCGTCAACGCGTGACAGAAATATCTTGCCGTCGCCGATCTTCCCCGTGCGCGCGCTATTGGCAATGGTCTGCACCACCTTGCCCACCATGCTGTCCGAGAGCACCATTTCCACTTTCACCTTGGGGATCAGATCCACCATGTATTCGCGGCCGCGGTAAGTCTCGGTATGACCCTTCTGCCGCCCATGCCCACGCGCGTCCACCACCGTCATGCCCTCTACCCCAATCTCGTGCAGGGCATTCTTCACCGCTTCCAGCTTGGCAGGTTGGATGATTGCTTCCACCTTAGTCATAATTTTCTGGTCCTTTACGCGAACCTGTCAGGACAACAAATTCCCCACGCTAGGCCGATCCTTCCCAATAGTAGCCTTCCTCTCCGTGCTGCGAGAGGTCCAGACCTTGCGTCTCATGTTCCTCGGAGATGCGCAAGCCAATCGTCTTATCAACGATGAACAGAATTATCAGCGTTCCCACGATGGCCAATGCCCAGGCGATTGCAACTGCTATTGCCTGATTCCCCAGTTGCTGGACATTGCCTTCCAACAGACCGGACCCCAGCGAGTTGATCGACCTCGACGCAAATATCCCGGTCAGCAGTGCCCCAATCGTTCCCCCCGCCCCGTGCACACCGAATGCGTCTAGCGAGTCGTCATAGCCAAAACTCGCCTTCACCTTGGTGACCATCAGATAGCAAAAAGCCCCGGCGATCAGTCCAATAATCAGCGCCGAGAGTGGACTCACAAATCCAGAAGCCGGTGTGATCGCCACCAGTCCCGCTACCGCGCCTGAAATGGCGCCCAAGACGCTCGGTTTTCCCCCGCGCAACCATTCTGCCGCGCTCCATCCGACCACCGCTGCCGCCGCTCCAAAATGGGTGGCCACGAAGGCGCTGGTAGCCAGACTGCCTGAGCCTAGTGCGCTGCCGGCATTGAATCCAAACCAGCCTACCCACAGCAGCGAAGCTCCCACAAAACTCAGCACCACACTGTGTGGCGGCATGGGAGTACTCGGATAACCCAGGCGTTTTCCCATGTAGAGCGCGCACACCAGCGCCGAAACCCCGGACGTGATGTGCACCACCGTGCCTCCGGCGAAGTCCAGTGTGGGGAACCGCCCGCCCAGCGCGGCATTGAGCAGGCCTCCCTTGCCCCAGACCATATGCGCCATCGGAGTGTAAACCAGGATGGACCATAGCACCATGAACAGCAACATCGCGCTGAACTTCATGCGCTCTGCGAAGGCGCCGGTAATGAGAGCGGGAGTGATGATGGCGAACATCAGCTGATACACCATGAAAGTCTGCTCGGGTATGGTCGCGGAATAATCCACATCTGGCTGGGTGGTGACGTTGTGGAGCAGAACATTTTCCAGCCCGCCCACAAAGCTGTTTCCGCTTCCAAAGCACAGGCTGTAGCCGACCAGCGCCCAGAGCACCGTGACCAGCGCCATCAACGCGAAGCTCTGCATCATGGTGCCGAGCACGTTTTTCTTGCGCACCAGCCCACCGTAAAACAGGGCCAGGCCGGGTCCCGTCATCATCAGCACCAGAGCCGAGCTGGTCAGCATCCACGCATTGTCTGCGGAACTCTTGGCCTCCGCGGCCTTTTGCTCCAGCTTGGCCAGGCGGCTCTCCTGTGAATCACTCGAACGCGCCGAGGCGGCGGCCTCCGTGGTCGCGCCCGGCTGCGCCAGCGCAAACCTCGTCGGCGCCACTGCAAAGAATATCGACACCCAAAGAATCAATGACTTTCTCATCGGTACCTGCCGAGGTTGGAGTGTGAATTCTTCTGACAAACTTCAGAGACAGCTATGCCAAGCTGCTTTTTATTCATCGCAACAATAATTTGAGAAGTAAGGCAAGTCCTAAGATCTCTCGCAAACTGTTTTCGAGCAATTCAAACGCTCTATCTTCCGAAGGCAATCGTTCCAGTACGGGGCCGAGGGCTAAGGCAGGAAGATAGCTGAGAGCCACCATCGTTATTGCGGGGTCCCAGCGCCGGAAAAGTTGCCTGGAATCACTCAACCCAGACAAGTGGAAACGAAAATCCGTAAATTTCGCATAAAGAAATCATAATTTGTTCGTAAAGATGCACACCTGTTGCTTCGCGTCAACGCCAGCGGCGTAGGAGTAGGTGTGAGCTCTTTATGAAAGCTGCGGGGGGAAATTGGAATCAACGGATCGGGGTTGGTTCTAAATGGCCGAATCGGGCCTGTTCGGGCCTAGATGGGTCTAAACGGGCAGCATTATAGTGGACTACCCCTGCTCCCGAGCTCAGGTACTTGCGGAGGTTCTCCTTTTCCTTCAATAGTCAAACTCCACATGTGGTCAGCCGAACTGGCATCCTCGTCCACGAAGACGTGCATGACCCTGATGTCCTCGTCGCGGTCGAGCGCCCGCCGAAGATCATCGTCGGTCAAAAATCGTGTTGGCTGACACTTTTCTTTGGCAGATGTTGCAGAAGGCCTGAGCGGTAGCCATCGCGTCCCTCTGATCTCTCCCGGTTAGTTTATTCGGGTAATTCAAATGCTCTATCTTCCGAAGAGCAATCGTTCCAGTACGGGACCGAGGGCTAAGGCAGGAAGATAGCTCAGAGCCACCATCGTGATCAAACCGGTTGTGAGCAGGATTCCGAACGAAAAAGAATGGGTCGGAAGAGTTCCCGACGAAGAAGGGGTACTTCTCTGACGACCAAATAGAGCTGCCAATCCTAACGCGGGAATCGCCAAACCAAACCTGCCCACCATCATCGCGAATGCTGTGGTGAGGTTGTAAAACGGAGTGTTCGCACTCAGACCGGCAAAGCTTTGGCCATTGTTGGCGAAGCAAGAAGTATATGCAAACAGAATCTCAGTAAGACCATGCGGGCCTCCGTTAATCGTCAACCCGGACAGTCCCGCTCTGGTGCTCACGGCAATCGCGGTGAGTGGAAGCACAACTAGGGGTGCAGCCAAAGCGTACAGCATGATCATTTTGTTCTCCGCGGGCCCTATCTTCTTTCCCAGGTATTCAGGCGTGCGCCCAACCATCAGTCCCGCGAGAAACACAACGATCGCAGCGGCCATAACCATGCTGTAAAGACCAGTCCCCAGACCTCCAAATACGAGTTCTCCGAGCAGCATGTTCACTAGCAAAACCATGCCGCCGAATGAGGTGAAGCTGTCGTGCATTGAGTTATACGATCCCGTGGCCGTGTTTGATGTAACGACGGCCGTGAGAGTCGAACCGTTGATGCCGAAGCGCACCTCTTTCCCTTCCATGTTCCCACCAGACTGGACACGACTCTTTCGGAAATCCACATTCCCGAGTTTGGGACCTCTTTGTTCAAAGCGATGTACAAAAACCAGCCCGCCGACGAAGAGAAGCACCATCACGCAGTAGAAAAGCCATCCCTGGCGAGGCTGGCCAACCATCCTGCCGAAGGTGTTGGTCAGTGCCGCAGGCAAGAGCACGATAGCCAACATTTCGATAAAGTTTGTAAGCGGCGTGGGGTTCTCATACGGATGAGCCCCATTCGCATTAAAGAATCCGCCGCCGTTTGTGCCGAGATTCTTGATGATCTCCAGTGCAGCCACTGGACCCTGCGGTATGACCTGCTGGGCACCCTCGAGGGTAGTGGCGACCGCATAGTGGTGGAAGTTCATGGGAACGCCCTGCCAGACGAGCAGCAGGGCACCGATCAAGGCTCCCGGCAACAGGATCCAGAGCAGGGCGCGTGTCAGATCAACCCAAAAGTTGCCGAGCGTGTCGGAAAGTTGCCGGGCAAGACCGCGGATAAAGGCAATGCCCACCGCTAAACCCGCAGCGCCTGCCAAGAAGTTCTGTGCGCAGAGTCCCACCATCTGGCTGAAGTAGCTCATCGTGTTCTCGCCCGCGTAGGCCTGCCAAGTAGTGGTCGTCGAGAAGCTGATCGCCGTATTCAGAGCCAGGTCCGGGGATAACGGCGTCCGTCTGGTACTGCGGGAAAAACCAGGGAAGAAACTGCTGCACTCTGAGAATGGCATACAAGAGCAGCGTGCCGGCAACGCCAAAAAGTACGAAACACGTCGCGTACTCCTTGCCGGTCATCTCCACCTCAGGATCAACCGCGAGTAATGCGATAGATAAGCCGCTCAACCGGAAGGCACAAGCGATCAAGCAGGTCCGCTTCCTGGAAAAGACCCGTTCCATGTACCCGCCCAAGGGCTTCACGAGGATGGTGACGATGACCACAAATAACACGTATTGAATTGCGCTGTAGAAATCCACCGGACCTACTCAGGAGCAGCTCCGACCGAGGCGTCGTCAAGCACGAACCTTGCTGGTCCCCGGAACGCGCTAGGTGCCCCTGTTGCCCTGCTTAAAGCATTCTAGTGCGCCGCGTCCCTGTTTGAAGGGGAACAAGTTTTGCGGTTTACCTGAAAGCCCCCTAACTACGAATCGCCTGGAGGCGAAACGAATAGCCGATTCCGATGAGATGATCCACTGCGGCTGACGATAGGCCCCCAGTCGGAGGGGGACTCGATTAAGATTCGTGCAAGGTCCATCCAGACTGTAATGAAATTGTAATGGTTGCACGATCAAAACGAATCGTTTCCAAGCAGAACGGATCAAATCGACCGATTTGTAACCCATTGAAAAGAGGAGTAGAGTATAAAACTTTCCAAACCGTTCAGAACCCACCTGTGTATTGCTAAGAGTTGCCGACAAACCGGGATTTGCTGTCGACGGAACCAGTCCGCAGTACACGGGACTTCAGCGAGTCGCACGGAAAGAGTTCGGAATCCCAGACCTCCGCAAGCACGTTACGTGGCCAGCCCTTCATTAACTAAGGCCTGGCTCGTCCATAGTCAAAGATCGCCGCGCGGCGCACCGCTATCGCGTCAGATGGAACGCTTTGACCCAGGGCACCAGGTTGGGCAGGAGGCCACCGGCAGCGTGCACGATAACCAGCCCAGCGAAATTCTTCGTTCGCATCCACAAAACGCCGAGGAAGAGACTGGCCAGCGAGGTCAGCTCCGAGTGTCACCTCCTGATGCTGAATGCCCGCCGCTCCGTCCCAACCCTCTGGCGGCTCACCTGCGCGGGCAGCAAAGCAGGGTACTAGCGGACTCCGCTCGATGCCGAGAAGAACGTGATTACAATCTAAAGGTCCATCCAGCTTGCCCAGTCGCCTAAATGAACCCACATGTCCTGTTCCGTTTGGGATCTCCGGTTGCCAAGGGCCACGTCAGAACCTGGTAGAGCTGCTATGACTGCGAGCCCGAGTTTTTTGTGAGAGGCCTGGGCGCCAGGACACTCTTGCTTTCTCGTCAGGCTTCACCATGGCACTTAGGGGTATTGGCTCAAATCGCCAACGTAGGACAGGGTCCTGGTATTGCGGCGCCACCGAAATGACATGGCGAACTGACGCTGTTCTCCTGTCCTTGCGGATCTCAACAAGGAACCACAGCATGAAGATGATCCCAGCAATGCAAACCGCGACGAAAATCGCAGCGGCCATTTGGACCTCCTGGGTCGGCCGGAGGCGCTAGCGCCCGCTGTTTCTCGGCCCTCAGTGTGATTCGACAACGACAGCCGTAAAGTTTGCGTCAAAAAGTCATAAAAAGTTCGTAAGTTCTACCTCGAGCGCTTCGTAACACTCGCGACTGGGAAAGCTAAGCGCGTTCTAGCGGCGGAGTGCTTGAAGTGTCACCGATTGACCTGAGTTTGTCGTTATCGGTATCGTCTGATTTCGACCTGCCTCAGAGCGTCTAACAAAACCCCGAATGGTTCGCTTTGTCCGAGCGCCTGCGCGTTGTGGGACCTAGTGATTTTCCGTTTGGAAAGCACAACGCGTTCTGAGAACAAACTTACCGAGCCGTTCGCACCTTTGCTCCGTCGCAGGGGGGCCGGCTTGAATCGGGCCTCGGCTCCCATAAGATCTAAGGATTGAGCTAATCTGATTGCGGAATGGCTGTCGTTACTGAGCCTCGTCGCCCCGCTGTAGAAGTTTTCGTCGCCACGACGGTGATGTTGTCGTTTATCTCTTTCTGGCGAGCGGCGGCAATCGTCCTTGCCGACCTGGCCTCGTCCGCGTACTATGCCGGCGGCGATGCGGAGAAGGTGATCGGCAAGAGCGCCCCCTGGTTCATCCTGGCGGTAATGCTGTTCAGCTATGCCGTGCGGGCCCTGTACATCGAGTCGAGCAGCATGTTCGTGCGCGGCGGCGTGTACAAGGTGGTCAAGGAGGCCATGGGTGGTTCGCTGGCGAAGTTCTCGGTATCGGCGCTGCTCTTCGACTATGTCCTCACGGGGCCGATCAGCGCGGTGTCGGCGGGCCAATACCTGGCAGGGTTCATCGAAGATATCGCCACGTACCTGGGCCGCCCTTTTGCCCATTTCCCGGAGAACGGATTCGCCGCCGGTTTCGCGGTGCTTGTGGTGCTTTATTTCTGGCGAAAGAACATCCAGGGCATCCACGAGTCGAGCGAGAAGGCAATGCAGATCATGATCATCACCACGGTGATGGTGGTCATGCTGATCCTGTGGTGTGCCTACACCATCATGCGGTCGCCGGCGGCGCTCCCCCCCAATCCGCTGCAGGCCGGGGTGGTTCCGCTGAACAAGGAGTCGTTGGGCTGGCTGAACGGGAGTTGGCTCAGCCACCTGACTTTCATCATCGTGTTTGTCGGCTTCGGACACTCCGTGCTGGCCATGAGCGGTGAAGAAACCTTGGCCCAGGTAAACCGGGAAATCGAACATCCCAAGCTGAAGAACCTGGAGAAAACGGGCCTGGTGATCTTCGTTTACAGCTTGCTGTTTACCTCCCTGGTTTCGTTCTTCGCCGTAATGATGATCCCGGACAAGGTGCGACCCGATTACTTTTCCAACCTTATCGGTGGGATTTCGATGTACCTGGCCGGTCCCAGTTGGGCGAGGCTTATCTTTCATGCCTTCGTGGTGTTGGTGGGAGTGCTGATTTTGGCCGGCGCTCAGAATACGTCACTCGTGGGCGCCAACGGCGTGCTCAACCGCGTGGCCGAAGACGGGGTATTGACCTCGGCGTTCCAGAAGCCGCACCCCCGATACGGGACCAGCTACCGCATCATCAACCTGATTGTCGCGATGCAGTTGTTCACGATCGTGGCGAGCGGCGGAAACGTCTTTGTGCTGGCTGGCTTGTATGCCTTCGGGGTGATCTGGAGCTTCGCCCTGAAATCGCTCGCCGTGCTGGTGCTGCGCTACACGGAGCCCGACAACCGCGAGTGGAAGGTGCCGGGAAACCTGCACATCTGGGGCAAAGAGGTCCCTCTAGGTCTGATCGTAATTTCTTTCGTGCTGTTCAGCACGGCGATGGTGAACCTGTTCACGAAATCGGAAGCGACCATTGCCGGCGTGACATTCAGCATCGTGTTCTTCGCCCTGTTTACCTACTCTGAGCACCGGGTCAGGAAGGAGCGCCATGGGAAGCCGGAACAGCTGGACCAATTCCGGGTCTATGGCAACCAGGAACTGGGGAGCGGGGCCTTGGGCACGCGGCCGCGAAGCATCTTAGTGGCGGTGCGCGATCCGAAAAATCTCTATTACCTGCGCAATGTGCTCTCTCATACTAATACAACTAACCAAGACGTCGTCGTGATGACGGCACGTCTCTATCACCGCGAGCACAGCTTCTCGGGTAGTGGGATATACGACGCGAACGAGATTTTTGATCATTATGAGCAGGAGCTTTTCACGACTGTGGTTGCGGTCGCGGAAAAGGAAGGGAAACCGGTCTCGCTGTTGGTTGTGCCCGCGACGGATGTATTTGAAGCGATCATGATTACGGCGCAGCGGCTAGACAGCAGCCGTGTAATTTGCGGCCTCTCGAACAAATTGACGGCCGACGAACAAGCCAAGCTTACGGGCGATGCCTGGGAGAAACTGCCGGAACCGCGGCCGCGAGTGACCATGGAAGTGTATGAACCGGATGGATCCATCCGGGAGTACAAACTGGGTCCGCATACTCCGAGCTTGCGGCCCCAGGACCTGGAACTGCTGCACAATCTCTGGCTTCAAATCACGAACGATCCCAAATTCGCGGGCGCGCACCACTACCACATCGTGGCGCTCGCCCTGGAAGAGCTGAAGAGAGAGTTGAGCAGCGAGCATCGCGCCGCGTTGCTTGACAAACTGAGGGAGGAAATGGAGCAGGACAGGAGCAGCAGCAGCCAGCCTGACCGCCTAAACCAGCAATCCCCTTCATCCGACGAAACGTAGACGAGGCGGGGCGAAACTTGAGTGCTACAACATTCCCCAGTTTGAGATCCTCAGCGCGATAGACTTAGCCCATCGATCCGATACCGCTCGGCGAGAACTGTGCCTGGTGCGAATCCCCGGTTTCGGGGCGGTTGGAAGCTCCATTGGCCCTTGCTTACCGATTCTGGGCGGATTACGGTCAACCCGGAGGTAATCGGCCAGGTCCAGTTTCCGGTTTGGCCGACCACTCGAACAGAATGGAATGCTACTGCATTGTCATCTCGAAGATGCTTTAACCGGCACCCACCACTACTGCAGCGCGAGGAATTCTGGCTTCCGCGCAAAAACATAGGCTCTTCGGCTCTGGTACTCCACTTCAGGGGCATAGGGCTCTCGCTCCACGATCTCTTCAACCGCTAGCCCTGCCGCTTCCAGATATTGTCGGATTGCTGATGGCTGAAGGAGGAAGAAATCCATTGAAATAGGCCGTCCCCACAACTTATCCTCGTGGAGGACCTCGTCACCAATATTGAAATGCCAGCAACAGCAGCCCACCAAGCTGTAGAACCCTCTCCATTTCGCGAAAGACCAAAGGCAGAGATTCCTGGGGAATATTCACGATGGCATAGAACGCGGCGATCCCTGCGAGCCTTCCACCCCGGAAGTCCAGAGCCATCATATTCCGGGAGAGGGGCATTGCCCGGAGAACGGCTCAACAGAGTCGCAGGGACCGTGGAATTTGACGACTCTGCGTGACTGTGGTGAACGTCGTGAACGTATGTTGGTACGTGCAGGAACGCACGGGCTCTATTCTGCCGAGGCCCTGGCCGAACAAAGGCGGGTGCGTGAGCTACTGATCCAGAGTCGAGAGCTCTTGAAACAGTTGCAAGCAGGCTAAACCGGGCTTCACGGTGCTCGGAGTTCATCCCGGCAATTATGAGTTACGGCCGGCCAAGGGCCGGACTGATTTCCAGACCTGAACCCTGATTGCGAGCGAGCCTTGGTTGGATCGGCACTTCTTCCGCTAGAGCGAAATGGCGCTCTTCCTCGAGTGCATGCTGAAGTGTGTGCCGATCACGGCCAAGTGGGAAGTAATCCCAAGGTAAGGTTAGCCGACCATCCGGGAGTTATCGCGTTGTGGCTCGAATCGAATGCCGAGACAACTTCTACTCCTCCGCTGGGGCTTCTTACGGGTTGGGGACGTCGGGGTGGAGGGCAACAGCACCGCGAATCTTATGGCAACTCCAGATCAAGCGCGTAGATCTCCTGGCTGCCTACATCCCGCGCCACCAAAGGCGAATCATCCGGAGCTAATCCGGCTAAAAAACCGCCATAGGTTGGCGCCGGGCGGATGTTCTGGAGGCTTGCCACCGGCTCGACACTGTGGTCGGCAATTCGAATGCGATACAACTTCGGGACGCTTTCAATCGAGTCAAAGTAAATGTACTTCGAGTCCCTCGACCACATCGGGAAACCAACGGGAATGTCCGCCAACTTGATCCACTTGCGGGTGTGGACGTCGTATAACTGTAGGACCTCTGGACCAACCTGGAGCGCGGAGATGTAGCGTCCATCGGGGGACCAGCGCGGGGAATAGAACCCTTCCGAGCCCGGGATTGTCGAAATCTGCCGACTCTTCAAGTCCATGAGCCGAATCGCTCTCGGGGAAGTTGAAACAAAATCTTCCATGCCGGAATGGAAGATCAGAGAGGTTCCGTCTGGCGACCAACCCACATCTCCCACGCCTGTCATGACTTCTTCCGCCTCACCACCGTCTGTGGAGATGAGATACATTCTCCAGTTTTGGCCTGGCCTGATCCCCTGGAAGGCGATCCTCTTCCCGTCCGGAGACCAATGAGGCTCGTAAGCAGTTAGAGGGGGAAACGTGAGCTGCTCCTTTTCGCTGCCATCGACTCGACTTCTAAAAAGGTTTCCCTCAGGGATACTTGTGTAGGTTACCCACTGTCCGTCTTTGGAGTAGGTTAGACCTTCGGCCGACATACCCGACATAAACGGCACGAACTGTTGAGATTTCAAGTCGTAGCGAGCGAGCTCGGCACGTCGCAACCACCCGACCACAAGCAGTTTCTTCCCGTCTTTGCCGGGGACTGGCCCGAGAAAATCCATCGGCCCCGCCGTGAATTGCACCGGTTCCCGGTCAGATTTCCCAAGGAGTGTTCCTTTCTCGCGCATCGCCCAGACATCCGATCTGCCGTGGCGCGTGGACTGAAAGACAAAATACCTTCCGTCTGGGGTCCAGCTGCCACAGCATTCGGCGGGAGGATTGTTCCAGCCGGGAAGCAATGGATGAAGATCGGTCCCGTCCACTCGCGCCTCCCAGAGTGATTGCGATCCGGTCTTTGCTTCAGCGACCGTGAAGCGTAGTTTGTTGCCGTCCGGTGACCACCGAATCCAAGAAGGTGTTCCGATCACGGTCAAGATCGTATGTGCTCCGGTGCCATCGCTTCGAGCAAGATTCAAGTTGCCACGTTTGGCAAAAGCAATGGTTTGCCCATCCGGTGACCAATTGACATCAGTGGACACGAGGCTGCCCAGCCGATGACGTGACCCGGCCAGAGTTGGCACCACCCAAACAGGTCCCTCGGACTGTGAACCCTCCCAGGTCTGCACCAAAAGCTCTGAGCCAGTGGGCGAGATCCCTGCTAGGGAAGCAAAAAGACCTGCGAATGGTTCTGAAATGGGCGCGGCCCCCCCGCCCGTTACAGAGACCTGGTAGAGAACCTGCCCCTGGCCAAAGGTCATATAGTACACACGTGAGCCGTCGGTAAGCGCGGGCGGAGCCTTCAATCTTCCATCATTGGTGACTTGCGTTGAGCCCAGGACCCGAGCTGGTGGCACTGGCCAGCGCAGCCAAGCCACGACTACGCCAGTGAGAATTGCCGCGGCTGCAAGGAGCACTGCCCATCTCGACCAAAGCCGCTGAGCCATTGGCGCTTCCGTCCCCGTCGTTCTGGCTGTGGGCGTTCCGCCCGTCGCAAGCGCCTTCCCGGAATCCGTATCACGTTTCAAGCGCTGGAGATCGGTACGGATGTCTGAGGCATGCTGATAACGCAGGTTGGGATCCTTCTCCAGCGCTTTATTGATGATGTCTTCCAGCTTTGGCGGTAGATCGGGATTTACGCGGAGGGCGGGTGTCGGAGCGCGTTCCAGAATTGCGTGGAAGATGACGCCGGATGTGTCGCCCCGAAACGGGAGCAGCCCTGTCACCATCTCGTACAAGACAGCCCCAAACGAGAACAGGTCGGTTCGGGAATCCAGCTCTTTTCCCCTGACCTGCTCCGGCGACATATAAGCCACAGTGCCCAGCGCGGTGCCGGGGCTGGTCAGGTACTCCTCGGAGCCGATGGTCGCAGCGCTCAGGGCAACGCTCTCCGGCTTCTGCGCCACCTTGGCGAGCCCGAAATCGAGAATCTTTGCCTGACCTCTCTTTGTGACGAAAATGTTGGCGGGCTTGATGTCGCGATGGACGATGCCCTTCGAATGTGCCGCGTCGAGAGCGTCGGCAACTTGGATACTCAGATCGAGCACGGTTTCGATCTCCAGCGGCTTGCCAGCGATCACGTGCCGGAGCGTCTGCCCTTCCAGAAGCTCCATGGCGATGAAGGCTCGCCCGTCGGCCTCATCAATCTCGTAGATCGTACAGATGTTTGGGTGGTTCAGAGAAGACGCAGCCTTGGCCTCCCGCTGAAACCGGCTGAGGGCTTGCGCGTCGTTGGCGAGTTCGTCGGGAAGGAACTTCAGGGCGACCTGGCGACCTAGCTTGAGGTCTTCCGCTTCGTACACGACACCCATCCCCCCACCGCCGATTTTGTGAAGTATGCGGTAATGGGAAACCGTCTGCCCGAGGGGTTGAGAGGGCGTGGCCATGTACTGAGATCGTATGTTTGCCGCACACGAAGGTCAATAGCGGCAGCTCCGCCAGTGCGGAGAATGAGAGCCACTTGTCGTGTTACGGGGTCGTGAGAGCGGAAGACCGGATGACCAGCATAATCAGGCCTAACACCATTCAGAAGTTGCGTCTTCGAAGCCCTGCACGCATTCACCATGGATGCGTAGTCGCCTCCAAGCAGAAGTGGTCTCGTTCGCAACTGATCACTGACGCCTCTGGGGATTGCGCCCGAGTCACGGGCAACCCGGAAGTTAGGCTCCAAAAGCCGACTTGAACTAAGCCGTTTTGCGGCGGACGCATTCGCGTGTTGCTGAGCCGACGGTCGAGGTGATCTGAGCTAGTTTGTTGTCGCAGAGGAGGAACTCTCTGTGACCCATCTACGCCAGATCATGCTTGAGGAACTACGGCGCCGCAACTACGCCGAGTCCACCATCCACGCTTACATTCACACCGTCGAGCATTTCAGTCGGCACTTCCATCGTTCACCCGATCAGCTTGGCCCCGAGCATATTCGCCAGTATCAGGCCGCGTTGTTCACGCGGTGGAAGTTGGCCCCAAACACTGTGACGCAGCGGTTGGCAGCCCTTCGTTTCTTCTATGTCCAGGTGTTGAAGCGAGGCTGGAGTGTTGCCGAGACGCCGTACCCGAAGAAGGTCCCGCATTTACCGCAGGTGCTCAGCCAGGAAGAAGTCGCACGTCTGATCGACGCGGCGGAGTTTCCCTTTCATCGCATCCTGCTGATGACGCTGTATGCCACGGGCGCGCGTCGCGCAGAAGTGGCCCACCTCAAGATCAGCGACATCGACAGCCAACGCATGGTCATTCATATCCGGGGAGGCAAGGGGCGCAAGGACCGCGATGTGATGCTTAGCCCGAAGCTGCTCGAGGCATTGCGCGTCTACTGGCGCGGTCTGAAGCGCAAGCCCACCGATTGGCTGTTCCCCGGCAACCGATGGCATACAGCGAGTCATCCGGTCTCCACCAAGGTTCTCTGGCATGCCTGTCAGCAGGCCGCCGAACGCGCCGGTCTTGAGCACAAGCGCATCCATCCCCACACTCTGCGCCACTGCTTTGCTACGCATCTGCTCGAAGCCGGTGCCGACCTGCGTACCATCCAGATGCTGCTGGGACATCGTGACCTCGAGGAAACGACGATCTATCTGCACCTCTCCCGGCGGCATCTCAGCGCCACCGGCAGTCCGCTGGATGCGATCACGATCCGAGGAGAAGGAAAGCCGACACAGAGCGCATGAATCGGCCTCCTCTGGAGGTGGCCGACATCGTTCGCTGCGCCGGGCAGTCCTTCGTTGAGCGCAGTCGCAAGTGGATCAACGGCCAACACGAAAAGGTGTTGCTGGCCATCACGCGTTGTCGCACCGCCGCGTTGGGTGGACATCGCGATCAGTGCTCGGGCTGCGGACATACTGCCATCTCTTACAACTCGTGCAGAAACCGGCACTGCCCCAAGTGTCAGGGCAACGCCCGCCTGCGCTGGCTCCAGGCACGGGAACGAGAGTTGCTGCCCGCCCGCTACGTCCATGTCGTCTTCACTCTGCCGCGGGAACTCGCGCCGCTGGCACTGCAGAATAAACGACTAATCTATAACCTGCTGTTTCACGCCAGTGCTGCAACTCTGCTGGAGATCGCCCGCCATCCACGCCACCTGGGAGCCGAGATCGGTTTCTTCAGCGTGCTCCATACCTGGGACCAGCGACTGCAACATCATCCCCATGTCCACTGCGTGCTGGCAGCCGGCGGTCTCGCTCCGGACCACTCCCGCTGGATCTCATCGCGCCGCTCCTTCTTCCTTCCCGTCAAAGTGCTCGGCCGCGTCTTCCGCGGCAAGTTTGTCTCCGGACTCAAGACCGCCTTTCAGACAGGCACACTCCAGTTCCACGGACATCTCTTACCGCTTACGGAACCGCGTGCCTTCGCCTCGTGGCTGCGGGTACTGTTCCGTCACGACTGGGTGGTATACGCGAAGCGGCCTTTCGGAGGACCGGAACATGTGCTGCGATATCTCGGTGCCTACACCCATCGCGTCGCCATTTCCAACAGCAGGTTGGTTGCTCTCTCCGAGGGCAACGTAACCTTTCGCTGGCGCGACTCCGCTCACGGCAACAAGAAGAGGATCATGACTCTGACTGTCGATGAGTTCCTGCGCCGCTTCCTGCTGCACCTGCTGCCGTGCGGTTTTATGCGCATCCGCAACTTCGGCTTCCTCGCCAACCGGCGGCGAGCAGAACTCCTTCCGCTTTGTTTGCGATTGCTCCAGCCATCCGATCAGCCGGCAGTATGTGCCGCTTCGCTGACCACGCTCCCCGCTCACTCAACATGGAACTGTCCGCTCTGCGGCGGAACCATGCTGGTTGTCGAGCGCCTCTCCGCCGCGCAACTTCTCCTCCGATCTCCGCCTCATCTCAGCCGGTGCGCCGCTTGAATCAACATCTCCGGCCTCGAATCTTGCTCGTGCTTCGGCGCACATACTGGTTCTCTGTCTCCCACTCCTCAGAATGCTGTATGGTGGCGTGCTCCAGACTCTCTGACGTGCCGCCCCACGACCATTCTCTCTGCCACCAGCAACTGAAACGGAAGCGCACCGATAGCAAGCCCCATCTCGCAAACAACAACGACCGGCTCATCGGGATACAAATCCCATAGTCCCCCGGGGCGGCTTCCTTCAAGTCGCTGTATCTGAAGCGCCCCTACACAGCGTCTCAACTCCCAGCTCTTCGCTCGGGGGCGCTCCAGATACAGCACTAGGACTTCTCGGTACTGATCCCACTTTATCTTGTAGGGGTTCAATGTGTTCGCGCGCACAAGATCATCCATCAGCGGCAACCCAGCCGGGGCTATTATTCTGAAATTTAACTGCGATGCCGAACACACACACCAAGACCCGGCTTCCGACAGGCTTCCTCCGATCCTTTATTCGATGGCTTGTCATCGGCGTGGTGTTTATTTGGTCGCTTGCCGTGCTGATCCTTTGTGGCTTCTCTTACGATCCGCACAGCAGCTTGGCTGGCTCCTCGCGCGTATGTACCTGCTTGAAGTGCTTGTCAAACTGCCGCTGCATGGTTCTCATTGCTGCTTCCGGATTTCTGGCCAATCCAGGCCCGCCAAATGTAAAGTATGTGTCGCAGCTTGAGCACTTGCCGTGCAGCCCCGATTTGTCGTTTTGGGTGATCTCAAGGTGTGGCTTTTTCGCTTTTTCATGCATGAAGTTTCCCACATTCAAGATCTGAAACTCCGGTGTGCGGATGAATTCTTCTTCGTTAGGCTGTCCTCTGCTGATCCACCTCTTCTCCATCTGCTCCCTGTCGGGCCAGTTCCACGCCGGTGAGGTCAA
This sequence comes from Terriglobia bacterium, assembly GCA_963809295.1. GTDB lineage: Bacteria > Acidobacteriota > Terriglobia > Terriglobales > Acidobacteriaceae > JAIQFF01. Next base: position 13,564 of record CAWEJA010000008.1, on the reverse strand, counting down.
CCTCTAGGGACAGTCCGTTGAGGTCTGCACTGTCCGCGACTCGGCGCAGTGCACCCGAAATACGTTCCACCGCCTCGCACCTGATCCGTTGCTGCTTGTCTGCATCAGCGAGATACGAAGCCATGGTCATCTGGGTAATTGCATTCCAAATGTGATGGTTCAGGAAGATGAGTTCCTGCGCATGCTGGGTCAATCGTTTGCGACGTTGTTCAAGGACGATCAGCAGCAAGAAGGCGACTATGACCACTTGCCCGACGCCCCCTGTAGCGGCTGCTACGCGCCACGGAATTTGCAGATAGCGTGACAAGGCAAACAGTGCGATACCCACAGAGGCAACCAGCACGCCAACCACGGTTGCGACGGTCAGGGAGTGGGACAAAGAGGTAGAACGAAACGAAGACCGCCATGATTCGTAGGCGTGAGCCAAGTCATGCTGATAGGCTTTCATGACGAATCCTCCCCCCGAACGTGTTTATGGGCAGCCTTAGGCTAGCACCGTTGCCATTCTCGTTTGCCTAATCTTGCTGGGTAGTCCTATAGGTGATTACCTGCCAGTGGGAAATTTCCGCAAAAAGAGATATTTCGGTCATCGAAAGCCTCGTCTTGAAAAGATGGAATATCTCGCTTGTTTTGTGTCGTTTAAGTCGATTTCGGCGACCAATTTTCCCGCTCCGAACTGCTTATTAATCAGCAACTTAAAAAGCTGTCTTTGTGGTTCGGTCGTCCTAACAACCCTTCAAGGACAATAGCGCGAGGGAGCGACTCACTGCGTGGTGATGGAGTGGTTTGTGGTGATGGAGTGGTTTAAGGTGGCTGTTTGTGCTTGCTTTCCGCCAAAGGTACACGACGGACCCGAGACTCTATCGTGCCGGGGTCTGCTCTGACCCATCGCAACAATAAGTTGCGCGGTTGATGCAGAGGGCCACTTAAATGCAGCGGTTAGGTGGAGTGAGCATCCTTCTCCTCTTTCAGGTTCCCTGAACTAAGTCAGCCCATCTGAAGTTTTCCTTCCTTAGCAGCCCAACCTATTAGGAGGTTGCCATGTTTGCACGCAATGTCTCTATTCATTTGAAATCCAATATGCTTTCTGATTACACGCGAATATTTGAGAAGGACATCCTTCCTTTACTTCGCAAACAGAATGGTTTCAAGGACGAAATCACGTTCTCGAGTCCCGGCGGAACAGATGTGACTGTAATCAGTCTATGGGACAACAAAGCCAATGCAGAGGCTTACAACACCAATGCGTACCCAGAAGTGTTGAAGACCCTGGCAAAAGTAGTCGATGGAACACCCAAGGTCCAGACCGGTGAGGTTGTCAACTCGACCTTCCATAAGATCGCCGTTGGAGTAGGAGCGTAAGAGCTGTGAGCTTTGTCGCACGAGAAGGCGGTTAACTCCGCCTTCTCGGTCTGTTCTCACTCGTTCAGAATTCCTGATCTGCTCAGCGTAGCAATCACGCTTCTGAATCAATCACTTACCCACAACCAAGCCCGCACGGAAGCACGTTGTCGAAGTATCGAAAAAGCTCGTATTGGCACATTCTGCGGCACACCTTCTCAGACCTAAACGGTCTCGCCGTCCCGCACTCGGCCTTTCGATTCGAGCCACCACGCCCTGGGGCACAACTTTTGATTCTAAAGTGATTTTAGATACTCGCTCAGATCTCGTTTCTCTTGGTCAGTCAGTCGCAATTTGAAAAGCTCATCATAGTGTTCGATCACATCCGGCAAAGTTGCGAAGCGGCCGTCATGATAGAAGCCGCCCTTCTGATGGCTCCACAGACCTGAGAGGGGCGCGGTACGGTACATGTGCGTCGGGGATCGGTCGGCCTGCCACGAATCGACACCGATCTCACTGGGAGCATGTAGATTGTTTCCCGGCTCAGTGAAAAGAGGCTGGACGTGGCAGCTGGCACAGTTTGCCTTGCCATTGAAGAGTGCTTCTCCACGTGCAGATGCCTTCCTGTCAAAACTACCCTCCTGTGGCTTCGGTGCCGGGATCGCGAGCTGATAGAAGTGAAGAGCTGCCAGCTTTGCCGTGACCAGGTCAGGCTTTCCCCGAGTATTGCCGGAGCCACTCTTCGCCGCCACAGGATATTGCTCTGCGTTGTTTAGCCGCGCATCGAAGAAAGTGCCGGAACCGTGCATTTCGGTCGCAGCGACGTACGCATTCCAGTACGTGACAGAGCCAAATCCAGTCCAAGTGTGGAGGTTAACGCCGGCAAGCCCAAACGCCGGGGGAATCAGTGTGCAAGCTCGCTTGCCATCGGGCCGGAAGGCTTTCCCGTCCTTGTCTAGTTCGGCGTCAAAGCATCCAGGACCCCAGCTGTCGAGCACCTTTTTCACCGTGGCGGCGTCGACGCCAAGAAGATCCGTAAAAGGCTTGAGATTCGGAGCAAGCGCCACGATTGCGCCGACGTTCAGGTCCCTGTTGGCCCAGCCGTCCAGGCGCTTTCCGATGCCAGGCGCCAACGAGTCATCCACAGTGGAATGACAGAACGCGCACTGCAGGCCCATTGATTGCAGACTGCCTTTCTTGTCGAAGATGCCCGTTACGCCAACGACCGAGTTCAACTTGAGTAGGGCAAGGGTTGTTGCGGGATCGTTGAGATCCACCTTACCCTCTTTGAGTTGTTGCTTCAGTGAATCGGGCAGAGCGTCGGAATCAACTTTGAGGCCGACTGATAGCGCAGTCTTCGGACTCACCCCGCCTCCGACACCGCCATTTTTCTCGCCTGCAATCGCTTTGTGGAGGTGCAGCCCATCACCCCAAAAAGTCTCACTGCCAAACGTGTCGAAACGAAATGTCTGTTGCCCTTCCTTCATCATCCGTTCTGAGTTGTCACGAACTACGGCGTCGAATCCCGAGGGCGATGCTCCATTTTTCTGAGTCTGGGCTGAAGCTCTTTGTGCTCCAATCAGGTGATATAAGCCGATAGCCAACCCTGTGAAAAGAACGAGACCGAGCGCTATCTTTAGGGTGCTTGAATCAAATCCCTTGTGCATGTTCGTCTCCTTCACGAGAATAGAGTGAGCAGGGTCGAATCGGTTACAGCCGAACACATCCATTTCTCTTCCTGAGCTGCTGCGCTTTGATCTGAACCTTATATTGCATCGTGACTCCATCATATGGAGGGTTTGTATGGTGAGCTCAGCGCAAGTGACTACCTCGCAAGAGCCCTTGAGTGACGAAGAAGTTGTGGCCCGAGTGTTGGCGGGCGAGACGGGGATGTTTGAATTCGATCTTTTGTCCCGGGGACCCGCCTCAAGAGGACAGGCTGTCTGGTTTGGCGCGTAACTGCTCTCTCTTGAGACCTCAATAATGATCGCTTGTTTGTTTTGGTAATACTGTACACAACGGCTCATTTCAGGAGGCTGCCCTTACGGCTTAATAGTTTCTGTAAGTTACCTGTTTACCGTGCTGTTAGCGCTGCCATGGTACTTTAGGGTTGGCGGCCGCCCAAACGAATTCTCAGGACGACAGAAAGCGAGCTAAGATCACGGCGGTTGGAATTGGCAGAATGGGCAGAAGCGAGGCGTTTTCTGTGAGAGCCTTCGCCATTCTCATGGCGCTGGTCCTTTCTTTGAGCTGGCCATGTGAGACAGCGGCCTACGCCGTCCTTGCGCATGAAGCGATCATTGACAGTGTGTGGGACACGAACATACGCCCCTTACTGTTGAAGCGATTCCCCGGTTCAACCGCAGAAGAAATCAAAGAAGCGCACGGCTATGCCTACGGCGGCGCCATTATCCAGGACATGGGTTATTACCCGCATGGAAGTTTTTTCTTCAGCGACTTGGCGCACTATGTGCGGAGTGGAGACTTTATCCTGGCTCTTCTCCGCGATTCCAAGGACCTTGACGGCTACTCGTTCGCGCTTGGGTCACTCGCTCATTACGCCGCGGACAATAACGGTCACCCCGTCGGCACGAATCGCGCGGTCCCGATCCTATATCCCAAGTTGAAGAAGAAATATGGTGACTCGGTTAGTTACGAACAAGACCGGCTGGCGCACGTAAAGACGGAATTTGGATTCGATGTTCTGGAAGTAGCGCATGGACGTTACGCTCCGGATAGTTACCACGACTTTATCGGATTTGGAGTTTCAGCTCCTCTACTGGAACAAGCCTTTCAGGAAACCTACGGCTTGGATCTGAAAGATGTCCTTTCTGACGAAGACAAAGTGCTCGGTTCGTACCGTCACGCTGTCAGCCAGCTTCTCCCCAAGGCGACGCGCATTGCCTGGAGCCTGAAGAAAGACGAGATCCTGAAGGATCAGCCCAGCATGACGAGAAAAAAGTTTCTCTACAATCTTTCTCGCGCGAGTTACCAGAAGAACTGGGGAAACAACTATCATCCGCCGACTTTTTGGGAACGATTTCTTGGCTTCCTGACCCGGCTGCTCCCAAAGGTCGGCCCCCTAAGAGTGCTGCAACTCAAAACACCTACGCCTGCGACGGAACGACTATTAGAAGCGAGCTTCAACATGACTCTGGATCGCTACCGACAGCTCCTAGCCCAGGTAGGTACCGGCCAGCCCGACTTGCCCAACGAGAACTTTGACACCGGTGCAATAACGGGGCCGGGAATATATCGGCTCAACGATGAGACGCATGCACAGTTGCTCGACGCGCTGGCGAAGCAGAATTTCAGTGGTGCTTCGCTGGCGGTGCGGGCCGAACTTATGGAATTCTTTGGGCATCCGGATGCGCCGTATGCGACTAAGCAAAAGCCAAAAGACTGGGCAAAAGTTCAGGCCGAACTTGAACAATTGAAGAGGGCGGCTCCGGCCGTGGTTACGGGAGAGAAGGACTAACCTTCTTCTTCGGCCCACTTTTCGAATAACCTCCGGTCGTCAAATTTGTTTTTCTAAGCAGTGAAGCCGGGCCAGAAGTCGCGAGTTATTCCTGAGGTTTGCATTCATGAGTCACACCTTGCTCTCGGCCGGTGCCGGGCGTCTCTCTCTGTGGTTGGGCGGCGCCACGCTCGCATTGGGGACGTTTGTCCGTATTACGAGGGAGTTGATCGAAGGAGATGTCAGTGCCATGGACAGCGCGATCCTGCTTGCTGTGGCGAAAAAGCGTACCCCATGGCTTACGATCACGGCCTTGGACGTGACAGCCCTGGGATCGATCACCTTGGTGGTATTGTTCTCCGTCTTCACTCTCGTGGTGTTGCTTGTCTTACGGGACCGACTGGGCGCCCTCCTGTTGCTTACGGCTTCAGTGGGAGCAGGAATATTAACGCTCGTAGCTAAGAACCTCATCGAAAGGATTCGTCCAGAGGAGGCCCAGCGGCTGATCGTGGTGTCGGGCTTCTCCTACCCGAGCGGATATTCACTTTCGACCCCCGCGCTTTACCTGACGATCGCGATCATCGCAGGCCGTTATGTACAGCACCGGGGCGCAAGAGCCACAATTTTTCTGGCTGTATCGGCGGTGCTCACGCGTGTACCTTGGCGTTCATTATCCGACCGACGTCGTGAGCGGTATCTCACTCGGAGCGGCTTGGGCGCTACTGCTCGCCGGATTCTTCACACTCGTTGGTCATCGTAGCTCGTCTTGAGCTCTTGTAGCAGGAGTTCTGCCCCCTCAGGGACATGAGAAATCCTGACCGCCGCCTACGTAGCATTGTCAGCGACTCGACCTTGCTACCAAGACCGGTTTGACCCAGTTCAGCACAGACAGAGGTGTTAGTCTTTGGAAGATGACGTGGGTCTGTGCAGCTTCGACGATTTATGCCAATTGTTGATCACCGGGCTCGGAATCCAGGAGGCGATAGTCATCATGCGAGCTAAGAATGAACTGCCCCGGTTCCGGCATACGCTGACTTTTTCAGCGCTCCTCTTATTAGTATGGCCCGCGGTATATCCAGCCCAAGAGGCAGATCGCTTCCAGCTTTCTCCCCATGCGCTGCAGGCTGAGCGGCTCATTGATGTTGAGCCTCAGTTACGACCGCAGCCGCCATGCGGAAAGGCACCCGTTCCGCCTTATCCGGGTCTGGATGATTTGGCTATCGTGAAATCATGGAGCAAGTCTCAATTCGGCAGCAACTGGAAACCGCCCGCGTGCACCGGTTGGACAGAAGTGGGCTTTACTACCTTGGTGACCATAGCTGCGCGATTTCGCCATACCCCGGAAGCTGGGGGCTTGCTTGGCCACATCGGGGCAATTTCCCAACTCGCGGGCATGCGCTACTGGTCGACCACTCACAAGCAGTGGCAAACATTAATTGTGGACGCCTACGCTCTGACCGACTGGCAGCCTGGTCAACGCCGCGAAGACTTCACGTCCGACGAGATGAAGGAAGGCAAGGTGCTCTACTTCGAACAGGTCGATAACCTCTCTGGCAAAGCCATGTACCGAATGCACATTGTCGAGGCTTCGGCAAGCCGCCTCGTCTTCGATGTCGAGAACGTCAACACGATGCGCTATTACTTCATACCTATCCTTCACCCGGGTGACTTGCAGTCGATGTACTTTCTGGATCACGAATCGGATAACGTCTGGCGCTACTACAGCATCGTGCGCGTAGGAAAGAACGCCAACGGGCTGATCACGGGAAATGAGTCTTCCTCGGTCAACCGGGCCGTTGCGTTCTATCGCTACCTAGTCGGAATTCCCACCACCCAAGAGCCGCCAGGAGCGCGATGAAGACAAGCAGCACCACATCAGATGAGCACTCTTGAGTTCAACTCCAGATTGTTGGCCCTGAGAATTCTTTTGAGTCCGAGCCTGTGCCCCACACTCGCGGCGGGGGACGATGAGCTGTCGTAAAACTGTAGTAGTTCTATGCTCAGAACGAGGCATATTGGATCATGACGGGTCAACAGGTGGGATTTGTAAACGGCTGAAAAATCAAGTAGGGTAAAGAATTTTCATAACGGATCAGAAGCCGCCAGTGAACTCAAAATGCCTAGAATCCTTGGTCGCGGGAGATATTCTTATGAATACTGGCTCTTGCAAAGGTGTGGATGCCCGATCATGGAAAGATCCTTGGTTGGTAAGCGCGCCATTTCGAGCTGTCTCAAGGCTTCCGGTCGAACAGGTAACGAGACAACGATGGGGCCATTTGTTGCCAGTGAGAGAGCATCAATCGCGGACAGAAGATGGACCGAGTTTTCACTGGTCTCACAAAAGAACGACCGGGTTAGCGATGCTTTGGGAGCGGGAGAACGGCTCCTAGTGGTTGGGAAAGCCGGACCACTAACCAAAGAAGTCTCCGTCACGATCTACGATGAATTCCCCGCGATGGCTTTCTTTGATGTCAGTTACACCAACACCAGTGCGGCCTTTCACGAAAGAATCAGAACCAATTCTTTATTTCCGGGAAACGAACCGTTGAGCCAGTCCGCAGCGCATAACCGTCCTGCAGGAGTCCTGATCGATCCGCGAGCTCTTTGTCTTGCGTACCGGGTCTTGAGTACCGGCGCGATCTGCGGTCATGAAAAGAACCAGAGGAGGCCCTATGCGATCAAAGCTTCTAGTCAGATACGCACTTCTTGTAGTTACGGCGTTGATATTCACATTCGCGCAGGAAAAGCCTGGAACCTGGAAGCCCGACACTGACTGGGGGCATTGGCGACTGGGACAGAAAGCCGACCTGGAATTCCTGAAGACGAACAACATGACCGTCACATTCGGAAGCGGCGCGCCCAGCTTCGAGGACGTGAGTCGCGAAGAGTTCAATCGCGGAATGGAGCAGGCGAAGGCGACCAATCGCGCCTTGCACGACAAAGGCTTCATCGTTCTGCGATACCTCACCAGTTCGCTCCATGGCCGTTCCACGTCTAACAAAGACGTCCCGCAAAAAGATCAGATCCGGATGCTGCAATTCTGGCGCGAAAGGTGGAACGAGTACGAGGACTACCTGGGTCCCAAGCCAGCAGACGACCCGACGACGTGGATCACAGTTCGGCCGGATGGCAGCTTTCCTCATTATCGCTATTCACCCTACGGCCAGGAAACGACGAGTGAGTTTGAAACCTGGGGCTGCCCCAACAATCCGTACTTCACTCGTTTGATGGAGGGCCGGATACGTGCGCAGGCGGAAACCGGGATCGACGGCTCCTACATCGACTGGACGCAGATCGCGGGCGGAACGTGCTACTGCGGGTACTGCAAACGGAACTTCGCTGCCTATCTGAAGAAGAACCTTCCCGCGAAGGTGGCGCGCGCCAAGTATGGCGCGGATGACTATGACAACATCGTGCTGCCGAAGAAGCGCGGTGAACCATTCTGGACGGAATGGAATACCTTTCGTGGTTATTCCGTAGCGGAATTCCATCGCCGCCTGCGCGAAGTCGCCCGGCAGTACAACCCCAATTTCCTGATTTCAGGAAATGTGTTTGGGGGGTTCGGCTACGGTCCAATCAGCTATGACGCGGCCGGTAACATGGAAATGCTCGGGCGCGACGGATACGACGACTTCGTCTACTCCGAAGTGCAGGAATACCTCGACTCGGCGCCACGCAAGGACGAACAGGGCACCAAAATCACGAATAGTCCAGCGTTCAAGTTCCTCGCCGCAGCCACACATGGCAAACCGGTGATCGTGTATGCGACAGAGATCACGCCTCCGATTTTTCCCAATCCCACTGAGCGCAGTTTGAGTGCGATGTCTCAAATCAACATCGCGGAGGCTGTATCGAATCACGCTGTCTTTCGGGAGAAGCGATTGACGCCAGCCGGCGCCACTCAGATGTATCGGTTCTTGGCGACGAATGAGGAGAGTTTGCGCAACATACGAATGCACGCAAACGTCGCGGTAGTCGCCTCGTTGCGACAGTATCTCGCGGATGAGTTGAGCTTTGCGTTTAGTGCTTCGCGTGTGCTGGCGGACAACGGGATCGCTCACGTCATGCTGACCGAAAACGATTTATCGAGCCCGACGATCAACCAATTTGATATGGTGGTCGTTCCATATCTTCCGCTGATGAGCTCGGAGAATCAGCGAGCGCTTGTGCGTTATGCCAAGGCTGGCGGCACGCTGCTGGTCATAGGTGCCAGCGGCAGCAAAGATCAGTACGGCCTTGCTCACCGTCAGGTTCCTTTGGCGCAATCATTGGGTAACGGACAATATCCTGCCGCCGAGGTTACGCGGAGAGTCGGCAAAGGGCAGGTGCTGTTCGTCCCCGTGAAGGTTCCGGCATCCCGGTTCCTGATCCCGATGAAGTCGCATGGAGACTATACGACTTTTGGTCCGACGATGGCCGACGTCTTTGCTGACATTCCAGAGGGCTATACACGGAACCGCATCGACCCCGGGTTGCGCCAACTTCTGGAGCGAGTTGCAGGCAAAGTGCGGGAGAGTCTCGGCACACGCGTGACGCGCCTCACATCTGCAGCTCCGTTTGTCGAAATTACTACGATGATGGAAAAGACCGATCGATGGATGCTGCTCCACGTCGTTAATTACGACGTGACGGTGGACGGTACGATCACGCCTGCACGGGACCTAAAGGTGCAAGTGGCGATACCTCGCGGGAAGACCGCTCGAAGCGTTACCTGGAGTGGAACGCTCACCGAGATGAAACCAATGAAATACACAACGGTGAGCAGGGCGGGGCGTCAGATGTTGATACTCGGCCTCAACGAAATAAGCATTTATGGGCTCGCGAAGATCGAACTCGAGTGACACACTCCCCGAAACGAAGAGGGTGCTTGGCAACCCGACGACCACGGAAGCGCAACTGTCGCAATCAATCGTGCGCACAAATGAACCGGCTTTTACTCGTTCTCGCGGTCTCGCCGGCCGCTCTCAGAAGCGGCGACTGTCTCGACTGCCTTCCGTAGTCGCTTGCTTTTCCGCCTCGAGCCTTCAACCCATTTTATGCCTGCCGAAGGTTTACCCTTCGTGGTCTCGTTGCCAGTCTCCTCGCGAAGCTTGAGACTGATTCCCAGTTTACCGGCCGTCCGGGGATCAAGCTGCCCTGTGACTGGCAGATTCTCAGCCTTCTGAAATTCGCGAATACTCGCCCGGGTTCGAAGACCGAAGACGCCATCGACCTTCCCGCGGTAATGTCCTTTGTCGTGCAAAGTGTCCTGCATCTTCCCGACGTCGTTCTGGGACCAAACCGCTGGCTCTTCTTTGTTGAGGTTCGCTCCGGAAGCGACCGGCGTCGGGCGTGGTCCTGAGACCCCCGTCGAAAGCAATATGAAGACAATCGCAGGCAACGCGGCTTTGGTGGCTAACAGCATCCCTTCTCCTCTATTTGCACGCCCTTAGTCCAATCTAGTGCCCTGAGTCCGGAGTGTTCCTATGCGTTCGGGAAATCACCATTCAGGCCGGCCCTGACGACCTGCCTTCGGTCCGGACGGGGTGGGAGGGGCTGGATCGCCTCAAGAGAGAAGGTCGGCCGCCTGGTTTGACTGGCAAAACTGCTCTCTTGAGCATCCATAGGGTCGCTCATTTCCGAGCGCAATACTGTGCAGAATGGCTCATGTGCGGAGTTAAACCGTTGCGAGATCGTGAATCGCTCTACGATTGATTTTTTACTCGAGGGAATATCAATGACAACGGCTGAACTCGAACTGGCAACTACAAGCGCCGTCACTAACCAGAACCCCGTTTGTGGGCCGCGTTACCTTGATCTTGACGTTTTTCCGGGCACCTGCCGCTTGGTTTGTCGTTATCCCATAAGGTCTAGGGTTCGATCACCTAGTTGCAAACACCGGCATTTCGGTCTCGGAGGATGCCCGCTCAGGCGAGCTCTGCAAGAACTGGATCAGGTAACGCGGCGTCAGTGGCTCGCCCGTACCGCTCTTCATCAGGCTGTCCAGGCTCTGCTCAGCCCCGCGAGAGTAGAAGCTGGTTTTCAGGTATTCGCCTGCCGTTTTCCCCCAGTTCCTTCCAAAGTTTTGGTCAGTCTTGTGCTGAATCTGGTGCGCAACCATCTCGCCTACGACGAAGCTTTGCAGGTAGATGGGATCGGAACCATACATCGGGTTAAAGGCCCACACAGCGGCATCATGCATGTCGACGCCAAGGTATTTGGCATGGATGCGGTTATACACAGTGGAGGGATCTTGGTCGGGGTTTGCGTACGCCTCAAACTCAGACAGAGAGTCAGCTATCGTATTGCGCAAACTATAGAGCATCTTCAATCGATAGGTTGCCTCGACAATGCTGGCCTCTTTCGGGGTAAGCGCAAACAGTCTTGTATTCACTTCTGGGCGATACAGCATCAGCGCGATCACTTGTGCCATGCCTTCGTCCGTCGGCTCGGCATAATTGTTACGCAGCAGGAACGATGGCTCTGCCATCATTTGATAGTGCAGTGCATGTCCGGTAGAGTGCAGCAAGCGGTCGTAGAAGTAAATTCCTGAATATCGGTTTGCCAATATCTTTACTTCTCTTCCGTAGAGCACTGGATACGCCGCCCCGCCAAAGCTCAGGTCGGCGACGTGCATCTCCACCGGATCGAGGTTATATCCTAAGGTTGCCGTGAGCTGCCTGGCCTTGGTCCAACCATCCTCGGTTGAGAACCTCTGCAATTCAAACTCGGTGGTGAAGTTTGAGAAGTAAAACTCCAGATCCCAGGGTTTGACCTTAGCAACGCCAAGTTCGCGACGCATGCGCTCAAGCAACCGTTGATATTCGGGCTCAAAGTCTTGTCCCGAATCTGCTCGAACCACTCGAACAGCTTCTGCACCTCCAAGCCCTTACGATGCAACATGAAAGTAGAGAAAAGCTCGGCCGAATATTTTCCGGCGAGCTGGTTGCGCAGCTTGATGGCGTTTTGAATGCGCTCGCCGTTTGCAGCAGTGACCTGGCTGGTTGCCCGCCACGCTTGTTCACGCAGCTTCCGGTCCGGATTGTGCGCCAGGAGGTTGGTGAGTTCAGCGCGGGTCAGCAGTCGGTCGCCAACGTTATATCGGATGGCGTTCTCCTGCTGAGTGATCTGCTCTACGACGGCAGTAAGAGCGGGGTTATTCGTGATCCTGGTGTAGACAGCCTCATTGAGAAACAGCTGGCGCCGCGTCTTCAGAAACGGATCGGAAAAGTTCGCGCGATCGAGGTCTCGGAGAAAGCTCTCATCCAAGACGACGGCACGAATTTGTTCTTGAACGGGCCGTGACGAGAGGTCTTGCTCTCCCATGGCGATCTTGTACTCGGTGCGCCAGTAATCGGCGTACAAGTTCTCCAACTGCTTTTCCCGAGCATCGAGCTGGGCTGCGACAATGGCGCGAGTCTCCGCCACATTCCCCGATAACAGCACTAGACATATCAATAGCCAGGCACCCATACATTCAATTGGAGCACAAATCTGCGGCACATTGTGGACAGGAACCGTGAATACAGTTACCCAGGTCATGGCGACTGAGCAATGCTGGTTCGCCTCAGGTAAGTCGTTGCTCGCTTTTCCCGGACATCCCTCGGGCGGTAGGCTGGCAGTAATCTGCACTCAAGTTGCAGGATCTTGCACGACACTGTGGCCGCTACGCCGCAACTCTCAATAGCGCCATGTGTTTCAGCGATCCCAGTTGGTATCAAAACTGCACTACGCCTACCGGGTATGAAAGCGCGGTGATTCGTGCGTACCTCGCCCGCCAAACAGATTCTCCCTTCGAATTTGCAAAAAACACATCTTCCCCGAGCCCCGCGCTTGAGTTTGCAGACTCCGGTTCGTTATCGCGCAAAGGGCCTGGGAGTCTGGCGTGAGGGGATCGTCGAAAACCTCAGCCAGTCGGGCGTTTTTTTCCATGGGCGGATGCACTTACCGGAGTTCGCGCTGGTGGAGATGGTCTTTGAGATGCCGGAGGAGATTTCCGGCCAGAAGCACCGCACGGTTCTCTGCCAAGGCCGGGTTCTCCGTCGCGACAAAGTGAGCGACTGCGGAGCCGTTGGCTTGGCTGTGTCTATCCTCGACTACACGTTTCTCCGTCAAAACTGACCGTGGGTTGATACCGGGCACCAGAGCCTTCCCCCTTTCAAATAACGCGAGTGCATCATCCACTTGCGCGGCGAAGGGAGCCATCACGTCATAGAGAACTTAGGAATTCGAGGACAGCCTCTTGATCGGTCTGAGACAGTCGCTGAAAGCGGTGATTCGCGTTGCCGGCTTCTCCGCTGTGTCGCAGAACCGCATCTCGAAGCGTGGTTGATGTCCCGTCACGCATCAGCCGGTTACGGAAGCGGACGCCCCACAAGGGCGCGGTCCGTATTTTGTTTTGGGCCGCTTGGAAATCGTCCGGTGAAAAATTCTTCCACGCGATCTGATACATTTTCTGCCCGTAGTGTTCCACCATCGGCGCCGTGATCCCGCTCCCGTTCCCACATCGTGCAAGAGAAAATCCGAGTACGGGTAAAAGGTTTTTCCGCCCAGCGCTTCAGGAATTGTAAATGTGCCTCCATTGACCTTCGTGCCCACGGGCGCAGTAGTCAATGTGCGCACGTGACAGATGGCACAGCCAATCTTGTTGAACAACTCGGACCCTTTCTCAGCTCTTGAGGTTTGCGCCAGCGTTGAGTCGCGGGCAGGAGCTTTCTAGGCCCGGGATGAAGCGGGCAAAGTGATCAATATCGTCTAGCCCGTCAGGGCCGGGCGGGTCGTTGGGTT
>CAWEJA010000007.1:0-170382 GCA_963809295.1 Terriglobia bacterium | reverse complement strand
CAATCGGCATAGGGGGACGGGTCGCCCCGCCTCCCCTGCCACACCACCGGACATGCGGGTCCGCATCCGGCGGTTCGGCGGATTAAGCTAGGACCGCACGACCATAGGCGGAAGTCCGAGCTGGGCAAAGTAAGCATTCGGTAAAGCAATGTTCAGGGCGGGCGAGTTGGCGATGCGCCACGGGCCGTGGGGACTCCCGGCGGTTTGCGCCGCCAGGTCTTTGCCCACACCCCGTTTGCGAAGTTCGCGAAATCGCGTTCGTCCCCGCTTCCATTGCTTCCACACCACCGACCGGAGTCGACGGCGTAGCCACGTTTCAAGGCGTTGCAACACCGAAGGCGTTTGACAGTCGCCGAAGTACCCAAGCCATCCTCGTAGATAGGTCGCAAGCTCCTTGACCATCTGCGTCAGACTGATGCCGCGGGTTCTACGCGTCTGTTCCCGAATCCGCTCCTTAAAGCGAACGATAGCCTTGGGAGCGATCCGCCGCCTAGGTTCTCGTTCACCCGTGAAGCTGAATCCGAGAAACTTTCTTTGCCTCGGTCGAGCCACGGCGCTCTTCGCCTGGTTCACCTTGAGCTTGAGTCGGTGCGTGATGAAGCGCGTAACGCTCTCCATCACTCGCCGTCCCGCTCGTTCGCTGCCCACGTAGATATTGCTATCTAGGGTAAAGGAATGGCTCAGCGACTTTAGAAGACGCCTATCTGTTTCTGCGGGTTTCCCCTTCTGCAGTGCCTCACTAGCGTCTTCCTGGCCGGTTCACCATTCCCTTCCCATCCCACCGGACGTTCAGTTTTCCCGAGTCCGGCGGTCCGACAGTCTTCGTCCCACAGCATGCGCAGACTCTCACTCGTACCTGATGACTCCGCTCCCGATGTAAATGATGCCCAGGGAGTACAGAGCCGCATTCGGGTATTTCTTCCACCCAAAGCCTCGGCCTTTACTACGATAGTTCAGATAACGGCGAAAGCGAGTGTTGATGAATCGCTGCAAGCGCCGAAAAGCGTCGCTGGCATTGGTGTGGCGATAGTAATTCACCCATCCCCGCACCGTCTGATTCACCGCTTTGACAAACTCCGCAGGCCTGATTGGGGCCCGCCGCTTGGTGAAGCTCTTGATCCGTCGTCGGATGTTGCGCTGGGAGGATTTGCTGGGGTGGATGTAGATGCTCAGTTTGCCACTGTTGGGTGAGCGTCGTTTCACGAACTGAAACCCGAGGAAGTCAAACCCTTCGGTCAGCTTCGTAATCCGGGTCTTTTCGCGATTGACGGTCAGCCCCATTCTCAACGCGATCCCCTCCAACGCCTGAAGAGCTTGCGTTGCATCTTTGCGACAAACCAAAATCCCATCGTCCGCATAGCGATGGAGCGTGGCTCCCAGTTTTTCCGGGTAGCCTCGCCGATGCCATACTTGATCCAGCAAGTTGAGGTAGATATTGCTGTAAAGCGGCGAGATCGGAGACCCTTGCGGAACTCCCACCGTCGTCGGCTCCACCTTCCCCTCGTAGGCGATCTCCACTGTCAGGCTCTGCTTGATTAGCCGCAGCATGCTCCCATCCACCACCCGTTGTTTGATCAAGATGATCAGCTTGTCGTGCGGAATGGTCGTAAAATAGCTGCGAAAATCAATCTCCACCACGCTCCACGCCCCTCGATACAGATCGTTGCGAATCGCCTTGCTGGCCATCTTCGCATCTCGCCGTGGTCGATAACCGTAAGAGCAGTCGTGAAAATCGGCTTCAAAGATGGGCTCCAGCACCAGCTTCATCGCCGTCTGCACCACGCGATCCTCGACCGTGGCGATCCCCAGTGGGCGAGTGCCTCCCTTTGGTTTTGGGATGTCCACTCTCCGCACCGGTTGAAAGCGGTAGGTCTTGGCACGCAGTTGCTCCTGCAATCGGCTGAGCATCAGCCCTTCTTCTCCGCGCGACACAATGTCATCGATGGTTTCGCCATCCACGCCCGGCGCGCCCTGATTCTCTTTCACCTGTTTCCAGGCTTCCCCGAGCACGTCGCTGCGCCACACCTTGTCGTACAGACTGTAAAACTTCACAGCTTTAGACTGCTTGGCTGTGCGATATAGGGTTCTCTGCAGTTGCCGAACTTGTTCCGTTCCGTTTCTAGCCATGCAGCAATCGAAACCTCCTCAACCGCTTTGAACCTCGTGACTGAAGCAGGGCTCCTTCCCTCGGGCCGGGTTTTGTTGTCCCGTCCCTGCTAGCGGTACTAAGTGCCCCGCGGAATCCTCATCCGACCAGTCCAGATTTCGGTTTCCCTTATACTGGCCCGTGACCAGTGGCAAGCTGGCATCGGATGAGACCTCCCGGCCTAGGATCGTCTCACTTTCACAACGTGCCATCCCCAACACCCCGGTGTGAACAGACGGTTCGGTTGTCCGTTTATCCCCGCCTGTTGTCAGCCTTCCCGCGCAGACGATACGGTCGGCTCACACAGTCTAAGTATTACGAGGCTGATTTGAGTTCACGGTTATTACGGCCCGCTGTTTTGCATCTTCTTTCAAGGTCACTTAAGCCGACGATTCGCACCGCCAACTCGACCTCCTGCTAGATCCCCGAACGGACGATTGGGATCAGGGGACTTGCACCCCATTAGTTTGACGTCTGTACCGGCGTGCCGTCGGCATAACCGATGTCGAACAGCATCCCTTCCGACATCACTCCCCGCATCTTGCGCGGCTCCAAATTGACCACGAACAGCGCCTGCTTGCCGACAATCTCTTGCGGATTGGCCCGCTCGGTCTTCATTCCGGCGACGATGGTGCGTTCGTGATCCCCGAACCCAACGCGCAACTGCAACAGCTTGTCGGAGTTCGGCACATCCAACACTGAGACAATCGTCCCCACGCGAATATCAATCTGATTCAGTACTTCCATAGCAACTACGGGCTTGATTGGAGCAGGAGTCATGCTCACAGGATAACCACAGAAACAACGAGGAAAATCGTTTAATTTTTCTCCCTGTCCTGTGTGTCCTCCGTGGTCAGTTTTCGCCTTACAAATTCGATGATCTGTGGCGTGACGTAGGGCGGCGGAGAAATGCGAAACATGGGGCGCCGTGTCACCGGCTTCAGCGAAGTCTCGCGCCATTGCGGTTCTAGCGCGTCCCTTTGATGCAAGACGACCGCGTCCGCCCGATCGAGAAACTCCTGGGCCGATTTTTTGAAATCTGCGGTGGCGGGGTCAAGCACGGTGAGGTATAGATCGGGACGCAGAAACTTGAGAATGCTGTTCGACTCGACAATCGCGTTCTCGGACTCAGCCAGTTTGCCGCGGACGGCGGGCATGGCCTCCGCCAACCGTCCCCGCTCGGTCCGCACCCACCAGGCACGGGCAGCCCCCGCGGCCAGAAACCGCGACGTGTCAGATTCCCCGGAGCGATCCAGCTCTTCGCTTATTGCCCAACTGTGATCGTCGGTCGCGCAGTGACAGGGCTCTCCATCCATAGAGCAAACGCCGTGTCCGTATTGCGTGATTTTCAACGCTGTCCAGTTGAATTCCGGCAAGGCGGCAATCAACCCGGCGACCACGCTGGTCTTGCCGACGCTGCGGGAATGTCCGCCAATAACGATGAGGGCCATAGGGCAGTCCTTGGTCCTTGGTCGTTGGTCCTTGGTCGTTGGCCATTGGTCGTTGGCCATTGCTCACGGTCGTCCATGGTTTTGCCAACGACCAACGACCAGGGACCAACGACTATTTCTTCGCCAGCCGCGCTATCGCGGCCAACTGCTTCAGATACTCGCGCAGCGGGCGCGCCGGAGTCCCCCAGAACGCCACGCCTTTGCCGCGCAGAACTTTGTTGGGCAGCACACCGCCTTGTCCACCCAGCATCACGCCTTCCTCAATACGCGCGTGTTCCCCGATCCCCACCTGGCCGCCGAGCACCACATTCTTCTCGATCACGATGCTGCCGGAGAGGCCAGTCTGTGCGGCGATTACCACGTCTTCGCCGATCTGGCAGTTGTGTCCGATGTGGACCAGATTATCGATCTTCGCGCCGCGGGCGATGCGGGTGACTTCCAGCGCTCCCCGATCAATGGTCGCGTTGGCTCCAATGTCCACGTCATCCCCAATTTCTAGCCGGCCGACTTGGGGAAATTTTTCGTAATGTCCGTTCGCAGAGTCGCGCACGTATCCGAAGCCGTCGCTGCCCAGCACCGCTCCAGCGTGGACGATCACACGATCGCCGAGTTGTGCGCCGGGATAGATCGTCACATTGGGATAGATCTCGCAATCACGGCCGACACGAACACCCGCACCAAGTACTGCGCCTGCGCCAACCCATGTGTTGTCGCCAACCTCGACCTTCTGGCCGATAACGGCTCGCTCCGCCACAGTCACGTCTTTACCCAGTCGGGCCGAAGCATGCACAATGGCGCTGGCATGCGCCCCAGGCTTGCGATCCGGCGCAGGACAAAGAAGTCGTGCGGCTCGTGCAAACGCCAGCTTGGGATGCGCGCAAATCAGAAGAGGCTTGGAAGTTGTGTTTCCTCTCGCGAACTCACCGGCGATTACCGCCGCGGCGCGCGATGCCAGCGCCGCCGGCAAGCTCTTTTCATCTTCGACAAAGACCAGATCCACCGAGGTGGTCCGCGCAATGCTGGCGACTCCGCCTATCGCAACGGAACCATCTCCCATCACTTCCCCTTGCACCGATTCGGCAACGGTCCTGAGTGAAAGGGCCATGATCTTTAGTATACGTTCAGGAGGAAGGCGGAAAGATCAACCGAGTTTAGAATAACGAGATGGAGAAAAAAATCTTCTGGATCAGCTTCACAGTCCTTGGGCTGGCCGCAGATTTCATCCTGCCGCTCTGGTGGGCCCTGGCCGCAACCATCCCCGTTGCGTATGCCAGCTGGTGGGTTGCGTATCGCAGCGATTGGTTTTAGCAGCAGCAATTGCTGCTTTCCTATCTCAGTACAACCCCGGCTCCCCGGGCGGCCGCGTCTTCCAGCGCCGATGTACCCATAACCACTGGTCGGGATAGCGGCGAACGTAGTCCTCGGTGATTTTCGTAAACGACTGGGTGTTGGTGACGATATCTTTCTCGTCGTCCCCGGTGCGCACCAGGTTGACGGCGGGATCAAAGCGCAGCCGGTATTTTCGCAGGACCGGGTCCCAGATGGTAAAGCCCGGGACCACGGCAGCGTCGGTGCGCAACGCGATTCTGGCCAGTCCGCTGGCCGTGCACGCCGGAATGCCGAAGAAATCTACGAACACTCCCTGGGGTGGAGTCATGTTGGTGTCCATGAGCAGGCCGACGACTTCACCCGCCTTCATCGCTTCCAAGAGCCCGCGCACGAAATTGTCTTTGCTGACCGTGGTGTTGCCGTGCATCGAACGATAGCCCTCGATCAGCCGGTTGAGATAAACGTTGTCGAGGTTCCGTACCACCACGTGCATCGGGTGACCGTGCAGCGAATGGACAAACGCGGAGAGCTCCCAACCCCCGAAGTGAGCGGTAAGAAACAGCACACCTTTGCCCCGGGCGACGGCTCGTTCGTAGTTCTCGAAGCCGTCGTAGACCACCACCCGGCCCACGTTTTCTTTGGTATATCGGGGAAACTGACAGACCTCGGCCAGCTGACGACCGAGCGAGGTAAATTCTCCGTGCAGGATGCGTGCGTGCTCCCTGCGGCTCTTTTCCGGCAGCGCCATCGCCAGGTTGCGCATTCCGACGCGGCGCAGGCGCGGATGCAACAGATAAACCGCCCAGGCCAGAGAAATCGCGGCCGCTCGCGACAAAGAACGAGGCACCAGACTCAGAATTTTGATGAACGGCCACGCAAGCGCGTACTCGAGTCGCTGACGCATTTAGGGGGAAACTGGGTGACGGTAGCAAGGGGCAAGTGGGATGTCAACGTAGGCGCGAGCGTCCTCGCTCGTGCGGCGGCTTTCGCGGCGCTGCAGCACGAGCGAGGGCGCTCGCGCCTACATGAGCTAGCTTTACTTGGCGGCAGCGGCCGTCTTGGCCCACTTGGCCAGCGTGTTCAGGAACGGATACGCATTGGGAGGAGCATCGATCGTGCCCGTCAGCGCGGTCTTGAAGGGCACCATGCGGCCGTAGAACTGGCGGGTGGCGTCTTTGTCCTGGCTGATGGCGGCGCCGCTCAATTCCAATCCCGCAAACAATCCACGGGCACGGGAATAGCTGAGCACCTGCGCCTTCAGTTTCCAGTCCGTGTCGGCGGCGGCATGACGGCCGACCGGTCCAGCGGCCACGCTGGCATCGGCTCCCAGTTTGAACTCGCTGCTCAACAGGTTCTTCATGCCATCGTCGTTCATGATGAGCATGACCAGGTCCACAGCCTGGGCGCCGATCTGCAGACCAAAGCTGCCGCCCTTGATGCTGAAGAATGCAGGAGCGCTCCAACCTTTCGGGGTGCGGCAACTAGCGACGCCGCGTCCGAAACGTGCACCGACGATGAATCCGCCTTTCAGCATGGTGGGCACGACGGCCACGCATTGGGCCGATCCCAGCACCTCTTCAGGAATGCCCTGGTCGGGCGCCGATTCGATCTCATCCAGCACCGTGCTGGCAGCTTTGATGCGGTCTTCAGCCTTGTTCTGGTCTTCGTCCTCATCCTTGGCAAACGTGGAAACGGTCAGACATAGCACTACACACAGAAGGAGCAGTCTTTTCATTTCTTCCTGACTTTCCGGAGCTTAATAGGGTTATTTGAAACTCAATGACATTGATTCTAACGGATTTTGTGGAGAATGAAGCGAAGGATGACCGGAACGGCCTTGGGTTGGGCAAAAAAATCGGGGCTAGCAGCGGTGACCCTAAATCTCCGCTTCCAACCCCGTCTCCCAGGTTCTGTGGTAGGTGAAGTGAGTATGCGGTTCGCCCGGTAAACCGACAAGATTACCTAGGTCACTGTCCTAAAGTAATCGCGTCCAAGTTCGGGTGTTTAACCTCGGAACTGTCATCCCGACCGAAGCGAGCGCAGCAAGCGAAGCGGAGGGACTTTGCGTTTCGCAGGCTGCTTACTTCGCCGTAACCAACGAGTGCGTGATGGCGTGAACCGAGAGCGCAATCCGGTTCTGCACTCCCACCTTGCGCATCAACTTTGCGACGTGCGCTTTGACCGTGCGTTCCTCGATCCCAAGCGCCGAGCCGATTTCTTTATTGGAACGGCCCGCAACCAGCATCTCCAGCACTTCCTTCTCGCGGTCGGTGAAGGTCACGCGGCCCGCGGGAAAGATGCGGCCCGGAGCCGAACTCACGCGCTCGATGAACAGGGAAAGGACGCGGCGCGGCGCCCATACTGATCCCTGGTTCACAATGCGGATGGCTTGCACAAACTCGGTCGGCGATGCGGCTTCGTCCACATAGCCCTTGGCCCCTGAAGCGATGGCCTTCAAAATGGTTTCCTCGTCCATGCCCGAACCTGTAACAATGATGCGCAGGTCAGGACGACTGGCTTTTAGGCTTGCCATCAGGTCGAACAGGTTCTGTCCGTTGCGGTTCCCCAGCAATACCAGATCGATGTTGGGCAGGTTTCCGATGTCGGGCAGCGAGGCAGCGATCAGCTCGAAGTCGGTCTCCGAATCAAACAGGGCGCGAAATCCAACAAAACGCAGTGGATCGCTCTCCACCACCGCAAGGCGGATGACCGGTTTTTTTGCGGGTGAAGCCTTCATGGCGGTTGCAGCCTTCATAGGGTTTCCTGTTTGATAGGGTTTCCTGTCTAATCTTGAAGCTGGGTTCAGCATAACTACATTTGCCGGCGATGAGAACATTCGAGTGTCGGATGACGATTACGCCGGTAACGTGGCAAGCATCTAAAATCTGACGGGTAAACGACGAGGTAGACTAGTGAAACGACGTATTCAGTGGGCCACAGCGATGGTGCTCGTGGTCGGTCTGGCAGCCGCCGCCCAGACTCCATACCAGCCCAAGTTCAAGGGCGATCCCGCAAAATCAGAGTCGGAAGCCGCAGCCCTGGGCTACATGCGCACCGTGCTGCGGGCCCAGAAGATCTACTACAAGAAGAACAACAAGTACTTGCTGCCTCACTCGCGGACCTCGTCCACACCGGATCGTTCACCAAACGCATGGTGAATTCGGATCGAGGTGACTATTCGGTAGGCTTCCGTCCCATTCGGATCCAGCTGACGACGGCTGGCGCCATGGAGACAAATACCCGCAGGGGCCGTGGCGTCCCGATACCGGTGTACAGCGCGGTTCAATCGGCTACATGTTCCAGTTTCCCGGCGATCCCACGACGCCCGGGATCGCGTCGGCACCATCCTTGCCCGATTCCAAACGCACACCGCCCGAGCAGTCCGCGCAGTTGCCGAAGATTCCCACAACGCCGATTTCCTACGCCGACGCCTGGCCGATCCTGGAGCACCTGGGTGGACCAGACTCGCCGCGGGATTGGCAAGGCTCGCTCCCCTTCACCTACCACGTCGGACCCGGGCCGATAGCGGTGAAGATGCATCTCAAGCAGGATTACCAGCTGCGCACCATCTGGGATGTAGTTGGGCGAATTCGCGGCAGGGAATTGCCGGACGAGTGGGTTGTGGCCGGCAATCACCGCGACGCCTGGGTCTACGGCGCGGTCGATCCCAACAGCGGCACGGCGGCGATGCTGGAATCGGTTCACGGAATCGGCGAACTGATCAAGTCTGGCTGGAAGCCTAAGCGGACCATCATATTCGGCAGCTGGGACGCTGAGGAAGAAGGGCTGATCGGTTCCACGGAATGGGGCGAGCAGCATGAAGCCGAACTGACCAACGCTGTCGCTTACTTCAATGTGGATGTGGCGGTCTCAGGCGCGAAGTTCGGAGCGTCGTCGGTCCCGACACTCAAACAGTTCCTTCGTGAAGTGACGAAGGTTGTTCCCGGACCGAAAGGCGGCATGCTCTACGACGATTGGCGAAAGACCAGCCAGGCGGGAGCCGATGCCGACCGCAAACCTACACAGGACATCGGGGGCACGGAACGCCTTCCCGCGGCGCAGAGCAACTCTGACATTTCCGTGGGAGACCTGGGCAGCGGATCCGACTACACGGTGTTCCTCCAGCATCTGGGCGTGCCCTCATCAGACATCAGCTCATCCGGATCGTACGGCGTCTATCATTCGGTCTTCGACAACTTCAACTGGTTCAAGAAATTTGGCGATCCTGATTTCATTTACGAGCAGGAAATGGCGCGCGTCTTTGGCGTGGAAACCATTCGCATGGCGGAAGCTGACGTGCTGCCCTACGACTACGAAGAGTACGGCAAAGAAATCGCCGCCTACATCGACGCCGCCAGGAGGAAGGCAGACAGTACGTTTGGCAGCCAGTCGCCCAATTTCGCCGAGGCTAGTCACGCCGCGCATCAGTTTGAGCAGGCAGGAGCGAAGATGCTGCACCGGCAGCAGAATCCTGGGGTTGACTCGGCCAGGCTCAATCAGAGCCTGCGTCAGGCGGAGCGCGCCTTACTGATTCCCGAAGGGCTGCCCAACCGTCCCTGGTTCCGACACGCGATCTATGCCCCGGGACAATACACCGGTTATGCCGCGGTGGTGATCCCGGGCGTGAACGAGGCCATCGATAAACACGATCTGGAGCGAACCCGGCAGCAGATCGCGGTCCTGGTGGCGGCGCTGAATCGGGCTACCAGGGTGCTGGAGGGCAATCACTGATGATGCCCGGAAATGCGCTTGCTCACATATTGGAGACTCTTCCCTCGGCGGCGGGAGCGACCTTTCTCGCGCTATTTCCGATCGTGAATCCATTCGGCGGCGTACCGCTGTTTTTTGCGCTTACTGCGGACTTCACCGAGAGCGAGCGCAACTGGACCGCCGTAAAGACAGCGATGTATGTGATTGGCATCCTGGTAGTCTTCATGTTTTTCGGACGCTTCGTGCTCAACTTCTTCGGAATCTCTCTGCCGGTGCTGAAGATTGCCGGCGGCCTGATCGTGGCCCACACGGCCTGGGGCATGGTCACGGCTTCAACGCGGATGACTCCCGCGGAGAGCGACGAAGCTGCCGGCAAGAATGACATTTCTCTGACTCCGATGGCGATGCCCATGCTTTCCGGACCAGGCTCGATTGGCGTGGTGATGGGTCTGGCGGCCAACGCCGATAGCATGACAACCTATCTTGGGATGGTGATCGGGATCGTCGCCCTGGGCCTCAGCGTCTTTCTGTTCCTCCGGTTGGGAGGCCCACTGGTGGCGAGGTTAGGTCCGGGCGCGGTGGCCGGCATTACGCGAATCTTCGGCTTCCTCATTTTTGCGGTGGCGGTGCAGTTGGTCTGGGACGGAGTAGCGGACTTCAGGCAGTAGGACTTGTCGAACCATGTGGGGGACAGCCGCCCTCGGCTGTCCGGCCGAGCGAAGCTCGGCAGTGCCTTAAACCGAACGGCCGCCAGAGATCTCTAGCCGAAGTAATTGCTCAGCTTCGCTGAGCCGGACAGCCGAGGGCGAGCTGTCCCCACGTGGTCCCGGGCTACTTCAAAGTGACCAGCTTCTCCACCAGTTCCGAATAGTCTTTCTTTTCCAGCCCGTGGACCTGCTTGTTGTACTCATCCACCTTCGAGGAATAGTTCATCGAGCAGAATTTCGGACCACACATCGAGCAGAAGGCCGCTTCTTTGTAGTAGTCGTCGGGCAGAGTCTCATCGTGCATCGAACGCGCCGTCTCGGGATCGAGTGACAACGCAAACTGCTTTTCCCAATCGAACGTGTAGCGGGCGTAGCTGAGCGCGTCATCGCGATCCTGGGCGCCTGGCCGATGGCGCGCCAGATCGGCGGCGTGGGCAGCGATCTTGTAGGCGATGATTCCGTCTTTCACGTCTTTGTCGTTGGGCAGCCCCAGGTGCTCCTTGGGCGTGACGTAGCAGAGCATGGCAGCACCATGCCATCCGATCATGGCCGCTCCGATCGCCGACGTAATGTGGTCGTAGCCGGGGGCGATGTCCGTCACCAGCGGGCCCAGGGTGTAGAACGGCGCTTCGTAGCAAAGTTCTTTTTCCTTGTCGACCTGCTCCTTGATCTTGTCCAGCGGGACATGGCCAGGGCCTTCGATCATGACCTGCACGTCGTATTCCCAGGCTTTCTTGGTGAGTTCACCCAGCGTCTTGAGTTCCGCGAACTGGGCTTCGTCGCTGGCGTCGGCGATGCAGCCGGGACGCAGTCCATCACCGAGCGAAAACGAAACGTCGTGCTTGATGAAAATCTTGCAAATGTCTTCAAAGCACTCGTAAAGAAAATTCTGCTTGTGGTGATGGGCCATCCACTGCGCCAGAATCGCGCCACCGCGGCTGACGATTCCGGTGATGCGTTTTGAAACCATCGGCAGATATTGAATGAGTACGCCGGCGTGGATGGTCATGTAGTCCACGCCCTGCTCCGCCTGCTCTTCGATCACCTCCAGCATGACCTGTTTGTTCAGGTCTTCAATCCGCTTGACCCGCGAGATGGCTTCGTAGATCGGCACTGTGCCAATGGGCACCGGCGAGTGCCGCAGAATTGCCTCGCGAATTTCGTGGATATTGCCGCCGGTCGAAAGATCCATCACGGTATCGGCGCCATAGTGCACCGACGTATGCAGCTTTTTCAGTTCCTCGTTGATCTCCGAAGTCACCGCTGAGTTGCCGATATTGGAATTGATCTTGCACAGCGAAGCCACGCCGATGCACATGGGCTCAAGCTCGGGATGGTTGATATTGGCAGGAATGATCATGCGTCCGCGGGCAACTTCGTCGCGAACCAACTCGGGAGAAAGCTTTTCCCGGTGGGCGACATATCCCATCTCCTCGGTGACAACGCCGTTGCGGGCGTAGCGCATCTGGGAGAAATTGCCGTCGGTATTCTTAGTCTTGCGACTTGTGATCCACTCCGCCCGGGGACGGGGGACGCCGCTTCCATTGCTGCCATTGCCGGGAGTGCCGTTTGTGGGAGTCATTACCAATTTTCCTTTGGGGTATCTTTTGAAGATTATACGCCGCGTCGTGCGAGTCAATCGGGTTCGAATCGCTCGATATAGAGGATGACATAACAATTTCCCACCTTGTCCGTCTAAGCCTGAGGCCCTAAAATCGACGGTCGATTCCGTGAGGTCATTCATGCGTGCATTCCGCATTTTGCCGGCGCTCATTCTGCTGCTTGCGGTCAGCAGTCTCGCCCAGTCCACTTCCGCTCAGCCCGCTTTCAATCCTGACGCGATCGACAAAACTGTCGATCCCTGCGTGGACTTCTACCAGTACGCATGCGGTAGCTGGCTGAAGACCGCCGAAATTCCGGCGGATCAGACTTCGTGGGCGAGTTTTGTCGAAATTCGTGAAAGAAACGCCGTGGTTATGCGGCAGATTCTGGAAAAGGCAGCGGCCGAGAGTGCGGGACGCGATGCCATCACCCAGAAGATTGGCGACTATTACGGCTCCTGCATGGATGAGAAGGCGGTCGAGGCCCAGGGGCTGAAGCCGTTGCAACCGGAGCTCGATCGCATCGCCGGGGCGAACGATAAGGCCGCCCTGATCGAAGCGATTGCGCGAGTGCATTTGATTGGGCCCAATCCCTTGTTCAGTTTTTATTCGTCGCCCGATCTGCACAGCGCCAATGACGTGATTGCCTACATTGACCAGGGCGGACTGTCGCTGCCCGACCGGGACTATTACCTTAAAGACGATCCCAAGATGGCGGACGCGCGCAAGAGCCTGGTGGAGTACGCGACCCGGATGTTCACCCTGGCAGGCCAATCTCCCCAGAGAGCCGGCGATTCGGCGCAGACGGTTTTGCGCATCGAGACATCGCTAGCCAAGGCTTCGATGGACCGGACGGCGCGACGCGACCCCAAGAATCGCGATCACAAAATGACCCGCGACGAAGCGCTCGCTCTGGGGCCCAATTTCTACCTGAATCGCTATTTTGCCGCCGTGGGCTCCCCCAGTTTCTCCAGCCTGAACGTCACCAACCCGGATTTCTTCAAGCAAGTGAATGGTGTTCTTGATTCAGAATCGCTGGACGCGCTTCGGACTTACGTGAGCTGGCATTTGCTGGACGGCACCGCCCTGTGGCTTTCCCAGCCGTTCGTGGACGCCAGCTTCAAAATGACGCAGGTCCTGACCGGGCAAAAGGAGATCAAGCCGCGCTGGAAACGCTGCGTCAGTTCCACCGATGACGCGCTGGGCGAGGCTCTGGGCCAGCGCTACGTGGAGCAAACTTTTGGCGCCGACGGCAAGCAGCGCATGCTCAAGATGGTGGATGCGCTGGAAAAAAGTCTGGACCGGGACATTCACGACCTGCCCTGGATGACGGAAGAGACGAAAAAGCAGGCCAAGGTCAAACTAGATGCAATCCGCAACAAGATTGGGTACCCCGACGTCTGGCGCGACTATAGTTCGCTCAAGGTTGAGCGCGGCGATCTTCTGGGGAACTTCCTGCGGGCAAACGAATTTGAGTCCCGCCGCCAGATCGCCAAGATCGGCAAGCCGCTGGACCGCAACGAGTGGGGGATGACGCCGCCTACGGTCAACGCCTATTACAGTTCGCCGAGAAACGAGATTGTCTTTCCCGCGGGAATTCTGCAGCCGCCCTTCTTTGACAAGCAGGCCGACGATGCCGTGAACTTCGGTGGCATCGGAATGGTGATTGGCCACGAACTGACCCACGGCTTCGACGATCAAGGCCGCAAGTTCGACCCGCAAGGCAATCTTCGCGACTGGTGGACGGCACAGGATGGCACGGAATTCGAAAAGCGCGCCAGTTGCATCGCCGATGAATACAGCAACTTCGTGGCGGTGGACGACCTGAAACTCAACGGCAAATTAACCCTGGGTGAAAACACTGCCGACAACGGCGGCGCTCGCATCGCCCTCATGGCGATGGAGCAGATGATTGCCGCGAACCCGGCCGGCAGTGCGGCGCAGACTGTCGACGGCTACACGCCGCAGCAGCGTTTCTTCCTGGGTGCTGGCCGCGCCTGGTGCGAAAAGCGGCGTCCGGAATACCAGCGCATGCTGGTGAGCGTGGATCCGCATTCACCGGGCAAATACCGGATCAACGGCGTGGTTCGCAATATGCCTGAATTCCAGAAGGCATTTAACTGCAAGGCTGGGCAACCCATGGTGCCGGAGAACGCCTGTCGCGTCTGGTAGGTGTGGAGCGGAGACTCTTGAGACAGCACTCAGCACTCAGCAATCAGCACTCAGCCTTCAGCCATGACCGGTTGTTGCTGAGATCGGAAAGAGCCTCAAAGGGCTGAGTGCTGAATGCTGTCTCGAGCCCCCGACCGCCTCTGCCGTTGTGAAGCTCAATGCCTCCCGCCGAATTCCTTGAAGCCCTTGCGCCGCTGTTCGCTATAGCGGGACAGCGCGTCGTTGATGATGGGATAGGCTTCCGCCGCAGGCTGGATCTTGTCCACCTCCACCGCTTTGCCTTCCAGCAGTTTGTAGTCCTGAAAGAAACGGCGCAGCATCAGCAGCCGGTGCGGCGGCATCTCTTCGGCTTCGCGGTAGGCGTTGAATTCGGGGTCCTGGGTCGCGACCGCGATGATCTTGTGGTCTTTCTTGCCGGTGTCAATCATGGTCATCAACCCAATGGTCCGGGCATGAATCAGAGTCAACGGCACGACCGTCTCCTGACACAGAACGAGCACGTCGAGCGGGTCGTCATCTTCGGCAAGGGTCTGCGGAATAAAGCCGTAGTTGGCGGGGTAGTACACCGCGGAGTAAAGCACACGATCCAGCTTGATCAGCCCACTAGTCTTGTCGAGCTCATACTTCACACTCGACCCGAAAGGGATCTCGATAATGCTGGAGAACTCCTGCGGCAACTTGTCGCCAGGGGTTACGTCATGCCAGGGATGAATCATGGGCCTCGTTAGGATAGAAGAACTGGATGCATTATAGATCGGCCTTTCGGGCATCTTGACCTGTCTGTACAGCCGGAATACAGTCGTAGCGTAGGGTCTTCTATGTCGAGCGAAACTGGCAAGTACCTCAAATTCGGCAGTGCAGTCGCGGTGATCCTGATTTGCCTGGTCTTTCTGGCTTATACCGGGGTGCAGGAGAGCAAGAGCTACTACGTCACTATCAAGGAACTGCGGGGTATGGGCGACGATGCTTATACCAAGCATCTGCGCGTGGCGGGGAATGTGCAACCTGGCTCGATTAAACGGTCCGGCACCAGCGTCAACTTTGTGCTGATAGAGAACGACCAGCTTCTGCCCGTGGTCTACAACGGAACGGAAGCGCCGCCGGACACTTTCAAGGACGATTCCCAGGCGCTGGCCGATGGCAGCTTTGGGCGCGATGGCGTCTTCCACGCCAAACAGCTGCAAGCCAAGTGCGCGTCGAAGTACGCACCGCAGCAACCGGGAGCGGCGCCGAGTGGCCCTGTGAGCATGTCGAACTGAGAATTTCCCACCGACCACGTAGGCCCAGATGTCCCATCTGGGCGGGGGGAGCGTAAGCTCGCCGGGGTTTTGCTTTTTCGCGATGTCACCGCCGCCAAGCGTGCGGAGCTTTGCTCCACCGGGCAGGTGAGACACCTGCCCCTACGTGGTCCGATGTACTATCGACTTCAACTTTGCCTTCAGCTATCTTCCAGTCTTGGATTCTTCTCCTATCATCGCCGTTACCGCATTGGTCAAGCAGTTCGGCCGCTTTGCCGCGCTTCGCGGCGTAAGTGCCGAATTTGCCGCCGGGCGGCTGTACACCATCCTCGGCGACAACGGGGCGGGGAAGACCACGCTCCTGCGTGCTCTTGCCGGCCTGGTACAACCTACCCGCGGACACATCCAGATTTTGGGAACCACAAACGTGCGGGCAGTGTGCGGCCAATTGGGTTACATGGCGCATCCGTCACTGCTCTACGACGAAATGAGCGGCATGGAGAACCTGCGCTATTTCGCTCGACTGTATGGGATCATCGACGACGATCGCTGTAGTGCCACCATGACCGCGGTTGACCTCGATCCTGCGCTCCCGCGGCCAGTGTCGCAGTATTCGCAGGGCATGCGGCAGAGATTATCGCTGGCACGAGCGCTGCTCAATGATCCGAAAATCTTGTTGCTGGACGAGCCCTTCTCCAACGTTGATGTTCGTTCAGCGGGTGCCATGGTTTCGCTTCTGGGCCAGATGCGTACCTTGGGCAAAACCATTTTCGTAGTAACCCACCAGACGTCCTTGCTGGAGGGCACGGCGGACGAGTTCGTCTGGATGGAGGGTGGGCAGATTGCCCGCCGTACCCGCGACCTGCGGCCGCTCGAAACGCGATGAACGACAAAGCCATATCAGGCGTTACCCAGGCGACGTTGGCCAAAGACCTGCGCCTGGAGTGGCGCTCAAAAGACGCGATCAATTCCATGCTGTTTTTTGCTCTTCTGGTGGTCGTGGTCTTCAGCTTTTCTTTTGATCCCAATGCCGAGGAATCGCGCCAGATTGCGGGTGGACTGGTTTGGGTGGCGTTTCTCTTTGCCGCCGTGGTGGCGCTCAACCAGACCTGGGCGCGGGAGCTGCGCAATCAGGTTCTCGACGCTTATCGGGTTTCGCCCGCGCCCGCGAATTCTCTTTTCCTGGCCAAAGCGCTGGGCAATTTTATTTTTGTCGGCGTCCTCGAAATGCTGATGACGCCGTTGTTCGTCATGTTCTACAAGCTGCGCCCGCTGGGTCCGGCATGGCAGTTGATTCCCGTCGCTGCGCTGGGGACGTGGGCCATTGTGGTGAACGGCACGTTCTTTGCCGCCATGTCGCTGCGCACTCGCAGCCGCGAGATCATGTTACCGCTGCTCTTGTTCCCGGTTTCGATTCCAGCGCTGCTCGCCATGGTGAACGCAACGACGGCGATTTTAACCGGAGAACTTTCGGCCAAATTCTGGATTGTGTTGCTTACCACTTACGACGTGGTGTTTACTATCGCTTGTCTGCTGTTATTCGAACTTGTGTTACACGCGGAATAAGCATGAAACGGGCCTTCCCCATCTTCGCGTTACTGACGGCAGTCCTGTTGAGCTATGCCCTCTATGAAGCTTTGGTGGCGGCCCCCACCGAACAGACCATGGGTAACGTGCAGCGCATTTTCTACTATCACGTGCCCTCGGCATGGACCGCGTTCCTGCTTTTCTTTATCAACTTTGTTTGCTCGGTTCAGTACCTGGTTCGCAGGGACAAAGTCGCAGACACCATCGCCAACTGGGTCGTCATCGTGCTAGGCGTAGCAACCTGCGTGGCCGCATTCGTGATACGTCCATTGCCGGCCGGGATCGAGCCGTCTTCGGTTGCGACCACCGGGCTGGCAATCGTGGGGCTTTATTTTTTGATAAAGAAATACTTTTCAGGAGGAAGCACCGATGCGCTGGCCGTGGTCACAGCTGAGGTAGGAGTCGTGTTCTGTACCGTGGTGCTGGTGACCGGGCCGCTCTGGGCGCGTCCAGTGTGGGGTATCTGGTGGACATGGGACGTCCGCCTGACCTCAACCCTGGTGCTCTGGCTCATCTACGTCAGCTACCTGATGCTGCGCCGCTTTTCGACTAGCGGTCAGACGCCGGTGCTGGCGGCCGCTTTGGCGATTTTCGGCGCCCTCGATGTCCCCCTGGTCTACTTCTCCATCTGGATCTTCCGCACCCAGCATCCCCAGCCTGTGATCGGCGGTGGCGGATCGATTGATCCCCGCATGTTGCATGTGTTGCTGATTAACTGGCTGGCATTCCTCTGCTTCGCAGCCCTCATTTGCCGGTCACGATATCGTCTGGAGATCTTGCAGAGGGAAGTTGAAGAAGTACAGGCACTGGAAGCGTTGCACGAAACTCGGAGTGCGCGATGAATTTCCTCTACGCTGCTTATGCCGCTACCTGGATTATCCACATCACCTATTTGGGCATTCTGGTGCGCCGTTACCAACGCCTGCGGAATGAGATTGAAGAGATGAAGAAGGCGGGAACGAGTACTTGACAATTAAATCGAGCCTGGCCCTGAACAAATGCTAAGTGCTTAAGTGGCAATTGCTAATCTGCCTATGTACCGAATCTTCCGTCGGTATTGACTTCCGAGACGGCATTGGATCGCAGGAATTCGTACTCCTCTATCATGGCGGCCACGCCCATGCCGGAATAGTCCGGCGACGTTTCGACCCGCACCACGCGGGCGGTAAAGCGTACCCGCACGGGCTCGGTCAGGGTGACGTGGGGTGGAAATGTCATGGTCACTTCGATGCGCGCGCCCTCGGCCAGAGGACGATCAAGATAGAAAAAGACGCCGCGCGCGCTCACGTTCTGGGTCTCCGTCGAGAGATCGCGAGGGCCCTGCCCAGCGACTCGGACCGTGGCTGGCAGACGCATATCAAAGCGCCGCATGGTGCGCCGATCCTGCCCGGCTTGTTGTGTGGAACTTTGTCTCTGCAGACCCATGAACCCAGACCCAGTCAAATTTCACTCCAAAGGCAGGCACCACCCACAAAAACTGGAAGATACCTCGCGTCAGATTTACTTATTCAACAACAGTTTGCAAGTGCAAAACATCACCGGGAACTGATTCGGTTAACGTCTTCTTGGCACTGGGGAATGCCCAAGAGGGGGATGGATCTCAAAATCATGCTAAAGCGAAGTACGGGTGGTTGCACGTGTAATACCACCAGCAGCCATTGAGCGGGGAGCCGTCTTGAGGGAAACAAAGGCGGTTGACAAGGGTTTCGACTTCCTCTTGAGAATACCGGTGAAACAATTTGCATACCAGCTCGCCCTGAGTGATCCTCTGCCGATCTTGAGCCGACAAAAGAGGTTTTAGGTAGCTGGTCGGCATCTCCAGCCCTTGCTCCGCGCATCTGAACCACCCAGGATGCGGGGAAAGTGTGCGTGGCTTGACAGTCTATCCGTCAGATGTTTAAGTAGTTACTTATTTTTCGCCCATATTCTGGTGACAAGTACGCGTGCCGCTTCGCAGACGCGAGCCGACTGCGGTTTGCGTGCCGTCCTTACTTCCTCTCCATGAATCGGACCATCCGGAGGAGCTGGTGACATTGAATTTCCGTGGGTTGGGACCAGGCTATCGCCCTGTTTTGCTGACGTTCGCGACGCTGCTGCTGGTAGGTGTTCTGATCCTGGCGCCGGGCGGTCTGATGCCGAAGTTGCCCATCCCCGGCTCGACCCAGTTCGCCGCAGCTTCCTGGACTCCTTCGGAGTTCGCTTCAAAGAGCAAGAGCATCCAACGAATACCGGGCCAGCTTGCTCTGGCGCAGCTACCTCTAAGGTTCGAGCCGAATCAGGGCCAGACCGATCCCCACGTCAAGTTTTTGGCGCGCGGCGCAGGCTACGGAGTATTCCTTACTTCTGATCAGGCAGTGCTGACTCTGGGGGCTCAGGCCAAGAGTGCCGTCGTGCGAATACAGCTTGCCGGTGCGAACCCAATCGCGGCGGTGACCGGAAACGCTCCCCTCCCGGGCAAGAGTAACTATTTCATCGGCAACAATCCGGCCAATTGGCATCGCGACGTTCCGCAATTTGCCCGGGTGCGTTATCAGGGTGTGTATCCCGGTGTGGACCTGGTGTACTACGGCAATCAGGGGCAGCTGGAGTACGACTTCGAAGTAGCTCCTGGCGTTGATCCCAAGGCAATAGCTTTTCAGGTTGAAGGGCCGCAAAGGCCGCATCTCGACAACGACGGCGATCTGGTACTGGCCACGGGCAGTGGCGAAGTACGGCTGAAAGCTCCGCGCGTTTATCAATCTGATAACACCGGGCAATCCGGCACCGCGCAGTCCGGCAGAGCCGGACAACAGCCGGTTGCAGCGCGCTTCGTGGTGCGCCACGATGGCAAGGTGGGTTTTGAAGTCGCAGCTTACGATCGTAGCCGCGCGCTGGTGATTGACCCAGTCCTGACCTACTCGACTTATTTCGGCGGCAGCGGAAACGAGGCCTGTTCTGTAATTACAGGTGTTGCGACCCCGCCTTCGGGATGTCCGGCGGTGACGATTGACGCTTCCTCCAATATTTATCTCGCGGGTTCGACCACATCGGTCGATTTACCGCTCACGCCGCAGCCTGCGACCGATCCTCCGCCGGCAGCCTTTCAAAAGTTGCTGGCTACAGCTCCCGATGTTTTCGTCACCAAGTTGAACTCTGCAGGCACCGCCATTGTGTTCTCCACTTACCTCGGCGGAGATGGCGCGGACACCAGCGCCGGAGTTGCGGTGGATTCTGCTTTCAACGTGGTAGTGGCCGGGACCACGACCTCCAGCAATTTTCCGGTCAGCAGTTCAGCGTTTCAGGGCACACGGGCCAGCGCCGGGGCGCATGCGTTCGTGAGCAAACTTGAAGCGACCGGAGATGCTCTCCCCTACTCGACCTACCTTTCCGGCAATGGGGTGGAAGGCGCCCGTGGTCTTGCGTTGGACTTCAAGAACAAGATTTATGTGATTGGCACTACAACATCCACTGACCAACCGGATGCAACCCACTCTTTTCCCGCGACCCTCGGCGCGATTCAGGTCGCCTCGCTGGGTACGTCACAGTTTTTCGTGAGCAAGGTTGATCCGACTCTGATTGGATTTCCCAGCCTGGTTTATTCCACATATTTCGGCGGGGGCAGTCCGCTGAACGGGAGTACCCTTGGCGGCGGAATCGCAGTAGATGCTAACTCGAATGTTTACATAACCGGCGGCACCAACTTCCAGCACACCGGCAGCGCGACCACGGATTTTCCCATCGTCAACGCGTATCAGGGTTGTCTGGATACTCCGCCTCCAACGACTACTACCACGACCCCCAATTGCTCCACCACGGTCACTGCCACCGACGCCTTCGCGGCCAAGCTGAATCCGTCCGCGGCATCGGGCTCGCAGTTGCTCTACTCCTCTTATCTGGGCGGTGCCGGCGATGACGTGGGGTACGGCATCGCGGTTGATTCTGGTCTCAGCGCCTACGTTACTGGTTCGACGACTTCGACTGATTTCATCATTCCCACTGGCACCACCGCGTTCCAGGGTCTCAACGGCGGAGGAACCGACGCATTCTTGGGCAAGTTCGGCAACCCATGCACCGGTTCCACTTGCACCACCACGACAGTGCCGTTGACCTACTTCTCCTATCTGGGAGGTTCCGGCACCGATGTTGCCCTGGGCATTGCCGTAGATACCTTGCAGGGTGCGCGTATTGCCGGTTGGACAAACTCGGCGAACTTCCCCGTTCCCAACAATCCCGTCCAGGCTGCTTTGAGCGGTCCGGTGGACGGATTTGTATCCCGCATCGATACGACGGCCGCATCCACACTCTCTCTGGGTCATTACGGCACTTATCTGGGCGGCAGCGGCAACGATTTTGCTACCAGCATTGCGGTTGATTCGCTCGGAACCAGCTACGTTGCCGGCGAAACGTCATCGACGAATTTCCCCACTAAGAATCCATTTCAACCCGCTCTGAACGGCGGGACCGACGCCTTTCTGAGCAAACTGGGACCGACTGTTGATCTGGTTGTCAGCGAGACCGTAACCCCCAATCCGGTCGGTGTGGGCAACAACGTCTCCTTCACCTACACCATCTCCAACGAGGGGGACCTGACTACCGGCATCGTTTTCACGGATGTTATCTCTTCTGCCGGCGCTACTTTCGTCTCCGCCAACAGCTCTCCAGGCCAGACTAACTGCCCAGCCAGCGGTGGCACCGTGACCTGTACGGTCGGAACGTTAAACGGCGGCGCGGCTGCAACGGTCACTGTCGTCCTGACCCCGACCCAGGCTGGCTCGTTAAGCGATGGCGGTAGAGTCACCGTGTTTGGAACCAACGTAGTGGTAACCCCGAATCCGCCCCCTGCAGTCGCAACCGTGAACGATTTCGCAGTGGCTGTGTCTCCAGCGACGGCAACGGTCGCAGCCGGGATTCCCGCAAGCTATACGGTTACCGTCACGCCGACCGGCAACATCCCGGAGACTGTAACTTTGTCCGCTTCCGGCGCGCCTAGCGGAGGCACGGCGACGTTCCCTAACGGCGCCTCATTTACCAACCTGAGCAGCGGACCGCAAAGCCGCCAGTTGGTGGTCAACACAACGGCCCGGGTAACCACTCCAGCCAGTCTGTTCCCAGCCGGCACGCCGTTCTATG
Organism: Terriglobia bacterium; assembly: GCA_963809295.1. GTDB lineage: Bacteria > Acidobacteriota > Terriglobia > Terriglobales > Acidobacteriaceae > JAIQFF01. The sequence goes on along the minus strand of CAWEJA010000007.1, from coordinate 148,332 downwards.
CTGCGTTGTTCCCGGTTGCAGGATTTGCAGTTCTGGGTCTTGGAATCGGAGGAAAGAAGTCGCGAAGGCGGCGCGTGCTGATGACGGTTCTTCTGGCTGGCTTCTTCTCGCTGGTCGTGTTCCAGGCAGGCTGCAGTTCCAGCAGTTCGACTAGTACAACGACGGGAACTCCGGCGGGCACCTACAACCTTACTGTGACGTCAACGTCGGGTACGGCGACTCGGACGCAGCAGATTGTATTAGTCGTGCAGTGATGAGTATACGGAAAGAAACTTTCGAAAGTACGTCAAATAGGGACGTGCTTGACTGGCGTGCCTAGAGACGTTGCTTGCAACGTCTTGCCGGTACCAGCAGGGACGTAGCAAGCTACGTCTCTACGACTTCATCGTGCAACGGATTCCAATCTAGAAGCCAGATTTCCCCCGCACCGGGCGGAACGGAATCATCACCACAGCTTCAAGATCAACCGGGTTGCCGTTCTTGGTGGCCGGACGAAAGCGCCAGTGGGCCAGCGCGGCGCGGGCAAACTCGTCGAGCCGGTCGTCCACTCCGCGCAGCACCCGTACATCCGTTACTGACCCGTCGTTACGGATAACGGCGTAAAGCGTGACTGTGCCATGCACGTTGCGTCGCATTAACTCCAGGGGATAAGCGGGATCAACCTTTTGTGTCGCGACCGGCGCGCTCAGCTCGCCCTTGTTTTCGTTCCCCTTACTCTCATTCCCGTTCAATTCAGCGAAGCGAATCACCCAGCTTCCGCCAGCGGAATTGAGGTTCGGCATGTTCAAGGTCATAGCGTAGAACTTCCGATCGCCGAAGATCCAATGATCCACGTCAGTGGCCTTGTCCTGGGAAACCTCGGAAGCCGAAGTCGCCGGAGTCGAAGTAACCCGTGGCGGAGTGACATCCGCGATCAAGCGCGAGCTGTCAGAATTGCGGGATGCCCCGCTCCCACCTCCGGTTCCGTTCCCCTGTCCCTGTCCTGCTACCGTGGAAGTGGTCTGAGCATTGGGCGCAACGCCCACGCTGAGGCCAGTAGGAACACCGGCGTTCTTGCCTGAGGCTGAACCACTTCCGCTGCCGGAACTCGCGCTCGCGGAAACGTCAGGAGTACCTGCCGCGCCAGCCTTGCCGGCCGGGGTCGCCGCAAAAGTGCCACGCCGATTTCCTCCGGGCATTTCCGCCGGTGCCACTGCGGCTGGGTGGATCCCGAGCGAGATGAGCCTTCCACCTGGGTTCGAACCAGCACTGCCAGCGATCGAGGGCGGCGGCGGTACGACCGCTGGGCCTGCGCTGCCCAGCGAAGATTGCGCCCGGCCTGCGGTTGCATATTGATCCGAGTACTGTGCGGCCACCGGCAATTCCGGCGCTGGTGCAACCACGGCGGAGTGACCAATATTGAGATCTCCCAACCGGCGTCCGGAGGCGGCATCTATTCGCGGCGCAGGCTCGACAATCGCGGCTTGCGGGCCCTGCAGCGTGCGCGCGGAGGACTGTACGTTTACCTCTGGCGCCGGAGCAACGACTGGCTGCGATGGCGCGGGAGCCCGCTGGCGATCGGCGGGGATCGTCTCCGGCGCCGGAGCGACCGCAGACACGGAAAGTGTTGGCACTCTTAGATTCGTCGCTGCCGCTGTCGTAGAAGCGAGCGGTACAGAAGGCTGGGCTGGGGTCTGCGACCAGGCCACGATGTTGGGAAGAGGCACGTCGTGATTCAGCTTGACATCGGACGGAGCAACGATGGTCTGACTGCGATTGTCAGCCTCAGGCGGCACGGAAATAATGGGCTGCGGCGCGTATGCTGGGTCGCCCTTTTGCGGCAGCGGTTTCCGGGTGCCGCCGGTATCGAGCGGCGGGAGATATTCCGAAGGCGCGTAGTAGATCACGTCATCCCGGTTAAAGGCTCGTTGGACCGCAACCTCCCGAGGTTGAGGCCAGAACTGTACCAGACCCAATATCGCCACGGTCGCGGCCACGTGACCGATCACCGATAGGGCAAACCGGCCCCAGGGCGGGCGAGACGCAACGAAAACGTCCGGCCAGAAAGTGCCGGGCGGGGAGGATGGCCTAAAAGGGGTCTGCTGGCCGGGGCGGACCAAGTCGAACAGGTTACGGAGGAAGACCGTATGCCAGGCGGGTAAGTCCACGAGGAATACGGGCGGAGCGGCCTCTCTTGGAGCTGGTTGGGGCGTCGATTCCAAAAGGACAGAGCCAGGTTTCATCAAATAAGCCGCAGCGGCCAAAAGAATAATTATAGCCTTCGCGTCGGGGTCCTACGTACTCACGAGTTCACGGGGACGAACGGATCAGCATGAGCCACGTAGGCCCGGACGTCCCCGTCTGGGCGGGCGAGCGAAGCTCGCCCGAGCCGGGATCACCGCGGTTGCGGAATCGTAGAACAACTGCGGAACTTCGCTCCGCCGGGCGGGTGCGGGGACCCGCCCTACGTGGTTCGGGATGGTAGCTTTCCGTGTTTTAATACACACATGGGAAGACTGGATAGGATGGTTCCGGTGCTGTTGTTCTGTGCCTTATTGACCGCGCAGAGTACAACTCCAAGTGCGCCAGCGGCCAAACCCACCGAAGACTACTCCGGCATGTATTCCTTTTTGCGGGAAGGGGAATTCGTACAACTTACGATCGAGGATGCGGGCCGGGTGACGGGATTTATTTCCCGCTACGGCGACCTCGAAAGCGATCACGGCGAGTTCCTCGATCACTTCTTCAAGCCGGGCACGCTCGATGGCCAGAAACTAAGCTTCAGCACGGAAACGGTGCACGGCGTCTGGTATGAATTCAAGGGCACGATCGAACGTGGACCAGGGAAAAACCCGGGTGACGAAGCCTACTACCTGCTGAAGGGCACGCTCACTCAATACACCACAGACGCGAACAAGAAGACTTCTTCGAAGTCGCGCGAAGTTGCTTTCAGGTCTTTCCCGCAGGATTTGGACATACCGAAACAGAACTGAGGTTAGCCGGGAGTCAGCGCGACGGGGCCAGCCTCCGCATGTCATCAATCAAGGCTTGCGGCGATACCGGCCGTCCGAGAAACTGACGCAGAAGATCCGCGGTTTCCAATTCTCCGCCAACCCGCAGCAAATGCTCCGAAATCCAGGCATACCAACGTGGGTCGCCGGTATCAAACGGCCCGAGAGACTGGCGAATATGCTGTCTGATATCGGCTGTAATTACGGCGCCCAAACCATAGTTCACCATGTAGCCAGGCGAATCCACCAACTGCACACGGACCGCCCACCACGAATACTCGGGATGCGGCACAACATGCAGATAGCGGCTGGTAATTTCGGTCCACACCGCGTTCGGGTCCGCCGCCGGGTTGTGCAGCATTCTGATTTCAAACAGGGCCCAGGCGACATCCAGCATCACGCCGGAGTAAAGATTTCGCAATGAGGCGGACTGCGACGCCGAAGTCCCTAGATATTTCTGCTGCCAGGATGGCTGGTAGACACTCCACGACGGCACATCGGCGAATGCCTCAATGAATAGAAGGCTGTCGTTATACGCAAAGGCAGGTCGAGCTCGAACCGCGACAAAGTGTACCGCGTGCCCTTCTTCGTGCACTAATTCATTCATGTTGGAAAGGCCGCCGCGAGCGTAGTTCGCAGAAATGCGCGCTATGGCCGGCCGCCAGACACCATTCACCATCCGGCCACACCGCAACAAGTCGGTGTACGCCAAGGGTGCCTTGCCCGGCCGCGGATCGAGATCGTACAAGATCCCGAGACCCGTAAGATCGGTGCCCAGGTCGTGATAATAGCGTTCGCTGATCTTCTGTAGCGACTCGCGGGGAATGGCGTGATCAACCAGGCGGCTGGTTTCTCCCCCAACATACTGGTAATCCCACGGCTCGATACGAGTGTCGCCGCTTACCTGGCGCCAAGTGTCGAGAATCGTTTCTAGCCAGTTTTCGACCTCAGCTGGCCGAACTCCGAGGCTGTCGGCTGCCGCCGTGATTGCCGGCTTATTTTTTGCCGCATCGGCAGATGCCATCCTAATCAGGCGCCGGTAAGGGCTGTCGGTCTGATCTTTCCCATTAATGGCTTCCCAGAGCGGGTTGAATGCGAGAAACAGCTTCTTGCGTCGTTCCGGCTCCTTGATCTGCTCCAGCAAGCTGAATGCAGATACGCGGTTGACCGTCCCTCCCTCGAACTGCAGTTTGTTCGCCAGTTCGTCGAAGCATGAATACAGGGCGGCGCGCAGCGGATCGTACGGAAGGTCTGGTTTCTGTGCATTCTTGCATTTGCTGCTGGGGGCAAGAGTCGAAGCATCTTCCGGAAAATCCGTAAGACTGGCACGCATAAGCGTGACCGCCCGTGCGTCTGACTTAGATAGCCCGTCAGGGGGCAGTCTCGCCAGATGTGCAACTAGGTCGGCACGCTTTTCCCGGTAGATTCGCTTCCACGCCTTATGGTCTTTGCCGTCGTAACTTTTCATGAGACCGGAATCGATGGTGCTGAATGCGCCGTAGGCGTCCAGTACGTCGGCGTAAATGGTTTCGGTGGCTGCCACGGAATCAGAGACAGAAGCGTCGGATTGAGCGCCTGCGGCTACGCTCGCCAGCAAGCACGCCACCCACAACCCGAGTGAGAATAGTTTTCTCATTGATCTCCCTACTGCGCTCCAAGAGTATAAACGTGCTGTCATCCTGAGCGATCTGCTCCTTCGCTTGCGAAGGAGCTGGTGAGTCGAAGGACCCCTACGGTGTACCAGCTCTCGCTGATCTTGGATTTTCAAGGATGAAAACGAACCATCTCTGCCAGGGTAGGGATCCTTCGACTCCGGCGATCCATTCGCAAGCGACTGGATCGTCTGCGTTCAGGATGACTCGGCGTTTAAATGGAAGCCAGATGTCCCCGCTGGTTGGAACTTCAGATCATCGCGTTGTATTCTCGGGACGTGCCGCCATCGCAAACGCCTCATCGGTCCCCGACTCCGGGGCTGTTCTTGGGACTGATCATTACCCTGGCTGCCGTGGTGGCCTGCTCCGGATACATCACCTGGCAGATTTCCGGCCTGCGTGAGTTGCAGAACAATCTGGTGGATCGCAACCGCAAGGATTCACTGCAGCTGCTTCGCATTCAAAACGATCTCAACACGCTGGCGCTGGCCATGCGCGACATGCTGGACAACAACGAGCCCTATCCCCTGACCGCTTGGACGGCGCAGTTTCAGCGGATGCGAGCAGATCTGGACGACGCCCTCCGCAAGGAGGAACAGGTGGCGGTGGCAGATCGCACTCCAGAGCAGCGTCAGTATCTGAGAAACTCGATGGCCCAGTTCTGGGAGGCGCTGGATCGCACACTGGCGCTGGCCGCGAACGGCAAGCAGGACGAGGCACGAAGCCAGATCCAGCTTTCGTTGCAGGCACGACAGGCGGCGTTGAGCACCACGGTGGCGCGGCTGCTGGTCCAGAATAACGAAAGCGAGGAGCAGGCGGCGTCGCGCATCGCACAGATCTACGACCGGGTGCAGCGGCAGGTTTACCTATTCATTACCCTGACGCTGGTTGCGATCCTGCTCACAGGCCTGTATTCGATGCGATCCAACCGCCAGTTGTTTGCGCAAATAGCGGCCCTGTCCGCGCAGCGCAGTGAGTTGGCGCAGCAGCTGATTTCGACCCAGGAATCCACCCTGCGCCATATTTCCCGCGAACTGCACGACGAGTTCGGACAGATTTTGACCGCAGTAGGGGCTATGCTCTCGCGGGCTGGAAACCAGGTGCCAGAAGGTTCGCGATTGCGCGCTGATCTGCGTGAGGTTGCGGAGATCGCGCAAGGCACTCTGGACAAGGTTCGGAGCCTTTCCCAGGCCCTGCATCCGGTGATGCTCGACGAATCTGGACTCGAGAGTACTCTCGACTGGTATTTGCCGGTGGTGGAACGACAGGCGGGTATTCACCTATCCTATGAGAAGTCGGGAACGGTGTTTCCCGTCGACGGCGACGCCGCGATCCATGTATATCGCGTTTTGCAGGAAGCATTAAACAATGTGACCCGTCATTCCGGAGCCAAGGAAGCCTGGGTACGTTTGCGATTTTTACCCAAGACTCTGGAACTGCAAGTGGAAGATCACGGAAGTGGCTTCACGGCGACGGCAAAGAAACAGGGAATTGGGCTGGTGGCGATGCGCGAGAGGGCGGAACTGTTAGGCGGTTTGCTCGAATTTGCCCATCCCACGGAAGGCGGCACGTTGATTCGCCTTACCGTGCCAAGGGAAAATCTAGGGGAGAAACTGGATTCGCATGGCGGATAAAATTTCTGTACTGTTGGTGGATGACCATGGCCTGGTGCGGCGCGGATTCCGGCGCATTCTGGAAGATGAATCCGACATCGAAGTGACGGGCGAAGCGGGGGATGGCGCGGAAGCCGTTCGGCTGGCCAGGGAACTGCAGCCGCAAGTGGTGGTGATGGATTGCGCCATGCCGAAAATGAGCGGCCTGGAAGCCACCAGAAAGATTCTCGAGGAGAAGCCGGAGACTCTGGTGCTTATGCTCAGCATGCATCCGGAGGAGACTCTGGTGCGGCAGGCGCTGGACGTCGGCGCGCGCGGATACGTTCTTAAGAATGCCGTGGACCTGGAATTGGGAGCGGCGATCCGGCGGGTGGTGGCGGGAGAAACCGTGCTGGATTCGCAGCTCCATCGGCCGTCTACGCTCAAAGGCGAGCGCGACGAACATCTCACGCCCCGAGAACTCGAAATCCTGCAAATGATCGTGGACGGAAAATCGAACAAGGAAATTGCGACGGTGCTTGATCTGAGCGCGAACACCGTGGCGGTGCATCGTGCCAATATCATGGACGCCCTGGGCATCCACAAAACCGCCGAACTAGTCGTCTACGCCATCCGCAACGGGCTGGTAAATCTTCCGTGAATCGCCGCCGATTTCTGTGCGGCATGGCGAGGCTTGCATCCGCCTACGGCCTGCTGCCAGATTCCCTAACGGCTGCAGCGCCTTCTCCAGACTTCCGCCTGGTTGATGTAACCGCCGGTGCTGGCCTGCAGTTCCGTCACAACAGCGGTGCCTACGGAGGAAAGCTTCTTCCTGAAACACTGGGCGCAGGTTGCGCATTTCTGGACTACGACGGCGATGGCTGGCAGGACATTCTGCTCATCAACGGGATGGACTGGCCGGGGCACAAACGCGAACGCAGCACGCTGAAGCTCTATCGCAACAATCGTAACGGCACATTCTCGGATGTCACGCGCAGCGCTGGTCTGGAAATCGAGATGTACGGCATGGGCGTGGCGGTCGGAGATTACGACAACGACGGCTATCCCGATCTGCTGGTGACCTGCGTTGGGCAAAATCATTTATTCAAAAATACCGGCAAGGGCACGTTCCTTGATGTCACCAAGGCCAGCGGGCTGGGCGGTAGGCAGGCTTTCAGTACATCCGCGCTGTGGTTCGACTTCAATCGCGATGGATTGCTGGATTTGTTTGTCTGCAACTACGTGAAGTGGTCTCCCGAGCACGATGTGTTTTGCAGCCCGGATGGAAAGCGTAAATCTTATTGCACGCCGGAAGCTTACCGCGGCGAGACTTGCTGGCTGTTTCGCAACCTGGGCAACGGGAAATTCGAGGACGTTACGCCCACCAGCGGGATTTTTGACAGCAGCTCCAAGTCACTCGGTGTGGCAATGCTCGACTACGATCAGGACGGCTGGCCGGACCTGCTGGTGGCCAATGACACGCAGCCCAACAAGCTCTACCGCAATCAGCACAACGGGACGTTCAAAGACGTGGCGGTGGAAGCCGGTATCGCTTTCAGCGCTGAAGGCAAGGCGCGCGCAGGCATGGGTGTGGACGTGGCGGACTTCAACAACTCGGGAACCTCCGGCGTGGCGATTACCAATTTCGATAACGAGATGATCGGACTCTACCTGGCCAGCGGTGGAAACTACGCGGATGTCGCTACCCAGAGCGGTGTCGGACTCGCCTCCAAAGACAGGTTGGGCTTTGGATGCGTGTTTCTTGATGCCGATCTCGATGGATCACTTGATCTGGCCGTCGTGAACGGACACATTGATGATACCGTGCGCGACGTCCGCGGCGTCGGATACGCGCAGTCTCCGCAATTATTTTTGAATGAAGGGCGCGGCAAATTCCGTGATGTGGCCGGCGAGATCGGCGCGGGCTTCAGTCAACCCAAGGTCGGGCGAGGACTGGCATACGCTGATTTTGACCGCGACGGAGACCTTGATCTCTTGGTAACCACCAATAACGGCCCGGCATATCTTTATCGCAACGACCAGATCGCCGGGAACAGGAGTGTGCGTGTTCGACTGATTGGCACGAGATCAAATCGTGACGCGATTGGAGCGAGAGTGCGGATCTTTCAGGGCGAATCCAGCCAGTCCCGGCTGGTGAAAGGCGGATCGAGCTATCTGTCGCAGTCGGAGCTTCCTCTAACCTTTGGCCTGGGAAAGCGCGACAAGATTGATCGCCTGGTGATCGATTGGCCCAGTGGCGGTACCGAGGAGTACAAAACCCTCGCGGCGGGCCGCACCTACGAATGCGTGGAATCCAAAGGAATCAAAGCACTTTCAGGATTCTAGTATGTTTCCAGTATTGTGCGGGATCCTTCCGGTAGTTAAGTTGAAAGCAACTTCAGCATCATCCTCACGACGTGGCTTTCCCCAGTCGCAGTTTTGAGGAGTTCACCCCACGAAGAAGAGGTAGGCGCCGCCTACCTCTTTCTTTTTGTCTGGAATTTCCAAGCCGCAGGCTACAAGGGCCGGACCAGCCGCTTGGGTAGAGACGTAGCTTGCTACGTCTCCCGCCACGAACCCAGGCGCAGCAAGCGACGGCTCTACAAAGCTGGCAAATCCGCAGTGCCAAATACCAAGCGCTCATTTATCATTTCCGCGTGTCTTCCCATCATCATCGTGGCAGGTTTATCACCTTCGAAGGACTCGACGGCTGCGGTAAGAGCACCCAGATAGAAAAACTGGCCGCTGCACTTCGCACCCAGGGATTGTCAGTAGTGGTGACACGTGAACCGGGCGGAACCTCGACCGGAGAAAAAATCCGTCGAGTATTGCTGGACACCGCAACCACAGGTCTTTCTCCGCTCGCAGAGCTGGCCCTGATGTTCGCCTCACGTGCCCAACACATCTCGGAAGTCATCCAGCCGGCGATGGCGGAAGGCAGTATCGTGCTCTGTGACCGCTTCACTGACTCCACCGAAGCCTATCAGGGTGGCGGTCGCAAGCTGGGCAGCGAGCCGGTCATGGAGCTGCACCGCATTTTGTGCGGGAATCTGCAGCCTGACCTCACCATCCTGATGGATTCCGACGTAGCCGCCAGCGTGGAGCGCGCCCGCCGCCGAAACAAAGCCCATACCACCAGGAACGGCCGCGGGAAAAACGACGAAAATCGCTTTGAACAGGAGAGCCGCGCTTTTTTTGGGCGTGTGTACAGCGCCTATCTGGCGATTGCGGCTCGGGAAACGCAAAGAGTAGTGCTGGTTGACGCGCGCGGAAGTGCAAGAGAAACCCACTTGAAGATCGCGGAGATTTTCCGGCACAGATTGAAGTTCGCGGCAAAAAGCGCCTGATTTCACCACACCAGAGACACAGAGGCACAGAGAAACCTTGCGTTCGAGCAACGCAATGCTTGGCTCTGCCAACGGTGTTATCGTGAAGTAGATGAACCCCCAAGGTCGTTCGGCTTTCTCCGTGTCTCCGTGTCTCCGTGGTGGATATGAGCTTCAGTGACTTTCACGGAAATTCCGACGTCGTGCACCGCCTGCGCGACATGCTGGCCCGGAATCACTTTCCCCAGGCGGTGATACTTGCCGGGCCCGCCGGCTCGGGAAAGTACACGCTCGCGCTCATGCTGGCGAAGGCGTTGAATTGTCTTTCACCGATCGTTACAGATGGTTTGCCCGATTTCTGCGGCAAGTGCTCCAACTGTGTCCGCATCGGCCAGTCCCAAAATCTCGATGTCCGCTTCGACGAAGCAGTCGAGGCCCGCGAAAACCTGCGCGAGACCGATAAAAAGGAAACACGCCTGTTTGTCCAAACCCATCCAGACGTGCTGGTCATCCCGCCCGATCCGCCGCAGATGATGATCAAAGTGGACCAGGTGCGCCGCGTGATTGAGACCATCTATTACCAGCCAGGCGAAGCCAAGGAGCGGGTTTACATCTTCACCGAATCCACTTTCATGAAAGAGGCAGCCAACTCGCTACTGAAGGTCCTGGAAGAGCCGCCCGAATACGCGACCATTTTCCTGCTGACCGAGAATCCCGGGGAATTGCTGCCTACGATCCGCTCGCGCTCCATGATCGTGACCCTGGCTGCCTTGCCCACTGAAGAGATCGAGCAGGATCTGGCCAAACACCGGCCCGAGTGGACAGCCAAACAGCGGGCGCTGGCAGCTCGTTTATCGAACGGCGCTGTCGGAGCAGCTCGCAGCTTCGACCTTGCCGGTTACACCGCTGCTCGCACCCAGGCCCTGACTATCCTCAACACCGCACTGCGCGGCATGGACCACAGCGAGCTTTTTAAGGTAACGGAGACCTATCGCGCCGGTGCCGAAGGGCGCGAGAAAATCGAAAAACTGCTGCGGACGCTCTACAGCCTGCTCCAAGACCTCACCTTCCTCAACTCAAGTACACCGGAACTGGTCCGCAACACCGATATCCAGGTTGAACTGAGGAAGTTAGCGGAAGCGGCGGACTTCGGCTGGATCACCCTGGCTGCCGACCGCCTCAACGACGTCGAACGAGGAATGCGCCGCAATCTGCTGCGCTCGTTGTCGCTGGATGCGTTTGCGACGGCTCTGGAAAGAAGCACTTAGCATTCAGCGCTCAGCATTCAGCCCGTCGAGGCCATCGATTCGTAGCCGCGAAGCGGCACAAGAATGCAGCCCACGGCGCAAGCCGTGGGTTCAAAATGACAGTAAGATCCAGCCCCAACGGGGCGAAAGAGCCCAGGAACGGACTTCCCTAAGGGCTTTAGGTGCTGAGTGCTGAGTGCTGAGTGCTGATTGCGTCCGTCTCAAGTCCTTGCGCCAGCACTACTTGAGCATTGTCAGACGAGCCACCGCTGTGCTAGGTTAGGAGCAACTCACGCCTTCAGTATCCACAATCGCAGCAGCGCGTGTTGTGGCCCGCAAAAAGCGTGCTAACGGGTGGCGACATGAAAGATGCAATTGATTCACTCCCAGCCGATCGCCCTGTGGAAGCAGAGGGCTTTGCCAACCGCAAACTAATCCGGCCTTCCTTGAACCGCACTGACCACAATCACGCTCAGGCGTCCCCGGGAGAACATAGGCCCGATCGTCCCGAGCGTAGTGAACGTAACGACCGCAACCACGGCAGCGGCGGCCGGAAAACTGCTCCTCCAGAACAGACCAACGCAGAGAACTTCTACTACCAGAAGCAGATGCAGTCCAAAACGCCGATGGTGATCGTGCTCGGCGACGGCGAAGAGATTCACGGCATGATCGAGTGGTACGACAAGAGTTGCATCAAGGTCAATCGCAACGGCCAGACGAACCTGCTGATCTACAAGCCCGCAATTAAGTACATGTACAAAGAAGGGGAGAATAGCGGGAAATAGTCGTCGGACCTCAGGCGTCAGACCTCGGCCGAACCGGTAACATTTCTAGCCTACGCTCCTACCAATAAGTCGCGCTACGAGCCTCATTCGGCACAAGCTTCGGGTCCAAGGGCCGAGGGCTGACGTCCGAGGTCCGACGCCCACCCTTAGAGTTTGGGCAGCACAATTCCCTTCTGCGACTGGTACTTACCCTTGCGATCGGCGTAGCTGACCTCGCACACTTCGTCCCCTTGAAAGAAAAGGATCTGGCACAGACCCTCGTTGGCATAAATCTTTGCGGGCAGGGGTGTGGTGTTGGAAATTTCCAGGGTGACGAAGCCTTCCCACTCCGGTTCGAACGGGGTGACGTTAACGATAATTCCACAGCGTGCGTAGGTGGACTTGCCGACGCAGATGGTGAGCACATCGCGGGGGATCTTGAAGTATTCAACTGATCGCGCCAAGGCGAAGGAATTCGGCGGAACGATGGCGCATTCAGAACTGACGGTGACAAACGAACGCTCATCGAAATTCTTGGGATCGACTACCGTGCAATTAACGTTGGTAAAAATCTTGAATTCGTCGGCCACACGCAAGTCATAGCCGTAGGAAGACAGCCCGTACGAAATCACTCCCTCCCGTACCTGCTTCTCGGAGAAAGGGTTAATCATGTCGTGTTCCTTGGCCATCTTGCGGATCCAGCGGTCACTCTTCAGCATGCTGCTCCTTGGGGAAATCAGTCGTCAGTCGTCGGTCTTCAGTCGTCAGGAAAAGCGTAGCTTTCTCACAAATGAATGGGAATTTTCCTGACGACTGACGACCGACGACCGACGACTCGATCTTACGGTACACAAGCTCCCGTTGACAATCTCCCTTATGTCCCTTAGCATCAAGCACTTGGTGGGTTATTCTCAGTCAGTCGCCGGGAGCCTCCTGTGATCAAGCTCGACATCATCAACGAAGTGGTGAACAAGACCGGCATTACCAAGACCAAGGCCGAACTTGCTGTCGAAACCGTTTTCGAGAGCATGCGGCGCTCGCTGTCCAAGGGCGATCGCATTGAATTGCGGGGCTTTGGCGTGTTTAACGTGCGGCCGCGCAAGACTGGCATCGGGCGCAACCCGCGCACCGGCGCTGAAGTCTCGATTCCGCCTGGCAAGGCGGTGCGTTTCAAGCCCGGCAAGGAGTTGCAGTCGATCGACTAGGTCTGGACTGGCCCCTGCACGGACAGTTCAGCGCGCGATCATAAGCGCAGAGTCATCGGCTCAAGCACACACCCACGACGGCGCTGATCCACGGGCGTCGCAGCATCAAAGTTTTCATGTCCGACCTCAATCCCCCACTTTCCGTTCCAGCCACCGAGTATCTCTCCCCGGAAGTGTACGTCGTGCAGCCTCTTAAGGAGAGATATTGGCTGCATATCCTGCTCTTTCTCGCTACGGTGTTCACTACTCTGGTGGTGGGCGCGAAGATGGAATTTGACTTCCTGAACAATGTTCCGCCTTTCGTTCACGGCGACGAATTCATTCCGCTCTTCCCAGTGGGCTGGGCTCTTAAAGAACCGGCTCACCTGCTGCTCGGTATTCCGTTCTCGGCTACGCTGCTGTTGATTCTTTTGGCGCACGAGATGGGACACTACCTGTACTGCCGCTACTACGGCGTGTACGCGACACTTCCCTTCTTCATCCCGGCGCCAACCTTGATCGGCACGTTGGGTGCGGTCATTCGGATACGATCCCCCATTCGCTCGCGCTGCGCGTTGTTCGACATTGGGATCGCCGGGCCAATCGCCGGATTCGTAGTAGCGCTAACCGTCCTTGTGATTGCGATGAACCATTCCCGCGTTTTGCCGGGAGTGATGGCGAATTCGGACATAGAGATGGGATATCCGTTGATCTTCCATCTGCTGTGGACCGTGCTTCCACTGGCCGACGTGCACGGCGGATCTTCGCTCTTGCAGGATATTTATTTTCATCCCACGGCGATTGCCGCCTGGGTGGGAATGTTTGCGACTGCACTGAATCTTCTACCCGGCGGACAGCTGGATGGCGGACATATGGTTTTCGCGCTCAGTCCGCGCGCTCACCGGGTGGTGTCGCGCCTTACCATCCTGGCGCTGATTCCGATGGCGTACTATTTCTGGGCGGGATGGCTGCTTTGGGCGATTCTGCTGCGTATCAGTGGCATGCGGCATCCCATGGTTGAGGAATGGCCAGGAGTTACAAACGGGCGGCGGCTCCTCGCGGTTTTCGGTCTGCTGATGATGGTGCTTACTTTGACTCCGGCTCCGTTCGCGCACAGCTCTTTGTCGACGGTGATACGGATGTGGCGCGGGCACTAGGTTGTGTGGGGCGGACACTCTTGTCCGCCGCTTTTGACCTTGACGTCGGCTAAACAAAGGCAGGTCGACTTCAAGAGCGGCGGACAAGAGTGTCCGCCCCACACGAGCTGGCTAGTCCTCCACCACTCTCGCCGTCATCTCAACTGACGGCTCGCCTCCTGCGATCTCCTGAGCCACGATTAACCGTCTGGCTTCTACCCGGATTCTAGGTAGGTGCGAGAAGAATCGAGCGGCTGCTCCGATACAAGCAACGGCGCCGATGGAAACCGTCAAGGGAGCTCCCAAACGGTGGGCCAGCGCGCCAGCGAACAGTGATCCGAAGGGCGCCATGCCCATAAACATCATGGTGTAGAGTGCCATCACACGGCCGCGCAGTTCATCCGGCACCATCGCCTGAATCAGCGTGTTGGAAGATGACATCTGCAGCATCATGCAGAATCCCACCGGCAGCAGCAGGGTCGCGGACAGCCAGAAATTACGCGAAAGTGAAAACAGCACCAGGCTAGCGCCAAATCCCCCGCAGGAGAACGCAACCCATCGGCCTAGACCGCGCACTCCGGCACGCGTTGCCAGGGTAAGCGCTCCCAGCAACGCCCCCACGCCGGTCGCACCCATCAGAATTCCCAGGCCGCGCGCCCCTCCGTGCAGGACTCTGTCTGCGAACAAAGGCATAAGCACGGAGTAAGGCATCGCCACCAGACTCACCAACCCGAGCAGCAGCAATAGAGCGCGAATGGGGGCGGTGTCACGGGCAAAACGGAAGCCTTCAATCAGGCGGGCCAGTGCCGGGCCAGACGGCGCCAGGCGTGAGGGCCGATTCACACGCATCAGCAGCAGTCCGGTGATCACTGCGAGGTAGCTGACAGAATTGGCGAAGAAGCACCAACCCTCACCGATTCTGGCCACCAGAATTCCGGAAATCGCAGGGCCAACAATACGGGCGCCATTGAACATGGATGAGTTCAATGCGATAGCATTCATCAGGTCTTCCTTGCCCACCATGTCCACCAGAAAGGACTGCCGCGCGGGTATGTCGAAGGCATTTACCACGCCCAGAAGTGCGGCCAGCACAAAGATGTGCCACACCTGCACCACTCCGGTCAGGGTGAGCACGGCAAGGATAGCCGCAAGAATCATGGATGAAATCTGGGTAGCCACAACTAATCGCTGGCGGTTGAACCGGTCCGCTGCGATACCTCCCAACGGCGCCACCAGAAATACCGGGAACTGGCTGGCGAATCCCGCTGTTCCTAATAACAGGGGAGAACCTGTCAAGCGGTAGACCAGCCATGACTGTGCAATTGTCTGCATCCATGTCCCGATCAAGGAGACGAGTTGCCCGCTGAAGAAAAGCTGGAAGTTACGGTGACGCAAAGCACGCAGGGTTGCGGGCAACCAGCCTGCTTTGGGGGATGGTCGGCCGGAGTTTTCCGGAAATTGCTCGATATTTCGGTCAGAATTGCCTGAATCGGTCACTTTCTGTGCGCTGTCTTCCCTGCCTTAACCCGTTTCTGATCGACCTTCCACCGCGTGGCCCGAACTGGAATTTTCCACATCGGCATTGTCCAACTTCCAGCTTCCTCCAAGTCACAAGCTGGAGTACAGTATTCGAGGTTCGACGTCAGACTCTGGCCGAATTTCCGACGAGCGTAGTTAGTATAGAAGGCCCGCAGTTGACTCCGGAAATTCCCGCCTTTGAAAGACCGGCTATCGGAGAAACCATGAGCACAGATGAGCTTCACCTTGAGCGCCGGGCATCACAACGTTTCGATTTCCAGCTTCCGGTTGGTGTTCGCTTAGCAGGCGCCGACTGCGAAGGCTACGGCTTTACCCAGGACCTAAGTGGTCGTGGAGTATTTTTCTACACCGATTTCCAAGTCGCCGAAGGCGATACGGTGGAACTCACTCTGGTAATGCCCTCCGAGATCACATTGACGGAGAATGCGCGGGTTCGCTGCCGAGGCAGAGTGGTTCGAGTTGTGCCGGTGGAACAGAAGTTCGGCGTGGCCGCTCGCCTGGAGGGATACGAATATCTGCCCAAGGCGGAGACGGCTGCGCAAATTTCGGCGAACTTCCCGCGGATCTCGACTGTGCACAGCGTGACTCAGACGGGTCAGAAGTTGCCGGTCCCAGTTTCCGCAGACCCAGCTTCCGTAGGTCCAGTGTCCGGAGTCACAGGCTCCAGCTCCACAGTGAACGTACCGACCTCTTCGCATAAAGGACCAGAAGGCGATCAGTTAGGGAACGGTTGAGTTCAAGCTGCAAGGAAGGTCGCGATGCCAGGCCCTGGCCGACGGTTCCGGCTTCTAATTGGCATATGCCCTGCCGGACGCGGTTTTTCTCCGGTTTTCCTCCTTCCCAACCCAGCCCGTTTTGAATAAAATGCTTATAGACTGAACGCTTGGCTGTGGATTCCTCCTGATTTGTTTATCCTCCAATTGTTCATGCAAGATGCAGCACAAGTGTGCACGATTCGGTTTTGGGAAGGGATGTATCCCGGCAAGTGCAAGTGTTACGGAAGTCATTTTGCGTAGCCCTTATCTTTTCAATAACATGCAATAACATGTTGATTTCCAGCCACAGAGTGATGCCATGCAAGGTGTAGCAGTAACTCTTCTGACCGAAGACAGAGAACGGCTGTCGATACTCCAGCATCGTCTGGAGGGCACCGGAATGGGCCGTAATGTCTTCAGCCACCCGGGATTTCCTGCCAGCCCCACGGACCCGGTCCTGCGGCAGATGCAAGACGTGCGCACCGAAGTGGTTGTCGTGGATATTGACGCGCACAACGCTCAGCGTGCCATCAGTGCCATCGAATTGATCCAGGCGAACACCAGTGACATTGCGATTTTTGCTGTCGGGGAAATGAATCACCCGCCCACCATTGTGGCCACGATGCGTGCCGGCGCCTGCGAATTTCTGGAACGCGACGCGTCCTCTGAAGCGTTGATCGAGGCACTCACACGCTTTGCCGCATCGCGCGGCAAAGGCCGCACGTCCTCGGGCCGCGCCCGCATTTTCACAGTAATGAATTCGAAGGGAGGGGCGGGCGGTACGACGGTTGCGGTCAACACCGCCATCGCACTTCAGGAATCCCAGGGCGGAGTTTTGTTGGTGGATCTTGCACCCCTCGGGCATTGTTCTCTCCACCTCAACGTGCGGCCCACCTTTGGAGTGGTTGACGCGCTACAGAACTTGCATCGGCTGGATGCGTCGCTGCTTGAAGGCTTGATGACACAGTGCAAAGGTGGTCTGCAGCTGCTCGCTGGTCCGCAACAACCCCAGGGCATGACGCCGAGCGCAGCGGAATTGGCTCGCCTGTTCGATCTGCTGGTGGCACAATTCCGTTATGTAGTGGTGGACTGCTCCGGCCGACTGGATCAGACGGCACGGTTGCTTTGCGATCTCTCCAACGCCGTCCTGCTGGTCGCCCAGGCGGATGTGGTTTCGCTGTGGAGCGCCAGCCGCATTCGCACGTTTCTGGAGGAAGGCGCGAGTCGAGATCGAGTTCGCATCGTGCTCAATCGCTACAAAAAAATTCCCGGATTTACCGACGAAGACGTCGAGAAAGCTACCACCTGCAAGCTGCTGTGGAAAATTCCGAACAACTTCCAGTCGATCGCTCCTGCTATCGACAAGGGCTCTCCGGTAGCGCTGGAAAACAATGAGATCGGCCGCTCCTTTCAATCGTTGGCGGCCACTTTGGCGCAGGCCTCGCCGGCGAGCGAGGGCTCGCTCGACTTGTCCTACCAGGATGACCGAGGCGGTGACTCTTCCAAGAAAGCGACCGGCCGGTTACTGATCTCGCCCTTGCGGGCAGGCCAGTAGCGCCTCAGTTCTCAAGACTGCGGTCCGAACGGCACCAATTTATTTATCTCGCACATGGAAAACGTAGAGCGAGTGATCGAGTACCCCGGTGCGTTCCTGTCTTAGCAGCCAGCGGTAAGCTTGCGGATCATTCAAGAACTGGCCCGAGAGATTGGTTGCGCTTATAACCACGGTGCCGGAGGCGTGTTCTTCTTCCCCGAGAGGATGAGCGTGAATACCATAAATTGCAGGGTCCACACTGCCAAAGTACGAGAGAGCGATTTGCTCGTCGGGATGGTTGTGTTGATATTGGCGCAAAGCCAACAGCCCCTGCCCCCAATCAAGATTGCTGTCAGTCAGTAGCCGGTAACTTTCTGCCGGCCGCACGAATACGTTGAAATAGGAAAGATATCCGGGGGCATAACGTAGAGCGTCAGCCGCATTAAGGATTGCGAGAAATGCAAGGACCGCCATGCCGGCCCGTTTTCGCCCAGCCCACTTCCACGCAAACGCGGTAAACAACAGCGCAAACGGGTACAGCGGCAACACGTGTCTCTCTCCGATGTTGAAGCGAGCAGAGATCGCCAGCCCCAGGTAGATCGCCGGGAACGATGTCATGATCCAGACGTCAACTGGTGCGCGGCGTCTTCCTGCCAACGCAATCGCCAGGCCGGTCATGGAGAGCACAAGCGCGACTGTCGGCCATTTCAGCAGGATTACAGTCGGGTAATACGTCTTCCACCCGCCCCGACCGGAGACCTGTCCCAGAAAAAACGCGGCTTGACCATGCCGGTTGTGCCGGACGAGCTCGCGGAAGCCTTCGACGTATTCCCCCGCCGGCACCAGCACACTGTAGTTCCTGGTTCCTTGCACTGGTTTCACAATGGGCTCGCTCCAGTTGGGAAATGTCGCGGTCAGAGTTCCCTCACGGACCGTAAGCTGCGATACATGAAAAAAATATCCCGCCCAAACCACAAGAAACGCCAGCACCATTGCTGCAGCAGTCTTGCTCCAGTTCCATCGCAGAGGGTTGCGGACTATTTTGTCCGGGCCTAAGAGCAGCATCCATAGCAGGGCCAGTACGAACATAGGCGCAGTGGAAAATTTGACCAGGAGCAGCAAACCCAGCAACAATCCGAGCAGGAACGTGCGTTTCCAGGTTGGCTGCCGCCGCCAACCCCGTAAGCCCCATGCGGTGGCGAAGATAAGCAGTGTCGCTGCACCGTCGGTTGCGGCGATCGAGAAATGGGCGATCAGCGACGGCGAGAATGCGAACAAGGCGAGTGCGAAGTTCGCAGCGCCTCGGGAAAATAACTGGTCCGCGGCGCGCCAGACCAGCAACGCGAGAAGCAGGCCCAGCACAACGTTCATTGCGCGAGCCCGCCAGGCAAGGGCTTCGGGATCGGGCGCAATGCGCGCGATGTGAAAAGAATCCGGCAGCTTTTGCACGTCCACTTGCCACGTCGGGTTGAGCAGTGGAAGCGTCAGCCACAAGCGTGCTAACGGGGGATGATCGTTGTACTGTTCGAATCGTCCGTACCTCCAGCCGTTCAGGCCTTCCGCGATGTGTACGGGCTCATCATAGGTGAGGGATTGAGTGCGGATGAACCAGGCGCATTGCGCCACATAGAGGAACGCCAACAGTACAGGGGGAAGCCATCGTACTGTCGCTGTCGCAAAATTTTTCGGCGCAACTGCAGTGGATCTCGGTTGAGCGCTTCCCGGCTGAGGCATTCTGGTCCGCTGTTCCGCGCGGAGGTTCACTTTACTTCAGTGTGCAGGAAAGTTCCACCAAGCCTCGGCTGCTAGACTGTAACGTCCTAGGTGCCTGGCAGATCAACGTGAGCATTGCTCAAGAAGACAAGCCGTCTCTCGTACTTTTACCGAGCACAGGCTGGCTCCTGCTCTTGGTTGGCGTGGGCTGGGGAATTGCTACCGGTTTCGTCGAAGCTGCCGGGCTGCTCGTGTTTCAACGGTTCAATTGGGCTCGATGGGGCCCGATGATGCATGTCTCCAAGGAAATTTTCTGGATTTCGCCGGTCGTGGATTCCATTTTCTTCTTCGCGCTGGCGCTGATCTGCAGCATCGTTGTTCGCTTCGTACCACGCCTCCCGGCAGTTCGAGTTCTTGTCTTCCTCCTGACCTTCCTGAGCGTCTATGACTGGCTCACGCTCACCAACCGGCTCTATCACCGAGCCTGCCTTCTACTGGCGCTCGGTGCCGGCGTGGCGTTCACTCGTTGGTGCGGCGAGCGTGAAGTCGCCTTCGTGCAATTTTGGAAGGGGACGACGCCTCGGATGGTCGCGGCGTGGATACTGGTATTCGCCGGGATCCAGGGCTGCCAGTGGCTGCAAGAGCAAAGGGTTGTAGCCCAGCTGCCTCCGGCTGGGTCCGGCTCGCCTAACGTTCTGGTGGTCGTGGTGGATACTTTGCGCGCCGATCATGTGTCTTCTTATGGCTACGCTCGGCCGACCACACCCAATCTCGATCGTATGGCGCAGCAGGGAATACTGTTTGAGAACGCGATTTCCACCAGTTCATGGAGTCTGCCGTCCCACGTCTCTCTGGTTACCGGGCGATATTTATTCGAACATGGAGTCGGCAATGTTCAACCAGAGCCGTGGCTGGGATGGAAAAATACGAGCCTCGGCGGTTTCGCAACGTTAGGCGAGGCCCTGCAACAAAGGGGTTACCGCACCGGGGCGTTTTCAGCAAACCGCACTTATTTTTCCCGCGACCTCGGTTTCGGACGAAGCTTTATCCATTTTGAGGACTACTTTCATTCTCCAGCCGACATGTTTGTGCGGACCCTCTATGGTAGGGAGTTTGCACGCATTTACCTCAAGCGCAGTGATCACAGCCTGGTCAAGCGCACTCTCCGGAGGCTCGGCTGGACTGGATTGCTCGATCAGGATGCGGAAGGCTCCGGCAGCTACGGCGGCGCATTCGGAATCCGCAAGCGCGCTGACGTGGTCAACAAAGAAGCGCTGGACTGGATCGGCCAAGATCGCCAGCGCCCATTCTTTGCTTTCCTCAACTATTTCGATGTACATGATCCCTACGGCGGGCCGCGGGACTATCCGAAAGCTGCATGGCCGCAGCAGGCAGCAATCGACGCGTATGACGATGGCGTGAAGTACGTAGACGATTACATTCAGCATCTGATGGAGGAACTGGATCGGCGGGGCCTGACGACAAATACGCTGGTCATCATCACTTCGGACCATGGCGAATCTCTCGGTCAACATCATCTGGAAACTCATGGCCGAGCACTTTACTGGGAGCTGATTCACGTTCCCCTGGTCATTTACTACCCAGGACACGTTCCCGCGGGGGTGAAGATAGAAAGGCCCGTGACCAATGCCGCTATTCCTGCCACAGTCTTGGGTCTCGTCGGAGCGGACGTCTCCACGTTTCCTGGACCTGCACTCAGCGTGCTTTGGAAAACGCCGGTGGCGGCGACCCGATGGCCCAGCCCGCTCGCCGAGCTGGCGCAGAACAAGTATCCGGGCAAGCGCGACAAAGAGGCGGATCAGCTTGTACCCACCGCGACCAGCGGCGCGATAAGAACGATCGTCAGCTCCAAATGGCAACTGATCGCACACGAAAAGCTCGGTGATCAGTTGTACGACTGGACGGGCGATCCCGGGGAATCTAGCGATCTGATCTCGACTCCGGAAGGCAGATCTGCTGCACTGAGTCTTAGATTGGAGATGGAGGAAATAACCAAAGAACGGACAAGAAGGAAATGACCTCAGTTTGTGGTAGAGACGTAGCAAGCTACGTCTCTACGTTTGGTGAATTGCAGGGGTTTCCAGGAACCTGCCAAGCCCCAAACACGGCATAGGTGACCGCACTCGACAGTGGCTGTTATATTCATCTGTCTTTGTTAAAAAGTCATCCTAGCCCGAGGAGCGTGTGAGTGACTTCCGTCTCTAATAACAGTTTCTGTCATTTGTTGGTTGCAATCGCTTTGGCTTCCCCGGTGTTCGCTGCCGGCAGTCCGGCTCCGCATGTCAGCCTTTTTGTGGATGCCACCGAAACGCCTCGTAAAATCTTTCACGCCCGGATGACGATTCCGGCCAAGCCGGGCATGCTCACGCTCTACTACCCGAAGTGGATTCCCGGCGAACACGGGCCAACTGGTCCGGTACAGGATCTTGCCGGACTGAAGTTCACCGCCAACGGCCAAACTTTATCCTGGCGCCGCGACCTGCTGGATGGCTGGACCTTCCACGTTGAGGTGCCTGCGGGAACCTCCAGCGTCGAAGCGTCGCTGGATTTCATCTCCCCCGCGGGTCCCGGAGGGATTTACACGGGGGGTGCCACAGCCACCGAACGAATGGGGGTGATTAGCTGGAATACGATGCTGCTCTATCCCGAGGGCTGGACCTCGGACGAACTGACCTACGAGGCAACCTTGACGTTGCCGACAGGATGGAAATTCGGCACCTCGCTACCCGTATCGGCTGAGGCTACAGATCAGCTGAACGGACAGAGGCAAATCACATTCAAGCCAGTGTCGCTGACGATGCTGGTTGATGCACCGGTTATCACCGGACAGTACCTGAAAGTAGTTCCACTGAATCCGGGGCAGACCCCTCCGGTCGAGCTGGACGTTGCTGCCGACAGCGCCGCCGCGCTCGAGCCTCCCGCTGATGTCTGGGAGCACTTCAAGAGCCTGGTCACGCAGGCGGGCTTGCTATTTGGAGCACAGCACTACCGCGATTACCACTTCCTCTATAGCCTGAGCGATCACGTGGCGCACTTTGGGCTGGAGCATCATGAGTCCAATGACAGCCGGCTGGGCGAACGCGCTCTGGTCGATTCGAGCGCGCGGCTTCTCGGTTCAGGCCTGCTATCTCACGAATATGTGCATTCCTGGAACGGCAAGTTTCGCCGTCCCGCCGATCTGGCTACTTCCGACTACGAAAAACCCATGCAGACCGACCTGCTCTGGGTGTACGAGGGTCTGACTACCTACCTGGGCGAGATCCTCACAGGGCGCGACGGAGAGCGAACGCCGGAACAGTTTCGCGACGCGCTCGCCTACATCGCTGCCGAGCTGGACCACCGTTCGGGACGCGTCTGGCGCAACTTGCAGGACACCGCCGACGGCGTTCCCTCGATGCAGGACGCACCGCGCCAGTGGGAGTCATGGCGTCGCTCTCTCGATTACTACGACGAGGATGAATTGACCTGGCTTTGGGCGGACACCATCATCCGTCAGCAGACGCACGGCCAGAAATCGCTCGACGATTTTTGCAAGAGTTTTCACGGAGCGCCGAGCGGACCGCCACAGGTAAAAACCTATACCTTCCAGGACATTCTTGACACGCTGAACCAGGTGGCGCCTTACGACTGGCGTAGCTTCTGGACCGAGCGGCTCCGCAACCACGGACCGGGGGCTCCCTTGGGCGGCATCGAGGGCAGTGGCTGGAAGCTGGTCTATAACGATGTGCGATCGGAACGGGTGCGAGCCCGCGAAGGTGATCGGGGTGAGGTGAACGCAACCTATTCGATCGGCTTGTGGCTGAGGCAAGATGGAACCGTCACCGACACGATCGAGGGCATGCTGGCGGCACGAGCCGGAATCGGTCCAGGTATGAAAGTGATTGGCGTCAACGGGAGGAAGTTTTCGGGAGACGTCCTGCGGGACGCGCTACGGGAAGGCAAGAACAATTCCGCTCCTCTCGAACTGCTAGTCGAAAACACGGAGTACTACAAGACGTTCAAGCTCGACTATCACGATGGCGAAAAATATCCCCACCTGGTGCGGGATGAAAGCAAGCCAGATTTGCTGAGCGAGATCATCAAGCCGCGGTAAACCTGGCTTCGGACAGTCAGACCTCGGACCTCAGACCTCAGCGTCTTAGTGACGAAGTTTTCTTCAGGAATTGGCCGGCCACAGGAGAACTGCGAGGTCTGAAGTCTGAGGTCCGACGTCTGACGTACGCCCTATTCAGTCACTCCAGCGAACAAGTCGCTCTCCTGCGCGGCGGAATCAGTTTTCACCGCAGCCACCAGGTGGAAGATTTCGCGACGGCCTCGCTTCCGCGCATATTCTTCGAACACGGGCCACAGTGGCTGCTGGCTGTTGTGTGCCCGGAACGCCTCAATCTTGGTTTCCAGGTATTCCCCAATCTCGACGCTAGTAGTTATGGGAGCGAGAGTAACCGGCGGTCTTCCCGGAAGAACGAAATCAGCCGTGGTGTAGTAGAGCTTTTGCGGCTGGTGGGGACTGACTGCAGCATTCAATTGGTCAGGAAAGCGGTTATTCCGTCCGGCCCAATGGAAGGCGAGTGTAGCGAAAATGGATGCCATGGAATGGTCAGTATGACCCGTGACGCTGCCACCCGGGTCAAAAGTAAGCAGGACCTGCGGGCGAAATTCCCGGACGCGCAGCGCAAGGTCGGAGACCACGCGCTGCATTTCCAGGCGATGAAGTTGGCCGTCCGGATAGTCCAGCACAATTCCGCGAGAGACTTTCAGCATGTCGCAGGCGGCGGCAAATTCCTTGCGGCGCATCGCGCCCAACTCCTGATCGTTGCGTGCGCCACCGCGGTGAGTGGCGGCTTGCCCGGCGGTCAGGCAAACAACGCAGGTTTCGACTCCGCGCTCGCGATAAAGCCGCAGCGATCCACCGAAGCTGCTGGCTTCATCATCCGGATGAGCGGTTACGACCATCATGCGCAGCATGTGGGGAATTGTATCTTGAGACCGGCGCACCCAACCCTCACGCCGTCTGGCTGGACGCCAAATTTTCGAGTTCTTCCTCGTCTTCCAGCATGAATGCCAGCACGTCTTGCGGCACCGGTGCATTCCACACCGGGGCAAATGACTGGCGATGAAGCGGAGAAGGACCATGCTCGCGCAAAGCCGCCAGATGCCGAGGAGTGCTGTAGCCCTTGTTGGAGGCCAGTCCGTAGACCGGAAAAACGAGGTCCCATTCCACAACCATGCGGTCGCGTTCAACTTTCGCGATGATCGATGCGGCGGCGATGGAGGCGGAGAGAGCGTCACCATGAATGATCGGCTGTTGGGGAAGTTCGCAATCCAGCCTCAGCGCATCTACCAACAGGTGGTCAGCGCCAGGATTGAGCCGAAACACGGCTTCACGCATTGCCAGGCGCGAGGCCTGGTAAATGTTGATCTGATCAATGCGGGCAGCATCGATGGCTGCAACAGCCCAGGCAACCGCATGCTCGCGAATGCGTTCCGCCAGAACTTCGCGGCGCTCTGCGGGCAGCAGCTTGGAATCACGCAGGCCCCGGATGCGATATTTCGGATCGAGGATGACCGCGGCTGCCACCACCGGACCAAACAGCGAGCCCCGCCCCACCTCATCCACACCCGCCACCAACCGCGTGCCTAGTTGCCATATCTTCTTTTCGAACCTGAGGGTACAGCGCAGTTTCTTGAGCAGACGCAGCTTGGCGGCAGAGGCAGAAATCGGCTTTGTGGGTGCGGGCTTGAGCTTTGAGGACACAGAGCGTGAGCTGGAAGCCAGAAGCCAGAAGCCAGAAGCTCAAGAGCATCTTCACCCAGTCCGGCGTTGTGATGCAATGTGGAAAACCCCCAAGTCAACGGCAACTGCCGTGTATTCACTGGCCCAAAGGTAACCGGAACGGGCTATTACGGCCGTAAATTGACCGTCCTTCACCCGCTTGTTACTTTCGACTTAGGGAGTTGTCCCTGCAGCGGGCTCACTTTGACTGACGAACTTACCAATTCACCGCCCGAGCGCCAAACCAAGCGCATCCATGTTGCTTTGCCCATCCGCGTTACCTATTGGGACAGCCAAAGCAAGCCGGCTCTGGAGATGGCGTGTACCTACGATATTTCCGAGCACGGCGCCCGCGTTACCGGCCTGCGTCGCGTAGGGGTGGGGAGATCGTTGCGGTCGAGCGTGGACGCAACAAGGCGTTTTGCCGGGTGGTTTGGGTAGGCGAGCCCAACTCGGAGTTACAGGGCCAGATCGGCATTCAGTCCGTGGAGTCCGACCGGACATTGTGGGAAGCTGAGCTGCGCGACATGGAAGAAGCTTATGACCCCATCCTGATCGATGGAGGACTTAAGCGGGCCGGAACCTTCGCGTCCCACGAGCGCCGTCGCCGTCGTGAGCGTTATGCCCTGGAGGGCTTCGCGGAACTGATGAAGCAAGGCGGCAACGGATCCTCGTTCAAAGCAGCCTTAAAGAACATGTCAGAGATCGGTTGTCTGGTTTCGACCCAGGAAATACTGCTTCCCGGAACCGAGATAAAGCTGGTCCTCAATGTGGGCGACTATGACATGGGACTAAAGGGCCAGATCCGGCATGGGGATCAGCACGGGCTGGGAATCGAATTTCAGGAGATTCGCAAGGGCGAGCGCCAAATCCTGCAATTCCTGATGCGCAAATTGGCGGACAAACACCTCGAAGACACCTTGCAGTTTGAAGTCCACAAGTAATTCCGACTTCTTTCCTGCAGCCTGCGTCCAAGCTCCGGGCGGTTACCTCCCGGCGACTTCCGCCACGACGTGCTCTCGATCCACGTCCTTCAGACGGGCGGCCTTGCCCTTGAGACCGCGCAAGTAATACAGCTTGGCACGGCGGACCTTGGACGAGCGCAGCAGTTCCACTTTGTCGATCACCTTGGAATGCAGTGGAAAAATACGCTCAACGCCATGACCAAAGCTGATCTTGCGCACAGTAAAGCTGGCCTGCGGTCCGCGGCTGCGCGAAATTACCACGCCTTCAAATGCCTGCAGGCGTTCCTTGTCGCCTTCTTTGATCTTTACCTGGACCCGCACGCTGTCGCCGGGCGCGAACTCTGGAATGTCGGTGCGCTTGGCCTTGGCTAGAAGTTTTTCGATGATCAGGTTGGTCATGATCTTGCTCCCTCGTTTCGGATGTCTTTAACAGTCTTTCTAAATTTCCTTGCTGGCCACTCGGGCCAGCAGTTTTCGATCTTCGTCGCTCAACGCCGCCACGATCCAGCAGATCGGGCCGGTTGCGCAGCGTCTTCTCCAGCGCCGTACGCCGGCGCCAGCGGCGTATCTCTTCGTGATTGCCCGAAACCAGCACCTCGGGAACCTGCCAGCCACGAAAGTCCGCTGGCCGCGTGTAGTGCGGATAGTCCAGCAATCCACCCGACGCACAGGTGGAGTCGGGACCATCCCCTGCCACTACTTCTGCTCTCGCGGTGAACGACTCCTGCCGCGTAGATGCCTCGTTTCCCAACGCCCCGGGAATGAGCCGCGTGACCGCATCGACAATCACTGCCGCGCCCAACTCGCCGCCACTCAGCACGTAGTCTCCGATGGAGAGTTCGCGGTCAGCCAGATGCTGTCCGACGCGCTCGTCCACACCTTCGTAGCGCCCGCAGATTAGGACGAGCCGTTCCAGGGCTGCGAGTTTTCCCGCCACATCCTGATCGAACCGGCTGCCTTGTGCCGACAGCAGCACGACACTCTGTTTCGCGCCCGTCGCGACGCGTTCCGCGCAGGGCTGGACGTTTAGTCCTTCAATACATTCAAAGATCGGTTCCGGCTTCAGCACCATGCCTTCGCCGCCGCCGAAAGGGCGGTCATCCACGGTGCGATGCCGGTCGTGCGCAAAAGCCCGCAAGTCGTGGACTTCGATTTCCGCCAGGCCGGCTTCCCGGGCCCTACGGACAATGCCGTAATCCAGCGGTCCGCGAAAAAAGTCAGGAAAGATCGTGAGGATGTCGATCTTCATCTGAGAACCTATCGCGGACCCCTAAATCTTTCTGTCATGCTGAGCGACCGACCCGCGCTTACGCGGCGAGAGAGTCGAAGCACCCCTATACCCGGCAAGCCGTGGAACTGGAGATCCTTCGACTTCGCAACTGCTTCGCGAAGCGAAGCAGTTGCTCCGCTCAGGATGACAGTTTCCTGCTCAGGATAACTTCTTGCTGTTCCGCTGCTGCTCTTTCTCTTCCGCGGTCAGCGGCGCATTCAGTTCCAGCATGCCTTCCGGCAGCTTCATGCGAATCTTCTTGTGCTCGAAGTCCGAGCCGATCAGATACGCTTCGGCGTAAGGGATCTCGTACTCTTTCGCCTCCTGCCCTTACGATCAGCAGCGGCGCTTCGCCAGCTCCAAACTGGACATCGTGAACTTGCCCAACCTCGCGGTCCCCGTCGAAGACGACACATCCAACGAGATCGCTGACGTAAGCCCATCCCGGCTCAAGCCTGGCGCGTTCCGCCTCTGGAACCTGCAATTCGCAGCCGATCAGCGACTCAGCGTCCGAAATCGAGTCAATGCCCGCAAACTTCAGGACCAGATAACTCTTGTGCGGCCAAAACTCTTCAACTTCCAGTTCCCGCCGCGATCCATCATCGGCCAGAGCCCACAGCCGCATACCCTGGTGAAATCGGTCCGGGATGTCGCTGTGCAGCTCGGTTGCAACTTCGCCGCGTCGTCCCTGCGTCTTAACGAACGCGCGCCAGCGTAATGAACTGGCCTGCTATTCCAGAATCTCCAGCGTGTAACGCTTATGAAACTTCAAGCCTGCCGCGCCCAACAGATTGCGCATGGCGCGCGCGGTGCGTCCCTGCTTGCCGATCACGCGGCCCAGATCGTTGGGGGCCACCGTGAGTTCAAGCACGGTCTCTCCACCTTCTTCGACCGGATTGACCGAGACCTGCGCGGGATCGTCGACCAGAGCCTTAGCGATCTGCTCGATCAAGACCCGCATGTCCCCAGTTGGCGCGCTTTTGATTTCTTCAGTCAAGCGGGCTCCTGCGAAATGGGGTGAGATTTACCGTGACGCGCACAGTGAGGTCAGGCCACCGATGCGGTTGCAGCCGGCGCGGGCTTGGACACGATCTTGCTGACCCGGTCCGACATCTTGGCGCCCTTGGATACCCAGTAGTCGATGCGCTCGCGCTTGAGCTCAATGCTGGCGGGGGTGGTGCGTGGATTGTAAGTTCCCACGACCTCCACCGGACGGCCATTGCGCGCGCGTTCCTTCTCAATCACCACCACGCGATACTGCGGTTGTTTGCGCGCACCCGTGCGCGACAGTCGAATCATTAACACAGAGCTTAAGTTCCTTTCCTAGTTGCTTCAGGCAGGCTCAGACAAACCGTTATTTTTGCAGAATTTACACGGATTAGCAAGTTGAGGCGCCCAGCGGTGGGTCATTTTTAACTTTCACCCGCTGTCATCCTGAGGAAGCAGAGTCCTTCGCTCCGCGAAGGGCTCCCGACGAAGGACCTATGCATTCCAGACGATAGTGGCACCCACCCCCCGCCAGATTTGCGGATGCGCTTCCACTCTGGATCTGAGCTGACATGGTATCGAGGGGGCGCGGAATGCAGAGGTCCTTCGCTTGCTTTCGTCCCGCTATGCGGGACGAAAGACTGCGCTCAGGATGACAGCTTTTTGGTGTGACAAATGATAAGGTTGCAGCTTGCTTCAAACTGACCCACTGCCCGCCTAGCGGGCGTGAGTGAAGCCGGAGCCCGCTGCCGAAATCCCGAGCGCAAACGAGGCGTCTAGAATCTTCAGATTGGTTGCCCGGCGTCTTGCCGGGGCGGCGGCGCTACAAAATCCTATCCCGTATTGTGCAACCCCGCGGCGATTCCGTTAATCGTCGCCCCCAGCGCATAATCCACGCCGTCCACGCCCGTCCCAGCTCGTTTGCGCCGCAGCAATTCAACCTGCACCAGGCTCATCGGATCGACGTAAGGATTGCGCAGCCGAATCGAGCGGTTGAGAACCGGATTTCCTTCGAGCAGCCCTCTTCTGCGTGGTGATAGAGAGAATTATGCGGCGCGTGCGCTCAAACTCCTCGACCAGCATCTGCCAGACGCGCTCACGCAGTTCCGCGTCTGGTAACCAGTTCGGCATAGAGACGGGCGATGGTCAGGTCAGCTTTCGACATGGCCAGTTCCACGTTGCGAATCAGGTCCGAGAAAAGCGGAAAGCTGCGCATCATCTCGCTGAGCAGTGATTGGTGAGTGGAGTTCTGGGCCACAAATTGCTCCAGCGCGTGGCCGACGCCAAACCAGGCCGGAACGGCGTGACGGCTCTGCATCCAGCCAAACACCCAGGGAATGGCGCGCAGGTCTTCCAGGCGACGGCCCTCGCTGGCGGCGCGGTGGACGCGACCCGATGCGCGCATGTTCCAGTTCGTTGACCGGCGTGGCCTGCTCGAAATATTCGATCACATCGGTATTCTCGGCGATGTGCTGGCGGTAGAAGGCAAAGGCGTGCGGCGGACATCTGCTCCATGGCGGGCACCCAACGCTGGTCAGCTCCTGGCGCGGGGCCACGGGTGCGGGTGATGGCCTCCATGGAGGACGCGATCATGATCTCCAGATTCCACTCGGCGAGAACGGGATCGGCGTATTTCCAGTTGAGAACCTCGCCCTGCTCGGTGATGCGAATCTCGCCGGAAAAATCGCCGACCGGCTGCGCCAGAATTGCAGTGTGAGTGGGGCCGCCGCCGCGTCCCACGGTGCCGCCGCGGCCATGAAACAGGCGCAGCTTTACATTGCACTCACGCGCCGCGCGATGCAGATTCGCGATGAGCTTTGTATAACTCCCAGATGCTGGTCAGCATGCCGCCGTCTTTGTTGGAATCGGAGTAGCCCAGCATGACTTCCTGCCAGCGTCCCCAGGAGTCGAGCAGAGGCTGATAATCCGGCGAGCGCCAGATGCGTCCCATCACTTCAGCCGAAGAACGCAAAGCTTCGATGGACTCGAACAGGGGCACCGGCATCAGCCCGGGGTCATCCCCCGAGGCTGCAACCTGTACATCGTTGATGGCGGCCAATCGCGTGACCGCAAGTACGTCGTCCTCCGACTCCGCTCCGCTGATGATGTAGTTGCGAATCGCACTGCAGGGATATGCCTTCTTCAACTTCGCGATCTCGCGGAAAGTGTCAAGAACATCCTGGGTAGAGGCGGATATTCCGTCAGCGGGAACAATGTGGGCGCGAGCGTCACGCTCGTGCTGGCCTGACCCGTGCCGCTGCTGCACGAGCGTGACGCTCGCGCCCACACTCGCTTCGATTTCAGCTAATGCTTGCGCGTGCATGCGCGCGTGCTGACGAATGTCGAGGGTCGACAGATGAAATCCAAAAGTGCGGACTTTGCGCAGAAGAGGGTCAATGATGAGCTCTGCCAGGCGCAGGCCACGATTCGCGGCGAGGCTTTCACGGATCAGCAAGAGATCGCCTTCGAACTCCTGGCTCGATGGATACGCCTCGGGGTCGGTAAGTCCTTCGCGGGTGTGGCGGAGCCGATCCACAATCAGTTTCAGCAGGCGCCGATAAAGCTCGGAGCTGGAAATTCTGGACGGGCGAGAGAGTTCGTCACCAATCCGCGCGCTGTAATCCGCCAGCCGCTGCCGGACCGCCTCGGAAACGGACACTTGTCGGGAAGAAGCGCTAAGTTGATCCGTCCCGCGCTCCAGTTCCTCGATGTAGTGGGCGATAATGGTATTTCGCGCTCGTTGCAACGCTTCCCGCGTGGAGTCCGGAGTGACAAACGGATTGCCATCGCGATCGCCTCCGATCCAGGAACCGAAGGACAGGAGTTGGGGCAATATCGCGATCGTCAACATTGAAATCGTAAACCTGCCGAAACGAGTCCGCGAGCTCGTCGTAGATGCGAGGCAATGCGGCGAACAGCGAGAAGGGGTAGTGGTCGAGCCCCATGCGGATCTCGTCGGTGACCAGGGGCTTTTCCAGGCGGACTTCATCGGTCTGCCACAGCGCGGTTACTTCGGCGAAGATCAACGACTCGAACCGGCTGGCGTCGGCGTCGGTCAGGGGCAGCCGGTCCAGCCTCTCTAGTTGTTTGGCGATGCGGCGACGCTTGAGCAGCACGGTCCGGCGCGCGACTTCAGTGGGATGAGCAGTGAAAACCGGCACGACTTTTATCTTGCGCAGAAGGGACAGGGCCTGATCAACGTCAAACCCGGCGGCGCGCATACGCTTCAGCGTACCTCGGAAAGAACCTTCCAGCGCCGGCTGCTCGGCATGCAGCTTGGCGGCGCGACGGCGCCGCTTGCGGTGAGTCGTCTCCGCGAGGTTGGTGAGTTCGAAATAAATGGCGAATGCTTTGGTGACGCGGTGAGCCTCATCGACCGTGAGGCCAGAGATGATCTTTCGCGCTTGTTGCAACAGCGGATCTTTAAAATCCGGAGCCGCAGTCTCAGGTCGCGGCTGCTCGCGATGCTGAATGAAAATGCGCCGCAACTCCTCGACCACGCCGAGCAAAGACTCACCACACTGCTCGACCAGAACACGGCCCAGCAATGTCCCAAGCAAGCGGACATCGCGGCGGAGAGGAAGGTCTTTGGCGAGGTCGGCGGTGCTCGCAGTCAGCTCAACGAGCCGGTTGCGCTGGTCGTCATTGCTCCCACCAGCGCTCCAAAGAGGCGAGTCACCCATGTCCAATCATAATTGAAAACCTTAAGAATGGCTCAAGGAGGAGGCTCGGTTCACCGAGGGTGGGCCAGTTGCAGAAGAATGTCCGCAGGCTCGGGGCGTTCAGTGTAATCCTCGTTGGCTGAGGCGTAGAGCACAGTGCCGTCGCGATCGAGGATGAAGGTTGCAGCGAATGGGCAGTTCCCAACTATCGTCGCCGTTAGCGAAAGGCAGATTGACAAAAGCCCGGCGGTAGATTGCCTGCTGCTCGTCCGGCACGCGGTAGACAAGGCCGAACTGGCGGGCGACGTTGTTTCCCGCGTCGCTCAACAGCGGAAAGCGCAGTTTGTGCTGGTCGACCATGAAGAATGACTGCTGAACCGTCTGCGGCGAGATGGCGACCAGTGACGCTCCAGCCTGCTCGATCTGCGGCAGGATCAGGTTCATGGCTTCCAGTTGTCCGACGCAGAAAGGGCACCAGCGTCCGCGGAAAAAACAGATCACCAAGCGGCCTCGGGTGACCAGATCGAGTGATGAAATTGCATTGCCGTTGTGGTCCTTGAGTTCGAAAGCCGGGGCCTTGGAGCCGACGGCGAGAACGCTTTCTGCAGAGTGGGCTTTCTTTCAGTTCTGCGATGACGCGGGCATGGACGGCCTGGGTTTCCCGGGGAACGTACTTGGCGATCAGTTCCTTGCGCTCGGCGAAGATTTCACGCAGAGGGCGAGTATCCGTGCCGGGCGTGAATTCTTCGAGTGATCGCCATTTCATAGGAAGTGAGCTAATCAGGTGACAGGTCAGTTCGCGCTGCCGGTGGTCCGTGCCGACTGAGATCCTTCGACTCCGCTGAGTCATTCGCAAGCGAATGACTGAGGCTATGCTCAGGATGACAGACCAGAAATTGGATAACAGACCGGAAACCAGAAACCAGAAACTCGAATTCGCTCCTACATTCCCGGCATCTTCATGCCCGCCATCCTGCGGGCGAAGCTGGGTTTGCCGATTTGCTTGAACATTTTTCGCATTTGCGCGTATTGCCGCAGCAGATTATTGACTTCCTGCACGCTGGTGCCGGAGCCGCGGGCGATGCGTTTGCGCCGGCTGCCATTCATGACCTCGTGATGCATGCGCTCGTGCTGGGTCATCGAGTTGATAATCGCCTCGACCCGATTGAGCTGACCTTCGTCCACTTTGTCGGCGTGTTTCTGTATACCCGCGAAGGGGCCGACGCTGGGCAGCATGCCCATCAGGCTCTGAATCGATCCCATCTTCTTGATCTGCCGCAGCTGGTCGCGGAAATCTTCCAGCGAAAACCCGTCACCCGAAAGCGCCCGGCTGGCCATTTCCTGAGCTTTTTTCTTGTCGACATTCTGCTCGGCCTTTTCGATCAGCGAGAGAATGTCGCCCATGCCCAGAATGCGGGAAACGATGCGATCGGGATGGAAGGGCTCGAGGGCGTCGTACTTTTCGCCCACGCCGATGAACTTGATGGGCTGACCGGTAACCTGGCGGATGGAAAGCGCCGCACCGCCGCGGGCGTCACCGTCCATCTTGGTCAGGACAACGCCGGTGAGTGCCAGCTTCTTGTGGAACTCGTCGGCGGAGTTGACCGCGTCCTGTCCAGTCATGGCGTCGGCCACGAACAGGATTTCCTGCGGATTGAGCAGCCGCTTGAGCGACTGCATCTCGTCCATCAGTTGATCGTCGATGTGCAGGCGGCCGGCGGTGTCCACGATCAGCACGTCTGAGCCGGTATTGATGGCTTCGCGGCGCGCCTCTTTCGCCAAGCGCTCGACCGTGGCGGTGTTGGCCTCGCCGACTTCACCTTCGTAAATGTTGGCCTTGATCGCGTGGGCCACGACTTTAAGCTGCTCGCGTGCCGCGGGGCGGTAGACGTCGACCGAAACCAGTAACGGCCGATGCCCGCCGTTCTTCAGCCAGTTCGCCAGCTTGCCGGAGGTGGTGGTCTTGCCCGAACCTTGCAGGCCGGCCATGAGCACGACCGTCGGAGGCTGCGACGCGAACTTGACCTTGGCAGTATCGCGTCCCAAAATCTCGATCAGTTCGTCCCGAAGGATCTTGATGACCTGTTCGGCGGGCGAGAGGGCAGTCGCCACCTGCTGGCCCACAGCCTTTTCCTGGATGTGATCAATCAGTTGCTTGACGACTTTAAAGTTGACGTCGGCTTCGAGCAGCGCCAGACGAATCGCGCGCATTGCTTCCTGCATGTTTTCTTCGTTGAGGGTGGCCTCGCCCCGCAGGGTCTTGAACGCGCGCTGCAGCTTTTCTGAAAGATTCTCGAACATGGGTCAGAAGATTATTCTAGCAGGGTGGTGGATTGCCGACGTTGGGCCGCGGGAGAACAAATCCCTCAAATTTCGCAGAAACAGCAATGGCTCCGGATGTCCGGAGCCATTAAATCCTTGGTGCAAGGCACTCTGTCCAATGTCGGTATTGCCGGACAAAAACCAATGTCAAGTTACTCGGGCGTCAGGGCCTTACCAAATGGTCTATCCGACTAACTATCTCGTCGTCATTCCGTCCAAGGGGTTTGACAGGTGACAAAAAGGCAATTCCAGAGGAGAAAACTCATGATCCGCAAGATCGTGTCGGCCATCATTTTCTGCGTGGCCGGGACTGGTTTAGCCGCCGCCGAAGTTGCCGATTCATCAGCCACCGGATTTACCGTCAAAGCCACTCTCAGCATTCAAGCTGCTCCCGACGAGGTCTATCGCCGGCTCATTCGTATCGGTGACTGGTGGGACTCCGAGCACACCTTCTCTAGTGACGCTCACAATCTGAGTATTGAGGAAAAAGCGGGCGGATGCTTCTGCGAAAAGCTTCCCAACGGAGGCGGTGTCCGGCATCTGGAAGTACTTTTTGTTGCGCCGGGAAAAGTATTGCGTATGGGCGGTGGTCTGGGGCCACTGCAGGGCATCGCCGCCAACGGCAGCATGACCATCAAATTAACTCCGGCTGACGGCGGCACGAAACTCGAGACGACCTATGCAGTAGCCGGATATTTGCCTGCCGGCATGAACACCCTGGCAGCGCCGGTTGATTTAGTCTTGACTAACCAATTTGTGCGTCTCAAGAACTATATTGAACGCGGTGATCCGGCCAAAAACGAAATAGAGAAGCAGAAGTAGGAAGACGGGTGCGCTTACGGTGCCATCAGGAGGCCTTCGGAGGACCGTAGACTTCTCGAGCTGCGATCACCGTATTACAGTGGATGGTTACTGTGTCTTCCACCTCTTTCGCGTAGCCCCCGGCGTAGGTCACCATCACTGGAATATTACGAGCGCGAGCCACGCGGAACATGAGTTGATCGCGTCGCTGGAGTCCCTCGGTACTTAACTCCAGCCCGCCGAGTTGGTCTTCGCGATATGGGTCAGCGCCTGCGATGTAGCAGATCAACTCAGGCTCGAACTGGCGGAGGCCGGAACTTAGTGCATCGTCGAGCCAGGCCAGGTAGTCGTCGTCGCCAATCCCGTCGGGCAGATCCACGTCAATCGAGGAATGCGGCTTCCATGCCGGATAGTTGTTGTGCTGATGCAGGGAGATGGTAAACACCTCGCCGGCGTGAGCGTGCCGCATCTTTCCAATTGGGGATGAACCCAGAGCCGACGCAGCAGTCGAGGGTAGCGGATCGCTGGGAGTGCGGGTGCCGGCAAAGATCGCGGCCGTGCCGTTGCCGTGGTGAACGTCGCAGTCGACCGTCATGGCGGTGCGGATCTTGTCATCGCGTTGCATGCGGCGGATCGCTACCGCAACGTCATGGATCATGCAAAAGCCTTCGCCGTGGTCGGGAAAGGCGTGGTGGAAGCCCCCGCCGATGTTGAACGCCACACCATCGTTCAGCGCATGTTGGGCGGCCAGAATCGACCCGCCAGCAGCTAGCCAGAAAGCTCGAACCAGTTCCGGCGAGTAAGGAATCTCCATTTCCAGTTCTTCGCGGGGTGAGAGCGTGCCAGTTTTTAACTTCTGGACATACTGCGGCGTGTGAACCAGGAGGATGTCCTGATCCGATGCCAGTTGCGGCTCAACGAAATCGGAAGCCTCGGCGACGTGGGTAGCAACGAGTTGATCATGAACGCGGCGGTACTTTTCAGCAGGGAACACGTGGCTGCCGATCGGGAGAAAGTAGCCGTCGCTATAGATGAGTTTAAAAGGAAGCATGAGAGCAAGTCGTCAGTCGTCGGTCTTCAGTCGTGAGGCGAAGCGCGGCTATCGTTTTCGGTTTATCGGCGCCGGTGGCGGAACCAAATGCCGTCGCACCGGCACGATCGCACCCTTGGAAGGATCGGCGGCCGCGTGTGCCCGCGATAAAACTTCCTCCTGGATATATTTCACAAAATCCTGAATCTGAAGCTGCATCTCCTCCATGCGCGCGCGCATTTGCAGGATGATGGCAATGCCACTGATGTTTACGCCCAAGTCGCGGGCCAACGAGAGGATAAACTCCAGCCGCAACAGGTCTTCGTCGGTATACAGGCGGGTGTTGCCCTCGGTGCGCGAAGGCTTGAGCAATCCCTCACGCTCATAGAGGCGTAACGTCTGGGGATGGATGCCATACATCTCTGCAACCGACGAGATCATGTAGGCGCCCTTGGATTTTCGCTTGGTCATGTTCGACCTGCATGGCTGGCCGCTATTACTTTACAGCAAAGGCAGAAGCCACGGGTCAGTGCGGACCCTCACGAATCAATCCGTGAAGTCCGTCCGAGCGGTGGTCACGACTCTCACGCCGGAATTATCAACTCTTCGAGTCGATCGGACAGCCGAGGGCGGCTGTTCCCACGTGGTTCGTTCATCCGCCCGAAGCACACGTCTCCCAGTACAATGCTCTGCGTGCGAATCCTGATCTCCGCCGGGGAAGCCTCTGGCGAAATGTACGGCGCGCTGCTGATGGAAGCTTTGCGGCGTCTCGCGGGCGGGTCGCCCGCGACCACACTGAACCAACAGCTGGAGTTTTTCGGCGTGGGTGGGGATCGCATGCGCGCCGCCGGTTGCGACACGGTGGTCGACTCCAAAGACCTAGCAGTGGTCGGCATCTCGGAGATATTCAGTCATCTGCCAAAAATATGGCGTCTGTTTCACAAGCTGATTGCGGAAGCCGACAAACGCAAGCCCGACCTGGCCATTGTCATCGACTCGCCCGCCTTCAACTGGCGCGTGGCCCGCCAGATGCGCAAGCGCGGCATCCCCGTTGTGTATTACGTTTGCCCGCAATTCTGGGCCTGGCGCCAGGGACGCGTGCGCCTGCTGCGCAAATATGTCGACAAAGCTCTGGTCATCTTTCCCTTTGAAGAAAAGTTCTACCGTGATCGCGGAGTGGACGCGACTTTCGTCGGCCATCCCCTCGCCGATCTCTCCCGCCCTGAGATTGATCGCGCAGCCTACGCTGCGCAGCACCATCTGAACGCCGCGAAGTCTTGGATCACGCTCATGCCCGGCAGCCGGGCAAAAGAAGTGCGCATGAACTTGCCGGTGATTCTGGAATCAGCGGCCAAGCTGGGCGCAGACTACGAATTTCTGCTTCCGGTCGCGCCCACGCTGGATCACAGCTTTCTCCAATCGCTGATCGGCAATGCCTCCATTCAGCTGGTCCCGGAGACCCTCCCTGCGCTGGCGCAGTCCCGCGCCGGCATCATCGCCAGCGGCACGGCCACAGTTGAGGCCGCCATGATGGAAACTCCATTCGTGATGGTGTACCGGGTCTCACCGCTGACCTATCGGCTGGGACGTTCTCGGGTCAAAGTTCCGTGTTTCGCCATGGTGAACCTGATTGCAGGTGAGGAAGTCGTCCCGGAGTTGGTGCAGCACGATTTCACTGCCGAGAGCGTGGTGGGGCGGCTCAATGAAATCCTTCCCAACGGTTCTGCTCGCAGTAAGATGCTGGCTGGCTTGGCTGGCGTGAAAGCCAGCTTGGGCGGAACAGGAGCGAGCGGACTTCACCCGGTAGATCGGGCGGCGGAAGCGGTTCTGTCGGTGTTGGGTACCGGCAAAACCTCAAAAACAGGCTAAACCTTGTCCTACCAGCATCTTTTGCGTCACAATCTTCATCATACGTTTTAGCGTACTTGTTTCAGGAGAGTCTTCCTTGATCCTTTCTCAACCTCGGCGCGCGCGTCGGGCCTTGTTCCTCTTTCTTGCTTGCGCATTGGCCTTGATGTCTTTGCCCGCGTGGGCTACCGAAAAGATGCATTTGCGGGTGGACGACTACCAGATCGAGGTTGAGTTTCACGCCGCATATCCACAAGATCGTCGCTCGCGCCAAGGTGAAGTTCACTGCCATCGAGGATTTGAACGTCGCCACGTTTGAGCTTCACAACGGCCTGCGCGTAACCAAGGTTCTCGACATGGCAGGCAAGCCGGTGAGCGCGGAACGGGTCACTCAGGATTCGACTGTCCGGGTGCAACTCGCCACCCCGCTGGCCAAAGACACTTCGACCACACTGACTTTCGAATACGAGGGCACACTCGATTCGGCGGACGACAGTCCGGTGCAAGGGCTCAAGTTGGCTTATGTCGGCGATGACACCAGCTACCTGCTTTATGCAGGGCGCTGGTTTCCGGTGAACGCATACGGCATTAACCGCTTTACTGCAACCATAACCGTAACTGTGCCTGCGCATATGGTCGTGATCGGAAGCGGCAAAGAAACTGCTGGCACCGCTGGGTTGACGAAAAAGCCGGCTACAGGCACTCTGCCCACCAAGACTTACGCGTTTACCTGGGACAAGCCCAGCTTCCCCGGCACGATTGTGGCCGGCACCTTCCAGGAGTTCAAGAGCGACGAAGCCGGACTCGATCTTCACGTCTTCTTTAAACCGGCCCATCAGAACCTGGGCGCGACTTACGCGAGCACAGCAGTCAAAGAGTTCACTTACTACGTGACGCTCTACGGCGCGGCGCCCTCCACCACGCTCAAAGTGGTCGAACTCCCAGATGACACTGTGCCCGCAGCCTGGGCGCCCGAAATTGCCGCCATTGCTAGCCGTGCCGTGACCGACAAGGTGAACTACCGATTGCTGGCCAATACCATCTCTCACCAGTGGTGGGGTGTGTCGGTCAGCCCTGCTTCGCGGGATGACTGGTGGCTGAACGATGGCTTTGCCCGCTATTCCGAGGCTCGCTACGTCGAGCAGGCCGCTGGAGAGGCTGGTTTGGAAGAGACGGTCAAAGACATGTCCGTAGGCGCACTTGCCTACGACACGGTCCCACTCTCGAGTGCCGGAAAGCTTGACCTGTTCTCGCCCGAATTCCAGTCTCTGGTCACTGACAAAGGCGCCATGATCCTGCACATGCTGCGCTGGGTGCTGGGCGACCAAAAATATGACCTGACCATGCGCACCTTCGCGTCACAGTATGCTGGCAAGTCTGCCACGCTCGATAACTTCCGGGCGCTCGCAGAAAAGAACTATGGCGACCAACTCACCTGGTTTTTCTCTCAGTGGCTCGATTCCACCGGCGCTCCCGAATTTGCCACCAAGTACACGATCTACCGCTTGGGGAACAATAAGGGGTTTCGAGTGGTGGGGCAGATTTCGCAGGACCTTGACCTCTTCCGCATGCCGGTGCAGCTTAAGATCGACACGGATGGCAAGACTGAAACTAAGCGCATCGAAGTCGTCGGTACCAATTCGCCATTCACAATCGAAACTTTCGGCAAGCCGCGCCGCATCGTCGTCGATCCCGACGATCGCGTGCTGAAGAACTCCAACGAGATCAAGCTGCGAGCATCCATCCAGCGCGGCCAGGGGCTGACCCAGCAGGGAGACTTGGCTGGTGCGTTGCTCGAGTTCAACAAGGCGCTCGAAGTTAACAAGAACAGTTCGCTGGCGCACTATCGGATCGCCGAAGTGTTCTTTCTGCAACGAAACTACCAGGCTGCAGCCAATGCCTACCGCGAGTGCCTGAACGGCGATGGCGAGCCGCGCTGGACTGAAGTCTGGAGTCACATCCAGCTCGGCAAGATCTTTGACGTTACTGGACAGCGTGAGCGTGCCACAAACGAATACCGCCAGGCCCTGCAAACCAACGACAACACCCAGGGCGCACTGGATGAAGCCCGCAAATATTTGCAGAAGGCCTTCGAGCAGAAGAAGACCAGCGACGGCTAGGGGTTGTGGCTGTTGGTGTGTGGCTGGTTGTGTGGTCGCGGGCGACTCGCCCGCGATTTCCTGGCTTCAAGAATCGTAGAATCCACACAAGATCGTCCACTCTTCGAATTGCCCGGACAGCCGAAGGCGGCCGTTTCCGGGCGGCTCGCGTCAGGCGACTGAATACCGTCCGAAATTGGTGTATCCATCCCGCCCTCAATCGCATCTAAACCTTGACAGCAAGTCACTCAAGTCTTAGTATGGTGGCGGTATAACCATAATGCTATTGATTAAAAAGCACTTATAGGTTTCAGGAGGAGCGTTTATGGCCAAGACTATCGGAATTGACCTGGGAACCACCAATTCCTGCGTAGCGGTAATGGAAGGTGGCGAGCCCAAGGTGATCCCCAATGAGGAAGGGGGGCGAACTACGCCCTCAGTCGTCGGTTTTACCAAGACCGGCGAGCGGTTGGTGGGGCAGGTGGCAAAACGCCAAGCCATCACCAACCCGGAGAATACGGTTTATTCGATCAAGCGGTTCATGGGACGCCGCTACGACGAAGTGACCGAAGAGATCAAGATGGTGCCTTATAAGGTCGTGCAGTCGGGCGACCACGTCGCGGTGCTGGCGCAAGGCAAGGAGTACACGCCTCCCCAGGTCTCCGCCATGATCCTGCAGAAGCTGAAGAAAGCCGCGGAAGACTATCTCGGCGAAAAGGTTACCGAAGCGGTCATCACCGTACCGGCGTACTTCAACGACGCCCAGCGGCAAGCCACGA
Organism: Terriglobia bacterium; assembly: GCA_963809295.1. Classification (GTDB taxonomy): domain Bacteria; phylum Acidobacteriota; class Terriglobia; order Terriglobales; family Acidobacteriaceae; genus JAIQFF01. The sequence continues at coordinate 107,343 of CAWEJA010000007.1, read as the reverse complement.
AAGATGCCGGTCAGATCGCCGGCCTCGAAGTAAAGCGCATCATCAACGAGCCCACGGCGGCAGCGCTCGCCTACGGTCTCGATAAGAAGAAGGACGAAACCATCGCCGTTTACGATTTCGGCGGCGGTACGTTTGACATCTCGGTGCTGGAAGTCGGCGAAGGCGTGATCGAAGTAAAGGCCACCAACGGTGACACTCACCTGGGTGGCGACAATCTCGACCAGCGCATCGTGGACTGGTTGATCGACGAGTTCAAGAAAGACGAAGGCCTCGACCTGCGAGGAAAGGGCAACGAGATGGCGCTGCAGCGTCTACGCGATGCCGCGGAGCGGGCCAAGATCGAACTTTCGACCACCATGGAGACGGAGATCAATCTGCCCTTCATTACCGCCGATGCCGGCGGACCCAAGCACCTGGTGAAGAAGATGACCCGGGCGAAGCTCGAGTCGATGGTCGAAGAGATCATTCAGCGCTCGGTCGGTCCCTGCAAGCAGTGCATGAAAGATGCCGGCGTAGATGCCAGCAAGATCAATGAAGTTGTGCTGGTCGGTGGACAGACGCGCATGCCGCGCATCCAGGCGCTGGTGAAGGAACTGTTCGGCAAGGAAGGCCACAAGGGTGTGAACCCGGACGAAGTGGTCGCGATCGGTGCGGCGATTCAGGGCGGCGTGCTCCGCGGTGAGGTGAAAGACCTGCTGCTGCTGGACGTGACTCCGCTGTCGCTGGCGATTGAGACTCTGGGTGGCGTGGCTACGCCGATGATTCCGCGCAACACCACGATTCCGACGAAAAAGACGGAAACGTTCTCGACCGCCGCCGATAGTCAGACTTCGGTCGAAGTTCACGTGCTGCAGGGCGAGCGGCCAATGGCAGCGCAGAACCGGACTCTGGGCAAGTTCCACCTAACCGGAATTCCGCCGGCGCCGCGTGGTGTGCCCCAGATCGAAGTGACATTCGACATCGACGCCAACGGCATCCTCAACGTGACCGCGAAAGATACGGCCACGGGCAAGGACCAGAAGATCACGATTACGTCGTCTTCCGGTCTGAGCAAAGAGGAAGTCGAGCGCATGGCCAAGGAAGCCGACGCGCACTCGGCCGAAGACAAGGCCCAGCGCGAAGCAGTCGATTCAAAGAACCAGCTCGACTCGATGGTCTACAACGTCGAGAAGATGCTACGCGAGCAGGGGGAGAAGATCTCCGGCTCCGACCGCGGCGACGTTGAGAACGCGATTGCCGACGCCAAGAAGGCGCTGGAGTCGAACGACAAGGCGACCATGGACAAGGCGCGCGACACGCTGACCCAGGCGTCGCACAAGTTGGCCGAACAGATGTACAAGGCGGCCCAGGCGCAGACGCCGCCAAGCCCAGGTCCGGGCGCGAGCGCAGGCCCGGACGCAAGGCGGCGATGGTCAGCCAAAGAAAGACGAAGGCGTCATCGACGCCGAGTACGTGGATGTAGAGGACAAAAAGTAAGCTGTCGGCTATCAGCCGTCAGCTTTCAGCAAGGACTGTGTCGGGGCGGGTCTCCGACCCGCCCAGGCCGAGCGTAGCTCGGCAGTGTAGCGCCGCCAGCGCTACGAGTTTTGGGTTCGTTCCAGGGAGAAGAGAAATTGCAATTTGAAGTGAATGGTGAAGATTATTTCCTGAATTTCGTGGAGGACGAGAGGCGCTGGTTCGTATTCGCACCCACGCCGACGGGCTTGCAGCGCATTCCCGTCTACATCGACGGGGCGAACTACGAGCGGATCGGCGTGGCTGAAAAGGATCGACAGAACAGGCCGAACTAGAGCCGGAAATCACTACAGGCGCGAAAAAAGCAGGTCCCTCCACTTCGCTCGCCTCGCTCCGCTGCGGTCGGGATGACAGGGTTGTCTCGGGCACTCTTGCACTGGCAACCGGCCATCTGTCAGGCATAGCGTTTGGGATGGCAAGGCCGAGATGACGAAGCTCAGTTAAGATAAACAGCTAGCCGATGGCCACCACCGACAAAAAGAACTACTACGAAATCCTGGGGGTAAAGAAATCCGCTTCGGCGGACGATATCCGCAAGGCGTTTCGGAAACTGGCCCGCAAGTATCATCCCGACGTCAATCCCGGCGACAAGGTTGCGGAAGAGAAGTTCAAAACCCTTTCCGAAGCCAACGACGTTCTGAGCGATCCCAAGAAGCGGAAGATTTACGACCAGGTCGGGTTTTATTCCGACAACATCGATGCCGCCACGGCCGAGGCCTATGCCCGAGCTGGAGGCGGCGCGGCTGGCGCGCCCGGGCAGGGCTTTCCAGGCGCCCAGGCTGGTGGCGGCGCGCAGGGATTCGATTTCGGTGGCTTCGACTTTACCGACATGTTCGAAGGTGCTCGGGGCAGAAAAGCGAGTAGCTCGGGTACGGGCAGCTTCAAAGATATTTTCTCGGGAATCTTCGGGGGCCGTGGCGGGGCGGCACAGGAGGGTCCTGAACCTGGCTCCGATCTGGAATACCAGGTCAACGTGCCTTTCTGGACTGCGATCCGGGGCGGCGTGATGCGCCTGAATATTACCCGGCGTGATTCCTGTCTGCACTGCCACGGCCAGGGCTTTATCGAGTCAGCGGGCACCTGCCCGGAGTGCGGCGGCAAAGGCCAGGTCACACAGACCGGCGGACGCATGAAATTCAATGTCCCTTGTCCGCGCTGCCACGGGACTGGCAAGAACATCTCTACTTGTCCGCAGTGCCACGGCGAAGGCACTGTTGAGCGCACGGAACCGCTCGAGGTCCGCATCAAGGCCGGTACCCGCGATGGCCAGCGCATCCGCATCGCCGCAAAAGGCAATGCCGGAGTGCGTGGAGGTCCGCCGGGCGACCTTTACGTGATCATCCGAACCGCGGACCACCCGGTTTTTCACCGCGAAGGTGACGACATTCGCATCACTGTACCCGTAAGCGCCACGGAAGCCGCCTCTGGGCGCCAAGATCGAGGTTCCTACCATCGACGGCCGGACCTTGCTCAAAATTCCGCCCGGGACCCAGTCTGGACAGAAGCTGCGTCTGCGCGAAAAGGGCGTACCCTCAGCCACCAAGGAGGGCGCTCGCGGCGACGAGATCGTCGAGATCAGGCTCACCGTTCCCATGCCCCGGGATGAGCGTTCCAAGGAGATCCTGCGCGAGCTGGCCAAGCTGAATCCGGAAGACCCCCGTGCTGAGCTCTGGAAGAACGTTTGAAACAGCAGCTCCGGATACGAAGTCGTCAAGGAATTCCTTTGCCGTCGTCGACCTAGCCGTTCAAGCTGATGGGCTGCCAACCGACGACTGCCGTTACATCCGTACCACTCCACCAAAAAATATCCAAAAATTATTTTTACTCTGCATCTAATTTGCCGTATGCTCACGGCTGCGAACTTGCTATCCAGCCGAATTCTGATAGCGCAAGGATCGCCCCAGGAGGAAGCCGTCGAAATTGGCAACAGCTAGCGCGCCGCGTCACAATCTCCAGCCACCCACCGTAGTTTCTAAGCGGGAAAAAGACCCCAGCCGGAAAAGATCCGTTCGCCTCACGCTCTGGCCCCTTGTCGCCGCCACCTTTTTTATGGTGTCGGGCGGCACCTATGGCACGGAAGACATCGTGCATGGCGCCGGGTACGGCAAAGCCATCCTCATCCTACTGCTGACCCCGATTCTCTGGAGCCTGCCGACTGCGTTCATGATCGGCGAACTTTCCAGCGCGCTGCCCTTCGAGGGCGGCTACTACGCCTGGGTGCGTCGTGCGATGGGCAATTTCTGGGGATTCCAGGAAGCCTGGCTTTCGCTGGTGGCCATCGATTTTCGACATGGCGATCTATCCCACCCTGTTCGTGCTCTATCTCGACCGCCTGTTCCCCTGGTTTGCAGAAGGGCATCGGGGAGTGATGGTAGCGCTGGCGGTCGTGGTGGTCTGCGCCCTGCTGAATATTGCCGGAGTCCGGGTGGTTTCGACCACGTCGCTGTGGCTCTTTTTCGCGCTTTCGGCGCCTTTTATTCTGATTGTGGCCATCGCGCCGTTCAAGTTTGGGGCGCTAGCCAGCGCCGTGACCAGGCCAACCACTTCGACAACGGACATTCTTGGCGGTCTGCTCATCTGCATGTGGAACTACATGGGCTGGGACAACGCCTCGACCATCGCCACCGAAGTAGAACGTCCGCAGCGCACTTATCCTCGCGCCATGCTGGCTGCGGTTGTGATCGTGGCCCTGAGCTACATCGTTCCTGTCGTCGCCATGTGGATGACCGGGCTTTCCTCCAGCGCGTGGGAAACCGGCTTCTGGGCGGATATTGCCGGACTGCTTGGTGGACCGTTGCTGCGCGTCGGCCTTGCCCTGGGGGGCATGATCAGCGGCTTTGGCATGTTCAACGCCCTGGTGATGAGCTATTCGCGCCTGCCCCTCGCTATGGCCCAGGACGGCATGCTCCCGCAGGCATTTGGCAAGCTGCACCCGCGCTCGCGCGCCCCCTGGGTGGCGATTCTGGTCTGCGCCGTCGGATGGGCCATGTGCCTCGGCCTGGGCTTCGAGCGCCTGGTGACCATCGACATTCTGCTCTACGGAGTCAGCCTGAGTCTGGAGTTTATTGCGCTGGTGGTTCTGCGCATCCGCGAGCCAGAGCTTCCACGTCCTTTCCGCGTTCCGGGAGGGCTGTTCGGGGCCGTGGCGGTTGGGATCGCTCCAATGCTGCTGCTAGGCTTCTCAATCGTCCGCAGCCAGCATGAGCAGGTTCTGGGGATAAGCTCCTTCGCGTTCGGAATGATCCTGATCGGCGCGGGTGTGCTCGCCTACTTCCTCAATCTGACGTTGAAGCCCGCCGGGTGGGCTCCGGTGGCAGAGAAGCCGTAAGGCATAACGCTGGTGTGGGTCGCGGACACTCTTGTCCGCCGCCTTTGACTTTGATCTCCCGCGGGTGGCAGAACTGCTGTTTGCCAATTCACTCGGGCTGCATCATCAAATCACACTGATCTCAAAGCCGCCAACTTCAATGGCGTCGCCCGGACGAGAGACAGTGTCCCACAGCCAGCTACAGCAATCTAGTCGTCGGCACCGGTCGTGACCTGTGAACCGCTCGCGACTGGAATCTCCTGGTCTTTGTATTGCAGTTGATAGAGCTTGTAGTAGATGCCGCGCTGGGCAAGCAATTGCTGGTGCGTGCCCATTTCGCGTACCTGGCCCTTGTGCATCACGATGATTTTGTCGGCGCGCTGGATCGTCGAGAGCCGGTGAGCGATGACTACAGACGTGCGCCCTTCGACCATGCGATTGAGCGCGTCACGGACTTTGACCTCGGTTTCGGTATCTACGCTCGAGGTGGCTTCATCCAGAATCAGGATCTTGGGATCGTGAGCCAGGGCGCGTGCGAATGAGATCAGCTGCTTCTGGCCCGTTGAAAGTGTCGAACCGCGCTCACGAACCTCTTCCTTGAACCCCTGAGGAAGACCCCGGATGAAGTCGGCAAGGTTCACGTCCTCGGCTGCCTTCTCGATGTCGGCGTCGGTAATCCAGTCCGTGCCCAGGCGGATGTTGCCCTCGACCGTCCCAGTAAACAGGAACGGATCCTGCAATACCACGCCAAAGCGGCGACGGAGTTCAGGAAGATCCATTTCCTTCACGTCCACACCGTCGATCCGGACTGCGCCTTTTTGTACGTCATAGAAGCGCAGCAGCAGTGAGATGATCGTCGTTTTGCCCGCTCCGGTGTGGCCGACGATGGCCACGGTTTCGCCAGGTTCGATGACGAAGGAGACATCACGGAGAATCCAGTCGGGTTCAGTTGCGTGGGCCTGAACTGCCGAGCCCTGCTCGGCATGGACGGGTCGGAGACCCGTCCCCACCTGGCCATTGCCCGCGTTCTTGCCCGCATCTCCGGCCGGCGCGGGAACGGTCCGATAGGCGAACCAGACGTGGTCAAACTCAATGCGCCCTGTCCCGTCGGGCATCTTGGTAACCGCGGGCGAAGTGATCTCCACGGGAGTATCCAGCAACTTGAACACGCGCTCGCTGGCCGCCATCGCTGACTGCAGAATGTTGTACTTTTCACTGAAGTCCTGAATGGGCCGGAAAAATCGTTGCGAATACTGGATGAAGGCGGTAAGAACTCCGATGCTCACAACTGTACGGACCACGTGAAACGAGAGAAGACTCTGACGTGAGAATTCCGCTGTGACACTGCTTACAGTCAGGCCGCGAATGATGTCATTCCCGCCAAACCAGATCACGCAGGCGATGGCGATCGAGGACAGGATTTCCACCACCGGGTAATAGACTGCGTGCGCCATGATCGCGTCTTTGAAAGCTTCCATGTGGACGGCGTTCACGTCGGAAAACTTGTTGAAAGCGCGCTCCTCGCGGTTGAACAGCTGCAGCACCACCATGCCGCTGACATGCTCCTGCATGTAGGCATTGATCCGGGCAATGGCGGTGCGAATGCGGCGATAGGAATCACGCACCTTGTCGCGAAAAATCTTGGTAGCGAAGGCGATCAGTGGCAGAACCGCAAGTGTAATCAGCGCCAACTTCCAGTTCATGCAAAGCATGATGGCGGTAATACCGGCGAGCACGAACACGTCTTCGAAAATTGAAACTACGCCGGAGGTGAACATTTCGTTCAACGCGTCCACGTCCGAGGTAACGCGCGTAACCAGGCGACCGACGGGATTCTTGTCGTAAAAGCCGATATGCATGTGCTGCAGGTGGCGGAAGATCTGCTTGCGCAGATCGAACATCACCATTTGCCCTGCCCACTGCATGAAATATGTTTGCAGGTAGTCGAGCAGAAAACTGAACACAATCAATCCAACGTACATGGCCGCAATTTCGGCGATTCCCACGTACGGATTTGGGCTGAGGAAGAAATCGAACGGCGTGCGCCTCGGTACCGGCACAAGGTAGCGGTCAATCTCGATGGCGACGAGATAGGGCCCCAGAACGTCGGCAACGGCCTTGAAAAGAATGGAAACCAGCGAAATCCCGACCGGCCATTTGTAGGGACGTAAATACTGGAGCAGCCGCTTCATCAGACGGCTGTCATACGCCTTACCTAATACTTCCTCTTCTTGGGCCATCGGGTATCAGCTAAAGATTACCCTAAATAGATGGAGAATGAAGACGCGGGGATGGAAAACGTTTGGGGCTGCTGAAGCCATGTAGGCCCAGATGTCCTCGTCTGGGCGGACGAGCGAAGCTCGCCAGGGGTTTACGGAGTTCCTGCGGACTGGCGGAGCTTCGCTCCGCTGGGCAGGTGAGGACACCTGCTCCTACGCGTTCGGTGCCGGTCTATGCGGTCTTTTTCAACACCAGCGCCGAGTTCTTCGAGCCGAAGCCCACACAGTTGCAAATCGCATGCTCAATTTGAGCCTTGCGGCCAACGTCGGGAACGTAGTCGAGATCACATTCGGGATCGGGACGTTCCAGATTAATTGTGGGAGGAATCTTGCCGTGTTCCATTGCGATCAGCGTGGCCGCGAGGCTGGCAGAGCCGCAGGCGCCCTGAGCGTGCCCGATCTGTGATTTCAGTCCGGACATGGGAATCTTTCTGGCATGTTCACCCAGAGCAAGCTTCAATGCACGGGTCTCCACACGATCATTCATCTCGGTGGAAGTGCCGTGCAAATTCACGTACTGGATGTCCTCCGGCCGAAGCCCAGCTTCTTCAAGGGCTAACGTAATGGCCCGGGCAGGCTCTTCCGGCGACTCGCTCATGCGGACGCGGTGAAAAGCTTCGCAAGTGGAACCATAGCCCGTGACCTCGGCATAAATTCGAGCGCCGCGGGCACGCGCATGATCGTAGTCCTCGAGAATAAACATCCACGAACCTTCGGCCATCACGAATCCGTCGCGGTCGGCGGAAAATGGACGTGAGGCGCTCTCAGGAGCGTGATTCCACGACTGGGTCAGCGCGCGCAGCAACGAGTAACCCTTGATGATTCCCGGCGTGATTGGTGAATCCACGCCACCAACCAGAAACAGCGGCAGCACGCCGGCTTGAATGTGCTGATAGGCGTAACCAATCGCGTCGGTGGACGAAGTGCAGCCGGCAGTCACCACATGGCTGTAACCGCGAAATCCAAAGCGCATGCTGATTTCGCTGGGAATAGTTCCCATCGTGCCGCTGGGAATGCAGAACAGGCTCACCTGCTTGACGTGCCCGCTATGCCACAGACGGTATTGCTCTTCGGAAAATTCCTGCGCGCCGCCGCCCGTACCAAGAATCACGCCAATCTCGCGCTTCTCCTCCATGGACATGGCTGCAGGATCGAGGCCGGCGTCTTTGATGGCTTCCGTCGAGGCGGCGACCGCCAGCGGCACCACACGGGAAACGTGCTTGCGTTCACGCGCGTCCACCCAGGCAAGTTCGTCGAATTCGGGAATTTCCCCTGCGATCTGAACCGGCAGGGAAGATGGATCGAAACGGGAGATGCGTTTCACTCCTGACTTGCCGGCAAGAACTGCGAGGCAGAAGGCTTCTTTGCCTATGCCATTGGGGCTGACGACGCCGAGTCCGGTGATGACGACACGAGGAACCATGCTTTCATTAAACAATCTGGACCAGCTACTTCTCAACGAACTGTGACGCTACAAACTTCAGCTCAGATGCCTTCACGCCCGTCTACGTTACGCGAAGTGGGATAATTAGTCACCATGCCTCTGGGGCTTTATATCTCCGTCCCGTTCTGCCGCACCAAGTGCAGCTACTGCAACTTCGCCTCGGACGTCTTTTCCCGCGCCGTTTTCGAGCGTTACGTCGAACGAGTAGCTTACGACATTGACCACGCCAGCGAAACCGTGAAAGAGATGGGCGGCCAATTTGAACCTACTGTGGACTCCATCTTTCTCGGCGGCGGCACACCTACGATACTTGATATAGCCCAGCTGGAGCGGCTATTTGTCACGATTTCGCAAAAATTTACGGTCCAACGCGATGCTGAGGTCACGGTCGAATGCGCACCCGGCACCCTGAACCCTGCGATGATCGAGGCCCTGCAACGTTGCGGAGTGAACCGTGTGAGCCTGGGAGTGCAGTCATTTGTCGATGCCGAAGCGGCTTCTGTCGGGCGTTTACACAAGCGGGCTACCGTGCTCGACGACATTGCCCGCCTGCGCGCGGCGGGGATTGAAGACATCAATATTGATCTGATCGCCGGGCTGCCCCACCAGACCCTGGAAAGCTGGGGCTTCTCCCTGACCGAGGCGATTGCTTCCGGCGTGCCTCACATCAGCGTCTACATGCTCGAGGTGGACGACGATTCACGCCTAGGCCGCGAACTGATGGCAGGCGGCGCCAGATACCACGCCCACTTTGTCCCCAACGAAGATCTGACGGCGGATATTTACGAGGCAGCTTGCGAGCGCCTGGATGCTGCGGGTGTGGGGCAGTACGAAATATCAAACTTCGCGCGAGCCGGACACGAATCGCGGCACAATCTCAAGTATTGGACGCGCCAGCCATATCTCGGGTTTGGGGTGGATGCGCATTCGATGCTGAACTGTTCCCCGGGGACGATCGAAGCCGTGAGGTTCTCCTCACCTGATTCGCTCGACGAATACGTCGCTGGCGCAGCGCTCAAGAAAGCGTCCGTTTCCCCGACAGCCGCGCTGGAGGAAACTTTTTTTCTGGGGCTGCGCCTGACGAAGGGCGTGGATCTGGAAGAAGTCGCGGCGGACTTTGGCCAAGAGGTGGTCGCAACATTCTCAGACACGATTTCAGAGTGTGCGGAACTGGGGCTGCTTCAACGCAATCGGGACGTGATCCGGCTGACGCCGCGCGGACGGTTGCTGTCAAACGAAGTATTTGAGCGATTCATTTTCGCGACCGGGACGTTGCAAGCAACGTCCCTACAACTTCCGCACACATTTCCGTAGAGACGCAGCTTGCTGCGTCTCGGGCTACCTTCAACTCCCTTCTGCAACCAGCCGGTCGGTCGGTTCCAACCCCGGATCCGATCTGCCTTCCGGCGGTAACTTTTCCTGTCGAAATTGCTGTGTTCTAATCCAATGTTCTGTGAGGAGAACATCTGGCAGAACGGAGACAGCATCTTGGATTTCCAACTGAACGAAGAACAACTTCAACTGAAGAAAAGCGTGCGCGAGTTTGCCGAGCGCGAAATCGCGCCCCATGTGATGAAGTGGGATGAAGCCGGTGAATTCCCCCTGGCCATAGTCAAGGAACTGGGCAAGCTTGGCCTGCTGGGTACGGTCTTTCCATCCGAGTACGGTGGCGCAGGCATGGGCTACGTGGAGTACGTCACGGCGATCGAAGAGCTCTCTCGCGTAGACGGTTCGGTAGGCATCATCGTGGCGGCGCACACTTCCCTGGGCTCGAATCACATATATCTTGCTGGCAACGAGGCCCAGAAGAAGAAATACGTCACCCCGCTGGCCTCTGGAGAGTACATCGGCGCCTGGGGCTTGACCGAGCCGTCTTCCGGATCGGATGCGGGCAGCGCCCGCATGACCGCTGTCCGCAAGGGAAATAACTGGGTGCTGAATGGCACCAAGACGTTCTGCACCAACGGCCACTATGCCGATGTTCTGGTGGTGATCGCGGTCACCGACCGCGCCGCCCATACCCACGGGCTTTCGGCTTTCATCGTGGAAAAGGGGGCCAAGGGGTTCCGTCCGGGGAAAAAAGAAAACAAGCTCGGCTTGCGGGCCAGCGACACTGCCGAATTGATCTTTGAAGATTGCGTGCTCCCTGCCGACAGCCTTTGCGGCAAGGAAGGCGACGGATTCATCGACGCGATGCGGGTGCTGGACGGCGGTCGCATTTCCATCGCGGCCCTGTCGCTGGGGATGGCCGAGGGTGCCTACGAGGCGGCGCTGAAATATTCCAAGCAGCGCAAACAGTTCGGGAAAGCGATCAGTGACTTTCAGGCCATACAGTGGAAACTGGCCGACATGGCGACGGAGATCGAAGCGGCGAAGCTGCTGACCCTGCGTGCGGCGGCGATGAAAGATGCCGGGATGAAGACGACGCTGGAGTCGTCCATGGCGAAGCTCTACGCCAGCGAGGTCGCCGTGCGGTGCGCCAATGAAGGGGTCCAGATTCACGGCGGGTATGGGTTCATCAAAGACTATCCGGCTGAGAAGTTTTATCGTGACGTGAAACTGTGCACCATCGGCGAGGGGACCAGCGAAATTCAGCGGCTGGTGATTGCCCGGCAATTGCTGAAGGATTAGCGGTGTACGGAAGAGGGAAGCACGGACGAACCAATTAAAACCGGCGCAACCCAGCCCGACCAGACAAGCCTCACGCCGGATGAGCGCACGCTAGCCCTTTTGGCCCACATGTTACAGATCATGCTTTGGTGGATTGCTCCCCTGGCCATTTTCCTCATCAAGCGGGACTCGAAGTTTGTTTCCTTCCATGCCCTGCAAGCCCTGTTGCTGCAAGTAGTCTATCTGCTTGTGATCATTGCCGGATTCGTTTTATGGTTCGGGGTTGCCTTTTTGGCTATGGCTGCCGGTGCCGCGTCCCAGCATACCCACCCACCGCCAGAGTTTTTCATTTTGATGCCTATGCTTTGGCTATGCTTCATGGGCATGGGAGTGATGGTTTTGCTGGGTGCGATCGTCTACGGCGTCAAAGCTGGGCGCGGCGAATGGGCCGAGTATCCGATTCTCGGACAAGTAGCTCTGAAGATCCTCAAGCTCGGGTCCGGAGGAGTTTCAACATAGCGTTCTACTGCCCTCAACCCGCCATTCTTGTTTGTCCTGCCTGTGCTTTACACTAGTCAGCTTGGAACCCAGCCGCCAAAACTTAGTTGATCAAATTCGCGCGGGCGATCCGCGAGCACTGGCACGCGCCATCAGTACAGTCGAAAACCGCACGCCGGGATGGTCGGAACTGCTCAAGGCGCTCTTTCCTCACAGCGGGCATGCGCGAATCCTCGGACTTACCGGCCCGCCGGGCGCGGGCAAGAGCACGCTCGTCGATCAGCTTGCCCGCCACTACCGCAAGCAGAAGCACACGGTCGGCATTATCGCGGTGGATCCCACCAGTCCTTACACCGGTGGCGCGATCCTGGGTGATCGGATCCGCATGCAGGAGCACTTCTCCGACCCAGGAATCTACATTCGCAGCATGGCGACTCGCGGGTCGCTGGGCGGTTTGGCGCGGACGACCGCGGATGTCGCCACCGTGCTTGATGCTGCCGGTCGCGACCTGATCATGATTGAAACCGTGGGCGTCGGTCAGGATGAGGTCGACATTGTTCGTTTGGCGGATATCACGGTCGTGATCCTGGTGCCGGGCATGGGCGACGATGTCCAGACCATCAAAGCCGGCATTATGGAGATCGCCGACGTCTTCGTCATCAACAAGAGTGATCGCGAAGGCGCCGAGCGGGTGGAACGGGAAATTCGCGCCCTGCAGTCACTGGCGGTACGGAATGACAACTGGACTCCTCCGATTGTGAAGACAGTCGCCAGTGAGGGCAGCGGAATCGAGGACCTGGCGGCGGCGATCAAAGACTATGAGGCGTATCTGCAAAAGGAAAATTTGGTTTTGCAGAAGAAAACCCAGAATTGGCAGGATCGCCTGCTGGAAATGCTGCGCGATGCTCTGTTGGAGCGGGCGCGCCAGCAACTGGGGAATGGCGCCGTAGCCGGATATGCCGCGGAAATCGCCGAGCACAAGCGCGATCCTTATGCACTGGTAGAAGAAATAGTAGGTTCCGTGGACAAGGCTAAGTGATGGCCTCAAGTGCATTGGACTGGATGGCGCTTGGACTGCTGCTATTTATAGCTGGCGGGATCGGGGGTGCGTTTTTTCTGTATCTGAGGACATCGTATCGAAAAGGTGGATGGAGAAGAATGAGAACGGATTTCATTGTCGCGATCATAACTCTGCTGATCTGGGCGGCAGTGAGGATTTACGAAAATCACGAAATTCAGGAGTTTAAACATGCTGCCGAGCACGGGTTCCGCTGATCACCACCAGGGGGGAATTCATGTTCAAGATTGATCACCTGGGAGTTGCCGTGAAGTCGCTGGCGGCGGCAAGAGGCATTTACGAGAAGCTCGGGCTGAGCGTCTCGCCGGAAGAAGTCGTCGAGGCCGAGCAGGTGCGCGTGGTGATGGTACCCCTCGGCGATAGCCGGCTGGAGTTGCTGGAGCCGACGTCGGAAAATTCCGTGATCGCGAAATTTATCGCCAAGCGGGGTGAGGGACTTCACCATGTTTCGCTGCGTGTGCCCAACCTTGAGGCTGCCGTGAAACGGCTGAAAGAAGACGGTATACGGCTGGTGTCCGACGAAGTCAAAGTCGGCGCCGGTGGGCACCGATATGTCTTCGTGCATCCGTCCAGCGCAGGAGGCGTGTTGCTGGAGCTGGTCGAAGCGGTACCCTGATTTTCCAAGACACCACAAATTTTCGCGGATCAAGATCGGGATTCGACATGCTTTTTCTCGCCGCCGACACCTCGGGCAAACACGGCAGCATCGCGCTGGCACGTTGCGGACCGGAAGCCGGCTGCGACGTGATCGAAGTGGCCCCGCTTGATGGTGGCACGTTCTCCGCGCAACTGGTCCCCCAGGTTGCAGCTTTACTCGCGAAACACGGTTTCGGCAAACAGGACATCGACGCCTTTGCCGTGGTCTCAGGCCCAGGCTCATTTACGGGTTTGCGCATTGGATTGGCCGTCATCAAGGCGTTGGCAGAGGTTTTGGCCAAGCCAATCGCCGCGGTGTCGCTGCTGGAGGCGATCGCCGTGGCGGGTAGCTCACAGGGCAAAGTGATGGCGGTGCTGGATGCGGGTCGGGGCGACATCTACGCCGGCAACTATCAAGTGAATGGCTCGGGAGCGCATTTGGATAGCGAGCGGCTACTGACCCATTCAGAATGGACGCAATCAGCCGTGGGCTGCATGGTTGTAACTCCGGATCACAGTCTCGCCGACAGAGCCCGCGAGGCAGCATTGCAGGTACAAGAGATCGAGCTTCCTGGCAGCGCAGCAATCGCGCGTCTGGGGTGGCAGAAAGTCGTGGCCGGAAAGACCGTCTTGCCGGCGGAACTCGATGCGAACTACATCCGGCGGTCGAGCGGGATTTTTTCCAAAAGCGGTTCTTAGTCTTGAGTTCTCAGTTCTCAGCTTGGAAACTGGAAAAGTGCAACAGTCTATTCGTGCGGCCACCTCGACCGACCTTCCCGCCATGATGGCTTTGGAGAGGCATGCAGCTACCGCGGCGCATTGGTCCGCGGAGCAGTATGAAGAATTGTTTAACGTATCGAGTCCTGGCCGAATCGCACTGATCATCCAGGATGAAAAGCAAGAAAAACAAGTTCAGGGATTCGTCGTGGCCAGACCGGTTGGGCAGGAGTGGGAAATCGAAAACATCGCAATTGCCGGTCCGGCCCGGCGGCGTGGTCTGGGGACGCGTCTGCTGGGAGAGCTCCTCGATCTGGCGAGAGCGCGCAGGGCGGAGTCGGTCTTTCTTGAAGTGCGCGAGTCGAACCGCGCGGCGCGAGCATTGTACGAAAAGTGGTCGTTTACGGAGAGCGGGCGGCGCAAGAAATACTACCAACATCCCGAGGAAGACGCTGTTCTCTACCGCCTTGCTTTTGCCTGAGTTGCACCACTTTGGGTGCATAGTTGTGCATCATGAAAACCGCTTCATCGAGGGAATTTGGGATTGAAGCGGTCGGAGCCCTGTGTTAGTTTAGGGCCGTACAAAAGTTCAGGAGGGTCTACTGGATGACTCCAAAGGACCAGCTCTTGGCCAGCAACGAGGAATTCCGCAAGCTGGCTCAGGAGCACACGCAGTACGCGCAACGTCTCGAATCTCTTACTCTGAAACGCTATTTAACAGAAGACGAAAAGCTGGAAGAAGTGCGGCTGAAAAAGTTGAAGCTGCGGCTTAAGGATCAGATGGAATCCATCGAGCGGCAGTTGCGCCTGGTCATGCAGCAAGGCCAGGTCGCGTAAGCACAACCTCCAATCACAGGCGGCGGCCGCCGCGACGGTTTATTGCGCTCCGAACACGGCGCTCGTAAGCGCCTTTTTTTATTACCATTTAACTTCATAGCGCGACCGGCCCGCCTCGCCTGCACTATAATTCCCACATCTCCCAATGGTTGCTGACGGCTACTATTACGCGCTGGCGCTGGTTGGTGTTGCCGTGCTCATAGGGTGGCTGGCTGGGCCGCTCTGGACCCTGCCCGCCTGCCTGCTGGCTCTGTTCTTCCTGTGGTTTTTCCGCGATCCGGAACGGGCGATTCCGGACTCTGCCGGGGCGGTCGTCTCGCCCGCGGACGGCAAGGTCACGGATGTGTCTTCCATTCTGATGGACGGCGTCCAACGTACCCGGATCAGCATTTTTCTCAACGTGTTCGATGTGCACGTAAATCGCTCGCCGCTGGCAGGCGTGATCCGCGAAGTCCGCTATCAGAAGGGAAAGTATCTCAACGCCATGAACCCCGCCTCCGCCGAACTCAACGAACAGAATGCGGTCACGGTCGAAGGTGATGGACAGACAGTAATCTTCAAGCAGATTGCGGGACTGCTGGCGCGCCGGATTGTCTTCAACAAGAAGATAGGCGATCGTGTGAAACGCGGAGAACGGGTGGGTCTGATCAAGTTTGGTTCGCGCGTCGACGTTTTGCTGGACGCCACCGCCGCCATGCAGATCAGAGTGGGAGACCGAGTGAAGGGCGGAGCCAGCGTACTGGCATATCTGCCCGGCCGGTCGGCGAGGGTTACGGCTGAGGCAGAAGTAACTCGCCAAGGAGCAGGTTAAATGGTTCTCGGCGTGCCCGAAATCCAAAAGCGGCGCGGCGACGGTCACCGTCCGCGACGGCTCAGCAAGGGCATGTACATCCTGCCTTCGTTGTTTACCACCGCCAATATTGCCTTCGGGTACTACGCCATTCTGCAGATCACCCACGGCACCAGTGTCGATGCCTGGCACTACGACAACGCCGCGAAGGCCATCGGGTTTGCCGTGCTGTTCGATGGTTTGGACGGACGCATTGCGCGCATGACCGGCACCAGCAGTGATTTCGGCAAGGAGTTGGACTCGCTGGCGGATGTCATCACCTTCGGCGTGGCGCCCGCGCTGCTTGCCTGGATGTGGGGATTCCGGCAGCTACCGGCGAATTTGGGTGAGTTGTACAGCAAACTGCTGCAGTTCGGTGCGATTGCCAGCTTTTTGTTTCTTATGGCCGGCGCCAGCCGGTTGGCGCGTTTCAATATCACCAGCAACCCGCAGCCTTCCAATCCGGGCCGTCCCGGCAAGAAATATTTCGTCGGCATGCCCATTCCGGCAGGCGCAGGCGTCATCGCTGCGGTGGTGCATTTTTCCGAAGGCGATCCCATCACGTCCTGGTGGACCGCGATTACCTGGATGCTGATGGTCGTAGCGGTGGGATACCTGATGGTGAGCACCTGGCGCTTTTACAGCTTCAAGGACATTGATTTCCGTTCCCGGCAGCCGTTTCAGCTAGTGATCCTGTTTGGATTGCTGTTCGCCGCGGTTCGTTTCTATTCCAAATGGGTGTTGTTTGTGATCGCCTTGCTCTACGTGTTTTCCGGCGTATTCTGGCGTTTGAAGTGGATCTTCCGGCGCAAGGGGAACCCGCCACCGCCCCCGGCTTATACCGAGGCATCTCAAACCTCATGAGTTCAAATTTCAAATCCGTTCCCACGACGCATGCTGATCCGGTACGGGCAGGCGAACTCTATCGCCTCGCCATCGTGGGTGCAGGTACGTTGAAGGGGAAGGAGATTGCCGAGGTGCTGGGCGACCGCAATTTTCCCTCGGCCGACATCAAGCTACTCGATGACAACGAATCGCTCGGCCAGTTGGAGTCGGTCGGAGACGAAGTTTCGTTTATTCAGAGCGTGCGCTCGGAGCAGTTTGAAAAAATTGATTTCACGTTCTTTGCTTCCGACCAGGAATGCACCCGCCAAAACTGGAAAAAGGCCCAGAACGCGGGTAGTTCGATCGTCGATCTCTCCTACGCTTTGGAAGACGAGCCGGAAGCGGAAATCAAGTCTCCGTGGATTCAACGGCAGTTGGGCCAGATGCTCACGCCTGTGCTGCAGCCGGGACCAGCAGTGGTGGCCCATCCCGCCGCCGTAGTGCTGGCGCTGCTGTTACTCCGGGTTCAAAAGGCTGGCGCGGTCAAGCAGGTGGTGGCGACGGTGTTTGAACCTGCATCGGAGCATGGCCAGAAGGGAATGGACGAGCTTCACGAACAGACCGTGAATCTGCTTTCTTTCCAGCAACTGCCAAAGAAGGTATTCGACACGCAAGTTGCCTTCAATATGGTAGCGCGCTACGGGGAGCAGTCCGTTCCGGCGCTGGCTACAGTCGAGCGTCGCGTCCTCAAGCACTACAAGCGTATCGTTGGCAAGGCTGCTCCTCTGCCGTCACTACTGCTGCTGCAAGCGCCAATCTTTCATGGACACGCGTTCACCTTGCATATTGAACTGGAACGCCCGGCAGAGATTGAGAGCATCTCCAAGGCCCTGGCGGGGGAGCACCTGTCCATCACGGGTTTCGCGGAAGAATCGCCCAGCAACGTGAACGCGGCCGGACAAGGCGATGTCCTGGTGTCGATTCAGCCTGACTCAGGTCTCGCCAACGGGCTGTGGCTATGGGCGGCAGCGGACAACCTGCGAATCGCCGCCGCCACCGCGGTGGAGTGCGCGGAAAATATGGCCGCGTCCCGTCCCAAGGGAAAGATCCAATGACGCGCGTGCTGCAACCTGACCGTGTGGTCGCGCGCGACTCGCCCGCGAAGGGCTGGAAGTGCCGGTCGGTACGTATTCCTGTACGAGTGTTGATGTTAATTGCGCTCTTTACCACGGCCTGCGGCTACCACACCGCCGGCCACGCCGTCACTCTTCCTGCCAACGTCCAGACAATCGCAATCCCCGCCTTCATCAACCAGACGCAGACATACAAGATTGAGCAGAAGCTGACAGCAGCGGTGGTGCGCGAGATGGTGACTCGTACCCATTATCACATCCTGAACGAAGCCAGCGATTCCGCCGACGCTACCCTGCGCGGCACCGTCGTCAGCACTTCAACTTCGCCTTTGACTTACGACTCGCAGACCGGACGAGCTTCAAGTGCCTTAGTGGTCTTGACCGCAAGGGTTACGCTCACCGACCGCCGGGGCAAAGTTCTCTACGAGAATCCGTCTTACCTGTTCCGCGATGAGTACCAGGTTTCACAGGAACTCTCCAGCTTTTTCGAAGAAGACTCACCCGCGCTGGAGCGGCTTTCGCGCGAATTCGCCCGCACGCTGGTAAGCAATGTTTTGGAGGGTTTCTGATGCGGGCTTTCGCCCAGGCCGATCGCTTCGTCTCCGAAGTCGAAGCCCGCAAGCTGCGTCCGGTTTATGTTTTCGTTGGCGATGAGGTGTTCTTCCGCAAGCGTTGCCGCGAAGCCATTCTCCAGCATCTGGTGCCGGCCGAGCTCCGCGACTTCAGTCTGTTCGAGTTTGATCTCTCTGAGACGGATCTGGCTGAGGTTCTCGATCGCGCGCGTACCCCTTCGCTGATGGCGCCGTTCCAGGTGTTCTTCATTCGCGGCGTCAAGAACCTGTTTGGCCGAGGATCGAACGAAGAAAAGCTCGCCGCGATCGAAGCCTACAGCAAAGACCCGAACCCTGACGCTGTGCTGATTTTTGTCGCCGACCACATCAGCATCCCGGCGGACACGCGCCGCATGGACATGACCGACAAAGAGCGCTACGAGCGCATTCGGGAAACGCTCGGCCAGTATTGCGCGATTGTCGAGCTGGCGCGGGTGGAGGAAAGCGAGGCCGTCCGCTGGATCGGCGAATACGGCGCGACTCGCGACGTGAAAATTGACGCCGACGCCGCGCGCGAACTGGTCGACGCTCTCGGCGGCGACATGATGATGGTCTCCAACGAACTGGAGAAGCTGATTCTCTACGTTGGAGAGAAGAAGCGAATCACCTTGGGCGATGTGGAAACCATGGTGCTGGCGGCCAAGCAGCGATCGTTGTATGAGTTGACCGATGCAATATCCGCCAAAGACCGGGTACGCGCGCTGCAAATACTGGACGCGATCTTAAGTAGCGGTGACGGCGACGAAGCTGCGATCGGGCATATTTACATGTTGGCCAAGACCTTTCGCCAGATGCTGGTGATTCTGGAGCGCAATGTGCGTGACCAGCGCATGCTCTGGGCGGCGCTGTGGCAAGGCTTCCGCGTCCCTCCGTTTGCCGCCGACGACATTATCAAGCAGGCCCGCCGCTACAGGTCGAAGCGTGAGCTTACCCGGTCCATCCGGCTGGTGGCGAAAACCGATCTTGCTTTGCGGTCCAATCCGCCGAGCAAGCGATTCGTGCTGGAGAAATTGATCTTGGATCTCACCGCCGAGGTCAAGCCTGAAGTTCCCGGATGGTCGCAGGAAGAACTGCCGGTCTAGAAGTCCCGGTTTAGAAATCACAGATGACGGACAAAGACGTCTTTCGGGTTCTGGTCGAATTCCCCTGGATCGTCTTCGTTGTTTACTGGATTATCGGCGCGATCAAGACCCGCGCCACCCGCGAGAAAGAGCCCTTCACCTCTCGATTTGCTGTTCTGTTGCTTGAAGGCGCCGGCTATTTGCTGATATTCGGCGGCTCAACGGGAATCGGTTTCCTGGCAACTCGATTCATTCCCCGCACCATGGCTGGCGCGATGCTGGGAGTGGTCCTTATCTGGGCGGGTATCGGGCTGGCCATCTGGGCCCGCTATCACCTTGCGGAGTATTGGAGCGCGCGGATCACCATCAAAGAGGACCATCAGCTCATCCGCACCGGCCCTTATTCTCGCCTGCGACATCCCATCTATTCCGGCCTCATTCTGGCCACTATTGGTTCGGCTGTGGTAATCGACGAGTGGCGATGCGTACTGGGAGTTTGCCTGGTGCTGGCTGGATATTGCTTCAAAGCAGGAAAAGAAGAAGCCATGCTCACCAGGCAGTTCGGAGAAGCGTTCCGCGAGCACCAGAAACACGCCGGCTTCCTGATCCCACGTTTTCGCTGAAGGGTTGTTCTGAAGGCTGATAGCTGACAGCTATTTCAACGCATTCACCCGCGCACTCAGGCGTGATTTGTAGCGAGAGGAAGTGTTCTCGTGGATCACGCCCTTCTGGACGGCCTTATCGAGGGCGGACACGGTCTGTCTGAAAACCAGCTGGGCAGCGGTTTTGTCACCTTTAGCCAAGGCTTCACGCAGCTCCCGCAAGGCGCCACGAAGGCGGGAGGTGTTGGCGCGGTTGCGAACGGTTCGGGTTTCGGTTTGACGGGCGCGCTTCAGCGCCGAAAAATGGTTTGCCATGTTTGGTTCGTTACCTTCGTTTCTATCGAGAGGTGTTCCGGTTGCTGCCGAATAAGCTATTTTACGGGAGTAAGTCACAGATGGTCAAACCTTTATGGCCGACGCCCTGGAGCGCCTGAAAATCCTGCTCAACTCTTCCACGCCCATTGTGGTGATGGAAACCGTGGAGGAGATGCGCGCGGTTCGTCTGGTACGCGTGGCCTGTTCCTCCCTGAATCTGGCTACTTTCGAGTGGAGCATCGCCAGCGGACTGGTTCGTTGCGGCAGTGACGTCGGCGAACTGGTCCCGGAAGTGAGTCACCTCTCCGCCGGCGCCACTGGTTATGATTCACACGACGTGGGGGCCCAGGGCCTCTACAACAGCAAGGAGCCTGCCCAGGCGCTGAGCAACCTGGAGGCCATGTCACTTGAGGCGGCCTTCGTTCTCAAAGATTTTCATCGCCACATGGACGATCCGGTCGTAGTCCGGCGGTTGCGCGACGTCGGACAGAAATTCTCCGCTAATCGGCGCACCGTCATCATCACTGCTCCCGCGATCACGATACCGCCGGAACTGGGCAGCTTGGTTGAATTTCTGGAACTCCCTCTTCCGGACAAGCAGCGTCTGCGCCAGATCATCGACGAGATGAGCGTGAGAGTCGGAAAGACGCGCACGCTGAAGCGCGCGTTGGATCCATCCGGCCTCGACGCCATGGCGAACAACCTGCGCGGCCTGACCGAGGAAGAAGCTGAGCGAGCGACTTCCCAGGCGATCGTGACCCGGTACGGGGTTACGCCGGAGACCGTTACCGACGTGCTCGACGCGAAAAAGGAGTTGTTGCGTCGCTCCGGGATGCTGGAATTCATTGACGCGTCCGAAAATCTCGCCAGCGTAGGTGGCCTCGATAATCTCAAGCGCTGGCTGGCGCAACGCCGTGGCACCTGGGAAGACTCTGCCCGCGACTTTGGCCTGGAGCCGCCGCGAGGCGTGATCATTCTGGGCGTGCAGGGTTGCGGCAAGAGCATGTGCGCGCGCGCCATCGCCGGCGAGTGGAAACTGCCGCTGGTGAAGTTTGACACCGCCGCCATCTTTGACAAATACATCGGCGAGACCGAGAAGAGAATCCAGAAAGTGTTTCGCGTCGCCGAAGGGCTTGCGCCCTGTGTGTTCTGGATTGACGAGCTGGAAAAGATCTTTGCCGGAAGCGGGCCGGATTCGGCCTCCGTCGATGCAGGCGTTTCCTCTCGTATCCTGGCTGCCTTTCTTTCGTGGATGCAGGACCGCAAGGCCCCCGTGTTCGTAGCCGCCACCTGCAACAACGTGACGGTGTTGCCTCCTGAATTGATCCGCAAAGGGCGGTTCGACGAGTTATTCTTTGTCGATCTGCCAAACCAGGCCGAGCGCAAACAGATTTTTGGGATTCATTTGGCGCGGCGGAAACGGAGTCCGGTCGAGTTTGATCTGGACCGGGTCGGTGCGGCTGCGCGAGGCTACTCGGGTGCGGAGATTGACGCTGCGGTGCAAACTGCGCTGTACGCGGCATTTTCGACCAAGCAGAACCTCAGCACTCAAGGCTTGCTCGACGCGCTGAAGGCCACCGTGCCGCTTTCTACCACCCGGTCGGAGGAAATTCAGGCCCTGCGCGCGTGGGCTAAGCTGCGGGCAATGCCGGCGTCAGCAGCGGACGCGAAGGGGGAAGGAGCTTAACGCCTTTCTTTGCGTGCCGTCACCGGCCACGTGGGGACAGCTTTAGTGCCCGGCTGAGGTTGACTTGCGCAGATCATCCGCCGATCCGTTCAGCAAATTCCGCAGCACCGCCACTTCGGCTTCGATCCCGGTGTGCAGGGTTGGCTCAACATCCGGAGCGAAGAGCGACGAGTGATTTGACGGCAAATTTATTCCGGCGGCCTTCGCCTCGGCATACTTCGCCGGATTCGCACCACCCAGACTGAAGTAGAACGACGGCACTCCCTGCGCGGTCAGGAAAGAAAAATCCTCGGAAGCCATTCCCGGCTCTTCGACTACCACGTTGCCCTTGCCGAGCGTTGACTCCAAAACTCCCTCGAGTCGCTGAGAGAGGGCTGGATCGTTGTAGACGGCATCGGTGGCCTCATAGTGCTCGATCTTGGGTTCACGCGGCACACCCGCCGCGGTGGCCTCGGCCTTGGTGATCCGCTCGATGGCAGCGAGCACCTGTTTGCGCACTTCAGGTTTGTAGCTGCGCACCGTGAGACCGAACTCCACCTGGTCCGGGATGATGTTGTTCTTCGTACCGCCTTGAATGTAGCCAATCGTGACGACCGCGACTTCTCCAGGCTTCACTTCGCGGGAGACGATTGTCTGGAGTGCTACCACCGTGCGGGCAGCGATTACGATCGGATCGATAGTGCTATTAGGCATGGAGCCATGGCCGCCCTTTCCGTAGATCGTGATGCGCAGGGAGTCGGCGTTCGAAAAGCGGTAACCGGGGCCGAGCCCAATCTTCCCGGCCGGAAGGTTGTTGCCCACGTGCAGGGCCAACGCCACGTCGGGCTTGGGAAAGCGCGTCATCAGCCCATCCTCGATCATCTTCTTGGCGCCACTGATGGTTTCCTCGGCAGGCTGGCCAATCAGGATGAGAGTTCCGTGCCAGGTGTCTTTGCTGCGGGCCATGATGGCCGCCGTTCCGAACAGCGATGCCATGTGCACGTCATGCCCGCAGGCGTGCATGACGCCGACATCCCGTCCAAAATCGTCCTTGGTGCGGACTTTGCTGGCGTAAGCGAGGCCCGTTTTTTCCTCTACAGGAAGCGCGTCGAGTTCGGTGCGAAGCATCACGGTTGGACCCGCGCCGTTCTTCAAAATCGCAACCACGCCAGTTCCACCCACCTGTTCGGTGACCGTATAGCCGAGGTCTCGGAGGCGTCCGGCCAATTTCGCTGCGGTTTGGGTTTCATGCGAGGAAAGTTCAGGATTCTGGTGAATATCAAGATAGAGCGCTCGGGCGTCGGGGTAGATGGCCTCAACTTCCCCCGGGCGGGAGGGAAGCTGAGCGAAGGCAAACCCGGTAAACATCAGGAGCAGAACACCGTATGTCAGTCTCATTGTGCCGTGGATGATATCTGGAGTGGGGCCTGACCCGCAATTTTCGTGAGGGCGGCCGCCCGGCAGTTCTCCCTGTTTTTCTCGCCAAGTCTGATCCGAACGATAGAGTTACTTTTGGTTTTCAATGCCATTGACTCCCGTCCGCGAGCAGGGGTAACCTTTACGTAATGGTAGTTGCCTGTACCTCGGGGCGAGCACTCTCGGCTGGTTCCACCTCCAGACACAAGAATGGTTTGTCCGTAAGCAGGCGGGAGTGTGCCTGGCTGGACGGCCGCGGAGCCGATCAAGGCCGGTCCATGCACAGGCAACTGAGCATCCAATGCCCGGGAGGAGCGCCAAAGACTAACTAGCCAAACCCTAAATGAAGAAGAGCATTGAAATCAGCCCTAACATCGAGACTCTCTTCGGCACGCGGGATGAGAATCTGCGACTGCTGGAAGACGGCCTGAACATCAATATTGACTTACGATCCGACTCCGTCGACCTCGAAGGCGCGCCACGCGATGTTGCCCGCGCGGAACAGGTCTTCGCCGATTACGACCACCTGCAGCGCTCTGGATTCACGTTCAACAACGGCGATCTGGGCAGCATGCTGCGCGTCCTGTTAGCGGACCCCAGAACTACCCTGCGCTCCCTGGCGGAAGCTGGACGCCAGCGCTCGTTTGGACGGCGCACCGTGCAGCCCAAGAGCGTGAACCAGCGGCGCTATCTGGAAGCCATCGAAACCCACGATATGGTGTTCGGGATCGGGCCGGCTGGAACCGGTAAGACGTACCTGGCCGTGGCGATGGCAATCTCTGCATTGCTGGCTAAGCGTGTGAATCGGATCATTCTTGCGCGTCCGGCAGTCGAGGCGGGGGAACGCCTGGGGTTTCTGCCGGGGACCTTGCAGGACAAGATCGATCCTTACCTGCGCCCGCTGTACGACGCGCTCTATGACATGCTGGAGCCGGAGAAGGTGGACCGGTATCTGGAGAAGAACGTGATCGAGATCGCGCCGATCGCCTTCATGCGCGGCCGCACGCTGAACGATTCATTTGTGATCCTCGACGAGGCACAGAACACGACTTCCGAGCAGATGAAGATGTTTGTTACCCGGCTGGGCTTCAACTCCCAGGCGGTTATCACTGGCGACGTTACCCAGATTGATTTGCCCAATGCCAAACGCAGCGGTCTGCTTGAGGCCGCCGACGTTCTCAAGCATGTTGAAGGTCTGGCATTTGCCTATTTTGACGATAGCGACGTGGTACGGCACCATCTGGTGCAGCGCATCATCCGTGCTTACGATGAGCACAAGGCCCGAGCGGAAGGGGAAGCATCGCCTCCCGACTCCCATGCGAATGGCAAGTCAAATGGGACCGAGTCAGCGTCGCTGATCAAGAACGGCGGCGACAAGAACGGCCCGTTGTCTGCGGAAGTAGAAACCAACGAATAGAGCAGGTAAGATTGAGCGGGAGGGCGCCTGGATTCTGGCCCCTCCTGTTCGTTTTTGGGCTGAGAAAAGGATTCTAGCCGCTCAGGATGCTACGAAAAAAGCACAAAGAGCAAAGACAATCGTGGTGATCTTAAGAAAACACGTAGCCGGGTTGAGCGACGTGACGCTGGCGAAGTTTGTGGCGCGGGCCAGTCGTGCGATCAATTTGCGTGGGGTGGTCAATGTCCTCGTCACCAGCAGCCGCGAGTTGCGCGCGCTCAACCGCCGCTTTCGAGGGAAGGACCAGCCCACGGATGTGCTCTCCTTTGTGCCTGAGCCGGGTTTTGTGGACACCTTGGCGGGTGATATCGCGATTTCGGCCGAGATCGCCCGACAGAACGCACGAGAGCTGGGCCATTCGGAGGCGCAGGAAATCAAGATTCTGGTCCTGCATGGAGTGCTTCATCTCGCCGGATACGATCATGAGTGCGATCATGGAGCCATGGCGAGCCAGGAAGCGAAATTGCGGAAGGCGTTGGGGCTGCCTGTGGGGCTGATCGAGAGGAATGGGCGAGCTGGGATTCGAGTGCGGAACGGCAGCGGTCTTTTGAAGAGCACGCCGAGAAAAGCCGCGGGCGGGGGCGTCCGCGCCACACCAGCCAAGCTTGCCACATCGGCGCGGACACCATGAACTACGCCATCGCAGCTGCGCTGCTGCTCATGTTTTGTCTGCTGACCCTGGTTTCCTACGTGGACCGCGTTTATACCGAGATAGGGAGATTCCTTTCGCGGGAGTTTCAGGACAACATCGCCGCTTTCGAACAGAAAATTGAGCCCAGGTTGGGAGTCGGCCGTGGGCGCGCCGCGCTCTCCATGGCGGTACTGACTCAGATCATTACAGCTGCCATCGCCATGCTGGTGGGCTTCGCCGTGTTCCGCGATCGCGCCTGGAGCGTGTACGAAATCCTGCAGGCCACACTCAGCCTTGTTCTCATCATCATCCTGTTCAATCGCTTTCTGCCCTTCCTTTTCTTTTCGCGGACTAACGGCGAGTGGCTGGCGCGCTGGGTATTGCTGCTGAAAGTTTTGATTTACATTACCCTGCCGGTCACTCTGGTGCTGGGGTTCTTGAAATCGGTTACGGCCCTTACCAAAGAGCACTCTGACGAAGAGCCCGAGACCCAGGCGGAAGCGGTGGATGCGCTCATCGAAGCCGGCCAGGAGGAAGGCATTCTGCATGAAAGCAATCGCGACCTGATCCAGTCGGTCGTGGAATTTGGCGAGAAGACGGTTCGCGAGGCCATGAAGCCACGTCCGGAAATTGTGGCCGTTCCCACCAATACAACTGTCGAGCAGTTCATCGAGCTGCTAAAGAACAAGCCTTTCTCGCGCGTGCCAGTCTTTGAGGGCACGATCCACAACATCGTAGGCATTGTGTACGCGCAGGATGTGCTGCAGGTGCCGGATACCGAAGCCCGCATCCGCACCGTGGACAGCTTGATGCGCCGCGATGTCTATTTTGTGCCCGAGAGCAAGCTGGGCAGCGACCTGCTGCGTGAAATGCAGAAAAATAATATCCGCATGGCCGTTGTGGTGGATGAATACGGAGGAGTCGCAGGCCTGGTCACCATCGAAGACCTGGTGGAGGAAATTGTCGGAGAAATTCGGGACGAACACGAGAAGATGGAAGTAATCCGCGAGACTGACAATTCTTACATCGTGCCTGGCAACATGGATGTTGATCGCCTGGGCGAAATGTTTGGCGTTCGGCCGGAAGGGAAGGAGTCGGCCACAGTAGCGGGCCTGGTGAGCGAACTGGCGGGACGCATTCCCCATCGCGGCGAAGTGGTGGAAGAGGAGGGTCTTCGGTTCGAAGTGCTGGAAGCCACCGAGCGCCGAGTGGAGCGGGTAAGAATCTCGCTGGCCAAGCCAACCCAGATGAAACTGATATAGTCATGATTGTGTGGCGCGGGCGCCCTCGCCCGCGCTGGTGTTCGCAGAGTTCCAACTGCCCAGCTTCGCCGGGCCAGGACGGACGAGGGCGTCCGTCCCCACGTGTTCATCTCAGATGCCCTTTCATTCCGGATTCGTTTGCATTCTGGGCCGGCCTAACGCCGGCAAATCCACGCTGCTCAATGCACTGGTGGGCGAGAAGGTCGCCATTATCAGTCCCAAGCCGCAGACGACGCGCAACCGCATTCTGGGCATCCTCCACGTGCCCAAGCAAAAAGGCAGGCCAGGCGGGCAGGTTGTTCTCATCGACACACCCGGAGTCCACCGCCCTGACACCTCCCTCAGCCGCAAGATGATGGCGGAAGTGCGCGAAGCATTGGATGGCTGCGAACTGGTTCTGCTGATCGTGGACGTCACGCGGAGATTCTCTCAGTCCGACCACTCCGTGCTCGAGATGGCCAAGAAGACCAACACACCGGTGTTTCTTCTGCTTAACAAAATCGATCTGCTCCGAGGCACGAAAGATAAGCTACTGCCGATCATCGATGAATACCGAAAACTTCATGACTTCAGGGAAATCATTCCTCTCTCAGCTCGCAAGCGCGAAGGCCTCGACGTGCTTCTGGAAAAACTGATCCGGTTTCTGCCCGAAGGGCCCCGCTATTTTCCCGAAGACCAGATTACCGACCAGCCCGTCCGGTTTATGGTGGCCGAAATCATCCGCGAACAGGTACTTGTGGAGACGAGCGAGGAAGTTCCCTATGCGACCACGGTTGTGATCGAACAGTTTGAAGAAAAACCCAGACTGACTCGCATCGCAGCAGCGATCTTCTGCGAGCGGGACGGGCAAAAGGGAATTTTGGTGGGCAAGGGTGGCCAGATGCTCAAGAAGATTGGCACTGCAGCCCGGCTGCAAATCGAGGAGATGCTGGGCAAGCGGGTGTTTCTGGAACTGTTCGTGAAGGTTCGCGGCAACTGGCGGGAATCCACCGAGTTCGTCGAAGAGTTGGACTGGCGACGGCAGGTGGAGAGTCTGACCGGGAGCGGCAAACTATGAACCCACGTTACTTTGCGCCCAAGCGGCGATCCTGTAGAATCCCCGAGCGCATTAAGAACATCCAAGAAAGCAGGCCATGACCGATAATCCCGACCTCCATAATCTTGAAGCCGGAAAATCAAAGCTCAAGCTGAAAGTGACGCTGGCAGCGGATCGAGACGCGGTCGATCCAGTTGTGCAAAGCGTAATGGAGCTGGTGCGGCAGATTCATTGCGAGGCTGACAAGCACGATGCCATCGAGTTGGCCTTAACCGAAGCGTTGGCCAATGCCGTGGTGCACGGCGCCAAGGGCGATGCTTCAAAAATTGTTGAGTGTGACGTGGTGGCCAACGAGGATCAGAGCATTTTGATAGTGGTTCGCGACCCTGGGAAGGGGTTCGATCCGGGAGACATCCCCAACCCCTTGGGCGGCGAAAGCGTCTATTCCGATCACGGCCGAGGGATCTTCTTGATCAATCAATTAATGGATAAGGTGGAGTTCCTCAAGAACGGCACGGAAATCCGCATGATCAAGCGCTGAAGATGTCCGGTTTCTGAAAAGCTGTCATCCTGAGCGAAGTACCTGCTTCGCTTTGCGAAGCAGATATGAAGTCGAAGGACCCCTACAGGACCACCTCCGCTGGAAGCCATCGCTTTCGGCGTCCATACCTACAACAGAGATCCTTCGACTCCGCAGCCGCTTCGCTTTGCGAAGCAGTCGCTGCGCTCAGGATGACAGCCCTATTCCTTCACCGCAATCCCCAGCGTTTTCATCTTCCGGTACAAATGACTGCGCTCCAGACCCAGCACTTCCGCGGTGCGGCTGATGTTGCCGTGATTGTCATCGAGCTTCTTTAGAATGTAGTCGCGTTCGTAAGCGGCGCGCGCCTGGTGCAAGGTGGAAAATTCGCTCCCGATGGAGCGGCGGCTGCCATCGCGGTGGACTAGCGGTGGCAGATGCTTGCGGTCGAAGCGGGTCGTGGTGGGATTCATGATGACTATCCGTTCGATCACGTTGCGCAACTCGCGCACGTTTCCCGGCCAGGAGTAGCGCATCAAGGTCTCGATGGCATCGTCGGTGATTTCGCGGGGCCGCCGGCCGTACGTAGCCGAAAAATCCTTCAGAAAATGTCTTGCCAGCAAGGGGACATCCTCCTGGCGCTCGCGCAAGGGCGGCACTGAGAAAGGAATTACGTTGAGGCGATAAAACAAATCTTCGCGAAAGTTTCCGCGAGAGATTTCCTCGTCCAGATCCTTGTTGGTCGAAGCGATGAGGCGGGCGTCCACCGTGACCGGTTCGTCGCTCCCCACTGGTGTAAATCGCTGCTCGTCGAGAGTGCGCAACACCTTCGACTGCGTCTTCAGGCTCATGTCGCCGATTTCGTCCAGGAAGAGCGTCCCTCCATTCGCGCGGTGGAATTTCCCTTCCTTGTCGGCAGTCGCAGCGGGAAACGATCCTTTGTAGTGACCGAACAGCTCGCTCTCGATCAAGTCCTCGGGAATGGCGGCACAGTTCAGCTCCACAAACATCTCGTTCTTGCGCAAGCTTTGAGCATGGATGGCGTGGGCCACCAGTTCCTTCCCGGTGCCTGACTCGCCATAAATCAGAACCCGGCCGTTGGTCGGCGCCATGAGCAGGATTTGCTGGCGCAGCGCTTTCATGGGAACGCTTTCCCCCACGATGACGCTGCGGGGGGCAAGCTGCTTCTTGAGTTCCCGGTTTTCCTGGCGCATTTGTCTAGCGTCGATTGCGTGCTTTACCAGGATGAGTGTCTTGTCGATGGAAAGGGGCTTCTCCAGGAAGTCGTAGGCCCCCAGTTTGGTGGCACGGACCGCAGTTTCGATCGTGCCATGGCCAGAAATCATGATGACCTCGGGAGCATTTTCCATGTCCCTGATCTTTGGCAGAGTTTCGAGACCGTCCAATCCGGGGAGCCAGACGTCGAGCAGCACCACGTCAACTGCGCGTTTACGCAGAGTCTCGAGGCACGCTTCGCCACTGTCCGCGACCGAGACCTTGTAGCCTTCGTCTTCCAGCACGCCTTTGAGGGATTGCCGGATGCCGGACTCGTCGTCCACGATGAGGATGCTATGCATGCTGGCGAATGGGGGGAGCGGGAATGACTTCAGCGGCCACCGGCAATTCCACGACGAACCGGGTGCCCACCGGTTCGTTCTCTTCAACTCGTATGGAGCCGTGGTGATCTTCGATGATGCGGCTCACGATAGCCAGACCCAGACCGGTTCCGCGTTTCTTGGTGGAAAAGTACGGCAGGAAAAGCCGCTCTTTCAACTCCTGGCTAACGCCGTGGCCGGTGTCGGCGACGGTGATTTCGACGGCCTCCCGGCTGGCTACCAGTGACGTGGAGATCTGAATCTCGCGCACCAGCGCACCTTGCATGGCCTCGGCAGCATTGTCTACAAGATTGGCCAGGGCGCGCTTGATGGCTTCAGCATCGGCCATTACCTTGGGGAGATCGGCCCCCAGGAAGGTCTGCACGTGAATACTTTCCAGCCGCCCGTTGAACATGGCCAAAGTATTCTCCACGATCGCATTGATGTTCGCGGGGGCAGGCTGCGCCGTAGGAAAGCGGGCCAGAGTCGAGAATTCATCCACCAGGGTACGCAATGTTTCCACTGCTCCGCCAATGGTTTCGGAGCAGCTGTGAAGAACTTTCAGCGAAGCAGCATCCGGAGGAGAGCCGCGATCGAGATGTCGACGGATGCGCTCGGCGGAAAGCGCGATAGGCGTTAACGGGTTCTTGATTTCGTGGGCGACCCGCCGTGCTACCTCACGCCATGCGGTCTGCTTCTGGGCCTTGAGCAGGTCAGACAAGTCTTCGAACACCAGAACGTAACCTAGCCGTTGTCCGCCATGCTGAAGCGTCGCCACCGTGACTGCAGCGTTGAAAGGAGAGGGGTGCAGCGCCACTTCGAGTTGCGTTGTGGTCGTGCCCATGCGGTCCGCTCGCCGCAGCAACGGTTCCAGATCTTCCAGAACTTCTTGCGGAAACACGTCACGCAAGGCGGCGCCGATCGCCACATTTGGTGTTGCCGAGTCGCCTCCAGACGGGTTGAACATGCGCAGCAGGGCTTGGTTCACGTGGGTAATCCGTCGCCCCGCGTCCAGTGAGAGGACGCCTGTGGGAATGCTCTCCAGGATGGTCTCAATATGCCGGCGGCGCTGTTCCAGGGCGATGTTGGCGGCGCCGAGATCTTGGCTGGAGGCTTCAATCTGACGGCGGCTGGTTTCCAACTCTTCCGCCATGCGGTTGAAAGAGCGCACCAGGTCGCCGATTTCATCCGCCGCACTAACCTCAACCCGGTAGTCGAGCCTTCCGCGCGAAATTTCCTGTGTGGCTTCCGCCAACGCTACCATCGGCCGGGTCACCAGTTTGGCGAGATAGAGCGCAAGCCAGGTTGTGGAAAATAGCACCAGCACGGTAAGCAGAAGCAGCAGCCCCATGTAGGTTCGGCGAAGCAGTTTGCGTTCGCGGCTGAGTTCGAGATAGCGCCGCTGACTGGCGTCCAGCGACTTCACCGTTTCAGAGAGTTTCTGCGGCAAAGGCATGCCCACCAGGATCAAACCGCGGTTGTTCACGCTGGCGCCGCCCACTATGTAGTCGGTCTGTTCCCAGTTCAGATGCACGATGGTGTCGGCAGTCAGCCGCTCTAACGGAATCTTTGCCTTCAAGAGCGGCCAGGATGCGGGTGCGGCGAAACTGGCCTGCGCGTTTCCTTCCTCGATCGCCACCGCAAACCCGCCCTGCAAGGTGGGCTCATGGCGGCGGAATTCGCTCATGACCGTAGAAAAACTATGGCCCGCAAAAGCCCGTTGGGTCTCGGGTAGCGCAGCGATGGACTCAGCCTCGGCCCGCGCGTTCTGGGCCAAATATCGGGAGAGCAGAGAAGCCATGGCTGCGGTGTCTTCACGCACCTCCTCAACCGGGCGGGAAAACCACTTGTCGATCGACCGATTCATCAGGCCGTAAGCAAAAAAGAACATCATGATGACCGGCAGGAACGAGAGCAGCAATCCTCCCACTACCAGGCGGGTGCGGAACTTGGATCCCAGGACTCCCAGCCTGCGTTCGGCAAACAGCTTGAGCAGGTTGCGCGCCAGCACAAACGTAAGCGCGACAAACAGCAGAAAGATCACGGCAGAGAGCGCCGCAAAAAACAACAGCTGCTGGTTTGTATCAGGATTCAGAAACGGAAGATCGAACGAAGACTGGGAAAGCAGAATCCCAAAAAGGACAAAGATCCCAATCGCCAGAAGGACGATCACTCTCTTCCGGCTGGGGGTTTCCTTGCTGCGGGTTGAATTGGGAGTAGCCAAGTTTCAGCCGGCCCGGTTGATGCTCAAACAGTTATAGATGAATGACCGGGCGTAAGTGCTTCATTATAAGCCCGCAGGGGCTTGGAGGAGGAGTTGAGTCGGGCGGGTCCTGTGCGCCAGGTTACACATCTGGTAAACGAGGACTTCAAGCCATGTTGAGTTGCTTTCGCAGGTGACAGAAACGCTACTCTCAGCGAGTCCAGGTGCCGAGGGGAGGGCGATCCCACTGAATCCGATTTGCGACATTGTTCTGGACACTGATCCTGCCAGTGTATGCTGACGCGCCACTCCAGGTGATGCTGATCGAGTAAGGTCCGATGAACCGGCCGTTTCCCGTCCCGACTGAGCCACCTGTGACCGTCAGTGAGTCACCCTGTTGTTTGAAGCTGTATCCTCCCGACCACGGTTGGCCTCCCAGATTGACTCGGCCCTTATTGATTGAAGCGCAGTAGTTGTCGACAAAGCATTTGCTCTGGCTGGGGCCATTTAGACATTGCTCCGCGTAGAGGCGTTCATGCGGAGCGCACTGAACGCGATTGTCACCGCCGCAGGCGCTGTTTCCGGTGAAATGGCATCCCGGATCCTGCGCTTGCAGGATCGCCACAAACACCGCAGTGCAGAAAACCACAAGCGCAATCTTTCTGGCATCAAGCATTAGAACGTCCTTCTATTCTTCGCCAGTGAGTACTTCTAGTTCATTGTAAAGTCAGTGTGCACATGTTTTGGAAATGGATATTGCAAGTTCCAGAAATGGGCGAGAGGTCCACCCACCGGGAAAAACTAAAGTACCCTTTCTGCAGCTGCCCCATTGTCCTAAATTTGTCCTGCATGTATGCGATTCACCTGATGTTCAGCGATCCTTGCGGATATTGAATCAGTAAGTTACTGAAGATACACAACGGTTTTACGTACTAAAGTTACTGGTGCCGTAACCCGGTTACGTTGACAATTTCTGTCAACGCGATAGGCTGCAACTTCTCCCCTCGAAAAGCAGCTGCAGTTTCGCGCAGCGATCGTTAACTGCATTCATCTGACGCGCAGATAGGAGATCGAGGCATGTCGCAACGGTTGGGTGATCTTCTGGTCAAAGAGAAGGTCATCACCACAGAGCAGTTGGTGCAGGCGACGAAGGTGCAGAAGGAAAGCAACTGCCGCCTGGGCTCGGCGTTGGTCAAGCTGGGTTTCCTTACCGATGAGGACGTCACCAACTTTCTCTCGCGGCAGTACGGCGTTCCCGCCATCAACCTCTCTTATTTCGAAATCGACCCGTCGGTGGTCAAGCTGATTCCGTTTGAAACCGCGAAGCGCTACCAGATCCTGCCGCTTAGCCGGGTCGGGGCTTCGCTGACCATCGCCATGGTGGATCCGACCAACGTCTTCGCCATGGACGATATCAAGTTCATGACCGGCTTCAACATCGAGCCGGTGGTTGCCTCCGAGAGTTCGATCCTGGAAAGCATCGAGAAGGCGTACGGCACGACGCAGCAGGAGGACCTCGAACAGGTCATGCAATCCATGACCGAGGTCAACGACGCCGACGTCGAGCTGCAATCGGAAGAAACCGAGATGGAGCTGGCCGACCTGGAGAGGGCGGCCGACGAAGCTCCTATCGTCAAGCTAGTGAACCTGGTGCTGACCGATGCGGTAAAGCGCGGTGCCAGCGACATTCACATGGAACCGTACGAAAAAGAATTCCGCGTGCGCTTCCGTATTGACGGCGTTTTGCAGAGCATCATGTCACCGCCGCTGAAGTTGAAAGACGCCATCACCTCCCGCGTAAAAATCATGGCGAAACTCGACATCAGCGAAAAGCGAC
Source organism: Terriglobia bacterium (assembly GCA_963809295.1). GTDB lineage: Bacteria > Acidobacteriota > Terriglobia > Terriglobales > Acidobacteriaceae > JAIQFF01. Next base: position 73,424 of record CAWEJA010000007.1, on the reverse strand, counting down.
TGCCGCAGGACGGACGCATCATGCTGAAGATGAACCTCGGAGGTCGCAAGAAACAACTCGACTTCCGCGTCAGCACACTGCCCACGCTGTGGGGCGAAAAAATCGTGATGCGGTTGCTGGACAAGGAAAACCTGCGTCTCGACATGACCAAGCTCGGCTTCGAGCAAGAGTCGCTTACAAAGTTCGAGAAAGCCATCCTGAAGCCCTACGGTATGGTGCTGGTGACAGGTCCCACGGGATCGGGCAAAACCAACACGCTGTACTCATCCATCGCGCGCCTGAACACGCCCGACACCAACATCATGACCGCGGAAGATCCGGTCGAGTTTCAGCTGGCCGGAGTCAACCAGGTGCAGATGAAGGAACAGATCGGGTTGAACTTCGCGGCCGCGCTACGCGCATTCTTGCGGCAGGATCCCAACATCATTCTGGTCGGCGAAATCCGCGACTTTGAGACGGCGGAAATTGCCATCAAGGCCGCGCTGACCGGTCACCTGGTGCTCTCCACGCTGCACACCAACGGTGCACCCGAAACGATCACCCGCTTGATGAACATGGGTATTGAACCCTTCCTGGTGGCGACCTCGGTGCACCTCATTTGTGCGCAGCGGCTGGTACGCCGTATTTGCCGCGACTGCGCCGAGGTAATTGAAATGCCCGTGCAGGCGCTGATTGAAGAGGGCTACACACCGGAAGAAGCCAAGACAGTGAAGATTCAAAAAGGCAAGGGCTGCGGTACGTGCAACAACACCGGATACAAGGGCCGCACCGGCTTGTACGAAGTGATGGAAGTCGATGACGAGATCAAAGAGCTGGTCCTGGTGGGCGCCTCCGCGCTGGAGTTGAAGAAAAAAGCCATCGAGCGAGGCATGATCACGCTGCGGCGCAGCGGGTTGATCAAAGTTGCCGCCGGCATGACCACGCTGGAAGAAGTGGCACGCGAAACCATTCACTAAGTTTGGGAAGGGAAGGGAAAGGAAACTTATGTCGCTTTCGTTAAGTGATCTTTTGAAACGGCTGCTCGAGATGGGGGGAAGCGACCTCCACATCACCACCAATTCACCGCCACAGATTCGCGTCCACGGACACCTGGTACCGCTCGACCTGCCGCAGATGACACCGGCGGAGACCAAGCAGCTGGCCTATAGCGTGATGACCGATTCGCAGAAGCATCGCTTCGAAGAAAATCTCGAACTGGACTTCTCTTTCGGCCTGAAGGGCTTGGCTCGTTTCCGTGCTAATACGTTCAATCAGCGCGGCGCGACCTCGGCTGTCTTCCGTCTGATTCCCTTCGAGATCAAGTCATTCAACCAGTTGGGACTGCCCGCCATTGTCAGCAAGCTGTGCGACAAACCCCGCGGACTGGTGCTGGTGACGGGTCCGACCGGCTCGGGTAAGTCAACGACGCTAGCGGCCATGATCGACAAGATCAACACCGAGCGACACGACCACATCCTTACCATCGAGGACCCGATTGAATTCGTGCACATGAACAAAAACTGCGTGGTGAACCAGCGCGAGTTGCACGCTGACACCAAGAGTTTTGCCGACGCGTTGCGCGCTGCCCTTCGTGAAGACCCGGACGTGGTGCTGATCGGCGAAATGCGCGATCTCGAAACCATCGAATCAGCGCTGCGTATCGCTGAAACCGGTCACCTTACGTTCGGCACCCTGCACACCAACTCGGCTTCTTCAACCATCAACCGAATTATTGACGTGTTTCCGGCTCACCAGCAGCCCCAGATCCGGGCTCAGTTGTCGCTGGTGCTGGAAGGCATCATGTGCCAAAGCCTGCTGCCCAAAGCTGACAACAAGGGACGGGCCATGTGTATGGAGATCATGGTTCCGAATGCGGCTATCCGAAATCTGATCCGTGAAGACAAGATCCACCAGATCTACTCTTCCATGCAGTCCGGTCAGGATAAGTTCGGGATGCAGACATTCAATCAGGCGCTGGCGACCGCCTATTTCCAGAAGCAGATCACGCTGGAAGTGGCCATGGCTCGTTCCAGCAATACTGACGAGTTGCAGGAAATGATCAACCGTGGCGCGGGCCTGAATCGCAACCAGCCTGCGGGTCTGGCCAAGGGTGCCGCACCCGGCAAGCGCTAGCGGCTAGTGTTGAACGATACGGAAGCAAGTAAGTAGCAACTGGGCGCCGGTGGAATGCGGGCCCGCGAAAAAAAAGAATTGTAGTAAGGAGAGGGTTACCATGCCAGTTTTTACATTTTCTGGAAAAAACGAGTCCGGTCAGAAGATCAGCGGCGAGCGGACTGCAGCCAACAAACAGGTGCTTACCACCCAGTTGCGGCGCGAACGCATCACGCCAGGCGCCATCCGGGAAAAGGGCAAAGAGTTTGTCATGCCCACTTTCGGTACTGGCTCGGTCAAGACCAAGGACATTGCCATTTTCTTCCGGCAGTTCTCGGTCATGATCGATGCCGGTCTTCCGCTGGTGCAGTGTCTGGAAATTCTGGCCGCAAACCAGGAGAACCCGGCCTTCCAGAAGACCCTGACGGGCGTGCGTACCACGGTGGAAGGCGGCGCCACTCTGGCGAACGCCATGAAGGGATATCCCAAGATCTTCGACGATCTGACCACCAACATGATTGAAGCCGGCGAAACCGGCGGTATTCTGGACATCATCCTTCAGCGCTTGGCCATCTACATCGAGAAAGCGGTCAAGTTGCGCGCGGCCGTCAAGTCCGCCCTGATCTACCCGGTCTCCGTCGTCAGCTTGGCCTTCCTGATTGTGGGCGCTCTGCTGAAGTGGGTGGTTCCGATTTTCTCCAACCTGTTCATCGGCCTGGGCGTTGCTCTGCCCTTGCCCACGCGCATCGTGATGGGGCTGAGCGCGTTTGTCGGCCAATTCTGGTGGTTTTTCATCATGGGTATTGTTGGCATCGTTTTCGGGATGAAGCAGGTTCGCAAGAACCCCAAAGGCAGGTACTACTTCGACTACGCCCTCCTCAAGTTACCGATTCTGGGTCAGCTGTTGCGAAAGATTGCGGTGGCACGCTTTACCCGGACTCTGGGAACCCTGATCACCTCGGGCGTACCCATCCTGGAAGGTCTGAGCATTACCGCCAGGACCTCGGGCAACGCCGTGCTGGAAGAGGCGCTGATGAAGGTGCGCAAGGCCATCGAGGAAGGCCGCACCATCGTCGATCCGCTGCGGGAATCGGGCGTATTTCCCAACATGGTGACCCAGATGATCGGCGTCGGCGAAGCTACAGGCGCCATGGACGCGATGTTGCAGAAAATTGCCGACTTCTACGAAGACGAAGTCGACTCCGCCACCAAAGACATGCTGGCTATGCTGGAGCCGGTCATCATCGGTCTGTTGGGCGTCATGATCGGCGGCATCGTCATTTCGCTCTATATGCCGCTGTTCTCGATGATCGCCAAACTGGCGGGCTAGGACAAGGCAGTCGTCGGTCGTCAGTCGTCGGTCGTCAGCCAGAAGTGAAGATTGGCACAACCCTCGACTGACGACGAGACTTCTTCATCATCCAGAGCAGTCGTCAGTCATCCAGTTGTCAGTGAGCGCTGAAGCCTGAAGACCGACGACTGACGACTGGCACTTGAGGATTTGGATCTCGCATGCAATCCATGTTCGATGAGCGGCTTTGGCTGGCCTGGTTGGCCAAGGTTCGAATCATCATCCTGACACTCTTGTTCGGAATCGAGCTGGCCATCGCCCGGCTCACTCCCAACCCGTTTCCGCTGCGGCTGTTCATCAACGCCATCCTGTTGTGGTACACGATTTCGATCTTCTATCTGCTCCTCCTTTCTTTCTGGGAAGAACGTCGCATTCAGGGCTTGTTACAGGTCGTTACTGACCTGGTGCTGGTCACGCTGGTGGTTTATGCCACCGGCGGCGTGGACAGTTCGCTGAACTTCCTTTACCCGCTGGTGATTATTGTTGCCTGCATACTGCTGCCGCGGGCCTGGGCGTACCTGACCGGAGCTCTGGCATTCATTCTGTATGTAGCCGTTCTGGAGCTCACCTATTTCGAATTTATTCCTTCGTATTCGACTACCCACCCGGGGCTGGGTGCGCTGCAGGCCATCATCTTCGTCAATCTCTTCGGCTACCTGGCGGTCGCCTACCTGGCAGGGTTGCTGGCGGCAAAGCTGCGGCAAGTGGACGTAAAGCTGAAGGACACCAGTGGGGCGCTAGCAGATCTCCAGGCCCTGCACGAAAATATCATTCAATCCATCAGTGGAGGGCTGATCACTACCGGACTCGACGGATATGTGACCCTGGCGAACACCGCCGCTCAAAAGTTGTTCGAGCGCCCTGAGACCGATTTCCTGGGACAGCCCTTCGCCCGGCTCTTCCTGGACCCCTTACCCACGATTGTTTCAGAACGGGCGCATGGCGAAGTGCGTTTCGTCGCGTCGAATGGGTTCTGTAAGACCCTTCGAGTCATGGCGACCACGCTGGCGGTCCCCGGCCGGAAGACGATGGGCTTCGTGTACACGTTCGATGATCTGACGGAAATCCGGCGCCTGGAGCGGGATCTGCGCATCCAGGATCGCCTGGCAGCCGTGGGCCGGTTGGCCGCTGCCATCGCGCACGAAATTCGCAATCCCCTGACTTCGATCGCCGGTTCGGTGAGCATGCTATCTGGGATCGCCGACCTGAGCGACGAGCACCGGCAGCTACTGCAGATTGTGATGCGCGAGTCCGACCGGCTGAACGGCATCATTACAGACTTCCTGGCTTACTCCCGAGGCAAGCAATACCAGTTCTCCAACGTTGATCTGGTGCCCTTGCTCGAAGACACGCTCACCTTGCTGGAGCATCGCCTGGTGGCGCAAAACACCGGCATCCGGATCGAGCGAGCCTACAGCGTTCCCCGGGCCTTCTCCATGGCTGACGGAGACAAGATCAAACAGGTCTTCTGGAATTTTTGCGAGAATGCCGTCCGCGCCATGAAATCGGGAGGGGTCCTCAAAGTCTCGCTCGAGCAGGTCGGCGAAGACTGGCAAATCAACTTCGCCGATACCGGTCCGGGCATGAGCCGCCAGTTGGTAGAGAAGATATTCGAGCCTTTCCAGTCGCAATTTGAGGGAGGAACGGGCCTGGGCTTAGCCATTGTCTATCAGATTGTGCACGCTCATGAAGGCAAGGTTTGGGCTCGCTCAAAGTTAGGCGAGGGCAGCGTCTTCGTTCTCCGCCTGCGACAGACGGCAGTCGCTGAGGAGGTGGCCGCCTTACAGCCGGCCGCTCCACAACTCGCTTCGCAGACCGATGAAAACATCGCGGCCGCTGCCGGGATAGGAGGTCATGCGCGTGGGTAACATTCTGGTTTGCGACGACGAGCGTTCCATCTGCGAAATGCTGGATATTGCCCTGCGCCGCGACGGCCACAAGGTCGAAACCGTAAAGTCCGGAGACGACGCAAAGAAAAAACTGGACAGCGCCCTCTATGACGTGGTCGTGACCGACATCAAGATGCCCAATACCGACGGCATCGAAGTGTTGCGCTATGCGCATCAGGTCTCGCCCGACTCTGCCGTCATTCTTATTACCGCCGTCGATGATTATGAGGCCGCGGTGCAAGCCGTGAAAGCTGGCGGGGCCACCGACTACATCCGTAAGTCGCCCGGCTTGGTGGACGAAATCAAGCTTGCCATCAACCGCGCACTGGAAAAGATGACGCTGAGCCGGCAGAACTTTGCCTTCAAGCGCGACGCGGCCACGCGGAATTCGCTGGGGAACATCGTAGGCGTAAGTCCCGCGATGGAAAAGCTAAAGGGGACAATTCGCACCGTGGCGTCCACCCAGAGCACGATCCTGATCTACGGAGAGAGCGGCACCGGCAAAGAACTGGTCGCGCGCGCGGTTCACGTCTGTTCGCCTCGCGCCAGCGAGCCCTTCGTATCCATCAATTGTGGCGCCTTCCCGGAGACTCTGCTGGAAAGCGAACTATTTGGCTATGTGAAGGGTGCGTTCACGGGCGCGAACCAGAACAAGCGCGGATTGTTCGAGGTGGCCGACCAGGGAACCATTTTCCTTGACGAAATCAGCGAGATGACGCTGACCATGCAGGTCAAACTACTGCGCGTGTTGCAGGAGCGCAGTGTTCGTCCAGTGGGAGGCACCACGGAGATCCCCATTGACGTGCGGGTCATCGCCGCCACCAATCGCGATCTCGACCGGCAGGTGGCCGAAAACACTTTTCGTGAAGATCTCTACTACCGGCTGAGCGTGATCCCCGTTTCTGTACCGCCCTTGCGCGAAAGGCGCGAGGATGTTCCCCTCCTGGTCAACCATTTTCTGAAGAAATACGCCCCCGCGGCTGGCAAGAGCATTCTGAGGGTGAACGCGGATTCGCTGGGCGCGCTGTGTGGCTACGACTGGCCGGGCAATGTCCGCCAGCTGGAAAACACCATCGAGCGTGCGGTTGCGCTGGAAACTCAAGAAGAACTCCACGTCGAACTTCCCGTCGAACGATCCAAAGCGCGGGCTGCGGCAGCCGGCGTGGGCATCGCTGGAGGGCCGGGTTCCGTGGCCCCAGGCTCGGTACTACCGGAAGGCGTCGACATGGAGAAGTACGTTGCCGATATCGAGCGCTCACTCCTCCTTGCGGCTCTGGCTCAATCGAACGGGGTGCAGACGCGCGCGGCTGATGTACTGAAAATTTCCTACCGGTCGTTCCGGCATTTGGTGAAGAAGTACGATCTCTGAGGTCTCAGCCGTCAGCTCTCGGCCCCCCAGCCAAACACCGACCAGGAATAGACTCATTCAGGATGCCGGAGCAATTGGTGAGCTGAAAGCTGATGGCTAGCTTTTCTTCAACTGCTGCTTCCATCCCAGAATCCTGGCTTTATTGGCTTCGGCCTCTGCTTCCGGGATCATGCCCTTTTTCTGGTACAGGACTGACAGGCTGGTGTAGGCCAGCACATCGTCCGGATCAAGTTCCGCGATGCGTTTGGCGACGGCAATGGCTTCGTCCAAGCGATTCAGATTTTGCAAGGTACGAGCCATGCCGTGCATGGCTTCGGTAAAAACCGGGTCAGCGGCCAGGGAGAGCTGATATTCGGCAAGGGCGCGCTCTTGCTCACCCTCCGCGACCAAGTCGAGAGCGGCGTAGTAGTGATCTTCAGCCTTCTGGCGGGCGTTCTCGTCGGCCACGAAGCAGAGTCCTCGGCGAAAACGGATTCTAGCAGGTCGAAAGGCGGTCGTCAGTCGTCGGTCTTCAGTCGTCAGCCAGATTTAAAGGGCTTAAGCTGACATTTTCTACGGAGGATTTTGACGACTGAAGACCGACGACTGACGACTCCGCGGCGCTATACTTGGGAGCAGAGATGCGCTACATTCTCCGGTTTCTTTGGAACGCAACCCGCGGACATCGTCTCACGCCATGGCGCAGTCCTTATCTTCTCTGGCGAGTCGAGACCTATTGCGGGGTGAAGATGCAACAGATCGGCTTTCTGGAGTTTTGGGAATTTACCTGGCGGGAGCGCAGCAACCTGTGGCGATTCCTGAAATGGACGGCCGAAATCGAACGCTATGTCCACCCAAACGTAAAGAGATCCTAGAAAAAGTAACCGCAGACAACTGGTTTTACTACTTTCCGCTGCTGGCAGCGGCTGTGCCTTGCAGAGAAATCACTACCTCGGTGCCCTTGCCACTTCCAATAATCTTGGCTGCGGACCCACGATCGGCGGCGATCTCCAGATAGCCCATGCTCCCCAGGATTCCGAAGACCTCACCAGGCAAACCGTCGGAGTAATTCGAGTGGATTTCGGTAATCTCGCGCTGGCCGACGGAAATCTTGAAAGGAGCCGGGTCAGTCCCAAACAGCATGGGAGCATCTTTCGGTGTGATGTTTGTTACCAGATTGCCAAAGCGGTCCACTTTCAGAACTACTCCGCGGAGAGTGCTGCCGTCCGTCGATTTCGGCTTGGGAGCATTGAAGCGTACGAAGTCGGTAATCTCGTCGCCGAACTTTTCCGGGTCGACTCCCTTGGCCAGCCAGGCCGCCACGGGGGCAAAGATATCGCGTGCATGAAATGTGTTGCTGACTGGCTGCAGGGAATAGTGCTCCGCGGTCACGTGGCGGATGTGCAGCCGCTCCTCCTGGCTGTAGACCATGGAGAGCACGCCGTTATCGGGCGCGACAAAATGATGCCGGTCGCTGGTTACCAGGATAGATCGTCGCGGTGTACCCACTCCGGGGTCAACGACTACCAGATGCACGGTGCCTGAGGGGAAATACGAATAGGATTGGGCGATCGTCAGAGCGCCATCGAGTACATCGAACGCCTGCACGGAATGGCAAATGTCCACAATCTCAACATCCGGACAGATGTTGAGGATCACACCCTTGACCGTCCCCACGAAGTGATCGTTGAGTCCAAAGTCGGTGGTCAGCGTGATGATAGGCCGATTCGCCAATTTTTCCTCGCTCCAGGGCAGACTTTTCCCAGAATGCCGAAAGTAACCTGTGGTCGAGGATGGAGTCAAGGCACGGAGGTAATGGAAGGGGAGTCGTCTGAAGGGCAGTCGTCGGTTGTCAGTCTTCAGTCGTCAAAATCCTAGCTCGAGCAGTTAGCCGCTCCCTTAGGATTGGCTGACGACTGAAGACCGACGACTGCTACTGGATCTGAATATCTCCCGATCCGGTTTCCACCTCTACGGGAACACCCCCGCCACCCACTCGGCCGCGTATTTCCTTGCGGCCTATTGAGCCTTGCACCGCATGGGGCTGTTCTACTGAAATGGAACCGGAGCTGGTGTGGGCGGCCAGGTCGAACGCCGCATTGGACGGGATTTTCAGCTGTACGGTGCCTGAACCGGTGTGAACATTCCAGGCGCCGGTTGGGTTACCCTCGGCCTCAATGGTTCCGCTGCCAGCCTTGGCATCGAGTGAACCGCGCACTCCGCGCAGGTCCATGCCGCCCGAGCCGGTGTCCACCCGCACGGAGCCAGGCGCGGTTTGGTGCAACGTGATGTGCCCGCTGCCGCTATCGGCTTCAAAACCGCCTGCGACCTCTTCCGCCCGGATCGATCCGCTGCCGGTCTTGGCGTGCACGTTGCCCTTCACCCGATCGATCTCAATATCGCCCGATCCAGTCTCGGCATGCACGCGATCGCCGATCTCGGAAACCTTCAACTCTCCGGAGCCAGCGCTAACTTCCAGGGGGCCCCGAATCCCTTCCACAGTTTGGCTGCCCGATCCGGTTTCTACCCGCAACTCGGTTTCAGCCGGCACCGTCACTTCGTAGCTGATCGAGATGTTGTGGCGTAATTCCGGGTCGTCAATGTGGCCGATGCGGATGTCATTTCCGCTTTGCTGGATAGGAGGGTTGGTCTCCAGCCGTTTTATCTTCTCCTCGACATTTCCTGAGAACCATTCCGTGGCCCGGATGTGCCCGCTCACCTGTACCTGGCTGGAACTGCCGGCGCGCACATGAACGTCGCCCGAACCTGTGGTCAAATCCATGTGCACCGGACCGGTCACTGACAGAGTACGTTGGAACGAGCCTTCCGCTGCGGCGGCCGCCGGCAAGGCCTGAAGACAAAGTAGAGTTGCGATGGCAAAGGCATTCAGGGTCAAGAGAAAAGTCTTTTGGGATTTCATGTCTTCTCCAGAATCAATTGCGTTGCATCCCAGGGCTTTATTGAAGCACTACCTGGTCGCCTTCTTTCAATCCACTGAGTAGTTCAGTCTTGGCTCCGTTGGAGATGCCGATATTGACGGCGATTTTCTTCTTGCCTTCTTTGGAGCTGGAATCGGGTATTTCGACCGACGCCTTCTTGTCCTTGTCGTAAACGATTGCGCCCTCCGGAATCTGCAGCACGTTCTTGTGTTCTTCCAGAATGATCTCGGCGTTGGCGGTCATTTCAGCTTTCAATTCGCCGCCGGGATTGTTGATGGATACGCGCACTTCAAAGGTTGTGACATTGTCCTTCTCTACGCCCATGGGCGAGATCTTGGTGACCACGCCGTTGAAGGTTTTATCCTTGAAGGACTCCACCTTGATCCGGGCCGGCTGCCCCAAATAAACCTTGCCAATGTCGCTTTCGTCCACCTTGCCTTTCACGTAAACCGAGCTGGTATCGCCCAGAGTCATGACCAGGGTAGCCGAGGAGCCGAGTACCAGAATCGAGCTAACCGCGTCGCCCATTTCCACGTCACGCGACAGAACCACCCCATCAATTGGCGACTCAATATCGGTATAGCTGAGCTGTTCTTCGAGTTGTTTGAGGTTGGCGCGGTCTTGCCCCAGCTGTCCCTGCGCCTGGGCCATTTTTGCCTTGAGAACCGTAACCTGCGCCTTGGATACGTTCTGCTTGTTCAACGCCAACTCGTAGTTCTTTTGCGCGTCCTCCAGGGCGGAAGTAGAGACGACGCCTTCCTTCGCCATACCAATGGCGCGTTCGTAGGCACGCTTGAGCAGGGGAACCTCCGGCCCTTCTGCGTCCACCTTGGCACGCGCATAGTCCGCTTCGGTGCTCTGCACGTTGGCTTCTGCAGCCTCGACTGCGGCGCGGGATTGCTCCACCTGCGCTTGAATCTCTTCTTTATCTAATTGGGCCAATAGCTGGCCTTTCCTGACCTTATCGCCAGCGTCCACCAGCAGCTTCTTCACGATTCCGCTGGCTTTGGACTTCACCTCAACCTTGGTGATGGGGGTCACTTTGCCAGTTGCCACCACGCTCTTGGCGAGATCGCCTTTTTCAACCTTCTGAAGCTTTGAGGGGTCAATCTTGGTGCCGCCTCGAGTAGCCGCGATCAGTCCGCCGGCGATAAGCAGAACCAGCAGAAGTGCGATGCCCCCATAGATCAGCCGCTTCCGTTTCTTTTTGCTGCTGCCGTTCCCGTTCACGTCTGCCTCCTGAAAATATCGCGTGCGTCAATCATAGTTACGAACCGGATCTTCCGTTTGTTCCAGCAATCTACCTGGCGCGGCAGAACGCGGGTTTATCCAGCAAATTAAGACGTCGTGGGTTAGACCTGCCAACTAGCGAAATGGAAGCAGGAATTCCTCACGTCGCTGGTAGGGACCCTGGATTGCGGTGAGCCGCATCAGCCTGATTTTATAAGAGCTTAGCTCCATAAGTAAGGTTGTATCTCTTTGCAATGTTAGAATTAGCCTTCCATGATTGCCTACGTGCTGCTGCGGGTGTTCCTGCTCCTGCTGCTGGTGGCAGCCAATGCCTTTTTTGCTGCGGCTGAGTTTTCGCTGGTCAGCGTGCGCGATACCCGCATTCAGCAACTAATCGACGCCCGGCGGATTGGCGCCCGCATCGTTCAGAAGCTGCACCGGAATCTGGACGAGGTGGTCAATGGAGTCCAGTTGGGCGTAACCATCGTCAGCCTGACTCTGGGCTGGGTGGGAGAGCCTCTGCTGGCTCAGATGATGCTGGGCCCGGTTCAGGACCTTCCGCATGCCTCGGTTTATGCTCACGGCATTGCCATCGCCGTCTCCTTCGTTCTGATCACCTTCCTGCACGTCATTCTGGGCGAACTGGTGCCCAAATCACTCGCCCTGCAGCGCGCCGAACAAGTGGCGCTTGCGGTCGCGGCACCCATGGATGTGTTCCTCACCCTGACTCGCCCCCTGCTGTTTGTCATGAGCCGGTCCGCCGGCTGGGTTCTGCGCATATTCGGATCCCGCCGGATCCGGCAAGGACCGGTGCACTCGCCTGACGAGCTGAAGCTGATCGTCACGGCAAGCCGCCAGTTCGGGGAGATCCCGCCCTTTCAGGAAGAGATGATCCATAAGGCGCTGGAGTTGGACAACGTAACGGTCCGCGAGGTCATGGTGCCGCGCCCAGACATTTTCTCCCTCCCCGGTGACCTCACTCTCTCGGATGCCCTCGGTCGGGTGGTCGAAGAACAGCACTCCCGCATCCCGGTATACGATCCCCAGCGCGGTCCGGAGCACATCATTGGCGTGCTCTATGCCAAAGACCTGATGCGCTGGACTCGCCTCCGGCTGACCGCTACTCCTGATCAGCCCGTCGCGGCACGCGTCTCGGCGATGCGGATCAGCCAGATTATGCACGATGTGCTGGTGGTACCTGAAACCAAGGTTCTCACCGAACTGCTGGAAGAGTTCAAAGAACGCAAACGACACCTGGCCGTGGTGGTGGACGAATTCGGATCCACCGCAGGGGTGATCACGGTCGAAGATGTTTTGGAACAGATCGTAGGCGAGATCGAAGACGAATTTGATGTGGCCCCACCCCAGCAAGATCTGGTCGAAGGGAAAATCGCGGTCGTGCTCGAAGGAGCGGCCAGCATTCGCGATCTCGAATCGCAGTATCAGCTTTTGCTGCCCCGCGATTCCGGCTTCGAGACTCTGGCCGGCTTCATCCTCGCCCGCCTGCAGAAAATCCCCAGGCAGGGGGAGAGTTTCGACTACGAAGGCCACCGCTACACCGTGCAGGAGCTCGATGGCCACCGCATCGCGAAGGTAAGAATTGAAAAGCTGGAACCCAAAGCAGTCAGCCAAGCCGCATACTGAGAACTGAGAACCAGAAACTGAAAACTGGTTTGAGTGACCAGAATTGAGCGTCAAAATATTTCCGGCTTGTCTTCAAGAAAAAAAAGGAACTCTGAATGCACGGACTGATGCTGCTGCAAGCCCTGATAGATCAAGTGCCCGCTCGGCTGGAGAAGATTGCGCCGAGCAAGCGCCAAGCCAAGCCCGTAGCTTCCCAATGGTCGCCCAGCCAAGAACTGGGGCATTTACTGGACTCCGCGGCTAACAGCCACCAGCGTGTCGTCCGTGTCCAACTCGAAGACAACCTGGCCATGCCGGGCTATGATGGCGATCGCTGGGTGGAATTACATCGCTACCAGTATCGGGATTGGACCGAACTGATCGGGCTGTGGAAGTCGCTCAATCAGCAACTGCTGGTCGCCGCCAAAGCCGTGCCTGCTTCCGCCTGGTCACGCACTTGCACAATCGCTGATTCGGACCCGTTGACCCTCAAATTCGTATTTGAAGATTATCTTGAGCACATGATGCACCACCTGCAGCACATCGGAGTCGAGGTAGAAGATTTGAAAGCAGCACATTAGATTCAATTGGAGGAGGAGCGCTGGGCTGAGGACTGAAGACCGACGACTGAAGACAGATGCTCCGCTACCTCTCCCTCCGCGTCCTCTACATGCTGCCAGTAATATGGCTCGTGGTCTCGCTGGTCTTCTTGTTGATCCACTTGGTTCCCGGCGACCCTATTCTGCAGATGCTGGGGGAAGGTGCCCCCGTAACCGATGTGCAGGCTGCCCGGCACGCCTACGGACTCGACCTTCCACTCGGCCGGCAATACTTGAATTACTGGGAAGGTGTGCTGCGCGGCGATCTGGGACCGTCGCTGCGCTTCAACCAGAACGTGACCCACCTCATCGCCCAGCGTTATCCCTACACACTGCAACTCACGCTGGCGGCGCTGGTTGTCGCCATACTGCTTTCGGTTCCCGCCGGAGTGCGCTCGGCGCAACGGCGCAACCGTTGGGACGACCGTCTGCTCAGCGTCGTTAGCCTGTTCGGCTTGTCATTCCCCAACTTTGCTCTCGGCCCCATCCTCATCCTGCTTTTTTCCATCCAGCTGGGGTGGCTGCCAGTGTCAGGTTCGGGAACTGTGGCGCACCTGGTCCTTCCCGCAATAACCATGGGTGGAGCGCTGGCGGCGATCCTCACCCGGATGGTCCGCACTTCCATGCTGGAGGAGCTGGGACAGGACTACATTCGCACCGCGCGCGCCAAGGGATTGAGCGAGCGCACAGTCGTTTACCGTCACGCGCTGCGTAACGCCATGATTCCGGTAATCACCGTGCTCGGACTGCAGTTCGGCGCGCTGCTCGCCGGTGCCATCGTGACCGAAACAATTTTTTCCTGGCCCGGGATCGGACGGTTGACCATTCAGGCGATATCCAATCGTGACTACTATCTTGTGCAGGGATGCATCCTGGCGATTGGACTGACGTATGTGGCGGTCAATTTCTTGACGGATTTGCTTTACTCGGTGGCGAACCCCAGGATCAGGCAGTGAGTGGATGTTCCGACCGCCAGCACATCTGGCTGATTCCAGGTTCGCCTTGATCGATATATACAAATAGTATAAGATGTATATACACTGAGGGCAGACCCGATGGCAGTAATCTTGACATCCATCCGTTTGGACACTCATTTGGCGGATGAGGCGGCGAGAGTTCTTGGCGTGAAATCTCGCACTGAAGCGGTCCATGTGGCCCTCCGGGAGATTGTTGCGCTAAAGCGCTTCAAAGACTTAATGAAGAAGAATGCGGGGAAGCTTTCGTTCGCAGGTCATGGTGGGTGACCTCGTTATTTTCGACACCTCGGTCCTCATCGATGATTTGCGAACCGGGCGTCATCAACAGAGAATCGAATCCGTCACCGGTCTCATCCGAACGTGTTCCGTGGTCCTGGCGGAACTGTGGCGTGGAGCCACTAAGCCGGCTGAGCGGGGATTCTTGCGGGCGCTGAGCAAGAACCATCCAATCCTGACCCCCACAGAAAAGAATTGGTTGGAATCGGGACAGATACTGGCAAGAATTCGCGCGGATCGAGGCTTCAACGCTGCCAAGCTCCGTGATCTGCACTTCGATGTCCTCATCACACTCACCGCACGGTCATACGGCGCCCGCCTCATTACGTCCAACCGTCTCGATTTTGAATTGATCAATGGCTATCGGAAAATCAAGCTTGAGATATGGTAGATTCGTCGCCAGAAAATGGAATCGCAAGAGTCCTGATGAGAATTTGTTTTTTGTGCCTATTGCAGCTCTTCTTCGCGCTCTCTTGCGGTTAAAGGTCATTGATTTTGTCCACTCTCTCCATCTCGCTGCCCAACGCCGCTCGCCACAACCCGCTGGCGGCCACGGGCGCCGTGTTGGTGGTTATCTTCGTCATCTTCGCTTTGTTCGCACCCTGGATCGCTCCGCAGGATCCCGCTCATATCGACCTCCCGACGCGCCTCTCCCCGCCCTCTTCCGACCACTGGTGCGGCACCGACGAACTAGGCAGAGACATACTTTCCCGCCTTATCTACGGCTCGCGCATTTCCATGCTGGTAGGAAGTTCGGTGGTGGCAGTCTCGCTTGCTCTCGGCTTGATCGTGGGGTCGATCGCCGGCTACTACGGCGGAAACATCGATCGCTTCGTGAACGTCGTGGTGATGAATGCATTCCTCTCCTTCCCCGGAATTCTGCTGGCGATCGCTTTCGTTGCTTTTCGCGGGCCGGGGATCTTCAATCTGGTACTGGCGCTCTCGCTGGGAGGATGGGTGGGCTACGCTCGTCTGGTCCGTGCCCAAGTGTTGGCTGCCCGGGAACGTGAATTTGTCGAAGCCGCACGGGCTTTGGGCGCAAGCGATCTGCGCGTGATCGTCCGCCACATTCTTCCCAACATTATTCAGCCAGTGATTGTGCAAGCCGCAATTGGCATGGCGGGCGCCATCCTTGCCGAGGCCACTATGAGTTTTCTTGGTCTGGGTGTAGCCCCTCCGACGGCCAGTTGGGGAGCGATGCTCAACGATGGCCGCGCCCACCTGTTCGACGCGCCCCATCTTGTACTTTTTCCTGCCCTGGCAGTGATGCTTGCCGTACTCTCGTTCAATTTCATCGGGGACGCACTGCGTGACTTCCTCGATCCGCGCTCGCGAATCGAAGTTGGACTGTAGACGCCTCCCGCACAAATCTTTTGCCAAAAGTGGCTTCACCCCTGATGACATTTGGAGCCATGGTTCATCGCCTTTAGTAACTCTGAACGGCCCCCTGTACTCTTGTGATCGCCGCCAATCTCGCGCAACATTCTCCCGTACATGGTGTTCAAGGAAATGGCCCAAAAAACGGGCAAAGCAGTCGATTAAGGGAGCAAGGGGAGACGATATGAATATGCAAAATAAAGGCTTTATCTTGACCGCTGTGGTGGCAGGTCTGATGCTGCCCGTAGCGGCGCAGACAACCAGCACTGCCCCGGCAGCCGCGCCGGCCACCATCAACCAGCGCAAGGAAAACCAGCAGGATCGCATCGCCAACGGCATTCAGAGCGGCGAACTCACTGCGGGCGAAACCAAGCATCTGGAAAAGAAGGAAGCCGATCTGAACCAGGAAGAGCGCGACATGCGCAAACTGGACAACGGTCACCTCACCGCGGCCGACCGCGCCACCCTGAACCAGCAGCAGAACAAGCTTTCCAAGGGCATCTACAAGCAGAAGCACGATGCCCAGGTTCAGAACGTAAATCCCAAGAGTGAAGTGGGACAGCGGGAGCGCAATCAGCAGGAACGGATCGCCCAAGGTGTGAAAAGCGGCCAGTTGACCGCAGGTGAAACCGCCCACCTGGAAGGCCGCGAAGCCCACATCAACAAGGAAGTCAAAAACGATCGCGCCGCCAACGGTGGCAAGTTGACGCCGGCCGAGCGCCGGCAAGTCAACGGTCAGGAAAATCGCACGTCCCGCGCGATCTATCGCAAGAAGCACAACGCACGAGCTCAGTAGTTAAATTAGCTGTCGTCGTCAACCAGCGCCTCCGGAAACGGAGGCGCTTTTCTTTTGCTTGAATGGAGGCGCGAGCGTCCCGCTCACGCGGGGACCGCGTCGAGCCTCTCCGGTGGAGCTTTGTTTGACCGCCTTCCAACCGAGATAGCCTCGACTTCCTGTCAGAAATCCTGGCTAGGCGTTCTGCATAACTAGCGAATCCTCCGTAAGTAGCTAGAAACAAGGCCTATCGCTGTCTTGACATATATAACGTATTGCAATATAACTATTGCGATTTGACATTATGACGTTGGCTGAAAAATTACGCTACTTGCGCGAAGTGGAAGGCTCGCTGCGCGGCCTGGCTCGCCCCATGACTCAGCAGGAACTGGTGCGGGCCATCCGCAAGGAACAGGGCAAGAGCATCAGCCAGTCTTATGTGTCGCAAATCGAAGGCGGCGTGCGCCCCCACATGACGCAATCTACGCGCACTCTGCTGGCGAAGTTTTTCAAGGTTCATCCCGGATTTTTAGTGGATGACCCCGAGGGCTACCATACCGAACTCGTGTCTGACTTGCGCACGACGGAAGGCAAACTCGATGTCTGGCTGCTGCAGGGTTCGGAGCGTTTCGCCAGCGATCCGCAATTGAGCGAGGTCCTGATCAAGGCGGCGCGCGAGAAAGATACGCGGCGCTGTTTCCTGCTGCTGGGAGCGATTCTCGATACCCCGGGGCTGGCGGACCGGTTGCTGGAAGCACTGAAGCCCGAGCAGGGTAGCCGTGAAGAAAGGCGGCGTTTATGACATGGGCAGATTTTTATCTCATTTGTTTCGCGGTGGGATTCTCATTCAGCCTGCTGTCGTTTCTCGCCGGGGGTCTGCGCTGGCATCTGCATTTGCCGCATTTCTCGCACGTGCACGTGGCGACTCATGTACACGCCGCTCCAGGCGCGGCCCCAACTGGTCACGCCCAGGCAGGTGCGACGACCGACGGAAATGAGGTGGTACATGGCCATTCCGGAAATATCTCTCCGTTCAACTTCATCACGCTGACCGCATTTCTGGCGTGGTTTGGAGGGTCGGGCTATCTGCTCACCCGCTATTCCAGCATCTGGTTTGTGTCAGGACTGGGGCTCTCGATATTCACCGGCCTGGTCGGCGGAGGAATAGTGTTCCTCTTTCTCAGCCGGGTGTTGATCTCGCAGGAAGAAATCATGGATCCCGCGGATTACGAAATGGTCGGTGTGCTGGGCAGAGTCTCGGTTCCGATTCGCGAGAAAGGCACGGGCGAAATCATCTACTCGCAGGCCGGCACGAGGCGAACCTGCGGTGCCCGTTGCGAAAACGGAAGCGCAATCGCCAAGGGGTCGGAAGTGATGGTCACTGGCTACGAAAAGGGAATCGCCTACGTACGCCTGTGGACGGAAATATCGGGAGAGCAAGACGCAATGTAGGCGCGAGCGTCCGCGCTCGTGCTTAGTCGGCAAGAACGCATGCCGCAGTGGTTTGGCAGCGGGTTGTAACGCCAGGAGGCTCAATGGACAGCAAACTCTATCGCGCAATGACTGCGATGCTTTGGCTAGCCCTTCCGCTGACGGCCCTTCAGTATTGGTCAGTCTGGAATCAGTTACCAGCCAGAATGGCCACTCATTTCGGAGCCTCAGGCCAACCCAATGGCTGGATGATGCGCGACACTTCATTCATCTTCGCCATGGCTGTCACGGCCTTCGTCCTGGTGGCACTGACCTGGGCGCTCACCCGGGTTCGCAAGCCGGACGTGCTCGCCTGGTCCCTGCTGGCCATGCTCTATGTCGTAATGGGTTCTCTGTTCAGCGTCAACATGGCGGTGCTGAACTACAACCTCTATGGCCGCCCGCTGAACGTTGTCCCCGCCCTCGCTGTTGTCTTCTTCGCAGCGATTGCGCTGACAGTGATCGCTCTGCTAACCAAGCGCGGCGCCGAATTGCCGCGGCATGCCGATGTCGTCGAAGCGGAAGAAGTTCACGGCTCGCCATTTTGGGCGTCGGTCTTTACGCTTCTCACGGCGGTTGAACTGGGTGTGATCGCCGTCATCCCGCTCAATGGCCTGCGCTGGGTCATGGCCTTGCCCGTGGTGCTGCTGCTGGGAGCGGCCGCGCTGGCCTGGGGCGGCTTTCACTATCGCTTCACCGGACACGGAGTCGAGATCAGCACTCTCGGTTTCCGTCTGCGCTCCATTCCGCTGCAAAACATCAAGGCGTACGCAGTGGCGCCCTGGAGTCCGATGGGCGGTTATGGCATTCGCGGCATTGGAGAACGGCGCGCCTACGTTTGGGCGAACACAGGGGTTCGCATCATGCTCTCCGACGGAGAAGTGTTCCTCGGACATCGTGAGCCGGAAAGAATCATGAATGATTTGAACTTGGTCAGACAGAACCAGAAAGCTCGCGAAAATACATGAAGCGAATGTTCTCGATTTCCTTCGTGTAGCTTCGTGCCCTTTGTGGTTGACGCTTTAGTTTGGGGCACTCGAAAGAGGAGGCAATATGTTCGGGATGTCACACATTTTCGAGATTTGGATTTTCGCAGGGCTGGGCGTGATGACCATTCTGTTCCTCATGAGCGGCATGGCCAGGCTCTATCGTAAGGCCGGCCCCCATGAAGCGTTGATCGTCTACGGACTGGGCGGAACAAGGGTAGTGAAGGGCCACGGCACACTGGTGTTCCCCATGGTCCAGATATGCCGCGAACTTTCGCTTGAGCTGATGTCGTTCGATGTGGCCCCGCAGCAGGATCTCTACACCAAGCAGGGTGTCGCGGTAACGGTCGAGGCGGTAGCCCAGATCAAGGTCAAGTCGGACATGGAGTCCATCCTGACCGCGTCGGAACAATTTCTAACCAAGACCGATCAGGAGCGCGAAGGCCTGATCCGCCTAGTGATGGAAGGCCACCTGCGCGGCATCATCGGGCAGCTCACGGTGGAAGAAATCGTAAAGCAGCCAGAGATGGTTTCTGATCGCATGCGTTCCACCTGTGCGGAAGACATGAACAAGATGGGGCTTGAAGTCATTTCTTTCACCATCAAAGAAGTCCGCGACAAGAACGAGTACATCACCAACATGGGCAAGCCCGATGTGGCACGCATCAAGCGTGACGCCGACGTAGCCACGGCGGAGGCCGATCGCGATACCGCCATCAAGCGCGCCCTGGCGCAACGCGAATCAGCGGTAGCCAGAGCCCAGGCCGATCAGGAACGGGTCTTGGCGGAAACCCTATCTCTGGCCAAGCAGGCGGAAGCGCAGCGTGACCTCGAAGTCAAGAAAGCGCAATACGTCGAAGTCACCAAGCGGCAGCAGGCGCAGGCCGACAAGGCCTACGACATCCAGACCAACATCATGCAACAGCAGGTCATCGCCGAGCAGGTGAAGGTGCAGCAGATCGAAAAAGAGCAGCAAGTCAAAGTGCAGGAGGCCGAAATCAACCGCCGTGAGAAAGAGCTGATCGCAACCGTATTGAAAGGAGCTGAAATCGAGCGTCAGCGAATCGAGACTCTGGCTCTGGCCGAAAAGCAACGGCTCATGTCGGAAGCGGACGGTCATGCGTCGGCGATCCGTGCCCAAGGTGAGGCCGAAGCCGAGATTATTTTCAAGAAAGGTGAAGCCGAAGCCAAAGCCATGAACGTGAAAGCCGAGGCCTACCAGGAGTACAACCAGGCGGCGGTCATCGACAAGCTGTTCACCGGCATGCCGGAGATTGTCCGTGCGCTGGCCAGTCCGCTGGCCAACGTGGACAAGATCACGATCGTTTCCACCGGCAACGGCGATGCTTCCGGAATGAACAAGATCACCGGCGACATTGCCAAGATGGCGGCACAGGTGCCGGCATTGTTCGAAACCCTGTCCGGCATGCCGATGTCGGAGCTGCTGGGCAAAGTCCGCCAGATCGGCGACAAGTCGCCCAGGCCCGACGCGCTCCCATCCAACGGCGGAGCAGGGAAGTGAAAGCCCAATGGAGGACGGGCGTCTCGCCCGTCCTGCCGTTGTTGAACTGGTTTTCGAGGCAGAAATATGAAAAACCCTTCGACGCAAATCGGCCTTGGCATTGCGCTAGGCGCCGGCATTGGCGCTGCTACCGGCGTCTTCGCAGGACACGTCGCCATCTGGCTCGCGGTGGGAATTGCCATCGGAGTCGCAATCGGAAGCACCTTACGCGGCACAAAATGCGCCGAGTGCGAATCTGTCCACAAGACGCACGAACCTGAAAGCTTATAGCTGATGCCGTAGAGACGTAGCTTGCTACGTCTCCCGTCACGAGTCCAGACGTAGCAAGCTACGTCTCTACAGAAAGAAAAGGAGTCCCATCATGGCATTATTAGAGAGAGTTTCCACCTTGGTCCGAGCCAATCTCAACGACTTGATCGACAAGGCCGAGCATCCGGAAAAAATGATCAAGCAGGTGATCCTCGACATGCAGAATCAGCTCTTGCAGGTCAAGACCCAGGTCGCAATCGCCATTGCCGACCAACACCTGCTGGAAAAAAGGCAAAAAGAAAATGAAGACAAAGTGGCGGAGTGGATGCGCAAGGCAGAACTATCCGTCGACAAGAAACAAGACGATCTCGCGCGCGCCGCTCTGCAACGTGTGGAAAGCTATCGCGACCTCAGCGAAGGCTTCGCCCAGCAGGTCACAGACCAGAAGGCACAAGTAGAAAACCTGAAAACTGCGCTGCGCCAACTGGAACAGAAACTAACCGAAGCCCAGGCCAAGGCTGACTTGCTCATGGCCCAGCACCGCCGGGCCCGCGCCGTAGCCAAAGCCAGCGACGCGAAGATGGCCTCCGGCAACGGCTCCAGCGCCGCCGCCTTCGACCGCATGAAGCGCAAAGTGGCCGACGCCGAAGCTCACAGCCAGGCCAAATCCGAAATTGCCGCCGATGATATAGAAGAGCGCCTGGCGGCGCTGGAAAAAGAAGATCGCATCGAGCAGTTGCTGGCGGAGCTGAAAACGAAGCGAGGGGCGTAGGGTGAAAAGTTGGGCATCGCTTCGCCTTGCCGCGAAGAATGCCCAACCTTCCATCGGTCAGAAGCTGCGAGACTTCAGATGTCTTATGCCGCCCCCTCGGTTGGAAAGGGTGATTTAAGCTCAAGCTTCTTTATTTTGCTCACGTCCGCAGGAACTTGCTTCTTCTTGGCTCGTAACTCGCTGCGGTGACCGCGACGATCTTCTTTTGCAAAGCTCTTCTTCTTCGCCTCCGAGCCGAAAACCTGACTCCACTTCCCATTCTTGAAGATGATCTGATAACCATCTGAAAGAATTTGAAACGGCTTCTTGACCTTATTCTGATGATCCAACCGCACCGACCCGGGTTTGTGGAAGTCTTCGAAGTACGCCGGGTAAACGAAGTCGCTCATCTGGATGCCGTTTACATCAAAGCTCAACGCCTCGACCGGGTCCGCGCTCTCGTAGGCGTAGATGACCTTCGAATTAGGACCAGTGGTCATCAGGTTGGTGGCCGGATCGACCAGCATCTCGACTAGCTCGTGTGACGCCGACACACTTACCAAGTCATGGTTCGCCAGTGTGGTCTTGACGAAAACTTTCGCCTCCGGCAGGCCGTCGGGAGTCAGGTCGTGGTAGGCCAGGGCGCCAGGCTGATCGGCGTCGTCCAGAAACACCATCGCCCAAGCCCCTTTTTGGAATCCCGTGGTTTTGACTAACTTCGCAGGCGTCCCCCACACCGGCGCCACATATTCATCGATATATACCTGCATGGCTGCGATCAAGGTATCGAGATCGACGCCAAGCGGAACCGTGGCCTTGTTAAAACAAGCAATTGTTGGGAGTTCGCCTTGATTGAATGCACCAAATGTCGGTCTAGTAGACATCACACACCTCTCCTTCCAAGAGTATGGAACTTGGTTTTTCGGACAGTCCCTTTGGATAGGGCCCGGGGCCGGGGAGAAGTGAAAACGATTATGCACCTGCACCCGGCTGCCGTCAACCAGGCGCGGGGAGCAGCTTCAAGCGCTGGCTTTGTCGGTCAGGGGCAGGGTAGGTTCTTCGTCATTCTTCGCGGTGGCCGCATCCAGCTCCAGTTGTTCCTGACCACTAAGGGCAGTAACCCGGCCGCGATAAGTCTTCAGGTGTCTCTGTGCCGTATCGAAAGCTTCTTGCGCCTTATTCAGGTTCTTGCCGACAGTTTCAAACTGATTCTGGAAATGATCGAAGGATTTTTGCGCTTTAGCCAGCTCCAGACGGCTCTTCTCGAATCTGCTGGCGACTTCGTACCACTTGTGTACCAGCGCGATGGTCTGCAAAGTCATCAGCAGCGTATTCGGCGACACTGGAAAAACGTGCTGCAGATTGAGCCAGTCCGCCAGTTCGCGGTTGCGGATAGCTTCCATATAAAGTGTTTCGCTGGGCAGATACATCAGGGCAATATCGGTGGTGCCATGTTCCGGCTGGATGTATGCCTTGATCCGCCTTGCTTCGGTCTTCATCACCCGCACAAACTCGTGCCGCGCGTCCTCAATCTCTGACTCAACATTGCTTTCAAACAGCGCCAGGACTTGCTCGCGGGGAAACTTGGCGTCGATGGGCAGACGCCGGTCAGGAAACTGGATGACGGCGTCGGCGCGTCCGTTGCCATCGCCTGCTGAAGACTGCATTTCGAACATATGGGCCGGCAGAAAATCCGCCAGCAAACGCTCGAGGCTAGCTTCGCCGAACTGACCGCGCAGGTGGGGCAGCTTCAGCATGTTGTTCAAGTCGTTGATGGAGTGGCCCAATGCCCCCACTTCGCGCAGCTGTTCTTCCGCCGCCTTCAGGTGCTGCTGAACCTTTTCAAACTGCGCAAAGCCTTCCTTGATGTTCTGGTCGAGTTTCTGTTGCACTTGATCGGTGATGGCGAGCAGCTTAGCGTCGACGCGGTCGCGAATGGAATCCAGGCTTTGTGCCGTTTTCTGGTTCAAAGTGTCGAATTCCGCTTTAAGCTGCGAGGTGGTCAGAGCCAAGGCGGTGGTCAACTCGGTGCGCGCCTGGCGTAGATCCTGAGTCTGCTCCTGTCGTCCCCCCGCCAACTGACCCTCTACAGCGGTGCGAATTTCTGCAAATCCCTGGCCCAAACGATCGGTTACCTCCTGGCGCAGGTCGCCCTTGGTGTTCTCCAGCCGCGTCGCCATATCTGCGGTCGCGCTAGCAAAGCTCTGCGTCAGGGATTCGCGTAGCGAGGATGATTCCCGCGCCAGTTGCGCCAGTTCAGCGGTATGCGAGGAGCCAGCTTCCCGGCGCCAGAGGGCCGTCACCAACACCAATAGCACCAGGTTCAGAACGACCAGCAAGATCAGCAAGAGAATTCCCATGGGATTGACTTGATTTTAGGGTCTCGGGCGAGAGAAGAAAAGGAGAAAGTTTTCTCCCGACCAACCTCCGCTGAGAATCCGCCCTATGCTAACCTGCCAGAAGCGACTTTCTTGCTGCCCTTCATGGAAACACCCCCGCAAATCCGCGTCGGCACTGCCGGCTGGTCGTACAAAGACTGGGACGGAGTCTTCTATCCGCCAGGAATGCAGCATCGCAAGCAGCATCCGCTGGATATCCTGGCGCGATGCTTCGACATGGTAGAGATCAACACTTCGTTTTACGGACACATCAAACCCCATCTGGCCAAGCTGTGGATTCGCGCTGCCAAGGCGGTAAATCCCAAGTTCATGTTCACCGCGAAGCTGCACCGCTCCTTCACCCACAATCCGATGGCGGTCATGGAGCCCACTTCAGCCGCATCAATCCGGCCTAACGATGAGGACGAGGCGTTGGCACGCGAGGGGTTGGAAGCCCTAGCCGGAGAAGGGAAGCTGGGGGCGTTGCTGATCCAATTTCCGGTTTCATTCAAAAACACTTCACTCAATCGTGAATATCTGGAGAGACTGCTGCGCCAGTTCATTGGATATCCGCGCGTGGTTGAAGTGCGTCACGATAGCTGGGACAATCCCGACACCATCAACGACTTTATTCAGAAGAACGTTGCTTTCTGCAACATCGACCAGCCGCTGATCGGCCGCTCGCTGGTGCCCACACAGCATGTGACGTCACCGGTCGGCTATGTTCGCCTGCATGGACGTAACTACGATCAGTGGTTCCAGGCAGAAACCGGCGCCGATCGCTACAACTATCTTTACAGCGAAGCCGAACTGGCGGGATGGAAAGAAAGGATCGGGCAAATCGCGCAGAAGGCCGAAGTCACGTATGTCGTGACCAATAATCATTTTCTAGGTAAGGCCGGAGTAAACGCCCTGCAGCTCAAAAACATGCTGACCGGAAATCGTGTAAAGGCGCCGGAGCCGCTGCTGGAACACTATCCTGAGCTGAAGAGAATTGCAGACCCGCTAGAAGATGACAGGGCAAATCCGAGCCTGTCATTGCTGGCGTAGGCGGAATGTGGGCGCGAGCGTCCCGCTCGTGCGGGAGCGAGGCAGGCCCGGCAGTTCCTCCGCGATATTTTCCCATTTCAGAACAAGCTGATCAATGTGGGCGCGAGCGTCCTCGCTCGCACTCTCCCCTTGTGATATTCGTGAGCAATGCACCGCGTCTACGAATACCGCCGTCATCTTCCTCACTATCAGAGTAGTTACAAAGCCATTTTTCTGACATTCTCGACTCACCAGCGCTGGATCCTGCCTCCCTCCGCCCGCACCATCGCCCTCGATTCCTGCACATGGGGAAATGGAACCCGTTTCAATCTGCACGGAGCAATAGTAATGCCGGACCACGTTCACTTGGTCTTAACCCCGCTGTACGACGGGAACAGTTTCTTCAGTGTGGCGGAAATCATGCAAGGCATTAAGAGCGCGTCCGCGCACAAGATTAATCGCTTTCTGAATCGCGTCGGGCAGGTTTGGCAGCGCGAGTCGTTTGACCGCGTGCTCCGGCGCGAGGAAAGCATTCGCGCGAAGGTTGAGTACATGGTTCAGAACCCGGTCCGGGCTGGTCTAGTGAGGACCGCGATGGAGTACCGCTGGTTGTGGGTTCGGGAGGTAGCAAAGAGCGCCTGAAACCGAAGGAGAACCTTCAGGTTTGCCTCGCTCCCGCACGAGCGGGGACGCTCGCGCCTACATTTTGTGTCTATTTTGCCGCCAACTCTTCCTTGGCAGCGTAATGCGACTCCACGTACTCGTCCAGGATCTGGATAAACTCCGCCACGATCTTGTCACCTTTCAACGTGGTAAACAGCCGGCCATCCACGTAGACCGGCGCTTTCGGCTCTTCGAATGTCCCCGGTAGCGAGATGCCAAGGCTGGCGTGCTTCGATTCGCCGGGACCATTCACCACGCAGCCCATCACTGCGACTTTCATCTCTTCCACGCCCGTGTAACGTCCCTTCCAGACCGGCATTTGATCGCGCAGGTAGGACTGAATCTGCTGCGCCATTTCCTGGAAGAAGGTGCTGGTGGTACGGCCGCATCCCGGACAGGCTGTCACCTGTGGCGTGAAGCTGCGGATTCCAAGGGATTGCAGAATCTGCTGCCCCACGCGGACTTCTTCGGTACGATCCCCGCCGGGTGCGGGGGTGAGCGAAACCCGAATCGTGTCGCCAATGCCTTCCTGCAGCAGGACGCCCATCGCGGCGCTCGAAGCGACGATCCCCTTGGCGCCCATGCCAGCTTCGGTAAGCCCGAGGTGCAAGGGATAATTGCAGCGCCCTGCCAACGAACGGTAGACGTCGATCAAATCCTGCACGCCGCTTACTTTCGCGCTCAAAATAATCTGGTCCGGACGCAAACCGCACTTCTCGGCCAGGCTGGCGGAGTTCAGAGCGCTTACGACCATCGCTTCCATAGTGACTTCGCGCGCGTCCTTGGGCTCGGCCAGCAGCGAATTCTCATCCATCATCTTGGTGAGAAGCGCCTGGTCAAGCGAGCCCCAGTTCACTCCGATGCGCACCGGTTTCTGATTTTCGACCGCGACTTCGATCATCGTACGGAAATTGTTGTCGTCCTTACGTCCAATGCCCACGTTGCCGGGATTGATGCGGTACTTGGCCAGAGCTCGCGCGCAGTCGGGATACTTCTTCAGCAGGATGTGTCCGTTGTAGTGGAAGTCGCCGATGATGGGCACGCGCACGCCCTGCTGATCGAGTTGCTCAACGATAGGCGCGACCGCAGCGGCAGCCTCTTCGTTGTTAACCGTGACCCGGACCAGCTCAGATCCAGCGCGAGCCAGTGCCGCGACCTGCTGAACCGTGGAAGGAATGTCAGCGGTGTCGGTATTGGTCATCGACTGCACCACAACTGGTGCATCGCTGCCAACCCGCACGCCTCCGACCGAGGCGGTAACGGTTCTTCTGCGTTGAATATCAGCCATGGGGAAGGTCTAGTTTAACACGGGGAAGGATAGCTCTCAGCTGTCAGCTTTCAGCCGTCAGCACCTAAACTACTAATAATAAAATGGTTTAATGGAAGGAGATATCCGACTGGGTGCCAGGAACTTGCTGACGAACAATGCATCCGAGCGCAATCGAGGATCGCCAGAGACTTGAAGGCGACGCCAGAGAACTGAGAGCTGACAGCTGATAGCTAGAAGCTGCCTTTACGGCATTCGCCCCATCACACTGGGCAACATCTTGGCCACGTCGTTGTAGATCACCATCACAGCGAACAGCACCAGGAACACAAAAGCTGCCTGATAGATCCGTTCTTTGATCCGCAGGCTGATGTCTCGGCGGATGATGCTTTCCACAAACAGCAGTAGAATCACGCCACCATCCATGATGGGAATGGGTAGCAGGTTGAATATTCCCAGGTTAAGGCTGACTACCGCAGCCAGTTCCAGCAGCGGGGTCCAGCCTTTCTTGCTGGCTGCCTGCCCGGCGGCCCGTCCGATGCCGATGGGGCCTTCGATGGATCGGATGGAAATCTTGCGCTGCACCATCTTCTGGACCAGCTCCAGGATCAGCAGTGAGCCTTGCTTGTTCTGTTCCACCGAGCGGCGGAAAGCAGCTGCCAGCGGCAACGAGGATACCTTCATCGGCGCGCTGCCGATTCCCACGCGATATCGCTGATCCCCTTTGAGATCGCCTTTGATGTCCGACAACACCGGTGTGACGGTGAAGGTGAGCGGATGCCCATTGCGCTGCACGGCGATCTGGATCGGTTTGTCCTTACTGCGCTTCAAACTCTCGATCATGGCCTGAAGGCCGGTGATCGGCTGCCCGTCCACGCTGATGATCTCATCGCCCAGCCGCATTCCGGCTTTTTCGGCCGGCATGCCGGGTTCCAGGTCAGTAATCGGAAAACTTGATTCTTTGGGTTCCCATCCTGCCGAACCCATCTGGTTCGGGCCAAGGGCCTCAGGCACGATGGTCTTGGTCAACCGCTGCCCGCCGCGCTCGAGGGTGACATCGATAGGCTGGTTAGGGTTCAGCGCTTCCCGCGGAATCACCTGCTCCCAGGTCGGGTTTTCTATGCCGTCGATGCGAACGATGCGGTCTCCCGCTTGTATCCCGGCTTTCGCCGCAGGCGTATCCTGATCTACCCACCCGATCACCGCCGGCTCATCCAATACCGCGGGATATTCGTAGTGCACCATGTAGACGCAAGTGAGCATCCCAACTGCGAACATGATGTTCATGGCTGGACCGGCAATGGCAATCAAGAAACGGTGCCAGCGCGGATGGGACATGAATTCCCCAGGATCGCCACTGCGCTCATCCATGGGGTTTTCGCCGCTCATCTTGACGTATCCGCCCAGCGGCAATGCGTTGATGCGGTAATCCGTGTCGCCCTTCCTAAAGCCGAACAGGCGCTTGCCAAAACCAATGGCAAACTGCTCCACGCGAACTCCCAAAAGCTTGGCCACCGCGAAGTGGCCGAATTCGTGAATCAGGATCATGAATCCCAGAATCACGCCCACGGCGAGGACGGCAGTTATGAATCCAGACATAAAAGTATTTACTCCACTCGGATTGCGCTCGAGAGTGGCCGTGAACCTGCCGGCCTCTCCCCCATTTGCTCAACTCTCTCGCGGGCGATCAAGCGCGCGGCGGAGTCCGCCTTCAGCACTTGACTAATAGATTCCAGTTTACCCGCTTCCGTTGCAGAGACAACTTCCCGGATGATCCTTGGAATAACACTAAATTCGATGCGCCCTTGCAGAAATGCCGCTACTGCCACTTCGTCCGCGGCATTGAGTGCAACCGTTTTCGCACCTCCAGCCTCCGCCGCTTCATAGGCTAGAGCCAGACAAGGGAATTTTTCCATATCCGGGGGCAGGAACTCGAGGTGCCGTAAGTCCATGACCGGGAAGCGCATAGCGGAAACGACCCGCTCCGGATACGTTAAAGCATACAAAATCGGCAGCCGCATGTCCGTAACCGAAAACTGAGCAAGTATGCTGCCATCCACGAATTCAACCATGGAGTGAATTGTGGATTGCGGATGCACCATCACTTGCACCCGGCTGGGCGGCAAGTTGAACAAACGGCAAGCCTCGATCACCTCAAATCCCTTGTTCATCAAGGTCGCCGAGTCAATGGTGATCCGCTGCCCCATTTTCCACGTGGGATGATTCAACGCCTGCTCCACGGTAATTGCAGAAAATTGAGACTTTGGTGTGTAAAGAAATGGCCCGCCGGAAGCGGTCAGCCAGATGCGCTCCACCTCCTCCATCCGCCCGCCCCGCAAGCATTGGTGGACCGCATTGTGCTCACTGTCGATGGGCAAGAGCGGCTTGCCCTGCCGGCGCGCTTCCGCGGTGATCAGTTCCCCTGCCGCGACCAGGCATTCCTTGTTAGCCAGGCCCACCGTCTTGCCTGCCTTGACCGCCTCATAGGTGGCTTCCAGACCGGCCACGCCCACGATGGCGCTGACGACAAAATCAACCTCCGGATGAGTCGCTACCCGCACCGCCCCAGCCGAGCCATGTATAACTTCGATCCCTTTCACTCCGGCGGTCTGCAGATGCGAGCGCAAAATCTCAGCATCCACCTCAGTTGAAATCGAAATGAGTTTTGGTCTCCACCGTCGGGCTTGCTCGAACGCCGCCTCCACATTGCGGCCCGCCGCCAGCGAAACCACCTCAAAGCGCTCAGGGTAGGATTCAACCACGCTCAGCGTGCTGCGGCCAATAGAGCCGGTGGAACCCAGGATGGCGATACGTCTCATGAATATAAATGTCGGATGGGGCGTTGCCGGGGGGGTGGCCTACTGCAACACGCGCCAAGCCGCATAGTACCACAGCACCGGAGCGGCGAAGAGCAGAGCATCGATTCGGTCCAGCATGCCTCCGTGTCCCGGAAGAAGTGTTCCCGAATCCTTTACACCCGCGCCGCGCTTGATCAGCGATTCCACCAGGTCGCCCAGTTGCGCTGCCACATTGATGGCGGCCGAAAGCACCAGAGTCGGCCACAGCGGCGGCTTTTCCAGGGCAAACAATCCGTCCTTCCTTTCGATGAGATGCGCGTTCAGCAGCGCGGAACTGATGGGCAGCGAATACTTGTACAGCAACATTCCCACCACCAGGCTCGCAATCAGCGAGGCCGCCGCTCCCTCCCACGTCTTGCGCGGACTGATGCGCGGCGACATCAGGTGGCGTCCCAAAGAGCGTCCCACAAAATAGGCAAAAATGTCCCCCGCCCACACCAGCAGAAGCAGGTACAGGAGCAGGAACGCGCCCGATGCCTGTTCCCGAATCTGCACCAGAAATCCCAACGGCAGGGCAACATAAGCGAAAGCAAAGGCCGAAGTCATCGCCGCTGGAAACCCGGTACTCAGATCGACCCGTTGCATGCCGATCACCAGGAACACAAACGAAGCGATGGAAGCTGCAAACCCCACGCTGCCCGCAAACACCGCTGTCGAGAGCAACGGGCTCTCGTGTCCCGGATTGACCGCCAGAAATAAAAAGAACAGTCCGACAAAGATGTACGTGGGCCAATGAAACGGCCTGATCTTGTAGGCTTCGGACAACTTCAGCAGTTCCTGAATGGCCAGCAGCGCAACCAGCGCCGTGACCAGTGCCAATACCGGCACCGGCGCTCGCAGCACCAACCCGAGCACAATCGGAATCAGAAGGACCGCGGTCAGGATTCGTTTCAGTAGCTGCAAGCCGTTCTAGCTCCGGCCCGTCTTTGACTGGTGATGACTGGTCTGCTGATGACTGGATTGGTGGTGGTGGCCGGACTGCTCGCGATTCGCTTGATGGGTATTGTTGGACTGATGATGAGAGCCGTTGCCGTGGGCTGCGTCCCCGGCCAGCCCGCCGTAGCGCCGCTCCCGTTTTTGGTATTCGGCTATGCCTTCCAGAAGATGCACCCCGCGAAACTCCGGCCACAAGGTCGGGGTGACGTAGATTTCGGCGTAGGCCAGTTGCCACAACAGGAAGTTGCTAAGCCGCATCTCGCCGCTGGTGCGAATGACCAGATCCGGATCAGGCAGGTGGCGCGTGTAAAGATGCTGCGAGACGGCATCCTCGTCAATCTCGAGATGATCCAGGCCGCCGTTGCGGGCGGCCGCCTCCACGATGGATCGAAACGCATCCACCAGTTCCGTCCGCGCGCTGTAGTTGAGCGCCAGGGTCAGCACCATGCCTGTATTTTGAGCCGTCGCCTGCCGCGCCCATTCCATCTTCTCCTGCACCGTGGGAGGAAGTTCGTGCTGGCGCCCGATGTATTCCAAGCGGATGTTGTTCTTATTGAGCGTGGGGACTTCCGCCTTCAAAAACCGGCACAGCAGGCCCATCAGAAAATCCACTTCGCTGCGAGGACGCTTCTTCCAATTCTCTTCCGAAAAGGCGTAAAGGGTTAGCGAAGGAATCCCAATGCGCGCAGCCGTTTCCACGGTCGACCGCACCGATGCCACTCCGGCCCGGTGTCCGGCCACGCGCGGCAAGTGCCGGCGGCGCGCCCAGCGGCCGTTGCCGTCCATGATGATGGCGATGTGCCTTGGGAGCCGCGCCGGATCGAGCCGATGATAAACTTCCGCTTCCTTGCGATCCAGCCCGGCGGGAATCGTCGATTGCAAGCTAACCTCTGCTGTTTGTTGAAGCTAACATAGGGGGGCGGTGCTTGCAATGATACCAGAGTGGTACGGGCATCGGATGGGAGAGGTCTCCGATTCCCAGGTAGTACCTCCTCTCCATCTTGTCACTCCGAACCGGCTTCAGCCGGTGAGGAATCTGCAGTTAATTTCGGCCCCGCACGCGACTCCCCGCTTTACACTTCCCGCCTGCCCCAATTATCCTCGCGCCCATGAACCGACGGAGATTCCTCCAGGCGACCGCCGCCAGTGCCGCCACTCTTGCCTTCTCGCGCAACTCTTTTGCGGCTGACAACCCCGACCTCACTGCCATCCAGAAAGAAATCGAAAGGCGTCACGACGAATCCGTGCAGCGCCTGCAGCAGTGGATACGCCAACCCTCGATTGCCGCTGAGAAGCGGGGCATGGACGAAGGTTGCGATCTCACCATGCGCATGCTGCGCGACGCGGGATTCGGCGAGGTCACCAAGATTCCTACGGATGGCCAGCCTGGCATCTTTGCCACGCTCGACGCTGGCGCTCCGCGCACTCTCG
Organism: Terriglobia bacterium; assembly: GCA_963809295.1. GTDB lineage: Bacteria > Acidobacteriota > Terriglobia > Terriglobales > Acidobacteriaceae > JAIQFF01. The sequence continues at coordinate 41,409 of CAWEJA010000007.1, read as the reverse complement.
GTCTCTATTTCATGTATGACGTGAAACAGGCCGATCCCGCTGAATGGTCCTCGCCTCCTTTCGAGGCGGCGCTCGTTGACAAGCCCGGCTTGGGCAAAGCTGTCGTCGGCCGTGGGGCTGTGAACCAGAAGGGACCGGAGGCTTCATTCATTGCCGCGCTGCATGCGTTTCGCGGCGCCGGACGCAAGCTGCCGGTGAACCTGGTGCTGGTCGCCGAAGGGGAGGAAGAAATCGGTTCGCCGCACTTTCCGCAGGTCGTGCGCCGCGCCGAAGTGCTCGCCGCGTTGCACAAATGCACCGGTGTTTACATGCCTTCCGCCGAGCAGGATCTCGACGGTAAGGTCACCATGACCCTTGGGGCCAAGGGAATCGTCGAGTTGGAACTCGTCTCCAGCGGCGAAACGTGGGGACGCGGCCCGCGCAAAGATGTCCACTCCAGCACCAAAGCCATGCTCGACAGCCCGGCTTGGCATCTGGTGGAAGCGCTGGTCACGCTGGTTTCGCCCGACGGCAATACGCCCGCAATCGAGGGCTTCGCTGACAAAGCCCGCCCGGCGTCAGACGCTGAAAAGAAAATGATCGCCGAGGCCGCACGCCGTCTCGATGAGAAGGTCGCGAAAAAGCAGCTCAGTGTCGACCACTGGGTACACGACGTCGACTATCAGCAGGCTTTGGAGCTGCTGCAATCGCGTCCCACAGTGAATATCGAAGGCTTGGTGGGCGGCTACACCGGGCCGGGCGGCAAGACCATCCTTCCGCACCGCGCCGTGGCGAAGCTCGATCTACGCTTGGTACCCGACATGAAAGCCGACGAAGCTCTGGCCGCGCTGAAAGCCCACCTCGCCAAACACGGCTTTGGCGACATTGAAGCGAACATGACCGGGGGCTACGACCCGAACAGCACGTCTGCCGACGCCCCTCTGATCCGTGCCCAGGTGGCTTTCTATCGCGGCAAAGGGATCGATCCCATCATCTTGCCGCGCAGTGCAGGTTCGTGGCCCGGTTTCGTCTTCACCGGCAATCCCCTGCACTTGCCCGCTGGCCATTTCGGAATGGGCCACGGCAGCGGCGCCCACGCGCCCGATGAGTATTACGTGATCGAATCCACGAATCCAAATGTGCAGGGAATGGATGGCGCGGTGCGCTCGCAGGTGGAATATCTGTACGAACTAGCGACGATCTAGGCTCCTCAAGCTAAGGAGATCCGGCGTCCCGCCCTCCCAGCCGAGCCCAGCTCGGCAGTGTTGTTGTGTGGGGCGGACACTCTTGTCCGCCGCCGTTGAAGTTGATTTTGTCTCTTGGCGGGGAATCGACAGACGCGCTGCGTGGGATTACGGTGGCAATGACGCTTGGACCTCAGCCAAAGTCAAAAGCGGCGGACAAGAGTGTCCGCCCCACATGGTGCAATTTATTTCCTAGCGTTTCCTAGCGCGCCTCTTCAGGAACTACTTTCAGCTCCAGCTTCTCGGTCCACCGCAGAACTGTCAACGAGCTGCTCACGCCCACCCGCGCATCCGTCAGTAAGCGGTGCAGGTCATCCACGCCAGCCACCGGCTGTCCGTCGAGCGCGACAATTACATCGCCCTCCCGCAAGCCTGCTCTCTGCGCGGGACTGCCGGCGGTGACCGAACTCACTACCACGCCCGTTTCCTGCGGCAGATTGTAGAAGCGCACTAGGCGCCGGTGGAGTGGAACCGTCTGCGCCTCGACGCCGATGTAGCTGCGCCGGATTCTGCCATCCTGCAGCAGCCGTCCCGCTACAAACTTGGCGGTGTTGATTCCGATCGCAAAGCACAGTCCTTGCGCGCCCATGATGGTCGCGGTGTTCACACCGATGACGTGGCCGTCGGATGTCACCAGCGGCCCGCCCGAATTGCCCGGGTTCAACGAGGCGTCCGTCTGAATTACATCGTCGATCATTCGCCCCGAGTAGGAACGCAACGAGCGTCCCAGAGCGCTGACCACACCCGCTGTGACCGTGTACTGGAAGCCGTAGGGATTGCCGATGGCAATGGCCAGTTGTCCCACGCGCAGCTTCTGCGAATCCCCCAACGGCGCGGCTACGAGACTGGGCGCGTCGTTATTGGGTATGTCAACCCTGACGACCGCCAGATCGGTCGCCGGATCGTCGCCGATTGTATGGGCAGGGAAGCGGCGGCCGTCGGCGAATGAGACCTGAATCCGCGTGGCGTCGTGCACTACGTGACTGTTGGTGAGAATCAAGCCATCGGGAGTGAAGACGAAACCCGAGCCGCCGCCCTGTCGTTCACGCGGTTCACCTGATCGGCTCTTGCCTGCCTGGGCAACATCGATCTTGACCACTGACGGGCTGAGTTTTTCCGCGGCCCCAACCACCGCGTGCGAGTAAGCATCGAGCAATCCGGAATCATCGAGCGCGTGGCCACCCGTTGGCTGAACAGTTTGCTGGGAATAGTCCGCCAGCGGAATGAAACTTTCTTCTTGGTCCATGATTGCTAGATGAAGGAAACGATGTCTCGGATTCAGCCCCCTGTCCTGAACCCTGTCATCCCCAGCGTAGTGCTTGCTTTCGTTTACGAAAGCAAACAAGAAGTCGAAGGATCCCTACCCGCTAATCTGCGGCGGCTTGAAACTATGGCTCTGGACGGCGTTTGTGGAGAATGCCTCGAGACGTTCGTGGAAAGTAGGGGTCCTTCGACTACGCAACCCGATTCATTTCGAATCGGGTTGCTCCGCTCAGGATGACAAGTGGCGGGGCTATTGCTTGGGCCGCAGCTTCGTCGCCGCATTAGGCAGGATGCATCCGTTGGAAGCGTCGGCCAGCGACTGCTGCAAAGCGGCACCCATGGCGGAGAGCTCTTCCGGCGGCATCAGCCGTTGCATGCCCTCAAACAGCTCGCGCTCTTCCTTGCGAATGTGGGACGCCAGCTTTTCCACCAGCGCCTGCAAGCCGGCAACATGCAGAGAACGGGCGGCGGCCCGGGAAAAGAAACTGCGCAAGTTCGCGTGCCCGGTAAGAAGTTCCTGGACCAGGGGCTGCAGCTCGGGAAAGCGTGCCGCCACTGGGAAGAGCTCTTTCTCTTCCGCCGCAAAGTGAAAGGTGATTTCCTGTTCGAAAATCTGTTGGATTTCGGCCTGCCAGGCTTCCAGATCCACCTCGCCGGCCTGGATGGCGCGATCCAGGCGCACACACAGCGCCAGACAATGCTGGTGCTGGTGGGATAGGGGAATAAGGGCCTTGTCGCGAAGCATATAGCTATTGTGGGCGCATGGCGGGCAATTGCGCAACCGCTCCTGTGCCGGCTCTGGTCACCGCCGTTACTTGTCAATTGGGATACTTGGCGTGAGTCTTCTCTTGAAATCGAAGGCTAGCTCTGAGAATCAGACCCCGGCAGCGACGGTCTCAGCCACATCCTTTACTTTGATCGTTGGACGCAGGGTCAGCCAGTCGGTGCGCACGCTGTCCCACTCCTGGATCAGGATCCCGTAGGACTCGAAGAACTGGCGAATTCGTGCGCGCTCCCAGCCCACAGTCTCTTCCAGAATGGGTCCCAGAACCGCCAGTGCGTTGGTACTAAGGACTGTCCTCTTGGCGATCTGAGAGACGTGTTTGGCTTCCGACACTGCGATGGTGAATCCATCGCGCATTTTCACATGCAGCATCACGTTGATGTCGGAGCTGCCGTCTCCGGTGTAGATAATGTGGTCCGGCCCGATCTGCAGTTCAGACTGCAACTGATCGAGCGCAGCCACCTTGCCATAGCCGGCCGTGGCTCGGACCAGGGACTCAATCTCGCCTTTCGTGCTGTAGACGAACTCGGTGCCGTAAATGTGATCTCTGGGCACAATGCCTTCGAGTGCCGACTGGATCACTTCCACCGGCGATGCAGAAAGCACGTAAAAATCGAAGTGATATCCGTCCACACCTCTTTCGAGAATCTGGTAAAGCAGCTCGATATTGTCTTTCAGGCGGATGTTCTTGCCGACTTCGTAGAGGTGCTCCTTGCGCACTCGGGCGCGAAATTCGGGATCATGCAGCAACAGGTATGACAGTTCCGCGCCTTGCTGCACCAGGTTCAGCTTGGCCATCCCCTGGGCCTTGCGCTCGAATTCAGCCGTCGGAATGCCCACCAGTTCGCTCAACACATACCCGGAATCGTCGAACGTCAGGGTCTGATCGAAGTCGCTGGCAAAAAGGTAACGTTTCAAAGGCTTATCACTCATATCAATATTAGATTCACCAGGAAGTCAGATGACCAATAAATAACATTGATCGTAGCTATTACTAAAGTGATGAGCTGTCGGGAGTTGCGTGTCTCCAGGGCCGAAGATCCAATTCACTTGAGATGGTTACGGCGCTAAAAGCGCGGTTCCTCCACAGTTGTATCCAACCGTTGTGCTTCTCCGGACGAGCAGTCTCATCGTTTTCCGTGATTGTTTTGTTCGGTTGTTGCGGGTTTTGGTTCGTTTCTCCGTGAAGTGTAGTGAGAAGAGTACCCATCGGTACCTTTACTAAATAACGTCAACCATTGAGAATGGGTACATCACGCAGCATACAACTGTGCACAAGCAATCGGTCTGACAATGGCGATCGCCCGCATGGCGGGCAACAGGAGCAGGTTCAACTATGGCAGCTACCGGAGAACTCATCCGTCTTATCAACTACGTCGACGACATTAACACCACGCTTCGCCGCATCAGCGCCTCCATACCACTGATGGACGCGGATGAGCGCAAACGCCTCGCCGAGAACATACGCGCTGCCAGTATTAACCTCAACGCGGTGTTGGGACAACTGGACAAGGGACAGTAATGGCCGAGGCCCGGGCCGACGTCCGGCCCACGGTCCGCGTCATCGGTGTCCTTGGTGCCGGCAAAGTCGGCCGAGACATCGCGCTGGCGGCAGCCATGGGTGGCTATCGCACGATCTTGGAGGACCTCTTGCCCAACGCTCTTCGCCGCGCGGAGAACGAATTTCACACCAACCTTGATCAGGCAATAAAGTCAGGCAGGCTTTCCCCAGCAGCGGCTGATGCCACGCTCGCACGGCTGGAATTTGCCGGCAGTGTCGAAGACGCTGCCCGCCAGGCCGACTTGATCATCGAGGCCGGCCCGGAAGAGATGGAATCAAAGATCGAGATATTTACACTTCTCGACAAGATTTGTCGTCCCGGCACGATTCTTGTTTCCAACCTCGTCGCATTCAGCATCACCGAGATTGCGCGCATTACCTATCGCGCCAAGAATTGTGTGGGGATGCGATTCTCTGAGGTTGAAACCGGGGGGCGGTTGGAAATCATCCGCGGGCTCGAGACCGACGACGATACGGTTGCCACTGCGGCGGAGGTGGGTAGGCGATTCGCCAGGGAAGTGGTAGTTGTTAAAGACGCAGTGGCATCGTTGCCATAGCGCCGCCGTCGCACGCCCTCGGACGGCGGCGCTACAAAAAGGCTTACTTGTTGATGTCCTCTTTCGCCTCGAGGCGCCTGGCGAACGCCTGCAACGGCTGCTTTTGGCCGTCCGGTGCACCCGCGACCGCCACGGTCATTTCCTTGAGGGCATTTGCGAAGTCGCCCTGTGCCGAGTACATGCGCGACATGCCTACGTGGACGACCCACTGGTCTGGGTTCTTCTTGGCATTCTCTTTGAAAATGGCGAAAGCCTCGGCCTGCTTGCCATCATTTTGCAACTGCCGCGCGTAGCCGTGGAGCTGGATGGCATTGGCCATGGTCAGAGCTTTGTTGCGCGCTGCAGTGGCTTCGTCTTTTCTGCTTAGCGCGTCCAGGACTCGCGACTTGGTCATGTAGTTGTCGTAACGCTCTTCGTTCTTGATCGACTTGTCGGTGTACTTCAACGCTTCATCAAGATCGATTTTCTCCTGCAGCAGATAGTTGGCGGCATCGTCCCATCCGTCCCATGAATACTGGGCCAGGCCGCGAAGCTGGTTGTGCAGGTTCTCGGCGACAATCTCGTGGGTGTTCACTCCGACCTTGAAGGGAACCGCGACTTTTTCCCAGCGCAGCATGACCACGGAGGAGTCTGGGCCAACATCGTCGAAGTCATAGGCGAGCGCTTCGTGAAACTCAGCTGTTTGCGGTTTAACCGTGACCCGAAGAGCGTCTTCGGCCTGGTCGTAGGTGAAGCTGCCCCAGGAGGTCGAATTTTTTGAGAAGATGACGGTCCACTCGTTTTCACCGGGAACCATATGCAGGCCGTAAGTGCCCTTGGGTAGCGCCTTGCCTTCGACGGTCACGGGATAGGTGAAGGCGATAGTGGTATTTTCATTGGCTCCGGCGCGCCAGACTTGCCCGTAGGGCACCAGGCCGCCCCAGATTTTTCGTTTGTTCACCAGCGGCCGGTGGTAGTTGATGGTGATGTCGGTGATTCCAATTCGTTGGGTTACCACCGCATGTTGGCTGCCACGCGGAATATCGAGCACGAACGACTGCGCGTTGGCCATTGATCCACACAGCAGTAACGCTTCGATTGCGAGCACGGCACTCGTCAATAGCTTGAACACGGCGGACCTCCCCATCCGAGCTGTATTTGTGAAGCGACTGAGGGACGAACCAAACCAAAACGGTCGTTTAGACGCCACGTGCTGCGGCTGGTTAGCAGCGTCAGACTGTGCCGGGTCACGGCAGGCTGGCGTGCAGCCTGTTGCTGGTTACGTGGCAGGACGCCCTCGCCTGCCCTGAGCGAAGTCGAAGGGACAGCGCGCTACAAAAAAGCCCTATCCTTTTGGCGTCGGTAAGGTCTAAACCATAAGCGGCAGATTGCGGGAACTTTTGTCTGGCTTACAACGTAACAGACTGACAGCGTTAGGCGATCCTGACGACGCCCTGGATGTAGCCAACTTTCCATGAAGATGCTTTTCGAGATCGTTCGCCAGTCGCTGGCCACCCTCTGGGCGCACAAGCTACGTTCCTTTCTGACCATGTTCGGCATTGCCTGGGGCGTTGGATCGCTCCTCCTGCTGGTGGGGTTGGGGGAAGGTTTCCGCAGTGGGCAGGTGCGAAACCTGGCCAATCTCGGCCAGGACATTATGTTCATGTTCCCCGGACGCATTCCGGCGGTGGCGGGCAGTCTGCAATCCGGTCAGATATATCGCTTCACCTACGAGGATTACCTGGCCATCCGCAGTGAAGCCCACACCTTGCGGGCCCTGTCGCCGGTGATCAATCGGGAGGACATACGCGCGGTCAGTGACTACGGCTCTACCAACGGCCAGGTATTTGGCGTGGCTCCCGAATATAACCAGATCCGCACCGTGCCGGTGGGCATCGGCCGCTGGTTGAATGATGAGGACAACACCGAGCACCGCCGGGTCGCGGTGGTGGGATGGGAGCTGCTGAAAAATGTCTTTCCCGGCCGCCCCGCCGTGGGCGCAACCATGCTTTTGAACGGCATTCGCTTTGATGTAATTGGGGTGCTGGCCAAGGTGGGGAAGGATGGCAACAACGGTACCAATGCCCGCATTTTCCTTCCCGTCGAGACCATGCGCAGCCTGTTTCCGTTGAAAGAACAGAACTCCGAGAGCGCCCTTTCTTTCCTCAACTACCGTCCGCTAGTTAAAGCCGAACACCTGCGGTCAAAAGAAGAAATTCACCAGATTATCGCCCGCCGCCACGGATTCGATCCCAAACTGGAAGATGCGTTTGAGGATTGGGATACGATTGAAAACTCGCAGCGCGTCGGCAAGATATTTGACGCCATGGACTACTTTCTCGGCGTCGTGGGATTTGTAACTTTGGCGTTGGGTGCGATTGGCATCGTCAACATTATGCTGGTGTCGGTGGCCGAACGCACTAGGGAGATTGGCCTGCGCAAGGCACTGGGCGCAACCTACCGGAATATCCTGACTCAGTTTTTTATCGAGGGCGCATTCCTTACCATGCTTAGCGGTGGCATCGGGCTTCTGATTTCGACCGCCTTTGTGACAGCACTGGCCCAATTGCCTGCTCCCCAGGGATTCGATACACCAAGGATCGTGCCGACCTCGGCTGTTGCGGCCATTCTTTCCTTGGCGATTGCGGGAATTGTGGCTGGTATTTATCCGGCGCGCAAGGCGGCGCTGCTGGCCCCGGTCGAAGCCATGAGGCAGGAATAGTTATGCTCGGGGAGCTTGGATCACAAGCCTACGGCGCGTTGCGCCACAATAAGCGCCGTAGCATCCTGACCATGCTGGGAATGGCGTGGGGCATCGCCACCGTAGTGCTGCTGTTGGCCTACGGGGCGGGATTCGAGCGCGGGATTTGGATTGCCTTCCGCTCTTTTGGAACCAACTTGGTCTTTCTGTTTCCTGGACGTACATCGCAGCAGGCGGGTGGCACCAAGGCGGGAAGTGAAGTCCGCCTGACGGTTAACGATCTGGATTACATTCGCGCCGAAGTGCCGCTGCTCAAGCGGCTTTCTCCTGAAGTCTTCAAACAATGCGCGGTCAGTTGGGGAACGCGCAGTGCCAGTTACGGAGTGAGTGGAGTCTACGCCGTGTATCCCCGCATGCGCCGCATGGAATTCGCGGAGGGTTCGCCCTTCGGTGAAGCGGAGGACTTTACCCACGCGCGAGTTGCCTTTATCGGCGCGGACGCGAAGAAGAAACTTTTTTCGGGGCAGAATGCCATTGGCGAGAGCATTCGCGTGGACGGCATCTCGTACCAGATCGTGGGCATCCTGAAGCGCGTTATCAACAGTGGCGACGACAATCTGAATGAGCATATCTACGTGCCCTACAGCGCCATGAGCGACCTCAAGGACACGTTTTATTTGAACTCCGTCGTCATGGAATACGAAGGTGAGAACACCAAAGTGGTAAAGGCGCTTCGGAACTCGATGGCTTTCCATCACGGCTTCGATCCTAAAGACGAGCGGGCCGTATTTGTGTTCGACGTGTTTTCCGATCTGATGGACCTGCGGGTGATAACTACCGGCATCAAGATTCTGCTGGGATTCATTGGTCTGTTGACGCTGGGAATCGGCGGCGTGGGCCTGATGAACATTATGCTGGTTTCTGTGACCCAGCGTACCCGCGAGATCGGCGTGGAAAAGGCACTGGGCGCGCATCGCTGGCATATCCTGTTTCAGTTCCTGGCGGAAGCCATGGTGATTACGGCGCTGGGCGGATTACTAGGGGTTGCATTCGCCTACCTGGTTTCCTGGTCGGTGCCCTCCCTGACGCTGTGGAGCGCATTCCAGGAAGGAGCCGACGAAGGCGACATCCACCTCGCGATTGACGGAGCAACTCTCATCTGGTCTACCGGTATTCTCAGTTTCGTAGGAATCGTCAGCGGCATGCTGCCCGCCATCAAGGCGGCGAAACTGGATCCGATCGAGGCGCTCCGATACGAATGATGCTGAGAACAGAGAACTAGGATCTGACAACTGGTTTTGAACTGGATGCCGTATCCGGCACTCAGCCCCACCACTTCACACGCATAGCCGTAACTCCCGTTAGAATCACTAGGTGAGCGATGCTCCCAACTCGCGGCTCGAACGTGTTCTTGCACAACTGGAACTGTACGAGCACCCGCTGCTGGATTTCTCCGCGCACGCCAAGGGCGAAAGCGTGGAAGTTCTCATAAACTTCAGGGACCCTCCGGTTCCCGTGCACACCTATAACTTCGAATTTCATCCGCGTGATCTTGACGACCCGCAGTTTGAGTGGGCGTTCCAGCGGCAGTTGTACGACTGCCTGCACGACTACTTGGTCGAAATGTTCATCCGCACACCACAGGACCGCGCGGAGCGCCAGCGGAGAGAGCTGTGATCCTGCGCCAAATAATTGAGCAGGAGATCGGCGAGCGCGGGCCGATTCCGTTTTCCCGCTACATGGAATTGTGCCTTTACCATCCCGAGCTGGGCTACTACTCGCGCAACGCTGAGCAGTTCGGTAAAGCTGGCGACTTTTACACTTCGAGCGACGTTCACGCAGTCTTTGGGCGCCTTATGGCGCGGCAGTTTGAAGAGATCTGGCGGGCGCTGGGTTCGCCGGAACAGATTGAAATTCTGGAACTCGGACCCGGCCGAGGGATGTTTGCGCAGGATGTGCTCGACTGGTCGGTGAAGAAGTTTCCTGAGTTCTTTGAGGTGCTGCACTATTCGCTATCCGAACGGTCACCAGCGCTGCGGGGAAAGCTTCGAGAGACGCTGACCAGATTTGTCGAAAGTGGGAAGGTTTCGTTGTTGCCCGGAGACGGCCAGAAGAATGCCGGGAAGGGCACGACTTCAGTCGGGCCGAATGATGCAGGGCTCGAGAGGGCTTTAGCCCCTGAAGTTCCGCTCTTGATCTTTGCCAACGAATTCTTTGACGCGCTCCCGGTAGAGATTGTCAGCGCGCGGGGAGCACTTCGCATCTCGCTTCAAGACAATCGCTTCATCGAAACCTGGGCTCCGGCTTCAACCGGGGAGCTGGAGTTTCTCGACCGCTACAGCGTCCATCCTCAGCCAGGAGGACGAATCGAGGTTCCACTGCTTGCGTATCGCTACATGTCAGGCCTGGCTGCCTCGATGCGTACAGGCATCATCATCGCGATTGACTATGGCTACACTCGTCAGGAGCAGCTTGCCGGCAGACATCGCGGAACTCTGATGGCGTATCGTCAACACTCCGCAACTCCAAATCCATACGAAGCTCCGGGCGAGCAGGATATTACCGCGCACGTGAACTTCACAGCACTGGCCGCGGCTGCGGAAGTGAACGGCATGCAGACGCAGCCCCTTCTGACCCAATCGCAGTTTCTGATGGGGATCGGCGAGACAAATCAATTCGCCGACGTTTTCGAAGAGTGCCGCTTGCCGCAGGAGCGCGCCAAGGTCGCGTTGCAGCTCAAGCACCTCGTAACTCCAGCAGGGATGGGAGAAAGTTTCCAGGTGCTGATAGCGTCCAAAGCCGTGGACGCGGAGCGAGTGGCCGGCTTGAGCGGCTTCTCGTTTGCCAAGAGCAGGCTGCAAGGAATATGAGGAGGAATTCTGCTTCGTATAAGAATCTTTCATACGAAAATATGGTTCCAGAGATGATGTCTAAACATCTATCAGGCAAGCGCGTGAAGAGATTGCGACCGGATTGATCGAGGCAAGGCCAGAGGAGATCCAGATGGAAACTGAAGCTCGACCCGCTTCCTGGAAGATCCTGCTGGCGTTTGCCATGATTTACTTCGTCTGGGGCTCGACCTTCCTGGCGATCCGGGTTGGAGTCCACGAAGTGCCGCCATTTCTCCTAGCGGCGATGCGGTTTTTCACCGCTGGTCTGGTCATGTACGCGTGGTTGCGCCTCAAGGGCACACCCGCTCCCACCCGGCGGGAGTGGGTGGCGGCGTCCGCGCTCGGGGCACTCATCTTCGTCGTGGACTATGGCTGCTTGTTTTGGGCCGAGCAGCGCGTGCCTTCGGGGATTGCGGCAGTAGTGCTGGCAACCATTCCGGTCTTCATCACCCTGATGGAGATCATCTTTCTGCGCACGCAACGGCTGACCGTTCGGCTGAGTCTAGCCCTCGTGGTCGGTTTAGTCGGCGTGGCCGTGCTTATGAATCATTCGCTCTCGCTGGGCGAGGTTCCAGTCAATCGTGCAGGTGCTGTTGCGCTGCTGGTGGCGGCGGTCACCTGGTCAATCGCGACGATCTTCACTCGCCGGCTTCCGCTTCCCGCATCGAAGCCAATGAGCGCTGCGGCCCAGATGCTTACCGGCGGAGCGCAGCTTTTCGTGCTGACTGCGCTTACGGGCGAGTTCAGCGGATTCCGGCCGCAGGCAGTTTCGTGGAATGCATGGTTCGCGCTGGTTTATCTCATCATCGCGGGATCGATTATTGGATTCACCGCCTACGTCTGGTTGCTGCACTATGAGTCGCCGACGAAGGTCGGGACTTATGCGTACGTGAACCCGGTAGTGGCAGTCGGCTTGGGATATTTTGTGGGCGGGGAAGCGGTTGGTCCACGGACGTTGCTCGGGACCTTGCTGGTGCTGGTGAGCGTGATCACGATCACAACTACGCCGAAGGCTGTCGTGGCCGCGAACGGCGGAGGATCTGGAGCTGTCGCTGAATTGAGCCCTGCCGAAGTCGATTAGTTCGCCAATTCTGCCGCGCTTCGCTCGGCCGCCCAGACGAGGACGTCTGGGCCTACGTGGTTCGTGCTACGGTCGCGTCATCTTCTCCGGTTTCATCAGATCATCGAACTCCTCGCGGGTTAGGAAGCCCAGCTTGAGGGCTGCTTCAAGCAGGCTGCTGCGCTCGACGTGGGCGGTGTGGGCGATTTTGGCGGCTTTGTCGTATCCAACCTTTGGCGCCAGCGCTGTCACCAGCATCAGCGAGTTATTCACGTACCAGTCAACCTTGGCGCGATCGACCTCGATGCCTTTGATCATGTATTCGACGTAGCCGTGGCAGGCATCGGCGATCAGGGTGACCGAGTGCAGAAAGTTGTAGATGATCACCGGCTTGAAGACGTTGAGCTCGAAGTTGCCTTGCGAGCCGGCGAAGCCGACGGCGGCGGTGGCGCCGTGGACCTGCACGCACACCATGGTCATGGCTTCGCACTGCGTCGGATTCACCTTGCCCGGCATGATTGACGAACCAGGCTCGTTTTCCGGGATCGAAAGTTCTCCCAGGCCGCAGCGCGGGCCTGAAGCCAGCCAGCGAATGTCGTTCGAAATCTTCATCAGCGACGCGGCCAGCGTCTCCATCGCGCCCTGTGCAAACACGATTTCGTCGTGCGCCGAAAGCGCAGCGAATTTGTTGGGATGCGAGCGGAAGGGAAGTCTGGTCAGCTCGGCGATCTTCTTCGCTGCCCGCTCTGCGAACTCGGGATGCGCGTTCAATCCCGTACCGACCGCCGTGCCGCCGATGGCGAGGTCGTAGAGGCCGTCCAGTGCCTGTTCCAGACGCTTGATATCGCGTTGCAGCAGGCTGGCCCAACCGCCGAATTCCTGACCGAAACGTCAGGGGCACGGCATCCTGCAGGTGGGTACGGCCGATTTTTACCACGTCCTTGAATTCTTCTGCTTTAGCCGCGATCGCGGCATGCACGCTATGGATTGCGGGAATCAGCACGTGCTTCACCCGTTCCGCGGCCGCGATGTGCATGGCGGCGGGGAACGTGTCGTTGGATGACTGCGACATGTTGACATCATCGTTGGGATGAACCGGCTTCTTCGACCCCAGCGTGCCGCCCGCCAGTTCGATGGCGCGGTTGGCGATTACCTCGTTGACGTTCATGTTGGTCTGGGTGCCGCTGCCGGTCTGCCAGATACGCAAAGGAAACTGATCATTTAGCCTTGCCCGCGATGACCTCGTCAGCGGCCTGCGCGATGAGCTTCGCCTTTTCGGCTGAAAGCTTGCCCAAATCCTGGTTCACCAGGGCGCAGGCTTTCTTGAGGATGCCAAAGGCGCGGATCAGTTCAGGCGGCATGATGTCCCGGCCGATGTTGAAGTGCAGTAGCGAACGCTGCGTCTGTGCGCCCCAGTAGACGTTCGACGGGACCTCGACTTGTCCCATGCTGTCGGATTCAATGCGGGTCTTCGGTTTGGCCGGCGCTGCCATGAGGTCTTCCCTATGATTAGCGTGGGGATGAAAGCAACCGGGCATTATAGCGCGGACGGAGTTTTTCTTTGCGGGCTCCGCCTCGCCTTGGTGAACGTTGCGATCAAAAGCCTTTAACCGCAAAGGGCGCAAAGAAATCCACAAAGGACGCGGAGAAAATCGATCGGGCTCCGCCCCGGTCTACTTTGTTCCGATCGCCAGGCTGAAAAACGTCGGCGAAAGCGTATGTGATTCACAGCCGTGAAATCCCGCGTTGCCCAGCATCTGCTCTAGTTCCTTGAAGGTGTAGGCATCACCGGCGGGCGTTGCCGCCAGCATAATCAGACTGAAGGTGGCCGGCATCGGCGGTGAGACGCGATCTTCGTTGGGCACTACCTCCAGAAGCACAGCTCGCCCGCCAGGTTTCAAAGATTTCTGTACCTTCCGCAGCAGTTTCTCGCAGGTAGCTGGATCAAAGTGATGGAGAAAGTTAACGACGAGCGCGACATCGTAGTCCTGGCCATATTCGACGTCGAACGCGCTGCCGGGGATGGTGTGATAGCGGCTTGCCACTCCGGCCTTGGTAGCATTCTCCCGAGCCACCTCAAGCACGTTGGCCCAATCCACGGCCCAGATTTCGGCATTCGGATTGTGGCGCGCCAGCGCGATGTCATAGAGCCCATGGCCGGCCGCCAGGCTCAGCACCTTCCATTTGTTGCCTTCGTCCGCCTTGAGTGCTTTGGCGAGCAGCTCTGCCGGCATGGCCATCATGGGCGCCATGCCGCGGGCAAACTCTACCCACATCGGATGCTCCGGGGTCAGGCCATGCGGGTCCATGACCGTTCCACCCTTGCGCACGATTTCTGTGAGGTGTTGGTATGTCTCCATGTTCTTGGGAATATTCAGAAATCGCAGCGCGCCGCCGAGATACGCGGGGGAGCGCTGATCGAGAAATACCGCCGAGTCGCGGGTCAAACCATACCGGTTAGCGTCCTTGGTCAGGAAGCCGTTGACCACGAGAAAGTCGCAGAGGATGCGGGTGCCGCGAGCAGATGCTTTGACGGCGGCGGCAAGGTCTTCAGCCGTCCGCTTGCCCTCTGCAATAGACGTGAACAGGCCGAGCTCGATGGCGGTTCTCAAGGCTTCGGTTTTCTGAAAGGCGTTAGCGGTCTCGAAGAACAATTGTGGCGAAGGCGGCGGGCCAACCTGCGTTCCTGACATGGCATGACCTCCGGGAATTGTATGAATTTGAATTTCCGATATCTTACAGCGAAAAAGCTCAAGGCAGACTGCTGGTCGGGGTCAGCCCCAGTTCCACTCGCGTGCTAGAATCCTTAGCTTCGAGAGGCTAACGTCTGCACCGCGTTCCGCGTGGCACGCTCCGCTTCCATCAGCTGAGATAATTATTTGGCAACCAAGCAGATTTCCGGCGCTACCCAGCAGATTCCCGACACCCTGCCTCGTCCCCAGACCAAAGGCGAACCAGACCTGCGGGCGGATGTGATTGTAATCGGAGCCGGCCCCACCGGCCTGGCCTGCGCCATCGAAGCGCAACGTGCGGGTTTCAAGACGATGGCTATCGACAAGGGTTGCATCGTAAATTCCATCTATCACTATCCCGCGAATATGTCGTTTTTCACCACACCCGAGCTGTTGGAAATCGGTGATATTCCCTTCAGCACCGCCCGACAGAAGCCGACGCGGGAGGAAGCGCTCGAATATTACCGCAAAGTAACCGAGCACTATCATCTCGACGTTCGCCAATATCAGTGGGTGAAGACGGTGAGCGGGCAGGACGGCGATTTCCACATCACTGCCACCGACAGTATGGGTCGGATCTACGACTACCGCACCCGCAAACTGATCGTCTCAACCGGATATTACGATCTCTCCAATCCGCTGGATATTCCGGGCGAAGATCTTTCCAAAGTGTTTCACTACTATCGCGAACCCCATCCTTTTTTCGACATGGACGTGGTGGTGATCGGCGGCAAGAACTCTGCCGCCATTGCCGCGCTTGATCTGTGGCGCCACGGCACGAGGGTGACCCTGGTCCATCGCGGGCCCAAGTTGCACAATCACGTGAAGTACTGGATCCTGCCCGACATTGAAAACCGAATCAAGAATCGCGAGATTGCCGCCTACTTCCGCTGCACGGTGGTTGAAATTGGAGCGGACTACGTCACCCTTGACACTCCTGAGGGTCCTGTCCGGCTGAAGAACGATTTTGTCTTTGCCATGACGGGCTACCATCCCGACTATGATTTCCTACGCTCAATGGGAATTGAGCTCTCCGCCGAGCAATGCCGTCCGGTGTGTGACCCGCTGACGCTGGAGAGCAATGTGCCCGGAATTTACGTGGCGGGAGTGATTGTGGCGGGCGCGAAGACGAACGAAATCTTCATCGAGAACGGGCGGTTCCACGGGCGGCAGATTGCCGTTGATCTGAAGCAGAAGCTGGGGGCTAGCGAGTAAGCAGCGTGACTAAGCCAGCGTGACCAGGTCTTCTCCCAACTGCTGATTGATCAGACGCGCCACCAGTATTTTCAGTTTCTCTCCGGTCTTGGACAACACGAAATCCTGCTCGGCGTCAGACCAGTCCAGCTTGAAACTGGTTGCCAGCGCGGAAATCCAGATCTGGCGGACAGGTGCGTTGGGAGAGATGATGAACTTGCTGCGGTCCTCGAACGAGAGGTGGAGCGCGCCTGACTGGTCCTCCACTTCGAGGTCGGCTGATTCCTCAGCTTCCATCAGGGATTTCTTCAGAGAATCGAGCGCCACGTCCGCGCGCTTGCGAAAATCGATTTCGTCCATCATGCTGAGATTATAACGGTCGGTGCTGGTCAACCACCACAAACCGCGTGAGGACAGCCGCCCCCGGCTGTCCAGGCCGAGCTGTGCTCGGCGGATCTCTGCATCTTTCGGAAACGGAGTACGGAAAAATAGCAGCCCGCTGCGCTTCGCTCGGCCGGACAGCCCAGGGCGGCTGTCCCCGCGCGGCTCGTGCAAGTTCCGGTCTGCGGCTGCTATCGTGTATTGCTTCAATGGATCCGCAACCAGAACTCGCTACCACCTCGATTTCTCTGTCCGCGTACCTGCGACTGGTGCGCCGCAACCCCAACTTTCGGCGGCTGTGGCTAGCGCAGATCGTGAGCGAGCTCGGCGACTGGTTCTACACCCTCGCGATTTACAGTCTGTTGCTGCAATTGACCGGCCGCGCTAGTTCGGTCGCGCTGGCGCTGGTACTGCAGGTGCTTCCGCAGACCTTCATCGGCCCGGCCGCCGGTGTCATCAACGACCGCGTGCGTCGCAAGCGAGTCATGATCACGGCCGACCTGGCTCGGATGGTCATCGTCTTCGCCATGCTGCTGGTGCGCTCGCGTTCGACGGTGTGGATGGTTTATCCGTTATTGTTGGCGGAAACGCTGATGGCTGCGTTTTTCGAGCCGGCCCGGACGTCGGTGATTCCGAACATTACTCCCCGCGAAGATGTGCTCCTGGCCAACACGCTGTCCTCGGCTACATGGTCTGTGAACCTGTTAATCGGCGCATCGATCGGCGGAGTTGTGGCCGCGCTGCTGGGGCGCGACGCGGTCTTTGTCCTCAACGCTCTTTCGTTTCTGGTATCGGCAATCTTCATTGGTCGGATGAGATTCGAGGAGCCGCACGCGCATGCGGCAGCTCCACTGCGGGCTCGTGACGCGCTGGACTTCTCGCCTGTGCTTGAAGGCATCCGCTATGTGCGCCAGAGATCGCCGGTTGCTGGCCGCCGTATTTGCCAAAGCTGGGGAGTTCATGATCGGACCCAGTTGGGTATTGTTCACCGTCATGGGACACCAGTATTTCCACGTTCACCTGCGCGGGATCGATCCGCAGCGGGGTGCCATACTGGGCATGAGCCTGCTGCTGGGAGCGCGCGGCAGTCGGCGCAGTCATCGGGCCGCTGTTCTCGGCACGCTGGGCAGGCCAGTCCGACCGGCGGCTCCAACTGGGTGTTCTGCTGGGATATCGTCAC
This sequence comes from Terriglobia bacterium, assembly GCA_963809295.1. Taxonomy (GTDB): domain Bacteria; phylum Acidobacteriota; class Terriglobia; order Terriglobales; family Acidobacteriaceae; genus JAIQFF01. The sequence continues at coordinate 23,903 of CAWEJA010000007.1, read as the reverse complement.
GATCGGAACGGGCTACTTCGGCTTGGGCCTTGCGCCGAACGTGTGGGTGGCATGCCTGTGCATCGCCCTCGCCCATTGCGGAGGATCAACCGTCTGGGTCTTTTCCACCACGCTGCTGCAGCTCAACACCGAAGACCGCTTCCGCGGCCGCGTCTTCTCCGCTGACCTCGGCTTCTGCCATGCTCACTGTCGCGGTGGGTGCCTACGTCTGCGGGGTTTTTCTTGATCATGGAGTTTCCGCAAGAGTGGTGGCGTCGGGGACGGGCATGATCATGATCCTGCCGGCGATAGTGTGGGCGTGGGCGATCAGGTTGGGAAGAAGGCGACGATGCTGGCGGCTGTCGTCGACTAGAATTGACGACCACAATCCACGTGGGACAGCCGCCTCGGCTGTCCAAGCCGAGCCTGCTCGGCAGGCCTGTGTGCTGAAACAACTGACGAACGGGAAGGACTGGAAATCGAATGCTGAGCTGCGCTCAGCTGGACAGCCGAGGGCGGCTCTCCCCACGTGCACCGTGGTCAAGCCGAGTACAGCTGGTCGATCTTCGCTGCCATAATTAAATCGCTGCGGGTCAGGCCATCGATCTTGTGTGTCCACATGGTGATCTCCGCTTTGCCCCAGGTGAGCAGGATATCGGGATGATGTCCCTGTTGCTCCGCCACCTCTCCCACACGATTCACAAATCCGAGCGCTTCCTTGAAATCCGGAAAAGTATAAGCACGCGTTATGTGATGCTCGTTGACAGCCTTCCACTGCGGAACCTGTTGCAGGATTTGTTGCAGCTCCGCGCCCTTCAGTGGGGGCACGCCGCCGCGGCAGGGAACACAGGTTTGGCTGGCTAGCTGTTCCGGCATGGCTACTTCCTTCCTACCGCGGCGGCCGCATGTCCACCTGTCTCACCGGACACTCGTGCACGCTCTGGGTGCAACTTCGGTACTGTAGATTCTTGTCCACGCAGACTTCAAGGCTGACCAACTCACCAGAGTGACAGGAGACGCGGATCGACTCCAAGGGAGCGTGGTTGGCTTCGGCAAAGCTCTTCTCCAGATCGGGGACCGCGAACTGCTGTTCGTGGTCGAGACTTCGATATTGCTGCGGCACCTGCAGGTGAGTAAAGGCCTGTTCGGCCTGTGCGAAATAATCCTGCGCCGAGAGGCCAGAGCAGGTGCCATGCTTCTCCCACTCATGCTGGATCAGGCCTCGGCTGGGCATGAATTGCAACATGTGGTCCACAGTGGCGGCCGCCACAGGGCTTGCACCCGAGCAGGACATCGGCGGCGGCCCAGCTGCTGGCCTGTGGCCAAAGTCCGTGCAGGACGAACGCCTTGTGTTCGCCAATTTCTGCACTCGCTGGAATGGTCGCTGGGATGGCCCGCGCAGTAGTTCGGCGCCCAGGAGAGCGAAAGCAGGTAGTAGTCGAACTGACCTCCTCCCGCCGGGGTCATTGTGGTGATGGTGATGCTTGGCGAAGGCTGAGGGTGCGAGAGAAAGAAGGATACAAAGGAGAGCGTACTGCAGTAAGTGTCTTCATGCGTGTTCGTCCGGGCGCGGGCGCAAACATCGTCCGCGGTCCCTACGTCGGGTTTCTTTCGCCCCTTCGGGGCTGGACCGCTTTCGACACCGGCTACCCACGGCTTACGCCGTGGGCTGCATTCTTCCGCCGCTTCGCGGCTACGGTCCTAACCGATCGTAGCTGATGGCTGAAAGCTGAGAGCTGACAGCAGTACTAGAACGGAATATCTTCGTCGCTGATCGGGCCCGATGCCGTCGCCGGTTCTGCTTCCGGCGTGCGCTGGTCCAAGTTATTTCCTCCCGCGGACGCGCCGCGCGAGCTTCCCGCGAAGTCTCCGCCACCGCCGCCTTCTCCGCGGCCGCCCAGCAGAACCAGGTCGCTGGCCACGACTTCCGTCATGTACTTTTTCTGATTAGTCTGCTTGTCGTCCCAGGAGCGGGTCTGGAGACGGCCTTCGATGTACACCTTGCCGCCCTTCTTCAGATATTCGCCGGCAATTTCCGCTAGCCGCTGCCATAGCACAACGTTGTGCCACTCGGTGCGGTCCTGCCACTCGCCGTTCTTATCTTTGAAACGTTCGTTGGTGGCGAGCGCGAGTTTTGCCACGGGTGTGCCGCTGGGCGTGTATTTAACCTCGGGATCTTTGCCAAGATTGCCAATGAGAATGACTTTATTGACGCTTTTACCTGCCATGAGTGCTGCTCCTTCCGCCCCTTTGGGCATTGAACCGGGGAGCCGGGAAAATAAACGGAGTTTGAGGGGCTGGAAGGCCACTATACCAGAAAGTCGGACCTCGGGCGTCGGACCTCGGACTTCAGTCTTTAGCCTTCGGCGTTCAGCTTGAACCGTTGCGCCCTAGGTCCGAGGTCTGACGCCCGAGGTCCGCTCTTGGGTTATAATGCAGCCGATGCCTGCCGAGCCCTTCAGGGGAATAGTCGGGATGGTCCCCGACGAGTTCAAACACGAGCCCAGGTCCAAGGGCCTCGTTACCGCACGCAAGAAGAAACCCAAAGAGTTGGCCGTAATTACGGAATGCTGTACCGGATGCGCTGGTTCGCCCGCCTGCGTGGAATATTGCCCCGTAGAAGACTGCATGTTCTGGGTGCCGGACGAGGACCATCCGCCCTTTGGCCGCATCCAGGTCGACCCGATTCTCTGCATCGGTTGCAACAAGTGCACCAGCAAGGGTCCGGAGGGATCCTTCCTCGATGGCTGTCCCTGGGACGCGATCGTGATGGTGGATACGGTCGAAGTGGAGAAGGAAGTCGGAGTAATGCCGTTTTGAGCTTCTAGCTTCTGGCTTCTAGCCTCTCGCTACGTATCCAAACCTGCTTCGCGTTACACCCTGATTCGTAGAGACGTAGCTTGCTACGTCTCGGTTTTTGGACGCCGCCGGCAAGACGCAGCGAGCTACGTCTCTACGGACGAGAGGGTGCTCTCTGGCGGATCGCCTGTTCCGTCTCCACTGCCTGCTTTCGCACGTGGTCCGGAATCTCCGGCAACTCGCGCTGGTAGGGGCGAATCGCGGGAATGTCCTCAGGCTGGCCTACGAGGTAGAGGGCGCGCAGCGCTTCCCATACCTGTTCAGTTCCTGGGTCGAGCGTGGCCATTTCATTGCCCGCAGCGACAGTTTGCCCAGGTTGCACCGAGAGTTCTCGCAACCGGCCTGTGATCGGCGAGCGCACTTCGTTGGTCTGGCCCCCGGACTGAATCTTGGCGATGATCCCACCCTGGTGGATCACTGTACCGACTGCGCTGGAATCGGTGATCTTGCCCGCCTGAGGCGCAATTACTTTCGCCGGCTGCAACAGTGCAACGATCTGCGGCCTTCCCGTGCCGTCGCCAAAGCGGACCAGAGATAGCGCCGCATTGCCGCGCACCATGAGCGAAGGATCGTTCAGCATTTTCAAAAGCGCTTCGTGAAACCCGGCGCTGGAGGCATCTTTGCTGGTAGTGTCCTGGCCCATCACCCAGGCATCGGTGTTGCGGACCTCCTCAATGGGATAAGACGCCAGGCGAGCGACGTCAGGATACCAATGCGTAACGCTGGCATCGTGACGCGTCACCCGCTCGCCAATCTGCACCAGGGCATGCTGAATGTGACGCGGCTTCTTGTCGTCCTGAAGGTACTCGTTCAACTGTGTGTCCGAAAGTTGGCGGCCGAACCAGGTATTCCACCAGAATAGGAACGGCATTAGGACGATCAGCCACCCGGTAAAAAAAAACAGGAAGCGGTTGCGCGTGGACATGCGCGGCTTGGCGGGTTTAGCGGTGGATTCCGTGCCCGGTGACGAAATTTGCTGTGGAGAATCTGGGAGAGCCGACATGCTTTGGTCCACGGGAACTATATCAGAACAAGCGGGAGTGATGGCCCGAAAGCCTCATCGTGAATGCTGCCCGTAGCGCTCCGTGCGGCGGGATTAGGCCAGGGCCATTAATTCTGGCTGCCCTGATCCACTACGTCGGCGTCCAGCACGCGACCCTGCTCCAAGTAATGAGACACCGCGTATTGTGCCAGAAGCGGCGTCGCTAGCGTAATTTCGGCGCCGATCCATTCACCCTTCGCATGTGGGAGCTCTGCGGCGTGCTTGCAGACTCCGCTCGACCCGAATTTGGGTCCGAAAGCCGCGCTCTGAATCTCATCGAACTGGCGGAGATTCTGCCAGGCCTCATCTCCCACCGTGCCGGCGACATCGATCTTCAGCTTTACGATAGCCATAAAGACATTTCCACCGCAGAGACACAGAGAAAAGCAAAAAGGGTTTCTTCGGTGGCTCTGTGCCTCCGTGGTGAAAGTTCCCCTACTAAGCTGCAAACAGGTGATACAGCATCACGTAAATCACCACACCGGTTACCGACACATAGAGCCACAGTGGAAACGTCCAGCGGGCGATCTTGCGATGACGGTCAAAGCGTTCGCGCAGGGCGCGGCTCAGGGTGATGATCACCAGCGGCACAATTGCTACTGCCAGTATGGTGTGCGAAATGAGAATGGTGAAAAAGAGCGGGCGCGACCAGCCCTGTCCCTGAAAACGTACCGAGCCGACGTGTGCGTGATAGTACAGATAGGAAGTCAGAAACAGCGCCGACGAAATCAGCGCCGTGATCATCACGGCGCGGTGGGCGGCCATGCGCCCGCGTTTGATGTAACTCCGTCCGACCAAAAGCAGTACGGCACTGGTGCCATTGAGGGCTGCATCAACTACCGGGTAGATGGCGTATTGTGCGGGAACTTGCATCATGCCGCCGGCTTGGTGGTGCGGCGGTTCACCATGATGAAAGAGAGGCCGAACATGAGCGCAGAGAAAAGCACCAGCGTGGCGAGAGACGAAGACAGTGGAAAGAACTTCGGGCCGCCCGGATAAAGCAGGTCGCGCAACGCCTCCACCCCGTAGGTCAGGGGGTTGATTCGTATCAGAAATCGGATCCAGCCGGAAGCGCCCGCCAACGGAAACAGTGCACCCGAGAGCAGCCAAAGCGGTATGAGGAACAGATTGATGATGGCATGAAAGGCTTGGGTGGAATCCATGGACCACGCGATGGTGAATCCGAGTGCGGTGAGTGCGAAAGAGACCAGGAAGACCGTAAGAACTACCAGCAGGAAGTCAGTCAATCCAAGGTGTATGCCGACCAGCGGAGCAAAGGCAAGAAATACCAGCCCCTGAATCGCCGAGAGCGTGGTGCCGCCCAGCACTTTGCCCAACACAATCGCAGAACGCGGCACCGGAGCCACCATCACCGACAGCAGAAATCCTTCCTTGCGGTCTTCAATCACCGACATCATGGTGAAGATCGAAGTGAACAGCACGATCATGATTAAGGCGCCGGGGTAAAAGTAGTCGAGATAGTGCTGTTGCCCGGCGGCATCGCCGGAGCGAAACGAGCTGCCGAAACCCGAGCCGATTACCACCCAGAACAGCAGAGGTGAAGCGATGACTCCGACAACGCGAGCGCGCTGGCGGTAGAAGCGGACCAGTTCGCGCCACCACAGCGTGAATGCGGGCAGCATGATTCCCGCAGTTGGAGCCGCCGGAACTGGAAGAGTGGCGTTCTGGGTAACCACATTAGCTCGTTTTCTGCGCCTGCGGCGCCTTCTTGAGGATGAGCTTCTTCTTCGCTTCCAGATACACGTTCAGGAAAAGTATGCCGGAAAGGGCGAGCATGATGATGCTCATGAAAAGGCCATCTACGGTGGTGATGGTTCCGTTCATAACGATGCGGGCGATACCAGCCAGGGGCACCAGCGCCAGAAGAATAGAAAGCACAAGCATCATAGCCCAGTCTTCTCCGTTACGATCGAGGCTCCCGATCAGGCATACGCAGTCTTCGCTGACAGTAGTATGCAAGATCGGGAAAATATACAAACAGCAGCACAATGACTGAACCCGCCATCACGATCACGATATCCCACACAGCTCTGGCGAGGGGCAGCTGCCATCCCAGCCCGATCAGGACTACCCCGAGCGCCAACATGCTCCAACGAATGACAGATGCCTGGGGGTCCAGCGCATAGCGATTTCCTGGGATCCAAATCGCGATGCGAGTTCCTCTACCCCAAAACACTCGCGGTAACGAAATGCCCAGGATGACGAACAGCCACAACAGGGTCATTTTGAGCGCGCTGTATGTGGTCCACGGTTCCAATCAGCTTTCGTCTTCTTCTGTCCAGAACTTGTGCCCGGTGCGGTGGATGAACACATCTTCCAGCGACGGCTTGCTGACTGAAACAGCTTGAATCTCGCCAGGGAAGGCTTCGACCACGTCAGTGATAAAACGGTGGCCGTTCTCCCGTTCCAGGCGAACCTGACCACCGAGAACTTGTGCGTCCAGATTGAAGCGTGCGCGAATTCTCTCGGCCAGCGATTCTGGCTGTTTTGCATCGAGCAGAATCACGTCGCCACCGATTTCCCGCTTCAGTTCGGTGGGGGTTCCAAGCGCGACCAGTTTTCCTTCGTTAAGGATAGCCAGACGGTCACAGCGCTCGGCCTCTTCCATCAGGTGCGTGGTCACGATCACGGTCACCTTTTCTTCATCACGCAGGATCTGCAGATATTGCCAAAGGTCGCGGCGTGCGCCGGGATCGAGCCCTGTCGTCGGTTCGTCGAGCAGCAGCACTGCCGGATGATGAAGCAGTCCTTTGGCCAACTCCAGCCGCCGCTGCATCCCACCAGAAAAAGTCTCGGCTTTCTCTTTGGCGCGATCCGCCAGCCCTACCCGAGACAATAACTCGGGTATCCGCGCTTTTAGCGCCTTGCCACGCAATCCATAGAGATGCCCCTGGTGCCACAGATTTTCGGCGGCCGTTAGCTTTACATCGATGCTTTGGGCCTGAAAGACCACCCCGATTTCGCGGCGCAATTTGCCAGGTTCTTTCGCTGCGTCAAACCCCTTGATGACGGCACGGCCGCCGCCGGGCACCATCAGAGTGGAGAGGATGCGGAACATCGTAGTCTTGCCGCTGCCATTGGGTCCAAGCAGTCCAAAAAGTTCGGCCTGCCGCACGTCGAATGACACGCCATTCAGCGCGGTGCGGCCGTCATAGCGGTGGACCAGATCCTGGACCGAGATCACAGCGGGAATGGTCAACGGCGTGTCACTGATGAGTTCTGGAGCGACGTAGGCGGGGGCTTTGGAGACCACAGGGTATTTTATCTTAAAGGCGCTGTGGAGCGACGCTCAGTAGGGCAGGACAGACTCCGTCATGCACGAGTCAATCCGCCGGCTTACAGATGCGGGTTGAGCATCATCAAGGCGAACAGCAGCGGCAAATAGAACACCGTCGCCTGCAGAAGCTGGCGAGCCCGCTGCTTCGAGCGAGCTGTGTCCGGCGCCATATTGAACCTGGCCAGCCGCACGCCGACATAGAACAGGCCCACACCAAGAAACACTGCCCCGACCAGATATATCCGGCCGGACATGCCCAGAAATGTGGGCAACAGGCTGACTGGAATCAGCGCCAGGGAGTAAAGCATGATCTGGCGGCCCGTGGACTTGCCGTCCGTCTCTACTACCGGCAGCATACGGATGCCGCCGTCTTCATAATCCTGTCGATATAGCCATGCGATGGAAAAGAAATGCGGGAATTGCCAGAAGAAGACGATGGCAAACATTACCAGCGCGCCCCACTCCAGGCGGCCACGCGCCGCGGTCCAGCCCAATACCCCTGGCATGGCTCCCGGAAAGGCCCCGACGAAGGTGCAAACGGGGTGAACTTTCTTCAAGGGAGTATAGGCGGCGAGATACACGCCGGACGTGGCTAGCGCGAGCACAGCCGTCAGCGGATTAAGCGTCAGGCCAAGGTAGAGGGCGCCGCCGAACGTCATCAGAAGGCCAACCAGCGTTGCGTGCGTCAAGCTGAAACGTCCAGTTGGAATTGGGCGCTGAGCGGTACGACGCATGCGGCTGTCAGTTTCCCACTCCATCACTTCGTTAATCGCCGCCGTCCCACCCGAAACCAGGCCGATCCCCAAAAGAGCGTGAAACAAGCCCCATGAGAGGGAAGAGACGCCTGATTTCAACGCGCCGAAATAATAGCCGCACCACGCGGTCATGATAATCAGCGTGGTCACACGCAGTTTGGTCAACTCCGCGTAATCGCGAAGCAGCGTGACAGCGCCACTCCGCGGGGCCACTAGAGGTTGTGTCGCTGTGCTCATGCAGCTACCGGTTTCCCTTCTCGACTTGGAACGCTCTCTGCAAACGCCACTGGAACATGCCGCCAGACTTGCACCGCAAGAATTGCAGTGGTCGCCAGCAGCAAAGCCCCCACCGCAACATGGGTGACGGTCGAAATCACCATGGGCAGTTCGGGTTGGACCGCGTCATGTCCCCAGGCTACGCGCGCGAGAAACGCGACAAATCCCAAACACAGTTGCGTGATCAGGAGGGAAAGCATGGTGATGGCCGGACGTCTCACCGCTTCAATCTTGGAGTATTGCGACAAGGCGCGTATGGCTGTCCAAGATAACACAATGGCCACGGTTCCAGAATTGACCACGTGTGGCCACCAGCTCAATCCGTGATGGCGAAACAGAGCACCCAGGATGAGCTGAACGTACAGCACGAAAATCGAGAGCAAGGTCAGGGTAAAAAGACTTGGGCGATGCTCATCGAATTCCACTTGCGGGACTTCTTCCACCCATCTCTTACCGGTGAATATAGCAATCAAGACGGTGACACAGAAGAACGTTTGCGCCAGTGCCGCGTGCGCCGATGAAATCGCCGGAGGCAAGTAGAACAGCACCGTGAGTCCACCCAGAACGCCTTGCGCGATCACCAGGCCCAGCGCGGTGATGCCGAGGTATTTCATCCAGCGGCGACGGTCGACGCGCCAGGTCCAGATGGCGAGAATAATGGTCAGGAATCCTACGAACTGGGCTATCATGCGATGAGTGTGCTCGAATCGCACGCCGCCGACGAGATGAGGAATCTTGTACAGAGACCCGAACGAAGTCGGCCAATCAGGGACCGAAAGACCGGCGTCATTGCTGGTGACAAGCGCTCCGGCAATGATTAGCAGGAAAGTCACGCACGCGGTAAAGACAGCAAATCGGTGATGCGCGCGGTTATAAGGTAGGGCGACGGCCTTCAGAATCGGCTCCTTGAGACTTGGGTAGCGCCAGCCCGACGCCGGCGCTACGCTCGAGTGCAGTTACGGTTTGAAGCCCTGGTCTACCGTCTTGCTGTCTTTGGCGGCCAGCGTGATTTTCTGCGTCTGTTCGCCCAGCTTTTCCTGGACAAACGCCAGCGTGTAATCGCCCGGCGGCAGGCCTTTGATTTCGTACTTGCCATCCGCGCCGGTAACGGCGAAGAACGGACTCTTCACCACGTTGACATACATCTTCATCCAGGGATGCTGGTTGCACTTTACCGGTAGCATCACTTCTTCGCGAGCGAAGTTTTTCTCGATCGCGGCAGCCTTGGGAGGCTGGGATTCGTTCCACTCGCGGTTGTCTTTGGGAGTGGGATGGATGTTGTGCGTGGTTTCGTCGTCGTTGCGGATCTCGATATTCTGCCCGGTCATCACGCCTAACACATGAGGATGGTACTGACAGCCCTTCTGGTCAATCGTAACCGAATCCTTGGGAACATCGAAGGCGCGATCTCCCAAGCCCTCTTTGACGTATACGAATACGTTCGCCAGCTTGCCGTCGGTAGCCACAATCGTCTCAGCCGTGTTGTTGCCCTTGCAGGCCGCATCTTGGCTCATGTCGATTTTCTGCGCCTTTGGAGCTGCCCCGCCGAAAGTGACAGTGCCATTCACGCTGGCGGCTGTGGCCGGATCAATCGGAGTTGCGGTCGCCGCCGGCTTCGTTTCTGCACTCGGCGAGGTGCCTTGCTCCTCATTGGTGTTTTCTTTCTTGCTACAGCCCGCTAGCAACCCCAGCAGGCAAAGCAGGAACATTGCTGCACAAAGTTTCCTATTCATTATGTCGCCTTTCGTCGGAGTTATGTCCTAAACAGAAGTTTTTCTAATAACCAAAATGGTCGTGTGGCCGCGGGCGACTCGCCCGCGCAGGGCAAACGCCCCACCTCAAGTATCGCAATACCTTTGAAGCAGATCATTCTACCGCGAACCACCGCTGCCTGCCGCCGAAGCAACATTGGCGGCCTGCTTTTGCTTGCCCGCAGGTTGAACCGCAGCCTGGGTGCGCCGGGACGCTGCCACACGCCGCTGTTCCTCCGGCGTGAGCTGGAATATGTAGTCCACCAGCAGTTTGCTGTGGTCTTTGCCATATCCCTGGAACGACGGCGGAGTAGGACCGGAGAAGACCCAGTGCTCATTTTCCCGCTTGAACAGCCCTGAAGGCATTGCCGTGCCGGGGCTGATCGCCTGCGGATCGAGAATCCAGCGTTCCACCCAATCCGGCTTCAGACGTTCCTTCGCCAGCAGGAAATTCGGAGCCGTGGCAATCCTGTCGTGCGCGGGATCGCCGGTCGCGTGGCACTTCAGACAGGGCGCTGCCGTGCTTGAGAACAGGCTGCGCGCCATGTCAGTTTCTTTCGTGCTGAGCACCGGTACTTGTTCCGGAATGTAGGGCAGCGGCTGCTGCGAGAGCGCCTGGAAAAAGCGCACGAGTTTTCTCAGCTCATTATCGGAGAACGAGAAAGTTGGCATGCGCACTTGCAAATACGGCCGCACGCCGTTGCGATTTGTGTCCGCGATACTCAAAGCCGGATTCGAAAGGAATCGCCGCAGCCATTCGGGATCGACGCGCGCGCCCTCGGTCAAAAGTTTGGGCGGCAACTGTTCCTGCACATCCTGATAGCGCTTCATTCCCATCAGGACCGTGCTTTGATCGGGCGTGAACTGGTGGCAGCCCACGCAGTTGTACTTCCGGATTACCCACCAGCCTTCCTGGATGTCGCGACGGGTGTCGCCGGGCTTGTACTGATATCCGGGGGGCAGGGAACTCTCCTCGCTGCCCAGCAGGAAGGTAGTGAGATCCTGAATCTCGTCCTTGGAGAGATGCAGGTTGGGCATGCGGAGCACTTCGATTTCGGACTTGACCTTGCCCTTGTCGTAGACATTCGGCTCGGCGAGTTTATGCTCGAAGAAGCCTTTGTGGTCATACCACGGTTCCTTGGCTGGGCCCTCCGGCAGGCGCGCCAAATCGTCCGGATCGGTGATTGGTTCGGAACCTTTGCCGCCGCGCTGCGAAATTTCGGTGAACAAAGCGAAATCGAGACGCTCGATGGGCTTGCTGCCCTCGTAGGTCAGTTCGGTTCCGATGCGGCCTTCATCCTCGAAGCCGGAAATCTCGTGGCAGCCCGCGCAGCCGTAATGCCGAATCCATTTCTTTCCTTCTTCTTTCAACTCCGGGTCTTCCATGAAAGAAGCCTGGGCATAGGCTGTTGGCTCCTGCTTTTTCTGGGAAATCAAATAGGACGCAATATCCTGTGCGTCCTCCACAGTCAGGCGCAGGCTCGGCATCACCGTCATGTTCTGTACCTGCAACTCGTGGCCATCGTTGGGACACTGGCTGTGCTGCAGGTCGAACTGGTAAGGCAGGCCCTTCTTGGCGTAATCTTCCGGGCCGATATCCTTCTTCTCGTATGCGCAGTAGGGGCGCGTACGCTCGCGAGCGTTGTGAACCCAGCGGACCAAATAGTCGTAGTTGGCTTTCTCGCCCACGCGGGTCAGATTGGCGGCGAATGTTCCGCCCTGCACCTGGTCGCCTTCGCCCATGGAATGGCATGCGAGGCAGCCGCGTGATTCGAATAGCTCCTTGCCGTGATCGGCGTTGCCCGGCCTCTGCTTGGGCAGAGCGTCGGCAAATCCCGACTGCCACAGGTAGGCCGAAATCGTCTGAATCTGATGATCGGTCAGGCGGAAGTTCGGCATCTTGGTCGTGGGCCGGAAGTCGCTGGGCTTTTTCAGCCAGACGGGAATCCAGTTCCGATTCAGTTTGAGCCGGACGTCCTTCAGATTCGGGCCGATCTTTTTCACGTCCTGCATCAGGCTGTGGGTCTGGAAATCAAGCTGCTGAATTTGGCCGTCGACCTTGCTATTGGCGACTCGGAGTGCGACCGCCTTCTGATTCAGTTGGTTGGCGACGTCGTTGCTCGTCGCCGCGTCGGCCTGCTTCATCAGATCGGCAGATGTTTTCGAATTGTCGACTTTCTGCTGCTCAAACAGTTTGAGTTGCTGGGTGATTGAAGTCAGATCCTCGGGCTCTTTGTCGTAGCCTTCGTAGCGATGGCAACCCATGCAACCGCGCTGGCGGAACAGGAACTTGCCATTCGATATGTGAGAGCCGACATCGCCCGCCGCCAAATGCATGTCAGCCGCGTGGCAAGTCTGGCAACCGGCTTCCGCATTTTGCTTGGGAAACAGCGGCCATAGCCAATGCTCGTAATTGCCGTGCGCCTTTTCGACGCTGGTCGTGGCCCGGCCGTTGCCCTGGTGGCAGGGGGAGCAACCGAATTTGTCAGGGTCGTGGATCTTCAGCAAGTCTGGCTCGGGATGGCTGCCAAAGGCGCGGGCATACTCGTCAGGCTTCTTCTCGCCCTTGGCCACCATCACCGCAGGCGTGATCCGGAGCGGTTCCCGGGTGTTCATGTGGCAGGATTCGCAGCGGTCGACGATATTGGCTTCCGCCACGTTGATCTGCACAATCTTGGGATCCCACTCATCGGTCTTTTTCTTTAAGCCGTCAATCTGGGAAGGCGTGAGGTCCACCATGTGGTCAGTCACGAAGGCGGACATCTTGGTACTGGCCTCGGTGACCGGCTTCAGCACATCTCCCAGTTCGGCGCTCAGCTTGGTTCGCTGATCTTTGAGCGAGTTGTAAGTCTCTTCCAGTTCCTGGAAGTTATATTGCTGCTTGTGGCCGTCGGGAAATTCAACTGTCGCCTTCTTCTTCTTGTATTCGTCGATGTCCTGCTGCTTGCTCTTCTTGCCCGAAGCGCTGGTCTCGGTTTCAAGCTCATAGGTGAGCGCATTGACATAGGCGCGGCGGTCGGTAAAAACATTCTGAACCGCGAGAATCTGCGCGCTCAAATCCGTGATCTTCTTCTGTAGTTCTTCCCGGCGAGGCTTGGCAGTTTCGTAGGCATCCTTGTAGGCCTGCTCCAGTTGCTGGTACTGGGAATTCTGCTCGACTTCCTTCTCCGATTGGGATGACTTCGACCGCGCCGTTTTCAGGAAGGCGCTGTAGCGTTCCTGCCATTCGTGCTGGAAGGCCTTATAGGGGCGCTGTCCGAAGGACTCGTCCCACAATGCCCAGAACAGCGTCACCATGAGGATCAACATGGCGATGACGTAATGCGCCGCGTAAGACTTGCTTACAATCGGATCATTCTCAGGGACGCGTTGCTCGGGCACCAGATCCTCCAGCACAGTCGTTGGTCATTGGTCCTTGGTCGTTGGCGCCAAGCCGTAGGTTATTGGTTTTTGGCCAACGACCAACGGCCAACGACCAACGACTGCCTCACACGTTAAACCACGGTGTTATCCACACGTACTTAATGTGCCATGCCAGGCGCAGGAGCATTTTTGCCGGTAGCGCCACCATGCTGAGCAGGAAGAACATCATGATGGAGTACTGCAGCAAGCTCATGCGCTTGTAATCCTTCGGGTTGTAGCGGCGGAACAAGGCGTGGGTGATAAACCCGCCCACTGCGTAAAAGCCGCCTACCACGATGCCGCCGAAAATCGCCTTGCCCAGATTTGAGGTGATTCCAAAAATATCCGGCAGATCGCGGTTTACTTCATAAATGAGCCGGTTGTGGTCCCACGTTTGTCCCGGCCAGAACCACTGCCAGCCAGGGCCGCGGATGAACGTGCCAATGATGATCATTGCGACCCACAGGACGATGAAGCCGAACAAGAATGTGCCGATGGAAAACTTGCGTTGCTTCCAGGTGTAATAGCCGCTGCCCAACGGGTTAGTGTCGATGTAAGGGATCACCATCAATCCAATAATGATGAGCGTGGGCATGACTACGCCGGCAATCCAAGGATCGAAGTACACCAGCATTTCCTGCAGACCCAGGAAGTACCAGGGCGCTTTGGCCGGATTCATGGTCAGGTTCGGGTTGGCCGGTTCTTCCAGCGGCGCATTCAAAGTAATTGACCAGACCATAAGAATGATGGTGACGATCATGGCCGCGAGAAACTCGATGCGCAGCAAAAAGGGCCAGACATGGATTTCCTTCTGCCAGCCAGGCCGGAAGGGCCACGACTTGCGATGGTGGGTCTTGGCCATCGCGGGATTGGTCTCCAGCTCGCCGATCAGCTCGTCATTGGCCTTGGCCTGTTTCCACGCCAGATAAATGTAGAAGATGAGCAGAGGAATCAGCCCCACGATGGGCACATTGTCGGGCGCCGAACAGATCTCCCAAAGTTGTCGCCAATCCATAATTGCTCCCCAGACCACGTTCCACTGACTGTGTGGGGACGGGTCTCCGACCCGTCCTGGTCGAGCACAGCTCGACAGTTTTTGCAGCCTCACGAACCCGCCGAGCTTCGCTCGGCCTGGACGGGTCGGAGACCCGTCCCTACACAGTCCGGAACTACTTCTTCGGCTCCTTGACTTCCGAAGCCAGCATCACCGCCGCCGGACCCGAAATACCGCCGTCTTTCCGCACCCGCCAGAAATGCACGATCATCAGCACGGAAGCCACAATCGGGATTCCGATACAATGCCAGATGTAGGACCGCAACAGCGCATTCGCATCCACGATCGAGCCGCCGAGAAGTCCGAAGCGAACGTCGTTGTAGGGCGTCATCTTGAACATCGCGCCGAACGGACCCTCATGTCCCAGCATCGGCGTTGCCCGCGCCATGTTCGTTCCCACGGTGACCGCCCAGAAACCAAGTTGATCGTCTGGTAGCAGGTAGCCGGTGAACGAGAGCAGCAGCGTGAAAACCAGCAGCAGCACTCCGATGTTCCAATTGAACTCGCGAGGCTTTTTATACGAACCGGTGAGGAAGACACGGAACATGTGCAGCCAGACGGCAATCACCATCAAGTGCGCCGCCCAGCGATGCATGTTGCGCAGGAGTTTGCCAAAGGGAACGTCGTGTTCCAGATACAGCACATCGCGAAACGCCTGCACCTTGCTGGGGTGGTAATAAAACATCAGCATCACGCCGGTCAGAGTCAGGACGATGAACAGGTAGAAGGTAATTCCGCCCATGCCCCAGGTGTAGCTGTAGCGCACCGCGTCGCGATTGATCTTGGCCGGGTGCAGGTGGAGGAACACGTTCGACAGCACGCCCAGCGCCCGATTGCGCGGAGTGTCATCGTGCTTGTGGCGGAAGATCGAAGTGTAAACCTGGGTCTTGGTCGGATCTTTCAGGCCCTCGATCTGGTCCTTAGCTTTTGTGGGCAGGTCGGTCTTGATCGACTGGACGTCTTCTTTAATGCCAGCCTTGACCTTTTCCAGCAGGCCAACCTGCTTGCCGTTCGTCCCGTTTCCATTCTCTTCAGGCATTTAAACCTCTTCCAATCCTGTGTGGGGCCGGGTCTTTGACCCGGCCAAGCGGAGCGAAGCTCCGCAGTTTTCTAAGTTGCCAAAAACGCGCCGTCGTCATTGAACTGGCTGGGCTGTCCCTTCGGCCACTGGTAGAGCTTGGAGATATCCACCAGGATCTGGCCGTCGGGTGCTTTCGTTATCCTAGCCCGGTCCATCGGACGCGGCGCCGGCCCTTCGAAGTTCACTCCTTCACTGTCGTATCCGCTGCCGTGGCAGGGACATTTGAACTTGTTCTCGGCTGGCTTCCAGTCGGGCGTGCAGCCGAGATGCGTGCAACGCGCATAAATGACGAAGATGCGGTCTGGCGTGCGGTCAACCCAGATGCGATATTTCTGCTGAAACTTGGTGTCGACGCCCAAACCGAAGTCCGCCGGGTAGCCGATCTTGAATGAAGTAGCAGGCTCAAACAGCGTGCGAGGCAGGAAAAAACGGAAGAAGGCGATGAACCACGCGGTCATGAATGCGGCGAACGCAGCCCATGCGAATCGCCGGCGCCCCTGATTGATGTCGTTGTCTTCGGGTCCGACAGACGCCACGCCAGCTGACGCAGCCGCCCTGGAAGTGCCCACAGCCGGAGTTCCAACATAAGTTGTCGACTCGCCGCTCTGTGAGACTGACATGGCAGCCGATGGCGGGCCGGCAGTCGGGCGAGGAACCGGCGTCGCCGCCTTGGCAACTGGTGCTGCAACGGCTGCGGCTGCTGGCGCTTCTGCCGCTGCAGGTTCACCGAGGAGAGCGGCGACTTCCGAAGCAGTCAAAACAGGTAGGCCCTTGCGGCCGCGACGCGCCTGTTCGGCGGCGATGGTAGATTTGCTCCACTTCTTTCCTTCCGCTACCCACTTGGCAACCTCTGCGCTGATGGGGCCGCTAGGTGCTGGACCAGCAGCGCCTGGTGCGGCGGGAGTTGGTGCAGCAGGCGCCGTAGGCGCGGCGGCAGCCGGAGGTGCGCTCGCCTCTACCGGCTCGCCCAAGAGAGCTGACATTTCCGCGTTGTTCAGGACAGGTAAACCCTTGCGGCCGCGGCGCGCCTGCTCGGCGGCGATGGTGGATTTGCTCCACTTCCTGCCCTCCGCAACCCACTTGGCAACTTCCTCGCTGATGGTTCCTGCGGAGGCAGCCGGGGCGGAAGTAGGCGCCTCAGCCGGCGGAGGTGCGGCCGAAGGCGTTGCTGCAGGTACGGATGGCGTAACGCTAGCCGGGGCGGCGGATGCACCAGCACCGCCCACTTCCCACGGCATGGGCTGACCGGCTTTGAGTGCCTCAATGTCAGCGTCAGTGAGCAGCGGCAACCCCTTGCGCTGGCGGTAGGCCTGCTCCATGCCGATAACGGAGTTGTTGAGTGCCGGTCGAGGCAAGGGCGGTAGGCGCCCGAGAATTCCCGTCTTCGACTCGTCTGCCATCGGTTCCTTCACTCCTCTGAGAGCTCAGTCACCAGGAATCTGACTACTGCGATGCCACCACTATCCACGTAGGCCCGGGCGCCCCCGTCCGGGCGGGCGAGCTTGGCTCGCCGGACGTTTATCTCTTCGAGCGTTAGCCCTTCTAACCTGCGGAGCTTCGCTCCGCAGGGCGGGTGTGGGCACCCGCCCCTACGTGGCCTTGCTAGTCCGCTGCGACCAGGCGATCTGCGACACCCTGGCCCATGCCTAACGCGTTCTCCACCAGATCGGCCAGGGCCGTGATGAATGTCGGCGAATCATTCAGGCCCGCCGTCATCTCAAACTGTTTGATCCCCAACTCCGCGGCTTCTTCCCGCGCCTCGTGATCAATCTCGCCCAGCGTCTCCACGTGATCGGAAACGAAAGCGATGGGGACGACACAAACTTCACTCACCTGCTCTGCCGCCAAATCTCGAATCGTCCGGCGCAGTGAAGGTTGCAACCACTTGCTCGCGCCGACCTTGCTCTGGTAACAGAGGCGGTGGCGGTTGGGCCAGCCCCCGCGTTCCATCAGCAACGCGACGGTCTCTTCAATATGGCGCTGGTACGGGTCGCCCTTGGCGATCACCGCCATGGGCACGCTGTGTGCGCTGAAGACGATCTCCGCGCGTCCCGCCTCGGGGAAGCGTGCCAGCGCTTCATCCACTTTCTCTACCAGCGCGTCCAGATAAAGAGGGTGGCGGTAGAACGTCTCGATGCAGTGAACCGGGATATCGTCCTGAAACAACCGTCGCCATTCGTTGAGACTGCTGCCTGTCGTGGTACGGGAGTATTGAGGATAAAGAGGAAGTAACACGACCTCGTCGCAGTCTGCGGCGCGAAACTGCTCGATCGCTTCAGCGGTGAAGGGATGCCAGTAGCGCATGGCCACAAGACAGGTCGCGTCCAAACCATCAGCGGATAACTTCTCTTGCAGAGCGCTGGCCTGTTTCTCGGTAAAGCACCGAATCGGCGAAGCTCCGCCGATTGCCTGATAGTGGTGCTGTACTTTCTTGGCTCGGGTGGTGGAAATCAGCTTGGCCAGCGGCTTTCGTCCGATACGGGCGAAGGGAAAGTCAATGATATCGGGGTCGCAGAAAAGATTAAAAAGGAAAGGCTCGATCGCTCCTGGCGTGTCGGGGCCGCCAAGCTGGAACAGGACTACACCTACTCGCCGTGTTGGGTTAGCCATCCCCCGAGTGTCCTTGAAGAAGGAGGATGTTACTCAAAATCTGTACGCCGCGTCAACGTGGAGTTTGCGGCGTAGAGTTATTTTGAAGCGCGGTGGACCTCAACTTTGTCCCCAATATCGATGATCATCAGGTCTTCGCCCACTTCCAGCGGCCCGGAATAAGTTTTTCGTGTCTGCGCCACCAGGTTTTGAGCATTAGGAGGCACAATGTGCGAATAGACTGCCAGCCTGGGCTTCACTTGGCTGAATATCGTTCCTGCCTGTTCGGCGGTGGTGTGGTGCGCAACTACTTTCTGCACTCGCCCCGGGTCGAAGATAAAGTTGCCGGCCCGAAGAGCTTCGGGATCGATCACCTCGTGAATCAGCACATCCGCGCCCTGAGCGAAGTGGATCAGATTCTCGCTGTAGCGGGTATCTCCTGAGAGCACCACGGAGTGTCCGCCATAGTCGACGCGGTAACCGAAGGCGGGCTTGATCGGAGCGTGGTCGACGGCAAACGCGGTGATCTTCAAGCCTTCATTCTGGTACACCACGCCCTGCTCGATGTCTTTGGCCACGACGACCACGCCCTGAGCGGGAAGCCTCTCGTCCACATCGCGTCGGACATGGATATCGAACTGGTAAGCCTGTTCCAGGTGCGACATCATGTCCGTCGTGCCCGCCGGTCCCCAGACACGGAGAGGCGTGCTCCTGCCCAGGATCCAGCCGGTCAAATAAAGGTCAGAAATTCCGACAATGTGATCGGAGTGCAGGTGAGTCAGAAACAAGGCGCTGAGATCGGCGAATGGTGCTTTGAGTTGATAGAGGCGCATCGTTGCGCCACGGCCGCAATCGAACAGCAGCTTCTCTTTTCCCGCTTCCACCAGGATGCTGGGACCGAAGCGCTCCATCACGGGGCGGGGAGCCCCCGTTCCCAAAAGAGTGACTTTGAGATTCTGAGAAGATGCGGGTGCGGCAAAGGCGATGGTCAATACCACCAGCCAGGAGGTCTTGCGCCAACTCCGCAACCATCTGGCCATGGTTTTCATAAATTTATGCGTGAGAAGATTCAGCCTGGATGGGAACGTTCGTGGCTGATTCCATGAACTGGATGATGGAGTCCGCGAACTCCGAAGTTCCCGATTTTCCACCTACGTCGCGAGTCGTCTTTTCCTTGGTGCGATAGACCTTTTCCAGCCCATCATGAATCTTGTCCGCAGCGGCGTGTTCGCCGAGGTGACGCAGCATCAGTTGCGCCGAGCGGATAACCGCAGTCGGGTTAGCCAGGTCTTTGCCGGCAATGTCCGGAGCGGACCCGTGGACCGCCTCGAAGATAGCGCACTGATCACCCAGGTTGGCGCTGGGCACGAATCCCAGGCCACCGACGAAGGCGGCGCAGAGGTCGGAAATAATGTCACCGTAAAGATTCTCCATGACCAGTACATCGTACTGATACGGATTCATCACCAGTTGCATGCAGGTATTGTCCACGATGTGCTCGCCATAGGTGATTTCGGGATAGTCCTTGGCAACGTTGCGTGAGCAGCGCAGGAACAGGCCATCCGACAGCTTCATGATGTTGGCTTTGTGGATGGCGTGGACCTTCTTGCGATGATTCTTGCGCGCATATTCGAAGGCAAAGCGCGCGATCCGTGTGGACGCCTTCTCGGTAATGATCTTCAGACTCTCGACTACGCCTGGCACCACTTCGTGCTCGATTCCGGAATACAGACTCTCGGTATTTTCCCGGACGATGATTAGATCGACATTGGGGTAGCGCGTCGGAATGTGGGGCAGGTTCTTAATCGGACGGAAGTTGGCGTAAAGCTCGAACTTCTTGCGCAGTGCGACGTTGATGCTGGGAAAGCCTTCGCCCACGGGCGTGGTGACGGGTCCCTTCAATCCGACGTGGGTGCGTTCAATCGACTCGATAAGTTCTTTAGGAATGTACTCGTGATACCTCTCAAAGGCCTCGGCTCCGGCCTGAAAGACTTCCCATTCGAACTTGAGGCCGGTAGCTTCCAGGATGCGCACCGTGGCCTGGGTCACTTCAGGACCGATGCCATCGCCGGGGATGAGCGTAATCTTATAAGCCATGCCTGATTCAACGTGTGGCGCGGGCGCCCTCGCCCGCGGCTCTTGACTTTGACTTATAGGGCTCGCGGGCGAGAGCGCCCGCGCCACATAAACCTAACTCTTTACCGCGCCCTTGCGAACTTCTGCCGGCTCCTTGGTCTTCAACAAATCCTTCAGCTCGGTCATGAATTCCTGCACGTCCTTGAAATCCAGATAAACCGAAGCGAAGCGAACATAGGCTACTTTGTCATAACGGCGAAGCCGGTTCATGATGAGCTCCCCCACTTCGCTGGTCTTGCGCTCCCGCTCAGGGGAATCGATTACGAAGGCTTCCGCCTCGTTCACAATCTGCTCCAGGCGGCTGATAGGAACGGGGCGCTTTTCGCAAGCCCGCAGCAATCCGTTCAGCACTTTCTGGCGGTCGAATTTTTCCCGGCGACCGTCCTTCTTCACCACCATATAGGGGATTTCGTCGATCCGCTCGTAGGTGGTAAAGCGCTTGCCGCACTTCAGACACTCGCGGCGGCGGCGGATGGAATCGGCTTCCTTACTCTCCCGCGAGTCCACCACTTTGTCATTTTCAAAGCCACAGAAGGGGCACTTCATGTCACATGGGATGATGCTTCGATTGCATTGTAACAGGCGCAATCGAGAACGCCGGGACAGCCGAGTTGAGCTACGTCCCTTTGACGCAGGTCATATGACGCTGGCCTGGCGAGCGTCCACTGCTGCGTCACAGTGCCGGGGGCGAACTGGCGACCGCTTCGCTGGCCCCTTCCTGATGGCTTTCGTGGGATAGCTTACGCAAGGACAACCGCTCGTGATGAGCCAGCATCAGACCGGCTGGTATGACCGCCACAAACGTCACCAGCCATAGCATGATGCCGCAGCTTGCAGCCAATTCCTTGGGCACGTCGAAGATGTGCTCCAGTGCGGCAATGGTAGCGAGTTGCGACCCTCCACCCACTCCGGGCAGTTGCAGAACCGAACCCAGCATGCTCGACCCCATGAGCAGAAGTACTTGCACCAGCCGGATGTCGAGTGGGTCCTCCCCGAATACGTGGGCGGTTTGATGATAGGCAATCGTGACTTCGTGGTAGGCGACCGCGATGATCCACCACATACCGATGGAGACGATGACCAGCAGAAACAGGGACACCGGACCGTGAATCGTATTCAGCCCCTGGCCAAATTCGCGGATCTTCTGAGCGATCCGGTGGCTCAGTCTGGCACCCCAGTGAGAAAAGCGATGTTCCACCCAGCTTGCCACAGCCTCGCCTTTGCGACTGACCACAACCGCGCCCAGCGCCAGGGCGGTCACCATCCCAAAAAAGAGAAAGCCGCCATCACGAAAGCGGCTGAAGTACTCAGGGTGCGGGAGTGTCCGTCTCGAGCTCGGCAGAAATATGCCTACCGCCATGAGGACCGCGAATGCCCCAATGTCGAAGATCCGCTCTACTGCCCAGACGGCTACCTGGGAAGAAACCGGCAGATTCTGCCGCCTGGCGATGAGATAAGGCCGGATGAATTCTCCCGGACGCCCCAGCAAGGCCAATCCGGTAAAACCGATTAGAGTGGGCGGCACCATCTGCAACCACGATGCCTGCGGACGTATCGGGCGTAGAAAAATCTTCCAGCGAATCGCCCGGAAGACGTAGGCGACGTAAATAAGACCAACTGCATGAGCGATGTGCCAGGGCCTGACCTGCTCGGTCTCAGCCCAGAAAGTGGCCCAATCGAAGCTTCGCCAATGGCGGAATTGCAGATAAACGAGCAGACTAAAAATTGCCAGGATTCCGCCCGTTATCAGAATGCGTTTTCTGTCCATGTTTTAGGGGACGACCCGACCTGCTGGTGCGGCGCCGAGCCCGCCACCCATGCCAAGTGACCTGACACAAGGTAACTGACAGGAAGGCGGGGGTCAACGCAGAGAACGGTTCCACAGTTAGAAGTAAGGGCCTTCCCGTCCGGCCGATGGTTCAACGTGCCTGTTGGGAAGCACCATTGGGAAGCGCAGCTTGCTTCACCGTCGTGAGTGGCTTCGAGGCCTTTGTGTTCTGATTGCTTGCCATTGCTGCCGCCGCTTTGCGCTGGGCCAGCTTCTTGCGATTGAAGTCGCGAACGATTTTTGCCACGTAGACGCGCGTCTCGTAGTACGGCGGCACGCCGCGATATTGCTCCACCCGACCCGGCCCCGCGTTGTAAGCGGCCAGTGCTTTGACCAAATCGAAGTTATAGCGTTGCAGCAGTTCACTCAGGTAGCGTGTGCCTCCTTCCACATTGGCGCCGGGGTCGAAGGGATTGGAGACCCCCAGCTTCGAGGCGGTTTGAGGCATCAGCTGCATCAGACCGCGTGCCCCTTTAGGAGACACGGCGCGAGGGTTGAATCCGCTCTCCGCGTGAATCACGCTGTTGATGAGGTCGGGGTCGAGGTGGTGCCGGTCGCTGATTGTGTTGATCACCTCGTTCAGATTCTGCGGTTTCGATTTCAGAGGCGGGGCGACGGCCAAGGAGGCGGTGGCAACGGGCGCAACCGGCGGCGCCATGTCCTTCTCAAAGCGTTCGATCTGGTTGGTCGCAATGTCCACATAGCTGGAATTGCCAGCGCTGAGGTAGAGACGAGTTACCGCTCCCAGGTTCTCACGCCGCTCATGTCGAACTGAAAAGCCGTTGTGCAGGATGGCAAGATCGGCGGCGAAAGTCGGGATCGCAAAGAGCCACAATCCCAGTGCCAACCCGAGTTTGTCCAAATTGCGCATTAATCTTGTTGTGTGCCGGTAGGGCTACAAAGATCCCACACCTAATACCTTTTCAATGGCCGCCGCCACGCCGTTCTGGTCGTTTGACAACGTTACCGCCCATCCGTTGCGGCGCAGCTCTTCCGACGCATTTCCCATGATAAACGGCACTCCCGCGAAGGCAAGCATTTCTATGTCGTTGTAGTTGTCACCAATGGCCATGACCTGTTCGCGAGGAATGCCTCGGAAATTGGCCCATCGCTCCAGGGCATGACCCTTGGAACATCCCCGGTTGAGCACATCAACAATGGAAAGGTCGCGGGCCACATATTCGGTGCGCAGGACCGTAACCTCCAGGCCGCTGCCCTCCAGGATAGCCAGGGCCTGATGCATGCGAGGGATCGGCCCACAGAACATGGCCTGGACAGGATCATCGGTCAGCGAGTCCTCGATCGGGATCACGAAATCGATGTACTGCAGGTTTTTTTCCAGCCAGCGCTGAATGCTTTCATTCAATTCGTCCATGTGTTCCAGCACGATCGCACCTTTGGCGTCGGTATCGAAGGTCAGGACCGTGTTTCCGCGAAATTCCCGCATGCTGGTGCACAGTTTGCGGCAGGTCTCAGCCGGAAGCAGGTCCCGGTGAAAGGTTTCACCGGCAAGTGACCGTGTAATCGCGCCGTTGGAGCTGATAACCCATAGGTCGAAGCCAAGCTGCTGAACGATCGGCAGGGCAAAAGTGTGGCGCCGTCCGGTAACTACGACTACCTCTACTCCCTCGGCATGAGCCCGGCGCAAGGCCGCCATGTCCACCGGCGAGATCTGAAATTCAGGATTCAGCAGGGTGCCGTCGATATCAAGGGCCAGTAGGCTGATAGGAGGCTTCACTGCAAGATTCTAGCATCCAGGGAATCAGCCAGATCTGGTCACCGGCCACGTGGGGACAGCCGCCCCCGGCTGTCCTGGCGGAGCGAAGCTCCGCAGTCCCGGTCCCGAACCGGTG
>CAWEJA010000006.1:0-184129 GCA_963809295.1 Terriglobia bacterium | reverse complement strand
AGCTCATGTGTGCCTACCGTACCGGCGCGTTGCTACCCGCAGCCGACGCCACTGGTCGGCAGCAGTCGGCCTGCCGATGCGACGGCGGCCTCGGCTCGGGTCGTCTCGGCTCGGCTCGATCATCCCGATCGGAGGATGATTTTGGTGGCCCGATCGGGTTTTATGGGTCGCCGACCCATTGATCGCGAACATGACCGCGCCGAATATAGGACTGCGTGCCGCCGAACACCCGGCACCGACAGCCGGCACCGCACGCCGATGAGCTCAATCGCTGACGAGGCGGCTAGACCGGATTCGTCTGGCGGCGCGCCGCCGGCGTTTCATCTGCTGGCCAAGCCGACCGGCGCTCAGTGCAACCTCGACTGCGACTACTGCTTCTTCCTCTCGAAGGAGATGCTCTATCCGGACAGTCGCTTCAGGATGTCTGACCAGCAGCTCGACGCCTACCTGCGCCAGCTGATCGAGTCGCATGCACGGGTGCCCGAAGTGACGATCGCGTGGCAGGGCGGCGAGCCGACGCTGATGGGACTCGAGTTCTTCCGCCGCTCGGTCGAGATCGCCGACAAGTACCTGAAGCCCGGACAGCGCGCGGTCCACACGATCCAGACCAACGGGACGTTGATCGACGCCGACTGGGCCGAGTTCTTCAAAGCGAACGAGTACCTGGTCGGGATCTCAATCGACGGTCCGAGCGAGATCCACGACGCCTACCGCGTCACCAAGGGAGGGCGCGGCAGCTTCGAGAAGGTGATGCACGGTCTTGGTCATCTGCGCGACGCCGGTGTCGAGTTCAACGCGTCGCTTCCCCAGCAATGCCTGGACTGCGACGTGCGCTTCGCCTGCCACGGCGGCTGCCCGAAGGACCGCTTCATCCACACCGCCGACGCCGAGCCCGGCCTCAACTATCTCTGCGACGGCTATCTCGCATTCTTCCACCACATCGATCAGCCGATGCGGATCATGTGCGACCTACTCAACAACAATCGAGCGCCGTCGGAGATCGTGCAGATCTACGCAGCAATGGATGCGCAACGCGGCCGCAACGACCCCTGCACATGCGGCAACGGCCGCAAATGGAAGCAGTGCCACGGCCAGTCGCGCACGCACGAACCCCAATCGCGCAACTGATCGCGCAACTGATCGCGGCGGGCGGACGAAGACCCGGGTAGTTCGCAATCGACAAGGCGATGAGCTCGTCGACGACCAGATCGGCCTTTGTCGCGTCGCCGGCGCAACCGGTCAGCTCGCTCAGCGCGTCGCAAGGGACCGCGGTGCGTTCACCGTTCAGCATCGCTTCGGATCGGTTCTAGTCGCGAAGGATCACGTCGGCGATGTCAACCGGATCGAGCTCAAGTTCCGGTGCGGCCCGATCACCGAACGCTAGGCGGACGCCTTCACCGGATGCGGCGCCGGGGTCTGCGCCTGCTAGGAAGAGCAGGCCGCTGCCGAGGAACACGGTGGCGAAGAAGCGGTCCTCGAGGTCGCCGATATGGTGGCGTACCTCGCCGATGAACCATAGGAACGCGATCGGCGCGAACGGTATGAGGCCGAGCGCGACCAGCACCACCTTTGCGGTGCGTCTGGTTGGTCAGCCAGATCCCGCCGTCGCTCGGGGTGGCGCCGATCGCCAGATGAACGAGCACTAGAGTGAAGATCAAGAGAACCGAGAACAGGAGCCCGCGACAGCCGCCGCGCGCGGTGCGCGCATCTCCCGGCGGATGGCTGGAGCCACACCTCCCGCCGGCCGGTCGAGCGACGCGGGCATCCGTGTCGATGCTACGCGTCCGAGCGGATGAGGAGACCCTGCGACACCACTCGGACCCTATCGCGTAGCGGGACTGTGCCTCACTGGCTCGCCGTTTCTGGCTGCGTGATCGCCGTCGTGCTGCTGGTCCTCGTGGGCACGGTTCCGTGGGTCGATGCGCTCTTCCCAGTGTGGGTCATGATGTCAGTGTGGCTACATCCTGCGCGCGGCCACGGGCGCTCCCCTGGCGTGGGCGCGGGTGCAAGGGGGCGTGCGGACCGCGAGCGGCGGCTGCTCGGCGATTCGTGTGGGCAATTCGGTCGCGGCGTGCATTGAATGACCGGGTGCGCGAAGCGGCCAGCCTTGCTGGGGTTCTCGTGGGCATCGGTGGGCATCGGGGGGCATCACCCGCAAAGGGTGATGCGCGGCGAGGCGAGACTGACGAGCATCGTCGGAGTGGCGTGTCTCGCGCAGGTCAAACACGAGCTCTAGGAGCAGCGAATGGCGATCCCGTTCAAGGGCCTGATCAACGTCGATATTCGCGACTCGGTTCCTGATTGGACGCCGTTTGAGGCTCCGAGGGCTCCCG
Organism: Terriglobia bacterium; assembly: GCA_963809295.1. Classification (GTDB taxonomy): domain Bacteria; phylum Acidobacteriota; class Terriglobia; order Terriglobales; family Acidobacteriaceae; genus JAIQFF01. The sequence continues at coordinate 181,796 of CAWEJA010000006.1, read as the reverse complement.
ATGGCGCGCCGAGCGTGGTGTACATAGTGCTCGACGACGTCGGCTTTTCGGCGATCGGCTGTTATGGCGGGCCGGTGGACACGCCCCACATCGACCGGATCGCGGCCGGCGGTATCCGTTACACGCAGTGGCACACCACAGCGCTGTGCTCGCCCACGCGCTCCTGCCTGCTGACGGGCCGCAACCACACCCGCAACAGCATGGCCTGCATCACCGAGGCGGCGATCGGGTTCCCCAACGCGAGTGGCACGATCCCGCCGGAGAACGGGATGCTGCCGGAGATCCTCGGCGAGCTTGGCTGGAACACGTACATGACGGGCAAGTGGCACCTGTGCCCGACCGACGAGATGCACCTGGCGTCCACCCGGCGCAACTGGCCGACGGGGCGTGGGTTCGAGCCGTCACAAGAGCACAGAACCGGTTGCAATGCGGTTACCAGTCCGCTGGCGGGAACAATCGCTTGCACCGAGTTGCCCCGGCGGATGTGGCTATAAGGCTCGCGATTCGAAACTACAAACAAACGGCTGTTACCAAGTTTGGCGCGGACGTGCACTGAGAGTCGTTCCGGGGTCCACAGCGAGGCGCCAGCTTCGCGCAATTGCGCCTCTGTTTCCGCAGCCGAGCGGGCCACCGTCAGGCTTTCCGCAAGCGTCTCCATCTCTCTGGCTAACGGTCGTAGCAAATCCAGGTCGGGCATCACGGCACGAATGGCGCCGGCCCTACCGGTCCGTAAAGCCTTCATCCACTGGGCCGCCCGCGCGATGGGTCCCGCAATGCTCCAACGGACGATCAGGAGCGTAGTCAGTGCGATCAAAACTACCTGCAGCAGCACTCGGAGAAAATCCTCGCGCCACACCTGGACACTCTGCGCATTGATGTAGCTGGCGTCGTGCACGATCACCAGTTCACCCACAACCTGATCCTGCTGGTGAAGTGGCAGCGCGTAAATGTGCACGGACCCAGTAGCGCGGCGGACAAACTGGCTCTGTTTCTTGTTCTGTTCAATTGCCTGCGGAACCGCAAAGGACTGGGACTGCGCACCCTGCGTTAGTCCAGGGGATGCGGCAATGGTTTCCAGCTTCGCATTGAAAACGGCGACTCCTACCAGGTGTTCCCGATTGCTAAACCGCTCAACCACACGCTTGAGGTCTCTCAGTGATCCCTTGTCGAGGCGAGGCTCGACATTCCCTGCAAGGCTTTCCCCAAGGACTTCCGCTCTGCGCTCCAAATCATTTCGCAGGCCTTGCTTCTCCCTCCGGACTTCGTAGTACGTAGAGAGCAGCGAAACCAGGGTTACGCCCACGATGAGCGAAACAATCAATCGAACACTAAGCAGTCGCACGTCACCTCCGCCCTCATGAGAGGGCACCGCTGTTCAATCCGGAGGAACCCGGAAATCAAAAAGGCTGGCTGCCTCTTTGGTCAGGTCATCAATACTATCCTTCCGTCTTCTTCGCTGCCAGGTTAGGACCCAAACAAGACAGGAAAACACAAATTTGGCTGCTGTTGAAGCGACTTAACTGTTGCGTGCACGGTTTCCTGTGGAAGCCGTAAGCGATCCACGGGTGTAGAACGGTGAACCCGCTAGGCGGCCGTGAATGCGGCTGCCATGAACCCGAGCGATGCTAAGACATTATCGGCTATTTCGGCTGCAGGAAACTTGAGCAGCACGCTTGGCGGTGTTTCCGAAAGAGACCTTAGTCGGCGATCGACCAACGCCGGATCAAATCCGAATGCCAGTAGCACGGCTTTCGCTTTTTCGACCGTATCGTATTTGTGTCCAGCGCTAGAACTTAGGCCTTGTCTCGCTACGGAAACATCAACAAAACCGCCTTCGCTCAGGCTGATGAAAACTTGTGCCAGCATAGAATGTTCTCACTAAAATGATCCACCTTCCTCTCCTAAGAAGGAATACAGCAGGTACTGTATTGTCGCTGTGAGCAGCAGAGTATAAGTTCCTTCATAACGCATGTTTCACTGCACCCATCACTAACACCCCTCCAAACCCGCCGCCCGTGTCGGCGGGTTTCTTTTTTCCGACAGTTCATTCTTGAGGGGATCCATATTCTGAGTCGGTGCCTGTTACTGAGAAAATTTTCCTCGCCTGCTTCCACAAAAAGCGCAAGTTAAGCCGTCCGAGTGCTACAGCATCCTCTGTAGTTTCCCGAGGAGTATCTCGCAGTTTGTATCTTCGCGGCGATGGTGCGACTGAATCCGATGGTGCTAAGGCGTTCAGCTGGAATGTTTGCGTATTTTCTAGACCATGAACGTCTCGGGAACGAAGCTTTGGCAAATTGCTTGCTCGAACCCTCCAGAACCCCATACTCTTTCCGGAGGATTTCATGAACAAACGCATTCGCTCTCGATGGTTGCCTGTCATGCTGGCTCTGCTGTTTAGCATCGCTCTGTCAGGTACTAAGTTCAGCGTAGCGCAATCGCAACCGCCCGCGCAGCAGCAACCACCAGCGCAGACGCCGAATCAGTCGGGACAGCAAGCACCCGATTCCCAGGCGGATGCGCAGCAGGCCCAAGGTCAGATCTTCGCGGGTACAATCAAGAAGACCGGCGACAAATACGTACTACAGGACGCCAGCGGTACCTCATACGACGTCGATCGCCAGGACCTGGTAAAAAAGTACGAAGGCCAGAAGGTTCGCATCAACGGTACGCTGGACGCGGACGGCAAAACGATTCATGTCAAGTAAGCATGTCAAATAAGCATGTGAGACAGGAGAGGGTGCAAGATTCTACGCACCCCCAACTACTCTTACAGAGGGGACCGGCACATCGGTCCCCTTTTGCGTCTAGAAATAGGGGTGCCGTGAACAGTTGAGAAGTGGTGCCGGGAACAGGACTTGAACCTGCACGCCTTTTGGGCATTGGATCCTAAGTCCAACGCGTCTGCCAATTCCGCCATCCCGGCCTGAGCATATTTTAGCTGATGCATCGATTCGCATGTATCATTGAACCTGCAGGGCTCATCGAATGTTTAGGATGTCAAAACGTACCTCGAACTGGTTGACGATCTTGCTGGTGACCGTGATAGCCGCTGTCCCGCTCCTCGTCAAGGGTGCGTCGCCGATGCCTTCCGTGCGTCAACGTCCGGCAGGTTGCCATCACCATGGCACTGCTCCAGCTCCTCAGCCAGTCAGCTATCGCTGCTGCCAGAGCGGACACGATTCCGCAATCCTGCAAATTTCGTTAGCTTCACAACTGGACCCTGCTGAACTGACTTCGCAGGTCGAGCTAAACGAGGTCCTAATTCCAAACATCCGTCATCAAAGTCTTCGGCACCTAGTAACCTTGTCCGCTGACCCACCCGATATCACTCCTCTGCGCCTCTAGACTCCATACGATGGTCTTCCTCAGAGCCCGTCGGTAGAGATGTAACTTGCTACTTCTGGCTCCTGGCGGGAGACGTAGCAAAGCTACGTCTCTACGGCAAACTGCGCTTTTGAACAGCCTGTCTGGTTGAATCGTAAGGAGAATACTGGTGCGGAAAACGGCTGTCCATCTGATTGTCGCTGTGCTCGTAGTCACGATTTCGACTACGGGGGCCTCAGCTCAGGACGCCGATCACGGGATGAAAATGAATATGCCCGCTGACTCTCAATCCATGCCGGGGATGGCCGGAATGGATCAGAACCATTCGAGCATGCAGTCTCGCACGTTCATTGAGTCACTGCTGCAGCACTCCACGTCAGGGACCGATGCCGAGCCCAATTCCACTCCGGCGTCCATGCTCATGACCACCAAAGGCAATTGGACCTTGATGTTCCATGGCGAAGCCTTCCTGATCGATGTTCAGCAAAGCGGGCCCCGAGGCTTCGATAAATTTTTCTCCACCAACTGGTGGATGCCGATGGCACAACGAAAATTCGGCAACGGTACTCTGACTCTCAGGACCATGCTCAGTTTCGAGCCGGCCACGATTTCGAACCAGCGCTACCCGGAACTCTTCCAGCAGGGCGAAACTGCCTTTGGCCGTCCCATCATTGATGGCCAGCATCCGCACGATTTCTTCATGGAGCTTGCCGCTTTGTACGATTACAAGCTGACGGATCACACTCTGTTGTCTTTCTACGCCGCTCCCACGGGCGATCCGGCAATGGGCCCTGCCGCCTATCCTCACCGCGCCTCGGCATCAGAAAATCCCATCGCGCCGCTCGGACATCACCTCCAGGACTCTACTCACATCGCGGCGGACGTCGTTACGCTTGGCATCACGCACCGCACAGTGAGGGTGGAAGCCTCTGGCTTTCACGGGCGCGAGCCCGACGAATTCCGCTGGAACATCAACTCCGGGAAAATTGATTCCTGGTCTGCCCGCGTCACCGTCAATCCCGGCCAGAACTGGAGCGCGCAGTATTCGATTGCCCAGCTGCACAGCCCGGAGTCGCTGGCTCCCGCTGAAGACGTCCGTCGCAGGACAGCGTCAGTTCAATACAACCGGCCATTGCAGAAGGGCAACTGGGCCTCGCTGCTGCTCTGGGGACGAAATCAGGACGTTTCCGGCGGCAACGTGGGCAACGGCTATCTGCTCGAATCGACGCTGCGATTCTTCGAACGCAACTACGTGTGGACTCGAATCGAAAATGTGGATCGCACCAACGAGTTGCTGCTTGGCGAAAGTCCGGAGCCTCCCGGCTTCAGCGAACGCTATTTCACCCGGGTCCAGGCCTACACCGCGGGCTATGAGCGTGGAATAGGCCGCATTCCACATCTCTCGACGGCGCTCGGAGGCCAGTTTACCTGGTACGGCGTGCCCGATGCCTTGAAACCAATCTACGGCAGGCATCCCGTCGGCGGGATCGTCTTCCTGCGAGTGCGCCCACACTAAGAGCCGCACTGTAAGGAACCAAGTAGACCCGGATGCCCTTGTGTGTGCCGATTCGAATGCACGTCCACGCGAAACTTCCCACTTTCTTTTCTCGCTGCGCTCCCGCTAAACTTACCTTCCTATGTCGAATCCAACGCAGCCCAACATCAAGCTGATCAATACCAACGAATATCGTGAGCACTACGCCAACAGCGTGCAGGTGCGAGTCAACGTCTGGGATTTCTTCCTGGTATTCGGTACGCTCCAGCAGCAAAGCGAAACCCAGGTGGAAGTCAGTAATTTCCAGGGCATTTATTTGAGCCCGCAGCAAGCCAAGGCCTTGTCAGCGATCCTGCAGCAGAACGTCGCCGGATATGAAAGCACTTTTGGTGAAATCAAACTGGATCCGCGTATGATGGCTCCCGGCCCGGTTCACTGACCGGCCGCTCAGTATCCTCGACCGCATTGAGAACCGCTCGCCACCCTTCGCGCGGCACCCATCCCGCGCTGATATTTGCTCTCACTTTTGTGGCGCTGCTGGCGCTACACGCTCCCCTGATGCGCCTGCCCTATTTTTGGGACGAAGCCGGCTACTACGTGCCGGCAGCGCGCGATCTGCTGCTGAGCGGAAGCCTGATTCCGCACTCTACTCCCTCCAATGCGCATCCACCGCTGGTGATGGCTTATCTCGCGCTGTGGTGGAAAGTTGCTGGCTACGCGCCTGTGGTGACGCGTACCGCCATGCTCCTGGTGGCTTCGTTTTCTTTGCTTGGATTATTTCGGCTGGCCGAAACGGTTGCAAACACGGAAGTCGCAATTGGCGCTACGCTTTGCACCGCCCTCTATCCCGTTTTCTTTGCGCAAAGCTCGCTCGCTCATCTCGACCTGGCCGCAGCCGGACTGACGTTCTGGGGCCTTTGTGCCTACGTGAGGGGCCGGGCTTGGCAAACGGTGCTCTGGTTCTCGCTCGCGGCCCTGGCGAAAGAGACAGCGATCCTCACCCCCCTGGCACTGTTGGCGTGGGACCTGGTGTCGTGGCGTATTCGTTTTAGAGACGGAAACGAGTGGCGCCAAGTGTTTCTTCGCCATCTCCGCAATCCGGTTGCGCTTCTGCTTCCGCTCTTGCCTCTTTCCGCCTGGTACGCATACCATTTCTCGCGAACCGGTCTTGTTTTCGGCAATCCGGAATTTTTTCGCTACAACGTTGAGGGCACGCTTCAGCCGCTGCGAATCATCCTGGCTTTCCTCATCCGCCTCTGGCAAACCTTCGGCTATCTTCACTTGCTGTTCCTGACGCTGGCGGCCCTGTTCGCCATGAAACTCCCTCCCCTCCAAAGCCTGAGGGAAGGCAACAACCGGGAGCGTCCGCGAATCGCTCTGAACACGCAGCTTGCCATGCTTTCCGTGATCGTCGCGTACGTGCTGGCCATGGCAATCGTGGGTGGTGCGGAGTTGGCGCGCTATATGCTGACCGTAGTTCCTCTCGTAATACTCGTCGGCGTTTCCACGCTCTGGCGCAGAGTGCGCTGGTGGCGGGGTGTGGTGGCGATCGTCGCGCTCACGTTTGTGGCTGGATGGTTCGTCAATCCCCCGTATGGATTCGCGCCGGAAGACAATCTTGCCTATGCGGACTACGTCCGCCTTCACCAGCATGCCGAAGACTTCCTGGAAGCGCGCTACCCCATGGCTCGCGTCCTCACCGCGTGGCCCGCCAGTGACGAATTAACCCGCCCCTATCTTGGTTATGTCACCCGCCCCGTGCAGGTGATCCGAATTGAAAACTTCGCCCTGGAAGAACTCATGGCGGCTGCCGACTTGCGGCCGGACTTTGAAGTAGCGCTGGTGTTTTCTACCAAATACGAACCCGCCCATCCACTACTGGAAAACTCGCGGTTGTGGCAAGAGTGGAAGACCCGGTTTTTCGGATACCATCGCGATACGCCCCCTGGCCTTGCCGCTCAAATCCTGGGCGGAACCCTGGTCTACACCGAAACTCGCAATGGACAATGGATCGGCGTAATCGAGATGGCCCAGATCATGGACGCTCGGGCTCACCGATAGAGAATAGAGAGTGGAGCTGTCACGGATCACGTAGGGACAGCCGCCCTCGGCCGGCAGGCGGAGCGAAGTTCCGCAGGTTTCCAGCCGGAAGAATTCTTTGTTACTGCGGCTGTTGTGTTGGCTGGGCTGGCGGCGGACTCTGTTGTCCCCCGAAGGAATTCATCCCGCCCGGACTTTGCCCAGGCGAAGATGAATTCTGCTGCAGCGGCGCGGCCACCTGCAAGGCCGGCTGTGCCGGCGTGGTGATCAAGCCGCCCCGATCCATGGTCGGATCATAAATAAACTGCCACTTGTCGTAATGGTTCTTGTGATTGAATTCGCGAATGCTTTGCGCCTTGCTGGTACTCGCAACGCCCACGATCGGTCCCCCGCCAAAAACCTGGCTGGATAATTTGACATTCCCGCCGCCATCCGCTTGATCGGTCTGCGATTGGCCCGTATTGGACGGGTCCGCTTTGGGTTGACTCGCATCCTGGCTGGAGTTGTCCCCTGCGCCGGTCGCGATTTCGGCTGCCCCGGGTGCCGGGCCTGCGCCAGCTCCTCCCAGCGGCGATGCGCCCTGCGCCATGGCCCCCACTGCCGCCGCCCCAGGTATCGTGCCACCCCCAATGGCCGTGGCTCCGGCAATTCCCGCAGGGCCCGTGAGCTGCACCTCGCCCACGTGGAGCAGCTTGAAATCCTTGTTGGTGAGGGGATCCTTGTAGCGTTTACGCAGAAAGCGGATATTGTTGGTATTTTCGAGTTCTTCGAGACGCACCGGATAACGTCCCGTCTTCTTCACATACCGCCGGATAGCCCGCGAGTACTGTACTCCCCGATGAATCAGCTCTTCTTCGCGATCCCGCCGCACCTGAAATGTGATGGCGGGAGCAACCGCGCCCGCCGCAATCGCGAGCAGCGCCACAAACAACATAAGCATGAGGAGAATGTATCCCTGCTCAGATCGTTGCGGACGAGCTGGCCGGGAGTTTGGAAAGCGAAGCATAAGATGAGGACGAAGCCAGCCAGTCCGACAACTACTCACTGAGAACTGAGAACGGGCAACTGACAACTGGTTTCCTGGCTATCCCTGTGTCAACGGAATGCTCTGCCGGTTATTGTTGAGCACATCTTCCACTTCCACCGAGACCGGAGTGATGTGCAGAATCTTGTAGCGGCGATCGACAATATCACCTTCCCCGGCAATGAAGACATCTTCGCCCTGGGAAAGAAAGATCTTCTTGGCTTCGCCCGGCTTGTTGGCAAATCCGAAAAACTTGAGATTGATGGGTGGAGGCGGCGGGGGACCTTGCGGAACTACAGGGACCGGCACCTGAACCTTTGCAATGGGTTTCGGAATTACCGGCTCCTCAGCCCGGAAAATATTTCGGCCCGCGCCCTGATACTTGGTATCCTCGCTGGCCTTCAGCCAGTCATAACGCAGAGTCGGGTCCAGCGAAGCTTCGGTGCTCACGGCCGTTGCCTTTTTGCCGGTTCCGCTTCTCCGCACTACGTTCCGCCGCGCCGTAGGCTGAGGCGTTACTACCGGAGTGGGAGACTTCGCCGATGCCGGGGAGTCGGGCAAAAAGCGCACCGCGACAAAGATCAGCGCCAAAACCATCAGGCTGATGGCGACAATCGTTTTCTTCCGGCTCTCCGCTCCCAACTCCATTCAGATACTCGCCTTCTGATAAGTTTCCAGCTTCAATTGCAGTTTGACCATGCCACCCTGTTCGCCGCCGAGTTGCACGCTATCGACAATGAAAAACAGCGGATCGCGCTCCAGCGCGTTGATAAAGCGCACCAGTTGCAGGTAACCGCCGGAGAAATCCGCCTCGATCTCCACCGGCCGCAAACCCACTGATTCGGTATCCTTCGCCTTGGAGCGAATCTGTCCGATACGGACGCCGTTCTGTCCCGCCAATTTGCCCACTTCTTCGTAAATCGCCGAATCCTGCGCCGGCAGCCGGTTCTTGTAGAAGTCGTCGATCTGCTGGCGCGCCGTTACAATCTTCTTGTCGAAGTCGCGCAGGGGCTCAGCCGCGCGCGTTTTCTGCTGCAGCTCTCTCCACAACTGATCGAGTTGTTCGCGGCGCGATCGTTCCGATCCCACCAGCGGAGAAAAGAACACCAAGGCTGCGACGACGTCCACCGCCAACAGGGCTGCGATCGCAATCTTCACTTTCTTGCGGGCATCACGGCTATCCGGCATCACGGAACGCTCCTTTGTCCCGCGCCTGCAAGCTCAGGGACGTATACGGCGTTGATGTCGAATTGCACCTTGTCACCCGGCGTCTGTCCCTGGCTCGCTCTGCTCCTGCTCGATTCGAGTCTGCTGGAAGCTTTGCGAACTCTCCATTTTGCGCACCAGTTCGAGCGCGCGTTCCCGCGACTCTCCTGCAACCACCAGCTTGAACTCCAATTGATTCTCGGCCGTCGCCGGCTGAATCGAGACCAGGTGCAACTGGGCTGGCATCACCCGCTCCAGGTCCTCGAACACCCTGGTCCAGGAGAATGCCTTGCGCCGAAACAGATCGTTGAGAACCTGCGAACGGTCGCGCGTGCTGCGGTTTTCCGGCATGTTGAGAATCGTCTTCCGCTTTGGTCCGTTCCTGGTCGCGGGCGGCAATCTGCTCCTCGCGTTGCGCGATCAAGCTGCGATCCTTCCTTGCTGCCGCCCAGCCCGCCAGTACCATGTAGAGAAGAACCACGGTGAACAAGCTCAGCACAGCCAGTGCTCCGCCCCAGCGCATCAACAGCGAGCCGGAGTCTTCATACGGGACGCGTCGCGAGATTGATGTCTACCCGCATAGTCAGGAAAGCAGGGCTCCCACCACCCCGGCCATTCTCCACTTGGGAATCGTCCCTACGGCCCCACCCAGTTGCGACGCGGACACCAGATCGCTGACCTGGGCGCCGGTCTGCGCACGCAGGGCAGGTGCGGCGCCGCCCGATTCCGGTAAGCCAGCCACAAAAATCTGGCCAATATTCAGGTGGTAGGTGTCTTGAAAGAACACCACTGACGGGTAGACCTCTTCCGCCAGCTGCTCGCCGGTGATGGTCACGCCTCGCGTATTCTCCAAAGTTCGAAACAACAGAAGCTGCTGGCCATCCAGGATGGCGATGCTGGTGGTTCGTGCATCTACCTTGATCACCAGCGAAGGTTGCGGCGCGTTGGCTGCTCCCGAGCGCCGCCAGCATGGAGGGCATCACCACTCCCGGTTCGTACCCGGCCTGGCGAAACGCGGCTTCGTAATCTTCAATCACGTTGAGCAGCGCCACCGCGGCGATCACCCGCACGCCGCCGTTGGACGGCTGCACATGATAAGAAACCTTCGCCTTGTCCACGTCGAAAGGCAGTGACTTCTTCAACCGGAAGCGAACCACGCTCTCTGCTTCTTCCCGCTTCGGGGGCAAAGTCTCGAAGTCGAGCAACACGACGCGGACCGCGGCGTCGGGCAGCACTGCAATCACATCCCGAGAACGCCCTCCCATGCTGGTCAGCGTGTCCCGCAGTGTCTCGTACACCCCGTCCGGTTGGCGCAAGTTGGTCTCGATCAGATCGGGGACCACGCTGCCCGGTGAGAGTTCATTCGAAGCACACGCCTCCAGCGTACGCCCACCGTTTTCCGCAACCCTGCCGGCCAGCACGCGGTCAGCCGAAATCTCGCAAGCCAGTTTCGGCCCGGATCCGGAATTAGAGAGCACGACTCATAACTAGTGACTATCCTATAAGTAGAACGCGGTCGAGGGACTAATTGCAATAGCCGGAAGGGCACGGCAATCAGTCATCAGTCGTCGGTCTTCAGTCGTCAGCGCGCCGGCCGATTTTGCTGAAGACTGACGACTGATGACTGACGACTGACTCTACCGCATGTTCTCGATGAACGTGACCTTGTTAATTTCCTTTAGCGTGGTCATTCCCAGCCGTACCTTATCGAGAGCCGACTCCCGCAGGAAGCGCATGCCCTCCTCGCGGGCCGCGCGGCGGATTTCAGAAGTCGGCTTCTTGGCCAGAATCATCTCGCGAATGCGGTCGCTAAGGTCGAGCAGTTCGTGGATCGCCGTCCGGCCACGGAACCCGGTGCCGGCACACTCGATACACCCCTGACCTTCGTAGAACGCCACCTTCGACCACTGCTCCGGATCCAGACCACTGGCCTCCAGCACTTCAGCAGGGTAATGCGTTACCGTCCTGCAGGACTCACAGATCAGCCTGACCAGGCGTTGCGCCAGAATGCAATTCAACGCTGAAACGAAGTTGTAAGGCTCAACGCCCATGTTCAGGAAGCGGCCAATCACGTCCACAACGTTGTTCGCGTGTACGGTGGTAAACACCAGGTGGCCGGTAAGCGCGGACTGGATGGCAATCTGAGCCGTCTCGGTGTCGCGGATTTCGCCCACCATGATCTTGTCGGGGTCGTGGCGCAGAATCGAGCGCAGACCGCGGGCGAAGGTCAGCCCCTTCTTTTCGTTGACCGGAATCTGGGTAATACCGCGAATCTGATATTCGACCGGGTCTTCAATGGTGATGATCTTGTCTTCCTCGGTCCGGATCTCGCTCACCGCCGCGTATAGCGTGGTAGTCTTGCCGCTGCCCGTCGGGCCCGTGACCAGCACCATCCCGTAGGGCTCAGCGATATAGCGGCGAAACTTTCTCAGATCGTCTTCGTCGAAGCCCACCACGTCGAGAACCAGCTTGTGGAACTTCTCGCTCATCGACTCTTTGTCGAGTACGCGCAGCACCGCGTCCTCGCCGTGAATCGACGGCATGATGGAGACGCGGAAGTCGATAGGGCGTTCCGGCGTGCCATACTTCACCCGGAAGCGGCCGTCCTGTGGGCACACGGCGCTCGGAAATGTCCAGTTCGCTCATCACCTTGATTCGCGAAATGATGGTCGAGTGGTGTTCCTTGCCGATGGGCGGCATGGCCTGGGTCAGCACGCCGTCAATGCGGAACTTGATGCACACCGAGTCGTCGCGGGTCTCGATGTGAATGTCACTGGCGCGCCGCTGCAGGGCGGTAAAGATCGTGGTATCCACCAGGCGGATAATGGGACTGATGTCGCCTTGCGCGGTCAGCCGGTCGATGGAGATGCTGTCTTCGCCACCCGCCTCGTCTTCCGATACCACCGCCAGAGTGAAGCCCTCGCTGGCTTCTTCCAGCACGCGCTTCGACTGCTCCGTCTTCTTGAGGATTTCGCTGATCTGCGCCAGCGTCGAAACCTTGGTGAGGATGCGCTTGCTGAGCAGCAGGCTGATCTCGTCGATCATCATCAGCTGGCTGGGATCAGCGATGGCGATGGCTAATCGTCCGTCCTCAGTTTCTTCCAGGGGAACGAAGTTATAGCGGAACATCAGGTCGACCGGGATCTTCTTGAACAAATCATGGTGGAGCTGGAAGTTGTGCAGATCCACAAACTCGCAACGGTAGCGCCGGGCGATGTCCTGGGCTCTTGCCACGTCGTCGACATGAGGCGCGGGAGCCAATCTGGCTCCGCCATTGCCACCGTGCGCTACTCCACCGTGTGCTACCCCACCGTGCGCTATTACTGTTTTTTCCGCCATGCTCACAATTCCAATTCTTCCTGCCGCGCCATCCACGTCAGTGAAAGTTCGAGCCCAGGGAATACTCGACCCTAGTGAATATTCGAACCTAACGAGAAGATCGGCAGATACAGCGAAATCAATACTCCACCAACAAACACCGCCATGATAATCAGAATCACCGGCTCGATCAGCGCCATGGTCGCTCCCAGAGCCGTCTGTACGTCCTCTTCGTAAAATTCCGCCACCGAATTCAACATCGCCGGCAATGCCCCGGTGGACTCGCCGACTTCAATCATCTCCACCGAAAGATCGGGAAACATCTTCTGCTGTTCAAGGCTTCCCGAGAGCGTCTGGCCCTCGCGCACCCGCGCCGCCGTGTCGACAATGCCATTGAGAATCCGCCGGCTGCTCATCGAAGCGCCCGCGGTTTCGAGCGAAGGCACCAGCGGCAGACCGCCAGCCAGCAGGGTCGAAAGCATGCGCGAAAAATTTGCCACCTGATACTTCAACCAGATCTCGCCCAGCAGTGGCATCCTCAAAATCACCGAATCGATCTGCTCCGCGCCGCGATCCGTGTTCTTCCAGCGCCAGAAGAACGCCACAATCAAGACCGCTCCGATCGCCAGAAACGGAGCCAGCTTCTGCGCCCGCGTACCCACCGCTAACATCAGTACAGTGATGGCAGGCAGTTTGGCATTAAGATTCTCAAAGAGCTTGGCAAACTCGGGCACTACGTAGGTCACCAGAAACACGATCATGACCAGCACCATCGTCACCAGCAGCGCCGGGTACACCAGGGATACCGCCAGCTTCTTCTTGAACGTCAGAGCCAGTCGCTGGAAAGCGATGTAGCGGCCCAGCACTTCTTCGATGTTGCCGCTCTTTTCCCCCGCCATCAGCGTGGTGGTGTAGATGCGGGGGAATACTCCCTGCGCTGCAAACGAATCGGAAAGAAGTTCACCGCTTTTCACTCGTTCGCGAACATTCTGCAGCAAGGACTTCATATTCGCGTCCTTCTGCCGCTTGATCAAAAGATCCAGCGCGTTCAGGATGGGCAATCCCGCCTTGATCAGGGTCAGGAACTGCTGGTTGAAAATCACGAACGGGCCCTGCTTTACCTTCCGTCCGCCGAGCTGGAACTTGCCTCCGGAAAAAAGACCCCGTGGCTTTACCCAGTAGACCAGGTAACCTTGCTGCACGAAGCGCTCACGCACCTCGGATTCCGAGTAACCATTTTCCACCTGCTGCGCCAGGCGCCCGCGGTCGTCCGCGATCTTTACCAGAAATTGGGCCATGTCCTGATTCTGATAACCCTGGGTCTAGTTACCCTTCTTCCCCCTAAGTCTAGCATTCAGAAGTGCTGACCCGGCGTGAATATGCCCTAATGAGTGGTCCCAGCATGTACCGGTAGTAACCGCCAAGGCCTGACTTAGGGAGCAGCCATTAAATCATTGAAATAATTAACCTTAGGTCCATCTCCCAGAGTCTACGGTCCAAATTGACCCTCGATCACTTCAACCCCCGGAGGCGCCGTGAACCTGAAGCGCTCGTCTGCAATTGCGCCATTCTCCTGCTGCTGGCTGAAGCGGTACTCCGTTACCGACTCATCCGCCTCTTCAAATTGGATGCGGGCAATGCGGTGGTCCGGCGTGATTTCCAGAATAACTTCGCGAATGCGATCCGCCATAGCCTTGGGCACGCCCCGCGAGCACCGTATTCCCCGGTGTCAGCGGAGCCACGTCCGGGGCCACGGACAAGCCCATCCAACTCCTTTCTCCAGCCTCGTCTTTCCCAGCAGAAAGCCCAGAGGCGACCGCAAATCATCCAGCTTCTTCACCGAAGTCCGTCGCACCTGCCGATCTTCCGGGAGGTAAAACCAGGCATCCTTGCCGTCGCTCAGAAACAGCTTCTCTTTAGGAGAACGGTACTCCCAACGCATCTTGCCGGGTTTTTTCAGCCAAAGCGATCCCGATTCCGTCCGCTCGATTCCGGCCCCGCGATAGCTCTCGGTAAATTCCGTCTGCAGGGTCCGCAGGTGGTTGTAGTGATTGTCCACGGCCTGCGCGATGGCGTGAACGTCAGAGCCAGGATTTGCAGCCAGGGCCGGCAGCGAGGCCAGCCCAAGGGCAACGAGCACCAGGGAAAATAAAGTCGACTCTCACCAGCTAACGATATCGCAGTTCGCGGCCCCAATGTACGTGAAGCGGACACTCCTGTCCGCCGCTTTTGATTTTGCCTTTGAGCGATCTATGACTCTCGGTAGCTTCCGCCGCCCAAGCCAAATCAACTGTAAAGGCAGCGGACAAGAGTGTCCGCTCCACACCTTCCCGTACACCCGCCGGCGCGTTGACTTCCCCCGACAGCACCCCTAACATACGCCCTGAGCTCACAGCTCCTTCATGATCGGACAATCCATCTCGCACTACCGCATTGTCGACAAACTCGGCGGTGGTGGTATGGGGGTGGTGTACAAAGCCGAGGACCTCAAGCTCGGCCGTTTTGTTGCCCTGAAATTCCTGCCGGATGACGTCGCGAGGAATCCACAAGCCCTCAGCCGCTTTCAGCTTGAGGCCAAAGCGGCGTCAGCGCTGAATCATCCCAACATCTGCACGATTCACGAAATCGACGAGCAGAACGGGCGCCCTTTCATCGTGATGGAGTACATGGAAGGCCAGACCTTGAAGCATTTGATCGCGGGGCGGCCCCTGGAGATGGACCGGCTGGTCGAAATCGGCATTGAAGTAGCCGATGCGCTGGACGTGGCCCACGGCAAGGGCATCGTTCACCGCGACATCAAGCCGGCCAATATTTTTGTCACCGAGCGTGGCCTGGCAAAGATTCTCGACTTCGGACTGGCCAAGGTGACAACCGGAGGAAGCTCCGCGGGTCAGGTCGCCGTCGCTCAGAGTGCTGCTACGGTGGCGGAGCAGCATCTCACCAGCCCGGGGACGGCGTTGGGCACGGTGGCTTACATGTCACCCGAGCAAGCTTTGGGCAAGACGCTCGATCCGCGCACCGACTTGTTCTCGTTCGGCGCGGTGCTTTACGAGATGGCCACCGGCACCGTGCCATTCAAGGGCGATACCTCGGCGGCGATCTTTGATTCCATCCTGCACAAAGTTCCGGTCGCGCCGGTTCGTCTGAATAGCGACGTCCCGCTCAAGCTGGAAGAGATCATCAACAAGGCCCTCGAGAAAGACAGGAATTTGCGCTACCAGCATGCGGCCGATATTCGGACGGACTTGCAGCGGCTGAAGCGCGATTCAGGCTCAGGGATCTCCACCAGCCACGTAGAGGCGGACGCCCCTGTCCGCCTGGCGGAGCAAAGCTCCGCAGGGGCCGCCAGTTCAAGCTTGCCCGCCCAGAATGTGGTTTCCCATCAAACCTCGCGGGCGGGGGACCCTTCGACTGCCGCTCAGGACAGGTCCGCGCCACACCAGCAAGACCTACGTGGGGACAGCCGCTCCTTCGACTCCGCTCAGGACAGGTCTAGGCTATCCGGCCGAGCCAAGCTCGGCTGGGGTGTTGCAGCGGCCATACTGGTAGCGGCGTTAGCCGCTGGCGGACTCTATTGGCGATCCCGCCAGAGACAGAAGCTCACCGAAAAAGACACTATCGTGCTCGCTGACTTCGTCAACACCACCGGTGAAGCGGTCTTCGACGACACGCTCAAGCAGGCGCTGGCCATTCAGTTGGAACAATCGCCTTTCCTCAACGTTCTGCCGGAACGCAAGCTCGGCGAAACTCTCAGGATGATGGGCCGCCCCGCGAACGAACGCGTCACCCATGACGTGGCGCGGGAAGTTTGCCAGCGCACCGCCAGCAAAGCTTTTCTGACGGGGTCGATCGCATCGCTGGGCAGTCACTACGCACTGGCTTTGCAGGCGGTGAACTGCCAAAGCGGCGACACCCTGGCCAGTGCCCAATCGGAAGCCGACAGCCGCGAGCACGTGCTGCACTCGCTTGGCGAGGCGGGCAATGAGCTGCGACAAAAACTGGGCGAGTCCCTGGCGTCCGTCGGAAAGTTTGACAAGCCGCTCGAGGAAGCCACCACTAGTTCGCTGGAGGCCTTGCAGGCCTTTACTCAGGGCGCAAGGGTGCGCAATGAGAAAGGCGACCCGGATAGCCTTTCCTACTTCAAGCGCGCGGTAGAACTGGATCCCAACTTCGCCCGCGCTTACGCCACCCTGGGAACCGTGTACTCAAATCTGGGACAGGTCAGCCTGGGTATCGAGAACATGAAAAAGGCTTACGAGCTGCGCGAGCGGGTGAGCGAGCGGGAAAAATTTTATATTTCCGCACACTATTTTGATACCGCCACGGGAGAGCTGGCGAAAGCCATTCCGTTCTACGAGCAGTGGATCCAGAGTTATCCTCGAAATGATGTACCGCACATCAATTTGGCAGTAATCTACGGCGCATTGGGACAGAACGAGAAGGCCGCGAATGAGTTTCGCGAGGCCTTGCGGCTTGATCCCGACAATGTCACCAACTATGGCAACCTGGCCGGTACCTACCAAAACCTGGACCGCCTGGATGAAGCCAAGACCGTCATCGATCAGGCGGCCGCGCGCAATCTTGAAGATCTGAATCTGCGGTTCGATCTATACATGGTGGCGTTTCTCAAGGGCGATGCTGCCGGCATGCAGCAGCAGTTCAACTGGGGGATGGGAAAGCCGGTGGTGGAAGAATTCATGCTCTCGGTGCAGTCTGACACTGAGGTGTACTTTGGCCGGCTGAGTCAAGCCCGTGAATTCTCCCGGCGCGCGGTAGAATCCGCTAAACACAATGACGCCGCGGAACCCGCAGCTCTCCTGCAGGCGGATGCCGCCATGCACGAAGCGGAACTGGGGAATCCTGTCCAGGCCCGCCAAGCCGCTAACGCGGCCCTTGCCCTGTCTCGGGGTCGCGATGTCGAGATTCTGGCGGCGCTGGCCCTGGCCCGCGCGGGGGATGCTGCCGGGGCGCAGACCATAGTGGACAAGCTCAATAGCGATTTCCCGTTAAGCACAATCGTGCAGAGTTACTGGCTGCCCACCATCCGGGCAGCTATCGAGCTGAATGGTGGCAACGCCGCGAAAGCCATTGAGGCGCTGCAGGTGACAGCGCCTTACGAGTTAGGAGCTCCCCCTCCAGGTTTCTGGAATTTGTATCCCATCCGCCTGCGGGCTCAGGCGTTCTTGCAAGCTCATGAAGGGTCTGCGGCCGCCGCGGAGTCTCAGAAAATCCTCAGCCATCGCGGCCTGGTGCAGAATTCCGTGACTTTCTCCCTCGCCCACCTGGGTCTGGCCCGCGCCTATGCGCTGGATGCCGCGAAAGACCCGGCTCTCCGCGATAAGGCTCGCGCCGGCTACCAGGATTTCTTCGCGTTGTGGAAAGGCGCCGACCCTGATCTTCCCGTCCTGAAAGAAGCCAAGGCGGAGTACGCGAAGCTGCAGTAGCTGGCAGTGGCTGGAAAGTTCTGCCGGTTTCGCTTGTGTTTTGCCGATCGCCCACGATCATCCAGCTATGGCACGATACGCAATCTGCGTCGTTCACTTACCAAGCAACCCACCGACGATGTCTGAGCAAGTGTGCGCGATCATCCCCGGGCGCAAATTCTTGCGCCATGCTGCCAACACCCCATAGAGCGCACCCAGCACGCTGATCACGACGACCTGCTTAACACCCTGGTAGGCGTGACCCGCACCAAAGACAAGCGCTTGCAGAACCACTGCCAGCGCAACACTTCCGGTGATTGCTTGAAACTGCTTCTGGAAATAACCACGGAAAACAATCTCCTCGCAAACCCCGGCGGAGGCAGAGAGTGCTATCCAGAGCACAATTTCCAGCCAAGTCCGCGGAAGCAGAATCTGCACGGTCTTGGCGTGACTCTCCCCCAGCGCAAATTGAACCAACCTTGCAGTGGCCTCCCACAAAATCCAGAACGGGAGCGCGATCGCCAGGTCAGCAGCTACACTCTTCCAGTCGGTCCATCTTCCGCCGACGAGATCGAGCAAGTGGTGTCCCGTGTCATGGATGCCACCCCATACGTACCAGACAAGTCCCCATTCCAGCGCTATCATCGAAACGTAAAGGGGCACGATCCCGCTGTGCGCTGAAGCCAGATTTGGCCCGGCGCTGGGCCTGCTTTGCAAATAGGCTCCTCCGATGGCAAGCCCCAGCTGGATTAGCAGCAGTCCAACCGTGTGGCGCGTGGATGCGATCAGCTTGCGCCCAGAATCGGGCACGGGAATTGTGGTGGTGGCCATTCACCCTTCTCCGGGCCAGCTATTTCTTTGTCTGCCGGTTGCAGGCTCCGGAAGAGCTCGCGACAGGACAAGAGCAACATTCGCATGAGTACGCCTTGAGGGGACTTTTTCCCTTACACGTTTGCTCATTTCAAATCTGTAGCGAGGAAAATAGCTTGCTACACGCCGCCGGGGTCTCGTTTCCGGGGTCTCGTTTAGTGACAGCTTGCGCGCCGAGATCTTTCCGTCCCGAAAGAAGCCAAGGCCGAGTACGCAAGCTTCAGTAGTCGAACTTGAGGCTTGATGTGGAGCGGACACTCCTGTCCCCCGCCTGTTACTTTGACGTTGAAGTAATTCGAAATCTGCTCAGCACCCCGAGATCTCCGCCTCAAACACCGAAAGCAACCAAAATCAACTGCAAAGGCGGCGGACAAGAGTGTCCGCCCCACACTGGCTTGGCTAATCTGCGGGCAGAAACTTGGGCGCCACCGGTGCAACGTAGCCCTCAGGTGTGCCCTTTCTGGATAAAGGGCAGGTCATCCGGCACGCGCACGTCTACCCGTCCGTCGGGCATGAGTTTGTAGGTATGCCCAAGCGGATCGACCGGCGTGCCTTGCAGCAGGCCCGCGGCCTGCAGTTCGGAAAAGCTGGAGGGGAAACGTCCCGTCCGCTGCTGGTAGCGGCCGGTTAGCGCTTCCAGGTTGGTTACGTCTTCATCGACTTGCAGCGCCCGCAAGTGCGCCGCCGCGTTGGCGCGCACGGTGTTGTCCTTGGAGGTCTGGTAGGTTGTACTCCACATCATCCGGGCCATCTGCTGATCACCGGCGTGCTCAGCCATCTTTCCCGCAAGAACCGCCAGAAAGGGGTGAGCATTGGGGACCTGCGAGCCGCGGGCAAATACCTCGGCCGCGCCCGCGTAGTCCTTTAATTCCATGTAACGGATGAAGCCCTCGTTGTAATAGAGACGCCACTCGTTAGGGTTGTTGCGGATGCCAAATTCTTCCAGTTCGATGGCGCGCTCGGGCATGCCGCCCCCGTTCGGTGGCTTGGGGGCCAGAAAATTGGCGCCGTACTCGTAGGCCACCAGCAACTGTGGATCGAGCGCGGTGGTGATCTCCAGTAGCGGAGCCAGCAGATCAAAATGATGGGAGCCTTCGTGATGCTTGCTTCCGAAGTACTGCACTGCCCGGGTCCAGTAGATATCGGCCAGCAGGCCGTCGTAGCCCAGGCTCATCTTTTTCAGGGCCTTGGGCGAAGAAATATAAAGCACTTCTTCCAGCGTAGTACCCGTCCTCATCTGGTCCAGGCGGCGCAACAACATCACCGAGACGCCAACACACCCCACCAGGAGGAGACTGAATACAACCGTGACCTGTCGCGATGCCTTCATTTCAGATTCCGGCGCTCAAACACCAGCACCGCCCCGCTAATAGCCATGGTGGCATAGATCAAAGCGTAGGCGCTGTTGTACAGAATGAGTTGTCCCGGTACTGGCTGGGCGTGGGCGACCGAACTGATGACATTGAGGGCGGAGAAATTCGGCACCAGATAGGCCACGCCCGTTGCCAGCCAGCGCGTGAGCCCGTGGGTGATGCCGGCAAATCCGCGCAGGTCTTCAGCAAAACTCCCAATCACGAACAGCGAGAAAGCAAAAACCGCCGAAAGCAGTGGCGACGAGAACGAGGAGAAGAACAGGGTCAGTGCGGTAATGATCAGAAACTGCAGAACAATGAAATACAGCGCCACCAGCACCCAGCCATCCTGTTTCTGAAAATGATGTGAAACATAGAGCAGCGAAACAAGAACCCCTATGGCCATGAAGAACGTATTCACCGCCAGCGTGCCCGCCAGGCCGAAAAACTTGCCGACAATAAATTCCCAGCGGCGCACTGGCCGTGAGAGCACGGTGTAGAGCGTTCGTTTCTCGATTTCCTTGGAAACCAGCCCGATCCCAATGAAAATCGCGATCACCATTCCGAATAACGATACCGCCGTAAGCCCAAGATTGATCACCACC
The DNA here is from genome assembly GCA_963809295.1 of Terriglobia bacterium. Classification (GTDB taxonomy): domain Bacteria; phylum Acidobacteriota; class Terriglobia; order Terriglobales; family Acidobacteriaceae; genus JAIQFF01. The sequence goes on along the minus strand of CAWEJA010000006.1, from coordinate 161,139 downwards.
AGGCGTTCGATGCCGATGGATATCTGGCCGACCAGGATCGAAGCCCCCGACATCAGCAAGGCGAAGACGATCAGGTTATACAGCACGCGGTCGCGTACAGCTTCACGAAAAGTGTTGGACGCAATGTGCACAATACGCGTGTTCATGCTCTTGCCCCTGTACTGGCCGCGGCGGGCTGCAACTTCTGCATGAAGTAATCTTCCAGCGAAGTCCGCACCGGAGTCACGGAAATCAGCCTCAACTGGTCCCTTCGCAAGGCCTCGATGGCAGCGTCCTGGTTGGCTTCGGAGACTATCGCGCGCACCGTATCCCCGGTCACATGGCATTCCGCTTCCAGCGTCCGCAACGATGCCGGCACGGCTGGCCCCTGCCACACCAGTTCAACCTTGCTATCGACGCTGGAGGTCAGGTCAGCCACAGCACCTACGCCTTGCAGTTCGCCGTTGTTGATGATGGCCACGTGATCGCACAGGGCTTCCGCATCCGAGAGGATATGGGTCGAGAAGAATACGGTCTTGCCCTCGTGCTTCAGTTGTTCCATGAGGTCACGAACTTCACGCCGGCCCATGGGATCCAGGCCGGACATCGGTTCGTCAAAAAAAACACCTTGGGGTCGTGCAGAATAGCTTGCGCAATTCCGACGCGCTGCAGCATACCTTTTGAAAACTTGCGCAGTTGCACCCCGCCGGCGTCGGGTAACCCTACCCGTTGCAGGACCTGATTCACCTTGCGGCTCAGGTCTTTCGCAGTAACTCCGGAGAGCTGTCCGTAGTATTGCAGCAATTCGTGAGCGGTCAGGTAGTCGTAAAAGTACGGCTGCTCGGGAAGAAAGCCGATCTGCGCCTTCATTACCGGATCGTTAACTTCCCGTCCCAGGATGCGGGCGCTGCCGCTGGTGGCGTACATCAGGCCCATCAGCAGTTTAAGAGTGGTGGTTTTGCCGGCGCCGTTCGGTCCCAGGAACCCAAAGATCTCGCCCTCGGCTACGGTTAAATGCAGCGGGCGCAAGGCGTGCTTGGGCTTCTTTCGCCAGAAGCCGACGCTGTAAATTTTTTCCAGGCCCAGGATTTCAATGGCAGGCATCTTCAGCTGACCCTCACCGCTAACGTGATCAGGTAAAAGAGATTATATGTTCGCCCCGGTGCTTGCGGTACTAACTGCGCCGTTACCGAGGTCATCGAAAAACGCACGCGAAAAAAAGAGGAGCTGGATTAATCCAGCTCCTCCTTTGGCCTTCGTACCCTCCCCAGGTACTCTGCCAAACTTGAAAGCTACTGCAGCAACGTAAATGCTTGGCAGGCCGCGGTGGTGACTACCGGCGTACTTCCGCTGGCGCCCGGATCGAAGCGAACGACTCCATCTTCGGTCGCGCAAAAATTGCGTACACCCGAGAGGTTGTAGCTCTGCGGCGACGCCCCGGTGACGAACGAGCTATTGATGCCGCTGGCGGCGATGCCGGTCGAGCCGAATTCGTACCCGCTCTTGCCACCTGTGGCGCCTCCGGCAAACGACTGTGCCAGCGCCCAATCGATCAGACAAGCATTCGCCTGCGAAGGGCCGGTGCCACCGCAGCCCGCCGCGGTGACTGGTCCCAGGTTGGCCAGCGCAGCTGCATATCCGACTGTGGGATAGCTGCTGTTATAGGCAAACTGCGCGGTGTTGATGGTCCGCATGCAGCTTACCGCCGATCCTTCATTGGCCGAGATTCGTGCCCGCAAGAGGTTCGGTATGGCGATCGCCGCAATGATCAGGATGATCGCTACCACGATCAGAAGTTCAATTAGCGAGAAACCTTTGTTTGATCGCATTTGTGTTTGTCTTCCTTCTTCTCCGGCCAGACTGTCGACGAGGCCCCCTCCGGTCAACTTACTAGTGGCACTTCTACTGCCATTTGGCGAACCACCGGACTCACGGCAGTAACCCTCATCTCTTCTTAATCTTGGACGCAGACCGACGATGAGGGTCGCTGTGCGCTTAAACAGACTTGACAGATAGTGGCACTCGGAACCGACAAATCGCGCGCCTGGCCTCCGGCGCAAAAAAATAAGGAGCATCGGAAGGTTATTCCGATGCTCCCTGTCTGGTACCCTCCCCCAGGGTACTAGGCAACTATTAGGGCAGTACAGTGAACGCAACGCAAGCGGCGTTCGTGGTGACCGGTGTGCTGCCAGCCGCGCCCGGATCGAAGCGGATGACGCCGTCTTCGTTGGAGCAGAAGTTGCGCACGCCGGACTGGTTATAGGTCAGCGGCGAAGCTCCCACCGTGTACGCAGTGTTGATGGTGCCCGTGGCAACCGGCGTAACGGCATAGTCGTAGCCGCTCTTTCCGGGGGCCGCAGTGGCTGACGCCAGAACGTTGTCGATCAGGCAGGCAGTAGCTACTGCCGGGGTGCATGGTGACGCACCGCCCAACACCGTCAGAGTATCGGAATAGCCTTTGGTTGGGTACGATGTGGCGTAGGTAACCTCAGCCGTGTTGATGGTTCGAATCGCGCTGACCGAAGCCGACTCGTTAGCTGCGATACGTGCACGCAGCAGGTTTGGAATTGCGATCGCAGCAATGATCAGAATAATCGCAACCACAATCAGCAACTCAATAAGTGAAAAGCCCTTCTGTTTCCGCATTTTGTCCCTGTCTCCTAGGTTAGTGGATAGTGCCCCTTCCCAATACTGATATGAAGCAGTTGCGGGGCCACATGCCCGGGCCGTTGGTCGGATCGGTGACCTTTGGTTAAGCCGTGCATTTTGTGCAATGTCGAGGGAAGCTGAAGGTTACCAACTTGGCTCAGCGGGGTGCTTTTGCCACCGAATGGCTGTCAACCTGACAAATTTCGTCAACGGAAATGCTAAATACTGTCCCAGGTTGAGACTTGAAGAATCATCTTTGAACAAAAGTCTTCCCGGCTGGTTGTATCCAAAAAAAGAAAAAGAGCATCGGAAGGTTATTCCGATGCTCCCTGTCTGGTACCCTCCCCCGGGTACTAGGCAACTATTAGGGCAATACAGTGAACGCGGTGCAAGCGGCGTTCGTGGTAACCGGTGTGCTGCCAGCCGCGCCCGGATCGAAGCGGATAACGCCGTCTTCGTTGGAGCAGAAGTTGCGCACGCCGGACTGGTTATAGGTCAGCGGCGAAGCTCCCACCGTGTACGCAGTGTTGATGGTGCCCGTGGCGACCGGAGTAACGGCATACTTGTAGCCGCTCTTTCCAGGGGCCGCAGTGGCGGCCGCCAGAACGTTGTCGATCAAGCAGGCCGTTGCTACCGCCGGAGTGCACGGTGACGCCCCACCCAACACAGTCAGAGTGTCCGAATAACCCTTGGTTGGGAAAGATGTCGCGTACGTCACTTCAGCCGTGTTGATGGTTCGAATCGCGCTGACCGACGCCGACTCGTTAGCTGCGATACGTGCACGCAGCAGGTTTGGAATCGCGATCGCAGCGATGATCAGAATGATCGCTACCACGATCAGCAACTCGATAAGTGAAAAGCCCTTCTGTTTCCGCATCTCGTTTGTCCCTCTCTCCGTGTTACAAAGTGTGGTCTCTAGGACCTGAACTACCGGGTATGTTCGCATTTCATCGACCAATGTCTCGAAGCTGTGTACTCTTTAGGGTATAGCCGCTTTATTTTCAATGGCAGGAACATGTTTTATGACTGCTTCCCGGGCGTGGATCCAAACCGCCCGGAACTGGCAAGTGTCAGATTTTGTCGGCCAACTGACAACTTGTGTCAGTTTGCCACAGACCATGAGACACCACAACCCGCCGAAAGGCCAGCCCCCAACCGGTAAAAGAGGGTTTGACGCAGGGCACATCTCCCGCTTCTGTAATGGTTGGAGTGCGGGGCTTTAGCGTTCTCGCTACCGGCCGGCAGCCAGTCCGTCGTTCGGTGTGAACTTGGTCTAGGGCGGGTGCATGCATGGCGATGTTATTATTCCTGCGCTCGCCTGGAGGCGAACCCATGAAAACGACGCTGCTGGCTATTTTGTTGTGTGGCACCATCCTGGCGGCTGCCCCTGCGCCGCCGCAAAATGCATTCAGCCCGGACCAGATCAAGTTTGGTCCGGTTCCTCCGACTTTGGTTCCAGGAGCGCAACTCGCCGTTCTCGAAGGAGATCCTATGGGCTCCTCGGGAGACTTCACCATCCGTCTGAAGATGCCCAACGGATATCGTATCGCGCCGCACTGGCATCCCAAACGCGAGAACGTGACCGTGGTTTCCGGCAGCTTCAAGGTTGGCATGGGCGATAGCTTCGATACGGCCAAAATGACCGCGTTCCCGGCCGGCAGCTTTGCATACCTCGATCCCGACATGCATCACTACGGCATGGCTGTAGGCGAGACTGTGGTTCAGGTTCACGGGGCGGCACCGTTTCAAATCAACTACGTTAATCCGGCTGACGATCCCAGCAAGAAGTAACAGACGTCAGACCTCGGACTTCGGACCCGGGACTCCAGTTGTCCGGTTTCGGGCGACGGTTGCCCTTCACTCATTCGGGGTCTGGGGGATTGAAAGCTGAGGTCCGAAGTCCGAGGTTCGGCGCCTGACGTAGAATGTTCCGGCATGCCTGAACACGTATCCGTTCAGATCGACTCCGACATTTCCCGCGCCTGGTCGATTCCCGCTTCTTTCTACACCGACCCGAAGGTGTTCGCGCAGGAGAACGAGCGAATCTTCGCTCGTGCCTGGCAGGTGGTGGGACATCGTGAGCAATTGGCCAAGCCCGGCGACTTCTTTACCACGGAACTTTCAGGCGAGCCTCTCTTGCTGGTGCGTGGTGCACAAGGTGAATTGGGCGGTTTCTATAACGTCTGCCGACATCGTGCCGGTCCTCCCGCCGAGGGATGCGGTTCGCGCAAACTGTTTCGCTGCGGCTATCACGGATGGACATACGGCCTCGACGGCTCCCTGATCAGCGCACCAGAATTCGAAGGCCAGCCCGGATTCAATGCCAAAGAATTCTCGCTGTCTCCGGTGCGGGCCGAGGAATGGTTCAATCTGATCTTCGTCAATCTTGCCCCCCGAGCCGAACCCCTGGTCAAAACTCTCGGCAAGCTGCCAGCGCAAGCCGAACGCTTTGGCTTCGCGGGTATGAAATTGTTTGAACGCCGTACCTACGACATGAAGTGCAACTGGAAGACCTACGTGGATAACTATCTGGAGGGTTACCACCTACCCAGCGTGCACCCCGGACTGAACCGCGAGCTGGACTACAACGCCTATACGGTTGAGCCCTACGAGCGGCACGTGCGCCAGTTCAGCCCCATCCGCGGAGCGCAGCCCGGCGACGCCACACCGCGGCGCTACCAGGAAGCCCGCGAAAACCTGACCACAGACTATTTCTGGATCTTTCCCAACTGGATGCTCAACTGCTATCCCGATAACGTTTCGCTGAACATCGTCCTGCCCGTCGATGCCGAACGCTCACTGGCGATCTTCGAATGGTATTTGCCGGAGAAGGACCTGGGCAGTGCTGCGGCGAAAGCATCGGTGGAGTTCAGCGACCAGATTCAGATCGAGGATGTGGGAATCTGCGAGACTGTCCAGAAAAATCTGCACTCGCGAAGCTACCAGCGGGGGCGCTACAGCATCAAGCAGGAGACCGGCGTGCACGCGTTCCATTGCATGTATGCGGAAGTGATGAATGGCGACTGAGGAGTCCACCATGAGCAGTTTGAGTTTGTTGCAATCATTACACGAAAATCTTTCCAGCCGGGCACAGGTCAAGAGCGTGTTCGGAGAGCCGATCAACGCCGGCGATAAAACCATCATTCCAGTGGCCAAGATCGCGTATGGTTTTGGCGGCGGCACCGGCAGCGGCGGTCTGGAAATCAAGACTGCCCGCGGCGAAGGCGGTGGAGGAGGCGGTGGCGTCGGGGTCGTTCCAGTCGGCGTCTTCTCAGTCGGCCCCAACGGAACTGAGTTCATCGCGATCGGAGACAAGAAGAAGCTGGTGGGAGCGTTGCTGCTGGGCGCGGGGCTAGGGTTCTTGTTCCGAGGACGCCGCAGGGCTAACCGCTGATCTTCACCAGCATGCAGGTTATGTCGTCGTGCTGGGGCGTCGCTCCCACGAAGGCATCTACGTCGCTGAGCATGCGGCGCAGCAACTCGTCCGGACTCGAGGCCGCGCCTGCACGCAATATGTCGAGCACTCGCGGCTCGCCGTACTCCTCGTCGCGTTCGTTCAACGCTTCGATGAGGCCATCCGTAAAGATGACCAGCCAGTCGCCCGCCTGCAAGACTGCGCTGCCTGATTCGTAAACCGCTTCCGCCCGAATTCCCAATGGCAATCCGCCAGCGACCAGATATTCGACGGCCCCGGAGCTGCGCCGCAGAATGGGATTGTTATGGCCGGCATTGATGTATGTGAGTTCCCGTGTGACCGGATCAAATTCCGCGAGGAAGGCGGTGGTGAAGCGCAGTCCGCTCTGGCTGTTGGTGCAGGCATACTTGTTCATGCCAGCAACAATCTCAGCAAGCGAGGACGGTGTGGCCGAGATGGTTCGAAGGCTGGCCTGAAATGTGGCCATCAGCAGGGCGGCGGGGATGCTCTTGCCGGCTACATCCGCCACAGAGAGCATAAACCTGGCTTCGCCACCGGCCGAAGCCGGCCGCGCAAATACATCGTAGTAGTCGCCGGCCACGGTGTTGGCGGGCCTGGTCGCGAAGGCAATTGCCATTCCCGGAACCTGCGGCGGTGTGGCCGGCAGCAACCAGCGCTGGATGTCGCGGGCAATCTCAAGGTCGCGCTTCATCACCACGCGATCGGCAACTTCCAGCATCAGCAGAACGAACAGCACGGCGCCACCGTAGAACCTCAAATCGAATTCGACAACCTGAACTTCTCCTGCCTTGCCGTGGTAACTGAACCCGCCGCCAGGGAAAATCAGCAGCACCACCCCGATCAGCAACAGCACTCGCCGCGCCGGAGTCAGCTTTTCAAGAAGGGCCCAGGCAAATTCCTGCGCGGTCTGGAAGAAATGGTGACGCCGGCTTTCCAGTGGAGCCCGTGCCTGGAAATCCCGCGAATAGAGCCGGTAGCTGGTGCGGGCATCGACATGGAACTGCTTCCACAGTTGTCCAATCTCGAGGCCCTCGGTTACGCGCTGCCAGAACCTGTCGAGCTGCACGAAGAATTGCGGACGGGTACTCTGCTGTCCTACGGGTTGTGGGGGCGATGCCATGCCGAGGCAGCGATTATAGACCGGACCTCGGACCTCAGACCTCAGACTTCGGCCCCCGGACCTCTGACCTCGGCGCGCCGGCTCTCAGCTTATGAGTTGGGGTAGCCACACGGTCAAACGTCCGAGGTCTGAGGTCCGAGGTCTGAGGTCCGACGCCCGAGGTCCGCCCTAAAACAGAGGCAGCTGCTCGTCGGCCAGCTTGATCGCGGGCTGCCGAGGGCCATAGCGTTCACCGCCCCGGGCGATGCCGTATTTCTCCCGCAGCCGAGCCATCAGCTGAGAAATTCTCTTCCCGTAACTCTTGGGCAAGAACGCACGATCCTTGTAACGCTCGTGATAGGTCGCCACCAGCTGCGGAAATTCCTTCTCCAGAAAGGGCAGGAAGACCGCCGCCGAGCAGGGCTTCAGAAACAGGGGATTGGCGAAGATGTGTTTTCCGCCAGCTTCGGCGGTCGCGCGAACCACGGTTTCGAGATTTCGCGGCGTATCAGTAATGCCGGGGATCACAGGCGAGCAGCTCACGCCGGCGGCGATCCCGGCCTGGTTCAACTTGCGGACAGTTTCCATCCGCAGATCGGGCCGCGGCGCGCGCGGCTCCAAAATACGCGCCAGCGCCACACTCAGGGTTGTAATGGTCAGATTCACAAACAGCCGGTTATTGCGGCTGACTTCCCTGAGCAGGTCGATATCGCGCAAAATCAGGTTCCCCTTGGTGATAAGGCCGATCTCCAGACCCTGGTGCCGTGACAATTCTTCCAGAATGGTCCGGGTCACCTCGAAGCGGCGCTCGGCTGGCTGATACGGGTCGGTCGCGGTGCCAATCGCAATCTCTTCGCCTGGCTTGACGTGCTTTAGCTCCTGCCGCAAAAGGTTGGCGGCGTGCTGCTTGACGTAGATCTTTTGCTCGAAAGCCACGCCATCCCGCATCTCCATGAACTCGTGGGTATAGCGGGCGTAACAATACTTGCAGGCAAACTCACAGCCCCGATAAGGATTGATCGTCCAGGTGAAGGGCATACGCACGCCGGTGCAACGGTTGAGCAGGGAACGCGCGGGCAGGGTGAAGTATTCGACTTCGTGTCCCTGGGGAAGAGATTCACCCTCGGAGGCCAGCCGGGCAATACCGATCAGTTTGGGCGAAGATTCGGGCAGAAGCGGGAGAGTGGCCATGGCTATATTCGCTTTTTCTTCGCCATCATATTCATGACCGGGGCACCCGTCAAGGTGGTGTGGGGCGAACACTCCCTTCGACTTCGCTCATGGCAAGCCTGTCCGCCGCTTTGACGTTGGTCTTGGTTGTGGTGTTTCGGCTTGGATTGCCCTGAATACCGAAATAATCGAAGTCAAAAGCGGCGGGCGAGGGCGCCCGCCCCACACAGTCTGTGGTGAATGAGCTTACTGTGCTGGCTTGGCTTCCGGCTCGCCCGGAGGCGGCGGGATCGCGATGTCAACGTTCGTTACCGAGCCGAGCGACGACAGCGGCTTGTCGAACTCCGAAGTGTGCCCCACCACCAGCACGGCTAGTTGGTCCTTGTGAAGATACTTGGCGGCCACTCGGGCAACATCCGCAGGTGTCACCTTTTCCACACCGGCACGGAACCGGTCCAGGTAGTCCTGAGGATAACCGTAGAACTCGTAAGCCATGCGCTCGCGCAGAATTTTATCCGGCGAATCGAGATTGAAAACGAAACCATTGAGGATGGAATCCTTAGCCCGCTTGATTTCAACTTCCGAAATCGGATGCTTGCTCACATCATCGATCTGTTCATCGAGCGCCTGAATAGCTTCGATGGTACTGCCGCTCTTCGTTCCCATGGACAGGCGCAAGGTGCCGGGATGGTCAAAAGCGCTGCCGATCCCGCCGCCGACCGCATACGCCAGCCCTTTAGCGGTGCGGATGCTCTGCATCAGTCGCGAAGCGAATCCGCTGCCGAAAGCCTCATTGAAGACGCGAACCGCGTAGTAGTCGGGGTTGTCCCGCCTGATGCCTAGTGCCACCATGCTGATCGAGCTCTGGTTGACGTCTTCTTTCTCGACCAGGTAGTAGCCCGGCTTGGCGAGCTGGAACTCGATCTTTTCTTCCTTGGGCATGGTTCCCTTGGACCATGTGCTGTAGGCCTGGCGAAGTTTGGCTTCCATCGCCGCCGCGTCAAAATCGCCCACTATACCCAAAATGATGTTGTTGGGATGGACATAGCTGTTGTGCCAGTTGACCAGATCCTGCCGGGTCACAGCCGCCACCGTTTTATACTCGGCAACGCGTGCGTAGGGATTCTGCGTTCCGTAGGTCAGCTTGGCGGCTTCGCGGCCCGCGATGCTATCCACATCATCGTTGCGGCGTGAGATCGCGTCGAAATATTCCTTTTGGGTCAGGTCCAGCTTGTCGTCGCGGAATTCGGGCTCACGCAACAACGCGTCGAAGATCTTGAACACATCGTCGAAATCGCCCTTCAGACACGACCACGAGATGGAAGTGGAATCGACATTGCTGCTGGTCTCGACTTTCGCCGCACGGATCTCGAGATAGTCATCGAGCTGGTCGCCAGTCTGCGTTTTCGTGCCTCCCGTGCGCCAGACTTCTCCGTAGATGTCCACCAGGCCGGTCTTGGCCGCTGGCTCGGAACGGGAGCCGCCGCGAATTCGGGCCACGCCATCGATCAGCGGCAGTTCGTGGTCCTCCTGCAGAAAGATCACCATGCCGTTGGGCAGTACAATGCGTTTGGGTTCCTGTGGATGAAAGGCTGGAAGCGGTGGAATATTGATCTGCTGCCAGTCGGTAGCCTGGGCCGCTGCCTTTGGTATCTGAAGGCCGCCGAAGGTTACGAACCCGAGGATGAGCAGAATTAACGAAAGTCCTTTCATTCTTGTCGCCAAGCCGCTCATTGCCCACCTCCGTTTTGGCCGGCCGCTTGGGTCGGGGCCACGCTTTCGATGATCCCCACTGTTCGATTGGTGGGGACGAAGGTTTGATTGGCGATGCGCCGTATATCAGCTTTGCTGACCTTATCGAGATTTTCAACTTGATGGAAAAGCTCACGCCAATCGTCATAGCGTGCCTGATACAACGCCAGTTCCGAGGCCAGGCCCTGGTTGCTGTCGAGGCCGCGCAGCAGGTTGGCCTTGGCTCGGGTCCTGATCATCTTCAGTTCGTCGTCGCTGATGTCCTCTTTTTTCAGACGCTCGATTTCGCTGTGAATCGCCTCCGCCATTTCTTCCGGCTTGTGGCCGGGCAAGGGAAAAGCATAGAAAGCGAACAGGTGCGGATACTTGACGCCGGGAAGTCCGGTAAAGCCGGCCGAGTCGGCGGCGATCTTTTTATCGCGTACCAGCGCGCGGTAGAGGCGCGAAGTGCGCCCGTTCGACATCAAGTCGGCGATGGCGTCATAGACGGCATCATCCGGACTGCGGTAGTCAGGACGGTGGTAGCCCTCGAGGTAGAGCGGCTGCGACCGGTCGTACAACACCACCCGGCGCTCGGAGTTCTGCGGAGGTTCGGTCGTGGTCCGCTCATCAGGCTTTTCGCGTGCCGGAATCCGGCCAAAGTACTTTTCGATGATTGGCATCGCCTCGGCAGGTTTCACGTCGCCCACCACCGCCACCACCATGTTCGACGGAATGTAATACATGTCGAAAAAGTGCTGCGCGTCGGTGGCGGAGAACGAATTGAGGTCGGCCATCCAGCCAATGGTCGGCCGATGATAAGGATGCGCCTGGTAGGCGGCGGTTACGAACTGCTCCAACAGCCGTCCGATAGGATTGCTGTCGGTCCGCATGCGGCGCTCTTCGATCACCACGTTGCGCTCTTTGTAAAACTCGCGCATCACCGGGTGGATGAAACGGGTCGACTCGAGATATGCCCAGAGCTCCAGCCGGTTTTCCGGCAAAGAGTAGTGGTACGCAGTTTCGTCCAGGCTGGTGTTGGCATTTAGCCCCTCGGCGCCGTTGCTTTCGAGAATTTGAGGAAACTCGTTGGGCTTGACGTATTTCTGCGCCTCGGCAATCTCGTCCTGCCAGACCTTTTGCAGTTCCTTCAACTTCTGATCGTTCCGGCTGACACCCTTGTCCCGCTCGGCGATGTACGCGGCGTAAGCCGTTTCGACCTTGGCCAGCGAGACTTTTTCAGCGGCGTAGTCGCTGGTGCCAATGGTGTCCGTGCCTTTGAAAGCCATGTGCTCGAACATGTGGGCCATGCCGGTCTGGCCCATGGGGTCCTGCACGGAGCCGACGTCAACGTGGGTGTCGAAGGAGAACACAGGCGCTTCCGGCCGTTCACAAATGATGACTGTTAAGCCGTTGTCCAGCTTCTTGACCGTAATACGCTTCGCGAAGGAAGCCAGGTCTTGCGCTGTGGCCAGGGCGCAAAGCGCCACGATTGTCGCCAGAGACTTGAGCACGCGGTATTTCATCGGACCTCCACTACGGTTGGACGCGCAAGGATCGAAATCATGAGAGGAGAATTCGAAATTAGTGGAGAGAAGGGAAGTTGTCAAACTCTCAGGTGGTGGTCAATTTGACTTTCACCCGGTGTCATCCTGAGGAAGGGAGTCCTTCGCTCGGCGAAGGGCTCCCGACGAAGGACCTGTGCATTCCAGACGATCGCGCCACGACCCTGCCAGATTTGCCGATGCGCGTCCACTCTGGATGTGAGCCGACATTGTATCGAGGGTGACACGGAATGCAGAGGTCCTTCACTTGCTTTCGTCCCGCTACGCGGTACGAAAGACTGCGATCAGGATGACAGCCCTTTGGTGGGACAAATGATGAGTTTGGTGCTTGCTTCAAACTGACCCACTTCCAACTCCCAACATAGCGATAGGGCGCCACGCTCAGGCTTCGAACACCCAATTCCCGCCCACCATCGTCCGCTGGATGGGAATGTTGATTAGCTCAAGCGGGTCAAGTTTGAAGGGATCGCGCCCGAGCACCACCAGGTCTGCCAGCTTGCCCGGCTCAATCGACCCTTTCAGATTCTCTTCGTAGGATGCGTACGATCCGTTCACTGTTCCGACCCGGATGGCTTCTTCCACTGTGATCCTCTGCATCGGGCCCCACGCGTTGCCTTTGCTGTCGGTGCGCGTGACTTCGGAACGCAACGCCATCATGGGCTCGAATGGGCCGGGCGGATAGTCAGACGCTTGTGTCGGCCGGATGCCGGCATCGATGAAACTGCGCAGTGCGAACATGTGATTCAAGCGCTCAGGTCCGTACTCTTTCATCTTTTCGCCGTGATAGTAGGCGTAGGTTGAAAAGGGCAGTGGGATCGCGCCCAAAGCTTTGATCCTCTGGACCAGCGAATCGTTTACCACAGTGCAATGTTCCAGGCGAAAGCGCGGATCGCGGCGCGGCAGTTCACGCTGCAGGCGTTCGTAAACCTTCAAGGTGATGTCGATGGCAACGTCGCCGTTGGCGTGGGTTCCCAGTTGCCACCCGGCTTCATGCGCTTTGCGTGCAACCGGGTAAAGCTGTTCTTCGTCCGCCACCAGAATGCCAAAATCGTTCGGCCGGCCGATGTAGGGTTGCGAAAGACGCGCGGTGCGTTCGGAAATCGATCCATCGCAGAACATTTTCATGGCGCCCACCCGCACCCATTCGTCTCCCATGCCGGTACGGATGCCGGCGGCCAGCATCTGGTCGATGAACTGATCCGCGATCAGGCAGTACACGCGTAAGGACAGCTCCCCGGCTGCGCGCGAATCCTGATAGGCGCGCAAGTCGTCCGGTGTACCCATGGCATCGCCGACAGAGGTGACGCCGGTGCGCGTCATCATCTTCGAAATCAGCTTCACACCTTCCTGCCGGTCGGCGCGGGTGAATTTCGAGGGGATCAAGCTCTGCATCCCGCCTTTGGCGTTCTCGCGAATGTGTCCGGTGAGGCGGCCGGTAGCCGGGTCATGGTCATAGCGCCCGCCGGGAGGATCGGGCGTGTGCTCGTCCACCTTCGCCGCTTTCAGCGCGACAGAGTTCACCCAGGCGGTATGTCCGCCACGGTGCTCCACCAGCACGGGATGGTCCGGAACCGCGCCGTCAAGATCCGCAATCGTGAGAGGACGGTCGTCCGACGTCTTGGTGTCGTCGTACTTGAAGCCCAGCACCCACTCGCCGGGAGCGGTCTGGGCTGCACGCTTTCGCAGTGCGGAAAGAATGTCGGCAATCGAGCGCAGGTCGCAGTCGACCATACGCAAGTGATCGAGACCTGCCATGGCGGGATGGGTATGCGCATCAACGAAGCCCGGCAAAACGGTGTTGCCCGCGAGATCGAGCTTCTTGGCTCCGCCCGCCGCCAGGGCCAGCACCTCTTCGTTCGAGCCCACTGCCAGAAATCGTCCTCCCGCGGTTGCTACTGCCTGCGCCCGGGGCTGGCTCGCATTCACCGTCCAGATATTGCCGTTATAAAGAATCAGATCCGGCTCCGTGCGCTCCAACCGGAAGAACGCCAGCGCGCCCAGCGATCCGAGCCCGTGTAAGAATTCACGACGTGAACTGGACATGGTACGTATCTCCGCCCTTGGGCGAACCGGCATCAAACACCCAACGTCCGGTGGCCAGGGAGCGCCACTATACTAAACGGCGATGGTTCGATCCATCCATCGCAACCGCGAAGCAACAGAATAAGAGGCAGCGTGAGCAAAGAACCGGTAGTTGAAATTCAGGGCAGACAACTCAAGCTGTCAAACCTGGACAAAGTCCTGTATCCGGCGACCGGTTTCACCAAGGGGCAGGTCATCGACTACTACGCCCGAATTGCCCCGGTCCTTGTCCCCCACCTCACCGGACGGCCGTTAACCCTCAAGCGCTATCCCAACGGAGTGGACAGCGAATTTTTTTTTGAAAAAAACGCGACCGCTCACCGTCCGGATTGGGTACAGACCGCACCCGTCTGGAGCGAGCACAACCGGCGCACGATCAACTACATTCTGGCCAACGATCTGCCGACGGTCGTCTGGATGGCCAACCTGGCCGCCATCGAACTCCATCCGTCACTCTCTCTCGCGAAGCAGATCGAGAGTCCCACCATGATGGTGTTTGATCTCGACCCTGGCCCGCCGGCGAACATCGTGCAGTGTGCCCAAGTCGGCATCTGGCTGCGCGAGATTTTCGAACACCTCGGGTTACAGAGCTTCCCCAAGACTTCCGGTTCCAAGGGATTGCAGATTTACGTTCCTCTGAATGCTCCCACCAGCTACGAAAGCACCAAGCCATTTGCCCATGCGCTGGCTCGGTTGCTGGAAGATCAGCACCGCGACCTCGTGGTCTCCGATATGAAGAAGGAGCTACGCAAAGGCAAGGTGCTGGTGGACTGGAGCCAGAACGACCAGCATAAGACTACGATCGCCGTCTATTCGCTGCGGGCGCGCGAGCATCCCACGGTTTCCACGCCGGTGAAATGGGAAGAAGTCGAGCATCTGCTTAAAAAGAAGGACCCAAGCGTGCTCGTGTTCGAAGCCGACCAGGTCATCAAGCGCGTAGAAAAAATGGGAGACCTGTTCGAGCCAACGCTCAAGCTGAAGCAGAAACTCCCGAAATTCCCCGGCATGGAGCCGGGCAAGCTCGAGATTGAGTCCGGATTGGAAATATCTGCGCAGGCCGCAGCTCGAGCAACCAGCCGCAAGAAGACCGTGGAGCCGGCGAGCAAAAACAAAGCTTCGGCGAAGAAGCCCCGCAAGACATAACCCAACGGCTCAGTTTAAGATTCCGCCATGGCGCAACTCTACGTGGGCACGTCGGGATGGGCATATCCAAGCTGGAAGCCGGATTTTTATCCCGCCAAGCTTCCGCAGACGAAATTCCTGCAGCATTACGCCACCCAGCTCAACACGGTCGAGGTCAACTTCACCTTCCGGCAGCTGATCAAAGAGACCACCGCGCAGAAATGGATATCAGAAACGCCCCCCAGTTTTCGCTTTGGCGTCAAGGCACACCAGGTCATCACTCACATCAAGCGGCTCAAGGGGACGGCCGATTTTGTTCCTCGATTCCTGAGCACGATTGAGCCACTGGCCCAGGCAGGGAAGCTGGGACCGGTGCTATTTCAGTTGCCGCCGAATTTGAAGGCTGATGCAAAGCTGCTGGAAGAGTTTCTCCCCGCCTTGCCTCGCGCGGTTCAGGCGGCATTTGAATTCCGCAATCCTTCCTGGCTTACGGACGAGATCTTTAATCTGCTAAAGAGCAGCAATCGAGCGCTGTGCGTCGCTGAGACCGAAGAGCGAGTTACCCCCGACGTCGTTACCGCTGACTTCTGCTACTACCGCTACCGCAAGCCTAGTTACACAGATGAAGAGCGCCGCGTCATGGTCGACAGAATGCGCGAGCATCTTGCTGCAGGACGCAACGTCTTCGCGTATTTCAAGCACGAGGAAACGCCGGAAGGCGCACTGTATGCGGTGGAGATTTTGAAAGCTCTTACGGCACATGCTTGATCACTTCCCTCAGCGTCCGATAACGCGCATACTCAATAAGTGCCATCCGAAGCCAACTCCCACGTAGTCTCCGGCTTTCTCGACTATCTCAAGATCGAGAAGGGATTGGCGTTGCTCACGATCGCGGCTTACACCACCGACATCGGGCAGTTCGCTGCCTTCCTGGAAAAAAACAAGCGCACCCTGCTTACGGCCCAGCGTAAACACGTGCGCGATTTCATCCAGCAGCTGTTTGCCAATTCCGTAGATGGACGGTCGGTGGGGCGCAAGCTCTCCGCGCTACGCCACCTGTATCGCTATCTCCTGCTCGACAAGCTCATCGAACATGATCCGACCCTGAATATCGATTCTCCGAAGCAGTGGAAAGTACTGCCCAAGGCGCTGGCTCGCGACGAAATGGAGGCCATGCTGCGAAGCTCGCGTCCCGTCGCAGATAGCAGGGAAGGCGGAGCCCTGGCCGCGCGCGATCGCGCCATGCTTGAAGTCTTCTACGCGGCGGGGCTGCGTGTCTCAGAAATCACCGGCATCAAACTGGAAGACCTCAAGCTTGACCTGGGCTACATCCTGGTTCGCGGCAAGGGAGACAAGGAACGAATCGTGCCGCTGGGCAAAGGCGCGCAGGACGCGTTGACTGAATACATCAAGCACTCCCGCCCGATTCTCGCGAAGGGAACAAATTCGCCGCTCTTGTTTCTCGGCCGTAGCGCCCGCAAGCTGACGCGGCAACGAGTCTGGCAGATGGTTCGCGCCGCGTCTGTTGGTGCCGGGCGCATTGCCAGCCCACACATGCTGCGCCACAGTTGCGCTACCCACATGGTGGAAAATGGCGCCGACCTGCGCACCGTGCAGACCATCCTCGGCCACGCTGATATTTCAACCACACAGGTGTATACCCACCTGGCGCTGGATCGGCTGAAGAACGTGTATCAGAAGCATCATCCCAGAGCGAAGGCAGCGAAGACGGCAGGGAAATGACCTTTCACCACAGAGCTACGGAGTCACAGAGAAAGATCTTATTCCTGGTTTTCTCTGTGACTCCGTGCCTCCGTGGTTAGGTGTTTATTTTATGAAGGCCACCATCGTCGATAAGGCCATCGCCCATTTTCTGCAATCGCTGCGTCAGCGCAATGCCTCGGTCCACACCATCAAGGCCTACAACGGCGACCTGGCTGAATTCTCCGCTTACGTCGGTTCGCGGGGCTGGAAGCAGATTGACCACGTCACCATCCGTGGGTTTCTATCTCGCCTCTACGAAAAAGGACTGGGCAAGACTTCCGTGGCACGCGCACTGGCTGCGGTGCGGTCGCTCTATCGCTGGCTGGCACAGGAGGGAGTTGTCGAGCAGAACCCCGCATCCCTGGTTTCGACACCGAAACTTCCCAAGAAACTTCCGCGAGTTCCGACCATCGAGGAGATGAACGGCGTGCTGGACGGAAAGATGCCCGAAGTAGCCGCCTTTCCCGAGCGCGACCGGCTAATGCTTGAACTGCTCTACGGTTGCGGTATCCGGAATTCGGAGTTGATCGGGATCAATCTCGAAGACATCCGATTGAGCGCAGAGGCCATCCTCATTCGCGGCAAGGGCAAGAAAGAGCGCTACGTGCCTTTCGGTGACTCGGTAAGAACCGCCCTTGCAGCCTACTTGCCAGCTCGCCAGAAAATGCTTGGGGAACGAAGGAAAAACGCCGCGGCATTGCTGATCAACTGGCGGGGCGGTCGGCTCACCACGCGTAGCGTGGGACGCATCATCAAGAAGATTGCTGTCGCCAAGGGACTATCGCCGGATGTTCACCCACACACTCTTCGCCACGCCTTCGGAACCCACATGCTGGAGGAAGGCGCCGACCTACGCGCCATTCAGGAGATGCTAGGCCACGAGCGCCTTTCCACGACCCAACGCTACACCCAGCTCTCCATCAAGCACGTGCTCCAGGTCTACGACCAGACCCATCCCCGAGCTAAGTAACCGTATTTCCGGCACGTTCTGAAGGCTGATTACCTCAGTAATTTGGATTGCCCGCGCGTTTGCTCCACCATGAGCTATGCGTCGAGGTTTCCGCCAAACGGAAGATTGTCGACAATATTCCGTGGCGGCTAAGCCTGTGAGCAGCCTTAGGAAAACGCTGTGAAAACAGTAAATAAAGAGCTCTTGCTATTGTTGTTTCTGGTGGGGATTGCAGCCATCATCCATTTTCTGGTGGCCTCCCAGACCGTGTCTCTGGTCTTCTATTTTCTCCCCACGCTCTATTCTGCCTACTATTTCGGGCGGCGCCACGCGACCCTGACGGCTTGCGCCAGCGTGGCTTTGGTCGGGGCTCTTACCTACTTGAATCCCACCATGTTCAATCGTCGGCTGGACTCCATGCCGCTCGATACCCGCTGGTTCGACCTCGCCCTCTGGGGCGGAGTTCTGGTGGTCAGCGCCTACCTGATGGGTACGCTGTACGAACGCAATCAGAAGAGCCTGAAGGAGCTGAAAGACGGCTACGACGGAATGCTGGTTATTCTGCAGCAGTTTCTCCGCAACCAGAAAGGAAACGAGGCAGGCTCGTCCCGTGTTTCGTCGTATGCGGCCAAGATTGCCGAAGCTCTTGGGCTCGACCCCGAAAGCACCGAGGATCTCCGAACCGCCTCGTTGTTGCGAAACGTGAATGAGATTGGAATCAGTAACGAGATCCTATACAAGGCCGCCAATCTTTCTGAGGAAGAGCTGAAAAAGGGCATCCGCAAGGGAGAGAGCAGCGAAGCCACGCAGGCTCAGCTCATGGGCGGATCGCTGCGTCGGGCCATCCCCATCCTGGTGGCGGCACAACAGCTGCGGAAGAACGGAGCCAATCCCGCTGACTCCATCGTCGAAGTGCAGATCCTGAACCTGGCGGAAAAGTTTGAGTCCCAGGCTACCGCTGCCGGAAAGCTCACTTCTGCGCAGGCAGTCGAAAAGATCGCAAAAGACTCCGACGGCAAATACGATTCGATGATCGTGGATGCTTTCGTGAAGGCTTTCGGACAAAAGGCCTTGGCAGCGGGGAAGTAGACCGGTACTTGCCAACTCTATTGGTGGGCGGTGGTAGCAGTTGCTTCGTCCTGCCGCCCCGCACGTAGCCCCTCCCACATTTCCACCACCCGCGATTTCAACTCAGCCGTGAGCTTCTCGTAAGCCGCTTCCGATGCCTCCGCTTCCGGTGGTGGATAGATCGGATCGCCGAACTGGATCTTGAGTGGCACGAACTTTTGAAACCGCTGGCCCCGCGGCCAGGCGTCGTGAAAGCCTTCAATCGCCACCGGAACAATCGGCACCTGCAGGTGGGTGGAAAGAATCGCGGCACCCTTCTTGAAGGTTCTCGGGGTGCCATCGATGCTGCGTTCTCCCTCAGGATAAAGAATCAGCACACGGCCATGCCGCAGCCCGAATGCGCCCGCCCGCATGGCCGGAACCAGGTTCACATCGGGATCGACGACGATCACCCGCAGCCAGCGCGCCAACCGGCGCATAAAGCCTGAACCGAAAATCTCGCTCGTGCCCACCGAAAACAGGTTGCGAAATACCGGCCACGGGAGATACGCAGCCATCAATATGGGATCGAGGTAGCTCTGGTGATTGGAAGAAATAATGTATGAACCATTCGCTGGAAGCTTCTCAATCCCGCTCACCCGCATACGAAACCGGTCGGAAGCAACAATCTGTGCCACACGGGTCAGCAGGAACCAGACGCCTTCTGCGAAACGGCCAGGCCGGGCCAGCGCCAGGACCTCCGGGTCGGAAGACTCTTCCTGCAGGATCGCTTTCCAGCCCGCCGGTTGCTCGCGAGACCTGGAAATCGTTTTTCCCGCAGCCGCGCTCTCCAGGACCGCATCTACCAGTTCGCGCACGGTGTAGATTTCTGCCAGGCTCGACTCTTCGACGTCGCCGCCCAGGTCCGTCTCCAACGCCACCAGCAACTCAATCCGTTGCATGGAGTCGAGGCCCAGATCAAGTTCCAGATTGTCGCTGGGCCGGATGACCTCGGGCGCGGTCTTCGACGCCTCGCGAATAATTCTTAGCGCCTGCTGGGTTTCCGGCCGCTCTAGCCATTGGCTGTCTTCAACACTCAGCGCGGGTCGTGAACTGATTTCGGCGCCGGCGGCTTGCCCCTTCTGCTGATTCGTACGTACGCGCTTTTCCAATTCGAAGCGCTTAAGCTTTCGCGTAGTCGTTCGCGGTAATGGCTCCTGCCATATTTCGTAACTGCCGATCCGTTTGGTCGACGGAATCTTTGCCGAGATGCCCTCGATGTCAAAGCGAACTACTTCCTTTGCGTTAACGATCTTGCGCTCTTTCAGGACATCGAAATCCGGCACCACTACGGCATACAGCCGCTCGGAAGCGGGGTTGCCGGGCTCGGCTTCCAGCGCCATCACCCCGATTTCCTTGATGTAGGGAGATTTCAGATAGTACGACTCGATTTCCTCGGGATAGACGTTCTTGCCATTGCTCAGGACAATGACGTCTTTCTCGCGGCCGGTGATAAACAGATTGCCGCCCGAGTCGAAGTGTCCGAGATCGCCGGTGTGGAGCCAGCCGTCTTTCAAAACCGCCTCGGTCGCGTCCGGCCGGTTCCAGTAACCTTTCATGATGATGGCGCCCCGGATGGCAATTTCACCCACGGCGGGGCCGCCGTCTTCCGGAGGTTTGGGATCGACAATTTTTCCTTCCACGCCGGGCAGCGGCGGGCCGACCGAGCCGATGACGTTGTGACGTGGCAGAGCGGCAAAAGCTGCACCGGTGGTTTCGGTCAATCCATAGGCCTGAAGAACATCAATGCCGAGCGCGTGGAAGTCATGTCCGACTTGCGGATCGAAGCGCGAGCCTCCGGTGATCAGGTAGCGCATGCGGTCGCCGAATGTCCTGTGCAGTTTGCCGAAGAATATCTTCCCCGCGTTGAGTCCCACTGCGCGCAGACCGCGGTTGATGGTCATCAAGGCTTTTAGTGCCCAGCCTGCCAACTGTCCACGTTTTGCCACTTCCTTGAATATGCGCTCGTGGATCAGATAGAAAAACTGAGGTACCACGGCAAAAATGGTGATCTGGCGTTCGTTGAGCGCACGCAAAAGTTCCGTGGTGTTTAGCGTTTCCAGGTAGACCACGCGTGTGCCCTTAACCAGCGGCAACAAAAGATTAGCCATCTGCGAGAGCACATGAAACAGCGGCAACACTCCGAGTACCGCATCTTCCGGGCCGACGCGCGCCCAGCGGAACACCGATTCAACTTCGCCCATCAGATTGGCGTGAGTCAGCATCACGCCCTTAGGATCGGAAGTTGTACCGGATGTGTAGAGCAGGGAAGCGATGTGGTCCGCCGCAACTGCTGCAGGTTTGAAGCCCCTGGAGCCGGTAGAAAAGATGCTGTCGAGGTCGGCCACCGGCACGGGGCTTGCGCTTGCCTGACTAGATCCGGACTTCTGCTCCGCTGGGTTGGTCAGCCCAATCTTGATCGGCAGTGAGGCAGTCGCCTCCCCGGCCGTCGCGAGATGTTTGACGTCGCAAAACAACAGTGAACTGCCGCTGTCCTTCAGCAAAGTCGTGATCTGGTCGGCGTGCAAAGCGGTGTCGAGCGGCACGGCAGTGCATCCGGCGGCGACCGTCCCCAGAAATACCGCCACCCATCGGGGGTGGTTGTCGGCCAGAATGGCGACCCGCGCCCCCGACGGCAGTTCGCTTTTTGACAGCCAGAAGCCGACCGATTCCGCCATGCGTCGCACTTCCGCGTAGGTGTAACTTTCAACCTGATCGCGGCGCTGGATCTCCAGGGCCACGTTTTGCGGCCAGCGTTCAACACACTCGACAAAGCGGTCGTAAAAGGTAGGCATTGGTTCGCGGGAAATATTACATGAGAACTGAGGTCATTGCCGAAACCGGAACCAGCTCGGAGGGTACTGTCTAACCCAAGAGTCCCGCGAGCGACTTACGCGCTGTGCCCGCATCTAATATGCTAGGCTCATAGTATCGGGCAATGTAAAGGGGCAGTGCTGCCTCCAAAGGGTATTTCGATTTGATTAACACTCTATTAGGCAAGGTCTTCGGGACCAAGAACGAGCGCGAGCTGAAGCGCCTGATGCCTCAGGTCGAGGCTATTAACGCCCTTGAGCAGCAAATGAAGCGGCTCTCGGACGACCAGTTGCGCGCCAAAACCGACGAATTCCGGCGCCGCATTCAGACGCGTCTGGCTGACCTGCCCGACGAACCAGGCGCTGACCCCGACCGCCTGAAGCAGCTTGAAGACGAGCGCACCGGGCGGATCAAGGAAGCGCTGGACGAGATCCTCGTAGAGGCTTTCGCGGTCGTGCGCGAGGCCGGCCGCCGTGTTTTGCAGATGCGTCACTTTGATGTGCAGCTGATCGGCGGCATGGTGCTGCACCAGGGCAAGATTGCCGAAATGAAGACCGGCGAAGGAAAAACCCTGGTCGCGACTCTGCCGGTCTATCTCAACGCACTGGGCGGTCGCGGCGTCCACGTGGTCACGGTCAACGACTATCTGGCCAAGCGCGACTCCGAGTGGATGGGTAAGCTCTATCGCTTCCTGGGCCTGACCGTAGGCGTTATCGTGCACGACCTGGACGACGAAGAGCGCCGAGAAGCCTACGCCTCGGATGTCACTTACGGTACCAACAACGAATTCGGCTTCGACTACCTGCGCGACAACATGAAGTTCGACGTCCACGATTGCGTGCAGCGCGGGCACAATTTTGCCATCGTGGACGAAGTCGACTCCATCCTGATTGACGAAGCCCGCACTCCTCTCATCATTTCAGGCGCCAGCGAAGAATCTACCGACAAATACGCCCGTGTGAACAAGATCATTCCCAAGCTGGAAAGAGGCGAAGAAATCGACACCGCACCCGGCGAACCCAAAGAGCTCACCGGAGATTTTGTGGTCGACGAGAAACACCGGAGCATCACGGTCACCGATGCCGGCTGGGAAAAGGTCGAACAGCTTCTGGGAATCGGAAACATTGCAGACCCGGAGAACTGGGACCTGAAGCACCACGTCGATACCGCTGTCAAAGCGCATGCGCTCTACAAGCGCGATGTCGAGTACGTGGTGAAAGACGGTGAAGTCATCATCGTGGACGAGTTCACCGGCCGCCTGATGCCCGGCCGCCGCTGGTCCGACGGCTTGCACCAGGCGGTCGAAGCCAAGGAAAACGTCAAGATCGAGCGCGAGAACCAGACCCTCGCAACCGTCACCTTCCAGAACTATTTCCGCATGTACAAGAAGCTGGCCGGCATGACCGGTACGGCGGAAACCGAAGCCTCTGAATTTGACAAGATCTATCGCCTGGAAGTGATGGTCATTCCGACCAACAAGGTGATGCTGCGCCTGGAGAATCCCGACGTCGTCTATCGCACCGAGAAAGAAAAGTACTACGCAGCTTCCGACGAAATTCAGACGCTGCATGCAACCGGCAGGCCTGTACTCGTCGGCACAACCTCTATCGAGAAATCGGAGCGCCTCTCCGAATTGCTGAAGAAGAAAAACATCAAGCACGTCGTGCTCAACGCCAAGTATCACGAGCGTGAAGCCGAGATCGTGGCCCAGGCCGGGCGCAAAGGCATGGTCACAATCGCCACCAACATGGCCGGCCGCGGCACCGACATCCTGCTCGGTGGCAATCCCGAGTTCATGGCTAAGCAGGAATGCGTGAAGAAGGGAATCGCCCAACCGTTGCGCGCCGCCCAAGGCAAGATTCTGGTTGATGTGGACCAAGCCAAGAGCACGGTTTGGTATTACGCGGGCAACGAGTACGTCGTCCCCACCGACCAGTGGATTGAGATTCTCAATCGCTACAAGGTTCAAACCGACAAAGAACACGACGAGGTGACGGCCGTCGGCGGGTTGCACATCTTCGGCACCGAGCGCCACGAGGCCCGCCGCATTGACAATCAGCTTCGCGGCCGCGCCGGCCGCCAGGGCGATCCCGGCTCCTCCCGCTTCTATTTGTCACTCGAAGACGACCTGATGCGCATCTTCGCCAAGGAGTGGGTATCGAAACTGCTGCAGCGCCTGGGCATGGAAGAAGGCATTCCCATCGAGTCGCGGTTGATCACCAGCCGCATCGCCACGGCGCAGCAAGCCGTCGAAGCCCAGAACTTCGAAGCCCGCAAACATCTGCTCGAGTATGACGACGTAATGAACAAGCAGCGTGAGGCGGTCTACGGCCTGCGCCGCCAGTTGCTCGAGGGCGTGGAGCAGAAAGAACTCATCCTCGAAGACTACGTCTCCGGCATCCTCAGCGACGTGATGGACCAATTCTGCGGAGCCAAGGTTCACCCTGACAATTGGGATATCAAGGGCCTCAAGGACGCGATCTTCACCCGCTTTGGCGTGGACATTCTGGCGGAAGGAATCAAGCCAGAGTCATTAAGCCGCCAGGAGCTCGGTGACGCCATCTTCGCCAAGTTGAAAGAGCGCTACGACGCGAAGGAAAAGCTGATCGGCCCTGACGCCATGCGTTATCACGAGCGCATGATCATGTTGAGCGTGCTCGATTCGCAGTGGAAAGACCACCTTCGTGACATGGATCACCTGAAGGAGGGCATCGGCCTGCGCGGCTACGGCCAGCATGATCCCCTGGTCGAGTACAAACGTGAATCCTTCGATATGTTCGAAGCCATGATGCAGCGTTTCCAGGAAGAGACCGCGAGATACCTCTACCTCATGCAGATTCTGGAGCGTCCACCCGACAGCGGATCCGAAGCTCGACCGGTTGCTCCCGGAACGCGCACCGACGGCAACGGCAGCCGACCGCCTCGAAACGTGGCTACGTCTGTGGACGAACTGGAGGAATCCTTCCAGCGCAAGAAGCGCCGTGAACTGGACCAGGCCCGCATGGCCGGGTCTGGAGACTCCCAGCCAGTTCAGCAGGTGGTGCGCGGCGCCGCCAAGGTTGGCCGCAACGATCCCTGCCCTTGCGGTTCAGGGAAAAAATACAAAAAGTGCTGCGGCGCCCAAGGATAACCCTCTCATCCTTGAACTTAACTCTGTCATCCTGAGCGGAGTAGCTACTTCGCTTCGCGAAGTAGCTACGGAGTCGAAGGACCGCTACATTCTTCCCCGTTGCTGCCTCTAGTCTCGGCAGAATCCCTCGCCCGTCTTGATGATCAGGCAATTCTTCTTTTCCAGCAGCCATTTCATCCCGGTCTCTTCTCCACTGCCGGCGCGAATAAATTCGCTCTTACCGTGGCGCTCGAATTGGATCTGGTTCCCGGACGCGACCCCTTCATAGGTTGCCGGTCCATCCAGCGACTGGATTTTTACCGCGTATTTCTCCCCGTCGTGGGAGAGCAGGAGATAAGTTCCTTCCGGCCCAATCCACTGGCCGACCCACGCGTCAGTCGGACGATTAACCGCTGCCGACGTGCTCGTCGTACTGGTTGGAGCCGCGCCTGTCTCAGGGGAGGATGGAGCTGTGGACTGGTTCCGGCTCTGACAGCTGGCCATCATTACCGATATCGTGGCGACGGAGATCAGAAGCGCAACTCCCCTCATTGGAAGTCCCCTCCCCGAGGCTCCTGAAGCCTACGGTACGGGTTTGGCCAGCACAAACGATTTCACCACAATATTGTTAGGCTGCACCCCAACCGGAATCATCGTAAGCAAAGAATACTCGGTTGGCTCCAGCCGCGTCGGTTGGCGTTTTTGAATGACGGTTACGTCGCCAGATTGCGAATCCAGCACCAGCAAATAATTCTCGCTCTTCGAAAGCGCCAGCCCATCTGGATGGCTGCCCACCGGCAACGACGCGAACAGCTTGCCGATATCAATGTCATAAATCGCGATCGTATTCGATTCGAAGTTGCTCACATAGAGTCGCGAATTGTCCGAGGTCACGATACCCCGCGCCGGGTGAGTGCCGATCAGATAGGTGCCGCTCACTTCGTTGGTAGAGGTCTCGATAATCGAAACATCGTTGGAGTCAAAATTGATGACCACCAGTTCGCCGCCATCGGGCTTGAGCGCCAGGCTCACGGGTGTTTTGCCCACATCCAGCAAGGCCAAAAGCTTGTCGGTTTTCAAGTCAATGGACGCCACCTGTCCCGAGCCGGCACAGGCAATGAACGCCTTGCTGTTATCCGGCAGAATGGCGATGTCTTCGGGTTGCTGACAGATGGGGATAGTGCTGCGCACTTTGAGTTGCACCGCATCAATCAGTGACGCGGAATTGTCGCCCCGGTTGCTGACCACCACGGTCGAACCGTCCGGCGAAACCCGCGCCAGTCCTGGCGAAGCGCCCACGCGGATAATGCCGAGCAGAAGGCGTTTTTCCAGGTCGATCACCGAGACGTTCGCCGATTTCGAATTCGCCACGTACCCGCGCCTGCCGTCCTGAGACACATCGATGAAGTAGGGGCCGCCGTGTACGCCGATGGTGGCTACAACTTCATTGCGTTCTGCATCAATCACGCTGACGCTGTTGGATTGGGTGTTGACCACATAGATTTCGTTCTTCCTGCTGTTTGCCGCGATCCCGGTGGGCTCGCCGCCCACCCGAATCGTCTTGGCCCGCTGAAAGGTGCGCAGGTCAATTACGGAGACCGTATTGCTCTTGCCGTTGGTGATGTAGGCGTACTCGCGATAGGCGGGACCATAGGAAGGCAGCTCGCGCTCATGGAAGTACCACCATGCAAGCGCGGCCACCAGCAGGAGGGTGACTACGAGAAAGAGAAGTGTTTTCAAGCTGATGGGCTGATGGAGGACCCGACTCCCGGCCGGACCGCCAGTGGTTCCGGCGCGTGCGTGCCGATCGCCGGCACCATTCGTCCCACCACCGGCGCGATCTGCCGCACCTGGCGCATCAATTCGTCGAACTGCTCGGGATAGAGCGACTGCATGCCATCCGACATCGCCCGGTCAGGCTCATGATGCACTTCCACGATCAATCCATCCGCACCCACCGCGATGGCAGCCCGCGACAGCGGCGTGACCTTGTTACGTTTTCCGGTGCCATGGCTGGGGTCCACCACGATGGGCAGATGGCTGAGCCTTTGCACGGCGGGCACGATGCTGAGATCAAGAGTGTTGCGGGTGTGATCGGCAAAAGTTCGCACTCCGCGCTCGCACAGGATCACCCGGTAGTTGCCTTCGCTCATTACGTATTCGGCCGCCATCAGGAATTCTTCCAGCGTCGCCGACATGCCGCGTTTAAGCAAAACGGGTTTGCGGGCTCGCCCCGCGTGCTTGAGCAACGAGAAATTCTGCATGTTGCGGGCGCCAATCTGGATCACGTCAGCGTACTTCTCCACCAGTTCCAGCGACTCGTTGTCGATCGCCTCGGTCACAATCTTCATGCCGAATTTGTCCCGCACCTCGGCCATGATCTTCAGGCCTTCTTCGCCCATGCCCTGGAACGAATACGGCGAGGTGCGCGGCTTGTACGCGCCTCCACGGAAAAATTGCGCGCCCGCCCGGCACACCAGCTCCGCCACAGCCATGGTCTGTTCGCGGCTTTCGATGGCACACGGCCCGGCGATGACGGCAATCCCGGGACCGCCGAACGTGGCATCCGTACCGGGAAATGTGATGACCGTATTTTCCTGCTTAACATCGCGGCTGACCAGTTTGTAGGGCTTGCTGACGCGAATCAGTTCCTGGACGCCCGGCATCTCGTCCAGCGTGCCCGGCTCGACTTCGGTCCGATTCCCCGTAATGCCGATGGCGGTACGCTGCGCGCCCGGCATGGAGTGGGCGCGGTATCCCAACTCCTCAATCTTCTGGCAAACGGCGCGTATTTGCTCTTCCGTGGCTTGCGCCTTCATCACAACTAACATGACCCCACCTCGAAACCTCTAAGTCTATCGTTTGACGGCCAATTGCGGCAAACGGCGCCTGCTCGGGACGCCTTTTACTCAGCCCGCTATACTCTTCTGATGCCCCGCTCGATCGCGCGCGAACAAGATATTCTCGCACGGCCGCAGGCGAAAAAACCGCCCCGCCTGACTTCGCGGCGCATCGGGATTCACACCTCAAGCGCGGGTGGAGCGCAGAACGCGGCCGAGCGCGCCTATCGGCTGGGCTGCAACACCTTTCAGATGTTTTCTTCCAGTCCACGCCAGTGGGCTCCTTACGAACTGGCTCGTCCGCAATGCGACGAAATGAAACGGCTGCGGGAGAAATATGACTTGAAGCCACTGGTGATTCACACCAACTATCTGGTGAATCTGGCTAGCGTGAACCAGTTGTTCCTGAAGAAATCGATTGAGGCTTTCCGCGGCGAAATCGAGCGTGCCCTGGCGCTATGCGCGGAATATCTAGTTCTGCACCCCGGATCGTTTCGGGGAGCGGATCGGGAGAAGGGCCTGCTGCAGACTGCTGCCGCTATCGCTGCCGCGGCCCAGGGACTCGACCTGGCCGGGCACAATCTGACCATTACGATTGAAAATACCGCCGGGGCCGAGTACTCGCTAGGCGCCAGCTTCGAACAGGTCGCGGAAGTGCTGGAATACCTGCGCCACCTGGTCCCGGTTGCCGCGTGTATCGATACTTGCCACACTCACGTTGCAGGTTATGACATCGTCAGCGAGCGAGGGATGCAAGATACACTGAAGCATCTGGACGAGACAGTCGGTCTGAAGAATGTTCGCGTGTGGCACTGTAACGACGCCAAAGCCGCACGTGGATCGAAGCTGGATCGTCATCAACACATCGGCAAGGGGCAGATCGGATTGGCCCCGTTCCGCTGGCTGCTCAATGATCCGCGCCTCGCCCACGCATCTTTCGTCGCCGAGACACCAATCGACGAGCCGGGAGACGATAGCCGGAATGTAGAGGCGCTAAAAAAACTCGTCAAACGATAGAATTCAGGGTTTTAGTTTCTAGGCAAAATCCTCAGGCAGGAGATTTTCGATGAGTTGGGCCAACAAATTCGCCAAGCCTTACCGGGTGGAGCACGGCAAGAAGTTTCGCCTCAAGGACTTTGATCCTGCCGATACCGCCAAGCTTCACTCCCAGGAGCGTGCCGAAGAACTGCTGGCGAAGGGCATAGCCCGGATGGCCGACCTGCAGGACAAACTCTACGCGCAAAACCGTTGGGGCTTATTGCTGATCTTTCAAGCCATGGACGCCGCCGGCAAAGACGGAGCCATCAAACACGTGATGTCCGGTGTGAATCCGCAGGGCTGCCAGGTTTATTCGTTCAAGACGCCCTCCACCGAAGAACTGGACCACGATTTCCTGTGGCGCAGCATGAAGTGCCTGCCCCAGCGCGGCCGCATCGGTATTTTCAACCGCTCGTACTATGAAGAAATGCTGGTTGTTCGCGTTCATCCGGAATTCTTGACCAACGAAAAAATACCGCCTGCCCTGGTCACCAAGAGTATCTGGAAGGATCGATTCGAGGACATCAGTGCCTTTGAACGCTATCTGTCCCGCAACGGTTTTGTGATCCGCAAGTTCTTTCTCAACGTGTCCAAGAAGGAGCAAAAGAAGCGTTTTCTGGACCGCCTTCAGCAACCGGAGAAGAACTGGAAATTCTCCGCCGCCGACCTGCATGAGCGCGAGCGTTGGGACGACTACATGAATGCTTACGAAGACATGATCGCCAGCACCGCGACTCCTCACGCCCCGTGGTTTGTTGTCCCTGCCGATAACAAGTGGTTTACTCGACTGGTTGTGGCCGCGGCTATCGTCGACACGCTCGACGACCTCGATCTGTCCTATCCCAAGGTAGATCCGCAAAAGCAAAAGGAGTTGGAAGCCGCGAAGAAAGTGCTACTACGCAACAAGGACACCTGATTGAGCATGGGCGGTCGCGGGCCGAGCACGCCGTTGGCCAAGGTGCAGATCGTACATATCGTCCCGCCGAGGCACAGGAAACGCCACCCGCGGCGCCGGAAGTCGGTTTTACGCGTGCCGATAGCACTTCGGGCGAACGATTACTTTGGAGTTAACGGTGGCGATGGAAGCCTTGTCGCCGGGTGCTAGAATTGTCATCATTTAGGTATACTTGGTAAGCTTTACGCGGATTCTTGCATCTAACCAGCAGGAGAAGCTTGAGTTTCAACGACAGAAAAACGGTATTACCGGCGTGGCTTGCGGGATTGTGCATTGCCATGCTTCTGTTGTCAACCACCGCCCAAGCCGTGCACTTCTGCGAACTGACGGTCTCCGGCGAGCGGGTCGTGGTTCAGTCGCGGCCTGCGTCCCCCAATAGCGCGATTTGCCTTGTCTGTCTGATGGCTCACTCCGCCACCGCTGCCGTGCTGGCGGTCGTGTTTTCTCCAACGTTTCGCAAGCGCGCAAGGGCGTCAGTTCCGCAGGTCCGCCCCAGGCTGTTTCTCCAATCCTTCCAGTTGTACGTTCGCCCTCCTCCGGCCATTTAGTCGCCACGGCCGTAACATGATCCCGCATTCGTTGCCGTAAGGCCCGTCCTTTGGTGAATGGAAGCTGGGACTTCATGTTTTGAGTTTTCTCTTAATAACAAGTGTCGTATTCCTTTTTGATTGAAGATGCAGACGTTGAATTCCGTCTCGAGCTCTAAGTCCAGAGGTTCCCGCACCCCTTGCAGCGTGGGTGGCGTGCGGGAAAGCGTTTTTTCCGCGCTGGTGCGATTGGCCTACCTCCCAGGCTTAGCCACCGTGGCGGCAATTCTTTTGATCGCGGTATCCGCGGCCGGCCAAAGTGCGACGCTTCTCAGCCTCGATCAAGCCATCGATCTGGCGCTTGCCCACAATCATGCGTTGAAAGCCACGCGGACTCTGATCCTTCAAAATCAGGACCAGGAAATCACGGCCAACTTGCGTCCCAATCCTACTTTGGGAGCGGATTCCCAGTTCATCCCGATTTCCCCAGGATTTCTCTCTCGACACTCTCAACGTGACCCAGCAGTTCGACATCGGGGTTGGTTACCTGTTCGAACGCGGCCACAAACGGCAACGCCGTCTGCAAGCCGCGCGTGATCAGACCGCAGTCACCCGTGCCCAGGTTGCCGACGCGGAGCGTAGTCTCGCGTTCAACGTGGGACAGCAGTTCGTCAGCGTTTTGCTGGCCGAGTCTTCCCTGCAATTTGCGCAGCAGGATTTGCAGGATTTCCAGCAAACCGTCGACATCGCCGACGCCCAGTACAAAGCCGGGGACATCAGCCAAGGCAATCTTCTTAAGATCAAGTTGCAATTGCTGCAATTTCAGACCGACGTGTCTTCTGCCCGTCTGGCGAAGGTGCAGGCGTTGGCTGGTCTGCGTGAATTGCTCGGTTATGATGCCGCACCCGCCGGCTTCGACGTCACGGGCGATCTGGCCTATGTGCCGCTCAAGTCGAAGCTGGAAGACTTGCAGGTCATGGCGCTGCACGAACGCCCCGACTTGCAGGCCGCCGTACTTGGAGTCAGCGCAGCTCAAAGCCAGATTCTTCTGGCAAAGGCAAACGCCAAGGTAGACGTGAACGGCACCTACGACTTTACACATACCGGCGATCAGAATTCGGCTTCAATCTTCATAGGCTTCGACTTGCCCATCTTTAACCGTAACCAGGGCGAGATTGCCCGCACGCGCCATGCCCTAACCCAGGCGCAGGAATTGCAACTGTCGGCCAGCGACACGGTAATGACCGATGTCGCCAGCGCTTACGAGGCCGTAAGAAGCAACGATGAGGTACTGCAACTCTACGTTTCCGGATATTTGAACCAGGCCAAGGACTCCCGCGACATCAGCGAGTATGCCTACAAGGCCGGCTCGGCCAGCCTGCTGGACTTTCTCGATGCGGAGCGCAGCTACCGCTCTACTCAGTTGGCATATCGCCAGGCCCTGGCTTCGTATCTGACGGCGCTGGAACAGTTGAAGCAAGCCGTAGGAACGAGAAACTTGCAATGGATGATGAGGAAATCCCAATGAAGACGCGCAACAATCGCCAGCTGTCATCGACCTGGTCCCGGGCGCTCGCGCTGGTGTTGCTCGCCGTCTTGGCCGGATGCAGCGGAGACACGGACGCGACCGGCAAGTATGCAAAAAACTCGGAGAATCCCGAGCTCTTTTCCATTCCACAGGAACAGATGTCGCACGTGCAGGTGCTGACGGTTCAACCTTCCACCCTCACTCGTACTCTGCGGCTGACCGGGGCAGTGGCCTACAACAGTTTCCGAACTACGCCGGTCATCACCCAAGTGAGCGGTCCGGTCAGCCGAATGGTTGTCGTGCCGGGCCAGAGAGTACGCCGGGGCGAGCCCATGCTCTACGTTGCCAGCCCCGACTTCTCCCAGCTTCGTACCAACTATCTGAAAGCCAGGGATGCCAGCGCGCTGGCCCACAAGACCTATATCCGCTCTCAGGATCTGTACCAGCACCATGCCATTGCGGTGAAGGATCTGGAGCAGGCCGAGTCCGCCGAGGTGCAAGCGGCCGGAGATTTAGCCTCGGCGGAAGCCGCGTTAAAAGTGATGGGGGTCAGCGACCCCGAAGCGCTGGCGAAAGCTCCTCCCTCGTTCGAAGTTCCGGTGCTGGCGCCAATTGCTGATGAGGTCGTCGAGCAGGACGTGTCCGTAGGCCAACTTCTCCAGCCCGGCAACACGCAGTGCTTCATGATCTCCGACACCAGCACGGTGTGGGTTTTGGTCAACGTGTATCAGAAGGATCTGCCCTACGTGCGAACCGGAGATACCGTTATCATCCAGACCGACGCCTATCCCGATGTCTTTCAGGGACGCATCTCATATGTGGCGGCTTCCCTGGATCCCACTACTCGCACCTTGCAAGCCCGCATACAGACCAACAATCCCGGCGAAAAGCTGAAAAAGGATATGTATGTTACAGCGTCGGTCCGGGCGGGAACCATCAAAGACGCGATTGCTGTGCCGGATGCCGCAGTCCTGCGCGACAGCGAGAACCAGCCCTTCGTTTATGCCGAGCTGTCTCCGAATCGGTTCGGAATGCGTTCGGTTACCCTTGGCGAGAGCCTGAAAGGACAGACGCAAATCACCAGCGGCCTCAAGCCGGGTGACCGGGTTATTGGAGACGGCAGCTTATTCCTGCAATTCGCGAACTCGCTGCAGCGCTAGGCCCATCGTACACTCCGCATGATCCACAGAATCGTCCAAGCCGCGCTCCGCCAACGGTTCCTGGTGCTGATGTTCACAGCTTTCATCACCATTGGCGGCATCATCTCATTCCAGCGCATGCCGGTGGACGCCTATCCCGATCTCGCGCCCCCGCAAGTCGAAATCACCACCCAGTGGCCCGGCCATGCCGCGGAAGAGGTCGAGCGGCTGGTCACGCTCCCGCTCGAACTCGAGATGAACGGCGTTCCCCATATGGTGGTGATGCGTTCCATCTCCCTGTACGGGCTCTCTGACGTCATCCTGACCTTCGAAGAAGACACCGACAGTTACTTTGCCCGGCAGATCGTCTTCGAACGACTGGCGGACGCCACTGTCCCCAGCGGAGTTACTCCGGGACTGGCGCCGCTGTTCAGCCCCAGCGGCCTGGTGTATCGCTACGTGCTGCAAAGTCCTGATCGCACGCCGCAGGACTTGAAGACTATCGAAGACTGGGTGGTAGAACGCGCTTACCGTTCGGTTCCGGGCGTGGCTGACGACTCCGGCTTCGGTGGCACCACCATGCAATACCAGGTTCTGCTCGACCCGGCACGCATCTACGGATACCACCTAACGATTCCCCAGGTCGTCAACGCTCTTTCCGCCAACAACGCAAACGCCGGCGGCGGATTCTACTCGCAAGGGGGACAGTTCTACTACGTACGCGGCATCGGGTTGGTAAGGAACACCGACGACATTGGCAATGTCGTGGTCGGCAGCAACAAGGGCGTCCCTATCCGGGTGCGCGACATTGGCGACGTAACCATCGGCCATGCGCCCCGCCTGGGTGAATTCGGCTTCCAGAAGAATGACGATGCGGTCGAGGGCGTCATCCTCATGCTCCGAGGTGGCCAGACGCAAAACGTCCTCAAGGGAGTCCAGGCCAAGACTGAAGAACTCAATCGCAACATCCTGCCGCCAGACGTCAAGATTGTCCCGTTCTACGATCGCAGCGAGTTGGTCCACCTGACCACAGACACAGTGGAAGCCAATCTGCTTCGCGGCATGTTGCTGGTGCTGGTCGTACTGATCTTCTTTCTGGTGAGTTTCCGCGCCGCCGTCATTGTCGCGCTCACTATTCCGCTCTCGCTCTTGTTTGCGTTCATCGTGCTGCACGCTCATGACGTTGCGGCCAATTTGCTTTCCATTGGCGCGATTGACTTCGGCATCGTCATCGACGGCACCGTGGTGATGATCGAAAACATTTATCGAGAACTGGCGCTGCGCGAAGGGCAGCAGTACAACCTCAACGAAGTCATTCTCGCGGCCGCCAAGGATGTAGACCGCCCGATCTTCTATTCCGTCGCCGTTATCCTCGCCGGGTATCTGCCTATTTACGCGCTGAGCGGGCCTTCAGGGAAGCTGTTTCACCCCATGGCGGAGACCATGTCCTTCGCCCTGGTCGGTGCGCTCATTCTTACCTTGACCCTGATTCCCGTGCTGGCCTCCTTCTGGTTCAAGAAGGGCGTACGGGAAAAACGCAACCGCGCATTTGAATGGATGAAGGAAAAGTACGCCGGCCAATTGGATTGGGCGCTCAATCGCCCCAAGACCGTCCTGGTGATTGCGACCCTCATTTTTGGCGCCACTCTTCTGCTGATCCCTTTCATCGGCGGGGAGTTCATGCCGCACCTGGATGAAGGGGCGCTGTGGGTCCGGGCCACCATGCCCTATACGATTTCATTCGAGGAAGCTAGCAAGATTTCTCCGCAGGTGCGCGAAATCTTGATGTCCTATCCTCAGGTCACCGTGGTGGGCTCCGAGTTGGGGCGTCCCGACGACGGTACCGATGCCACCGGTTTTTTCAATTGCGAATTCTACGTCGGTTTGCGTCCCTACAAAGACAAAGCCTGGGATGGTGAGATCCACGATAAGGAAGCGCTGATCGCATCTATCAACAAGAAACTCGGCGCCTTCCCCGGCATTATCTTTAACTACACTCAACCCGCGGAGGATGCCGTGGACGAGGCCCTGACCGGCCTCAAGAGTTCCCTGGCAGTAAAGATCTACGGCGACGATCTGAATATCCTTCAAGACAAGGCCGTGCAGATCAAGAATATTCTGTCCAATGTGCCCGGATTTGCCAATCTGACTGTGGTGCGCGAACTGGGCCAGCCCAGCCTGCTCATCGACGTCGATCGAGATAAGATTGCCCGTTACGGCATCAATGTTGCCGACGTGGAGGCGGTGATCGAAGCCGCGGTCGGCGGACAGGCCGTCACCCAGGTGATCCAGGGAGAAAAGCTGTTTGACCTGGTGGTTCGCATGCAACCCCAATTCCGCAGCAGCGCCCACGAGATCAGCAATTTGCTGGTGGGAACGCCTGACGGCCAGCAAATCCCCTTGTCCCAGCTGGCCAACATAACCCAGGGAAACGGTGCTTCGTTCATTTACCGGGAAAACAATTCCCGCTACATCGGAGTGCAGTACAGCATTGAAGGCCGTGACCTCGCTCGCGCCGTTCAGGACGGCCAGGCAGCCGTGAACAAGGCCGTAACTTTTCCGCAGGGATACCAGCTCGCATGGGGAGGAGAGTATAGCCAGTTTCTGGAGGCCAGGTCGCAACTCTCCTTCATCGGACCGCTCGCCCTCGGATTGATTTTCATGATCCTTTTTGCGCTCTACGGAAACTTCAAGTTCCCGGTGAGCATCGCTCTTGGCGTGATCATGACCGAGCCGGTAGGGGCGTTGGTTGCGCTCAAACTCACCCATACGCCTTTCAGCGTTTCTTCTGTTCTTGGGCTTCTGGCGTTGCTCGGAGTCTCAGTGGAGACAGCCGTCATTCTGGTCTCCTACATCAACAAGCTGCGGCAGGAAGGAATGGATATTCGCAGCGCCACGCGGGAGGCGTCGCTTCTGCGCCTGCGTCCTATTATGATGACCGCGCTGGTGGCCTGTCTGGGACTACTGCCCGCCGCCCTCTCGACCGGAATCGGCTCAGACACCCAAAGACCTTTTGCCATCGTGATCGTCGCTGGCCTGATCTCCAGACTTTTCATCGGATTCTTCGTCAATCCGGTGCTCTACGAGCTGGTAGCCCGTGAGGGTGACGTCCTGCAGGTCTAGCTGAGCCTGGGGTGCGCCACAGCCCACGTAGGACAGATGTCCTCATCTATCCAGCGAAGCGAAGCTTCGCAGTTCTGTCGCAAGCACTGGCAAATTGCTGACGTCAAACCTGGTTACCCCTGTTACTTTTGTGCCATATGCATGGCACCAGTGGTTCATTGACCTACTGGTGCCTGCTTGATATTTTCACCTCGTACGGTGCGGCTTATCGCACTCCCCCAAAAGGCGAAAGAGCATCTAAACAGTTTTGGGGAGCCTTATGAAAATAGTCTACGTTTGCTATGCGGCGCTGGGCTATGCGGTGGCCCGTTGGATCTTCCAGCGGCAGCCTCTACCGATTGTGGATCCGGTTACACGCTTCCGTTCCTCTGGTCTGCTGTAACAGCGTGTAATCGCGGGCGTGCGGGTGCCCCGTTGCGTGCCCTTCGTCGGTCCCGCACGCCGGTTTTCCGCGGCGAGGCCGCCCCCGACCCAAGGTTCTACTACCAACGTTCATCCCTGCAATGTCCTTCCTGACTTGCCTCCTGAGTACAATTTCTTACGGACAGTCTTGCGCTAGTTATCAATTGAATGCCGGCATCGGTCAGAGCCCACAGACCGCGCCGCTTCACTGCGACAATAGTGGGGAACTGTTCAACGACGAACCCATGACCCGCAAGTTCTACCTGTCGCTCATCTTGGTCCTGCTGGGACTCTTGCTTCCGGTACGCGGCGCAGCGCAGTCCGATAGCGCCGAGCCCTCCCTCGCCGACCTCGCGCGCTCCCTGCGAAAGGGCAAGCCAGCCCCAGAGCACACCGTGATCGACAACGATAATCTGCACAAGGTGATGGACGAAGTGCAGAATCTTAAGCTCAAAGGCAGCTTGCTTTTCAGTATTGATGGAATCGGCAAGAAGTTTCAGGTGTCTTCGCCAGATGTCACCTGCGACCTATCCTTCAGCGCGTCGGCGACGTCCTTGCTGTCGGACGCCTACGCACCCCAGGATCTGCCTGAGGCCGAGTTGGCGAAACTTGACGGTCCCGCCACGATCGCCGGAGACACCTTGCAAGTGTCGGTACACAACGGAACCAGCTGGAACATAAAAGAAATTACCGTCGGGCTGACAATCCTGCGGGATTCCGGCACCGCCGCCCGGAGCGGTGGTGCGCGATTGATCCCGGCGTCAGAAACCACCGCGTTGATATCGGAAAAACACCCTGACGTGACGGTCCTCTACCATCTCAAAGGCTCGTCGGCTCCCTCTTCGACCACCGTCTTCCACGAAACCCTTAACTCAGCCCCCAGTCACGATCAGGAGTGGCATTGGGCCATCGTGCAGGCGAAAGGCATTCCCGCCCCGAAGCCAGCGGCCGGCAATCAGCAACTGACAACCGATCACTGAGAACTGAGAACTGATCTTTCATCCAACCCGCGCCACTTCTTCGGCTCTTCCACTCTTCAACCCGCGATATGCCGCATCCAGAATTAGCTGGTTTTGCCAGCCCTCTTCGCCGGGTACCGGAAACTTTGCCGTACCCTCCACCGCCGCCGCAAACGTGTCCACCTGCTTTGCATACGCATATTGGTTGGAAACGCTTTCCGTTTCCACTACTGAACCCGCCCGCCGCAGCTCCAGCGTAATTGGCCGTTCGACAGTCAAGACGTCATCGCCGCGCAGAACCCCAGTCTCACCGACCAGTTCGAGAGGAGTGCGGTATCCGCCTCGGAAGGAAACCAGTACCGTGCTCAGGGTCCCGCTTGAAAACTCCAGCGTCAACACAGCCGCCGCTTCCAATTCGCCCGATAGGCTGTCGTGAAATCCTCGTGCACTCACCCGCACGACTTCATCCTGCAGGATGTAGCGCAAGCTGTCGACGCAGTGCACTCCCACATCGGCAATGGGCCCGCCGCCGGCCACCGCTGGGTCATTGATCCAGGAGCGTGGGTGGCCTGGCCCACCTGGAAACGAGAATTCGGAACGCGCAAAGACGATTCGACCGATTTGTCCGGCCGCCACTTGCCGCCGCAGCCATGCCGTACTCTCCTCAAAGCGAAAGACCTGGGCGACGCCCATCAGAACTCCCGCTTGGCGCGCCGCTTCCACCATTTTCCGGCACTCTTCGGCACTAACCCCCATGGGCTTTTCGCACAGCACCGGCTTGCCGCATCGGATAGCCAGCAGCACGTCGGCTAAATGGCAGGCATTCGGAGTAGTAACAAAGACAGCGTCGACTTCCGCGGATCGGCAAAGCGCTTCCGCGGAATCAAAGGCCAGTGGAATATTGTGCTGCCGGGCAGACTCCTGTGCCTTGCCCATGCTCCGCCGCGACAGGGCTGTGACACAACAATTCTGAGCCAGGGCAAACCCGGGCATCAGCCGCTTGTGCCCATGCAAACCGAACCCCAGAATCCCAAATCGAACCATGGATTTGTCGTGTGGGGCGGACACTCTTGTCCACCGCCTCTGACTTTGAATTGGATCTTCGCTGCTGCGCGGGCAAGGGCTCCTTCGACTTGCTCGGGACAGGCCCGCGCCACACCAGCCCCTACTTCGCGAACACCAGTTCCGCAGGGGCAACGTCAGTCGTCGTCGCGGTCGTGCTGCTGGGAAGGCCGCCGCTGTCCGGATTAATGTCAAATTGGGAGATCGTCTTGGCTGTCTGATTACAAACGTAAAGAAACTTGCCCGCGGGGTCGGTGGTGACAAACACTGGCCCTGTCCCAGCCGTGAACGGTGACTTGGCCAGTTGGGTGGTCATACCTGTGGTCGAGTCGATCGTATAGACGGATATGTTGTTTTTTCCCAGATTGGCGACATACAAATATTTTCCCGAGGGATGAACCGTCACCGAGATCGGATTCGTGTCCGTCGCGAACGGCGATCCCAAAGTCAGAGCCAGCGCTCCGGTGCTGCCGTCGATGCTCATGCCCGACACAGTGTTGGCGCTGAAATTGGCCGCGTACAGAAAGTGTCCGGAAGGATCAATCGCCAGGGAGAAAGGTGCGCTCTGAACCGCAAATGGCGAGCCCGGAATCACCGTCAGACTGCCCGTTCCCGAAGCTACCGAATAACCGAACACCAGAGCCAGATTTCCGCTTCCTACATATAGGAATTGGTTGGAAGGCGACAAGGCCAACGCAACCGGCTTTGCTCCGGTGGCAAATGGCGACCCTTGGGCTTCGGTTAAAGTGCCATCGCTTGCGCTGACCGAAAAAACAGAAATATTATTCGAGGTCTCATTGGCCACAAAAATAAGGTCGCCGCCCGAGTCCATCAGCAGCGATCTGGGATTCAGCCCTGCCGCCGTTCGCGGCAATACTTCCGTGAGCTCTCCTGTATTGCTATCAACCTTGAACAACGAAATGTCGTTGCCAGACTGGTTCGCGGCATAAACAAATTTGCCCGAAGGATGCACCGCGATCGAAATCGGCGAAGTTCCTCCGCTGAAGGGTGACCCCAGCACGGATTTGAAATTGCCGGAAGAGGCATCAACCCGGAACGCTGCGATGGCGTTAGCCTGCGGCACGGCCAGAAAGGCGTTGCGCCCTGCCGAACCACTGCCGCCGCCACTGCTCCCTCCGCAACTCACCAGCCAGCCCAGCGCCCAGACCAGAGCGAAGATGATTCCCAGCAAACCCGCCCGTCCATTCACTCTCATCAAGTTCCTTCCAGACCCTCAGGGTTACGCCACCGGAATTACGGATTTTGGGTGGGGGCCCTGTGTCCCTTTTGCCGAATCGTGCCCCAGTGGTACACCAGCCCGGTCGAAAACCGCAGGTTGTTTTGGGTGTCCTTAAAGAGCGTGCTGTGAATGTAATCAACCTGAAAAAGGCGGATCGCAAATCGCGGAG
The DNA here is from genome assembly GCA_963809295.1 of Terriglobia bacterium. Lineage (GTDB taxonomy): Bacteria > Acidobacteriota > Terriglobia > Terriglobales > Acidobacteriaceae > JAIQFF01. Next base: position 121,581 of record CAWEJA010000006.1, on the reverse strand, counting down.
AAATATCCCGATCCATGCCGCCTCCCAGCACTACTGCCCGCGCCGTATCGCCCTCGGTATTGGCCACTTGAACCAGCGTCCTGGCATCGCCTATGAGAACGCGGCCGAAAAACCGCGACTTTCCCTTGGGGTAAAGAAACTGCGGACCAACCGCGAGGTCGCGAAAGTTCAACTTCGTACCGTATTGCCCGCTCAATTCCGCGACTACTCCGAATCCATAGAGCAGGTTGTACGCCGGCGCGAAGGTGTATCCGTTCAGATTGGTTTGGTTGGCAAAGCCGAATGACTTGCTGTCAAACCGTGTGAACGAATAGCCGCCAAAGACCTGCACTCTCGGCATATCCTGTGCTCCCGCCGGCAAATTCCCGCAAAAGATCACGAGGACAATCAGAATTACCGCGGCCTTCCCCAGAACGTTGCCAGGTTGGGCACTATCTTTCATGGGAAACATAGGAACGGCTGCAGGTTGGGAAGCTTTCATGGGATCTTTCTGGAGTCTCCTGAGCACAAACGCAAACCAAAAATCGAAGTCGCGTTTCAGTACGCAACCCCGCAACAGATCAGATGCAGGATTATGACAAGGCACAGAATGAGGCGTATGCCTATTTCACCGCCATGGCTCCAACCAAGGACTCGAAGATCTTAAATCCTTCCGTCCCCCCCAGTTCCGGTTCGCTCGATCGCTCCGGGTGAGGCATCATGCCCAGCACGTTCCGCCCGGGACTGCAGATCCCAGCGATGTTCTCCAGGGAACCGTTGGGATTGGCAACGGATGTAATCTCCCCGGCCGGGGAACAGTAACGAAACACAATCTGTTGGTTGCGCTTCAACTCAGCGAGAGTTGCTTGGTCGCAGAAATAGTTGCCCTCCATGTGGCCGATGGGGATAGTCAGCACCTCACCTTGGCGGCAAGCGCCGGTAAATGGAGTCTCCGCGTTCTCCACCCGTACCTGCACCGCTTTGCAGACATACTTGAGCCCCACATTCCGCATCAGCGCCCCAGGAAGAAGGGCGGACTCGCACAAAATCTGGAAGCCGTTGCAAATCCCCAGCACCAGTCCGCCGCTGCCGGCGAATTTCCGTACCGACTCCATCACTGGTGAGAATTTTGCGATGGCTCCGGTGCGCAAATAGTCGCCGTAGGCGAATCCCCCGGGCACGATAATGGCATCACAGTTTTCCAGGTCATGCGACTCGTGCCACAGGAAGGTGACCGGTTGCTTGGCCACATTCTGGATCGTCCAATATGCATCATGGTCACAGTTGGATCCCGGAAAAATGATGACCCCGAATTTCATCGCGATTTCCCACCTCGTTCACGGGAAGCAGCCCGCCACCCGCTTAAGTTGTACGCGAAACTACATCGCAGTTTAACATGATCTTACGGCGCTAAATCCGCCTCGTCACCGCACCATGAATCTCGGAGAACACTTTCGCGTCACCGGCGGAGCGCTGAAGAACTGGTTCATCGCGCAACTCCAGGACTCGCTGGCTGTGGGCCTGCTCTGGCTGGTTGGGCTCTACATTATTCGCGTGCCCGGGGCGCCGCTGTGGGCGCTGCTCGGCGCAGTCTTCCAGTTTGTGCCCCAGATCGGCGCTGTGCTCGGAGTCATCGGGCCCGCTCTCACCGCTATGTTCAAGTGGGGAGACTGGGAGCATCCGCTTTACGTTCTGATCCTCTATGCAGTCATTGCGGTCGTGGATGGCTTTCTATTGCAGCCTTACATCATGAAGCGCACCGCCAAGGTGCCTATCTGGGCTTCGATTCTGGCACCGATTGTGCTTGGAATAATGATTCCATTCTGGGGGGTGCTGCTGGCACCGCCGTTGCTCGCGGTGTTGTATGCGTACAAAGCGCGGCAGGCCCGGATTCCGGGCCCCACGTTATGAGTCCCATGCTATAATTTTTGTTCGCCGGCATTCATTTGAGGCAATCCGTTGATCTCCTCGACGGCTAAGTTCCGCGCCATTAAAGACTTTTGAATACGAGGTATTTCCATGTCCGGCCACTCAAAATGGGCCACAATCAAGCACAAAAAGGGCGCCCTCGACGCCAAGCGAGGCAAGATCTTCACGCGCCTCATTAAGGAAATCTCCATCGCCGCAAAGAACGGCGGAGATCCGGATACCAATCCGCGCCTGCGCGGCGCCATCGTGGCCGCCAAGGCTGAGAACATGCCTGCGGACAACATCAAACGGGCTATCCAGCGCGGCACCGGAGAACTGCCCGGCGCAACCTACGAAGAGTTCTCGCTCGAAGGCTATGGACCCGGAGGGGTCGCGGTTTTGCTCGACATCAATACCGACAACCGCAATCGCACCGTCAGCGAAATCCGCCACGCTTTCGGCAAGAACGGCGGCAACATGGCAGAAGCGGGCGCAGTCTCCTGGATGTTCCACAAGAAGGGCGACATCGTGATCCCCAAGTCGGCAGCCAAGGAAGACGATTTGATGGGCATTATCCTCGAAGCCGGCGCGGAAGACTTACGCGATGACGGCGACAACTGGGAAGTTCTCTGCGAACCCTCCGCCTACGAAGCTGTGCTCGAAGCGGTGAAGAAAGCAGGCATTGAGCCGACCTCATCCAGCGTTGCGATGATTCCGCAAAACTACATCAAACTCGAAGGCCCGGCTGCGAGTACGATGATTCGCCTGATGGAAGCGCTCGAAGATCATGACGACGTGCAAAACGTCCACTCTAACTTCGACATCGATCAAAAGCTCCTGGAAGAAGTCGCAGGTTAATGTAGCGCCGGCGTCCCGCCGGCTGTCCGGGCGGCGTCTCGCCGCCCCATCCCCCTCTTTGAGAATACTTTTCAACACCGCAGTGCAAAATTCTGTGGGAAAACCGGAAACTACACTGATAAGTTGTTTGTTAAGAGTATATTCACCACCTTGCACCGAGCGGGGTGCGGACATTTTACGCGCGGAGTTTCTTGTTGGGAGTTTTCGTTGAAAGTCCGGATCGATAAACTCTTGCTGGAACGCGGCCTTACCACCTCACGCGAACGCGCACAAGCTTTGATCCTCTCTGGCAAGGTACTGGTCGACGAACAAAAGATCGAAAAGTCCGGGGCCAGTGTCGACAGCTCCGCCGTGATTCGTCTCCTTGGCGAAGATCTCAAATACGTCGGCCGCGGCGGCCTCAAACTGGAGAAGGCTCTCGATCACTGGCAGATCAACGTGGCCGGCAAAGTCTGTCTCGACGTGGGAACGTCAACCGGCGGATTCACCGACTGTCTCTTGCAGCACGGCGCCGCTCGAGTGATCGCGGTGGATACGGGACACGGCCAGATCGATTTCCGTCTCCGTCAAGATTTGCGCGTCCGCCTGCTGGAAAAAACCAACGCCCGTTACCTCACCCAGGAACAGATCGGCGAAGCGGTCGACCTGGTAGTTATGGATGTTTCTTTTATCTCCGCCACGCTGGTTCTACCCGCCGTGATCGCCGCGTCTTTGCCTGAGCCTTTAGCAGACCGGAAAGGTCGGCAAATCATAGTTCTCGTAAAGCCGCAGTTCGAGGCAGGACGCAAACAGGTAGGAAAGGGCGGCATCGTGCGCGATCCTGCAGTGCAATCCGCCGCGGTAGACAAAGTTCGCGAGGCCTTGCTCGCGCAGGGCTGTTCCCGTACCGACAGTATCGAGTCCCCAATTCTCGGAGGGGAAGGGAATCGCGAGTTTCTTCTCTACGGCCAATTCTAGAAAGACGTCTCTGTCTGCTGTATGTTCGGCGGTGGCTCAATTTGGAAATTCAGCTACACGGTTGTTCTGAATTCGTGACAAATCTGAAATTTAGGTGTATTGGTACATGGAACCGTGATAAGGAGGCTGGGTAAAAGGGTCACAACCTAATCAAATCATGTCTCCGCCGAGGAGCCCACGCCATGAAGAAAGTCCCGCTTAGTGTCCTGATCACGGTATTTGTTTTGTTGAATGCAGGTCCTGTGGCGGAGGCCTCCAAGCAAGCTGTAGCTGAAATCGTGCGTGGGACAGACAAGATCCCAAATAACTACAAAACATACTCACTTTTCCTTGTCTGTAATCCGGAGTGGCTCGCGCCTGAAAAGAGTGCCGGGCTGTACCAGCTTTACCAGCAATTCCAGGACTTCGGACGCACGATCGGTGATGATCACGTAGCAGTGTGGTTCTGGAAGACCAGAAGTGGGATCGGGGATGCGGCCCTCGCCAAAAATGTTGACGTGGAACGTAGCGTGCGATTTTGCCAGGCTTGGAAGCTCACACCCAGTAAAGGTCCTCACCTAGTGGTGACCTCGACCTATCCGGACGAGGATGCCCTCTCATCCGCGACGGGCCTGCCCAAGAACAGCGCGGTGTTTGAACTCGGAAACATGAACCCGAAAGAAATCTCCGATCTGCTGGCGAACTTGACCGATCAGCTCATAGCAAAGGGAAGCGTTCCGGATTCAACAACCAATGCGAAACCGACTCTCTGGGTTCGGCTTCTGGAAGCAACGCAACGAACAATCAACAATTTTGGTTGCGCTTGGAGCTTCAAGATCGATGCTGGACCGGTCAGCGCTGACCTGCATTCCTGCCCACCCCCGAAGCCATCATGAGCATCCAAAAATGGCATGTCGGAAAGCTGATTATTCTATGGGTGTGGGGCGGGTTGGGAGCCGCTTTGGTGCTCACGGATTTTCTCAGCCGTCCTGTGCAGGCTGCTCCGGCGACACATCTGCTCGAATTCTTGTTTGCCGCCCTTGTTCTCCTAGCGCTGTCCGCCATCACCTGGCATTGGTTGGGCGGCAAGGAGCCAAGCTGATGCAGGCAAAAAATGTCGCTCATCTTAGGTGGTGGTGCACGTCCCGACCTCTCAGCTCAGATTCCTCCACTATTCCTGTGGATTTCAAAGTGCGCCACGACCTGCGTGTCCTCCGCGGTTAAAGCTTTTCCCCGATTTTCTGTACAATTCCATTTTCGCTATGGCAACCCCCAACGCGTCGTCGACCAAGTCCGCTGCCATAATTTCCAAACCCGGCAAGGCCGAACTGGCACAAATCGTCCCTCCCCTACTCAAGTGGTTTCGCGAGCATCAATACCAGATCGTAGTCGATCCGGAGACCGCTCCTCACGCGGCTGGCTTCGAAGTCCTCGCGCGCGATCAGATGGCTTTCCGCCCTTTGAATTTCGTAATCGTGTTGGGGGGAAATGGCACTCTACTTTCTGCCGCCCGCTCTGTCTCGAAGGCGGGAATCCCGGTGCTCGGCGTCAACCTGGGATCGCTCGGTTTCCTGACCGAGGTTCCGCTCGAGGATCTCTACCCGACTCTGGAGAGCATTGAGCAAAGCTGCTGCAACGTGGAAACCCGCTCCATGGTGCACTGCGAAGTGTTTCGGAAGGAAGTCTGCGTGGGCAGTTATGACGCGCTCAACGATATCGTGGTCGGCAAAGGCACTATCGCTCGATTGAATCACTGCGATGTGTCCATCGATGGCGTCTTCGTCTCCAGCTACCAGGCCGACAGTTTGATCGTGTCAACACCCACTGGCTCCACCGCCTACTCGCTGGCTGCCGGAGGACCCATCCTGATGCCCTCAGTCGACGCGTTTGTCGTCACACCCGTTTCCGAGCACTCCCTCACCCACCGTCCCCTCGTGGTTCGGGATACCGCTGAAATCGAGATAGTGGTTAAGACGGGTGAGGACGATGCCTACCTGAGCATCGACGGCCAGATCGGTATGCCGGTGTTTGACGGCGATCGCGTGCGCTGCCGCAAGTCGCAGCACCAGGTCAAGTTGTTGCGAACCCACGGTACATTTTTTGATGTGCTTCGTGCCAAGCTGAAGTGGGGCCAGAGGTAAGACCCCTGGCCCGCAGCGAACCCTGGACAACTAACCCAGTGCAGAGGCAGCCTTGGCAAAACCAATTGCCGGACGCCCTGCGTTGCGTTCACACTGGCCGGAAATGTTTTCCGCGTTTCCCTTCTGGGTTTCGACGCGGATATCGTGCATCCCGGGCTGGCTCAGAAATTCGCGGATTCGCAACTTTGCCTTGTGCAGTTGCGACTTCGAATTTCCCACCGAACAATCCAGCAGTTTCGCAATCTCCTGATGCTCGTAGCCTTCGACCTCGTGCAGCAGGAATATCTTTCTGTACCCGGCCGGAAGATCCTTGATGGCGCGGGTAAGAGCGATGCGGTCTACGGACCCGGAAAGGCGTCCATCCCGGCTTCCGTACTCACGCCGCACCTGTTTCGCGTCATGGTTTGAGGGCTCATCCAGCGAGACTTGTTTCAGAGCTTTCTTTCGAAAATGCATCAGGACGGTATTTACCGCAATGCGATACAGCCAGGTAGAGAGTGCCGAATTTCCTTTGAACGTGGAAAGCTTCCGAAAAACTTGCAGGAATGCATCCTGGGTAAGGTCTTCGGCCTGCGCCGTGTTGTTGGTCATTCGCACACAAATGGAATAGACCCTCGCCTTGTGAGCATGAAACAAGGCGGCAAAGGCTTCCGCGTCGCCTTCCTGAGCGCGCTTCACCAGTTCCAGATCTGTATTGCCGCGGCCGGTTGTAATCAGATCACTGCCCTTCAGATCAGTGCTCACTGCCACTTTGTTAGTGGAAATGTTCTGGTTCATCACCGTCGTTCCTCCTGGGCCTGATGGCCTCGAATGATCCTTCTTCATGACGCATCCTTTTTCATGCTTCATGACGCATGTCAGACTAGAAGGAGCGCGTGGTAAGGGTCTATCCGGTTCACCCTGTAGGGGTTTGGGTAACTTGCTGTATCGGGTCAAGCGACTCGGAGGTCAACCCGCGCGAAACGGCAAAGGGCGTGGCGATGCAGATAGCACGAGCGCCGCACTCGCGCGCGACGCTCGGTTTCCGTACGATTCTGTTGAAAATCGATTCGATCGTTCGGACCCGCTACTCCAATGCAGGCTGGACGACGTGAACAATATTGTTCCGCACGGCGTACATCACCAGATCGCTCACCGAATGCAATTGCAGCTTGCGCATGATGTTCGAGCGATGAGTTTCCGCTGTCTTCACGCTCAGTCCCAGCGCCACCGCCACCTCCTTCGTGCTCTTGCCTTCGGCCAGCAGTTGCACGACTTCCCGCTCACGCGGAGTCAGGCGATCTCGCCCCATTGAGACGGGAACTGAATGGGTGCCACCTTTCAAGTATCCCTCAAGCACCATGGCCGCGACCTTGGAAGTGAAATAGGTTTTGTCGCGGCGCAAAGCTTCCACCGCCACTACAAGATCACGCGCAGCGTCGGACTTCAGCAGGAACCCACGGGCTCCCGCATTCAGAACTTCTCGCACCACCTGGTCGGAGTCATGCAAGGTCAGAACCAGCACTCTGGCGCGTGGATCATCCTTCATAATCTGACGTGTCGCTTCCAGGCCGTTCAGGCCCGGCATGCCGATGTCGAGAATGATCACGTCGGGTTTAAGTTCACGCACTTTTTCCGTCGCGGCGCGCCCGTCCGAGGCTTCGCCGCAAATTTCCCAGCCCTCTTCAGCCTGCAGCAATGCACACAGGCCTTTGCGCACCACTTCATGATCATCTGCGATGAAAATTCGGAACGCACCCATAACCCACCTCCTGAGTACCGTGGTTACTGTCGACCGTTTGGGCAGGCAGGAATCTGCCCGCCATCCTCAGCGCTTTGAGAACCTGGAGCCTGAATATTTTGGTTAGCATCGCCAATGCCAAACTGCTTTGTTCCTCTCATCCCAACGCTTTAGCTGGCTGTGGAAAACTTACCCCATGTAATTCTTACTGCTCGGCCCGTGCCGGGAGGGCGAATTTTGCCGCATGACCAACTCGGCCTGAAATCCGGAAACTCGAGCGTCAACATCGATTGCTCTGCTTGAAAGCCTGATCTGCAAGCTGGCCGCCGGTCTTTTCCGGCGGTTCTTGCCTGACCGTGAGCGGTACCACTTGCAGCCCCTGGAGCGGCTCCAGTTGGAGATTCAGACTGGCCGCGCATCGCCCGCAAAGCCAGTAATGCACAGCCTGTCGTTCCGGCTTTTCGTCGAATGGATCCAAGGCAGAGTCACTTGCGGCGATTGAAATGGATACGATTTCAAACTGGTAAAGTCGTCCTTCAGAAAAGGAGTGCAAAGGAGCACAGCAATCGGGATTTACGCAATGAGCTAGCATGCGGACCCGGTTGGTTTCGGAGACAGCAACGCTAGTCCCCGTAACCCTCGATGTCCGCGACCCTATACCTCGGGCCCACACCGTCCAATACAGTCTCTACTGTATTTTACTTTGCCCCATGTGTATCGCCGGGTTCATTGCGCAACGCTTGCAGATCGATTCCCAACTGTTCCGCCTTCTTGTAAAGATGGCTGCGTTCCAGGCCCAGCACCTTCGCCGCATTGGTAACGTGATGATGGTTGCGCTTCAATTCGCCGAGAATCACCTCGCGCTCGAAGCGCTGCACCCGTTCCGTTAACGTACCCGCCTCCGGCGGCAACAAACCCGCGTCCAGCGTCCGGGGCAATGCCAGCTGTAACGTCTCCAGGGTCACTTGGCCATCCGTGGCCAGCAGGATCAGCCGCTCCACCACATTGCGCAGCTCGCGAATATTACCAGCCCAGGAAAGCCTTTGGAGTTCCTCGATCGCCTCCGGCGTGAAAGGGACAGACTTCCAGTTGTTCTGGGCGCAAACCTGCGCGGCGAAGTGTTGCACCAGTGCCGGAATGTCCTCCTTCCGCTCGCGAAGCGGCGGCAGCAAAATCGGGAACACGTAAATCCGGTGAAACAGATCCTGGCGGAACTTGCCCTCTTTTACCAGGGACTCCAGATTGCGGTGCGTCGCTACCACTACTCGCACATTCACCGGAGTCGGTTTGCCGGAACCAATCCGTTCCACTTCTCCTTCCTCCAAAACCCGCAGCAATTTTGCCTGCATCGCCAGGGGCATATCCCCGATTTCGTCCAGGAAGATCGTCCCCTGCTCCGCCTGTTCGAATTTGCCAACGTGCCTCCCGGCCGCCCCGGTGAAGGATCCTTTCTCGTGGCCGAACAGTTCCGACTCGATCAATTCCGCCGGAACCGCAGCGCAATTCAGCGTGACAAACGGACCTGAGGCTCGCGGGCTGCGCTCATGCAGCGTTCGCGCCACCAATTCTTTCCCCGTTCCGGTTTCCCCCAGAATGCAGACCCGTGTCTCGCTGGCGGCCACACGCTCGATCTGAGCCATCAGCTTTTTCATGGTTTCGCCGGTCCACACCATTTCGTGTTTTCCCAGACGCTGCTTGAGCTGCCGGTTCTCCGATTCCAGTCGCTGCAACTTCAGCGCATTCTCCACGGTCAGCAGAAGCTTGTCGGTGGAGATCGGCTTTTCCAGAAAATCCAGCGCGCCCAGCTTCGTAGCCCGCACTGCCATATCGATATGCGCTTGCCCGGACATCATCACGACCGGTGCGGCAATGCCCTGCGACCTCAGCTCTTCCAGCAAAGCAAGCCCGTCTTTCCCAGGCATGACCACGTCCGACATAATCAGATCGAAGGATTGCGATCGCGCCAGTTCAAGCGCCTTGGCGGCGTTGTCGCACACCGTTGCCTCGTGCCCGGCGAGACGGAATGCGCGGGAAAGGGAAGCCAGCGTGTTGGCTTCGTCATCAACGATTAGCAGATGCGCTTTGTGAGGCACCCAATTGCTCCTTAGTCAATGACTCTAGAAGTGGATGTTGGTGAACCGGACGCCTCGGACTCTGCGGCGCGCAGTCCTGCCGAAGCCCACTCATCCGTCGGCGGCTTGTCCAGTTCCAGTTTCTCCCAATTGCGTGGCAGCTCGATGGTAAATGTTGTTCCATGCTCAGGCTCGCTGTGCACGCTGATCCTACCTCCGTGGTCGCTTATCACCGACTGCACGATGGCCAGCCCCAGGCCGGTCCCATGCGCCTTGCTGGTGTAGTACGGCGTGAACAGGCGTTCACACTCCTCCGCAGTGAGGCCGGTTCCGGTGTCGGCAATCTCGATCATGGCACGGTTGCCATCCTGACTTGTGCGTAACGTCAGCGTGCCACCCTCCGGCATGGCGTCCAGTGCATTCAGCGCGAGATTGGAAAACGCCCGATGCAGCAATTCGGCATCAGCCGCAATCGGCTCCAAAGCCTCCGCCAGTTCAAGTCTGCATTCGATCGGAGCGCTCTCCTGCGAGCGCAATTGCGCCTGTAGCAGCCGCGCGACATTTTGCACGATCTCATTCAGTTGCACCCGCTGGAATTGCGGTTGGGGCATTCTGGAGAACTCGCTGAACCGCGAGATGATCGCTTTCAGGTTCGCGATCTCTGCCAACAGCGTCGAAGAGCTCTCCCGGAAAACCTCGTCAAACTGTTCCGGACTCTGCTCCCGAGCCCGCACCAGGTTCTCCACCGTAAGCTGCAAAGGGAACAAGGGATTCTTAAGCTCATGCGCCAGACGCCGCGCCAGCTCCCGCCATGCCGCAACCCGTTCCGACTGCACTAGCTGTTCCCGCTGCTGCAAAAGCTCCTGGGTCATACCATTAAACGACTCCGCCAGCGCTCCCAGTTCGTCGGCCGAGTTCACTGGCACCCTGGCGTTCCAGTTTCCCGCCGCCACTTCCCGGGCCGCGCCCGCCAGTTGTTCCACCGGTCGCGTCACTCGCGATGCTGCCCATCCGCTGAACAGGATCGCCAGGAAAATGCCGGCGCTTCCCGCCAGCAACGCAGCCGAACGAATATGATCCCGCAGCTCCACGTAAGGACGCCGCGTGTTGCCCACCAGCAGAATCCCGAGCAACTGCTCGTCCTGTCCGCTCAGCGGAATAGCATGCATACTCTCATCGTCCGCCGGGTTGTCGGACCAGTGCAGCAGCGTGCTGACCTCTTGCCGCTGCTGCTGTGCCTGGCTAATCAACGGCGCCAGCTTCTCCGGCTGCTGCACGCTGCCCGAAGGCGTCACCAGAAGCTGCGGCGAGAATCCCTTGGCCAGGTTCCGGTAAAGCATGGCCCGCATTCCGGCCGGAAGTTCCAGACTCTCCAGGAACTCCTTGTCCAGCCGACGTCCGCCGATCACCCACAGCGGCCTGTCGCCGACCTCCACCTCGCGGATCGCAGAAAGTCCCAGTGCGGCGCCATCAGGAAGTTGTTCTTGGCGAAGAAAGGAACCTTTCGGTGGCGCCCCTGTAGGCAGGGAGTTTTCCTTGTAGCCAAATTTTGCCGGCCACTGTGCGGACGAAAGAATCGTGCCCAGCTTGTCCACAAATTCCAGAAAATCCAGCTGCTGGTTGTCTGCCAGAGCCTTGGCATCATTCACGAACGCTCCGTAGTCGGCGCTGCCACGGCCCGCTGCCAGAGCCATGCGCGTCGCAGCCTCGCTGCTCGCGATTGTCTCCACGCGATGCGCAACTTCGTCGCCCCGCCGGCTGAACTCCCGCCGGAATTGTGCAATCAACCCCGCCGTTTGATCTTCATTCGCCCGCTCAAAGGCGCGCCGCGTGATAACCGACACGATCCAGGTCACTGTGCCCACGGAAAGAAAAACCGTCAACGCGAACACCAGTAAAAGTTTGCGCCCAAAGCTCAAGGCTTCTCCGTCCCCAGCCAGACATTCTGCAAGTTCCACTCACCGTCCCGGTCTTCTGTCCAGGCCCTGACTGCCGTGCGCAGCGCCACCGGACTCCGCAAATACAGCAAGGGAATCACCCGCAGCGACTGCAACAGAGCATTCTCAGCCAGGTAAAGACTATCGGGTGAATCGTCGTTGTACCTGGGCTGCGGCAGTCCCAGTCTCGCGGCAAAACTGGTCAGCGCGACCCGCGCATCCAGCGAGGCCAGCGGAACGCGCACCAGCCGTACATCGACAGTGCCGGAGTTAGTCGGCTGCAGTCTAAGCCCGGCATCATTTGCACTCAATGCGATTCTCCCCGCAATGACTCGCGCTAGCGGATCGGATACGTCGTAGCCCAAGCTCCACGCCGGCGCCTGCGGAACTTCGCCGCGGGTTAACTGGGCCCTCTGCATATCAACTCCCGTCGGGAACAGAAAAGCATACCCGCTCATCCAGCCGGGCAAGAGTGCGCCCGAGGGTTCACCTCCGCCCTGCAGCAGAACACTGTTCATCGACTCCCGGTCGATGCAGAACCCGAGAGCCTGGCGCAATTTTCCATCCTCAGCCGATTGCCGGTCGCGCGTGAATACCAGCGCCATCAGTTCCGCCGGTGCAGAGTTCTCAATCCGGCGCCCATCCGCCGCTGCGTGCCGCGCCTGGTCCGGTGCAACCTCCACCACGTCGGCTTTTTCCAAATCGAGCAGGATCATCTGCTCTCGAAAGCTCTTGCCCATCTCAATCTCGATACTGTCCAAAAACGTGCGCCCGCCCCAGTAATCATCTCGAGCCGTGAGGGTAAGTTTCTTGCCCAGTTCCCAGCCACTGACGGCAAATGGTCCGCTGCCAGTCAGCCTTCCACCCGCCCGCTTGGCAATGCCATTGCGGGTCAGAGCCAGGATCGCGGGAAGGTTCGCCGTCGGAGCCTCGCACTCGATCACCACTGCTTCGCCGCTAGGGAACACCTTCCAGTTCGGGTTGGCGCTCCGCAGCGACGCCGCCACGGCGTCCGGACTGACCGCAGTTCCATCCTGAAATGTAACTCCACGCCGGATGCTGAACTGCCAGCGTTGATTTCCCGGCTCCGCTTGCCACGAGGAAGACAGCGCGGGTTGAGGTTGCCCGCGCCCGTCCAGAACCACCAGCGTGTCGAAGACCAGTCTCAAGACGGTGCGAGTCGAAAACGAATCAGGCAGGCTGGAATCCGCGGGATCCAGTGAGTTAGGTGCATCACGCATGGCCAGGCGGAGTGTCCCGCCGTAGTGTGGTCGCGTGCTGGCCCCTGCGCTCACGGCCAGGCACACGCTAGCGGCCACAAGTAAGAGTAAGCCGGAACGCTTCATATCTCCCCGTTTCCGAATTGCGCGCCACTGCCACAGCACTCGTCTCGCCCGATTCCGTCCACAAAGCGGTGATGCTGCCGTCAATCTCCAGCGCCGCGCTGGCAGCCACAGGCTCACGGCCAGAGATTTCAAATGCGCGCACCGTGGCGCTCGATCCTTCTCCATCTCGCGTCGCTAGTATCTGCCAGCCGGACCCGCACCCGCTGCGCATCGAAGCGATATCACTCCCCCATCCCAGCTTTCCCATGACCTGATCCGTCGTACCGTCGAGAAGATGCACCTGCCCATCCACCGAGGCAAAAAGCCATAACGTGGATCCACCCCGGGGAACTGCCGCTGCGGAGTAAAACGGCGCAGTCGTCATCTGGTTGCCCACACCCGGCAGGAGCGCGCCACTGAAGTAATTTCGCGCAGAAACAAAAGCCGCATTCAAATTGAGAAGAGTTGTTCCGATTGGCCAGGCCTCGTCGCCCTCGTAGCAGGTCATAGCCAAAGGCGACGTAGTCGTGCTCCGGCAGGAGACACCCGGCAGGTAAGCATCGAACAGATGATCCTTGCGCAACACAAGCCGTCCCCGCAGATCGCGCGGCCAGGGCCGCGAATGCGCGATCGCCAAAGATTGTTCAACTTGCCATCGGCCATCCTGCAGCCGGTACAACGCCACGCCCTGTGAACCCAGGACCAGCATGCGCGCCGGACTACCTTCGAGCACCGCCACATCCAGAATCCGCTCTTGCTGCGACCACAAAGGAGTTTTGTGCAGCACCATGGCTGCTGGCTCGGGCTGGGCAGCCAGGGTCTCAGGTCGCGGGAGGGAAACCATCACCACCGCACGCTCGGCCAACGCAGCCACATTCGTGGTTCTATCGGGAGTTTGATTCGTGGCTTGACTTGCGCCCGGTTGAATTTCTGCTACCCAAACATAGGTCTGCAGACTCTCAGATAGTGACACCTGCACCCTGGCGGCGGCCTGCTCGACACTAACGAAGCGCACGCCCCGCGCCGCAAGCTGAGTCAGAAACCCGCGCCGGATATCGTCAGCCGTTGCAGCACCGAATGACGATCGGTTCGAAACCTCGACCGCCATCGTCCGCGTGCCAGTAATCGCCACAATCTTCGCCGCCAGCTGTTCTTCCGCACCAGCCCAGTCCTGTCCCCAGGCCCTCGCAGCCAGCAGCAATATCGGAAGAATGAGAACGAAACCAGCCCGGCGAAAGGAGGACGGCGTAGGCATGCCCGCGATGCGCGAATTATAAACCGCATTGTACGCAGCGTTTGACATGGTATTCAGCCTTCAGCACTTAGCGCAAACTGATTCGTTCTCCGGCTTGCCGGGGAACCTGACAGCGATTTCGATCCCGCTGTCCAAGCTCTATCAATATCGACCCGGCAGACCAGCCAAGGGTTCCCGTCAGGACCACTGGTCAACTGCCCACCGTTCCGTCTTCGCCTCGGACACCCTGGGAACAAAAAACAAGCCCAGCACCTTACCGAAAATTAACTCCTCCACCAGCAGCGCCACTGCCAGCGAGAATGCCATCCCTCCAACTACCGCAACTGTTGTGAATACGAGTTCCATCGACTTCCTCCCTGATACCGCCGGGGCTGACTGTCCCGGTCTGATCGATAGGTAACAGTTGAGTAGCCAATGGTATGTACTTGATTAATAGACTCTTACGTTCGAACTAGATCAGCCTGAGTGTGTGCCGACAAGCACAACGTGTCAAGTCTGACACAGAACAAGCAGCAGCCTCACCCAGCCTGATTGCTGAGTGCCAGTTTTCCAAGTGCACTGCTCTCCCCAAACCCCGTTTGACATCCTTTCACCCGCCTTCTATCGTCACCAACCGGACGTCGTGAACATTGTCAAGTCAACCCGGCAGTATGAAACATGGCTGGGCACGCACACCCAACTGGTGAAACCCGATCTCCGGTTGAAGCACCAGCGTATGGCAGAGGCGGCATTTCCTTTTTTGCGCGCCACCTTTTATCGCTGGATGCAGGTCTGGCCGCAGGTTTGTCCTGATCTGAACCGAGCCCCCAGGGTGCTGGGCGTGGGCGACCTCCATATCGAGAATTTCGGCACCTGGAGGGACGTCGAAGGCCGCCTGGTCTGGGGTGTGAACGACTTTGATGAAGCCGCCGAGCTCCCCTTCACCAATGATTTGGTCAGGCTTGCCGCCAGCGCGATTCTTGCTATCGAAGCCGGACACCTGTCGGTGAAGACAAAAGACATCTGTGAAATCGTCGTCGACGGCTACCGCAAATCACTCTCCGAGCACGGAGATCCCTTTGTGCTCGAGGAAGAACACAAATGGCTGCGCCAGATCGCGTTCAGTGAATTGCGCGATCCGGTAGTTTTCTGGGCGAAGATGGAGAAGTTGCCTGAGATGAAAGAAAGGGTTCCCGCCAGTGCACAGGACGCGCTCGAGCATCTCCTCCCTCAACACAGTCTGGACTATCGAGTCGCACGCCGGGTTGCCGGGCTAGGGAGCCTCGGTCGTGTGCGCCTGGTGGCCATTGCCGATTTCAATGGGGGTAAAGTGGCGCGCGAAGCGAAAGCCATGGCCCCGTCCTCCGTTCACTGGGCTCAAGGTGCCGAAGGACCCTCGGAGCTGATGTACCAAACCATCATCAACCGCGCCGTGCGTTCCGCCGATCCTTTCGTACAATTGCGCGGCCACTGGATCGTCCGCCGCCTCTCGCCCCACTGTAGCCGCATTGAACTGAGTCTCCTGCCACGGGACCGGGACGAACTCAAGCTCCTCTCGGCTATGGGATGGGAAACGGCCAACATTCACTTAGGCAGCCGCTCTGCCCTGAAGCCAATCCGCAAATATCTCGATCGCCTCAAACCAAACTGGCTATCCTCCGCTGCCAGAGACATGGCCGCCGCAGTCACAGAAGACTGGCGCACCTGGAAAAAATCAATGTAGGCGCGAGCTCCCGCTCGTGCTGGGGCTTGGCGCTTGCTGGGCTTTGCCACGTGCTTGACCTTGGGTCGTGCCGTGGGGTTCCGGCGCAGGCTTGGTTTCGACGCGTGCTTGCTTGCGGTGGAGCAGGCCTTCAGGCCGCAAATTCAGAAACTGCACTCGAGGGCTTTGGCCCCCGAGGTACCTTGAAGAGATCCAGCAGGTCCATCATCAAGGCTTCAACGAGACTAAGCAGGCCTCTTCTTCCCGTTCTTCTTCCGGCACTGGAACTCCGTCGCCTTGGCTCACTGTCTCCATCCGCAGTGCCTCCTGGAGTGCATCCAGAATCACCTGCAGAGATTGCGGACTCTCCGTCAGCACACGTTCCACGCTCTCGCGATGCACCGCCAGTTCCACGATCTGCCGCGCTGCACTAAGGTCAACGCGGCACTCTGGCCCCATCCGGCGTCGCCAGCTCCCCGATCCCAATGCCGTCCTTGCGAAGGGATAGTCAAGGCTTCCCGTCGTCATCCAGTGAATCACGAGTTCCTCCACGTGGCCGATGCTGCAGGCGACCTGAATGCCTTCGCGTGACGCCATGCGCTCGTCCCAGTGCAGAATTGCCAGTTTGTCTTCCCAACGGTTCTCCACCACCAGGAAACGCGTCTCGTTGGCGGGCTGCTCTTCGCCACAGATCGCACATCCATCCGTCCTCAAGTAATTCATAAAGCCCTTTCAACTCTGCGCTGAGATCCCTTTATCGGTTGCATCTGCTTTCAGATGCAAAGCTGGCACGCGGGTATTCCGGGCAGGTAGTGGAACCGTAACCATTCCTCGACCGCGTTCGAAGGTCAGGGTAAGCAGGGAGGAACAGCAATCGCACAGCCAGTAACGCTCCACCCTGCGCGCCAAACGTTCTCTCCGGCTGGTGAGGGAGGGGCCGGAAACCGACTCCGCGGTGCGGTCAGTCTCCAGCAGAAAGAGTTTGCCGTGACTGAGGCTGCGGAACACACTCGGGCAGGCCGGGTTGGCACACTTATGCAGCATGGATCAGCTCCTTGCGTCCAAGTCGTTGCGGCATTTGACCGGGAAGCCATGCTTATGCACGCCGGGGGCCGCAAGTAACGCGTGAGGAAGGTTACTTAAGTAACTGAGTCAGGTAGGTCAAACTCCCCGCATCGTCTCATCCCTGCCGAACAGAGGTCACTGCTGCCGAAGCATCGTCACTGTCCAATTGCCCGCCACTTCGCCAGGAGGTAAGATTGCCGACGACGGCAAGCGGCCCCAAAGCTGTCCCTGAAGCCTCGGGGACGCTTCTCCGAATTCTTAATCACATAAGTCCCGTATGGCCGATTTTCAGCCATTTCTCTCGAGCCTCGCTCAGCCGCAAGAGTCTCTCTCCGGCTCCGTTGTGGGACGATTTCGCATCGGCGATCGGCTGGGCAAAGGTGGCATGGGTGAGGTCTACCGCGCTGAGGACCCTAAACTCAAGCGCAGTGTTGCCCTCAAACGTCTTGCTCCTGCACTGCGCGCCGACTCTCTTTACCGCCATCGTTTTCTCGAGGAGGCCGAGCGCGCCTCCCGCTTCAGCGATTCCCATGTAGCCTCCGTTTATGACGTTCTCGAGATCCGGGACGAAATATTTTTGATTCTGGAATACGTGGAGGGTCAAAACTTACGCCAGCGTTTGCGCCAGCGTCTGTCCCTGGATGAATTCTTCACCATCGCGATTCAGTGCGCGGAAGCGCTGGTGTCCGCTCACAAGCAGGGCATCGTTCACTGTGACATCAAGCCGGAAAACATCATGCTCACCACCCAGGGCCAGGTGAAAATCCTGGACTTCGGTGTGGCCAAGCACTTGCCCCGCTCCGACCAGAGTTCCACCGTCGATCGTGCCGGCACTTTTGCTGGAACCCCCGCCTACATGTCGCCCGAGGTTCTTCTCGAGCAGGCGCCGGACGGGCGCGCCGACATTTTCTCTCTGGGCGTGGTCGCCTACGAAGTTCTAACCGGGCAGCATCCTTTCATGGCTGGCAGTTTCGTCGCCACCACCGACCGCATCCGCCGCGAGACTCCAGCTTCCATCCGCATCTTCAATCGCTCGGTGCCTGAAGACCTGGAAGCTCTGGTCAACAAGGCGATGGCGAAAGATCCAGCCCAGCGCTATGCCAGCGCGCAGGAATTGCTGGACGATCTCCGCAATGTGCGGGATGGACTCACCCCCACCGGGCTCTTGCGACCCGTCCCCCTGGGCGGCCAAACCCGCTCAGATAGCAAGCGCAGGAAAAAAAGAAACTGGCTGTGGGCAGCCGCCCTGGTCGCGGCTGCGCTGCTTTCCGCCGGTGTCTACCGGCAGATTCATTCGAATCAGAGGTTGCGGGCGGCCTTGAATCTGCCCGGACTGAGATCCATTGTTTCTTCCACGCCCGTTCAATTGGCGGTCTTGCCATTTACTCCCGCGGCCAACGACCCCGGCAGCAGCGCATTCTGTAACGGCTTGACTGAGACCCTCACCGCCAAGCTCACTCAACTCTCAGGCAACTATCCGCTGCAAGTAGTTCCCACCAGCGAGATCCGCAGCGAGGGCGTGACCAGCGTGGAACAGGCCCGCAAGAATTTTGGCGTAGGCTTGGTTCTCGAGGGCAGCCTGCACGGCGCCGGCGGTCAGGTGCGCGTGACTTATACCCTGGTGGACGCCAAAACCAATCGCCAGGTGCACGCCGAAATGTTCGACGCCGATGTCAGCGACCCCTTCTTCGTCGAAGACCGCGTCGTCGACGGCACCCTGCGCATGCTCGGTTTGTCCATCCAGACCAGCGACCGTGTGGTCCTGGCCGCTCACGGAACCGGTGATCCCTCGGCCTATGACCAGTTCCTCCGTGGCCGTGGCTATCTTCTCGACTACCACAAGCACGAAAACATCGACAGCGCCATCTCCGCCTTCAATCGCGCCTTGTCCCTAGACCCAAAATACGCCGAGGCCTACGCCGGGCTAGGCAAAGCCTACTGGGTGGGTTATGAAGAAGGTCAGGGAGGTCGCGAGTGGGTGGAAAAGGCAAGGTCTGCGTGCGACCATGCCGCGGCCAACAATCCGAAATTGGCCGAAGCCTACGCCTGCCTGGGAAGCGTGTATTCCGGGACGGGAGAATACGAGAAGGCAGTCGCTCAACTTCAGACCGCCACCACCCTTGATCCAACCAGCGACGATGCTTTTCGTGGTTTGGCAGAGACTTACGGCAAGTTAAACAAGCTTGCCGAAGCGGAAGCCACCTATCGAAAAGCCATCAGCCTACGGCCCCAATACTGGGCTGGGTATAGTTGGTTGGGAGTCTTCTATTGGCAGCAGGGACGTTACGACGACGCGGCCAAAATGTTCCAGGAAATAGTGTCTTTGGCGCCGGACAACTACCGCGGCTACTCCGACCTGGGCGCCATGTACGTCATGAAGGGGCAATATCCAGACGCCATTGCTGTACTGGAGAAATCCGTAGCTCGGCGACCCAATGCGGCCGCTTACAACAACTTGGGTAACGCCAACTTTTCCATGCGAAAGTTCGACGAGGCGGCGCGCAATTTCAAGGCTGGCTTGGAGTTCGAGAAGAACAACTGGCTCAGCTGGGGGAACTTGGGCGATGCCTATTATTGGGCGCCTGGAAAGAGATTGCAAGCTGGCGATGCCTACCGGGAGGCGATCCGGCTCGCGGAAGAGAAACTACACGTAAACCCGCGAGATGGACGCCTTTGGGCTTATCGCGCAACATACTTGGCGATGCTGGACAAAAAAGGGGAGGCCATCGAATCTCTGCAGCGCGCTCTCTCTTTTTCTCCTAAAGACCCCGACGTACAGTTTCGGGCCGCGCTGGTCTACAACCATTTTGATGACGCCGAGCATACCTTGCAGAGACTGCAATACGCACTGGCATCGGGTGCGGCGACAAGCTGGTTCCGTGATACACCGGATTTCGACCATTTGCGCACGGATGCGCGGTTTCAGGCTATACTACGCGGCACTAAGCAATGAGGGGGGAGCTTAGCAATCTGCAACACCAGTCAGTTTGACGAAAGTCAAGGAGGGGATATGAGTGAAGAAATGAGGCCGAAGCTCCCGGTACGCATCCGCAAGAACGCGGAAGTGGACAATGAGCTTGTGAACTTGAGGAAGAGCATGGGAGAGGAAATTGAGTGGCATTCGGATGGTGACGAGTTCACCGTTGAATTTCCTATCTCGCCATTTCAGGAAACAACCTTCGTGGTTCCCCCGGGGGGAAGCGTGGGCTCCGGACCGGTTCGGCCGGATGCCGCGATTACCAAGTATTTCTACAACGTCACCAATGTCGCGCTGGCCATGAGTGCCGATCCTGGCGTCGACGTGAGAAAATAGTAGCCGAGGTGACAATACACACGGGTCCCGCCCGGAGCAAGTTTAAGGGCGCCGGGCGGGATTCTTCCCGCGAAGTATGTTTTTCTGCTAGTGCCCGTCGGAGACTACATGGCTGCAGAGCCCGCCAGTGGGATCACTGTTCTGCTTTCAGAACAAGATCGCTTCTTGCGCGCCTGATCATCCAACAAACGCAAGGATCAATTCAAACCCGCTAACCCCTGCAATTCCTATAACTCAAGAACCTCCAACTCGGTTGCGAGTCACTCAGTTGTCCCATTTTCCGAACAGGTATCACTTAGCGTTGATATCCACAGCCCGGTCCGATAATTTCTGGCGATCGTGAGCCGAAACATATGAGTTCCTGCTTCCGGCTAATCTAACTCGCCTCGGCTCAGCCAATTCTCAATGCGAGGTATTCTTGTGAAAAAGATAACTCTCTTCTCTGTTTCCCTTCTTCTCCTGCTGGTTTTGAAGCCGAATTCTACGGTGCATGCCGGGCGGGCGCTCCCGGTACATGTCGGACAAGGCTGTGAGGTGGACAACGAGGTGGTTAACGTCAGCAAGTCGGCCGGCGATGAAGTGGTCTGGTCTTCGGACGGAGATGCTTTCACGATCAGCTTTCAGATCAGCCCATTCGCTGCGTCAACGTTCCATGTGCCTGCTGGCGGCAGCGCGAGCTCCGGTCCGGTGAGGCCAGGCGCAGGGATTGGTCATTATCAATATTTCATCAGCGACGATAGCGACGGCAGGGGCGCGGACCCAGACGTAAACATAAAGAAATAAGAGCTAAAGAAGTAGCGAATTACGCGGAGTGGCCCAAGGGCTGTCCCACCCGGAGCAAACCCCAGACCTCCGGGCCGGAGTTGTTCCTTGCTTACAGCCGCCCAAACTTCTTCACCGCCTCCTCGATCGACTTCAGCTTTTCGATGTAGCCGTACATCGAGTGCTCTTTGAAATCCAGATCCTGGGCGATGGGCAAAACTTCGGCCGCCTGGGCGCGAGGCACGACAACTACTCCATCTCCGTCCGCCACGATGATGTCGCCTGCATTTACAGCCACTCCATCGCACACCACCGGAACGTTTGTGCCGGCAAAGCGGTAGTGGCTCACCGACGTCGAAGGCACAATTCCCAGCGCGAAAACCGGGAACCCTATCTTTTGCAGATAGCCGACGTCGCGCACTCCGCCGTCAATCACCGCTCCGGAGAAACTTCGCGCCGCCATGGCCGTCCCCATCAATCCTCCCATGCCGGCGATATCCACCCCATTCTCCACCACCATCACGTACACCGAGTTCGGTCCGCCCGAATCGATGGCCGCCAGCATGCCCTGCAATGCGGTGGGATCGTGATTCTCCTCCTTCTTCAATTGCACGGTGAGTGCGATCCCGGCAAACTTCGAAGAAAAAATCGGACGCATGCGATGCGACATATACATGCGCTGGCCCGAAACTTTCTCGATGGCGTCCGATACCGACGCCACTTCAACGTGACGGTAGCCGTCCAGCAGAACGGCCTCATCGGTGGGGGCGGGCGCGGAGAATGCACGCGGCGCCCGCACCAACGTGAAGCCCGCCATGGTCACAAGAAACAAGACAAGTAACAAGAGAGTCGTCGGCTTGAAGCCGCCTCGCCCGAAGGGGCCCGCATGAGAACACTTAGTCATCCCATCCTCCCGGAAGCACTGAAGATTGTAATCCAAGCGTTAGTGTTTGAATGTGGGCGCGAGCGTCCCGCTCGTGCAGGAGCGCATCTGAAGTTGCGGAAGCAGATCTAGCAGAATGGTTCGATCACACTACACCCAACGCACGCGAAAGGGTCGGAACAGGTGCACAAACGGGTGGTTACCTAGTTGAGCGAGCTGGCCGCGCTGGAAAATGCGTTGTTGGCATTGGAGCCCACCAGTCGGATCGTGCCTACAACCAGCACCAGGATCACCGCCAGCATCACCGCGTACTCCGCGATGTCCTGTCCCTGGTCATCGGACCAGATTCGCTTCATGAGTTCGTACATGGCCACCTCCAGCTGGAAAATATTCTCTATTAGGAGATCATAATGAGCGCTGGATGCTCGATTGTCAATGCCCTTGACTGTGAATTGACGGCCCGTCTCGTGCAAGAGTTTCTCGACACGCCGATTGGCGACTTTCCGCCTCCAGCAAGGATAGTGGAGGGAGTAACGTGTTACGTGCGGTACCACACGCAGGAAAAATCGCAGGGCAAACGCTCAGCGTAATAGTTCAGCGGCCGAGCGCGAAGCGTATTCCAGAACTCGTCCCGGCAGAATGCCCAGATAGAGCGTGGCAGCAACGCTGATAGCCAGTGCCGTGCTCAAAGAAGCCGACGCCGGAGCCACCGGCGCTTCGTCCCGCGCTTCTCGCATGTACATCATCACGATGATTCGCAGATAGTAGTAGGCGCCCACGGCGCTGTTGAGCACGCCGATGATGGTGAGTCCAACCAGGTTGGCCTGCAGCGCGGCGCTGAACACGTAGAACTTGGCGAAGAAGCCGCCGGTCATCGGAATTCCGATCAATGACAGCAAAAAAATCGCTAGCGTCGCCGCCAGAAGCGGCGACCTGCGTCCAAGTCCGGCGTAGTCATCCAGCGTGACGCGCCGTTCCCCGGCGCCCGCAAAGTGACTGACCACCGCAAATGCACCCACGTTCATCGCGGCGTAAGAGGCTGTATAAAACATGGCTGCAGGGATTCCATTCGCGGGCAAAGCCGCGAAGGCCACCAGCAGATAGCCCGCGTGCGCGATCGAAGAATAGGCCAACAACCGTTTGACGTTCTGTTGCACCAGGGCGCCCACATTGCCCAAAGTCATGGAGAGGGCCGCCGCCACCCAGATCAGCCAAAGCCGCCCGGGAGCATTAGCTTCAAACATGACCCGCAGCAGCACGGCGAACACCGCCGCCTTGGGCGCGGTCGACATGAACCCCACAACCGGCGCCGGAGCGCCTTCGTACACGTCGGGCGTCCAGACATGAAAGGGCGCAGCCGCGACTTTGAACCCAAGTCCCACGAACATCAACGCGATGCCGGCATAGGCCAGCAGTGGGATCGGGCTCGACCGCAGCGCCTGCCCGATCACGGCAATGCTGGTCGACCCAGTCGCACCAAACATCAGCGCCACGCCATAAAGGAAAAACGCGGTGGCAAACGAACCCAGCAGGAAATACTTCAGCGAAGATTCACTGCTGATCGCTGCCCTTCGCCTGAACCCGGCCAGCACGTATGTGGAAATCGAAGAAATCTCCAGCGCGATGAAGATCAGCACCAGTTCGACAGCCGAAGACATCAGACACATGCCAACGGCCCCGAACAGAATCAGCCCGTAATACTCACCCGCCCGGATCTGCTGAACTTCCATGTACTCGTAAGAAGTGAGGATGACGACGGCGGTAATCGCGGTAACCACGACGTGGAAGAAGGTGCTAAAGCTGTCCACCTTCACCATGCCCCAGAAACCTAGCCCAGGATATTGCGACTGGTAAAGCGTTGCCGCAATCGCCGACACCGCGCCGATCAGCGCAAGCAAGCCCAGCGATTTCTGGCTGGTGCGTTCGTCCACCAGCGGATCCAGCAGCATGATGGCCATGCCAAACAGCGAGAGAACAATTTCCGGCAGAATACGAACGTATTCCACGCCCAGAGGCAGCGTCTGAGTCATATCGGCTGCGCTCACTGGCCAACCACCTTGCTGGCCAGCTGCTCAAACGGCGCCAGGACTGCGTGGGCTGCAGGGTCAATCGCGTTCAGCCACACCAGCGGTGCAACCCCCATCACCAGGGCGACGGCGGCCGCGGGCAACAGGGCAATGCGTTCGCGCAAATCCAGATCAGGCAATTTTTCGTTGACCGGGTGTGTGATCTTTCCGAAAAACACGCGCTGATACAACCACAGCAGGTAACCAGCGCTCCAGATTACCCCGGTCGCGCCGAGAACTCCATAGACCGCTCGCGCCTGGAACGCTCCGCTCAGCACTAGAAATTCGCCCACAAAACCGTTCAGCAGTGGCAAACCCACCGACGCCAGCACCACGAAGAGAAAGAATGTCGCGTACACGGGCATGGAACTCGCGAGTCCGCCGAACTCGGAAATCTCGTAAGTATGCCGCCGTTCGTACAAAATGCCGGCCAGCATGAAGAGTGCGCCGGTAGAAATACCGTGCGCCAGCATCACAAATGTGGCACCATCCAACCCCGCCTGCGTGAAGCTGAACACTCCGAGAATCACAAAGCCCAGGTGGCTGATCGACGAATACGCAATCAGCTTCTTCATGTTGGGCTGAACCAACGCTACCAGCGCCCCATAAATAATGCCGATCAACGCCAGGATCATCACCCACCAGGCATTGGCTCGTGACTGTTCTGGAAACAGCCCCAGGTTGAAACGCAGCATGCCATACGTCCCCATCTTCAGCAGAACGCCAGCTAACAAAACTGACCCGGCGGTGGGCGCTTCCACGTGGGCGTCGGGCAGCCAGGTATGAAAAGGGAAGAGCGGAACTTTAACTGCAAAGGCGATAAAGAATCCCAAAAACAGCCATTGTCCCGCGCCCGCAAAGTTAGCGACCTGTCCACCCCGGATCGCGTTCTGAATGGTCACAAAATCAAAGGTCCCAACTTTGGCATAGAGCCAAAGAATAGCTGCCAGCATGAACACCGAAGCGATCATGGTGTACATGAAGAACTTAATCGCGGCGTAAACCTTGCGCCCATGGCCGTACATTCCGATCAGCAGCGCCATAGGAATCAGCGTGGCTTCCCAGAAGAAGTAGAAGAGAAATAAATCCAACGCGACGAACACGCCAATCATCGCGGTTTCCAGCACCAGCAGCAGGATGAAGAATTCCTTCACTCGCTCGTGGATCGAGTTCCACGAGATCAGCACGCACAGCGGCGTCAGGAAGGTGGTCAGTACCACCAGCCACATGGAGATCCCGTCCACACCCATGTGATAGTGAATATTCGGCGTGGGAATCCATGCCTTGTCGAGTTCGTACTGAAATCCGCTCTGTGCCCGATGAAAGTGCACTGGCAAATGCAAAGAGAGCACAAACGTCAGCAGCGACACGACCAGCGAAAACACCCGGATGTCACGGTCACGCCGCGGCAATAGCGTCAGCAACAGCGCGCCCGCCAGCGGAATGAACGTTACCAGCGACAGAATGACCGGGCTCCATCTGTCCATATTCATCGCGTGCCTATCCAGACCATGTAAGCGATCACTGCCGCCGCTCCCGCCGCCACCCATCCAGCGTAGGAACGCAAATTGCCAGACTGCATGTGGCGAATCGAATCGGAAACCTCATTGGCGCCATGCGCGCTGTTGTCCAGGGTCGCGTCAATCACGTCCCGATCAATTCCGTGCCACAGGATTAGCGCTGATCCCGCAATCAGCGGCTTCACAAACAGCGTCGCGTATAACTCGTCGACGTAATACTTATGGACCACCGCCTGATACAAGCCTCCCAGGCTTGAAGCGATCTGCTGCGGCAACTGTGGATTGCGGTAGTAAAGCAGCCACGCCAGACCGAATCCGATCACAGCCGCCAGAACAGAAATTCCTGTAAAGGCCAACTCGGTCGCATGACCGGTCTGCGGCTCGGGTCCTTCTGCTTCTTTTTCTGGAGCCGCGATCTCGCCTCCCGGCTGGTGTTCGCCGTTGAGCGCCAGGGCAGACAAGTGAAACACTGGACTCAGGAATTTCTCAAAACGATTGCCGCCGCCCAGCGACCCCGGAACCTCGATCCACCCGCCCGTCACGGATAGCACCGCCAGCACAACCAGGGGAATCACCATGACACGAGGACTCTCATGAACTCCGTGACCATGCCCATGTCCGTGTGGGGGTGAATGCTCATCCGAACTCTCCGCCGCACCGCGATACTCTCCGAAGAAAGTCAAAAACCACAATCGGAACATGTAAAAGGAAGTCAGCAAAGCCGTGAACAAGCCAATCGCCCAGTACACCCAACTGGCCTGATAAGCCCGCCACAAAATCTCGTCTTTACTGAAGAACCCGGCCAACGGCGGAATCCCGGCAATCGCAAACGTGCCGACAGTCATGGTCCAAAATGTCCACGGAATTTTCGTCCGTAATCCTCCCATCTGACGCATGTCCTGCTCGCCACTTACCGCATGAATCACCGAGCCGGCGGCCAAGAACAGGAGTCCCTTGAAGAACGCATGCGTCATCAGATGGAAAATCGCCGCCGAGAACGCTCCCACGCCGCAGGCGATGAACATATAGCCGAGCTGCGAAACGGTCGAGTAGGCCAGCACTTTCTTGATATCGGTCTGCGTAACTCCTATCGTCGCTGCAAATAGCGCCGTCAGCGTTCCGACAATCGCTACGACCGTCAAAGCCATCGGTGCCCGCTCGAAAATCACGTGCGACCGCGAAACCATATACACGCCCGCTGTCACCATCGTGGCGGCGTGAATCAGAGCGGAAACCGGCGTCGGACCTTCCATCGCGTCCGGCAGCCAGACATAGAGGGGAATCTGCGCTGACTTGCCCGCCGCCCCAACCATCAGCAGGAGACCGATAGCGGTCAGAAGTCCAGCCCCCCCGGTCTCGGGACTGAGCGGACTCACGCTTCGCGCGATCTGCTCAAAGTTCAGCGATCCGAAATGCTTGATCAAAAGGAAGAGCGCGATCAGGAATCCGAAGTCACCAATGCGGTTGACGATGAACGCCTTCATGCCAGCCGAAGCCGCGGAATCCTTGGTGAACCAGAATCCGATCAGCAGATACGACGCCAGTCCCACGCCTTCCCAGCCAATAAACATCAGCAGGTAGTTGCTGGCCAGTACCAGCGTGAGCATGAAGAACATGAAGAGGTTCAGGTAGGAGAAGAAACGATAGAATCCGCCCTCCTCCCACATGTAACCGACCGAATAAATGTGAATAAGGAAGCCTACGCCGGTCACCACCAGCAGCATTACCAGCGAGAGTTGGTCAAGGTAAAAAGCGAAGTCCGCCTGAAAACTACCGGCACGAATCCACGTCGCCAGGGTCTCGATGTGCGGTGTCGCCAGGGAAGAGAAGCTGAAGGCCACTAACAAGACTTTGGCAAACGCCGCGCCGCTAAAGGACAGCGCTACGCCCGCGACCGTCTGCCGGGAGAACTTCTTGCCGAAAATTCCATTGATCGCGGCGCCCAGCAGCGGCAGCACCGGGATCAGCCAGAGATGCAGGTCGGGCGTCATAGTTTTAGCAGGTCTACCTGGTCCACGTTCAGGGTTTCACGCGTACGGTACACCGAAATAATGATGGCCAGTCCGACCGCCGCCTCTGCGGCAGCCACTACCATCACGAAAAAGACGAATACCTGCCCGCTGAGCGCATGCCACTGCGCCGCGAACGCGACGAACGACAGATTGACCCCATTCAACATCAACTCAATCGACATGAAAATACTGATGATGTTGCGCTTGATCAGAAACCCGGTCACGCCGCAAGCGAACAGGATTCCACTCAGAATCAGGTAGTACGAGATTGGCACCATCAGCTTTCCTTCTTTCCCTGGTCCGTATCGGGATGGCTGGCCAACACCACAGCCCCCATGATGGCGATTAACACCAGGATCGAAGTGACTTCAAACGGTAAAAGAAAATCGTGAAACAGCAGCCAGCCGATCACCTTCGGCGCGCCCGGCAGCGCTCCCACCGGCACGGCCTTGTCACCAGTGCGCTCGATCAGTACCCATCCGATCAAAACGCTGCCGACAAGCATTCCCGGCACCCCAAACAGCAGTGCTACTTTGCTGCCCTTGGTCCGCTCTTCTTCCCCGGCGTTCAAAAGCATGATGACGAAAACGAACAACACCATAATGGCGCCGGCGTAAACAATCACCTGCACCGCAGCCACGAACTCGGCCCCCAGCAGCAGGTATTCCACTGCCAGCGAACCCATCACCACCACCAGCGAAAGCGCGCTGTTGATGGGGTGGCGCTGCGCCAGCAGGTTCACCGCCCCCGCCACGCAAACCGTACCAAACGCCAAAAATAAGATGAGATGAAGCATTCCAGTAATAACTGAGAACTGACAACCGAAAACTGAAAACTGGTTTTAAAAAAGTGTCCCTACGACCGAATCGCCACCACCAGCGCAGTAATCACCAAATTCGCAATCGCCAACGGCAAAAGAAATTTCCAGCCGAATGCCATCAACTGGTCATAGCGAAACCGCGGCAACGTACCTCGCACCCAGATGTAAACGAACAAGAAAACGAAAATCTTCGCCACGAACCAGAACACCGGCAGAATTGCCATGACGATCACGGGCGCGTGCAGCCATCGGTCTTCCCCGAACGGACTGTGCCAGCCGCCGAGAAACAGCAGCGAAGCCACTGCCGCCACGGTAATCATGTTTGCGTACTCCGCCATGAAAAACATGGCAAATTTCAGGGCGCTGTATTCGGTGTGATAACCAGCCACCAGCTCTGTTTCCGCCTCGGGCAGATCGAACGGGATGCGATTGGTTTCGGCATAGGCCGACATCAGGTAAATAAAGAATGCGATGAATTGCCCACCGTAGAAGATATTCCATTTCGGAATAAATCCCCAGAACACCCCGCTCTGGGCATCCACAATGTCGCGCAGACTGAGACTGCCCGCCAGTATCAGCACGCCCACCAGCGAAAGGCCCAGCGAAATTTCATAACTGATCATCTGCGCGCTGGCCCGCAAACCGCCCAGCAGGGAATACTTGCTATTCGACGACCAACCCGCCAGCGCCACGCCATACACGCCAAGCGAGGTAACTCCCAGAATGATCAGCAATCCGATGTTGACGTCCGTAATCTGCAGCGGGATGTGCAGGCTACCGATCTTGATCCAGTTGCCGATCGGAACCACCGCGATCGAGGTCAGCGCGAACACCACTGCGATCATCGGCGCCGCGATGTAAAGCGGCTTATAGACGTGCGGCGGCGTCAGGTCTTCTTTGAACAGGAACTTTACGCCATCTGCCAAAGGCTGCAGCAATCCAAACGGGCCCACCCGGGTAGGCCCCCAGCGGTTCTGCATGTGCCCTACAACTTTGCGCTCCAGCCAGACCGTGTAGGCCACCGCCGTGAGCAGCACGAAAAGTGCGAGCACAGTCTTGATCACGGAAACGATGATGAAGGTGGTGATATTCATTTTCCTGAGTAGCGCCGGCGTCCCTTCGACTACGCTCAGGACGGGCCCGCCGGCTATCGCGAGGACGTCCCGCCCTCGCCCGCATAAGCGCCTGGAAAGAGTGCGTCAGTCCGCGGCAACTTCGGATTCCGCCGGCTAATTACGATTCTCCATCACTGAGTTCAAGGTACGGGAGTAGCGCCCCAATGTACCGGAGCTGAAAAGATTGTCATTAGCCGGAGCGATCAGTTCCGGATTCTGAGCTGCGCCAGTGGCGATTCCTACCAGCGTCGTGTGCTGATCGTTCCCCCCGAGCAAATTCATACGCGAGAGTTCATATCCCGGCACCAGGCGCTGAATCTCGTCCAGGGTTGCCATCGGATCGAACGGACTCATTTTCGGTTCCAGGCCGTGAGCTTCCAGCCAGACCGAATGACGGTCAGCCTCGCCCGATTGCGCCCCGCGGGATTGTCCCATGTCAGCCGGCGTACCGCGTCCGAATGGTACCAGCTTGCGGACATCCGCACCCATCGCGTCCGCGATGCGCACCATCATTTCGAAATCAGATTTGCTGCCGCTGACTTCTCCCGCTTTCTTCACCAGTTGAAGATCACCGCAGGTGTTGGTGAACGTCCCCGACTTCTCATAGGCGTTGGCGGCGGGCAACACCACGTCGGCCAGTGAGGCGGTTTCCGTCAGGAACATATCCTGTACGACAACGAAGCTCTGCGAAAAAGCAAACGGATCAATCTCAAATCGCCCGACAGGATTGGCGCCGACGACGTAGAACGCCTTCAAGTTTCCCGACCGCGCACTCTCCACCATCTCCCGTAGGGTCATTCCGGTTGTTTGCGGAATGCCACCCCACTCCTCGCGGAATTTAGCGGAATCAGCACTCGTCACCGCGTGATAGCCAGGTAACAGGTCGGGATACAGACCCATATCCGCAGCGCCGCGCGAGTTGGCATAGTCGCCCAGACAAATGAACTTCGCGCCCGGAATCCCGGAGCCGAATTTAACCAACGAGGCAATTGCAGCGCCTCGAATCTCAGACCCGAAAACAATGACGAGATTCTGCTCGTTGCGAAGCTGGTCGCGAAACGCAGCCAATGTGGCTGGTGTTGCCTGTGTGGTCGTGGGCGACTCGCCCGCGCTTCCGATACCCGCAGCCAGTCCTTCAGCAACAGAATCATCCCCACTCAAAAACGTGGCAAACTGCGCTTCAGTACCTTCCGGAATCTGTAAAAATCCAGCCGCCTGGCGTGTCAGCTTGATCTCACGCGAGTTCACCACATACAACTTCGCCTGATGCAGTCGCACGTTATTCCGAATCTGGTAGGCCAGCAGCGGATGCTGCTCGGTCGGATCATTGCCAATCAGCAGAATCGCCGGCGTGTTGAAAACATCGCGCATGGTGGCGGTAGCTTCCGGCTTTCCTGCGACAGCAGCGGCAAAAGCAGGGAAGTCGGTGGTCCGATGATGATCGATGTTGTTGGTCTCGAGCACGACGCGCGCGAACTTCTGCAGCAGATAATTTTCTTCGTTGGTGGTGCGGTTGGAACCGAAGACCCCGATCGTCTGCCCGCCATGCTGCTCGCGGACTTCCTTGAATCGCTTTCCAATTAATTCAAACGCTTCTTCCCAAGTCGATGGCACGAGTTGCCCGTCCTTGCGAATCAAGGGCTGGGTAAGGCGGTCTTCATGATGAGCGAAATCGAACGCATAGCGTCCCTTGATGCAGAGAAAATCACCGTTGATCCCGCTCTTGTCGCGATTGTCGCCGCGCACAATCTCCATTCCAGTCTCGGAGCGCCGCACGCCAAGCGTGGTCTTGCATCCGTCCGCGCAGTGGGTGCAGGTCGTTCCCACGTGCGTCATCTCCCACGGCCTGGTCTTATACCGATACGCGCCCGAAGTCAGGGCCCCCACTGGACAGATGTCAATGCACATCCCGCATTCTTCGCACTCCAGGTGGTCTTCCTTATTCGGCGCGATAATGGAACCCACGCCGCGATTCTGCACGCCCAGCGCCCACACATCCATGGCTTCGCCGCATACTCGCACGCAGCGATAGCAGAGAATGCAGCGCGGCCGGTCAAAGTACACCACCGGAGACCACTGCTGCTCTTCCTTGTGATTCTTGGGCTCCATGTACTTCGACTCCGCTGCGCCATAGGAGAACGTCATGTCCTGCAGTTCGCACTCGCCACCGGCATCGCATACCGGGCAATCCAGCGGATGATTGCCCAGCAGCAGTTCGACCATGCCCTTGCGCGCCTGGCGGATCTCGTCGCTGTCGGTGGTGACGATCATGCCCTCGCCGATCACGGTGGTGCAGGCGGTTTGCAGCTTGGGCATCTTCTCCACTTTCACCAGGCACATGCGGCACGCGCCCTGCAGTGAAAGATTCGGGTAGTAGCAGAAAGACGGCACTTCGATGCCGACACTCTTGCAGGCCTCGATGAGAAGCGTCCCCGCCGGAGCCGCGACTTTCTTGCCATCCACCGTGATGTTTACGTCAGCCATAGAATTTGGTCGTTGGTCCTTGGTCGTTGGCAAAACCAAAGCCCCAGCGGTGTTGGCCAACGACCAACGACCAACGACGAAGTGCTACGCCAGCACCGGCTCTGCCGCCTTCTCAAACGGACAGGGCTTGCCATCCAAATGATCTTCAAACTCATTCCGGAATTTCTTGATGAACGCCATGGTCGGCATTGCCGCTGCGTCCCCCAGCGGACAAAACGTCCGGCCCAACATGTTCTCCGAAAGGTAGTACATGTTGTCGATGTCTTTCTTCAGCCCGCCACCGGCGTGAAAGCGAATCAGCGTCTTCTTCAGCCAGTCGGTGCCTTCGCGGCACGGAATGCACCAGCCGCAACTTTCGTGCTGGTAGAACTTCATCGTTCGCAAAGCGAACTTGACGATGCAGGTGGTGTCATCGAGCACCACTACACCGCCGGAACCTAGCATGGAGCCAGCTTTGGCCACGCTGTCAAAGTCCATGCCGATATCAATCTCGTCGGATTTCAATACCGGCGTGCTCGATCCCCCGGGAACCACCGCCTTGAGCGCGCGCCCGTTGGGAATTCCGCCCCCAACTTCAAAAATCATCTTGCGGAGGTTGTATCCCATCGGTAGTTCGTAAACGCCGGGACGCTTCAGGTGCCCGCTAAGACAAAACAGCCTCGTCCCGCCATTCTTCGGCGGACCTAGGTTCGCGTACCACTCCGCGCCCCCAAGAATAATGTGAGGAACGCTGGCCAGCGTTTCAGCATTGTTAATTACGGTGGGCCCGCCCCACAGTCCGACCACGGCAGGGAAGGGAGGCCGAATGCGCGGAATGCCACGCTTGCCTTCAAGCGACTCCATCAGCGCCGATTCTTCTCCGACCTCATAAGCGCCCGCTCCCCCGTGCCAGTAAATGTCGAAATCCTGGCCACTGCCAAAAATATTCTTTCCGAGATAACCCCGAGCGTAGGCATCCGCGATTGCTTTTTGCACGATCTCAAGCAGATATCGGTACTCGCCGCGAACGTAAATGTATCCGGTCTTCGAACCCACGGCCAGCCCGGCAATCGTCACGCCTTCGATCACCGCGTGGGGATCGTGCTCGAAAATCAGCCGATCTTTGCAGGTGCCAGGCTCGCTCTCGTCGCCATTGCACAGAACGTATTTCGGTTTGGGCGCCTGCTTTGGCACAAACGACCACTTCAGCCCGGTGCTGAAGCCCGCGCCACCGCGCCCTCGCAGCCCGGAATTCTTCACCTCATTGACGATCCCATCCGCCCCCATGCTCAAGGCTTTCTGCACTGCCTTATAGCCGTCCAGCTCCAGGTAGCGATCAATATTGGTTGCACCCAGGCCAAATCGCTTGGAGACAATCTTTACCTCGTCGGGATGTGAGACCAGATCAGCCATGATTGAGATTGCAGATTGATGATTTTAGATTGCAGATTTATAGTGCCTTAGCTTTTCAATCTGAAATCTGAAATCCTCAATCTAAAATTCCTGCGGCCTTCCCTTCTTCGCATATTCCGCCAGCACTCTATCCATCTTCTCCACCGTCAGGTTCTCGTGAAAGTCGTAGTTCACCTGCGCCGCCGGCGCCCAACTGCACGCCCCGATGCACTCCACTTCTTCCAGCGTGAACAGGCCGTCGGACGTGGTTCCCTTGTGCCCAATTCCAAGTCTCTTCTCGCAATGCTCCAGCAGTTCCTCACCCCCGTGCAGCATGCAGGCGATGTTAGTGCAAACCTGCACGTTGTACTTGCCCCGAGGCTTGGTGGTCAGCATCGAGTAATAGCTGATCACGCTGCGAACGTCGAGTTCGGTCAAATCCAGGCGCCCAGCCAATTCGGCGATCACTTCATCCGACAGGTAGCCGGCTTCGTCCTGGGCGTAAAGCAAGGTCGGAACCAGCACCGACCGTTTCGTCGGATAATGCGTCAGCATGTCCGCGAAGCGGGACTCGAATTGTTCGGAAAATCTCATCGTGATATTGAGTAATTGAGCAATCGGGCAATTGTGTAATTTAAAAACAGTTGCTTCCCCAGAACCTGCGCATCAGGCTGGGAGGGCAGAGAACGAAAGAGTCGGATCACACGTAACGCGAACGATTTGGTCCGGTCTCTAAGTTGTTCCGGCTGCGTCTTCACTGCCAACCTCGTACCGCAAATTGCTCAATTGCTCAATTGCTCAATTTCTAAATTACTCAATGTCCTACCGGTCGATCTCTCCCAACACAATATCGATGCTGCCAATCGCCGCCACCACATCGGCCAGCAGCCTTCCCTCACACATCGTAGGCAGCACCTGCAAATTCGCCAGACACGCCGACCGCATGTGCACGCGATAAGGTTTCGCGGTCCCGTCGCTGACCACGTAATACCCCATCTCACCGCGGGGCGACTCGACTGCCTGATAGACCTCCCCCTCAGGCACGGCAAAGCCCTCCGTAATAATCTTGAAATGATAGATGAGCGCCTCCATCTGCGTCTTCATCATCTCGCGGTCGGGCAGAATCACCTTCGGAGCCACCGCCTTGATCGGTCCCTGCGGCATTCCATCCAAGGCCTGCTGCACCATGGCGATCGATTCCCGCATTTCAGCGACCCGGCAGGCGTAACGCGCGAACACGTCGCCATCCTGCAACACTGGCACTTTGAACTTGAAATTCTCGTAGCCGGAGTAGGGCATGTCGCGCCGCAGATCGAAATCCACTCCGCTACCTCGCAACGTCGGCCCGCTGGCTCCCAGCGCGACCGCGTCCTCCGCCGTAATCCGGGCAACGCCCTTGGTACGCATTCCCCAGATGGGGTTTCCGGTCAGCAGGTTTTCGTATTCATCCACATTAGCCGGAAAACGCCGGGCGAAATCGCGGACTTTCTCGAAAAATCCCAACGGCGGTTCCAGCGCCAGCCCGCCAATCCGGAAGTACGAAGTCATCATGCGCTGTCCGCTCACCATCTCGAACAGCCGCAAGATGTCTTCGCGCTCGCGGAAGCAATACAGAAAGACGGTCATGGCGCCGATATCGAGCGCATGCGTGCCCAGCCAGACCAGGTGCGAGTTGATGCGCGTCAGTTCGTTCAGCATCACCCGCATCCACTGCGCTTTTGGCGGAATCTCGAGACCCAGCAGCTTCTCAACCGCCAGCACGTAACAAAGATTGTTGGTCAGCGGGCAGAGATAATCGATGCGGTCGGTCAGCGGAACCACTTGCTGGTAAAACTTGGCCTCGCAGGTTTTCTCGATCCCGGTGTGCAAATACCCGATGTCGGGCATGATGCGCACAATATTTTCGCCGTCAATTTCGAGGATCAGTCGCAGCACCCCGTGCGTCGAAGGGTGATGCGGACCCATGTTCAGGATCATGGTGCGATCCTGTCCGGCTTCCAGCGCGGGAGCGGGGGAGAGGTGAGCCATGGCGAGTCTAGCGGTAGCCCTCCACCGGATAATCCTTGCGCAAGGGATGGCCTTCCCAATCTTCCGGCATCAGCAACCGCCGCAGATAGGGATGCCCAGCAAATCGCACTCCGAAAAGGTCGAATACTTCCCGCTCGAAATAGTTGGCCGAGGGCCAAACCGGCGTCACCGAATCCAGCGCCGGACTGCTGCCCTCAAGCCGCACCTTTAAGCGTACTCGCTCTTTTTTCGCGATCGACAACAGGTGGTAAACCACTTCGAAGCGCGGCTCCGAAGGAAACCAATCCACACAGGTCACGTCAGCCAGGTAATTAAAAGGACAATCCGCGTCATCGCGCAACAACATGCAGGCGTCGCGGATCAGCGACCGCTCCACATAAATACTGATCTCGTCGCGATCGAATTTCGCGCCCTCAACCGCTGCCGGATTCCAGGCCACCAGTCTTGCGACAGAGGGATGGCTCTTCAGCTGCTCCAGATCGGTGATGGCTGGTTCCATCGTCATTTAGATCTCGCCATTAAACCTCGCCTCGCCGGGCAGAAGGCTTGCCCCAGTCCAGCGCCCCTTTTTTCCAGACGTAAAAGAAGCCCACCAGCATAATCCCGATGTAGACCAGCATCTCCCAGAAGCCAAACATCTTGAGGTCGCGCAGAATCACTGCCCACGGGTAAAGAAACACCGCTTCTATGTCGAAGAGTATGAAGAGCATCGCCACCAGGTAGAATTTGACCGAGAAACGTCCTCTGGCGTCCCCAACTGGAGTCATGCCGCATTCATAGGGTGACATTTTGGCCCGTGTCGGCCGGCGATACCCGATAAGATAGGAAAGCAGTACCATCACCCCCGCCAGAGCGAGTGCGACCAGAAAGTGAATCAACAGTGGCAGGTAATTGGCGAAGTAATTGTCGGGCATGGGAGAGCTATATATAATTCGCGCCTAGCATTACGTAAACATTCTAGATTAGATTTCGTACTTGGGAGTGTCAAGCGAAGCAGCCTATTTGTTGAAGCTTTTTTAGAATTAGTCTTGGATTAATTTTTGCGATAAGGGAAATCTCTATCGGTTTCTGAAGGCGGTTGGAGAAGGGAAACGCATGATTTTCGGCTTTAACACGGATATCAAGCAGGGCGACACCGTCTACCACGTGCAAAGCGAGGCTCGCGAAAGCGAACTCCTCCTGCAAACCCAGGTGTTCGTGCGCGGGCGCTGCATCGGGAAGCGCGCCAGCCCGTACGGAGACAAGCTGGCAGGAGGCTTTACCGATCAGCAAAAAGAGCTGGGCCTCCGCGATCAGCACCGCCTGGTGCTCGACGCCATCCGCGATGGCCATTTGGATGACGTCCTCGACAAGCGCGAGACCCCGGAAACGCTGGCCGCCATCAAAGAGCTCGACCTGCACTGGATCAACGCCAACTCCGTGCATTCCGACCGCAACCTGACCATGCGCCTGCGGGTCACCGAAAGCGGTTCCGCCGTCTCCGGAGCCCGCCTCACCGTCCGCTTCGCTCGCCCCGATGCCACACCTCTTTATGCCCAGGTAGTTACCGACCAGGCCGGGGACGCCGAAATGAAAATCGAAATGGACGAGTCCTCCCTGCCGGATTCCTCGGTGCTGGTGCAAGCCAGCTATTCCGGCCGCACCGCCACCCGCAAATTCCAGCTAAAAAAAATAGAAGCATAAACCGCAGGTATTTCCACCGCCCACGTAGGGACAGCCGCCCCCGGCTGTCCAGGCGGAGCAAAGCTCCGCAAGGTTTAGACTCCGGGAAGGGCACGGCAACAGCCGCGCCGAAGACCGACTGCCTTACCCGCTATCGATGGAAGCCTCCTCCGGGCAAGCCGCTTTTTCGTAGAGAGACGTTGCTTGCAACGTCTTGTCGGCGGCGACAGAGACGTAGCAAGCTACGTCTCTACAGCGGCGGCTCACCGAGGAGAAGGGATTGCGCTCTTGCCCGCACCGTCATTCCTTGCGAGAATCGTTTCGCGATGAAGCTCACCATCAACGGCCAGCAGCAAGACTCCACACACACCACCCTGGCCCAACTGATCGAACACTTAGGCATGAAGCAGGACCGCGTCGCCGTGGAACTAAACCGCAACATCGTCCCGCGCGGCCAATGGGCCGACACCCACCTCGCCGAAGGCGACCAACTGGAAATCGTCCACTTCGTGGGCGGCGGAAGATAGTCGTAGCGCCAGCGTCCGCCGGCTGTCCCGAGGGCGTCCGCCCTCAGGGGCAGAACCAGGAACTCCTCTAGTCACCCCATCCTCCAACTCCGCCATTGACAGCGCCTAATTCACGCCTAAAATGTCTCAAACATTTTGTATTCCAAATGTTTGAAACATTTCTTTGTCAAAAATGCAGACGCAGTTCACATCCCGTGAGGTAGTGGCGCTCACCGGCATCACCCTCCGCCAGTTGCAATGGTGGGACGAGCGCCGCATCGTCGTCCCTTCGCGGGCGGGACATCGCCGCCTGTATTCCACGGAAGATCTGGCTGAGGTCGCGGTCATCTGCGAGCTGCGCCGTCGGGACTTCTCGCTGCAGCGTGTACGCAAGGTCATGCGCTTTCTACAGCGTGAGTTCAGTAAACGCCTGGCCGAAACCGTCAGCGGTTCGTCTGACTACCATCTCCTCACCGACG
Source organism: Terriglobia bacterium (assembly GCA_963809295.1). GTDB lineage: Bacteria > Acidobacteriota > Terriglobia > Terriglobales > Acidobacteriaceae > JAIQFF01. The sequence goes on along the minus strand of CAWEJA010000006.1, from coordinate 83,683 downwards.
GCCGCACTCTTTATCTTGAAACTTCGACTCGGCAGATCGTGGACATTCTCAAGAATTCCCGTCAGCCCATGCTGACCATTTGCCTCAGCGACACCGTTCGCCAGGTGCGTGCCGTAATTCGCAACGCCGAAAAAAAAGCTAGCGCGGCCGCGCCGCATTCGGCGCGCCTCGGCAGAAAAGTTTCGTAAGCAGGAAAGTTTTGCTCCGTGGGAGGAGAAGATGGTTGCAGAACTGAACGTCCTGAACGAATGGATTCCTGAGCAAATGCAGCCGGGCACGATCTTCGTGCTCGAAAATGCCGGCCACGTGGGCGAAAAGGAAGATCCTTACTGGGCGGTGCTTTCCTGTCCCGATTGCGGCACGCTGGGCCTCATCACGCGCAAACAACTCGCCGGCCTGCTCCCCGTGATCTGCGGCTCCGATCAGTGTTCAGTGCAGTTCTTCATCAACGACAACGACATCGTGATCCGCAAGCCCAGTTAAGCCGATTGCCCGGAAGGGTGCCTAGCCCAAACTCATCTGGTACAGCTGATTTACCGTCTTCCAGTTTCGTGTCGTCGTGCCGACCTTGAGCATCTTCTCCAAAACATTATTGCCTAGCTTGGTCTCGTGGTAGCCATTCGGACAGTGGAGATACACGGCCAGCCCCGAACAGCGAAACTGATCAGGACCCGCAGCGACGTCATCCAGCGTTTTCAGCGCATTTTTATCGGGTGCGCACGATAGAAACGTAACGTGCAGCTTGGAAACATCGATGTCTTTTTCTTTCATCAGCGGATTGTTTTTTATGACCTCACCGATCTCTCCCGCCGTCTTCACCACCACCGGCACTGGAAAACCGAACTGCCGCAGTACCTTCTCTTCAATCCGTTTGGCCAGACTCTCAGGAGCTTGCAGCGGCCCCTTGAAAATAACGTTTCCACTCTGAATGTATGTCTTCACATCCTCAAAGCCTAGCTCCCCGAAGGCCTTCCGAAGCTGATCCATCTTGACGATCTTGTGCCCGCCCAAATTAATCCCGCGCAGCAGAGCCACGTAGGTTAATTTGCCCGCAGTGCGAGAGGTTTTCGTCATCAGGAAGCAACTGGCGGTTGGACGTGCAGTTCGATTCTGGATGAAGAAGCTCTTCTTTGCGTCCTTCGCGTCGCCTCGGCGACCTTTGCCGTCAAGAGCTCTCCTTGCCGGATACAAGCCACACGCTGGCGCCTATCGGCCCTGCCTGATTCCTGCCCGCTCCAGCGGCACCGGAATCTGTTCCACAATCTCAATCTCGAATCCTTCCAACCCGGCAACTTTTCGAGGATGGTTAGTGAGCAGCCGGATCCTCCGCAGATTCAGGTCGGAAAGAATCTGCGCTCCGATACCAATTTCACGCTGAGTCTTGCGTTCACTCTCCGGCAGCGCCGGCAACCTCTTTTCACGATGAAACGTAAGTGCGGTTCGCTCCGCCAGCTTCTCCACCGAGAAGCCCTTTGAAGTCTGGTGCAAATAGATAAGTGCGCCCCGCCCTTCCCGGGCAATTCTCTGCATCGAGCCTTCGAGCGTGGCGTGGCAGTCGCAGCCGGTAGATCCAAAAACATCGCCCATCAGACAATGGGAGTGCATGCGAACCAGCACAGGTTCGTCGCCGATCTCAATATCGCCGCGCACCAACGCCATGTGGGACTCGCCGCCGTCCACTTCGCTTTCGTAGGCAATCAGGCGAAACTCACCATGTTGCGTGTCGATTAGAGCCTCGCCAACCCGATGCACATGACGTTCGTGCTGCATGCGGTAGCGGATCAGCTCCGCCACGGTCAGGAGCTTCAGCTGGTGAGTGGCGCAGAACTCGATGAGATCGGGAACCCGGGCCATGGTCCCGTCGTCGCGCATGATTTCGCAGATCACTCCCGCGGGCACAAGGCCTGCTAGCCTTGCCAGATCGACCGAAGCTTCCGTTTGCCCCGCCCGCACCAGTACTCCACCCTTGCGTGCGCGCAGCGGGAAAACATGTCCGGGGCGCGCCAGATCAGCCGGCCGGGTGGCCGGATCAATTGCAACTTTGATGGTGCGAGCCCGATCGTAGGCTGAGATCCCGGTCGTCACGCCGTCCCGGGCGTCAATCGCTTCGCAAAAGGCGGTGCCATAGTTCGAGGTATTTTCCACCGTCATCGGACCAACCCGCAAATGGTCCAGCCGCTCGTCGGTCATCGCCAGGCAGACCAACCCGCGCCCGTGCTTGGCCATAAAATTGATGGCTTCGGGCGTGACCTTTTCCGCAGCCAGGGTCAGGTCGCCTTCGTTCTCACGCTCCTCATCGTCCACAACCACAACCATCCGCCCGGCGCGGATTTCCTCGATCGCGGTAGGAACGTCGGTAAACGGCAATTGTGGCGTCATGATTGCGATTCTAGCAAATGTAGACGCGAGCGTCCCGCTCGTGCGGGGAGTCGGTGCAAGCCACGTGGGAACAGCCGCCCTCGGCTGTCCGGCCTAGCAGGGCTCCGCAATGATTGAGGCAAGGCCAATAGATTGCGGCAGACTTGAGCGCCCGGCGTGATCCGATCCCAACCCTAAGCTCCCCGATACACCAGCCGTATCACCCAAAAAATCACCCCGGCCGCGGCTGCCGAAGCTGGGATGGTTATGAGCCATGCCCAAACAATCCGACGCGCCACTCCCCACCGTACTGCCGACAACCGATGTATCGCCCCCACTCCAATAATCGCGCCCGTAATCGTATGCGTGGTGCTAACCGGGATCCCAGCCAAAGCCGTTCCGAACAGCGTTAATGCTCCAGCGGTCTCGGCACAAAACCCGCCCAACGGCTTAAGCTTGGTGATTTTCGATCCCATGGTGTGAACAATTCGCCAGCCACCAAAATATGTGCCCAGGGCAATGGCCGTGTGCGCCGCCAGAATGATGAACCACTTGTAGTGTCCCCATTCGTGGGTTATCTCATCCGCCGTCATGTATCGAGCTGTGAACAAAGCTCCGGCGATAATGCCCATTGTTTTCTGGGCGTCGTTGCCTCCATGCCCCAGGCTGTAAGCCGCTGCCGACAACAATTGCAGCTTGCGAAACCACTTGTCCACATTCCGGGGAGTCTGGTTGCGCAGCAGCCAGTAACTGGCACTGGAAAACAGAAGCGCCAGCACCATCCCCATGATGGGTGCGATCACGATGAAAATCAGAGTCTTGGTCCACCCCTCGGGAAGAATCACGGAGTAGGCGCTGCCCCAACCACGATTCAAGGCAGCGCGCGCCATCGCTGCGCCCGCGTAGCCTCCAATCAGAGCGTGGGAGGAAGAGGTCGGCAGACCCCACCACCACGTAAGCAAGTCCCAAACAATCGCTCCGGCGAGTCCGGCGATGACGACATACTGGGTTACGTCATCCAGCCGAATCATGCCCTTGCCTATCGTCTTGGCTACCGCCGTTCCCAACAAGAATGCCGCTACAAAGTTGAAGAATGCAGCCCAGACTACAGCCAGCTTTGGTGACAACACCCGGGTTGACACCACGGTGGCGATGCTATTGGCGGCGTCGTGGAAGCCGTTCAGAAAATCAAAAATCAGAGCCACGGCTACCGTTATGGTGAGTAGCAGTAATCCGGTGTTCAACGGCGGGGGCTCCCTGCTGAAATTGTGGTCGTGAATTCGGAAGCTATCACGCGCTCTTCAACGCCACGGCTTCCAGGACGTTGGCCGCGTCTTCTGCCTTGTCGGTCGCGGTTTCCAGTACTTCGTACAGTTCCTTCATCTTGATCAAACGGATGGGATCTTTCTCGTTGTCAAAAAGCTCGGCAATGGCGTTGCGGCTTACCCGGTCCGCTTCGTTTTCCAGGCGATGCACCTCGACGCAGTGTTCCAGCACCCGCTGGTTCTGCTCCAGCAGCGACACCCCTTTTGCCAATTCCTCGGACTGTTTCACAATCAACCCCGCCAACTCCACCGCTACTGGTGGCGGCGCGTCGATCCGGTATAGCGTCAGCCGCATCCCCGCCGAGTTGACGTAGTCGAGCACGTCATCGAGTGAAGAGGTAAGCCGGTGGATGTCTTCCCGGTCGAAGGGCGTGATAAACGTCTGGTTTAGGGTGGTGATGATGGCATGAGTCATGTCGTCACCACGATGTTCGATCTCCTGCAACTGGTCTAACCGCTCTCCCATATTGGCAGGGTTCTTCAGAATGTCGTGCAGGAGACGGGCGCCCTCCGTGACGTTTTGTGACACCTCAGCGAACATGCGGAAGAATTTGGTCTCCCGCGGAATCAGACGGAACATGAAACGAGGGGCTCCTCGATAGGGATTGGCGTGCCGGCTGATCTCCCGTCGGCCCGGAAAACACGTAACTGTCTCATGCGGGGCCTGTAGCGTCAAATGGGCCTGCAGGTCAGCGGACCACAACCTCTTCCGCCCCCCGGAAAAGCGCTCGCAGGGAGCGCAACACCCAGCGCGCCAGCAACACGATGATCAGCAGGAGCACGGCCACGATCGCCGCCGCGGAATATGGGTGCCGGGTGGCAAACCAGGTCAGAAAAATTGCCAGTCCATCTTCCCCCAGGCTCAAAGCCACGTTGGAGAACGGTTCTGGAGACGCAGTTACTGCCGTCCGGGCAGCCGTCTTTCCGCCATGGGCTGCAAAAGCGATAGCCCCGCCGGCTAGTGTCACCAGAAGTTGCTCCAAAGGCGAGAGCGTCGCGGTCGCTCGATACGCAAGCAACGCCGCCACCGGAACCCGTATGAAGGTGTGCAGGGCATTCCAGATTAGGTCGAAGGCGGGAACTTTGTCCGCGAAGAACTCGATTGCGAACAGTGCCCCACTGGCCCCAATAACCCACCAACTGGTCAGCACTTCCAACCCGGGCGGCAACGCCAGTAAACCAGAGTGCCCCAGCAGACCCAGCGTCGCCACGGTGGCGTACAAATTCAGCCCGGCCGCGAAACTGGTCGCAACCACGGCAGCGACGATTTCGTCCGCCGGTATCTTCATCAACGCACAGGATATCAGGGCCAGGAGGAACTTCTGGAATGAATAGGAGTGACAACTGATGGCCTGCCACCAAAAGCAAAAGGCCGCCGGTCAGGCGGCCTTCCATCTTAATCCCACTAGTTCTTACAGAGTGGACTCAATCTCGAATCCCCAGGCCTCAAGCAGAGGCTCAGGAATGTACTTGGAATTCTTGTTACGACGCGCCCATTCCCGCAAGCGGGTGGAACGCAAATACTGATCCGGCGAAAGCTTATACTCACGTACAACCTGCTCGAACTCAGTGATGGTCGGGGTGATGGGCCCGATCGGCTCGGGCTTGCCCCAGTTGGGATTTCCACGTCTCTTTGCCATGAACGTTACGCCTCGTAGGGGAATGAAACGCACTGCACGAAGATGTAATGATGAAAACTTAGATTCGCTCCTCCGGGCTGGGGATTCACACTAAATCGTTTACTTGCCATCAACAGACCGGCACAGAGAAACTTACGGCTACCAAGAGCTTGCAATTGTACGACATTTGCGCGGACCGGTCAACGACGATCATCCTCCGATGGGACTGTAAAAATCAAGCTATATTACAGACATATAATGACTTAATTGATTATCTAGGAAATGGATGATGAAGTTATCTAGTTGGATAACTAAGCAGCCCCAAGCATTGTCCAGAAGCCTGCGCCGGCGTCCCGCCCTCGGCCCCTTGCGAAGTTCCGTGCCGCCATTACCGCCGTAATGCTGTGCCGATGACCCGTCATTGACGAGGGCTACAGACCTACCTAGAGTGCGATAAGGAGGCAACCAGCGTGAGGGATATCTACGAGGTACTGCACAAGAAACAGGCGGAACAGGCGCAGCTGGGCAAGCAGATCGAAGCTCTGCAGATTGCCGCGGAGCAGCTCCGCGGCGTGGCACACCTGCTCGACGACGACCGCGAAGAACAGGGAGCAGCCGCCGGCCGGGGCTAAGGACCTTACGGGCTTTCGTCAAACAGAAGGCGTCTTATGAGCCTATTAGCGCTCGTTTTCAGCGCCGACGACAAGGTCGTGCGCGTGCTGCGAAGGGTCTTGAGTGAATTGGAGATCGGCATGGAGCTGTCCGCCGACGCCGAATCCGCCATTCACAAACTGACCCGCAGAAGGTTTGAGGCAGTCATCGTGGACTGCGCAGACCATCGCACCGCCTCGCGCGTGCTCCGAAGCGCACGCTCCGCACCCGTGAACAAGCGCGCCGTAGCTGTAGCCATCCTGACCGGCCAGACGGGAGTGGGTGGTGGCGGCAGCGACCTGGGAGCTCACTTCCTCCTGCACCAACCACTGTCCGCGGAACGCGCTAAGACCAGTTTCCGCGCCGTGCGCGCGCTGATGAAGCGTGAACGGCGGCGCAATGCCCGAATACCAGTCGAAACGCCAGTCACCATCCAGGTGAATGACGGCGCCGGACAACTGCGCGCCATGACCACCGATCTGGGTGAAGGCGGTATGGCGGTCCAACTCGCCCACCGCCCCAAGAACCTGGGCACTGTAGCCGTACAGTTTCCTTTACCCGGGTCCGAGGACGTTATCGAATGCACGGTCCAGGTGGCTTGGGAGAATCCCGGCCGCCAGCTGGGTCTCCGCTTCGTGGACCTGGCGTCCGAAACTCGCGATCGGCTGAAATCGTGGCTCGAGAGTCGCGCGCCCGAGTTCGAGCAGGATGATCCACCCGCCCCGTGCAAGCTCACCGACCTCAGTCTCGGAGGCTGTTATCTGGAGACCGGTTCACCCTTTCCGCAGCGCACCCGCATCATCCTCTCCATGCAGGTTGCCGGCACGCAGCTGCGTGCCGAAGGGGTGGTGCTGGTGATGCACTCCGATGTCGGCATGGGAGTTGAGTTTACGCAGGCCACCGATCAGCAGCGCGCCCACCTGGAAAAGTTCATTCACGCTCTTACCAACGGCAACAGTGCTCTCCCCGAGATTCTGGTGGAACCGGAGGGCTTGGAGACAACTGAACCGGTCAACGCAGCGCCGACCAAGAATGGCCTCGAAGATCCTTTGCTCGATCTCTTCCGAAGAAGGTCCGAACTCACCCCCGAGGCCTTCCAATCCGAACTCCGCAAGCAGCGTACCCCCGTGCCCAAAGCCGCTTCCCACAAGGCGTCGCTGTGACAACCATCGTTAGAAGTTCCAAATTGAAACCGAGCCTGTAGTGACGTTGCTCGCAACGTCTCCCGGGCCATAGGCATGCCTCATACTTGTGGGCGATCGGGCATCATGGCGCGCATCGTTGTAAAATCATGAGTTATCCGGCGCTCCACGATGCCCTCTATGCCCCAGGAACAAGAAACCTCGGTCACCCGCGAAGGCCAAAACGACGTCCGCTACGACGCCCACCGCATCGAAACCAAATGGTTCGAGCGCTGGCAGCAGGATTCGTCGCTCTACGCCGCGGAACCCAACTCCACCAAGCAGAAGTATTACGTTCTCGAAATGCTGCCGTACCCGTCAGGCGCGCTGCATATGGGGCACGTGCGGAATTACGCCATCGGCGACGCCCTTGCCCGCTATATGTGGATGAACGGCTACAACGTGCTTCATCCCATGGGCTGGGATTCATTTGGCTTACCCGCAGAGAACGCCGCGATCCAGAACAACACGCCGCCGCGCGAGTGGACGCTGCGCAACATCGCCGCTATGAAGGCGCAGATGGGTCGACTGGGCTTCGCTTACGACTGGTCGCGCGAGATCACCACTTGCCTGCCCGAATACTACAAATGGAACCAGTGGTTCTTCATCAAGTTCTTTGAGAAGGGATTGGCCTATCGCAAAAAGAGCAGGGTCAACTGGTGCCCTAAGTGCGCCACGGTTCTGGCCAATGAGCAGGTGGTGAACGGATGTTGCTGGCGCCATGAAGACACCCAGGTCGAACAGCGTGAACTCGAGCAATGGTTTTTGCGCATCACGAGATACGCCGAAGAGTTATTGCGTGACCTGGACCGTCTTCCCGGCTGGCCAGAAAAAGTCCGTACCATGCAGCGCAACTGGATAGGCCGCAGCGAAGGCACTCTGGTGGATTTCAAGCTGGACGGCGCGACAGATCCTTCAACATCAACCATCACCGTCTTCACCACGCGCGTCGACACGATATTCGGCGCAACCTCTCTGCAACTCGCGCCCCAGCATCCACTCGTCGCCCGTCTGACCAAAAACAATGACCTACTTCGCGCCTCCGTCGATCAACTCATCGCCGAGCAACGCAAGGCCAGGGAAGTCGGCGACATCGGCGAAATAGAAAAGCATGGTGTCAACACTGGCCGCTACGCCATCAATCCCTACAATGGCGAAAAGGTTCCGATCTGGGTGGCCAACTATATCCTGATGGACTACGGCACTGGCGCCATCATGAGCGTGCCGGCTCACGATGATCGCGACTATGAGTTCGCAAAAAAATACAAGATCGAGATTCGCCTGGTGATCCTGCCTACTGCTGGTGATCCGGAGGAAACGGCTGTCGAACCCAAGCTTCCGTTTACAACCATGCAGGGCATGCTGGTGAACTCTGGCCCATTCAGCGGTAAGGACTGCGAAGCTGCCATCAAAGTCATGTCCGCGCACGCCGAAAAGAACGGCTTCGGCAAAGCTACAGTCACCTATCGCCTGAAAGACTGGGGCATTTCGCGCCAGCGCTACTGGGGCACGCCCATCCCCATGCTCTACTGCGAGAAGGATGGCATTGTCGCCGTACCAGAAAAAGACCTGCCCATCATCCTGCCGGAAAACGTGGATATCACCCTGACCGGCGGTTCGCCCCTGGGCCGCGTCCCGGAATTCGTCAACACCACTTGTCCAAAATGTGGAGGCCCGGCCCGCCGCGAGACCGACACCATGGACACATTTGTCGATTCGTCCTGGTACTTCTACCGCTACACCGACGCCCGCAACGACCAGGCCCCGTTCGACCGAGAGAAAGCCGGCTACTGGTTCGGAGACGGTGGCATCGACCAATACATCGGCGGCGTCGAGCACGCCATCCTGCACTTGATCTACTCGCGCTTCTGGACCAAATTCATGCGTGACATCGGCCTGGTGAAAAACGACGAGCCTGTGGAGCGGCTTTTCACCCAGGGCATGATCATTAAGGGCGGGGCCAAGATGTCTAAGAGTCTGGGCAACGTAGTCTCGCCCGACGAGATGATCGCCCGCTACGGCGCCGATGCTGCCCGCCTCTACAGCCTGTTCGCCGCCCCACCCGACCGCGACCTCGACTGGCAGGATTCAGGGATTGAAGGAATTCAACGGTTTCTTGACCGCGTTTACCGTTTCGTCAAGCACAATGCGAAGCCGGAGCACCCCGGGTGGCGCGCTCCTTTGACTGCGAAACTGGATGATCGCGCTCGGCGCGTTCAGCGCAAGCTCCACCAGACCATCAAGCGCGTGTCGGATGATTTCCAGGGGCGCTGGCATTTCAACACCTGTGTCTCAGCCATCATGGAACTTCTGAATGAGGCCAGCCGGTGGGTACTAGGAAGTCCGTCCATTCAAAACCCCGCGACAGGCCTGCAAGTTGAAGGCTATGAAATCCCCCTGAACGTGCTTGCAGAAGTTCAGCGGAATCTGGTCCTGTTACTTGCTCCCTTTACTCCGTACCTCGCCCACGAACTCTGGGAAATGCTGGGAGAGAAGGGAAGTCTGCTACGTACTCCATGGCCGAAGTACGATCCCGCTCTGGCTAAAGAGGATGAAATAGAAATTCCAGTGCAGATCAACGGCAAGCTGCGCAGCCGCATTGTAGTGCCGGCAGACGCACCAGATGAAGTAGTTCGTACTCACGCCCTATCTGAGGCAAAGATAAAAGCGATACTCGACGGCAAACAGATTGTGAAGGTGATCGTAGTTCCCGCCAAGCTGGTAAATATCGTCGTCCGCTGATTGATTGAGTTATCCTAGCCACGCATGAAGCGGCGTTCACCCACACTGGAAGGCTTCCGTATCCTGTTCCGCCTGCCCGCGCTGGGTTTGGCGGAAGTCGCCTGGCGATGGAGCTTCTGCCTGGCGGCGGTGGCGCTGCTTGCAATCTCTTTCCGCGAGTACCTGTCTACTCTTCCGGTTACAACGGCAGAAATGTTGTTGTTGCGAACCCGACAGCCGACGTTGATCCTCCAGGCCATCGCCCGCATCCTGCAGGGAAGTGCTCCGCGGGCAGTCAGCGCCTTGATCGTCCTTGCGGGGGCCCTGACGCTGGCCTGGATCGTGCTCGCCTCGCTCGGTCGAGCCGCAATCCTCAAGACGCTCGTCGAATCCCTTCGAGAGAACGATGTGCCGAAACCGCAAGCCTGGCGCCTCACATCGCTCATGGGTCTGAATTTTCTGCGGGCCGGAGGGCTGCTTTCCACTGCCCTAAGTTTCGTAGGTGCCATCCTTCTGGCCGGCGCCGCTTCTTCAAAGACAGATCCTTCTCCCGGTAGCGCTCTCTTGATTTTCTGGATGCTGTGCTTCTTTATCGGACTCGCCTGGTCCACGCTGAATTGGTATTTGTCCCTCGCTGCCATTTTCGTGGTCGGCCAAGGACAAACCACATTCGGAGGTCTGGCGGCGGCAGCGGATTTATGCCGCGGCCGTCCCGGGTCACTGATCGCAGCTGGGACCTGGTTTGGTTTGGCTCACGCGGTTGCGTTCGTAGTTGCCACGTCCGTGGTCGCCTTTCCGCTGGCTTTTGCCGAAGTACTTCCCGCCGGAATAGTATTGGGCGGCGTGATTCTAGTCACGCTGATCTACTTCGCGGTCGCCGACTTCCTCTACGTCGGACGGCTGGCGGCGTATGTTTTTCTAGTCGAGGTTCGAGAAAGCATTCAACCATCAGCACTCAGCATTCAGCCTATCCCTTCAGAAGACGACATCCTCAGTGACATTCCCGGCCTCGTCCCCCCGCCACAACCTGCCGGCTGACCACCAACGCAACTGAGAACCGAGAACTAGAAACTAAGAACTGCAGTCCAAAACCAATCTGCAATCACCCCAAGCCCAAATTCCACCCGACAGGCAGCCAGCAAGAATCCGTACGACCGAATGCTGAACGCTCATTGCCAAATGCCCCTTTACACGCCTCTCGCAATCTGAGAAACTCGTCCGTGGAAACCCAGTCCATCGTAGTCCTCGACTTCGGTGCGCAATATTCACAACTCATCGCGCGCCGCATCCGTGAACAAAATGTCTTTTCGGTAGTACTTCCCTGCACCGCCAGTCTGGAAGAAATTCGCAACTATTCCCCGGTAGGCATTATTCTCTCCGGCGGCCCATCCTCGGTGTATGACGCCGACGCCCCGCCCGCCGATCCGCGTGTGCTCGAATTGGGTGTACCCGTGCTCGGCATCTGTTACGGACTTCAGTTCATGGTGCACACACTTGGCGGAAAGGTTCGGGCCGCCGACAAACGCGAGTACGGACACGCCGACGTCGAAATCCAGAACGGTTCGCGCCTTTTTCAGGGCCTGCCCCAAAAACTTTCCGTCTGGATGTCGCATGGCGACGAAGCCGTAGAACTGCCTGCCGGCTTCCACCTGGTGGCCAGCTCCCCGAGCGCGGTGGCAGCCATAGAAGCTCCCGAGCGCAAGATGTGGGCAGTCCAGTTTCATCCCGAAGTCCGCCACACCCAATCGGGCACGGATATCTTGCGCAACTTTGCTCTCGAAATCTGCGGCGCCAAGCCCACCTGGACCGCGCAGCACTTCATCGATGCCACGGTAGCGAACGTTCGGCAAACCGTAGGTGATGGGCGCGCCATATGTGCCCTCTCCGGCGGCGTGGACTCAGCCGTGGCTGCAACTTTGGTGGATCGCGCTCTGCGCCAGGGCTCGGGCAAGTCACGGCTCACATCCGTGTTTGTTAACAATGGCGTCCTGCGCAAGAACGAGTTCGAAAAAGTTCAGCGAGGTCTGCGCGACAACCTGGGCCTGCACCTGGTGGCGGTTGACGCCACTGAACGTTTCCTGACCAAACTCGCTGGCGTGACCGATCCGGAGACCAAACGCAAGATTATCGGCAACGAATTCATCGCAGTCTTCGAGGAGGAGGCCAATCGCATCGAGAAGGCGGAAGGAAACGTGGAGTGGCTGGTGCAGGGCACGCTCTATCCTGACGTGATTGAGTCCCGATCTGTGCGAGGCCCGTCGCAGACCATCAAGACCCACCACAACGTAGGCGGCCTGCCCGACAAAATGAAACTCAAGTTGATCGAGCCGCTAAAAGATTTATTCAAAGATGAGGTCCGAAAAATTGGCCGCGACTTGGGCATGCCCGAGGAGGTTCTCCAGCGCCAGCCTTTCCCAGGCCCCGGCCTGGCCGTCAGGATCCTGGGCGAAGTCACACCCGAGCGCCTGAAAATCTTGCGCGAATGTGACGACATCGTCGTCACCGAAATCAAGAAAGCCGGCCTCTACACCAAAATCTGGCAATCGTTTGCCGTCCTGCTGCCGGTAATGTCTGTGGGCGTCATGGGCGACCAGCGCACTTACGCCTACACCTGCGCCATCCGGGCCGTCCACTCCGAAGACGGCATGACCGCCGATTGGGTCCCACTACCGCACGAGGTCCTGAAAACCATCTCTAGCAGGATTGTGAACGAGGTGAAGGGTGTGAACCGCGTGGTCTACGACATCACCTCAAAGCCGCCAGGAACGATCGAGTGGGAGTGAGGAAATGCAGACGTCAGCTATCAGCCGTCAGCCCTCAGCTAAAGCCGCGTAGGCGAGCAAAGCTCGGCAACTTTTTGGGAACAAATGGCTCCGACGCCGGGGGCCGAAGTCCGAGGTCTGACGTCCGCTACTCCACCCCATCCATCAACCGCCGCGACACCGCCGTGACCACCTTCCGCGGACTAATGCGCAGTGATTCAGTCACTAGCCAATTTCTTAGTCCGGGAATGACTAAAGTCTTGCCAGCTATCAGGCCGCGATAGCCCTTGAGCGCCACGGTCTTGGCATCCATGGGACGAAGCTGTTTGAACAACCGCGACCTGTCGTTCCCCGCGCGGCTCGCGAAGTCGGTTGCAGTTGGCCCGGGACAGAGGCAGGTGACCACAATCCCCTTGCCGGCCAACTCATTCGCCAGGGCCTCGGAGAATGAAATCACATACGCCTTGGTGGCGTAGTACACGGCCATCAGCGGACCAGGTTGAAAGCCCGCCGTAGAAGCCACGTTCATGATCTTGCCCGAGCCGCGCTCCAGCATCGGCCCGAGAAAGAGCTTGGTCAAATGAGTGAGGGCCGTGACGTTAAGCTGAATCTGTCCCAGACTCTCTTCCACTGAGACCGCTGCGAATTCTCCCAACTTGCCATAGCCGGCATTGTTGACCAGGATGTCTACGGCAATGCCTTCCTGCTGCAGCTGATCAAAGAGCGACGGCGGAGCGTCCGGCGCCGCGAGATCGAGTGCAATCGTCTTCACCGATATTCCAAACCTGCGCTGAAGTTCGTCGGCAAACTGCTTGAGTTTGGGCCCGCTGCGAGCCACGAGCACCAGATTGTGATAGTCCTTGGCAAAGAGCTTGGCCAGTTCGTATCCAATGCCTCCGGAGGCGCCGGTAATCAAGACGCTTGTTGTGGTGGTGTCGTGCATTGTGATCCCTTTTCAGGATCCGATTGGAACGAGAGAAAATGAAAAAGGCGCGCCGTCGTCGGCGCGCCTTCGGAACAACCAGGAATCCTACGCGCCCACCAGGGCATGCTCCACGCCGTAAATCGAATACCACGACGTCGCCGCCTTCAGGCGCTCGTTCACGTTGTTGATGTTCTTCACACCTTCCGTCTCCAGCCACTCGCGGAAAGCGTTTGCTCCCAGCTTGGCATAGATCGGAATGCCTTCCTTCCAGGTCGCCCGCCCGCACAGCACGCCGTTGAATTTCACACCCGATTCCGCGGCCAGCTCAAGACCTTCGGTAAACTCAGCATTGCTCACGCCCGCGGAGAGGTAAATAAACGGCTTGGTCGTGGCTGTCGCCGCTTTCAGGAACAGCCCCTTAGCCTCAGTTCGGCTGTAGGCTTTCTGTCCACCATAGGCCTTGGTCCCTTCCACGAACTTCATATTGATCGGCACCTCGACTTTCAACACGTCCACGCCATAGCGGTCCTTGCTGAATTCCTTCATGCTTTCGGCCACGATCTCCGGTTTCTTCTTGGCGTAATCGAGACCCTTTTCGTCCGCTCCCTCCTCGTAGCCCACGAATTCCAGGAAGAATGGAATGTCGTTGGCGCGGCACTCATCGCCAATGCGCTCCACCCAGGCATGCTTCTTGTCGTTCACATCTTTGGGATCGAAGGGCGTGTAGTAGAGCAAAATCTTCAGACAATCCGCGCCTGCTTCTTTCAACCGACGCACCGACCAGTGGTCGAGCAAGTCGCCCAGACGTCCAGGCCCGGTCTTGTCGTATCCGGTCTTTTCATAAGCCAGCAGCAATCCCGCATTCGAGGCGCGCCGTTTTGATGCAGGCAGGCCCCACTCGGGATCGAGCAGGATAGCGCTGGCATGCGGTGTAAGCACTTCCGTCACCAGCGACTTGAATTCCTCCATCATGGCATCGCCTATTTCGCCGCCCTTTTCTTTCTGCAGCGACTTCTGTAGCGATCCGCGCTGGTCCATCGCAGCTGCCGCAATGACGCCGCGCTCATTCGACACCTTCCTGAGCCCGGCTAGTTTGCCCGGTGTAAGTTTCATAGATTCCTCCAATGAATACGTTTAAGTCGCACCAATTGTAAACCAATGGGAAATGAATTGCGGCCAAGTATCGCCCTGAACCCGGAAGCGCGGGCCCCATTCTCCGCTTTCCTACTCGGCGACGATCACCAACGTGCATGGGTGCTCCATGGCAGGGCTGGTGATGACGCGTAAGGTTTTCTTGTCCGGGGACACCACGCGGATATCCGCGCCCTGGGCCTCTGAAATGTAGGTGGTTCCGTCGCCAAGCCGGACGAAGCCTGAGGGCCACTTGAGTTGTTGATCGGCGGGGGCATCGTCGCCACCGTATTTCCACACGGTCTTGCCCTCTCTATTGACTTCGATGAGGTAATAGCCGCGAGGGCTGCCGTAGCCGTCGCCGCTGCTGATCAGAGTGTTACCGTTCTCTAGGCGCGTGGCCAAATAAGGAAAGGGAATCTTGTAGCGCCAGACAATCTTCTTTTCCGGCGAGACTTCCCACACCTCGTCTTCGGTGCTCGCGCAAATCAGGGTATTGCCATTGGCCAGCCGACGTACTTGACGCATGGTGGGCTGCGGCCGCTGGTTATTGTTCGGAACGTCGAAGTGCCACACTTCCTCGCCCTTGGGATTGATCTCGAAAACCGCGTGCTTGCCGTTGTCGGCGATCACGGTGTTCCCGTTATCCAGCCTCTGCGCTGCTTCGGCAATTTCGACGGTTGGTTTGCCGAGCTGCCAGACAACTTTCTTGTCCGGCGTAACCTCCTGCACTTCTCCTGTAACGATCAGGATGTTGCCGTTCTTCAGCAACTGCACGTCATGGCCATTGTTGTTCGGGAAGGCCCACAAGAGCGTGCCGTCCTCCTTGATCTTGATGACCGTCTTGTTGTGGTGATCGGCAACGTAGATATGGACCTCAGCCAGAAGGGGCATCGCGCTGAATAAGACGAACAAGGCGAACCAGGCGGTCGCTTTCGGTCTTTGCATGGGGCACTCCCACGAAGAATCGGGGCCAAGGCTAACAGGAGGGCTTCAGGCCTGCAAGGGTGGATATCCCCGCTAGACTATGGGTTCCTGAGCAAAGCCAGCGTGGTCACGTCGTTGTGAGTAGGTGGGACCCGCATGAACTGCTGGGCCGTCTGGAGGATATTCAGGCACAGATTTTGGGCGGTTGTAACAGTGGCCCGCTGAAGGGTCTCTCGCACGCCTTCCAGTCCGAATTCCTCGCCGCCAAACTCCGCTTCAACGATTCCGCGGGAGATAATCAGAAGCACCGCACCGGGCACCAGGGCACAGGTGGACGCGCTGTGGGTGGCATGGGAAAACAGGCCGAGTGGAAGGCCGGTCGCCTCCAACATTGTGATGCCTGTGCCGTCGCGCAGTAGTCCTGAGGTATGTCCAGCGTTGGCATAGCAGGTTGTACCCAGATCCTCATTGTAGCAACCGATAAATGCCGGACAACTGCGCACCCCGCCGGCAAATTGCAGGATGGTGCGATTGATCTCATGGCAGAGCTCAATCATCGCTTCCGCCTCGTTAAAATCCTCGCCCGCAAACAATTTAGGCGCCTGGGTTCGAAAAGTATTCTGCGTGGCAATGAGAATTTCACGGGTATCCCCTCTCCGCCCGGCCAGATCAAGCAGCGCGAACAGCACGCGCGACGGACCAACCCGCAGGAATTCGTAGAAGTCACCCGCCACCCGAAGGTTGTAGTAAACGGCGGCGACTTCCGCGCCGCGCAGTGCTGGCATGTCCGAATGCCGCGGATCGCTAGAGGGCGCAGGCGCTTTTTCTTCATCCTGCTTGAAGAGGGAGCGCACCAGATCCGCGGGCGACGAGTTCAGCACGCGCATGATCTCGCTTTGTTCCGTCATAGCGAAGCTCCACGAACCACGCGGGTACGGCGGACTGGATAAACCAACTAGAGATGACAACTGGTGGGTTAATCGGCACTTTTCGCGTTTTGCTTTAGGGCAGGTGGAATCGCGGCCTCGCGCCGCCTTACATCTCGCTGGCCAGGAAGCGCGCCTCGCTGAGATCCAGCTCGTGCTCCAGATCGCGCAGCAGTTCGTCGTTGATGCGACCCTCGTTGCGAAGGCGAACCGCGGTCTGCCGCTCCACTCGCAGGACGTCGCGCGATACTTTGACGAGGTGCCCGTGGTGGCCGGTATGAATGTCGCTGACGTCCCCTTTCAGAGTCGCCAGCCGGTGCTGGTAGTGATGTTCGAGGTCATTGTAAATCTCGTCTAGGTCGTTGCCGTCCTCGGCGCGAGTCTTCGCCAGATAACCCAGAGCCGCCTCGAGGATGATGCGGCGGGCCTCTTCCTCCTCGCAATTCCGTCCTCCGGCTCCAGCCAGGCCAAGCGCCCGCACCAGTGGCGGCAGTGTGAGGCCCTGCAGCACCAGTGTCACCAGAATCACGCTGAAAGTGAGAAAGATGATCAGGTCACGCTGCGCGAAGGGAGCGCCATTCGCGAGCGTCTGTGGCAAGGCAATCGCAGCCGCCAGCGAGATTACTCCTCGCATTCCGGTCCAGCCCACGATAAAAATCTGTCGCGCCGGCGGCAGCGGTTCTTTCTGATGGAGAACGCGTCGGCGTATCAGGTTCGACATGAACGCACCGGGGAAAATCCAGAACACCCGCAGCGCGATCAGAAGTCCGCTGAAGATCGCGCCATACACCATCAACTCGCCAAGACTGTGATCCCGGATTCCCCGCAACACGTTGGGCAATTGCAGCCCGATGAGCACAAACACGAATCCATTGAGGATAAAAGTCAGCGAGTCCCAGACCGCCCACGCCTGCAGCCGCACACTGGCCGAGAAAAAGGTCGAACTCTTGCGGCTGAGGTAGAGTCCGCACGCCACCACCGCCAGAACCCCGGAAGCGTGAATCGAATCCGCCGCGAGATAGGCTACGTAGGGAACCATAATGCTGAGCGCGATCTCGATGGGGGCGTGATCAATGCGCTGTTCCACCCAGTTGACGATCGCTCCAATCACCAAGCCGACCGCCAGCCCAGCGGTCGTCAGGTAGACGAGTCGCACCAGCCCGGTAGAGAGCGTGGCGGTCTCACCTCCGACCAGCATCGCGATGCCGAACTCAAGAGCGAGCAATCCACTGGCGTCATTGACCAGGCTTTCGCCTTCAAGAACATCGACGATGCGTTTCGGCATCCCCACTCGCTTGGCAATAGCGGTAGCCGCAATCGCGTCGGTGGGCGCCACCACCGCGCCCAGCACAAACCCCGTTCGCCAGTCGAACCCGGAGAGAAACCAGGGCGCTGCGCCCGCAACACCAAGCACCGTGAAGATGACCAGCCCAAAGGCGAGAAACAGGATGCTCACCAGGTTGTAGGAAAACTCACGCCAGGAAGTCAGCCACGCGGCGCTATAGAGAAGCGGGGGCAAAACCACAAAGAAGATGACGTCCGGATTCAGCGTGATCTTGGGAGTACCCGGAACAAAACTCAGCAGCAGTCCAGCCAGCACCAGCACGATGGGATACGGAGTCTGAAGTTTCTTGGCCAATGCCCCAAAGGCCACGACAAACAACAGCAACAGGAGAAAGACCAGTTCCAATCCCTGAATGCTGCCCGTCCCCATGAACCCTCCACCATACTAAAGTACCGCATTTGTTTGAAGTTGCGGACCATGTTGCGGACCATGTTGCGCGCCATGTTGCGCACCATGTTGCGCACCACGATGCGCCCACCTCCGCCCACGTAGGGGCGGGTGCCCCACCCGCCCGGCCGAGCAAAGCTCGGCAGTCTGATGGGGAGAATCGGAAATGCGCAGGTCCGCAGTAAAGGGGCTTGACAGCTGGCGCACAACATTATATATAACTCATAAGTTATGCAACCAAAGAGTTATGAACCAATTGACCTCTGACCACCTCAGCACGACTTTCGCAGCCCTCGCCGACCCCACCCGCCGGGCGATTCTCGCCCGCCTCGCCTCGGGTGAGGCCTCAGTGACCGAACTAGCCGAGCCCTTCGCCATGAGCCAGCCCGCGATCTCCAAGCATCTCAAGGTGCTCGAACGCGCCGGCCTGATTTCGCGCGGCCGTGACGCGCAGCGCCGCCCGCGCCGCCTCGAAGCCGAGCCGCTCGCCGACGCTACCGAATGGCTGGAAAACTACCGCCAGTTCTGGGAGGGCAGGTTCCTGCGTCTGGACGCCCTGCTCGATGTTATGAAAACCGATGTTATGAAGACCGATGGCATGAAGACCGAGCTGAAAACCAGGGAGAAGAAACGCGCACGCGCCAAACGCCACTAAGAGACGCGCCAGGCAAAAATAAGGAGATCACCAATGACGACCGCTGGAACTCTGAAACTGACCACCCGCGGCGATCGCGAGATCGTGATGACCCGCGTCTTCGATGCGCCACGAACCCTGGTCTTCGACGCCTTCACCAAGCCCGAGCTGGTCAAGCAGTGGTTACTCGGGCCGCCAGGATGGTCGATGGTGGTCTGTGAGCTCGCTCAGAAGGTAGGCGACAGCTACCGCTACGTTTGGCGTCACTCCAGCGGGCATGAAATGGGAATAGGCGGCGTCCTGCGCGAAATCGTGCCGCCGGAGCGCATCGTCGCCACCGAGAGATTCGACCAATCCTGGTATCCCGGTGAGGCGGTCGGCACGATCGTCCTCGTCGAACAGGACGGAAAGACCACACTCACGCAGACGATTCTCTACGAGTCGGGAGAAGCCCGCGACGTTGTTCTCAAGTCGCCCATGGAGAGTGGCGTGGCTGCGGGCTACGACAGGCTTGCGGACCTCTTGGCGTCGCTGGGGGCTCAATGAATGGAGCAATGACCGGAGAGCAATGATTGGAGAGCAATGACTGGAAAAAGAAGCGAGGATGTCATGAACGACACTAGCCGTCCACGCCGCATTGGTCGCAGCATCGTCGCCGTGCTCGCGGGTGCGCTCGCTGGCGTCGCTGTCACTCTCGGCACCGACGCCCTACTGCAAGCAACTGGCGTCTTCCCACCGTCGAGCCGGTCCACGTCCGGCCCGCCCATGGGAGATGCCCTTCTTCTGCTCGCGACCGCCTATCGAACCGTTTACGGCGTCGCGGGCAGCTACCTCACAGCCCGGCTCGCACCCAACCGGCCCATGCTGCACGCCCTGATCCTTGGCGCCATAGGCACCGTTCTTGGCATTGTGGGCGTTGTGGTGACGTGGAGCCGGCCGGCTGTCGTCGGGCACGAATGGTATCCCATCGCACTCGCCGCGCTGTCGATGCCGCAATCCTGGCTAGGCGCGTTTCTACAAAGCAAGTGGCACGCCGCGCCATAAGGCAGGCGCCATGCGTGCGGCCACCAACACCCACGTAGGGCGGGTGTCCCACCCGCCCAGCCGAGCGAAGCTCGGCAATTCGGAAAGTAAAGCAACACAAACAGGCTCAAATTCAACAAGATGAGAGGGGAATTCATATGCAAAAAGTCACCCCATTCTTGTGGTTCGACAGCAAAGCCGAAGAGGCCGCAAATTTCTACGTTTCCGTCTTCAAGAATTCCAAGATCATGAGCGTTTCTCGATATGGAGAAGGGGGACCCGGACCAAAAGGGTGGGCAATGTCCGTAACATTCCAGCTCGACGGGCAGGACTTCTACGCCCTGAACGGTGGTCCGCAATTCACCTTCACGCCGGCCGTATCGTTCTTCGTGAACTGCGAGACGCAGCAGGAAGTAGACGAGCTGTGGGAGAAGCTTTCAGCTGGCGGGAAAAAAGACAGATGCGGCTGGCTGCAAGACAAATATGGTCTTTCGTGGCAAATCATTCCCAGTGCCCTAGGAAGACTGTTGCATGACAAGGACGCGGAGAAGTCAAAGAGAGTCATGCATGCAATGCTTCAAATGGACAAGATCGACATCAAGACTCTACAGCAAGCCTATGACCAACAATGAAGCAGCAGGCAGACAACCAAGAACGGGTGCCCCATTTTTCGCGTACTTTGCGAAAAGTGGGGGCGATGGAAACCATTCAATCCGTGCTTCTGTTCTTGCGCCTCATCAGGAGAACCGCCAGGAAACCGCCAGCCACAACATCGAATGCGAGACAAAAACCCGGCCACCAGGAAGGCACCCCTGGGTTTTCGATGAATCGGTGATGGACGAGGTCAAAAATCCCATGAGCTACAAGCCCAGCAACCACGACCCAGAGGCTGCCTCTGAAACCAATCACTGCGGCCAGCAAGAAAACTGCGGCAACGACTGACTCAAGAATCACCACCCGCCCAGGCGCTCCCATCGATGCGAACAGCACATAGTAGGACGCGATTACGATCAACACGACGGGGTAGAAAGCCCGCTCGCGGCCGAAGCCGACACTGCGGGCGATTCCGGCGACAACCAGAGACAACACCACACCGATCAGATATTCCATTTGTCATCGCCTGCTACTGCCGCAACATCAGCGTTCGCAACACCGCCTGCTGTTTGGCGATCAGCGTTTGCACTCCCTGGCTTGCCATGCTGATCATCTTGCTCAGTTGCTCCTCATCAAACACCTGGTGCTCCGCCGTGGCCTGCACTTCAACAAATTTCTTCCCCGCCGTCATCACAAAATTCATGTCCACGTCGGCGCGAGAATCTTCTTCGTAGCAAAGGTCGAGCAGGATTTCTCCATCCACAATACCCACGCTCACCGCAGCCAGGAAATCGCGGAAGGGAACTGAAGTCAGGGTTCCCGCCTCCACCAGCTTTTCGAGAGCGAGACCCAGCGCGACAAAGGCTCCTGTAATCGACGCCGTGCGCGTGCCGCCATCCGCCTGGATTACGTCGCAATCAATCCAGATGGTGCGCTCGCCCACTCGTTTCAGATCCACGACCGCGCGCAACGAACGCCCAATCAGCCGCTGGATCTCATGGGTGCGTCCACCCGGACGCCCCTTGTTCACCTCCCGCGGTGTGCGCGTCAAGGTCGCCCGAGGCAGCATGCTGTACTCACTCGAAATCCATCCTTTACCGCTGTTGCGCATGAATGAGGGCACCGTTTCTTCTACTGATGCGGTACAAATCACCCGCGTGTTACCCACCTCGATGAGCACTGATCCTTCGGCTGTATTAATGAAGTTAGGAATGATATTGACCGGACGCATCTGGTCAGGCGAGCGATTATCGGAACGAAAGAACATGGCAAGATTCTAGCAGGGAGCACTCAGCTCTCAGCGCTCAGCCCGGAAGGGCCAAGCTCCCCTAGCCGCGAAGCGGCGCAAGAATATAGCCCACGGCGCAAGCCGTGGGTCCAAAGCGCAAAACACGTCAAGCCCCAACGGGGCGAAAGAGCCAATCCACGAACCCTGAGGGCTGAATGCTGATTGCTGAAGGCTGAATGCTGAATGCTGAATGCTCACCTACTGCAGCTCCGCCACCATCTGCTCCACCGCAGAAACGTCATAGGTACAAGACAAATCCGCATGCCCGGCCAAGGTCTCCCGCTCTTTCCCTCCGACCAGAATCTTCACCCGATTAATCCCCGGAATGTTCGCCGCCAGGGTTTGTACCATCGAGGCCACGGTGAGTTCTTCTACCAGAACGCCGGAGCGATGACCGTCAGCAAAAGGGTCGCTAACATCGATCACCGCCAGCCCCGGGTCCACCAGATATACATCGCGCACTTCAGCTCCCGGTCCCAACGGGTGCGAGGAAGACTTGTCCAGATAAAGTCCGAGCAGCGCCCGTAGTAATTCCTGTGCCCGCTCCTGCCGCCCGGCCGGCAGTGGAATGCGGGCTCCCTGCGCGCGCAGCTGGCCAGGGTCGTCATAGGCGACATAAAGGGTGACCTGTTCAGTGGGTCCCTGCACCGGCGCCGCCACCGGGTGTGCGTACTCGGCAGGTGCCTCCGTCTGCTGGGCCTGGCGACGCATGCGCCACACATAGACGCTCATCCCCAGCGTGATCGCCAGCATCACAGCGACCCCGATGATCAAATGGCGCGGAATCATCTGGTAACTCCCGCCTTCGTAAGATCCGGAGACGTGACTTCCGGGACTGATCCCAGCTTGTCCTTCACCGCTTCAATCCCCGCTACCACCGACTCCGCCACCACTTGCTGGTAGGCCGGAGACTCCAGGTCGGAAATCTTGCCCGCCGAGGGCGCGATCTCAATCGCGACCGCCGCTGCCGCCACGTTGTTCAAAGGACGCAATGACGCGGCCAGTGAACGCACCGGCACCTGCCGCTTTCCGAATTCGCCTGCCAGGCTCAATTCCGCATTCTGACTGACCGCGCGAAACCGGGACTGCGCCGTGTCCCAATCCAGAAAGGGACCGCGGTTCTCGCCTCCCGCCGGAAGCAGCGCGGTGAAAAGCCGCACTCCTGAACCCTGCGATCCGGCGTGCAGACAAATGTAAATGGCCGGATGAGCCCCATTGGTCAGACTCGCACGCTGGTCCAGACCGAGGGTTACGTCTCCATCCCGCAAAAGCAGGATGGTGAAGCCGCGAGCCAGCAACTCCTGCCGCAGACGTCTCGCGAACGCCAGAGTCACATCTTTCTCAGCCAATTGATCGCTCAGCGCCGCACCGCGTTCGTCCCCGCCGTGGCTTGCATCCACGACAGCGAAATATTGCGTAGAAGGTGGCACCGAACTAGTGGCGGCGGCAGGTGGTCCCGGCTGGGTCGACGGAGCTGGATTCGCCGCAGGCGCAGGAGGCGCCTGCGCGGGACTCGGAGCCGCGTGGGCTACGGCTTGCGGAGCCGGCATAATCGTGATGGTGCGCCCGTCGTTGCTGAAGCTTGCGAACAGCGGAGCCGGTCCGGCCACCGCGATTTCGGCCGCACCATTGTTTTCCTGAAATGTGGCCGAGGGAATGACCACGCTGTCAAACGTCAGGTTCTGCGACCCCGGCGGAACCAGCGGCTCATGGGTAAACACCATGCGCAACTTGCCCGGTTCCGTGGCGATCATCGGATTTACCGGGGAACTGAAGTTCATCACCAGCGTCGGAGGATTCGTCTTGTTCACCTGTGCGGTGAAGTGAACCGCGACATCGCCAATAAACAACCGGCGAGAACTTTCTCGGAAGTTTACCGGCGCCCCCAGGAAGCGTTGCATGAGGGTCGGCAGGGAACCCAGCGGAACCAGTCCGCGGCCATTGTCCACCACGAAGCTGCCGGGAAGATCAAAGTTCTGACCCTGCACTCGAGCCCGGGTCTTCCCGTCGGTGAACTCGCCGTCCAGGTTGTTGTAGTGCACTCTCCACGTTCGCCCATCCACTCTGGCATTAACTGCGCCCAGCGGCTCAAGAATCTCAGCCAGCCCGACATAGTCGCCGCCATTACGTTCTGTAACCGGAAGGGAGTAATTGGCGGTAGGGGAATAAACCGACAGGCGCTTGGTATCCGGCGCCCCAGAAACCAGGAACGCGCCAGCAAGCAGGATTGCAGCCGCCAAACAGAATCGCAAAGCGCGGTGATTTGAAGGATGCAAAAACAAGATCTCCCAGCTATTCAAAACCCAGCCGTAGAGACGTTGCTTCGCAACGTCTCTCTATCATCAACCACCAAACTCGCGTTCGCTACTCCAACGAGTAAATCGTCAATCCTGTAAGCAGCTTGGGATAAAAATCCGTAGACTTCTGCGGCAGGACTTCGCCGGCAAAGGCAATGTCGCGCACCTGCGCCATGCGCACAGGATTCATAAGAAACGCTACATTCGCCGCCCCGCTTCGCACCTGCGCGATTGACTCGCCAATGTCGCGTATGTAGCGAACGTTCTTCTGCTCACGGATAGCCTCTTCCGAAATACCCAGCACACCCTCCAGCAGGCACTTGTGCAACTGCACCACGTCCAGCGACTGCTGGCGCAGCGACAGGCCGGCGAATGTATTAGAAGAAACCGCCTTCGGCCGGTCCAGGAGAAAAACCCGGTCCGCTGCCACAGCCAGCATCGCCGTCCCTATCCGCCCCGCCTCGCGCAGGATGACTGCAGCGCGGGCTGCGTCCACCGAGGCGTCCACTTCCTCCACGCTGAAGTAGGCGCACGCCTTTTCGCGGAAGGCTGCCGCGGAGAATGACTCCAGCCCATGAACCACACGATGAGTAGGCAAAATAACCAGACCAGGGCTGTCCATGTTCACCAGAGTCATCATCACCAGTTCGTAAGGCGCGGCAGCTCCAGCTCGCCCAGTCGCGCCGCTGGCTCGCTGTTCGTTCCTATAGTTCAGGGCGGTTTCATAGCGGTGATGGCCGTCCGCGATCACCAGCTTCTTGTCGCGCATCTTGTCGCTCACCAGGCTGACCAGCCCGGGATCGGCAATCTTCCATACCTGATGCGAAACCCCGTATTCGTCGCGCGTCTCAAGGTCAGGGGCGCGCCCGGTCTTCAGCAAACCATCGATTTCGCCGGCCGGATCGCTGTACAGCATGAAGAGCTGTCCGAAGTGGGCACGGGTGGCCCGTAATAGTTCTAGGCGGTCGGCTTTGGGCTTGGCCAAGGTCTGTTCGTGGCGAAACACCACGCCCGCCGAATAGTCCTCAATCCGGCCCAGCGCGATGATCCCCCGCCGCTCCAGTTGGGAGCTGCTCCCGGGCGCTGTAACCCCAGGAACCGTAAACCGCTGGACATAAAGGTAAAGCGATGGCTCCGCATCCTGCAAAAAGATGCCCTGCCGACGCCAATCCTGAAAAAAATTAGACGCACGGGAGTACCTGTTTTCTCTGTCGTGGTCGCCGGCGTGCTGCTTACCCAGGATGACCCGCACCAGGTTATGCGGACTGGCGGAGTAGTACCCCTCCTGCATCTCAGGAGTGATTTTGTCGTAGGGCTGAGTCACGACTTGTGAGATAGAGACCCGCGTCGGGTCATAGCGGAGGGCGCGAAACGGCTCGATATGGGCCATAGGGATTGAAACGGAAAGAGATTCCTTGAAAAAGAGATTTGACCTGAAATTGTACAAGACCTTCCCCCAGCCGTGGGTGGCCCACGCTGAAATCGAGGTTGAGACCCTTGAGGGAGCTGCGAATAGTAGCGCGGCGTTCCAACTTTGGGGCCGGAAAGGTGAGCTAAATCGGGCAAACCTTTGCACATTAGTTGTCATCGGAGAGGTCGCGAGAAAAGCTTGACAGAACGTTGACAATTCCGCAGGTGCGCTATGTTAAGATCAGCCCCAATGAGGTAATTATGGCCCGCCTTCATGGGCGCGGGTCATCCCGCCCATCGTGTCAAGGTCGTAGGTCCCCCTCGGCCCAACCCTGGACCCTGAGAACCCTTATGCTGCCCGAAGAGCAGGCTTCTGCCGTTTCTCTGTCTCTGTTCATCCTCCTCCTCGTGGTTGCGATAGTCGCTGCGGATCCGGCTTCCAGGGCTCAAGGCCCGGTGCCGGTGGATGACGTGCATGTCAATCCTCGCATCCAGCCGCCTCCGCCTCCCGAAAAACAGATCATGGATCCTGCCTTGCGGACTCACACCAAGCCGCTGCAGGCCAACGTAGACCTGGTGCTGGTGCCGGTTACCATTACAGATCCCATGAATCGCCTGGTCACTGGACTCGACAAGGAAAATTTCTCTGTGTTCGAAGGCAAGGACCAGCAGGAGATCAGACATTTCTCCAGCGAAGACGCTCCCGTCTCGCTGGGTGTGATCTTCGACATGAGCGGCAGTATGAGCAGCAAGATCGAGCGCGCCCGCGAAGCCGTCATCGAGTTCTTCAAGACGGCGAACCCGCAGGACGAGTTCTTCATGATCACGTTCGCCGACAAGCCCGAGGAAATCTCCGACTTCACCCAGTCCATTGAAGATATTCAGGGCAAGCTGGTCTACACCATTCCCAAGGGACGCACCGCGCTGCTCGATGCCATCTACCTCGGCGTCAGCAAAATGCGGCAGGCCAAGTATCCCAAGAAATCGCTGCTCGTGATCTCTGACGGCGGCGACAACCACAGCCGTTATACCGAGGGCGAGATAAAATCCGTGGTCAAGGAAGCCGATCTGCTCATGTATGCCATTGGCATCTATGACCGCTACATGTCCACTCCCGAAGAGCAGTTGGGCCCGGCTCTGCTCAGCGATCTAACCGAACTTACTGGCGGACGGGCCTTTACCATCGATAACCCGAATGACTTGGCCGATGTCGCCACAAAAATAGGCATCGAGCTACGCAACCAATATGTGCTCGGATACCGTCCAAAGAATCCAGCACATGACGGCAAATGGCGTAAAATTAAGGTGAAACTCATTCCGCCAAAGGGCTTGCCGCCGCTGCGTGTCTATGCCAAGACGGGTTACTATGCACCTACCGAATAGTCGACATAGTTGGGTCGTCGTTCGGGTGATCACTTTATTCTTGTTCAGTCTGGGAGTGGGAGCCCAAAATACCACACCGCCGGAGGCCCCGCCTCGCAGCTCTCAGCCCGCATCTTCTTCCGCACCAGCGGCCTCCCAGCAGCCATCCTCCCAGCAGGCGCCACCTGCCGGGCAGCAGCCGGATCGCGAATCCGGTACTTTCGTTTTTCATTCCGACGTGCAGGAAGTCCTGCTGCACGCCACGGTCATCGATGACAAGCAACGCATGGTTACCACACTTGATCAGAACGCTTTCACCGTTTTTGAGGACGGCAAACCCCAGGTCATCAAATCTTTCCGCCACGAAGACATCCCCATCTCGCTCGGCATCGTGGTCGATAACTCCGGCTCGATGCGCGAGAAGCGCGCCAAAGTGGTCAAGGCCGCAGTCAATCTTGTACGCGCCAGCAACCCGCAGGATGAAGTTTTCGTGGTCAACTTCAGTGACGAGTATTACCTCGATCAGCCCTTCACCAACAAGATCAACCTGCTGCAGGAAGCCCTGGAAAAATACGAGACTCGCGGCGGAACCGCTCTCTACGACGCGGTCGTAGCTTCGGCGGACGAGTTGAAAAAGCATGGCAAACTGCAGAAGAAAATTTTATTCGTCGTCACCGACGGAGAGGACGATGCCAGCCGCGAATCGCTCGAACAGGCCGTGCGCAGGCTGCAGGAAGAAAATGGACCCACGGTCTATGCCATCGGAGTATTGGGCGAAGAGCGCCAACGTAGAGCCAAGCGCGCCCTCGAAACCATGGCTGAGCGTACCGGAGGCATTGCCTTCTTCCCGCGCTCCCTGGAGGAGGTCGATTCCATCAGTAGCGCCGTGGCCCGCGACATACGCAACCAGTACACCATCGGCTACAAGCCCACTACCCCCAAATCCGCCGGCGGATATCGCGCCATCCGGGTTGACGCCAAAGCCCGTGGTTACGGCAAGCTCTCGGTAAGAACCCGCAGCGGCTACTACGCCGGCCAGGAACAAGCCACCGGCGGCGGAAATTGACTTAAGCTGTCAGCTCTCAGCTTTCAGCCATCAGTAACTTCCCTCAGCTGGATCTTGACCTGCAGTACAACCGCCGATCGGGACGGCTTGGGAAGGGCATGACTTCCAGTCGTGCCGCAAAGTCGCCGGAGCTGACCGGCTTCAGCCACTGAGGTTCGCTGTTTCGCCAGTCACTCGATGAAGACTCAGGGCTGATCGCTGATAGCTGAAAGCTGACAGCTGACAGCTCACTGCACAATTGACGCTCCGCCCCCGCCTTCCGTACCCTGTAGTGTGGGGACAAAAACCATCGAGAGCTCCCGCCTCCGCGTCACCGACGACATTTCCCAACTGGTCGGCGAGACTCCCATCCTGCAATTGAAGAAACTGGTGCCCAGCGATTCCGCGGCTGTCTTCGCCAAGTTGGAGTACCTGAACCCCGGTGGCAGCGTGAAAGACCGCGCCGCCTGCGGCATTATCTTGGCTGCTGAAAGAGCAGGCCGTCTCAAGCCCGGCGGCACCATTGTCGAAGCCACCGCGGGCAACACCGGCATCGGCCTCGCTCTCATCGGCGTTCAACGCGGTTATAAGGTCGCGCTCTTCGTTCCCGAACGCTTCTCCGAAGAGAAAGTCGCAATCATGCGAGCCCTCGGCGCCGAAGTCACACGTACTCCTGACATCGAGGGGATGCAAGGTGCGATCCGCCGCGCCAATGAACTGGTAGCGCGCAACCCTGGCGCGTTCATGGCAAGTCAGTTCGACAATCCCGCCAATCCCGACTACCACTACCAAACAACAGCCCGGGAAATTTTCGAGCAGATGGAAGGCCGCGTCGATGCTTTGGTAATCGGCTCCGGCACAGCCGGCACTTTCACCGGCATAGCGCGCTTCCTGAAAGAGCGTCTCCCCGACGTATTGGCCTATGCCGTAGAAACACAAGGATCGGTTCTGGGCGGTGGCCCGCCCGGCCCTCACAAAGTAGAAGGCATCGGCGCCAGCTTCATCCCAGGCAATTTCGACCGTTCCGTATGTGACGAGGTTCTGATGGTAAGTGACGCCGACGCTTTCGCGATGGTGAAGGATCTCGCGGCTCGCGAAGGGGTGTTATCCGGTTCCAGCGGAGGAGCTAACGTGTTTGCATCCCTGCAAGTGGCTCGCCGCCTGGGACCGGGAAAGCGCGTAGTAACCATGATCCCCGATTCGGCCGAACGCTATCTGTCAAAAAAGATCTTTGAAGGTGGAATTTAGGGCCGCAGCTATCAGCAAGTCGAGTCACTGAGAACTGAGAACTAGAAACTGAAAACTGATACTGAAAAACCCACAACTGAAAGCTGAGAGCTGACCGCTGAAAGCTTCACATGAAAAACAAGCAACCAGGTTTCGCCACTAAGGCCATTCATGTCGGCCAGTACCCCGACCCCGAAACTGGCGCGGTATCGGTCCCCATCTACCCGACATCCACTTACGTTCAGCAGGAACTGGGCAAGAACAAGGGATACGAATATGCCCGAGTCTCCAATCCCACTCGCACTCGGCTGGAAGAAAATCTGGCGGCACTTGAAGGCGGCATCGCCTCCCGCGTCTTCGCCAGCGGCATGGCGGCAATCAACGCGATCTGCACCATGTACAAGTCAGGCGACCACGTGGTCTGCGGCAACGATCTCTACGGAGGCGTGCCTCGCCTCTTCAATCAGGTTCTGGCGAATTTCGGAATGGAATTTACCTACGTCGATACTGCCGACCCGCGAAACGTGGACCGCTCCATCCGAAAAAACACTCGCATCGTCTACATCGAGACTCCCACCAACCCCCTCATGTCGCTCAGCGACATCGCAGCCATCAGCCAAGTATGCCGGCGCAAGAAGGTGGAGCTGGTAGTGGACAACACTTTCATGTCGCCTTACTTCCAGCAGCCAATCGCACTCGGAGCCGACATGGTCGTGCACTCCACCACAAAATTTCTCAACGGACACAGCGACGGACTCGGCGGTGTCGTAGTTTGCACCACCCAGCAGCAGGCTGACAAACTGGCTTTTGTGCAGAAAGCCGCGGGAGCGATTCTTTCTCCCTTCGAATGCTGGCTGGTGCTGCGAGGAGTGAAGACTCTCGCGGCGCGCATGGAACAGCACGATCGCAACGGCCGCTTCATCGCCGAATTCCTGGCCCGGCACAAGAAGGTAAAAAAAGTTTTCTATCCCGGCCTTCCCGAACACCCGCAGCACGAACTGGCGCAGCGCCAGATGACCGGCTTCGGCTCGATGATTACCTTCGAAACCGGATCGCTCTCCAACGCCAAGAAGATGCTAAAAACGGTTCGCGTATGTTCGCTGGCTGAGTCTCTGGGCGGAGTCGAAACATTAATCTCGCACCCCGCCACCATGACACACGCCGCGCTGGGAGAAAAAGGAAGAAGAGAAATCGGAATCACCGATGGCCTGGTCCGCATCTCCGTAGGAATCGAAAACGTGGAAGACATCCAGGACGATCTGGAAGATGCTCTGGCAGCGATGTAGATGGAGGTCCGCTTTCCGGATGTTCTCGTTGGCACTGGTGGAATCCAGGTCCAAGGTCCAGGAGGGACCACCGATAGTAGCCCGCCACTTCAGTGGCGGGATGGTCTGGGAAAAGAAGCGCGTGCCGTAGGCACGCCTGAAATGTATTCCAAGCGCATCCGCGCCGAACGCGGTGTAGCCATATATAAATGACCCAATCTCCAAACTCCGCCCGCGAATGGAACTCCTCCGAATACCATCGCCTTTCTCAGCCGCAGGTCAGTTGGGGGAAAAAGGTCCTCTCCCGTTTGCAGCTGCGAGGCGACGAATTGGTTCTCGACGCCGGCGCGGGCACCGGCCGCCTCACCGCCGACTTGCTCCAGGCCCTGCCGCGCGGACGCGTAGTCGCACTCGACGTTTCGCAAAATATGTCGCGGTCTGCCCGCGAATACCTGCAACCTCAATTCGGCCCGCGAGTCCAGGTGGTCACTGCCGATCTGCTGGACCTCCCGTTCACAGCCGCTTTCGACGGCATCGTCAGTACCGCCGCCTTCCATTGGGTCCTCGATCATGACCGCCTGTTCCGTGGATTGTTTCAGGCGCTCCGTCCCGGAGGCTGGCTG
Organism: Terriglobia bacterium; assembly: GCA_963809295.1. Taxonomy (GTDB): domain Bacteria; phylum Acidobacteriota; class Terriglobia; order Terriglobales; family Acidobacteriaceae; genus JAIQFF01. Next base: position 52,657 of record CAWEJA010000006.1, on the reverse strand, counting down.
CAGGCGCAATGCGGTGGTGGTCAGAACATTGCTCGCCTTACAGGCCGTATGGCAAAGCTCGCCGAGTCTACAAAATTTGCGCCCTTCCTGGCCAGCTTCCCATCACCCTGGCTTTACCAGGATGCGGAAGGCGCCGCCGATACGCTGGAACGCGCCGGCTTCGTTGAGATCCAAACCAATCTTGAAGCAGCCCCTACTCTCCTTGATGATCGCCAACACTACTCCGAGTTTGTGAAAACGGTAATCGTGCGCGCTCACCTCGAACGCTTGCCTGATGCTAACTTACGCGAACAATATGTCTCCGAACTGACTGAACAGGCCGCGAACGACGATCCTCCTTTTCTGTTGGACTATCGGCGTCTGAACCTGAGCGCACGAAAGCCGTTGAGGTAGGAACTCTCGCTCGGGCACTACCACGAAGGGCTAACCTCAAGTCCCGGAGGGACGGCCGATAGTAGCCCGGCGTTTCGACGCCGGGTCAACTAGCAGAATGATTCGCGTCCCGCAGGGACGCCTGAAAACGCATCTGCGGTGTTAGGAATTCGTTTCAGGCGTGCCGACGGCACGCCCTTCCTTTCCTCAAGTCCACCCGCCACTGAAGTGGCGGGCTACTATCAAAGGTCCCTCCGGGACCTCTAACCCACGTCACGGTCAGGCCCCTAATGACCCCGAGCTGATGGGAATCTTTCAGGTCTTATAATAGCCGCCATGGCCGGCTCCCCATCCTTCGGTCTGGCGGATCAATCAGAGCTGCCCCACGATCGCGAGAATCGTTACCTCGGCGTCTACGCGGTCAACATTTTCGTTCGCGACCAGGATCGAAGCCTGCGGTTCTACCTGGATCAGCTCGGATTCAGTCTGGCCTTCGACGTCCGCCTTCAATCCGGGCAACGCTGCGTAGGCGTTGCGCCTCCCCACGGCACGGCCGTGCTTACCCTTATCGCACCTGAACCCGACTCCGACGAGTACAAGCTGATCGGCCAACCCACGCCTGTTGCTTTTGTTTCCGAAGATGTCGTGGCCACCTACGCTCAATGGAGACGTCGCGGAGTTCGCTTTCGTCACGTTCCCCGGCTCAGGCGGGTCAAGTATCAACAGCAAACGGTAGACGGTACGGGAAATGACGGTTCTGGAAACGACGCGCCCGGAAAAGCTCCATCGCTCCTGCTAGGCAAGCAGACACCAGTTTGGGGAGGAGTATTCACCCTCTTCGAAGATATCGATAAGAATTCCTTCGCCCTGGTCAGCTTCGACGAAATGACCCAGGCGATTGAAGCACAACGCCGCGCCGCGGCGGAGAAGCTGGAATTCGAACGCCGTGCTGCTCACGAACTGGAGATCGCTAAACAGGTACAGGCCAGACTCTTTCCCCAGACCTTCCCGCCACTAGGAACCCTCGACTATGCCGGCATCTGTATTCAGGCTCGCCAGGTCGGTGGCGATTACTACGACTTCCTCAATCTGGGTCAGGAACGGCTCGGGCTGGTGCTAGGCGACATTTCAGGAAAGGGAATTGCCGGCGCTCTCCTGATGGCCAATCTGCAAGCGAATCTACGCAGCCAGTGCATCGCTGGTTTGGACGACCCACAACAGCTGTTGCGCTCCGTCAACCAGTTGTTCTATGACAACACCGCCGACAGCTCCTACGCCACGCTCTTCTTCGCCGAATATGACGACCGGGCGCAACGCTTGCGCTACGTCAACTGCGGACATCTCTCCGGTCTCTTGCTCCGCGGCGATAACACGCTCGAAAGGCTGGACTCTACCTGCACCGTTCTCGGACTCTTCAAGCAATGGGATTGCTGCATCGGCGAATCCCGCTTGCGCGGCGGAGACTGCATCGCCCTCTACACCGACGGCGTCACCGAATCCTTCAATTCAGCGGGAGAAGAATTTGGAGAGCAGCGCTTGACCCAATCATTGCAGCGGCATTGTGAATTGTCCTCGCGAGACTTGCTCGCAGCGATCGTGGACGAGGTTCGCCGGTTCAGCCCCGGCGAGCAGTACGACGATATCACCCTCATCGTCGCCAAGTGCGTAGGCCAATAAAAACTCCTTCACTGAGTCAGTGCTGTCCGACCTGCGCCGACAGAAGCCGGATATCTTCGGCATCGCGGTGAGCATTCCGAACAGCCCGCCAACTCGCGCCGAGCAAAATTCTTGTTGCAGTTCCTTTCCTGCCAGATCCTTTTGAGCCTGGTCTTTCTGTCGGCCTGCGGCGGTGGGGGGACTTCGGCTTTCGGAGGCGGCAGCGCTGTGAGTGTCTCTGCGTCGCCCTCGAACGCGCACGTCATAGCAGGAAAGACGCAGCAGTTCACAGCGGTAGTCACCAACACTTCGAATAAGGCGGTTAAGTGGTCGGCAACGGTAGGAACGGTTAGCTCATCGGGCTTGTTCACCGCTCGCATGGTTGGGTCCGCCACTCAGGCCAGTGTGACCGCAACCAGCCAAGCCGATTCAAGCAAGAGTGCAACCATCACTTTGACGGTGAACCCCACCACCACGACCACTGCCACCGCTGCTGTGCTTGCGGTGAATCCGGCGAACTTGAGCTTTGCCGGACAGGTCGGCAGCTCCCAGCTCACGCCAGCCAGCGTGAGCATCACGAACGCCGGCAATGGGACGCTTCTCTTCTCGGGCGTCACTGACCAGTCTTGGTTGGGTCTCTCGGCGTTTTTTGGAACCGCTCCTTCCACCCTGCAGGTCATTCCTTCAATCACCGGGCTGAAAACGGGAACCTACACCGGACACGTAACCCTGACAGGCGGAGGGCTTGCCCAAACTGTGACCGTCGCGCTAAACGTGACGCCCGCACCGGTACAGCGTTCGGTCTTGCTCTCCTGGAAGGCTAGTACGAATTCCGCGGTCGCCAGCTACAGCATGTACCGCTCGACCGTCCCGGGAGGGTCATACGGGCTTATGGCCAGCGCGCTCGGCACGACGAGCTACAGCGATCAGAGCGTGCAATCGGGTGCAACCTACTACTACGTTGTAACTGCAGTGAACGATATGGGACACGAGAGCTCGTATTCGAATGAAACCCGCGTGGTCATTCCCTAAACTCTCGACCCGGTGGAGGACCCGACCGGGTGCTCGCCCTCTTTCTTCCGGCCGGCTCGGAATCGTAACAGGCTGAGGTTTTGGAGCTATAATCGCGCAAAGGGGGAAGTATGCGAATCCCTGGCATCCTGCCTGCACTTTTGTTCGGATTGGCTTCCCTGGGGGCTGTGCCGTCAGGCGACCAGTCCCAAGCGGCACCTAATTCCGTTGCACCCTCCGTCAAGTCTGATTTGCTGAACAGCGCAGAGACGAGTCCGATTGGCAAATTCCATCCGGCAAGCCAAAGTCTGCGTAACTTTGATCTCCACAATCTTGGCTCGATCCACATCGAGGAAGGCCGCGATAACGTTTGCTACACGATGCGCAGCTACATTGTGGCGCGAGAAAACCGGGATTCCGATTCCACCGAGCTCGTGGGCTATTCGACGTGCCAACCTTCTTCGAAGTATGAACTGAGGATCACGGTCGAGGACCCCAAAGAGTGACTCCCCAGTAGCCAACTCCTGCCAAGAGGGTGGGAATCATCAGGCCATTACCGGCAACCCAAGAATCTAATCCCATTTGTTCAGATTCACAGAAGTTCACACTCGGTGGTGGCGGACTTGATTGTCGACAGTTCGCACCGAGCCACTGAGAACCGAGAACTAATAACTGAAAACTGGTCTTCTAAACACCAAGGGGGTAGAACCTCGGTAGCCTTTCGCGTTCTTTGCGAAAGGGTGGATGATCCATCTCGTTGATACCGCAAGAGTCCTTAGCCAACCACCAACGACTGCCGCCGCCATCCCATCACTTCACCGATTGCCCGATCCAGCTAAGATACCCGACGCTGCCGTCATCGATCGAAACGCAAATACACTCCGGCATATCATAAGAATGCATTTCAAGAATTGCCTCCCGTACCCGTTCGAACGCAGCCCACGTCGTCTTGACTATCAGCAGCCACTCCTCAGCCTCTTCCACCTCTCCTTCCCAGCGGTAGATTGACCCCACCTGAGGCACAATATTCACGCAAGCGGCCAGGAGGCGCTCCACCAGTGCGCGCCCGATCTTGCGGGCTTCATCCTTCGAACCCGCGGTTGTGAGGACGAGTATCTTGTCAGTCATATAGAATCTCGTGTGGCTAAATCCTGTGTGGCGCGGGCGCCCTCGCCCGCGTGCCTTTAGGGGACCTTACGTACAGCGAAAAGGTTACCACCCAATCCCAGTAGCGGAGACGGAACATGGCTACACAAATCCATTTTGGAACCTCGGGCTGGCGCGCAGTCATGGCGGAAGAATTCACTTTCGCTAACGTGCGGCGCGCGGTCACCGGAATCGCGCGTTATGTGGTTTCACAAAAACCCTCAGGCGCGCGCGTCATTGTCGGGCGCGACCCGCGTTTCCTGGGTGAAACCTTCTGCGCCATGGCCAGCGAGATACTGATCGCCCACGGCATCACTCCTCTGATGATCGCGGAACCAGCTCCGACGCCGGCAATATCCTACGCGGTGATTCAGGAGAAGGCCGATGGCGCCATTAATTTCACTGCCTCCCACAATCCCCCGGAATACAACGGCATCAAGTTCTCGACGCCCGATGGCGCCCCGGCGCTCCCCGAAGCTACAAAACGCATCGAGGCTGAAATCGCCGCCAGCGATGCCTCGAATGAGCATTCCAAGCCTCAAGGCAAGTCCGCCGCCGCGCAAGCTCTGGAGCCGCGAAACAGCTATCTGGCCCGCCTGCAAGAAATCGTCGACTTCAAGACGATCAAAAAGGCCAACTTACGCGTCGTCTTCGATCCCTTCTGGGGCGCCGCCCGCGGATATTCCGACGCGTTGCTGCGCGAGGCGGGGGTAGATGTTTCCACTGTCCACGATTGCCGCGATGTCCTTTTTGGTGGCCATGCCCCGGAACCGGACGACCACTTGCTCGAAGGCTGCCGCGAACAAATGCGAGCCACCAAAGCCCACATCGGGATTGCCACCGACGGCGACGCTGACCGCTTCGGTATCGTCGACGCCGACGGCACTTTCTTCACCCCCAACTATATCGTCGCCCTGCTGTTCGATTACCTGGTCGAAAGCCGGGGCTGGAAGAATGGGGTTGCCAAGTCAGTCGCCACCACCAACCTCATCAACGCCGTGGCCAAGCATCACGGCGTCGAGTTGCACGAGACTCCAGTAGGCTTCAAATACATCGGCGAACTCATCAAGCAGGACAAGATCGCCATCGGTGGGGAAGAGAGCGCTGGCCTCTCCATCCGCTATCACGTGCCGGAAAAGGACGGTGTCCTGGCCGGACTACTGTGCTGCGAAATGGTGGCGAAAAAGGGCAAGTCGCTGGGCCAGCAGCTCAAAGAGCTATTTGCCGAAGTTGGTTCCTTCTACAGTCTCCGTGAGAACTTCCACTTGACGCAGGAGGCGATGGCGAAGTTCACTGAGAAGTTACGTAAAGAGCCGGGCGATCTCATGGGACGCAAGGTCGCCCAGATAGTTCGCACCGACGGCCTGAAGTTGCTGTTTCGAGACGGGTCTTGGGTGTGCTACCGCCTATCGGGAACCGAACCGGTCGTTCGGCTCTACTCCGAAGCGGGCACTAAGGAAGAACTGGCAAAGCTGAGCGCGGCCGCGAAACAATGGATCTTCGAATAAAGCGACCAGAAATCCGTGTGTTGCCCCGAGCCCAGCGACGATTAAGTGCTCTGGTCGAACGTGCCCCGAAAGCCGAAGCTTTCGGTCGTCGCATGGGCCGCCGCGTCGGCCATCGAATCGGCAGTTCAATCGGCAATCTGATCAACGAAAAACTTCGCCCTGTCTTCACTTGGCTCTACCGCGCCCGGCGCCGCCTGGCCACCGTGGCAGTCGCCGTAGTCACCGTCTGGCTCTTTCTTCACGTAATGTTCGGCGCCAACGGCATGGTCGTCTACCGGCAAAAGCGCGCCGAATACCAGAACCTCAACGGGGAAATTGACCAACTGCAGAAGGAAAATGATCGCTTCACCGCGCAGATCAAAGCGCTCCAGACCGACCCCGAGACCATCGAGAAGGAAGCCCGCGAGCAATTGCACTACGCCCGTCCCGGAGAAGTCGTGTATGTCTCTCCCGCCCCTCCGCTGGTCCAGATGCCCTCCACCAGCGCCGCCCAGAAGTAGGAAGCCTCAGGTTCCCCTAAAAACCCCCTGATTCAACAAAATAGGCCCATAGCTCGCGGGTATCCCCGCCCAAAAGCGGAAGATAACCGCCTTGAAAACCAAAAAATCACCCTAATTACAAGTGACATTAACTGGAAATTTTGCTATTGTTTGCGGGCCGCTTCTTCGTCTGCAACATTAGCTCTGGTTGGGTCCTTCGTCTGGCCCGGCATCACAGGGCATTTTTCGCGTTGCGCAATCTAAAGGTTTCTGTTCCTGGTTCCTGCAATTTCTTCTGGCCAACAAGGGATTGGTTCGCCAATCCCCATCCCTGTACAAGAGAGAATCCTTTATGAAGAGGTTGAGCATTTTGGTTTTAGCGACTCTTTTCTTTGTGGGTTGCGGCGGAGGCACTATGCCCTTTGTTCCGCCTCATAACGCCGGCGATGTGGCAGACGGTAAGCAGTCCGCCAGCAGTTCACCCGTTGGCCACACCACAGTCGGGCCGAGTTCATTCTCGTTTGGGGGCTACACCTGGCAAACCCATGCCTGGAACGCCCCCGGCGTTGGCAATGTAAATGGAAATGTTGGTACGTTCGTTAAGGCGAATGTGAGTATCGGGTCCGAACTGGTCCTGAAGCTCACCCAGACCCGGTCAGGCTCGAAGATTCTGTCGAGCGGCGCCGAAGTTGGGACCACGCGAACCTTTCAATACGGGACCTTCGAATTTACCTCCCGGGTAGTAAACGTCTATTCGGGTTCGGTGGCATCCGGCTTCCTTTACGCCACCAACTCGATCACTGAAATCGATATGGAGCAGGTAGGAAACAAGGCCACCGCCGTGGATTGCACCAACTGGAAGGGACTCTCCAATTTCCAGGACACCCAGGTCTTCGGATACAACCAGGCGAACAGCCACAATTTCAAGATTGTTTGGCGCTCCACCTATGTTGACTGGTACGTGGACGGCAAACTTGTGGTTCATCATACTAAGGCAGTTCCCACCACAGCAGCGCCCTTCCTCTTCAATTTCTGGGGAACCAACTCGTCAAGCTGGGGCGGCACCGCCACCACGGGAGTTACCCGCTACATGTACATCAGCAACTTCAAGTACACCCCGTAGGCTGCGGATACCAACCTGCAGGTGTGTGAGAAATCGGCGCCGGGGTACTGGACCAATCCACCAGTTGCCCTGGCGCCTTTTTTTCCAAAAGAGTTGATAATTGATGACTATGACCGCACTTCCAGAAAACGGCATGGTTCATCTGAGCAGCCAGCACTCGGTCTCGGAAACACTAAAGCGATTGGAGACCCTGGTCGCAGCTCGAGGCCTCGCGATACTGGCCCGTATTGACCACAGCGGCAACGCTGCCAAAGCGGGACTCAGATGCAACCCACCGAACTCCTCATCTTCGGCAATCCCAAGTCAGGCACGCCCGTAATGATCGCCTCTCCAACAACTGCTCTCGATCTTCCGCTCAAGGCGCTGGTTTGGGAGGATGTTGAAGGAAAGGTCTGGCTGTCCTACAACAGCCCGGAATACCTCCAACAGAGGCACAGCATCCCCGACGATCTGTTGAAGAAGATCAGCGGCGTCCGCGCCATCGCGGAAGAAGCCGTGCGCTAGCGTCGGGCAAGAAACTGTCATCCCGACCGGAGCGAAGCGCAGCGAGCGAAGTGGAGAGCCTGCCCTGGGCGAACCCTGAGTGCAAACGAGGGGGAGTCGAACGGGGACCTGTTTTCTCGCTGCCTGACGGTGCCCCCGAGTCCCGATCCGTACGCTGCGCCCTTCCAACCCAATACTGCTCCAAAGATTTACAATATACCCATGATCGACCCATTCATCATCGCCGGACGCGAATTCCACTCCCGCCTTATCGTAGGCACGGGGAAGTACAAATCATTTCAGGAAACCGCGCGCGCCTCTCGAAGCCAGCGGCGCTGACATGGTGACGGTCGCAGTGCGGCGCGTAAATCTTGATCGCAGCAAAGAATCGCTGCTGGATTATCTCGATCCCAAAAAGTATTTTCTGCTGCCCAATACCGCTGGATGCTACACCGCCGACGAAGCCATCCGCGCAGCGCGCCTGGGCAGGGAAGTCGGCCTGTCCGATTGGGTAAAGCTGGAAGTAATCGGCGACCAGCCAACGCTCTATCCCGACATTCAGGCCACGCTGGAAGCGACTCGGGTACTAGTGAAGGAAGGCTTCACTGTTCTCCCGTATACCTCCGACGATGTCGTCTTTGCCAAACGCTTGCTGGATGCCGGGGCCTCCGCGGTCATGCCGCTTGGCGCTCCCATCGGCAGCGGGCTGGGAATTCAGAACGCAGCTAACATCCGCATCCTGCGCGAGGTAATCACCGGCGTCCCGCTGATCTTGGACGCGGGCGTGGGCACGGCCTCCGACGCCGCCATAGCAATGGAACTGGGAGCCGACGCCGTCCTGATGAACACAGGAATCGCCGCGGCCCAGGATCCAGTCCTCATGGCTGAAGCCATGAAGCACGGAGTTCTCGCCGGACGCCAGGCCCACCTGGCGGGCCGCATGCCGAGAAAGCTCTACGCTACAGCCAGCTCACCCCTGGAAGGCGTAGTTCGCTAGCGTCGCAGTCCAGCGTCGCAGTGAAGAAAAGCCGCAAAATAGAAAAGGCGGCCGGCGGGCCGCCTTTTCTACCTTACATTCAACCAGATCACAGCATCTTGACGCTTTCCACGTGGATGGAATCGCCTTTTACGTGTCCGGTAACGGCTACGTGATGCCCCTCGTGTCCCTTAAGCGCGTCGCCGTTCTCTACCGCCAGGACTTTGTTGTCGCCATCTGTGACCACGACCGCCGAAGCCCCGCCCTCGATGCACTTCTTGGTGCAGGCCGCGGCGCCCGCGTTGGCGCCCTTGGCGCCGCACTTGGAATCGCTGACCCATCCGTTCACAGTCGTGGCTTTGCCCATATCGTCGGCTACTACCACGGCCACCAGCAGAAACATTACGCAGAGCACCATACAGATCGCTAACAGTTTCTTCATGGCTGAAAACTCCTCGATTTTTGGCGGCCCGAGCCGCAGATTGTAGGGGCGCCCGCTGCAAGCGCGCCGGCCTGCTAATGATATTGACGTGGCGAGATAGCAGTTGGTTACTCATGAATCTGCAACTGCCAGCTTGATTGGAGGCCACTATAACACAAGGGGTGGGGCCGAAGTGTCAGGAGAGGGCCGGTGTGGGGCGGACACGCCTGTCCGCCAGGACGCGTCGTTCGGCACAATCCGGAACCTATTCTCCAAGCCAGCTTAACGCTCTCACTTCGGCACCGCCGCGATCAACGACTCCAGACCATTCCAGGCAATCTGCACCCCAATGCACATCAGGACGAACGCAATCACCCGCAAAATCCCCTGCGCCGTTTGCGGCGCGATTTTCTGGGTGATCTTGGGAGCGTAGGTATAGCTCACAAACACGCTGAAACTCAACGCCAGCACGGCGACCGCGATGCCCACATGCGCCAGCACATTCGCCACCACACCGGTCTTCGAGGCATGCGCGCTCAGCGTCAGCATGACAACGATGCAACCGGGTCCAGCGGTGACGGGAAATGTCAGTGGGTAGAAAACCTTGTCGCCCAGCGCTCCACCATCCTGCGTTCCCCCAGCGCTGGCGTCCGCCGCGCTCTGCTTGGTGGCTTGTCCGTTGCCCTTGTCGTTCAGCAACCCCCATCCCATGCCCGCCAGCACGAAACCTCCCGCCAGTTGCACCACGGGAAGCGAGATCCCGAAAAACGTCAATACCGCCGCCCCAACCAGTTCGATGGTGAGTAAGAAAAGGACAGTATTAAAAGCCACCTTGCGAGCCAGGCTGCGAAACACATCCGCCGGCGCATTCCCCACTATTCCAAGAAAAATCAGCGCCGACCCCAGCGGATTGATGACCGGCAGCAACGCACTGAAGGCCAGCACGAAATATTTCAGGACCAGGGACATGGTGGGAAAGCATCATATCCAAAGGGGGCGCCCCAAGTCTTGCCTTTCGAGAGATGGGCCCCGGTAGTTCTCCCCAAGCCTGGCTCCCGCCAGACAACTCGAGGCTTACATCCTCAAGCCAGGCTTAGGCCCACGCTTTCACACCCTGGAACAAAATAAGGCCTAATTTTTACGACTTTTTTATGCGCAAAATGATTAGCTAACAGGGAGGATTTCGACTCCCTACATGCTGATTACAATTGCCGTTCGCGTACTGGAAGCCATGTTTGTGCTGGGAATCATTGGCTCTGCCGTAGTCGTGGTTCTGACCAGTATTGAGGACTTCAGGACCTTATTCAAAAAGGACAACGAGCCATGAGCCGGCGGCACGCCCCGCATACTCCGGCATTTGGTGTCGGTGGTAGAATTCCCCCAACGTGTTCGGGGGCGGTAGTATGTTTGACTTCCTGGTCAAGATTGTGGCTCACGTCCTGAGCTGGACATTTGTGATTGGCCTTGCGGGCTGCCTTCTGGTCATTCCGGTGGCTGCTTATCAACTGTTCAGCGTGCTGTTTGAGAAGGATCGCCCCGAAGAAATAAACCCCTCTCTGCACTCCCGCTAGTTTCTAAAACCGCTTCCAATACTCGGGCATCGATCCGTGCGGACCGCTTTACCTCCCAAAAAATCGCGGCGGCTTCCACACTGGCGGACGCCACCGTGCAAACGCCGGCGGAATCGCATCAATTAGAGCTGCTGAGAAAGTTCGGGGTGATTTAGTCGACGCGCTTTTAACAGGGTGGCGGGTGGCCCGGACTATCGCCCTTCTCCTCAGCAAGTTTCCGCGTTGACACCACTATCGTTGAACCTTAACCTAGGGCTATGGAAGTCCGCCTCAACCCCGACCTGCAAGCCAAACTGGCCGAGCTTGCCTCCCAACAGGGCCGAAATACTGAAGAGCTTGTAGTTGACGCCGTCGAACGCATGGTGAACTACGACCAGTGGTTCATGCGCGAAGTGGAGAAGGGGGTATCCGCAGCCGACCGGGGCGAACTGGTTGACCACGAGGACGTGGGGAAGCTTATCAACCGCCGGTATCCGGGCTGATGCGTATCCGGTGGACGCTACCCGCAACCGGCGATCTTACCCAAATCTGCGATTACATTCAGAGGCACGGTAGCGGCACGACCGCTCGCCGAGTCGCACTTTCCATTTACGAGGGCGTCGGATTACTCGCAAAATTTCCGAAGCAAGGGCGCACGGGTCGCAGTCCAAACACCCGCGAGCTTGTCCTTGCTGGCTTACCCTACCTGGTCGTTTATCGTGTCGGCGCGAGGACGTGGAAATCCTTCGCATCCTGCACGGCGCTCAGCAGTGGCCATAATTTCGCGATTGAACTGGAATTAGCAGCTGCGGTTTTCCGCGACAAGTATTTCCCTCACTCCATCTCAAACGCCAAATACTGCAACCCACCATCTCGCTCAATCTGCAAAACCACCGCAGCCCCAGGCTTGATATCGCGGACCGCGCCACGCAAAGTCTCCACCGAATCAATCGGCTTGGTGTTGAGTGAGTGGATGATGTCCCCGGTCTGCAGGCCGCTGTCAGACACAATAAGGTTGGCGGCGCGGCCCACCACGACGACTCCGCCCGCAATGCGGGTCGTGCCGATCGCGGAACGAAGCTGATCGTTGATATCCACGGCCAGCACACCCAGCTGCGGCACAAGGCTCTTGTCGGGATCGGTCGCGTCCATGAGCAGGTCCATCTGGTCGTGCTTTTCCACGGCTGGGACATAGAGAGTCTTCTTCTCTTTATTAGTACTTGTGCCGCGCAGAACTTCGAGCTTCACCGGCCGGTCGGGGTTATGCAGATATGTCGCGGCGGTGAGTGCCGACATGGTTTCAATCGGCCGGTCGTCGGCGGTAAGAATAATGTCCTGCACCTTCAAGCCGGCAGAGGCGGCGGGGCCGTCAGGAGTAACGTCGTCAACGATGACGCCCCAGGACTGCGGCAGGCCCAGGCCTTCCGCCAGAGTCGGCGTGATCTCCTGCGCCCCGGCGCCGATCTCCACGTGGTGCACGTGCCCATACTTGCGCAGGCTGTGATAGACGAAGTTGACCACGCGCGCCGGGATAGCAAAGCCCAGGCCTTCGCTTCCGCCACTCTGACTCAGAATGAAAGTGTTGATACCAACCACATAACCGTTCATGTCCACCAGCGGGCCGCCGCTGTTGCCCGGGTTGATCGGCGCGTCGGTCTGAACGTAATTCAGGGACTTTGTGGGATCGGCCTGACGCGCCACCGCGCTGATCACCCCCATCGTGACCGAACTTTGCAGCCCCTCGGGACTGCCCACCGCCAGCACCATTTGCCCCACGCGCAGATTTTGCGGTCCCTCCAGCGACAGCGTGGGCAGGTTGGTCTCTTCAATCTTGAGCAAAGCCAGATCACTCTCCTTGTGGACTCCGATGAGCCTGGCGTCGAGCACCGGACGTTTGCCAACAGGCGTGTTGTTCAGGGAACCTGGAGAAGTGGACAAAGACATTCGGCAGCGCCACCCGAATCCGCTGTGCTCCCTCCACCACGTGTGCGTTGGTCATGATGTAGCCGTTCGGGTCCACGATCACGCCCGAACCCACGGCGTGCTGGCGCACAATCAGGGCAGCCTCACCTTTGCCTCCTTCGCTCAGTGGCCCATATCCGGTCGTCTGAATCTGGACTACTGCAGGCGAGACTTTGGCCGCCAGGTCCTCGAGCGCGCTGTTCATCTGGCGCAGGATGTCTGGGTTGTCGGGCGCGGCGACCGAAGCAGGTTTCGGTTTATCCGCCTTACCCGACTGCGGCTTGCCCGCGGGTTGTTGGGCAAAGCTGAAAGCGGTGGCGAATGTCAGCAAAAGAATTAAAGGTCTGACGCGACTGGTTCGGACGAATGCGGTAAACATCGAAACCACTCCTTCACACCGGCTGATCAATGGTTCCGTCATTTCCGTGGGCGAGTCGCATGGGCACGGAGGAAAGCCGCAAAACCGGCTTCATCCAGGGTCCCGGCCGCCAGCCCTAGCACCGCCTGTGCAACCTCTTCCTCGCTCGCGGTGAAACGGTAACCGTTTAGTTCAAGAAATAAGATGCCGACGACAAAGCCTGTGCGTTTGTTACCATCGATAAAGGGATGATTGCGAACTATGCCAGCTGTATAGACCGCTGCCATGACGACGATGTCGGCCTTGTCGCCATAGGCGTAGTGTTGCCAGGGGCGCGGTAATGCGGACTTCAACAATCCATGATCGCGTACGCCATCGCCGCCACCATGCAATCCAAGCAAGCGTTCATGGATGATTAAAGCGTCGCACTCGTCAATCCAGACCGGTTCTTTCATCGTCTATCTGCATTGGTCCAGATCACTTCGCCAGAGTGTGTAGCGCGTTGCGATAGCGGCCGATGATGTCCTCAGCCTTGGTCATCTTCTTTTCGAAAGCCGGATCGTAGGGTGTGAGCCGGTAACTGCCGTCGGCAGCCTCGATTAGAAAGAGCGGCTCGCCATCGCTGGTGTTCAGACGATGAATAACCTCTTTGGGCAGGACAACACCCAGAGAATTTCCGAATTTGCGGACCTTGAGTTCCACCATGGATTCCACCTCAGTCAGGTTATTACTATTGTAATAACGCAAGAAGAGGAAACGCAAGAATATTCAAATATTATTTCGGAAGGCACTTTCTCCCAGCGGTGTGTCATCCTGAGAGGGCAGGTCTTCGCATCGCGAAGACCGAACGACGAAGGACCTATGAATCTGGCGGCGTCCCAGGCCCCGCCGCCTCCGCCTGCTCATACATCTCGTCAATCTCCCGCTGATAACGCTCGGCAACCACTTTCCGTCGCAACTTCATGCTCGCGGTAAGCGACCCATTCTCCGCAGAAAATTCGTCCGCCACCAGAAGCACTCTCTTCAATTTTTCAAAGCGGGCCAGATTCTGATTCAACCCCTCCACGATGCCCTCGTACACGCCGCGCACCTCGGGAGAAGCCACCAGCTCCGCTCGCGATTCGAAAGCCACCTCATGGCCGCGGGCCCACTCTTCGAGAACAGGGAAGTTGGGCGCGATCAGCACGGAAGGGAACTTGCGCTTCTCCCCCACAACCACCGCCTCCGCGATCAGCGCGTTGTGTTTGAGAGAGTTTTCAATCGGCTGCGGCGCGATGAACTTCCCGCCCGATGTCTTGATCAGATCCTTCTTGCGGTCGGTGATGGAGAGAAATCCATCTGTGTCAATATTCCCGATGTCGCCCGTCATGAACCAGCCGTCCACGAATGCGTCCTGCGTCTCTTTCGGTTTGTTCCAATACTGCTTGAACACTGAAGGGCCCCGCACCAGAATTTCGCCATCGTCAGCGATGCGAACTTCCACGTTCGGAAGCGGTTTGCCCACGGTGCCGATCTTGTGCGCCCGGGGTGTGTTAACCGCGATCACGGGAGATGTTTCGGTCAGGCCGTAGCCCTCATGAATGAGGATCCCCATCGCGGCGTACCACTCTGCCAGTTCGCGTCCCAGCGGCGCTCCCCCGGAAATGAAAATGGCAATGCGGCCGCCCATCCCCGCGCGCACCTTCGAATACAGCACCCGGTCAGCCAGCTTCCATGCCCGGGCCGTCGGCGTTCTACCCGCCAGAACCTCGGATAAATGTTCCCGCCCTACCGACAGCGCCCAACGATAGAACGTCGAGTTGGGAAAGGAGGTAGCCCTTTGTTCCGTCTGAAAGTGAATTTTTTCGTACACCCGCGGCACGGCAACAAAAAACGTGGGATGGACCTCCTGCAGCGCCCGCGGTACCTGGTCCACAAAAGCGACGTACGCCAGCGTCACTCCGCGATAGAACAGAGCGTAATCCACATGACGGGCGGTCACATGAGACAGAGGCAAGAATGAAATGCTGACATCATCCGGCTTTACAGGAAAGTCCGCCAACGAATAGCTGATATTCGAAGCCATGTTGCCGTGGGTCAGCATCACGCCCTTGGGCGTACCGGTTGTGCCTGACGTATAGATGATCGTGGCCAGATTGTCGGGCGAGATGGCGCGGGCGGCGGCTTCGACCTGCGGGTCGAGCTTGGACTGGCCATCCGTCCACAGCTCTTGCATTTGCACAGCGCGGACACTATCGACCGAAGTGGTCTTAAACGCATCAGTCCTAAGCGAGTCGAAGACCACAATTGTTTCCACCGCCGTCTGCTCCCGAATCGAAAGCACCTTCTGCAGCTGCATTTCGCTGGAGAGAAAAATAATGCGTGCCCCCGAATCGCGCAGAATGTAGGCAGTCTGCTCAGCCGTCAGCGTAGCGTAAATGGGGACAGTCACCACTCCCAGTAGAAGGGAAGCGAAGTCGGCCATCATCCACTCCGGCCGGTTCTCGCTGAGAATCGCAACCCGGTCCCCCTGCCTGATGCCCCATCGACGCAGCGCCCCCGCGACTCCGGCAACGCCGGCGGAAAAAGTCTCCGTAGACACCGGCACCCAAACATCCTCACGCCGATGCAACATGACCCGGGAGTGCCGCCGCTCCACCGCAGCAAAGAAAACGTCGTTAAGTGTCCGCAAACTCATTCAAACAGAATGTAGCAGACCGGAGCGACGTTTGACCGTCTGCAACGACATTGTTATGATTCAACTGCGGGGTGGAGCAGTCTGGTAGCTCGTTGGGCTCATAACCCAAAGGTCGGTGGTTCAAATCCACCCCCCGCAACCACTTACAAGTTTCGCCAACCCAAGAAAACCCAAAATAACAGCGGCTTCCAAAAGTCAGCGGAAACCAGCCCGTGGCTGCGAGCCTTTTGGTTCATGCCATTCCCAATGCCATTCGTGCTACCCGGCTGTTGGCCTCGCGCTTAGAGTCCATCAGCGCGTTGCCGTAGACGTTCATGGTGGTCGAGATTTGGGCGTGTCGCATCAGCTTCTGCTGCACGCCCAGCGGAGCCCCGGTCGCATCGAGCCATGACCGGTACATGTGGCGGAATGTATGCCACCCGACTCGCCCCAGGACGCCAGCAGCGTCCCAGCGCTCATCATGAAGAGCCCGCCTTTTTCCGTTTTGGTTCGTGCACCAGATCCCGGAGCCAGCCGAACACGTCGGGCATGGTGCCAGGCAGCACCCTGCGGGACGGATGTAGTCCTGCTGGATCGGACTCGCGTGGAAATTGCGCCCCGTCACGTGGCTGGGAAAGACCAGCTCGGATTTCGGGGCGCGGGACTTCCAGGCGAGCAGGACCGTGGCGAAATCCGGGTCAAGGGGCAACTCGTCCTCCGAATACTCCGTTTTTACCGTCTTGACCCGGCCGTGTACTACGGCCCTCGACACGTGAATCACAAGGTGGTCGAAATCGACATCTGACCAATGCAGCGCCAGAACTTCCTCCGCCCGCAGCCCCAGGCATTGTGCGACAACGACCATCGTGCGATAGGGATCAGGCAGAAGATCGAGCAGCCGGAAATACTGCTCGACCGTCAAAATCAGCGGTTTCCTCAGGCGTTTGCTGATGCCTTTGATTTCGACCAGCTGCATCGGGTTTCGGTTGAGGTCGACCATCTCCCACAACATCGCCTTTTCGTACAGACGGTGCATGAGAGCCTTCATGTGACCCTTCGTTTTCGGTGCGGCATCCAGAGTCTTGAGCCACTCCTGTACCGCCACCGCCTTCACCCGATTAAGGCGGGTCGCACCCCATTTCGCACGAATGTGCTTGAGCACGCTGAGGTAAGAGCTTACGGTTCCGTAGCTCAGCCCGTGATCGCAATGCTCCCCAGGCCGCTGCTTCTTAATTTCCAGAAGCCGCTCCTCCTCGGTGAAGCGATCGATCACCGCGCCAAACGTCGGCTCGTGAACCGCCAAAATCGGATTCTCACAGTTAAGTTTGAGCACGAATGCCTCCAAGTGCCGCTCGACCACGGCTTGGCTTGGAAACTGTTCGCAGCTCAAATACATGGATTTTTGTTGTTGGGTAGTGGGGTCCTTGTACCGGTATTCCCACGCCCACTGGTTTTGTGACCGCCTGACTCGTCGCAGACTGCCACGCTGAAAGCGTTGCCGCGTAAACTTCAAGGAATGCTCCTTCTAGCTAGCGCGGCGTGGTTGTGCTGCGAGTTTAGCATCAAATGTCCCAGGGTTCTGGGCTCCTGTTGGACCAAAGCGCGAGGCGAGCCACTGGTCGAGTACAGTGGTTCGAAACCGCCATCTGTTCCCGATTTTGGTTGCGGGTATCTCTCCACGGCGTGCCTGAACTTCCAGTGTCTTCCAGTGGATCCCGAGCAGATTCGCCGCTTCTTTCAATGTTAGAAGTTGCTCGAACCCAACTGCAGCTGTTCTGGGCGCTTTGTCGTCGGCAGCCAAGAGCCACCTCTTCTCGACCACGCATCATTGCGTGGCTTCCCGATTGTCCAGCTGGTAGGGTCCGAGAATCTTCCGGAGTCGTAAAGGGACTGTCGAGTTCAATCGGAAACCAAACTCTCCAAGAGAACCTGGAGGTCGTGTATTCGAAGTCTTTACCGAATCGCCCACTCTCTGTGCCGCTTGGGACACTGGTCTCAACGCTTCTCCGGACGGTCGGCTGACCGACGAGGCCGACTGACGGCCGATCAGTCGTCCTCCGCCAATGAACTGATCAATCCCTGACAAGCAGCCCCGGCAGTGCGCGAGAAGTGTGCGTCTCTTGCGAGCCAAGGAGGAAATCTCTATGGCTCGCAAGGTTGGCCAGATCGTCGCACGAGGCGACCGCAGATGGCTCATTCGGGTTTATCTCGGCCGCAATAAGGAAACTAACAAACGCAACTACCACAATCGAACCATCCACGGTCCCAGAATAATTACGGTTCTTGATCTTGAACCACGTCGTGCGCTCCGTCGTGTACGGCGCGAGGCTGTGCTTGGCCACGATGCCCTCAAGATCCATCTTGCACACACGCTGAAACAACGCCGTACCGTGTTGCTCCACGTGGTCGGCATATCGGAGTCGGGATGTGGCAGGAAGCCCAGTTAGTAAGCGTCTAAGCTCGTGCTTGCGATCTGTGAGCCGTTCCCAGCGCAGATCCTTGCCGTCCCACATCAGTAAATCAAAAGCGTAAAAACACGGCTCTGCACGATGAAAAAGCAGGTCACGGAACTGTGGCCTTCCTTGCTTGTCGAGGCATACAATTTCGCCGTCCAGTACCGTTTTTCCCGCAGAGTGTGGCGCGAGTGATTTGGAAAGTTCTGAAAAAGAGTTGAAAGGATTTCCGTTGCGGGAGATCAACTGAGTGCGCCCATTCTCGATGACGGCTAGTGCACGGAACCAGTCATACTTTAGCTCGATGATCCACTCAGGGTGGTCAAAAGGCAGGGCTCTGCGGGAAAGCGGCATGGGCTGGAATGCCATTTGGAGAGGACGATAGGAGACCGGAGGGCGAAAACAGGGCGAAGCGGAAATGTCCCACCCTCGACCAGCGGAGGGGGAGGCGGCTAGGTCCCCGCAGCATCGCAGGATCACGCCGTTACCCTTGGTTTGGTTCTCGGAAGTCCGGTGCTTGTGTGCCAGGTCTGGGCGTTCGAGGATTGCGTGTGGAGCTAAGAAATGCTAAGCGGATGGAGATGGCTATTGCCCTTTGCTCACTCCAAAGGCTCGCTTGAAAGAGGGGAGACAGAGGCAGACGGCCAATTCGGCGGCCCGCCTCCTACTCCGCCAACCGAAAAGAAACCTGAGTAAGCGCACGAAGTACCGTCGCCCGCAAGTGGGGGACGACCCAAAACGAGGTGCAAAACCCCACATTCTATCGAGTCCGAATCAAAGACGGCCACAACGCTGGCGGGTTGTTGGTAAGTGCGGCGGGCAAGCGCTGCATCCCATCAACCCAGTTTTGGCTTACCGTCGATGCATGTGCCGCCTATCGCTTCCCGCAGAATGCCGCGCTGCACGTGCAGGTACGGCTTGGGAATATGGGGTTCACGACGGTGTTAGAGGAAATTCAAGATCAGTCCGCCAAGGATTGACTTGCCTGCCGACGCAGACTAGTGACTGTGACGAACAGGGAATTTCGGCAGCGAATGCCCCGCCCTGCCTGAATTACGCGTTCCCGATAAAGGCTGCAGACGAGCCTAAGTGAGCGGTTTGTGCCCCGCGGCACCCCAGGTGCTCATGATGTTCGACGTGATCCTTGCGGGCGCGCCGCTATGATTGACAAAGCCCATTTGCGAGATAAGCAGGTAGTTTTCCGGCTGCTCAATGCCAGGGAAGTTTATTCTGGCGTCGTAAGATTCGTTGAGGACGATGGCTTTTGGATCGAGTCGCCGCCACTGATCGGCCAGATATCCGCCATCGAGGCTTGGACACCTCACGTTAAGCACATCGAAGCTCCGATTGTCTTCGTATCAACTTCGAGTCTGATGTATTTGATCGCGGCGCAGGAGTCAGGAGTGAGGACTCGATCAAGTTGCGAGTTTTGCCAGCTTTCCGGCCTGTTGTTAAAGTGCTGTGGGCTTTTTGCGCCTTCCTGCCCCCTTTCCCTGCCTGAATTGCGCGTTCCCGATCAAATCTCCAGACGCGCCTAAATGATCGGTTTGGAGGATAGAGCAATATTGAACAGACGCCCCTCCGAGGATTCGACTACCGTGGCCTCATGAATACCGCTTTGAAGAAATCACGTTTCGCATGAATGAAGGTAAATCTCAGCCTTGGTTCGATCTATTTGCTTCTGCCTGTTAGTAGAGCCAGTTCGCGATTCGTCGAAGACAAGGAAGACCGACAATGCTGATACTCATCATCATCTTGATATTGGTTTTTGGCCTCGGTGGAGGGTACTACGGGCATACCCGCTGGGGTCCGGGCGGCGGGGCCGGCATAGGGCTGGGGACAATATTGTTGATTCTCCTCATCGCCTACATGCTTGGCTTGTTCCGCTGATAGTGTGACAACCGGCGATGAATCAAGGAGGAGAAATATGAAAATCAAGCTGCTTCTGTGTGTGGTTCTTGCTGCTTGTACGTTTGGATTCGCCAAGGAGAAGGCGGATGTAAGGGATGTGACCGGGTGCCTGTCGAAGGGTGATAGCGCCAAAGAGTTCCTGCTAACCGGAAACGACGGCAGCACTTGGGAAGTGCGGAGCAGTAAAGTGGCTCTCGCTGAGCATATAGGTCACACCGTGACTGCGACCGGAGTCGTCTCCAATGCAACCGGGCACAACTTGAAGGAAGACGCGAAAGATGCTGCGAAGGATAGTGGCATGACGAAGACTAATGCCGAGCACGGACATCTGACGGTCACGAAAGTAGAGATGGTCAGCGATTCGTGCAAATGATGCCGACGGCAGGCTAGTGACTGTGACGAACAGGGAATTTCAGCAGCGGTTGCCAACGCTCTGTCTTCCTGGGCTGCCTTTCCTCCCTGAATTACGCGTTCCCCTTGAAAGCTCCAGACGCGCCTAAGTGATCGGCTTGGGCCAGAAAGCTTGCTGGGCGGCCGGTTCGGGGCTATTCGGTGCGCCGGGGTCGCGCTCCAGAGGTTACAATTAAGAAGGCTAGTAAGAGGGAGGCCGGTATGCGCTCTTGCCTCGTTAATCCCTGCAAACCCTTCCCTTGGGTTCGCGTCGGCTTCGTTGCATTCCTGACCCTGCTGTTATCCGGCTGGTCGACTTGCGCCGCGTTCAGCAATTTCAGCAGCTGTTCCGGCACCGTGCCGCAGCCTCTTGTTACGTCTCTCTCGCCGGATCCCATGCCAGGCGACATAGAATCGGGACTGCTAATCGTGAACGGAAGCGGCTTTGTTCCCCAATCGCAGATCATGTGGAACGGAGGCGCACTACAGACCACGTTCACAGATTCAAGCCACCTGCGAGCGACGATTACGCAGCAGATCTTTGACTCCTTTGGCGGCTCGGTGGGGAGCAGTGTGCAGATTGCCGTAAGGTCCCAGGGAGCTGCCCCCGTTTTGGGATGTCCTAACGGCGGGAACTCTGCCACGCTGGTTCTGGTGATCAATTAGGGTCCCCCCTCTTTAGCGTCAAAAGTCAAGTATTCCCCGCCGGTGTTGGGTCGCTATGTCAAACGAACGAGCATTACGTTCACGCGAAAGCGAAGGCGTCACGAACTGGTACTGCAACTCATGCGCTTGGTCGGTGACAGTCTTCGACGGACAGTCTGAGCCAACTATTCAACAGGTTCGGTCGGAGTTCGACAGTCACATCTGTGGCGAGAAATATTCGGAATAGAGCTTCGAACCCCCGTCAATCTTCCTGAGAATTATGCGCCCAATTTGCGCATGGCGTACCTACGTCGCTGTACGCGATGCTTGACGCAATGCCTCATGTGTGGGGGCTTGGGTTGTCGACGGTGTAAAAACCTGTTTAGGAATCGATCTTAGGCTGTTTTCCTCCTTCGGGCATCGGTCGTGTGTGTGCCGCTGACTTTATCAATCGAGATCAAGAGCACGACCACGATGACCAAGATCAGGACAAGTACTAGCGCCGAGTAGAAGGCATCCTTCACCACTTCTGAGATGAGCGGGGAGGTATGCCCAAGACAACGGGTCTTCTTCACTTGCGCAATACGTACGCAAGTTGATGAGCGGTAGCGTACGGCTCGTCGTCCGACAAGGCGATCCCAGACCCTCCGATTGACAGCGAGCAAGCGAGACTGTTCTGGCTACGCGTCCCGAAAACTCTTCTTAGATATCTGTAATGGCGGGGTTGTGTTTACCATTTTGGGGACTGTTCCGTTTTGATCAGTTTCCGCCAAATTAAAGTCGCATTGTCAAATAAGTAAGGGGTACTGATGCCCCGCGAAACACGCTGCAGCAGTATCAGTCCCCACCACATGCAGACCTAAGGGACATTCCGAGTCCCCCCTGCGGTATACGAGTGATTAAGGAGTCTCCCAATTGACAACCCCCAGAGTCCTTGTGGTCGATGATGACGATGCTGTTCGTATGATGGTGCAGGCAGGACTACAACGTGATGGGTTTGAAGTAGTGACGGCTTCAAACGTGAGCGATGCGCTGAGGCACATTGCGACGGAACATTTTGATGTCCTTCTCTCAGACCTGCACATGCCCCTCGCTGGAGATGGGTTCACCGTGGTCAGTGCGATGCGTCATACTCACCCGAAGGCGTTGACTATGGTTCTCAGCGGCTACCCCGCGCTGGACGAGGCAATGGCTGCGATTGTTTCCCAAGCCGATGAAATCATCGCGAAACCGTTCCAAATCGGCTCAATTAAGGAACTCATTCGCGCGAGACTAGCCAACCCTCTCCCAGTTAAACGGGTGCAGGCGGAATCTGTGGCGACTATATTGGAGCGCGATACCGAGATCACTATTCAGAATTGGTTGGAGCTTGTGGAACACGATACGGAACTGACTTGTATTCCGCTGAGTAGTCCTCGAACGCACTGGGCATCTTCCTAAACTTCTCCTAGACCTCGTCCTTCGCCTGCGCCTGGACACGGGAGTGGCAGCCCCCAATTCCGTAGCGGCTCGGGATCATGGGTACATGCGACGGCAACAAGGCTACACCGTTCCCATGGTGGTAGAGGAATCTCGTATCTTGCAGGTAAGCATCTTCAGAACTTTGCAACGGAATTTGCGCAGCGTGGACTTCAGTAAAGTGTTGTTGGACGTTGTGACCATCGCGGATGAAGTTGATTCACAATTGAAGCAAGCGCTGATCAGCTACGTTTCACCGAGGGTGGTTTTAGACCCCTTGATGGGACTGACAGGGTAGTATGTATGTCTGTCACTGAATACATGTTCAATTTGGCAACAGGAATTCACTCCACCGCCGACCTTATTAACGGTATTGGAGCCACTCCCGACAGCGACATCGGATCGTTCGTGTCGCCTTTCCATGCCACACGAAATCGCTTTACGCCCGGCGTTCAGTTTCTGGTGCACGCCAACATAAAAGCGTCCTTCGAGTACCAGATCCGGCCCCAGCAGATCGTCTACGACCCAACTACTGGCGCGGCATTGACCAGTCCATTCCGTACCAACTCGGCGGTTGCTGGGCTGGAATTCGTTTACTAGATCGGGGAGGTCACACCTCCCTTACTTAACACAAGGAGAAATCATGAAGCGCAATGTTCTTGTTTTAATCGCAGTTCTGGCTGGCTTTACTCTGTCAGCCGGCGCCGGCACTATCACCGGAAACGTCTCCGGAGTTGCCGGTCAGTCGGTAGTTTATATTGACGCCAGTGCGGGGAAGACTTTTCCTGCGTCAACGCAGCATCCGGTAGTGGACCAGAAAGGTCTTGTGTTTCAGCCACACATCACGGTGGTGCAAGCCGGCACCACGGTTGACTTCCTCAACAGTGACAGTGTGGCCCACAACGTATTCTGGACTTCCATCGGCGGTAACAAGAAGCTGGGTCACAACCTCGGTACCTGGCCGAAAGGCGAAAAGAAGTCGTTCAAGTTCGACACGCCAGGCGCGGTGCCGGTGCTTTGCAATGTTCACCCTGAGATGTCAGCTTACATCGTCATCGTCCCCACTCCGTACTTTGCCACCACCGATCAGGCCGGGGCTTACAGGATTGAGAATGTTCCTGACGGAAGCTACACGCTGACGGCTTGGCATGAAGGGGCCAAGAACCAGTCCAAGCCGGTGTCCGTGTCTGGCGACGTCAAGGCGGATTTCACTCTGAGCAAATGAAGAAAGGCACAGAGCGGGGAGCGGAAGCAACAGAGCCTTCACTCCCCCAAGAGACAGAATGAAAAGCTCATCAGTCATATCGATGAAACACCCGGTGGTGATTGTCGCACTGCTCTTACAGCTATTTGGTCAAACGGTTGGGAACAAGGAGATTCCAGTCACGGCGGTAAAAGGCGAAAGCTGGATCAGCCATCTGCATAAGAGATTTAGCGACACCAGCATGGGGAAGACCTGGCGTTCCGGGCCGGTTGCGCCCATGCCAGGAGAGAAATCCACTGGCGGGCACCAGAAACTGTCGCTCGATTTTGCGGCGCGAACCATGGCTTTCCACGGTTCCGATGTGTACCGCCTGAATTGCCGGGGATGCCACGAAGAGTCTGGCCACGGTGCGCCTCCGGAAATCAATTCCGTCATCGATCCGGTCCGGGCGACGTCTGTCGAAGTCATCATGGCAAGAATGAAAAAGGTTGGTATGAATATGAGCCGGGCAAACGCGACGCTGCTGGCGAAGCAGTCCAATACGGCGTTGCTGGACCGTTTCCACAAAGGTGGACAAGACATGCCACCGTTCCCTCAGATAAGCGAACGGGAGATCCACTCTTTGCTCGCTTACCTGAGACAGCTTGCCGGTGTCCCAGGGGCAGAAAGGGAACAAGTAGCGATCAACGAGTCGCCCTCTCATGTAGGCGAGCAAATCGTAAAATCTACCTGCCACATCTGCCACAACGCGGTGGGACCGAACCCCAATCCCCAGCAAATTTTGGAAGGGGCGATACCACCGCTTAGCACTCTCGCCACGCGGGTGAGCCTGCCAGAGTTTGTTCGAAAAGTCACCGCCGGCGCCCCCATCAGCATGGGCGCGGAGCCGCTGCCATACCGAGGAAGGATGCCAGTGTTTGACTACTTGAGCGAAGACGAAGTGGCGAATGCGTACTTGTACCTCACTCTCTACCCCCCGCAGGAATAGGAGCGCTGAATGAACAATATGTCGTACGCTCTGACTGCGATTACTCACGTTGTGTCACGTGTCAGGAATGATGTATGTGCAAGATTAGGCATCTCGTGCTAATCCTTGATGTATAGGAAAAACAAAAATCCGTTTCGAGCGGCGTGGCTAGTGACCGTGGGCTGTGACTAGAGTGCTATCAACATTCACCAACGGGGCCTCCGCACTGCCTAACCCTTTCGCAGGGCTTCTTCATTCCGCAAATCAGACTTTCCCAGAGCCGATGACAGGTTTCGTTCCGGGCAAACGAAAACGGATCTACAGTGTCGTTTTCTTCTGAAGAGGAGAACCAGAAGCTGCCTTCTGCCGCCTTTGTTTCCTCGTAAAAGCGGTGGTGATCTGTAATTTCGCCGTTTCGGTACCACTGCGAGCAGTCGTATTTTCCATCTACCCATAAATTGTTGTTCCGCATGTTTCGAGCGACCGCAACCACAAAATCCTCGGAGCAGCCCGTGAACTCGCTGAGGTCGCCGACATCAGTGTTCTGCAGAACCGCAGCGGAGAAAAGCACGACTTGGAGAGCGAAGAACGGGCAGTCAGGACCGACCTGGGGATAGGTCTGATCCAGGTACTTGACTACCCCCTTCAGGGTCCACTTCATTCTAGAATTCACCGAGCATTCCTTTCTTGCTTCAAGATCCGGTGCCCTGGACCGAACTCCGGGGAAACATCGAAGTAAACAACCAGTTCTCCCGACATGGTCCTGAATCGCATTCAAGTCGTGGGTCTCGTGCCTGCCCCCTGCCGTTCGAACGGTAAGAACGGCAAAAGACGCGGTTTGAACGAGGTTTGAACGGTGCCAGTTCCCCGGCAGGGACGACATCAGGGGGAGCTAATGCTGTGAAACAGAATTGTCGGCTTTGAGCAAGGCCAATATCTTATCTCGCGCCTCAAAGACCTTCCCGCTCGCGGCCAGAACTTTACTCTGAGACAACATGACCCACTCGTTAAGGTGTTGAGTCACCCTGCGCTCCGGACAGTGCGGTAAAGCATCTATGTCGATGGTGACCGGACCGATCTTTTGTACCAAGTGGAGTGTTAGTGTAACGCCTCGTTAGACCTTTGTCCGTAGTCGTCGCCGGGGGTGTGGGGATGTGGGAAACGCGTAGCGTTTTCCATATCTCCATGCCCCGGTTGCTTCGGCAAGATGGCTTGCGGTGCCGGTGGCCTGTAGCCCAGCGCCGAGTGCGGCCGCTCCGTGTTGTATTCCACGCGCCACCTCTCCGTCAGAATCTGTGCCTCCTTCAGCGAGTAAAAGATCTCGCCGTTCAAGAACTCATCGCGCAGCTTTCCGTTGAAGCTCTCGCAGTACCCGTTCTCCCACGGACTCCCAGGCTCGATGTACAACGTCCTCGTGCCCACTTTCCCCAGCCACTTCCGCAACTCCTCGGCAATGAACTCCGGCCCGTTGTCCGAACGAATGTGCTCCGGGATCCCGCGCACCAACATCACATCCGCCAACGTTTCGATCACCTGCAAGCTCCCCAACCGCCGCGCCACCCGCAACGCCAAGCACTCCCGCGTGTACTCGTCGATCACCACCAGAATGCGCAGCGCTCGTCCATCGTGCGTCATCGCCTTCACGAAGTCGTAGCTCCACACATGATTCGCTCGCTCCGGCCGCAGCCGGATACACGAGCCATCGCCCAACCACAACCGCCCTCGTGGCCGCTGTTTCTGCGGTACCTTCAGCCCTTCGCGTCGCCAGATCCGCTGCACTCGATCCTTGCCCACCTGCCACCCCGCATTCCGCAACAACACCGTGATGCGCCGGTAGCCGTACCGCCCATACTTCACCGCCAGGGCCAGGATCGCCTGTGTCAGCTCATCTTCGTCCGTGCGCCGCAGCGGCAGATAGCGTTGTGTCCCTCGCCATTGCCTCACCACTCGGCACGCCCGCCGCTCGCTCACCACGTACTTCTCGCGGGCATGCTCCACGGCGCACCGACGTCGCTCCGGGCTTAGAAGTTTCCCTCCGCAATATCCTTCAGGATCTGTTTGTCCAACGACAGCTCCGCCACCAGCCGTTTCAACTTGCCGTTCTCTTTCTCCAGTTCCTTCAGTCGCTTCGCCTGGTCCATCTTCAAACCGCCGTATTCCTTCCGCCAGCGGTAGAACGTCTGCATGGTGATCTCGGCTTCTTTGCAGGCTTGTGGGGTGGTTTTTCCGTTCGCGATGCTGACTTCGATCTGCCGCAGCATCGTCACGATCTGCTCTGGCTTGTACCTCTTGATCGGCATGACCCGCTTTTCCTCCAAGTGGATTCTCTCTCATTCCACCTGGTACAAATTTCGCCGGTCACGTCAGTATTTGGTATTCATTTTTGCGACCTCCTGTCGCCGCATCCGCCTGTTAGGCGTTCCACCGTGGCGCTTTTGCGCTCGGTTGGCGAAGCCGGAGCATGTCCGGCTCGCTCTTGATGCTTCCAACATCGTACTAAAGAGTTGGCTGGATCGTCCAGATGCGATCAGTCACCGAGGGTAATCTGGGGTCGTTCTGCCCTGCCAGCCCCCCGCCGATGAAGGCGTGCAGAGGCCGTACGGCGTACGCCACGGGTCCGGCCAGTCATGGCCAGCCGCACCTGAGGGTATACGAGGCATTCCACGGGTTATCAATAGGTTACGCGATGCGTTGAATGTAAATACACATTATAAAGGACTTACTATGAATACAAGGCGCTCATACGCGAAGGAGGGAAGACTTGGGAGCAAGCGGGCCGCTTGAACAGTTTTCCGGGCGCGGCACCGTCTGTCCATTCCTGTTCACATAGCTGCCGTTGTTCTTGCAATTTTGTTCCGGCGTCCCAGGTGTTGTCGCAGGAGTGGGCCCGGAAGAGGAATGCGAAGGCAGCGGTTGAGAAACAAGGGTCAGAGCTAATAGCGCAATTACGTAAAGACGCTTCGGATAGAACCATGGTTGCCTCTGAAGCAACCAG
Organism: Terriglobia bacterium; assembly: GCA_963809295.1. Classification (GTDB taxonomy): domain Bacteria; phylum Acidobacteriota; class Terriglobia; order Terriglobales; family Acidobacteriaceae; genus JAIQFF01. Next base: position 24,933 of record CAWEJA010000006.1, on the reverse strand, counting down.
TCTCGCTTGCCGCTCTCTCCAACTCGATCGCATCGTCACCAGGGCAGAGAAACTCACGAGAATGGACAACAAGCCAAACCTCTCCCGAGAAGTGAAACTACAGTGGACTGGATCTCGAGAAACAATCTCCACTCCGGTCGAGGCGGAGTTTTTTCTTGACATCCCTTTTTATAGAACTCATTGACTCGTGGCAGGGTTGGCCTGGGCGTTGTTGGTGCAATGGCGATGTTTCATTCCTTGAAGCGCGTTAGTTCTGCTATTGCGGGAATGTGAAAGTTGAAGTCTGTCCGTTTAAGTTTTCGATGGTCAACCCTTCGGAGTTTGTGACTACGCTGACCTGGTGATCCACGATGTGATCCACCATCCCTTGAAGCAGCACGGAGCTGATACTGATAGACACGCCACCAGGGCTGTTGTCGTCAACACGGTGCAGCAGGATGATCAGCCACAACTTGTGTGCTACGGCGTAGTCGATGAATCCAGTTAAATTCTCCAGCGTGGTGTTGTAATCCGTTTCTCCGGCCTCGCTCCATAGGTAGTAGGGCTTTGGGGCTCCATGTCCGGAGTCAATGCCGTTGTAGCCTGTGTCGGAGTCGCGTGCGCCAAGGTACCCAGCGTTCTTGATGGTCTTTCCTATTGAACCCTTGGGATACCCATAGTCTCCGTACGGGTAGGCAAAGGTGAGCGGCGCAAGGCCTTGAGTTATCAGGTCTTGCTTTGATCCAGCTATCTCAGCGGTGCGTTGTTTCGCTGTAAGAAGTGACAAGGGCTGATGTGTTTGCGTGTGCGCACCGATCTCGTGTCCCTTAGCAGCCATCGCACGCACTTCATCCCAGGTAACGAAGCCCTCCGCGCCCACGCCTACTGTGCAGTCGCAACCTGCGCCGTCGTTCTCGGGCTGAAAACCGCCAGTGACAATGTACTGGGTTGTTCTGATTCCGACCGCGTCGAAGATGGGCAAGCCGTTGTCGTACATGGACTGGTACCCGTCGTCGAAGTCGATAGAGACGAAGCCTTTGTCTGTGATGGTGAAAGGCAGGGCGTTCGACGTCGCAGCGCTGGGTTCTGGGTTCGACACACTCACGAGCAGTGATGACGGCGCCTGCAATTCAGCCGCGGGCACCTTCACCGTGATCGAGGTGTCACCTATAGAAATGGGGGTGAGGACGTTTGAGCCGAAGTTCACCACTGCGTTGGCGCCGAAATTGGTGCCGGTGATCGTGAGATACATCAGGTCGCCGCTTCCCGTCAAGGCTATGGGTGGGGATAACTGAGAAACCGTGGGAGCTGCCGGTGGAGGTGGCGGAGGTGCTGTTACGGTCAAGAAAACATGCCCGGTCACTCCGCCGGCTGTGGCGGTTATTTGAGCTGAGCCTGCAGACACCGCAGTGGCTACGCCGCTGCTGCTTATGGTTGCTACGGTTGATGCACACTCCCAGACTACGGAGGGCAGGCTTATAGGTGCTCCAAACTGATCTGATCCCGTGGCGGTGAACGACTGCGTACTGCCCACTTCGATGGTAGCGTTTGTCGGGGAGATGCCGATTGTGGTGAGCACTGGCGGAGCGGGCGTGACAGTGAGGTAAACGGGTGGAGCGGTCTTGCCGTTGGCGCTCACCATGATTGTTGCTTTGCCTGCTGCTATTCCAGTTGCGATGCCTGTGTTCAGGCCTTCCCCATTAAGAGCGTTGACCGTTGCTATGGTGGGGTCGGAACTGGCCCACAGAAACGTTATCCCGGTCATCGGGGTATCGAATTGATCGAAGCCTACGACTGCAAACTGCACCGTGTTCCCTGCCTGAACAGTGGCCGTTGTTGGTGTTGCGGCAATGCTGCTTAGCACAGAATCTGGCTTGACTACTGTCAAGATACTGCCGTTCCCATGGACTCCTTGCGCTGATGCGTTGATCGCGGTAGTACCCGCTGCTAGTCCGGTTGCCAATCCCGTGTCGGTGATGGTCGCGGTGCCCAGATTAGCGCTAGACCAAGTGAACACTACTCCCCTCATCTCATTTCCATATTGGTCCTTGCCCACGGCGCTGAACTGCTGGGTTCCCCCTGTGAAAGTTGACGGTTGCGCGGGAGTCACGAGAATGGTCGCCAGAGCGGGAGGAGGGGCGAGTACGGTGAGAGCTGCTGGTGCGCTGGCTACATCTGAAGCCGATGCCGTGACATGCATCACCCCTGCCGATACACCCGTTGCTACCCCTCCATGAAAGATCGCGATAGAGTTATCATTCGCACCGTCATCCGATGAGGTCCAAGTGAACGTAATTCCGGTCATGGGGTTGTTGTACTGGTCTAAGCCCTGAGCAACATAGGTTTGCTCTTCACCCACATGAATTGACGCTGTTGCGGGGGAGAGGCTGATCTTTGTTAATGCTGGAGCTGCTGGTATGGCTGTCGGAGGTGACGTCGGGCTCGGAGAAACCACTCCGCTGCCGCAACCGAAAAGGAAACAAGATATAAAGACTGTGAGTACTAGCTTCACTCGACTCCGCTTTTCTCCGGCTAAGGGCAGCGGGAAAACTGTTTCTAGTCAAAAATCGTCAGACGAAATTGACACCATCCTCACACTGTGAAAATGCACGCTAATGACCAAACTTCGGGGTCGAAGCCGAGGTTTTAAGCACCGCCTCGGTAACTGTTACCGCAAGGAATTGCACTTCCTTGGCAAACGTAGCCGCAGATCGCCTGATTCTCAAAACATGACTGGTTGCGTTTGCAGGACTTCGATCTCTCCTGTCCTCACTAGAGGGATTGCCGGAAGATAGGTGTTGTAACCAGATGGGATGAGCAACCATGATTGCCCTCAAGCTACGTGGCGCACGTGTACGGGCCGCTGCGAAGAATCCCAACTACTAAAGAAGGCCGCAAGCAATTTGGATTTCTGCCAGGTGAGCAAGCCACGATTGCCCGCATTCAAGAACTACGTGGGCAGCGCATGACGTTATCTGCGATCACACAAACATTGACAGCAGAAGGGCGTAAGCCTCGCGCCAGTGAGAGATGGCATGAGAAGCAGGTTGTGCGCATCCTCAGCCGCTGATCCTGGCCCTCCTTCTTGGAAAGCCGCGCTGATCTTCCTGCACGCAGAATAGTGAACACTCCAAGAACGATAGCGAACTCTGAACTCAGCGTTCACCAATCACACAACAACTCACTGAATGATGCTGCGTCCCGGCCAAGCATTCTTTTGGGGAAACGCGAGGGGAGGGTATGCACCCCTGAAGGGACTCCCTGTGAGGCGCGGGGATGGCATTGAGATTTCTGTACCTATACGCACGGGCTTCGGAGTGATGCCCTTCACGTGGCTGCCGGTAACGCATCGGGTAAAGCCATGGCAACACCGTGGTACGCGTGTGTGAATCTGGGTGTCCCTATGCTCTCTGTGTAGGTGGGTGGATCATTGGGACTGGCGCGGCGTGACCGTATGGGCGTACAGCGATTCGCCCTCCTCCTAATATAGGAAGATCCTTTACTTCACCGCTGTGAAGTTCCACGTTCCGTTGCACGGACTGGACGCGGGAAACGGCGTGCCAGTTCACTACGGCCCCGCATGCCCCTCCAGAGCAGTCCCGAGGCCCTAGCAGCGCGAAGCGTTTCCACAGCGCAATTTCGTGTGCTAGACTCTCCCCAGTTTGAACACAGGCTGGCCCATGCCGTTTTGTTCTGCTACTTACGGAGACTCCCATGAACGATCTGCTCCTATTTATAATTCCGCCCATCGTTTCGGGTGCTGGCGCGTACCTCGGTTCTTACCTCGGCAAAAAAGGTGAGAACCTCGCGACACACGAAGACATCGACAAGCTGGTAGATCAAGTAGGTGCCCTCACCAAGACGAGCAAGGAGATTGAAGCAAAAATATCCAGCGACATGTGGGACCGGCAAAAACGTTGGGAATTGAAACGCGATGTACTGTTTGAGGCCAGAAAACAAGTTGCACTCGCGCAAGACAAATTGTCTCCGCAAGAGTAGAGGCAATGCTCTTTGGAGCCACGGCGTGACAACTGGCTAACGACGACAGCGTGGCACCCGATACGATCAACACGACGTAAGGCTTGACGCGTCGGGTGCCACTTTCAAATGCGCAATCCCACGATTCGCATTGTACGGATGCCGACAATTCGGGTTTGATGGCGACAAGCCCGTTTCACGGGACGTATTCGCGATTTGGCGTGGAATGCAAGACTGGATAGTCGAGACCGGCCTGTTATCGCCACTAGACCTTAGTTTGAGACTCATGCCCACTCGGAACTGCATCGTCCAATATGAGACAAGTGTCGTACAGCAAGTTGACGGGAGCATCGTCGGTTCGACGAGAAGGCTCCTGACGCCCGGTGTGGCCATCATGAAGACCTCTTGCCTGCTTGGGATCGCTTCGGTCATAATCTCTGACTATGGTCAGAGAAATAGAGGTAGCCGCGATTCAAACGGTCCGCAGTTTCAACAGAACAGTTGCAGAGCGCATCGGTGCAGTCAGCGACCGGTTTCTCCAACGAAGTCGCCCAATGAACGAGGCTCGACTGCTTTGGGAGATTGGACACGACGGTGCCGAAGTTCGCGAGCTTCGTAGCCGCCTGGGAATTGACTCCGGTTATCTCAGCCGCGTGCTGCGGTCCCTTGAAAGACAAGGACTTGTCATGACTCGCCCGGACCGTGGGGACCAACGAGTTCGGCGTGCTTCTCTCACCAAGGCGGGGCTGCATGAACGCAAGGAGATTGACCGGCGATCCGATGCTCTGGCGTTAAGCATTCTCCAGGCGCTTTCGGCCCGTCAGCGCGACAGACTTATGACGGCAATGGGGGAGGTTGAACGACTCCTCCAATCATCCATGGTGAGCTTTGCGATCGAAGACCCGACCTCCGCCGATGCCCGATGGTGCTTCAACCAATATTTTGCTGAGCTCAACAGGCGCTTTGAAGGAGGTTTTGATCCTGGGCTCAGCATCTCTGCCGACCCACAAGAACTAACTTTGCCCATGGGGCTATTGCTTCTCTCACGTCTTCACGGCCAGCCTATTGGTTGCGGAGCACTCAAGTTTCATCAACGAAGGCCAGCGGAATTGAAAAGAATGTGGATCGCGCCAGCTGCGCGTGGACTCGGTGTAGGCCGCCGGCTGCTAGGTGAGCTTGAGCGAACCGCCCGTGAAGCTGGTGTCGTTGTCCTCCGACTTGAGACAAACCGAACACTAAGCGAGGCAATCGCACTTTACAAACGCTCAGGTTATGTCGAAGTTAAGGCATTCAACGCCGAGCCCTACGCCCACCATTGGTTTGAAAAAACGCTTGGGAAGAAAACGCAAAGTGGGAGAGTGCAATAATCGCGACTAGTTGGCGGCCGGCTAGTCGAGGACCGTTCCTTCGCCGACAACCACTGCCTCGCCGCCGACCCGAACTTCCTCGAGAACTCCTGCACGGCTCGAGAGCGAAATGTAAATACGGCCCGGGCGGCCCATGCGGACGCCCTGAAGGTTCACGAGCCTCGAGGCATTGTCGACTGACACTGCGTTGTGCTGGAGGAGATACGCGCCCAGCGGCCCACTCGCGGCGCCTGTGGCCGGATCCTCCGGAATTCCGATGCAGGGCCCGAACATTCGACTGTACACGGTAGCATCATCGTCCGCCGGCTGGCACGAGAATACCAATACAGGGAGCTCTTCGAGATCCACGGAGCGGAGTAACACGCACAATCTCCCACGCTCGATGGATGCCGCATCGACCGCCGCGCGCGAACGCAGCGGAACATACAGAAATGGAACTCCGGAGGACGCGACTTGCACCGGCAAGTTTCCGTCTGCAAGGTCGCACGGTTGCACGCCGACTGCCGCGGCAACCGCAACGCTGTCGGTGACGATGGGCCCGAATGTCGGAATCGCGCCGCGATAGTTGACTGACAGCACGATGTAGCCCTCGGCGACGAGGTACTGATTGAATGCGTATATCCAGCTATACGAACGGTTGGTATTGAACCCCAGAAACATCTGTCTTTGAGGGCCGCCGTGGAAGAACAGAATGGCCGGGTGCGGCTTGGAGGTGGTTTCGCGTGGCAGGAACAGTTGCGCGTGCGTTTCCTGGCCATCCTTCGCCGTAAAGTTCACGGCCTGGGGCATGACGAGCTTGGAACTCGGGAAGGAGGATGGGATGGCTTCCGGAGCGAGCCGCCGCCATTGGCCAGCCGCACTCAACGCGACCGGCTGCAGCGGTTGGTTGCCGTCGCTCTGCAATGCGAAAAGAGTGCCGTCGGCGCCGATCTGCGGATAGTCTTCGATGGCGTGGCTCTGGGCGGTGCGCACCGCCGAACCGTGCTCGGCGTCGACCGTCCAGATATGCAACCTGTCGGTGTCATCCTGACTGGACGAATAGACCAGGCGCTTGCGGTCCTGGCTGAAGACGACGTGTGTGACCTCGAACTTTCCCACCGTGAGTGCGCGGGCCTCCCCGCCCCGCACGGGGACGGCATATAGATGCAGCCAGCCGCTTTTCTCCCAGGGGAACACGAGATCATCATGGTTGGTCCAGAACAGGTTCGTCGCCGAGGGAACGTCGGGAACGTCATTCGTCGCCGAGCGTGTCGGACGGAATACACTTCCGGGTCCCGCGTCGGCAATCCAGACACGTCGCCCCTGGCCGGTTTTCACGTCCGCCGTCCAGATCGACCACGGTCGTCCGCTGCGTTGAGAGAAGAATTCGGGGGGAGTTTTCTGGGCCGGCACATGAACGAAGGCGATCCGTGCGCCGTCCGGTGAGAACGCGGGCGAGCTGTCGTAGTCGAGACTCGGACTCAACCAGACGATGGTTTGGTCAACGAAATCGTAGACGCCGATCAGCGAGTGGCTGCCTCGATGGCTCACGAACGCCAGGCGCTTGCCGTCCGGCGCCCAGGTCAGCGAGTCCACTGTTCCCTGATCGATGAGCAATGGCTGCGCGTCGCCATCGCCGCTCGCGGCCACGGTCAGAATTCTTTTCTTGTCGACAAACAGCAACCGGCTGCCATCGGGCGAGAAGCTAGGGGAGTCTCCCGCGCCGACCTTATGCGGCGCGCCGCCGGCCGTGGCAACCACCCATACTTCCTTGGGCATTGCGCCTTCCGGGGAGTTATTAACGTTGGCCGGAGTCTCGTCCTCAAGACTCTGGCCCCGGGTGAAAGCGATCGACTTCGTATCCGGCGACCAGGCGAGTTCGCCGATAGCGAAACCGTCGTCCTCTGTGTACGGTGTGATCTGCCGCGCCTTCGCGCCATGGGAGGGGTCTGCTACCCAGATGTTACTGCAGCCCTTCGAGTTGAATACCCACGCCACGGCTGCGCCCGTTGGCGCGGCCAGCATGTCCGACGAAAATGGCGCCTGCATCACATCGTTGAGTGTAAAGGCTGCTGGATGGACTTCCGCAGCCTGCGTGATGAATATGCCTGCGCACGCTGTTGCCGCGCTCCAGAGCAGCAACTTTCCCAAACCGAAGTCAATCATGTGTCTTCCCTTGTGACTATTCAGAATTTAGTATCCAAGGCAAAAAACCCTGAGTTCGACCGTGAGCACGGTGGCGTCGAATCGCGTTAAGGTATACGGGCGGGAGAAAATTGAATCGATAAACTCTGCCGTGTTAGTTTTCGGTCGGGAGCTTGGACGTATAAGTCCGGAGCCAGCATCCTCTCGATTTTGTTCTTGTCCATCGCCAGACGCGCTTTGGCCCACTCGACATAACCGGCTTCAATCGCTTTTCGCGCTTCGGGCCGAACTGGCGGAAGGACCGCTTTGCGCCCCGGCTGTAGCCGTTACGATTACCGCCAGTAACGTGGAGACTAGAACGCGGCCCCCCGATTCATGTAAGTTGCCAATCTCGAATTCATTCGCTTCTTCTCCCCTTGTAGACCCTATCGGCCACAGCCTCATCATCCCAACGCTAATACGCTCTTGGCGATGCTCCTGCTCGCTGGACAATATGCTGCGAAGAACCAGTGTTTGCAGGAAAAGTGATATGCGGCGTTCGAAGTGAGACAAGCGGTCAGAGTTGGCGGTCAAATGACAAACCCCACCAAGCGGGATTTTAAAATTACGTCCTTGTCAGCGCGCCCTACTAGCCTCGTTGAATGTGTCCTCAATGCCGAAATAGTTGGAGGCACCCTCGAAAGGAATAAGCTCACAGAAAGTCAGCAGTGACTACGGATAGATCGTCCAGACAACGGACAAGATCTTCCACTGCCCATCAATTTTGCACACCTGCCAGACTTCGAGACCTGAATGGTGAACCTTGTCGTTGATGACAAAATCGTAGTTGAATGCCACCAGCCCTAGAGGACCATCCTGGCGAATCTCGATGTTCTGAAATTTCTCTTCGAGTTTGTCCTTCGACGTAGCGAGGAATTTCACAAATCCATCGAGCTGGCTCGGGCCAATGCCGTCGAACTGAGCGTTATATTTGCGGGCGCTATCAATCTCTTCCTGGGCGTTGGTGTGATGAAAGAGCACATCAGGGTTCAGCACGAGCTTCGTTAGAGCGTACCCGTCTTTGCGAATAATATCCTGACGGAACTCCTCCAATAGGCCGTGAATCTTCGTGAGGTCATCGCCGTTGGAGTTGAATTTGGGTTCCGCGTTTTGCGCCGACGCTTGAGAAACCAAGCTACACATAAAGAGTGCAAGGAATACCGCGCCCATTCTCTTTTTATTCATATGCCATTGTCCTTTCAGATCCGTATAACAATTTCATTTCAAAATAAGTTCACGAATGTATTCATTGCCCAGAACTTTTCTGTATTCATTCCGGCCCACTCTGGCCTTGTTCTGAAACTCGGTGCTACCGATTACTTTCTTGGCCACATCTTCTAGCTCGACGCCTTTATCTAAAGCCGCTGCCGCGTTTTTATAAGTGATCCAGAGAATTATATTGGGCTGATCCGGTGATTTTGGAGTGAGCCCGAAGACCTTGTAATCGATGATTAGCCCAGCTTTCTTCGTGGCTTCCATGGTCGGCTTCCATGTCGAATTTAGCCAATCGATGTACTCTTCAAAATGTCCGTACTCAACTCGCACGTAGGCCAACTCAGTGACGGTGCCGTCAGAATACTGGCGCACATCCTGCGGCACGTGCATTAAGCGAAAGTGAGGAAACTGCGAGACACATGGATAAGATAATAGTCTTTGTTATTTTCATCATTTCTCTTCTCCTGTTGTGATATATCTCTACTCGGCTATCCACCACTCCGACTTACCCTCAACTGAACCTAAGGAGCGAGCCGGACCCAATGTTTTCCCGGCTTGCCATCCTGCTCGCCTGTTACCAAGTTGCGTTGGATGCGAAGGGTCGTTTTTGCATTGGTGGCGGCCAGATCACCCCGCGGCGCTCCTACTTAGACCAGGGCGGAACCACGCCGTTGCTGCGCGCGTACGCGATCGACTGCCCCAGATGCTCGTGTTGATCCTTGAGAATCAGCATCAGCGCGTCCTGCTTCGTCATGTCTCTTCCGAACAGTTTCACCGGCGTCTGCAGGTCGTTGTCGGAAAGTCCCGTAATCGCTTTTTGCAGATTGACGTAAGAAGCCTTCAGAGCTTCCTGCAATTTCTCCGGATCGGTGATGGGCGCGGGCTTTGCCCCCGTATTCGGTGTGCCCGAAAGCACGCCGACGAGCATGCGGTTCTCCGTAACGATCAGGTTGAACACGTCGCCGACGGAGCGAACGCCCTGGCCGGGCTTCCAGTCGTACTTGCCCGACATAACGCGCGCGAGTCCGGTGAATTTGTCGGAAAGCGTTCCGGCATCTTTTCCGAAGGCGGCCTGTATTCCTGCCGGCTGCGCCTGCGCCAACGGCACCATCAGAGCGACCGCAAGCGCGCAAATTCCGTACTGAATCAAAATCTTCTTCATGTGAAACTCCTCCGGCGATGCGCCTGCTCACCGGACAATATGCCGCGAACAACCAGTGTTTGCAGGAAAAGTGACATGCGGCGTCCGAAGTGAGACAAGCGGTCAGAGTTGGCCGTCAAATACTGTTGCCACGGGTCCGTTCACAGGTTTAATCAGCTAGGTCGTTCATCCGTTCTCGTGTCGGCTGGAGAACTCCACGTTCGATCTGGTGTACAAGATCTGTAATTGTGGCGTTCATATGTACCGGCACTCCGGACGCGTGGCCTAACGTCACCACATAGCCGTTGATGAAGTCGACCTCAGTCTTCCGGCCGCGCTCGAAGTCCTGGAGCATCGAGGGTTTGACATCCCCATAGAAGGCAATTATTGCCTCGACCCACGACTCATAGTGTTCCTCTGCGGCAAAATTGCTCGGCCATCCGGGCGGAATCGGGTCCACGGCCAGACGCTCCAGCCGAGTGCCAATCGCAAGTGCCACGGACAACGCTTCCTCGTACGTCCGTCGGAAGACCTTCTTGCCTGCCTCCGTTTCCATATACTGACGCATGGTTTGCGAACAGAGCGCGCCGAGGGTTGTAACCGAGCAATTGATGAGGAGTTTCGACCAGATGGCACCAGTCAGGTTTGAAGTTACCCTAACCTCAATCGCTCGACCTAAGGCGCGCGCAACCCGCTCGACGCGCTCACTGACACCACCAGCAAGTTCGCCTATCAGTAGATGCCCTGCATTCTTCTGCTCGTAGACGCCGGGTTCTACCATCGTGGCACCAAGATTTGAGAATCCACCAAGGATCTTATCTTCGCCTAGACGATCCGCAAGCACCCGTGCAACGCCGCCATTCTGTATAGGCAAAATGACCCCTTCGGGGGCAAGTAGGCCCACCACGTAGGGCGCGACTTCCAGCGCGTCCTGCGCTTTGGTGGCAAGCAGGATCACGTCAAATTGGTCTCCCTTTCCGTAGTCCTCAACTGCGGCAACGTCGATAACGTCTGCCCTCACCTCTCCTCCGATGCCGGACACTCGCAGGCCCGATCTGCGCAATGCCTTCGCGGAATCGATATTGCGAGCCGCAAGCCGGACGGGCAGTCCTGTGCGGATGGCACGCGCGGCAATTGTTCCGCCCAACGCGCCGATGCCCACTATCAGTATTTGCATTTTGAAGCCTCCAAGATCCCCGCGATGAGGCCCTCCTTGCGTCGCCTCAAGCCTTGACGACGAGGTCGATCTCGACGCAGGCCCCAAGCGGTAGCGCGGCGGCCGCGATCGTCGTGCGGGCGGGAAAGGGCTGACTGAAATACTTTGCGTAGATGCCATTCATCGCGGCGAAGTCACTCATGCTCGTGAGAAACACACCGGCGCGCACGACATCATCGAAACTCTTGCCGGCCGCCTTGAGAACCGCCGAGAGGTTCTGGAAGACGCGCTCCGTCTCGGCCACAATGCCCCCCTCGACCACCTTGCCGGTGGCCGGGTCTTGGGCGACCTGTCCGCTGAAGAAGAGGAAACCACCGACTTCGACCGCCTGGGAAAACGGGCCGACCGGCGGCGCGAGTTCCGGCGACGTAATTGCGGTCTTGCTCATGGCAAACTCCTGTGGATACTGGGTTAGCTGGTCGTCGGAGATGACGAGCCGTGTGGCTTGCCGATGCTCCTGCTCACCGGACAATATGCCGCGAAGAACCAGTGTTTGCAGGAAAAGTGACATGCGGCGTCCGAAGTGAGACAAGCGGTCTGTCCTCAGTGATGTCTCCTTCGAAGTCTCCGCTATAATCCGTGCCGGAGGGGTCGACACACCCATTGCTGCAGGCCACACCAGATATGGGACGGACGAGATGGATTTTGATCCTGTGTGCGTGGACGATTGTAGGACTGTTGTTCACGGTGCGGGAGATCGTGGTGGCGAAGGTTCACGGCGGGCACGTCAGCTGGGTGATCGTGGGTGTGATCGAACTCGTCTACTGGAACGTATGGGCGGCGTGCACACCGCTTGTGATTGCTCTGGCCAAACGGTTCCCGTTGACGGGGCCGAGGTTTGTATCTCATATAGCGATCCACACGATCACGTCGTTCATGATGGCTCCCCTGGCATCTGTCACCGAATACTTTCTGAGCCATGGACTTCTGCGGTTACTTTTTCGCATAACCGATCCTGGTGCGCCACGCCTTCTCCCGACGTTCACAGTCAGTGTTCTGTCGATGAGCTTCACTGGCGTGCTTACGTACTGGTTAGTTGTGGGACTGTATCAGTCGATCCACTTTTACCAGGCCGCTATGGAGCGCCAGACTCGAGCGGCGCAACTGGAGACGCAGCTCTCCCATGCCGAACTTGAGAACCTTAAGAGCCAGTTACATCCGCACTTTTTGTTCAACAGTCTTCACACCATTGGAGTCCTGATGCAGGAAGACGTCGATGCTGCGAGCCATCTGCTGGTCAGCCTCGGCGACTTGCTGCGCATGGCCCTCGAACGGCGGGAGAACGAGATCACCTTGCAGAGCGAGCTCGAGTTCGTCGGCAAGTATCTGGAGATCGAACAGACACGCTTTCATGATCGGTTGAAAGTTCACATGGACGTGCCACCTGACCTTCTCGGAATCTATGTACCGAGCCTGGCGCTTCAGCCTCTGGTTGAGAATGCCATCAAGCACGGCATCAGCGTCGATTCCGCCGCAGGCCGGCTAGAGATCGCTGCGCAACGCAACAATGGCAGAGTTTCGCTCCGCGTCCGCGATGATGGCCCGGGTCCGGCACCGGGATCGCGTCTGCGATTCGGCGTCGGACTCACCAATGTCCAGTCACGCTTGAAACAGCTCTACGGGGACGAGTCGTCGCTGGAACTTACCAGGGGCGACGGTCGAGGCTGTGAGGCCATCATCACCATTCCACTGCGGAGTTCGCATGAAGACGCGAGTCCTCATCGTCGATGACGAACCGATCGCCCGGCGCGGTATCCGTCGCTATCTGGCCAAACACAACGACATTGAAGTTGTAGGCGAGGCGGCGAACGGAATAAGTGCGGTGGAGCAGATCAATGAACTTCATCCCGACATCGTTTTTCTCGATGTGCAGATGCCTGATCTGGATGGTTTTGGAGTCATCGAAAATGTGGAGCCATCGACCGGCCCCGCTCCCGTTTATATCTTCGTCACGGCTCACGATGTGCACGCCATTCGTGCATTCGAAGTGCACGCTGTTGACTATCTCTTGAAACCGTATGATAAGGAGCGATTTGCCAAGGCCCTGGCTCACGCACTCCAGGTCGTCGAACAGCGCGGGAAAGCAAATCGAGGTCTCGAACCACTGCTCCAATCCCTCCGTAGTCTCCGCCCGTTGGAACGCTTTGTGGTGAAGGACAAGAAGCGGATTTTCTTTGTTCCCGTTTCCAACGTTTTGTGGATCGAAGCCACGGGAAACTATGCCTGCATACACACCGCCAGCGACAGTCACCTGTTGCGGGAAACCCTGGCACATCTGGAAGAGAAGCTGGCGCCACACCACTTCATCCGCGTGCGGAAATCGGCCATCGTGAACGGTGCCTGCATTAGCGAGATTCGTCCGATGTTCGATGGGGTTTACGACATCGTACTGGCAGAAGGAACGGTGGTCACGTCGAGCCGCAGATACGCTCACAAGTTACGAGCGCTGCTGGAATCCTAGTCTCCTGAAGTGAGTGAACCCGCTGAAGCGGCGGCCGTGGTAAGGAAACTGCTAGAGGTCATTTCTCATCCACTTCACGAGCTTTCAACCTCCTCGCGCGGAGCAGTCGTGTCAAGCTTATGCTTCAGTTGGGTGACTCTTTTTACGCCGCCGTTTTCCGATCTGGGTCTTCTGTCGCGCACCGTTTGCTCACCTCGCATTCAAAACAAGGGATTTCGAATCCCGGGATGGAGGCGAAAGCAGAGGAAACCCTCAAGCCCTCAGAAGCCGGCCTCAGGGAAGGAACTCCCACTGACATTCCATTAGTCATTGCTCTGAAGGACAACTACGTAATAGAGAATCCCAGTGCGCCAGTGGTGTGCTCTGATGAGCGTCCTAGGTAATCCCTAAACCAGAGGCCCCGAACCGAGGTGGAATCGCTGATCTTGTATGGGGTACTCACAGCAACCTCGTGTGACAATACGCGGTCCCTAGTCGAAAATGCCCGAGCGAGGACCGAATTGGATTCATTCTCTGTTTACAGAACCGATTGCAAGAGCATCGAAGCACGCACGAGATCAACGGTCTCGCACGGAAAGAGCGAGGAACTTCAGAAATACGGGAATTCGGCCAATGCACGACGCCATTCACGCACCCAATCTCCGTTGTTCGCCCTCTCTTCCATGAAGATCGGCGGCTTGGCCTTCTCGACTGCGCCCCAGTTGTCATCTGCGATTTTCACCAGGTCCTCTGGCGAAACACCGCCAGTCTCGATGCGATGTTCGGCATCAGCGAACCAGTAGAGGAACTGACGCCATCCGAGTGCAACCCAAGCCTTGTTGGTCGGGATCGTCGCGAGTATCTGATCACAAAACGGATTGGACTTCGACGCGGCACTAATCAGGCTGTGTGACTGTACGCGAAGAAGGTCTGACTGTCGAAGGAACGCTAACAACGACTCCTCGAACCAATAGGAGAGTTGCCCACCACCGCCACTGGAGTCCTCAATCAGGCGCGAGAGTGTGAAACGCCGAAGGTTGAAGAACTTTCCGGTCGCACAACTGGTCGCACCGGCCGCCTTTCACAGAATCATGTCTGACGAACAGAATGCCACCGTGACGCGCTGACCTCCGTGGGCCAGTGCTGAGATAAGGCGCATGCCTCCCTTCAGCTCCTCCGGGTCAGCAAGCTCTCGTCGTGGCTCAATGTTGCTGATGAACCCCAGCACGCAATCTTTCGTCATAGACTGCGAGATGATCGAAGCGATGGTCATCACTCGATTCGGATCAGTCAGCTCTGGCAGATTCACCACGACAGTCTGGAAGGCTTGAACATTCGTGCCTTTGAGCGCCTCCTGAAGTTGGTTGCCGTGTTCAATCGTGTGCGAGTAGAAGTCATCAGTGAAAGCCTTCGGCACAATCGCAGGCGAGCACACGGCATCAGCGCCGATCTCCACTGCTGCTTTCGCAACTCCGTTCACCAGAGACGACCACCATTTCTCGGAACCCAGGTCCGCCGTATCCACGTCTTTCGGGTAGTAACTCCATTTGGGAAGCTGACCTTTGTCGCTCTGTGGGTGATAAAGGTACGGGTCAAGGATCGCGACCTTTCCTGACTTCTTTAGGTCGGCGATCTGTTGCTGCGTCTCGTCGGAGGTGTAGTTGAGCGGACTGAGAATCGCTCCAGCAAAGCGGTCGAGTTCAGGGATAGAAAGCAGGTTCTCAGAATCGTGGCCGATTTGGTGAAACACGGGCATCTACTTTAGCCCTTTCTGGGCCTTCCAGCTTTCGAGCAGTGTTACCGGAAGGCGAACGCGATTTACTGGCCAGCTCGCGACCATCTGCTCCAACACGGGTAGGCGTGACGCCGCCACGTCCGCAGAAAACTTGGCGCTAGGACCTTTGCGGCCAGCGACTCGCCCATTGATGCGCCCCATGTCATCGCCTGCCTCTTCGTATGGATGCACGCCGAGATGCGCCAACGACAATACGACGCCGAGCGCGAACTGATCGGCACGCCAGTCGATCAGGTTCTTCTCGTTGTTGAGTTGCTCGGGGGGTGCGAAGAACGGTGTGCCTGGGGGGCTTATCGATCAGAACCCCGCTGCACGGCTAGGACGATTTGCAAAGGTTGAAAGGCCGCGATTCGAGGCAACCGCCCTAACGAAGGAGGAGACTGAATCTTTCCTATCGTCCGCGAAGGAGGTCTGTCCTGACTACTATGGCCTGTTCCTGACCGCCGTTAGAGCGGGGCTCCGCAGGGGAGAACTCGTTGCCCTTCCATTTGGCGATATCCAATTTGGCCAAACCGAGGACGACCCGAATCGATACATCCTCGTCCGCAGCAACTATGTGAACCGTCAGTTCACGACACCGAAAAGTAAGAAGACGAGACGGGTTGATCTCTCGCGGCAGCTACAGAAGGAATTGCAGAGATTCGTGACCGCCGACTCTTGGAGGCCTTTTCTAAGGGGAAGACGAGCATTGTCGATGAGCTTGTCTTCCCATCGCCGGAGGGCTCCGTTCTGGATCCCGACAACCTCGTTAAACGGTACTTTTTGCCGGTAATCGAGCATGCGGGCCTGCGTCGAATCCGATTTCACGATCTTAGGCACACATTCGGCAGTCTTCTGATTCAGGGAGGTGCTTCCCTCGCATACGTCAAAGAGCAGATGGGGCATTCGTCGATTCAGGTTACGGTGGACACCTACGGGCATCTGATCCCGGGAGCCAATGTGAACTGTGTGGATAAGTTGGACAGTGAGAGAGCATTGCAACAAACAGCAACAAAACAGCACCACCCCGGGAACATCAAAGAGGCCGATGCCTCACAACTGATTGAAAAGATTGGTGGCGGCGGTTGGACTCGAACCAACGACCTAGGGATTATGAGACCCTCGCTCTAGCCACCTGAGCTACACCGCCATTTCAGGAAAACGAACCGAGGAGGAGACGGGAACGGCCCATTCCCGCGCTTGAGGCCACGGGGTGGCTCGGCTCGCTGCGACTATCCTAGTGATTTTAAGAGGCCCGGTTGCAGGGTGTCAAACTCCGCAACTGCCCCCGCTTTCGGAACTTGCCGTTCGGATCGCAGTTGCAACCCCGGGCGCTTCAAACGAAACTATTCAGTCCATGAGAGCGATCGCAGTCATTCCCGTGCGGCTTGCTTCCAGCCGTCTGACCCGGAAAGCGCTTCGAGATCTTGCCGGTGTTCCCATGATCGGCCACGTCTACCGGGGTGTGTCGGCTTCCCCGTTGCTCGAAGGCGTCATTGCAGAATCTCCGAGCGACAATTCAATCGCCCGCCGCCACGCCGCCATATCACTATTCCCTTCGTCCCAAGCCCCTTCACCGCATAGATAGGAGCTTGAAACGGCAGTTGAAATCCCACCCATATGACAACTTTCTTGGAATCGATCGTCTAGTCACACGATCGGCCAGATCTATGTGCCAGTTGTGAACTGGCTGCTTGCGGCGGCAACCTTGGGAGCCGTGATCGGCTTCGGCACATCCGACGCGCTCGCGGGCGCCTATGAGATCGCGGTGTCGCTTTTGATGGCGATCACCACGCTGCTTGCGGCGCTTGTCGCGCTGCAATGGGGCTACCATCCGATCGTCGTCATCCCGGTCAACGGTTTCTTCTTTATCATTGACTGCATCTTCTTTGCCGCAATTTCGAAAGTAGCGGGCCTGGCGTCAATCCGACGCGATTGACCAATTCGACATTTGATTGCCGCCCCGCTCAGTTGCAATGCACAAGAAACAAAGCGAGTGCGCCTCCGTAATCTAACGGTGCTCAAATTTAATGATCACTGAACCATTGGCCCATAGATTTACCGCGACTTATCCACGCAGTGTTCTTGCTTTTCCGGCCCGTACGCACGCCGATCTTCAAGGTTTCCAATGTTCAGCAAATTCTCGGTTCGTGCGAAAATCATTTCTGTTGTCTCAACGTTGCTCCTCGCTTTGGTTGGCGTAGGACTTCTCGCCGTCCAGAATATGCGGGGGATGAACGCCAACACTAACGAGATTACATCTAACTGGCTGCCGAGCATAAGAACACTCGGCGGGAGCTGCTCATGCTGGCACCATTACCTACCGCGCCACGCTCCGCGCTCATTTGCTGGCCGAGACGGTCGAGGACAAAGAGGCGGTCGAAAAAACGCTGGGCCGGGTTGCCGAGGATAATCTTATGATCCGAAAGACCTACGAAGCGATGATTAGTTCGCCGGAGGAGCGCGCGCTGTACGACGATTGGTCAAAGCGCTGGCAAGCTTATAAGGATATCGCGGCAAAAATTATGCTGTTGTCCATAAGGAAGCTGGACATCTCCCGCGTGAGGCGCTTGAGCTCAACAAGCATGCTATCGAGTTAGGTAATAAATCCGATGCCATCCTGAAAAAAGACATCGAGCTTAACAACAAAGGCGCTGAGAACGAAACTAGGATTGCAGCCGAGACATATTCATCGGCACTGACCATGCTTGCAGTCATCATCGGGATTGCCGTTTTAGCTGGTGCTGGAATTAGCTTTTATGTTGTGCGCAATGTCTCGACGGGGATCGCGTCGATCGTAAGGCCGATGCAGGCTCTTGGAGAAGGCGATCTCGCCGCCGAAGTCCCGCATCGAGGCGACAAGACCGAGATTGGCACGATGGCGGACGCCCTGCAGGTGTTCAAGGAGGCGCTGATCGCGAAGCAGGCCGCCGACGAAGCCGCCGCCAGGGATGCGGAAGCCAAGATCGAACGCGGCCGCCGGGTCGATAACATCACCCGCGATTTCGAGCAGGCGATCGGCGAGATCGTCAATACGGTTTCCTCGGCCTCGTCGCAGCTCGAAGCTTCAGCAAGTACGTGGTCGGCGAGGAGCACGACTGTTGCGGCTGCCTCAGAGGAGGCTTCCACCAACGTGCAGTCGGTGTCTTCGGCGACGGAAGAGCTGACCTCCTCGGTCAACGAGATCAGCCGCCAGGTGCAAGAATCGGCGAGGATGGCAAGCGATGCCGTCGGCCAGGCGCGTTCTACCACCGACCGCGTCGGCGAACTTTCGAAGGCCGCGAGCCGCATCGGCGACGTGGTCGAACTGATCAACACCATCGCCGGCCAGACCAATTTGCTGGCGCTGAATGCCACAATCGAAGCTGCACGTGCGGGCGAAGCTGGCCGCGGCTTTGCGGTGGTCGCCTCCGAGGTAAAGGCACTCGCCGAGCAGACCGCGAAGGCGACCGGCGAGATCGGACAGCAAATTTCGGGCATCCAGGCTGCGACCCAGGAATAGGTTGGCGCCATCAAGGAAATCTCGGGTACGATCGAAAAGCTGTCGGAAATCTCATCGACCATTGCGGCTGCGGTGGAGGAACAGGGCGCGGCGACACAGGAAATTTCCCGCAACGTGCAGCAGGCAGCGCATGGTACCCAGAAGGTTTCTTCCAACATCACCGACGTGCAGCGTGGCGCGACAGAGACGGGCTCCGCGTCTTCGCAGGTGCTGTCGGCGGCGCAGACGCTGTCGGCCGACTTCCGGCCGGCTGAAGTCGGAAGTAACAAAGTTCCTCAACTCCGTCAGGTCGGCCTGACAACAAAGCTTGGCTCGAAACCGAGCCGAGCTTTGTCATAGGGCGATTTCCGATAACTCGAAAGCGGGTGCAGCATGTGCAACGTAGTTTGGTTGTTTGGAGATATACAAATCAGAAAGTCCGCCAACTCAACAAATGTGGGGAATTCGCTGAGGCGAACTTCTTGGCGATGAGCGCTGAACTGGAGCGCGCAATAAAAAAGCTTTCAAAGCAATTCGATGCGATCGCCCATATCATTGATTCACATAACAACCCGGAAGCCCGAAAAAAGCACGCCGCGGTCCGCGAAGCATTGACAGCCGCATCGTTCGAATTGTCTCAATCGATTAGAAAGTTCCCGAGTGGGCGAGCGTCATCTGTTTAAGTACCTTATCGAGTGATAGCGACTTCCGGTTTTGGCAGATAGTGTTGCAAAAGTCGAAAGTTGCAACGGTCCGAATTTTTGGCGAAAACCTGAAGCGCAAAGAGATCGATGATTCGCATAGCCTCAGTCGCGCTACCGAAGTCGCCTATGAATTTGGCGTGAGGCGATGAGGTCCCTCAGATCATCTACACGAAAACCGCGCCTGCGGCCCTCAGAATTTTTGACATCTCCTGCAAAACGACTTTTGCAACACTATCTGCCAAAACGGGAAATCCGCCGTTTATTCGGATCGCCTCGTCGACGATCGAGAGCACGCCAGGCGGAATAGTCAGGCCAAGGGTTCCGGCGGTCTTCAGGTTGCCTCGAATTTTTAGTTGGCTGCATGTCCGGTAAATCGGCGGGCTCATTAAAGGCATTGATCTAGATCACAACTTCGCTCGCGAAAGTCGGCACCGTCGTGATCGCTATCTCGTTCGAGGCAAAGGCTTTGTGTGGTTCAGAAACAAGGGAGGATGTGGGAATGACGAGGTTGAATCAATTGGCGATCTTTGGCGCCGCGTTCGCACTCGCCTTTATCGCAAACGTCAGCGGCGCGGCGCCGCTCAGCCATGGAGCGGCCACTTTAATAGAAGCCAACGCGACGCTGAGCTTGGTTGAGCGGGCGCATGGTACTCACCGCGTATGCGCGCGGGGTTGGGTTCCACGCTGGCAAATCAGGCGCTTGCATCGCCATGTGGGGCTGGCCCGCGTACCTGTCCGTTGTTGAAGACCCTGAACTGCAGCCGATCTACGATCCGATCCCAAGGACACGTGACTCCCAGCGGCCGACCCGGTCGCCGCTGCTTCGCATGTCGCTGCGCTTCTCAGCCCAGCAGCCTGCACAAACGAGCGTGCCGCTGTATCCCCTTGATCCATACAAACAAGGGGCTCGCGGTTAGGGTCAGTAGTGCATTTCGGCAATCTGCTCGTTTCAGAGACAACAAATTTGGAGGAAACAATGTCGACACGACGCGAGTTCATCCAAACTCTACCCGCGGTGGGAACGGCCTTTGCAGTGGCCGGACAACTGATCCTCGATGACAGCCCGGCAAACGCTCAGACGCCATCTCAAGCGCCAACCCCATTGAAGGGACATTTTCACCCCAAGGGCAAGGCGCCTTCGAAATACACACTCGACGCTCTCAAACAGGCTCGCACCGGCCTGCCGTTTGCCGACACAAGAGATCTCGAGGAGCAGAAACGGGGCCTCATCGCTCCCATGAACGACCTCAAGATCATGGCCGATGCTGGTCATGTTGCCTGGGACATGGAGCGGTTTCAATTTCTCGACAAGCAAGAGGACTTCGACAGCATTCACCCCTCGCTGCTGCGCCAGTCCAAATTGAACAACAATTACGGACTCTACGAAGTGGTCCCGGGCATCTATCAGGTGCGCGGCTTTGATCTGTCCGACATCTCCTTCGTTCGTGGCAAGACTGGCTGGATCGTCTTCGATCCCCTTGTCAGCAAGGAAACTGCTCGCTCGGCCTGGAAATTGTTCCAGCAGCACGTAGGTCAGGGTCTGCCTGTTTCGGCGGTTATCTATTCCCACACGCATGGTGACCACTGGGGCGGTGTGCGCGGCATTGTCGACGAAGCAGACGTGAGGTCCGGGAAGGTCCCAGTTATTGCTCCTGTCGACTTCATGAACTTTACGGTTGCCGAGAATGTCTATGCCGGCAATGCGATGAACCGCCGATTGTTTTATCAATACGGCCTGCTGCTGCCAGCAAGCCCGCACGGCTATGTCGGCCAGGGTCTCGGGCAGGCCGTATCGGCAGGTGCGACGGGTCTCATTGCGCCCACCCGCTATGTCGAAAAGCCTATCGAGGAATTTGAAGTCGACGGCGTCAGGATGATCTTTCAGAACACGCCGAATACAGAAGCGCCTCGGGAGATGAACACCTACATTCCTGACATGATGGCGCTTTGGATGGCCGAAAACGTCACCTCAACGCTCCACAATATTTACACCTTACGCGGTACTTTGGTGCGCGATCCGCTGAATTGGTCGAAGTACATCGGAGAAGCGTTGTTTCGCTTCGGCCTGGAGGCCCAGGTGATGTTCGCTTCCCATCATTGGCCACGCTGGGGCAACGACCGGATTCAGGAAGTTCTTCGCGGCCAGCGCGATCTGTACGCGCACATGAACAACCAGGTACTGCATCTCGCTAATCAGGGCGTGACCATTAACGAGATTCACAATGTCTATGAGGTTCCGAAGGGATTGCAGAGCAAGTGGTTCTGCCGCGGCTATCACGGCTCTCCCCAACACAACAGCCGTGGCGTCGTCCAGCGTTATCTCGGCTTTTGGGATTGCAACCCGACCACTCTCGTCCCGTTGTCGCCGCGCAACTCTGCGCCTCTCTATGTCGACATGATGGGCGGCACCGAGAAAATCATGGCGCAGGGTCAGCAACTGTATTACGAGGGGAAATACCTTTTCGCCTCGGAGATCGTGAATAAGCTGGTTCAGGCCCAACCGCAGGATCAAGCTGCCAAGGACCTGCTGGCGGACATTTTTGAGCAACTCGGGTACCAGCAGGAAAACCCGGGTCTCAGAAACAGCTACCTCGCGGCGGCGTACGAACTGCGAACCGGAATCCCGCAAGGGAAAACCGCCAATTCAAGCAGCCCTGATGTGGTTCGGGCAATGTCGACCGAATTGTTCCTCAACTTCCTAGGAATCCGCATGGACAGTCGCAAGGCCGAAGGCATGCGGTCCACGATGAACCTCGTCACGCCGGACAATGGTGAGAAATTCATCGTCGAGCTTGAGAACGCCACGCTCACGAACATCAAGGGTTTCCAGGCCGAGAAACCCAACTTGACCCTCACGATCAATCGCACCGACCTCGAGCAGACGATGATGGGCGCGAAAACGCTCGAAGCCCAGATTGCGGACCGAACCGCAAAAGTGGAGGGCGACGCGAGCATTTTGAAGCAACTCGCTTCGACCATGGTCGAGTTCGACCCCCGCTTCGAGATCATGCCAGGTACGAAAAGCAAGACCGTCGTGGCGTCGGAGGATCCGTACGAAGCAGATGTGGGTAAGCCGGTCGCCGAATAGGGGACCCTTTCATCGGGCTGCGACGTCGGAGATGGGTCAAACTGAGAAGAACTCAGCCTGAGCAAATGTCTTCCGGGTTAGGCCGATCTGGTGAATCCAAGATCGTCTTCGACCACAGCGTTGGGTCCGACCGGCACCCGGCCTGAATTGGCTAGATTAAGTTTGCGGAAGACGATCTTGTCGCGCCAGACCTTGCGGAGGAAATCTTCGAAGACCTGAATCGTCAACTGCTCGCCTGGACACCGGCGGTATCCGAAGCCGAATGGTGCGAAGCCGGCATAGTCACAAACCGGCATGCTCTTCCCGTCGACAACACCGAAAACCGTCCCAAAACCACTATTCGTCATGTTTGCCTTGCGCCCATCCTTGACCTCGAAATTTGTGATCTCAAATGGGCATCGCGCTAGGCCGATCTGCTGGCATTTATCTTCATTAATCTGGGCGCTGGTGGGAACGCCAAGATACCTTGATGGATCGAACGCATTCGGGTCCTTCCAGTGGACCGGGTCCAGGCTGGTACTTGTGTGAGGTGTGCTGATGTAGCTATGGCGTTCCACGGGAAAGCCAAACCTTTGCTGCGGAGATGCGCCATAGGCGCTTGTCCTGGCATCCTGGATAGCCGAGATGCTCCCGCCGTTTGGCGATATGACGCGGAATAGCTCCATGACGAACAATTCAAGTGGTGAGAAGGGAGCGCCGTTGGCGTTATCGAAATTTCCGCTCATCGTCGTCTGAAACGATGCTCGCACGGTCGGATCGCCACCATCTTCGGACAAACGCGACATAATCCCGAAGATCGAGTTGCCCCATTGGCTGAGCGCCACAAAATTGTGGAAACACTCGAACACCACGTCTTTCTTCGCAAAGTGATGGCCGTCACCTGCGTTCTTCAACCAATACCAAGCCATCGTCTTTTCGGGATTCTGGTCCTGCCACTTTCAATGTCGGTAAGTCGATCATCGATCCATGATTTCAGAAACTCGAGGCGTTCACGAACTATCATGTAGTTATCATACGTAATGGGCAGCAGAGGATTCCTGTACGCAAGAACCGTGTTGAATGCTTCACCAATCTGCCGTACCTCGAAGGGAACGGCGTCCCCGGTCACTCCAAGGTGAAGGTCCCAATAGAGGTCGAAATAATAATCGAGGTAATGCCGCATGAACGGCTTGTTGGCGAATTGCTTGTCCATTAGCTTGTCGAAGAATGCGACGACCTTCGGGCCATACATTGGCTTGTAAAGGTCCGGCGTCACCCCCGAGAAGTAAATCCTCTTACGGAGATTATTGGGGCCACGTTTCTCAAGACCCTGCAAAAAGACCGTAACTCCGTCTTCAGGAGTCGGTCGCCAGTCCCGGGTAATAAGTCCCCATAGGTCGAAGGGTAGTGCGTTTTCCTTGCTGAAGGTGACGTCGATCACGGGCAGCATCGGACGCTCGCCCTCATAGAAACTCGTCAGGAAAAACGGTCTGACCGCCTTCTCGACATACTCATGATCGAAGTTTGCTGGAATGGTTTCGCGGAAACGTTGAAACGCAGCTAGAATTTGATCCGGAACTGACGATGGCGGCGTATCGGCGGATGCCCGTTGTACGCCCGCCACCATCGAAGCGGACGCGCCGCTCCCCAACATACCGACAGCAGCTGCGCCCCCCTTAAGAACCGTCCGACGTTCCACTATCTTCCGTTCCATTGTCTTCTCCTTTTTGACCTCGCGTTCGAATGTTCTCCGTTCTTTGGCAGCAGGGTAACAAGCACGCCGAGCAGCCATTCGTCAGATCTGTTCTAACAAGACATCAATATCCAAAGTAGAGCGGCGTCCGAGATCCAATGCATGGCTCTCCAAAAAGACTTGCGCCGACCTTCGCCCCTCATCGCGGAGCAAGGAGAAGAAGAATTCCCATTCCGCGTTGAGCTTGGAGGAAGCGCCGAGCTCAGTCAGTATCTCGCTTGCAATGCGGTGGATGCGCATGCCGGCCCATTGTGCGCCCTCGCTGTTGCCCGGATCGGAGACCTGCCGAAGCAAGGCCATCATGCGCAGCTCCTTCAGCAGAACCGCGTTAAAGGACACTTCATTCAGTCGGTTGAGAATCTCTGAGGCGGAGCGCGGCGAACTCTCGCGTTCAACCGGATTGATCTGAACGAGAATGGTATCTTGTGACTTGCACTCCCGAATAAGAGGCGTGATCGTGGGATTGCCAGAATAGCCTCCGTCCCAGTAGGGCTCGCCGTCAATCTCTACAGCCTGAAACATGGTGGGCAGACAGGCGGAGGAGGCGAGCAGAACGTCCGGCGTAACAGCGTCGTTCTTGAACACGTGGCCGCGGCCGGTGCGGACATTGGTTGCCGTGATGAAGAGTTTCGTCGGTGCTCGTGCCAGTCGCTCG